>JAHDCD010000001.1 GCA_020630095.1 Rickettsiales bacterium | reverse complement strand
ATGCTTTATATACATACCGATCTCCTAACTTGTTAAAAGTTAGGTGTCAGCCCCTATATAATTATTATATTGTACGGGTGGTTGTTGGTTACTCAGGTTTAAGTAGGTTTACTATCTTATTAAACATCTCCTCACCACGTTTATCTTGGAACGTTTCGGGGTAGCAATATATTTCTCTATCTGTCTTAACCTCCGCACCATCTAGGATAAATTTACTAGCTTGACACATCACCTCACGCATAGTGGCAATTTTATCTTCTATTTCATCTATAGGAGCCTCAATAAGCACAGCATCATGAATAGGCGCACAAATTTTAATACCGTGCCTTAAACCTTCGATGCACGATAGTCGCAGCATTTCAGCTCCATTAGCTTGCATTGGAAAATTAGCCATACTTCGCCACTTAGCTTCATAGGGACAACTTACCTGCCAGCCTAGAACGCTCTTTAGATTGCCAGTCATATCGCCATGATTTATGATTGATTCAGACCATTTAGAATAGGTACCATATGTTTTGTGGTATTTATCTATCAGCTGTTGAGCTTCAGCCTTAGAGATATCTAAAGCATCTGATAAGGATTCGGCTGCCATTCCATAATTCATTGCAAGAACTAACATCTTACACTTATCACGATCCGCTTTATGAGTTTCTTTTGTGGCGTGTGCAGGTATTAACCCTGATTGCTTGCCAAAGGTTAAATACGGATCACCTGACTCATAAGCTTCCTGCATTTTCTTATCACCTGACATATAGGCTGCTATTGCGAATTCTTGCTGCGAATAATCAATATAAGCTAATGCGAAACCTTCTTTAGGTTTTATCAAATATCGAACCCATGTTGCAGGACCAAATATAAACTCACTAGTGCTAGGTGCGTTTCTGCTCGTTTTAGTACCGAAGCACCATAAATTAGTTCTATTGCGCTCATCAACACCAACTGGAAGCTTAAGTAAATTTGTTGAACGGATTGTAGCTAAAAGCTCTTTTAGATACTCTAATTCAGGATATTTTTTAGCTAGTTGTTTGAGTGTATCTTTATCGGTTTTGAGTGAGCCGTTAATATTTCTTGGCCATCTGTAGCCTCGCTCATCAATAAAGTTTCTAAACTTTTTATTATTGAAGCTACCATTATCAAAAACACCATAATCTTTATCAACATCTTCAATAAGTTTAGCTTTGATATCTGGCCATTGCTCTTTTATTTGGGTTAGCAAAGTAGCACTAATAGGAACTCCGTTCCGTTCAATTTGAGCCGTTGCTTTTGTGTACTCACCTCTAATTAGTGCATAAGGTAAAGATATTGAGCCAATCATTTGTGGCAATAACTTAACAAGCGCATCAACATCTGACTTACAGTAATCGAGTAAGTCTCGCCTTTCTTTATCTGTATAATCACCTTCACGCAACGCTAGTTCACGCATAGAATCTTTTTTAAGCGTATCAATTGAAGAAAGGCCGTAATATTTCAAACAATCTATTAAGCCTTTACAACCCTCAATGCCTGAGAGGATATTTTTAAATTCAACACATAAGTCTAGAATATATTTGGGCAATTCCCAACCAAGACTTAAGAAACAAGATATTTCATCAGGAGCATAATAAGCTATAAAGAGGGAGTTTTTACCAATATCGAAAGGAGGTTTATCAAGTCTGTAAAGATCTTCTCTAAATAGTTTTATCTCCCTCCCGCTATGAAGTTCGATGGCAACCATACATTTAACTTCTGGACGATTGCCATCAAGTGCTGCGAATTCAAAATCGCAGCACCATACTTCCTGAAAATCGCTAAATTGTTTATCAAAATTATACACGACCTTCTAACTCCTTAATTAGCGGGTTATCCATTGAGTCAATAACACGGCCTTCAAAAGCAGTTTCAAGTAACTCTTCCATTGAATAGCTAGGCCATATTGGAGATTCAAGTTGAGCTTTTGGTTTTATTATTTTATAACCGTTCAGCTCTTTTTCTGCACAAATACGAATCCAGTTATCTTTAGCTTCTTCAACTGCTTTTAGAGCTGACTCTGCCCAGCCATTAAGCTTATCACCCCATGTAGATAGTTTAACAGGCCAAAGAAAAGAATTACCTTGTCTAGTAATATAATGAGTTATTCTATAGGTGGCGCACAGCTCTGGTATATTACCAGCTATATTATCGCTAACATAGTACAACTGTCCCTCATTATCTTCAATACAACGTATTTGAACTGTATAAGATTCTTCAGGGTTAGCATGAACAAACTTCTTCTTATTAGGCTTGCTAATAGGTACCTTAGATAACATTTCTTCTGTAGCGCCAGTATTAAGGAAATCATTGTTTACCTTAAACTTGTCCATATTAGAAAATGGAGCTTTATTATCTTTACTCATAGCTTGCACCTCCTAAGTCTAAGTTTTGTTGATTTTTGTTATCTAACCATTCGAAGAATTTATCCTCATTAATAAGAACCTTACGTCCAAGTCGGAGAATAACTTCATCGAAACCGTTAGTATTAGAATTAAAGATAAGTTTACGCAGCTGACCTTCACTTAAAAAGCCATGACGCTGCACCATCTCAGCAACACTATATAGCTGCTGCCAAGACTGGGTTTTATGTGACTTATTTGTCATAGAAACTCATAATATTTTCTGAGTTTCTGATAAAAATTTATAAATTGATAAAAATTTAAGGGATTTATATGTATTAATAATTTGACTCTATCTTTTTGATTTTCTTCAACAATCTTTCTGAAAGATTGAAGCTAATAATTATATCATTTGGATTTACAATTTGTCCACTGAACTTGTCCATTAAATCGCTGGAATCTTTATTAAGACGTTGTTTGATTTTTATTGGATCTAGATTTTGTTGCCCGCTTAAATTACAAACGTCATTAATAAATGAACACAGGCCAGATAGATTTAATTCAACACCTTCAGTCCTAAGGAATTTGTAATATGTGAATAGTGTTATATCTACATAATATTCTTTTTCTGCGGAGTGTGAATAATCTGTTTTACTGTATGAATACTGAAAAGGCGCCTTCGTTGCTATCTGCTTAGATATATCTATTAATAATTCAGATATACTAATATTTAAATGCTCTCTGGGCTGGAACTCTATACCTAAAAAGTTGGCGTCACCTATTTTTGAGGCTGGTATTAGTGCTTTAGGAAATATCTTATCATAAAGTTCATTAGATAAAAATAGAGTACCATCCATATCTAATCCAATTTCTTTAAATTGATTCGATAACTTAACTAAATTAGTAACTATATCTTCTAACGAAGATTCAACTTGCTTAAGAGTTCTTTTTTCTTTTATAGGGTAATCTTTTATATCAACAGGAAGTATGGTTATCAAAGATGTAAGAGTCTCATAAAAAGAATCATATTCTAAGAGTTTTTCAATAAATTGGGTAGCAGAGTTGCTTAGGCTGTCTAAGTGTGTGTCATAGAAGGTATTAATAGCAAAT
Source organism: Rickettsiales bacterium (assembly GCA_020630095.1). GTDB lineage: Bacteria > Pseudomonadota > Alphaproteobacteria > Rickettsiales > UBA8987 > JAHDCD01. The sequence continues at coordinate 242,245 of JAHDCD010000001.1, read as the reverse complement.
ATATCATCTTCAATATCACGAAGACCTTTTTCTTTTGCGCTATCTTTTAGATACTTAATTAATTTATTGCGTTCATCTTTAACATCCCTTTTAACTCTAGAAACTCTTTCAGAACTTATATTAGCCATTACTCAATCATTGCTTGGTTCATTCGCTCTATTACTGAACGTTCATGGCTTTTTGTCAAGTGGCTGTAGCGTTTAACCATATGCATTGTGCGATGGCCAAGTATTGAAGCTATATCAAGTAAACTAGCTCCACTCATAGCCATATATGATGCCGCTGTATGGCGTAAGTCATGAAAACGAAAATCTGTAATCTCTGCTTTTGCAATAATATTAGCAAATTCATTCTTAATTTCTGGTGGAACTGATGGTTTAGTAGGTGAGGGAAATACAAGCTGAGTATCTAGCCTTCTAACTTTGCCGTATACTTCTAAAGCCTCTTTAATCTCTAGAGTTAACGGAACTGAGCGTTTATCGCCGTTCTTGGTGCGCTGAATAATTATAAGACCGTTATCATAATCAATGTCAGTCCATTTGAGGTTTAATATCTCACCGCGCCTCATGCCAGTACGCACCGCAATTAATAATATAGGATACATAGGCAGCTTAGTTTCTTGCTTAGCCACCGCTAAGAGCTTTGATATTTCATCTTTAGTTAAGAAACGTTCGCGTGCATTATCTTCACGGAGCTTTTTAATATTCCTGCAAGGGTTTGCATTTAACCACATCCATTCTTTAACTATAGTATTAAATAAACTACTTAAAGTGCTGAGATATCTATTAACAGTTGCATTACTCCGCCCTTCATCTTTTAACCTATCACGAATTTCAGCAATCTTGGCCGGTGTGAAGTTTTCAATTTTAACTTTGCCGTAATTATTCTCTAAATATTTGAAGTGGAATTTATAGTTCTTCCAATGTGCAGACATACTTTCTTTCTGCTTTTTGAACTTAGCGACTGCCTCAGAAAGTGTTTTCTTGCGATATACTGCGCCACCGGTAAGTTCTCCCTCTCGTATCTTGGTTTCAGTTGAAGCAATCCATTCTTTAGCATCTGTTTTGCGTGCAAAGGTCTTACTAAACTCCAAACCGTTCATACGCACTTTAGCACGATATTTGATGGTTCCGTTAGCAGTTTTTCTTTCATTGATAGTGGCCATAATAAACTCCTGTAAAAGTTAGCGGACCACATTATGTTTTTAGCTGTTAGGTTAATAGGAATAAATTCAGTCAAATTTATTCAGAAAATTACCTTTATTGAAATGAAGTGGCCCAAATTTGGCCCAAGAATGTTTTTGTTAATTTGCGGAGTTGATATAATCTATTGAAATATATAGATTTTATTGGCTCCTTGGGAGGGATTCGAACCCCCGACCAAGAGATTAACAGTCTCCTGCTCTACCACTGAGCTACCAAGGAACGCTCTAATAAAAAAAATGTTTCAAACTAAGCTGAAACGAATTTGTGGTATCTTATAATATATTAATAGACAATCATGCAAGAAGTTTTTAGCTAAAGTATCGTGAATTCATTAATACAATTTTTTATATCAAAGAGCAGGGCAACAATTGCCATCCTATTACTGTTAGTTATTTCAGGAATTTCTGCATATAAATCAATACCTCGCGAGTCTACTCCGGATGTTAAAATTCCAATTATATACGTATCGTTACGCCATGAAGGTATTTCACCAGAAGACGCTGAACGCATGCTTGTGCGCCCAGTTGAAGATGAAGTAAACACAATTGAGGGCATAAAAGAAATTCGCTCAGTGGCATCTACTGGATACGCATCGGTAACAATGGAATTCAATGCCGGTTTTAATTCTGATAAAGCCTTAGATGAAATTCGTGAAGCGGTAGATAAGGTAAAAACCAAATTACCTGAAGAAACTGAGGAGCCACGGGTACATGAAATAAATCTTTCTGAGTTTCCAGTTCTAAATGTTATTTTACTTTCAGACATCCCAGAACGCTCATTAATTAACATTGCCAAAAAGCTAAAAGATAAAATAGAGCTTATACCTTCCGTGCTAGAAGTGGATATTGCTGGCGAACGTGAAGACATGGTTGAGGTAGTAATTGAACCACACATTTTAGAAAGCTATGGAATATCATCTGAATTAATTAACGTTATCAGAAATAATAACCTACTCGTAAGCGCTGGTATTCTAGATACCGGCTCAAGCGGCGCTAATGGCAGTAGATTTGGAATTAAAGTTCCTGGGGTAATTGAAACTTTTGAAGACATAATAAACTTCCCAATTAAATCAGACGAATACAACGCCCTACGCTTTAAAGATTTAGCGGAGATTCGACAATCTTACAAAGACGCAACCTCATTCGCATCCGTTAATCAAAGCAAGGCGGTAGTACTTGAAATATCCAAACGCACAGGTGAGAATATTATTCAAACAGTATCTGCCGTAAAGCAAGTGCTACAAGAAAATGAAGGATTATTCCAAGGGCAAATACAACTACTCTACGCACAAGACGAATCTGGTAACATATTAAATATGCTATCAGATTTGCAGAATAACTTATTCTTAGCATTCCTGCTTGTACTAGTTGTTGTTATGGCGTTCATCGGCATCCGCTCATCCATGATGGTAGCTTTCTCGATTCCAGTATCATTCCTGATAGGCATATTATTAATCAACCATTTAGGGCTAACACTAAACATCGTGGTACTATTCTCACTCATAATGAGTGTTGGCATGCTAGTAGATTCCGCCATAATTGTAGTTGAATACGCCAGTAGATTGATGAGCCAAGGTAAAACAAAAGTCCAAGCCTACGCGGAATCTGCCAAGCGCATGAGCCTGCCTATTATAGCCTCTACAGCCACAACATTAGTTGTATTCGCACCTTTACTATTCTGGCCCGGAATAATGGGACAGTTTATGAAGTATCTGCCATTAACACTTATTTGTGTACTTATCGCATCGGTATTTACGGCTTTAATATTCATGCCATCAGTGGGCTCGTTATTTGGCGCATCTAAAACCTCAAAAGAAAAGCAGAGCAACTTAAAAGATAAGTATATTAAATATTTAAAAACCTTCTTAAATAACCCATTTAAGTTTTTGAGCGGGTTTACCGCGCTAATCTTTATAATAGTAGCTTTATTCGTTGTAACTGCAAAAGGCGTAGAGTTCTTTCCATCCATAGAACCCGATAATGCAAAGTTACAGGTTAGAGCGCGTGGCAATTTATCTGTTTATGAAAAAGCAGATATAATGAAAGAAGTCGAAGAAATCTCCATGCAATATCAAAACGAAGTTCGCGTTGTATACACCAGAGCAGGCGAGTTCAGCGGCGGCGGCAATGACTTGCCTGAAGATGTTATCGGCTTAATAACCCTAGAATTTCAAGATTGGCAAAAGCGCCGTAAAGCTAACGAAATTTTAGAAGATATGCAAACTAAGCTAGATAAAATATCTGGCGTAAAAATTGAAGCCGCTAAAGAAAAGAAAGGTCCAGCATCCGATAAAGCAATTATTATTGAAGTTGCTGGCAATGATAGAGCTGAAATTCTACAGGCAAGTAAACTAATCACCCAAAAGCTTGAAGATGAAGAAGAGATAATCAACGTAGAGTCTGACATTCCCGTACCATCTATTGAATGGGTAATTAACATTAAACGTGATATCGCCAGCCAATTTGGAGTTTCAATTGCAGAGATTGGTAATTTCATCCGTCTAATAACTAACGGCTTAAAGGTAACAACTTACCGCCCTGAAACATCTGATGACGAAGTGGATGTTGTAATCCGCTTCCCATCCTATGCGCGGGATATCACCCAGCTTGATAATTTAAATATCGTATCTGGCGATAACCTTATACCAGCATCTAACTTTATTGAGCGTGAAGCTAAACCAACCACCGGCATTATTAAACGCGTAGATGGCAAGCGTGCATACACAGTTAAGGCCGATGTTAAACGTGGCACTCTACCTAATAATAAAATTAAGGAGCTAACTAACTGGTTATCAGAACAATATGATGCCAAAGTTTTTAGCCCTAATATCCAAGTACGCTTCAAAGGTGACGATGAAAGTAAAAAAGAAACCCAAAAATTCCTAAGTTCCGCATTCGGCACAGCTTTATTGCTAATGTTTATTATCTTACTTATTCAGTTTAATAATATCTTCCAAGCGGTGCTAATAATGAGCGCAATATTCTTATCGACCATAGGCGTATTATTTGGCTTAATGATAACCGGTCAACCGTTCGGCATTGTAATGTGCGGAGTAGGGGTTATCTCGCTAGCTGGCGTTGTAGTTAACAACAACATTATCTTAATAGATACTTACAATGAATATCGTCGGAAGGGGGTAAGTTCGCTAAATGCTATAATAAACGCGTGTTCGGAGCGTTTGCGCCCTATATTATTAACTGCAGGTACAACTGTTTTGGGTTTACTGCCAATGGTACTAGCATTTAATATTAACTTCATCAGCCGTGAAGTTTCAATCGGCGCACCATCAACACAATGGTGGCAACAATTATCAACATCCGTTGCTGGCGGGTTAACCTTTGCAACAATTCTAACCTTATTCTTCACACCAGTATTAATATATTTAGTGGATAGAAATAGAGTAAATTAGAATTTACTCTCAAAAGTGGCTTGAGCCACTTTTGCGCTGCGAAGCAAGCGTGCCTAAATTGCATCGTATATACGATGCAATTTAGAAAAGACTATAGAGCTAAAAACAGCATTTTCCAGAATATAGAAAATCCTTAAAACCTTAAAATCCTCAGAAAATAATATTTTCAAGCCCAATTCTTTTAAAAACCCTTATATATCAATGGCGCTATGTTAAAAATCTTTGTTTTTAGCTCAAAAAACTAGTCAAAAACGTACAAAAACGTCCATTTTTTAAACAAAAATTGACGTTTTTTTTGCTGTCATTGCTTAGTGACAATGATGTTTTAAAAGGATATATCCCTTAAAGTATAACCGGAAGGGGGTTATCTAGAAAGCCCTCCTTTATCATTTTCAGGCGATTCTCCTTTTAAATTCCTTAAGTAATCAGTGTCATTCTCAAAGTAAGGATTACCTTTGCCTTCTTTCAGTTCTTCAGGTGTAAGATATTTCTTTTCTTGTTCTCTATCTTTTACGAAATCAGCCCATTTCTTTTGATGATCTATATGTCCCTTTGCAACGGCTCTATTATATTCAATAACATCTTCATTGAATTTAATAGGGCACTTAACTCCTTTACATCTTGCCGCTTCAAAAATTAATAATTTCATAATTTCAAGATTTAAAGTATCTTTTAGATTCATATCTGCAGCGCTACATATGCCATACATAAAGCTTTTATACCTTTGACTTTTTACTGTAGACACTATTGCCTTCTTTGAGTTCATTAAATGTTCACCAAACTCTCCATCATCAACTTTATTCAAAACATAATCTCCATATTGTCCATCTTTATAGCTAAGCACTTGATCAGAAAGTATATAGAATACATTCTCTTTATGCCTTAAATTAGTAAGCTCACTTTCTCCTTTAATTAAATGATGTTCCAAACCTATTGAATCAAGAAATTTTTGAGTCTGAAATTTGATGGTAGAATCAGATCTTCCATATAAATCATTTATTGAAATAATACATAAACCTTCAAAGAGTTTATTTAATATCATTTGTAATTCCTTTTCATCCATGTATGCGTTATTATATCTTTATAAGATTAACAAATCATTAATATCGCTTGACTATTGCCTTTAGTTTAAGTTATAAAGCTCGCATATTCGAAAAGACGCACGTTTTAAGCGCGCGGGTTAGGTGCAAGTCCTTACCATATTAGACATAGTTAAGCTAATCCTCGCCACCCCTCGCTAAGGCGCTAATCTCGCTAGTTTACTTATGACTAAAATTATCAAAGCTAAATATAAAATTTCCCGCAGATTAGGTGTGGATTTATGGGGTAGAGATAAAGACCCTATCAATCGCAAAAATTACCGCCCAGGTCAACACGGCGTTAACGGGCGTCAAGCTCCTCCATCAGACTATAAAACTCAGCTATTTGCTAAGCAGCAGCTTAAAGGCTTCTATGGTCGTATCCGCGAGAAGCAATTCCGTTCCATCTTTAAAAAGGCAGATAACATGAAAGGCGATACTGGTCAAAACCTTATCGGTTTATTAGAAACTCGCTTAGACGCTGTAGTATACAGACTAAACTTTGCGGTTACTGTATTCGGTTCTCGTCAGTTGGTTTCACATGGTCACATTTTAGTTAACGGCAAGAAAGTAGATGTTGCATCTTACACAGTTAAGCCAGGTGACGTTATAGAGCTTAAAGAGAAGTCTAGAGCTAACGCTATTTTTGCTCACGCATTCCAAAATCCTGAGCGTGACTTCCCTGAATATTTCGAAGTTGAGCAAAATTCTTTCAAGGGTACGTTATTACGCGTTCCTTCACTTGAGGAAGTTCCTTATGCAACTGAAATGCACCCGAATTTAGTAGTAGAATTCTACTCAAGAAACTAATACTTCCGCGCTATAAAAGTAGCAAACTTAAAAACCGCCTTGGCTTTTTACGAGGCGGTTTTTTTTATAGAGATTTTTCCCGCTCTTCTTTTATTTTTTCAATAGTCTTTATGCGCTCTAGTTGTTTCTTAGCGCCATAAGCAGCCAGCTCTTGTTTTATATCCCAGTCATTCTGAAGATTTAGCCAAAACTTTGGCTGGTTACCAAAGAAAGTGGCTAAGCGAAGGGCTGTATTTGCAGTAATACGCCTTTTATCATAAATAATATCAGAAATTCGATTCTGCTTAACATCAATAGCTTTAGCTAACTCAACTTGAGAAATTTTATTTGGATTCATAAATTGATGCCAAAGAATCCACCCCGGTCTTTCAGGGCTTTTTTGCACCTTCCTAATTTCTGTAATGCTTGCCATAATAGATTCATATAAAATTAAATATATTGATGGCAAGAAAATAATTCGTTATCTGTATAACGAATTATTTGTTAATAACACAATGATTTAATTAACTAATTAAGTATCAAACTATATAAAAAACCCCTTGATTGCACTTTGCATCAACTATATCTTCAAGATTCATGACTCCAGATAAGGAAATAGAATTAAATCGTTTAAGAGGGCAAATAGACGCAATAGATGCGCAAATATTGCATTTATTAGAAAAGCGTTTTGATGTTGTAGAAAATGTTGGCGAGTTAAAAGATCTGAAGAATTCGAAGGAAACTATTATACGCCCAACACGCGAAGCATTAATGGTTCGTAATCTTATTAAGGAATCTTCAGGTAAAATTGCCGATAACAAGATTATCTCAATAATGCGTAAAATAATTGGCTCTTCTGTAGCGCTCGAAGAAAATACAGAAATATCTACCTGTTGCGATACCGGCTATTGGCTTTCAAGGGAGTATTTTGGCGAGTTTAATAATATTACAATCCGCAACAATGCAAAAGACGCTGTAGAGAAGTTGCTAACAGGCGAAGCATCTCTAGCTGTTATACCTTTTAAAGAAGATAAAATTTACTGGGACATGTTAAAAGGCGAGGGCGCGCCCAAGATATTTGCAAAAGTTCCCGTTATAGAAAGCAATGCTCAAGATTTCGTAGCGATTGCCAACTTAGAAATAGAAAATACTAGTGAACAAAGTTTTATTAATTTTCAAGATGGTAAATTCAACACTTCCACAACCATAGATAACAAAGATGATATCATCGGTTTCTTTGTTAATATTTAAAAAACTCTTTACAAACCAACCATCTAGGGTAGTGGGTTAATAAGTGGATAAGTTAACAAAGTTTACGTTTGTAAACTTATACACCAAAAGCAACTTCAGTTGCTTTTACGCTTGTGAGCGTAAGCTAACATGGCGGATAGTAATAAATTAACAAAATTTATTACTAAAAAACAAACTAACCAATTAGAGCTTAACGCTCTAGGATTATTATTATGTGTAACACAACTAGTAAATACTTTGCTGAGTTCATCGGAACTCTTATTCTCGTTCTACTAGCCTGTGGTACGGCAGTTATCGCTGGCGACCAAGTAGGTTATTTAGGCATCTCATTAGCATTCGGCTTAACATTAACATTCCTTATCTACGCTATCGGCCCTATATCTGGCTGTCACGTTAACCCTGCGGTTACAATAGCTTTGTTAATTAACGGCAAAATCTGCGTTAGAAACTCTATTGGATATATCATCTCTCAATGCCTAGGTGCATTAGTAGGTGCATTCCTAATCAAAGTTATCGTTGACGGTGTAGCTGGTACTTATACTGGCGGATTCGGTCAAAACGGTTTCTTAAATGGCTCTCCTGGTGGATACGACCTTAATTCAGCGATTGCAGCTGAGGTGATCTTAACATTCATCTTTGTATACGTTATCTTAAAAGCTACTTCGGCTAAAGGTAACCCAGCTCTAGCTGGTCTTGCAATTGGTTCTGCATTAACTGTAATTCACTTAATTGGTATTCCGGTAACTGGTACATCAGTTAACCCTGCTAGATCATTCGGACCTGCTATTATGGCTGGTGGCGAAGCTCTTAGCCAATTATGGGTATTCATTGTAGCTCCATTAGGTGGCGCTATATTAGCTGGTCTTGCTCATAAGCTTTGCTGTGGCAAATGCTACGAGTCTTGCGACGCTAAGTAATTGATACTTACAACCAAAAGAAAGCCTGCTTTCCTTATTAGGAGCGGGCTTTTTTATTGCCTACCTTTATCGTTTTCTTTACTTTTTGTTTCCAGTACAATAGATTCCACCTCAGTTGCTTTACTAGCTTCGGCAATGGTTGCTTTCTCCATTCTACCATATTTCTCTAACTTACTTACAAAATAAGCCTGTCCAAATCCAAATACACCAGCGGCAAGCGTTGCGCTATACTCAGGTTGACCATTTAACACCGCGCTATTAAAGCCTTCAGCTGTATTTATAGCTGCACCAACATAAAGAAGAGAGTTAGCTACCTTTCGTTTTACCTTAGATTCTTCTAAATCGGTTTTTGCCATTAAAACCATGCCAACACCAGTTAATGAGCTAACTAACGCTAAGGACATATCTGTATACGGATGTCCTACAAAAGATTGTTTTAAATTTTCACCATGCTCTAATGCCATGTAACCTTTTATGCCGCGTGCACCTGCCATAAGATTAAAAGTACCACCCGCTATTAAATAGGCAGTTCTTTGTGGGTATTTCTTAATTGCTTTGGGGATATTCAAGAGCTCTCCCCAACTAGGGGCTTTAGTTTCTTCATCAGCATCAGCATATTTAGAAACAAAATGAGCCGCTACTAAGGTAACTCCACCGGCTCCTAATCTTAAGCTGGCATTTATTAAATCGGGTGAATCTGCCAATCCAAACCTATTAACAAGTTCAGGAGTATTCTGTAATAAATTAGGAAAAGCAATTAAAGGGCTACTTAAACACGTGCCTGAGTTAACAATTTTTCTAAAAAAATTAGATAGCTTCTTAGCTTGTGTAATTTCCTCTCTATAGCTTACTATTTCCTTATTACCATCCACTAAAATACACAATAAACACAAATAGTTAAAATATTGTTAAACATATAAAACATACCATATATCGTGGTTGCCAGTTATTTATGGTCAACATTATGTTATTTAGGCTTGACATGCGCATTACATTGGTGCTACTATAAAAACTGCCTATGTGAGAAGTTAAAATACTCCTCATGAGAATTGTGATCACTATAGCAATTTCTATTTTCTACTAAGTTCAAGTAAAAAATAGGAAGGTCTATATCAACACCTAACAGAGTACTAATAGGAGGTGCTTATGAAAATTAATGTTTCCGGTAAAGGAATGAAAGTTGGTTCAGCTCTAACAAATTTCGTAAAAGATAATCTAGATAAAATTGGGGATAAATACTCCAAAAGGGCAACGAACGCGGACGTCATATTTAGTAAAGAATCTGGAAATGTCATAAAAGCAGTCATTAGAGTTAATGATGGAACTAAAACAAATCATACTGAAGTAGTTGCGGATGCAAAAGCTGTACAAGCTTATAGCGCATTTTCAGACGCTCAGATGAAGCTTTCAAAGCAACTAAGACGCTTAAAACGCAAATTAAAAGAACACCATAAGCATAAAATGACGCACGATGAACGCGTTATGCTTTTAGCAAGCTAGACTTACTAGCAATGTCGCATACAAAATGTGACTTTAACTACGAAGCCCCGCCTATGTGCTATTAGACGGGGCTTTTTTATGCCTGACACTTCGGGCAGTAGAAGCTTGAACGGTTAGACTGTACAATACGGATAATTTCCTTACCGCACGTAAAGCAACTCTCACCTTCACGTCCATATACAAAAAACTTATGCTGAAAATACCCCGCATCACCATTGCTTGATACAAAATCTCGCAAGCTAGAGCCACCAGAATCCAGCGCATCAAGTAAAACCGCTTTAATATTCTTAACTAAAAGCTCAGCCTCTTTCTTACTAATCTTATCAACTGTTCTAGTTGGCAATATACCTGTTTGAAATAAACTTTCAGATGCGTAGATATTCCCCACACCAACTAAGTTTTTAGCATTCATTATAAACTGCTTAATATTCACCTTCTTACCCTTAAATAAGGAGTATAGATACTCACCAGTAAAATTTTCTGTTAATGGCTCAACTCCTAAATTCTTAATTAAATCATGCTCATTAACATTTCGCGTTAAAGTCATCAAACCAAAACGCCTATAATCATTATAAATAAGATAAGAATTATCGCTAAATTGGATTATAACATGATCGTGCTTTTCAATCTCACTTGGTGCTTCATCTAAGTATTTTAAAACTCCGCTCATACCTAAATGAATAATTAAATTATCTGAATTATCTAATTGAACTATAATGTATTTTGAACGACGCGTTAACTTAATAATCTTACGCCCCTCAAGCCTTTCCATAAAATCATCATTAAACGGAATGCGTAGGTTAGGGCGACGCAATTCAACGCTCTCAATAGTTGCACCAACTATATTAGGCTCTAGTGATTTCTTTACAGTTTCTACTTCAGGTAACTCTGGCATTTCTTCACTCCGTCATTCCGGACTTGATCCAGAATCTCCTTAAGTTATAACCTAATAACTATGAGATTCCAGCCTTCGCTGGAATGACCCATTATTTTTATGTCTAAGAAAGTAAATTTTGGCTTCGAAGAAGTAAACCTAGATGAAAAGCAAAATCTTGTATCATCGGTATTCTCATCTGTTGCGGGTAACTACGATATAATGAACGACCTTATGAGCCTAGGTATACACCGCCTATGGAAGCGTGACTTCGTTGCGGATATAACCATTCCAAACAATGCTAAAATTTTAGACCTTGCGGCTGGCTCTGGCGATATATCTAAAAAGCTAATTAATAAAGCGACAGATGAAGGTAAATCAATCACCATCTATATAACGGACGTTAACGAAGATATGTTAGCCGAAGGTAAAGCTAGATATTATAACGAGAATTGGGGCGCTAATTCCAATGCTAATATCAACTTTAAAATAGTTGATGCCACCGAGATAGATTTTGAAGATAACTTCTTTGATCTAGCAACTATATCATTTGGCATTCGCAACGTGCCCGATATTCCACTAGCATTACAGGAAATTAATAGAGTTCTTAAGCCAAAAGGTAAGTTCCACTGCCTAGAATTTAGTAATGTAGATAATGAATTATTCGCTAAAATTTATGATAAATATTCATTTAATATTATCCCTAAAATCGGTGGCTTAATCGCTAAAGATGCCGACTCATATAAATACTTAGTAGAATCAATTAAAATGTTCCCTAAGGATTCTGAATTTAAATCTATGATAGAATCTGCAGGCTTTAAAGATACAGGCTTTACAAAGCTAACTAAAGGTATTTGCGCCATGCATTGGGGGCAGAAAATCTAAGTGTTATATTTATTAAAAATAATCCACGTTCTAGCAAAGAATGACGCGCTATATTTGTTCCGCAAGCTATGGTTTGTAAGAGTTATACGTTTTATTTACCCTAGAAAACGTAAAATATCCGAAGGTAAGAAATTCGCCAACGCTATCCAAAAGCTAGGGCCTGCCTTTATTAAAATGGGTCAGGCGCTAAGCTTGCGCCCTGATATTATTGGTAAAGACTTCTCATCCGAACTTGCTGAATTGCAGGATAAACTACCGCCATTTAAAGTACATAAAGCTAAGGCAATAGTTGAACAGCAACTTGGAAACTCGCTATCTATTCTATTTAAATCATTTGAAGAAACGCCCGTTGCGGCCGCATCTATAGCACAGGTACATTTCGCCAAAACTCATGACGATAGAGAAGTTGCCGTTAAAATATTACGCCCAGATATTGAGCGCGTATTTAAAAAAGATGTTAAATTATTTCGCTTAATTGCAAAAATTGCGCCACGCTTTAATAAAAAATTTAAATTAATGCGCTTAAAAGATTTGGTTAACGACTTTGAAAGCCAAGTTAAACGTGAACTTAATTTACAATATGAAGCAGCTTGTGCGGCGGAGCTTAAAGAGAATCTATCCAACATATCTAATATTGTTAAAATACCTGATATCGATTGGGACAGAACCGCAACACGAGTGCTAACTACTGAGCGCCTAAACGGCTTTAAAATCAATGATAATAAAGCATTTGCAGAATCTAAAATTGATAAAAAAGATATAACGCCAAAGCTTGCCCGCATTTACTTTGAGCAAGTTTATAATAACGGCTACTTCCATGCAGACCTGCACCCCGGTAATATTTTAATATTAGAAGATGGCAAAGTAGGGCTGTTAGATTTCGGTATAATGGGTCACTTAACTGATAGAGAAAAACGCTACATCGCCTCTATTGCATATTGCTATCTAAACAGAGAATACCAAAAACTGGCGGACATTCACTTCGATGCCGGCTATGTACCAAAAGATCAGGACAGAAAGCTGTTAGCATTGCACCTACGCGCCATCGGTGAGCCTATGTACGGCAAGCCACTACAAGAAGTTTCTGTTGCACAAATACTAGAGCAAATGTTTGCCCTAACTGAACAATTCCAAATGGAAACTCAACCGCAACTTATCCTACTACAGAAAACCATGGTTTACATGGAGGGCTTAGCCCAAGTACTAAGTGAAGATGATAATTTCTGGATTCATTGCCATCCTTACTTAAAGGAATGGGCTAAAGAAAACCTTTCTTACAAAGCAATTCCTAAAGAAGCTAAAAAAGAGCTAAAACAATTCCTTTTAAATATAAGAAAGTTAAATGATATTATGCCCGATATCTTAGATAAAACAGCTTAATCTTTACCTAGCTCCTCTGAGCGAGTCTTTGCAGATTCAATAGTTTCCTCTAATAACTTAACCAAGTTACCACCACCCATAAGCGTAGCTAAGCCGGCTTCGGTTGTTCCACCCGGTGAAGTTACTTGATCTCTAAGCTCAGCAATATCTGTAACCCATTTGTCCGCCAATTTAGCAGAGCCAATAAACGTTTGGTTAACTAAGAAGTTCGCTAAATATTTACCTAAACCTTTATTCATCGCTGCTTGTTTAAACGCCTCAGCGAAATAATAAATATATGCAGGGCCAGAACCTGAAACCGCCGTTATAAGGTCAAAATTACTCTCATCATCTTCTTCAAATGCATCACCAAGGCCAGCTATTAAATTGATAATGTCTTCACGTTTTCCACCTTTAGCTAGCTCATTTAAACAAAATACATTTGCCCCTAAACCAATAGCAGATGGCAAGTTAGGCATAATTCTAATAATAGGATTCTTTGTAAACACGCGCGTAAAATACGCAATATTTTTACCAGCAATAACCGAGCCAATAGTTATATCCTTAGAATTGTAAGCATCGTAATCAATTATAATGTCATCAATGATTTGCGGCTTAACACAAAAGAAAATATTATTAGGCCTAATATCCTCTGGAACATCATTAATGTCGGCGTAATCGCCATCTTCAGGGTCAATCGTAATAACTTCAGAGTTACCTTGCAACCCTTGCATAATTGCAGTTCCCATTCTACCTGCGCCAACTAAAAATATTATATTTCTATCACTCATGTTACTTATATTTATACGTTAAAATTTAAACTCTGATATTACATATGTCGGAGTTGCATTCTCCTTCTTACTTAATTCTTCGAGTTTTTCTTTATTAGGTAACTGCCCAAATTGCGTTCCTAAATCTTTCATTAAAATCCCCGATGAAATAAGTAGCGAATCTATACCATAATCATTCGCACCTTTAATATCTGTATGTAAACTGTCGCCTATTGCAAGCGTTCTTTGCTTATCCTTATTAGAAAATCGAGTAAACACCTCGTCATAACAATCTTTATACGGCTTACCAAAAAGCTTAACTTCTCCACCTCGCTCAGCATAATGTTCTGCTATAAGCCCTGCGCATAACATCTTTTCACCCGTTATACGCACCACAATTCTATCAGGGTTAACGCATACCATCTGCAAGCCAGCATCAAATGCTGCATCTATTTGCGCCTGTTTACTTTCAAAACCTTGTCCAAAATAATCAAAGCCCGTTACTAAACAAAAATCAGCTTCATTGGCATTTTCTGTATGAGTGTAATCTAACCCATCTAAAATATCATAATCTTTCTGGGGCCCTATATAGTAAAACCTCTTACCACCTAAAAATTTATCTTTAAAATACAACCAAGCAACTTCACCCGATGTAACAATATCTTGATATAAACCTTTGTTAAAGTTCAAGTTATTTAAAGTACCAACTGCTTTAGTTGCTCTGCGCGGAGCGTTAGATAAAAGAATAATATTTTTACCTAAGTCACTTAATTCTTCCAAACATTTCTGAGCATTAGGGTAGGCGTTAGAGCCATCATGCAACACTCCCCATAGGTCGATAATTAGATTGTCATAATTATCTGCTATCTGGACAATATTTTGAATAAATTTCATGTAGAAGTTTCTAGCCGTTTATATATAAACCTTCAAGTGGATAAAACACTAATAATAGATTTCGGATCACACCGGAGCGAAGGGCAGGAAAAGTGGGGACCGGTTTTCCATGCCCGTGCGACCAAAGATAACTAGCTTTAAATTACAAGATGGACAAGATACTAATAATAGATTTCGGATCACAAGTAACCCAACTTATAGCGCGTAGAGTGCGTGCAAGCGGGGTCTACTGTGAAATATTCCCATATAACAAGCCTCTAGAAAATGTTAAAAATTATGGCGCTAAAGGCATAATCCTTTCTGGCGGCCCTTCTTCGGTATCTACTGCAAATTCACCAAAACTTCCATTTAAAATTGAAGATATAAACAACGTGCCAATTTTAGGCATTTGCTATGGCCAGCAATATATTGCTAATGAACTTGGTGGCCAAGTTGAATCATCCGATAAAAGAGAATTCGGCAAAGCTGAGCTTAATTTAAAGGCCGAATCAAAGCTACTTCAAGGAGTTAGTAAAACTACCACAGTGTGGATGAGTCACGGCGATAAAGTAGAAAAACTACCTGAAGGTTTCAAAATAATAGCCGATACCAACGAGTGTCCTTACGCAGCTATTGCCAATGAAGATAAAGATATTTATGGCGTACAATTCCACCCCGAAGTTACCCACTCAGAAGAAGGTGAGAAGCTACTTTCAAACTTCGTATTAAACATTGCCAATGCCACACCAGATTGGCAAATGGATAACTTCATTGAACAGAAGTCAAAAGAAATAGCCGAGCTAGTTGGCGATAAAAACGTTATATGTGGAGTATCAGGTGGTGTAGATAGTTCAGTTGTTGCTGTACTTTTACACAAAGTTCTAGGCGACCAAGTTAAATGTATATTTGTTGACCATGGCTTACTACGTAAAAACGAAGCTGAGGATGTGGTAGCTATATTTGAATCTGTAGGCGTACCACTAACTAAAGTTGACGCTTCAGAAGAGTTCTTCTCAAAACTTGCAGGCATTAATGATCCAGAAAAGAAACGTAAAATAATCGGCGGCTTATTTATTGATATATTTGAGCGTGAGGCCAATGCCGTTGGTAATGCAGACTTCTTGGCTCAAGGCACTCTTTACCCAGACGTTATTGAATCAGTATCTGTTCATGGCGATGCCGCAGTAACTATTAAGTCCCATCATAATGTTGGTGGACTGCCTGAGCGTATGAACTTAAGCTTAATTGAACCACTTCGCGAGTTATTTAAAGATGAAGTGCGTGAACTAGGTGCAGAATTAGGATTACCTAAGAAAATGCTAGGCAGACACCCATTCCCTGGCCCAGGCTTAGCTATCAGAGTACTTGGTGAAATAACTGAAGATAAGGTTAAAGTACTTCAAGAGGCAGATTTTATATACACAGAAAGTCTTCGTGAAGATAATTTATACGATGAAATATGGCAGGCATTTGCGGTACTATTACCAGTAAAAACTGTTGGCGTTATGGGTGATGCTAGAACTTATGAAAACGTATGTTCATTGCGTGCAGTTACCTCAAAAGACGGAATGACCGCGGACTTTTATGAATTTCCTGTTGGCTTTTTAGGAAAAGTCGCTAGAAGAATTGTCAACAATGTTAAAGGTGTAAACCGAGTAGTGTACGATTACACCTCAAAACCACCCGGAACAATTGAGTGGGAATAGCACTCAACTAACTATAAATTCTTAAGGAGAATAAAATGAAAAAACTATCTTTACCTATTATCATTATCTTAGGCGTATTAGCTTATGTATTTTGGGACGAAATTACTGGCGCTGCTGAAGCTACAGTAGACGCTGCTGGCGATGCTGCTTCATCTGTTGCTGAAGGTGTATCAGACGTTGCTGAAGGCGCTGCTGATTTAGCTGGCGATGCAGTAGATGCTACTGGTAACGCAATTTCTGCTACTGGCGAAGCTATCAGCGATGCTGGCTCTGCAGTTGCTGAAGGTGTTTCTGATGTTGCGACTGGCGCTGCTGACTTAGCAGGTGACGCTGTGGACGCTACTACAGAGGCTGTTTCTGATGTTGCTGAAGGCGCTTCAGACCTAGCTGGCGATGCAGTAGATGCTACTGAATCTGCTATAACTGGCGGTGAAGCTGAAGCTAACCAAGCTGCTGCTGATGCAGAAGCTGAAGCTAGAAGCATTATCGGACAGTAATATTAGTTAGAGGCTGATTATTTTCGGCCTCCTTCTTATATTTCCAATTTCTATAATGACTCAAAGAAAGAAAATTGCCCTTATAGGCGCAGGTAACATCGGTGGCACAATGGCATTATTAGCCGCTCAAAAAGAGCTTGGCGATATTGTTATGCTTGATATCAACGAAGGCATCCCTAAAGGTAAAGCCCTTGATATTTCTCACGCTGCTCCAATGGAAGGTTTTGATGCATCTATAACCGGAACAGCCGATTACGCAGATATTAAAGGTGCAGATGTATGTATAGTTACTGCAGGTATCGCACGTAAACCCGGCATGAGCCGTGATGATCTTATCGGTACTAATACAAAAATCATCAAATCAGTTGCTCAAGGCATTAAAGATAACGCCCCTAACGCATTTGTAATTGTTATCACTAACCCGCTAGACGCAATGGTTTGGGTGATGAAAGAAGTTACTGGCTTCGCAAAAAACAAGGTAGTTGGCATGGCTGGCGTACTTGACTCTGGCAGATTCACATCTTTCTTAGCTCAAGAATTTGGCGTATCAGTTAAAAACGTAGAATCATTTGTACTAGGTGGCCATGGCGACTCAATGGTACCAGTTAAAAAATACACAACAGTTTCTGGCATTCCATTAAATGAACTTATAGAGCGTGGTGATATTACTGAAGCGCGCGTAAACGAAATAATTGAAAGAACAAAATTCGCTGGTGGTGAAGTTGTAAAATTACTAGGCACAGGCTCTGCGTTTGTATCCCCTGCCGCTGCAGCTATTGAAATGGCCGAAAGCTTCTTAAAAGATAAAAAGCGTGTTCTTCCATGCGCAGCTTACCTTGAAGGTGAATATGGCGTTAACGGATACTATATTGGTGTACCAGTTCAAATTGGCGGCGGCGGTGTAGAGAAAGTTTTAGAAGTTAAGTTAGATAAGGAAGAAAAAGATTTATTCGATAAGTCTACATCTGCCGTTAAATCACTAGTTGATTCAATAGCTTTATAAACCAACAGCAGGCGAGTCATTGCCTCTGTCGGCCTCTAAATTAGGCCCCCTTGTTGCTACATTAACCTTTTCAACCTCTGCAGTAAGCTCAGCGCTTTGTAAGTCTAGTAACTCTTCGTGCATTTCCATAATAGCCTTTTTAACTCCATTTATACCAATTACAGAAGGTATAAAGTGCGACATATAAACTCTCGACTCTGCATTTGAAGCTTGAAATAATAAACTTCTTTTCCCATCTCCTACAATTCCAGCTTTCTCAACAGTAATAAGCCCTCTTATATCTGGATAAGTTTCACTTAAATAATTTGCAAAGGATTCTAAGCGCGCTGTCCTACCAAAGCCCTTTAAATCATCTTTCAATGGAGTAACTGCAAAGCCGGTTTTATTTACATTTTCTTCTGCCATTAATTCTAATTTGTAACTTGATTAAACTATCATTAAAACATATAATCCTTAAAATTTTATTAACGATATAAAGAAAATGGCAACATCATCAATATTAGGCTTCCCAAGAATAGGAGCATTTAGAGAACTTAAAAAAGCGCAAGAAGCATATTGGAAAGGCAATATGTCTGAAGCGGAACTTAAGGCTGAAGCTAAAACTATCCGCGAATATAATCGTGGTTTACAAGCTGATGCAGGTTTAACTACAGTAGCAACTGGCGACTTTACTTTTTATGATCATATTCTTGATATGATAGCAACAGTTGGCGCTATCCCTGCACGTTATAATTTCTCTGGCGATAACGTAGACCTTGATACATTCTTCGCAATGGCTCGTGGCTCGCAAACTGATGGTAAAGATGTTGTAGCAATGGAAATGACCAAATGGTTCGATACGAACTATCATTATATCGTACCTGAATTCGATAATATCAATGAGTTCAAAGTTACTTCGTCTAAAATTGTTGATGAGTATAAAGAAGCTCGTGTACAAGTAGGCAGCAAAGCCCGTCCAGTTCTTGTTGGACCTGTAACATTCCTAACAATCGGTAAGGATAGATCAAACAGAAACCCGCTAGAATTATTAAGCGCATTACTTCCAGTTTATACCGAAATTCTAGCTCAGCTAAAAGAAGCTGGCGCAACAGAAGTTCAAATTGATGAACCAATCTTATCCTTAAACTTAACTGATGAGCAGCGCAATGCACTAGGCACAACTTACGATGCATTTGCTTCATCTGGTTTAAATATCAACTTAACTACATATTTTGGTGAGCTTCGTGATAATTTAGATACCTACCTTAACCTTCCTGTAGCTTCACTTCACTTCGACTTAAGCTCAAGAGGTATTAACGAGTTAGATACCATTTTAGCTAAGTTCCCATCTAACAAGAAAATCTCATTAGGTTTAGTTGATGGTAGAAATATCTGGAAAAACAACCTTGAAGCTTCAATTAAAATTGCAAACAAAGTTGCTGGTAAGTTTGGCGCTGAGAACGTAATTATTGCATCTTCATGCTCTTTACTGCATACACCGGTTAACCTAGATTCAGAAACTAAATTAGACGATGAATTTAAAGGCTGGTTATCTTTTGCTAAACAAAAAATTGCTGAAGTAGCTACAATTACAAAAGCTGTTAACGGCGAAGACGTATCTGCAGAATTAACTGAAAATAAAAAGTGCATTGAATCTCGTGCAACTTCAACTCGTATTCATAATACTGAAACTAAAGTGCGCGCCGATGGTGTTGCAGCGAACGATTACGAGCGTGATGATTCATACTCAACTCGTGTTAAAGATCAAATCGAAGCATTAAAACTTCCTTTGTTCCCAACCACTACAATCGGTTCATTCCCGCAAACTAAAGACTTACGTAAAACTCGTGCAGACTTTAAAAAGGGTAATATTACTCGTGAACAATACGATGCTTACATCGCTAAATTAACTGATGATGCCGTTAAATGGCAGGAAGAGATCGGCATTGATATGCTTGTACATGGTGAATTTGAGCGTAATGACATGGTAGAATATTTCGGCGAGAAATTAGAAGGCTATGCATTTACTAAATTCGGCTGGGTACAGTCTTACGGCTCACGTTGCGTTAAACCACCAATTATCTTCGGTGACGTTTCTCGCCCAACTCCAATGACTGTTAGATGGTCAAAATACACAGTGGAACAGTCTGACCTGCCAGTAAAAGGTATGTTAACTGGCCCTATTACAATGTTACAATGGGCTTTCGTTCGCGATGACCAACCTCGCTCAGAAACTTGTAAGCAAATTGCATTAGCTATCCGCGATGAAGTTGTTGATTTAGAAGAGGCTGGTATTAAGGCAATTCAAATTGATGAACCTGCTATTCGTGAAGGTTTACCACTTCGTAATGAAGATAAGGCTGAATACTTAAAATGGGCTGTAGATGCATTTAAACTTTCTGCTGCCGGTGTACAAAACAAAACTCAGATTCATACACACATGTGCTACTCTGAATTTAATGACATCATGGGTGATATCGCTCGCATGGATGCGGATGTTATCTCAATCGAAACTTCTCGCTCTGCAATGGAATTACTTGATGCGTTTGTTGAGTATAAATACCCACTAGAGATTGGACCCGGTGTTTATGATATTCATTCACCTCGTATTCCATCAAAGCAAGAAATGCGCGCACTATTAGATAAAGCTCTAGAAGTTCTTAAGCCTGAGCAAGTATGGGTTAACCCTGATTGCGGTTTAAAAACTCGTGGCTGGGCTGAAGTTAAACCAGCTCTTGAAGAGATGGTAAACGCGGCTAAAGAACTGCGTGAGGAATATACTTCTAAAGCAGCTTAATTAGTATGATTAAAATACTTGGCATAGAATCATCTTGCGATGAAACTGCTGCAAGTGTTGTAACATCTGATAGGGAAATATTATCCAATATTATCCACTCTCAAATTGACCTCCATAAAGAATATGGTGGAGTTGTGCCCGAAATAGCGAGTAGGGCACATTCTGTTAAAATTAAAGATACCATCGAGCTAGCATTTCAAGATGCAAATTGCACCTTAAAAGATATTGATGCTATCGCTGTTACCCAAGGCCCCGGATTAATTGGCGGGCTAATTGTCGGTTTAATTACCGCTAAGGCCATCAGCTCCGCATCCAACATTCCACTTATAGGTATTAACCACCTTGAAGGTCATATACTTACTCCACGCCTTTCTAATAACATACAATTTCCATATTTATGCTTACTACTTTCTGGCGGTCACTGCCAGTTTATGCTAGTTAAAGGTGTTGGTGATTATCAAATATTCGGCGGAACAATTGATGATGCCTTGGGCGAGGCATTTGACAAAGTAGCTAAAATGCTGGGCTTAAGCTACCCCGGTGGGCCAGCAGTTGAGAAACTAGCTTTGCAAGGTGACAAAAAAAGATTTAAATTACCAAAGCCACTGCTAGCTAAATCTAAATTTGATGTATCTTTTTCAGGTTTAAAAACCGCTGTACTACGCACTATTGAATCAGACGAAGTTAATACAGATCAAGATAAATTCGACCTATGCGCATCATTCCAAAGTACAGTATGCAATATATTAATCAATAGAACTAAGAACATACTAGAAGGTATTGATATTAATGTAGAAAATATTGTTATTGTCGGTGGAGTAGCTGCCAATAAATATATCTCAAAAGAGTTATCCGAAGCGCTAAATAATTATAAAATTATAGCACCTCCTTTAAATCTTTGTACTGATAATGCCGCAATGATAGCTTGGGCGGGTATTGAGAAGTTTCAACGGGGTAAAACATCTAACTTAAATATCTCACCAAAAGCCAGAATGCCACTATCGTGAATTTCCTGCATCCTCAGAATTCTTGTCCAAATCTACACCAACTTTATTAGCAAGAGTAGAAACTCCACAAACTAAAGCTTTACCTATATCTTTAATGGCTGCGGGTACTTCCTGCACAACTTCTTTAATAGTTGGAAAACTCAACGTTCCATTCCCCTTCGCTTCAATTATTTGCCTTGGAGTAGGCCAGTCAACAATACTAAGATCTTTAAATTCACCTATATCAACCCCAAACCTATTAAGCATAACTTTTGAAGTGCAGCCATGTAAAACTCTCTTTTGATAATCAGTGAAAATTTCTCCTCCATTTTTAATATAATCCTTACCATCCTTGCACGATAGCGTTGTAGCACTACCCATAATTGCGTTCTCAGGATTAGGGGTAATCAATTTATAGTCACACCCTTCTACTCCTTCTGGAATATTGCTTATATAGCTAGTATGATGCAATCCAGTGCCACTTTTTTCAATAGCATCCACAATAATTGGATTTTGCGCACTAGAAACCCATTCCCCTTTAGCATTTATCATAAATAGCTCAGAGTGGGAGCCCATTTTAATTGCCCTTAATTCAGCATCATTTAAAGGCCTGGTGTACGAATCGCCGATGTATATTTCATGGTCCGGAAAAGTTGCCATGCTAAAAGCATGCATTCTTTCATGCGCATATACCAATTTATAAGCATTTCCTTTACAGGGCAACTCAAAGTCCCCATTCTCAAGAACACGTGGGCCTAAATTAGAAGTATATGTACTATGAGCAGCAGTTTTGCTAGAGTGTGAGCAACTTGCATGTGCTCTAAAATGCCTGTCTGACTCGAACATATCTGGATTAAACATGTAATCTATCCACTCTACCTCCACCCCATTACTACGCAACTCTAACTGTAATTCATAATTACTCTCAAGAGAAATATTTGCATTACATGTTTTAGGTGTGTATTCATAATCAACGGCTAAATCTGCCTTTGGTGCAATATGAACAAACTCAAAACAATCAGGCCTAAAAAACATACTCTCATCCCTTCTCCCCCTAATTATATACTCATTAAAAGCCCCTAGATTTGCACTAATCTGCTGACTATCGTAACCTATATAAACTACAGCACTTCTAATTATATCCCTCTTACCAGAATGGCCAATTAATGTATCATTTGTTACACCATCTAATCCTTTTGAGCAAAGCGCACTTACCTGCTTACTTAAAAGTATTTTTTTGATTGGATCCATCTGTCTACATATTAAGCTATAATTATTAATAAATTGTTAACTTTTTTCTTGTAATAAGGCTGTTGTTTGACTATAAGTCTAGTTCGAATTTTTTTCGTGCGCGCACTAATTAACCTTTATCAAGTAATAAAAATGCCTCACAGCTTCACTTCTAGAAAACGTATCCGTAAAAATTTTGGCAAACACAAAGACATACTAGACCTTCCGAATCTAATCGAAGTTCAGTTAATTTCTTTCAAGAAATTCCTAGAGGGAGAGGGTGATAAATCCCCTTCAGGCATTGAACGTGCGCTAAAATCTGTATTCCCAATTGAAGACCCTGCAAGAGAGGCAACTGTAGAGTATGTATCTTACGAGTTCGATACCCCTAAGTACGACATCGCTGAATGTATTACTCGCGGTATTACTTACCAAGCGCCTATGCGTTTAAATGTACGCCTTATTCTTTGGGAGATTGATGAAGAAGCTGATACTCGCGAAGTAAAAGGTATTAAAGAGCAAAAGATTTATTTCTGCGATATGCCATTAATGACTCCAACTGGTACATTTGTTATCAACGGTTCGGAGCGTGTAATTGTATCGCAAATGCATCGCTCACCTGGTGTTTTCTACGATCATGATTCAGGTCAAACTCACTCATCTGGTAAGTTCTTATACTCTGCTAGAATTATCCCTTACCGTGGTTCATGGTTAGATTACGAGTTTGATCCAAAAGATTTCGCATATTTCAGAATTGATAGAAAGCGTAAGATATACATTTCATCTTTATTGCAAGCCATTGGCCTGACTAAGGCTGAAATTCTTGAAGGCTTCTACGGCACTACAGAATTAAAGAAAAATAAGAACGGCTGGTACTTGCCACTTAACGCTCAACGTTTCCGCGCTGTAACTCTAGCGTTCGACCTTATCGACGCTGATTCAGGTGAGATTATCCTTGAAACTGGCACTAAAGTTACCGGTAAGCGTATCCGCGATTTAGAGAAATCTGAAACTAAAAACTATATCATCCCTGAAGAAGTTCTTGGTAACTTAGCGGTTATTGAAGATATCGTTGATGGTAATGGCGAAGTAATCGCTTCAGTAGGCTCAAACATAGAGCCTAACGTGGTTGAGTACTTCAATGAAAATAAAATCAAAACAGTTAAGGTTGTTGCCAACGTAGTTGAGCGTGGTGAGTATTTACTTAAAACAACTCAAGCTGATAAAAACAATAGTCGTGAAGAAGCTTTAATGGAAATCTATAAGGTTCTTCGTCCAGGCGAGCCACCAACCCCAGAAGTTGCTGAAGAGTTATTTAACCAATTATTCTTCGATAAAGATAGGTATGACCTTTCAAACGTAGGTCGTATGAAGATATCTAACGCACTTGATTTAGAAATTGGCGAAGAAGTTACTATTTTAACTAACGACGATATCCGCCGTTCAGTTGAAGAGTTTTTCCGTGTAAAAGTTGGTAAACGTGAAGTTGACGATATCGATCACTTAGGTAATCGTCGCGTACGTTCAGTAGGTGAATTAGCTGAGAATCAATTCCGTTTAGGTTTATTACGTATGGAGCGTGCAATTGTTGAACGTATCTCTGCGGTTGAACTTGATACTGTAATGCCTAACGACCTTATTAACAGCAAGACTCTATCTTCAGTTGTTAAGGATTTCTTCGGTTCATCTCAGTTATCACAATTCATGGATCAAACTAACCCACTTTCAGAAGTTACGCACAAGCGTAGGCTTTCAGCGCTTGGCCCAGGCGGTTTAACGCGTGAACGTGCTGGTTTCGAAGTTCGTGACGTACATACTACTCACTATGGTAGAATTTGTCCGATTGAAACTCCAGAGGGACCAAATATCGGTCTAATTAACTCACTTTCTACCTACGCTAAAATTAACGATTATGGTTTTATTGAAACTCCATATCGTGAGGTAAAAGATGGTAAAGTAGGAACTGATACTAAATATATGTCAGCAATTGAAGAAGGCGAGTATGCCATCGCTCAGGCTGATGCGCAACTTGGTGATAAAGGCGAATTCACACAGGAGCTTGTACCTTCTCGCGTGGAAAACGACTTCACTCTAGTTAAACCTGAAGACATTCAATACGCAGACGTTTCACCTAAGCAGCTAGTTTCTGTAGCGGCATCTTTAATTCCTTTCTTAGAGAATGATGATGCAAACCGCGCATTAATGGGCTCAAACATGCAACGTCAGGCTGTACCTTTATTAAAGGCTGATGCGCCTTTAGTTGGTACTGGCATGGAGCGCACTGTAGCATTAGATTCTGGCGCGGTTATCCGTGCTAAGCGTACTGGTGTTGTTGATTCAGTGGATTCAAATCGTATCGTAATTAGGGTTGATGATGGCGAAGAGCAGGGTGTAGACATCTATAACCTTCGTAAATATAGCCGCTCAAACCAAAATACATGTATTAACCAGCTCCCGATTGTTAAAAATGGCGATCAAGTAAAAGCTGGCGAAGTTATCTGCGATGGCCCTTCAACTGATATTGCCGAGCTTGCTCTTGGTAAAAACGTTGTAGTAGCATTCATGCCTTGGAATGGTTACAACTTCGAGGATTCAATTTTACTTTCTGAACGTATCGTACGTGATGATGTTTATACATCAGTTCACATCGAAGAATTTGAAGTTCTTGCTCGTGATACTAAACTTGGACCTGAAGAAGTTACTCGTGATATTCCAAACGTAGGTGAAGAATCTTTAGTACACTTAGATGAGTGTGGTATTGTTCACCAAGGCGCTCACGTTACTGCTGGCGATATTTTAGTTGGTAAGGTAACGCCTAAATCTGAAAGCCCAATGACTCCAGAAGAAAAGCTACTACGCGCTATCTTCGGTGAAAAGGCTGCAGAAGTTCGTGATACTTCACTTCGTATGAAGCCAGGGCAAACTGGTACAGTTATTGAAGTTCGTGTATTCTCTCGTAGAGGTATTGAGAAAGATGCTCGTACACTTTCAATCGAAATGAACGAAATTGAGCGCTTAAAGCGTAATCGTAAAGATGAGTTAGATATTCTTTCCTCTCACGTTTACGATAACTTACAAAAAGAGCTTGATGGTAAGGAATTATCTAAAGCAGCTTTAAGCTTCAAGAAAGGCCATAAAATCTCAAGAAAAGATTTATCTGGCTTAACTAAGCCTCAACTTTGGGATTTAACTGTTTCTGATAAGAAGGCTCAAAACAAAATTACTGAATTACGTGACGAGTATAAGCAAATCGTTGAAAAGCTTGACTCTGAAATGAATACTAAAATCGACAAGTTACAGTCTGGTGATGATTTACCGACTGGCGTACTTAAAATGGTTAAAGTATTCGTTGCAATCAAACGTAAAATTCAACCAGGTGATAAGATGGCTGGTCGTCATGGTAACAAAGGTGTTATCTCAAGAATTAACCCTCTTGAAGATATGCCATACCTTGAAGATGGTCGCGCGGTAGATATCGTACTTAACCCACTTGGTGTACCTTCTCGTATGAATGTTGGTCAAATTCTTGAGACTCACTTAGGTTGGGCATCTCATGAAATGGGTAGGCAAATCAACGATTTAATTGAACAATATCGTAAAACACATGAAGTTACTGATATCCGTAACAAGCTAGAAACAGTTTATACTTCTAAAGAAGATGAAAAAGAAGTTAAGGATATGAATGACGATGAGGTATTAGAATTAGCTAATAACCTTAAATCAGGTGTTCCTTATGCCACTCCTGTATTCGATGGTATCTCTGCTGATAAAGTAGGTGAACTACTTGAAGAGGCTGGTTGCCATAAATCTGGTCAGTCAACGCTTTACGATGGTAGAACTGGTGAAAAATTCGATCGTCAAGTAACTGTAGGTGTTATGTATATCATCAAACTTCACCATTTAGTTGATGAGAAAATCCATGCTCGTTCAGTAGGTCCATACTCATTAGTAACGCAACAACCTCTAGGTGGTAAATCTCACTTAGGTGGTCAGCGTTTCGGTGAGATGGAATGTTGGGCTCTACAAGCTTACGGCGCATCTTATACTTTACAGGAATTATTAACTGTTAAGTCGGATGACGTACAAGGTAGAACATCTGTATATAAATCAATTGTTAAAGGTGATAACAACTTCACTGCTTCAATTCCTGAATCCTTCAACGTACTGGTAAAAGAGCTTCGTTCTCTTTGCTTGAACCTTGAACTTCGTGAAGATGAAGACAAAACTGAAGCTGCTTAAACCACACACCTATAACCACTAACTAGTAACCCATAACTAGAACATGAATAACGAAATTATAAATCTATTTGGTCAAACTGATAAAGCGCAAGAATTCGATAAATTGCGTATATCACTAGCATCACCTGACAAGATCCGCTCTTGGTCTTTCGGTGAAGTTAAGAAACCTGAAACGATTAACTATCGTACTTTTAAGCCTGAGAAAGATGGTTTATTCTGCGCTAGAATATTTGGTCCTATCCGCGATTATGAGTGTTTATGTGGTAAATATAAGCGCATGAAATACCGTGGTATTGTTTGTGAAAAATGTGGCGTTGAAGTAACTACATCTAAGGTACGCCGTGAACGTATGGGTCATATTGACCTTGCAGCGCCGGTTGTACATATTTGGTTCTTAAAATCTCTTCCTTCTCGTATTGGCTTACTACTTGATATGACAATGAAAGAGCTTGAGAAAGTATTATACTTTGAAAGCTTCATTATTGTTGAGCCGGGTTTAGCCCCATTTGAATATGGTCAAGTTATTACAGAAGAAGAATATATTGATGCTCAAGATGAATTCGGTGATGATTCATTCACTGCAATGATTGGTGCTGAGGCAATTAAAGATATGTTATCTAAGATTGACCTTGAAGAAGAGCGCGAATTAATGCAGCGCGAGCTTGCTGAAACTAAATCTGAGATTCGTCGTAAGAAATTAGTTAAGCGCTTAAAGCTTGTTAATAATTTAATTGAATCTGGTAACCGCCCTGAGTGGATGGTAATGGATGTACTACCTGTACTTCCGCCTGATATCCGCCCATTAGTTCCTCTAGATGGTGGTAGATTCGCAACGTCTGACCTTAACGATTTATACAGACGAGTTATTAACCGTAACAATCGTTTAGCGCGTTTAATCTCGCTTAAGGCTCCTGAAATTATTATCAGAAACGAGAAGCGTATGCTTCAAGAATCTGTTGATGCATTATTTGATAACGGCCGTCGCGGTAGAGTTATTAAAGATGCTAATAAGCGTCCATTCAAATCTCTTTCGGACATGCTTAAAGGTAAGCAAGGTAGATTCCGTCAGAACTTACTTGGTAAGCGTGTAGACTATTCTGGTCGTTCGGTAATTACTACTGGCCCTACATTAAAGCTTCACCAATGTGGTTTACCTAAGAAAATGGCACTTGAGCTATTCAAGCCATTCATCTACGGCAAGCTAGAATTATACGGCTACGCCTCTACTATTAAGATTGCTAAGAAAATGGTAGAAATGGAGCGTCCTGAAGTTTGGGATATCCTATCTGAAGTTATTGAAGAGCATCCTGTTCTTCTAAACCGCGCCCCTACGCTTCATAGATTAGGTATCCAAGCATTCGAACCTGTGCTAATTGAAGGTAAAGCTATTCGCCTACACCCGCTAGTATGTACTGCATTCAATGCAGACTTCGATGGTGACCAAATGGCGGTACACGTACCATTATCAATTGAAGCTCAGTTAGAAGCGCGCATTCTAATGATGTCTACTAATAACATTCTTTCGCCAGCTTCTGGTAAGCCTGTTATTGTACCATCGCAAGATATCGTACTTGGTTTATATTACTTATCTTTAGAGTTCGATAACGAACCTGGTGAGAACATGATATTCTCATCTATCGATGAAATTCACCAAGCGCTTGATAATAAATTTGTAAGCTTACATGCTAAGATTAAGTTCAACCACAAAGCTATTGATGCAGAAGGAAATACTATTTCTCAAGTTGTTGATACTACTCCGGGTAGAGCATTAGTTTCTGAGATTCTACCAAAGCATGAAGGTATTGAATATAATATCGTAAATGTAACGCTTGGTAAGAAGCAAGTTTCTAAATTAATTGAAGACGTTTATCGTATCGCCGGTGCTCGTGCTACTGTAACCTTCGCTGATGATTTAATGCAGCTAGGTTTCGGTTGGGCAGCAAAAGCAGGTATCTCATTCGGTAAGGATGATATGATTATCCCGAACGAAAAGGACGAGATGATCAACGCTACAATGGATGAAGTTAAAAAGTTCGAACAACAATATGCGGACGGCCTAATTACAAAGCGTGAGCGTTATAACAAAGTAGTAGACGCTTGGTCAGGTTGTACTGATCAGGTAGCATCACAAATGATGCGCTACATGAATGGTGAAGCAGAAACTGAGCTGACTAAAAAGCAAGGTCAAGCATCTGTAAACTCTGTATTCATGATGGCGGATTCTGGTGCACGTGGTTCTGCAACGCAAATTAAACAGCTTGCTGGTATGCGTGGTCTGATGGCTAAACCTAACGGTGACATCATCGAGACTCCAATTATCTCAAACTTCAAAGAAGGTTTATCAGTACTTGAGTACTTCAACTCTTCACATGGTGCACGTAAAGGCTTGGCCGATACGGCACTTAAAACTGCAAACTCTGGTTACTTAACGCGCCGTTTGGTTGACGTTGCCCAAGATTGTATTGTTACTCAAGAAGATTGCGGAACAGCTGATGGCTTACGTACTCGTGCAATTATTGAAGATGGCGAGATAATCGTTTCACTAGCTGAAAAGATTGTTGGTCGTTCATCTGCTGAAGATATTGTTGACGAAAACGGCAAAATATTGGTTAAAGCTGGTCAACTTATCCAAGAGGAAGAAGCGCAAATTGTTGAAGAAGCAGGTATTGAATCTGTAATCGTTCGTTCAGCTGTAACTTGTGACCAAGACTTTGGTGTATGTGCTAAATGCTATGGCCGTGACTTAGCATCTGGTCAATTAGTTGATATTGGTGAAGCGGTGGGTGTTATCGCGGCACAATCAATTGGTGAGCCAGGTACGCAGCTTACAATGAGAACATTCCATATCGGTGGCGCAGCAACAGGTTCGGTTGAGCAATCAACTGTTGAAGCTACACGTTCTGGTAAGTTAAGATTTGAGAACACTGCAACTGTAACAGATAAGGATGGCAAAGAAGTTGTCACTTCTCGTTCATCTCAAATCTTAGTAACAGATGACAAAGACAGAGAGCTTTCTAGATATAAAGTTCCTTACGGTTCAAAACTTTCATTCGCTGAAGGTGACACTGTAGAGCAGGGTACTTTAATCGCAGAATGGGATCCATATACAAACCCAACTATCACTGAGAAAACAGGTACTGCTAAATTTGTTGATCTAGTTGATGGTCAATCAATCAAACAAGAGATGGATGAAGCTACAGGCTTAACCTCACTTGTTGTTGTTGACTGGAAAACGGGCAGCACAAGCAAGAAGAAAGCAGACTTAAAACCTCACGTTGCTTTAGTTGACGAAAATGGTGAGCCTATCTGTCATGAAAATGGTATTGAAGTTCGTTACTTCTTACCTATCGGCGCAGTAATTAATATTACTGACGGCGTAAATGTTCATGCAGGTGATGTTCTTGCCCGTGTAGCAAAAGAAGGTTCTAAAACGAAAGATATTACCGGTGGTCTACCGCGTGTAGCTGAATTATTCGAGGCTCGTAAGCCGAAGGATCAAGCTGTTGCAGCGGAGAACGAGGGGTATATTGAATTTGGCCGTGACTATAAAACTAAAACAAAAGTTACCATACGCCCTAAAAACCCTGATGAGGAGCTAGTAGAATACATGCTTCCTAAGGGTCAGCCGATGCTAGTTAACGAAGGTGATTACGTTCGTGCTGGTGATCTACTGATTGACGGTCAAATGAGCCCACATGATATCTTACGTATCAACGGCGTTCCTGCCTTAACAGACTACCTAACGGACGAAGTACAAGCAGTATATCGTTTACAAGGTGTAGGTCTGAACGATAAGCATATTGAGGTTGTTGTGTCTCAAATGCTTAAGAAAGTAGAGATCAGTGCAACTGGTGCTACTACGTTCTTAGTTGGCGAACAAGTTGATAAAGATGACTTCATCAAGGAAAATAACCGTGTTAAAGCTGAAGGTTTCGAACCTGCTGAAGCAATCCCTGTATTACAAGGTATTACTAAAGCATCGTTACAAACTAAGTCATTCATCTCAGCGGCTTCGTTCCAAGAAACTACGCGTGTACTTACTGAAGCATCTATTGCTGGTGCAGAAGACTACTTACGTGGCTTAAAAGAGAACGTTATTGTTGGTAGATTAATACCTGCTGGTACTGGTGCTTACGTACATGAGTTAAAGCGTAAAGCAGCGGATCAAGATAAGTTATTATCTGAAGCTAGATTAGCTGAATCTACAGTTAATGATAACACTCCAGAAATAGACGTAACTACTGAAGAAACTACAGAAGCTACTGGCACTGAAGCTTAAGGTATTTCAAAGGTTTAAAACTAAAGCCCGCCAATGAGCGGGCTTTTTTATTGCATAAAATTCAACAGCAAATACGTTTCATTTATGGAAGAGTATATTAATCAAATTCTAGAAGTAGGAACTGAACTTTTTGAACAAGTGGTAAAGTGGCTTTCACAGCCAACAAGCTACTACCAAGCGGCAATTATTTTAGCAATAATTTTTATAGCTCCAATTATTGCACGCATAGTTAGAAAAAAGATAAAATTCTTCTCAAAACCACCTGCACGCTCAAAATTCTTCCGTTTTAAATGGTATTTTTATCGCCTTGGAAGAATATTATACCCGCTATGCATATTAGTATTATTAAAAACTGGCGTTAGCCTTTCTGAGTCTTTATTTCAACGCTCCGAAATAGTAAATTTAACCTATAAACTAGCCATCGTTTATCTTATCTGGATAGCATTCACGGCATTCGTTAGAAATAAATTAATTCGCACCTTAGGTTTTTGGATAATAATCCCAATGCTAGTTCTAAATGCCCTTGGATTATATGAAGCTGTAAGCACAGGCTTAAATAAAATATCTCTAAGCTTGGGCGACGAATACAACTTTTCTCTGTTTAGCATTGCCAAGATATTGATCGTCTCGATATTCATATTCTGGCTTGGTAATAATTTATCAAACCAAATGGAAAATATGATCCGCAAGAAAAAGGATCTAGATATCACCACCCGCGAACTATTAGCCAAACTATTAGAAATGGTAATGTTCGGCATAATATTCCTACTTATAATGAACGTTGCAGGTATTGACCTTACCGCCTTAGCTGTTCTAGGTGGTGCGCTTGGTGTTGGTATTGGTTTTGGTTTGCAAAAAATCGCATCAAACTTCATTTCAGGAATAATACTTATTTTAGAAAGAAAAGTTAACGTTGGCGACATTGTAGAACTAGACGATGGCACATTCGGTGAGATGGTAGACTTAGGCTCGCGTGCATCTACTATTAAAACCTATGACGGCAAAGAAGTTATGATACCTAACGAAGATTTCATAACCACACGTGTAACTAATTGGACAGGCTCTTCTGATAGAATTAGATATGAAGTAGAGTTCGGAGTTTCATACGATACTGATATTAATAAAGTTCCTGATCTTATTACAAAGGCAGTACTTACAGATAAGCGCGTATTAAAGAACCCTGAAATGCCAGATGTTGAGCTGCGTGGCTTTGGTGACTCATCTATTGATTTTGCGGTAGAGTTCTGGTGCAAAGGTATTGACGATGGTAAGAACAAATTTACATCAGATATTATGTTTATAATCTGGAATGCACTGCGCGATGCAAATATTGAAATTCCATTCCCACAACGTGATGTTCATATTAAATCAGAAAAGTAATTGATTAATAAGATTAACCTCGCTTTTATATAAAGATGACTGCACCTAAAACGTACCCTGATAATATTAACTGGAATGCCAAAATTCCTACAAAAGCTTTATATGAAGTTTTAGATGAAACTGCAGGTAAGTTTCCAGAGAATACTGCTCTAGAATTTATGGGTCAGTTTACCTCTTATGCAGAACTAAAGAATAAAGTTGACAGGTTCGCTACAGCATTAAAAGAGCAGGGTGTTAAGAAAGGCTCTAAAGTAGCCTTATATTTACCGAACTCACCTGAATATGTAATCGCATATTATGCTACATTAAAAGTTGGTGGCGTGGTGGTTAACTGCTCACCTTTATATTCAAAGGATGAACTTGCACACCAATTAAAAGATTCTGGTGCAACTATACTTATAACATTCAACATTAAACAGCTTGCAAAAATTGCCAGCCAACTAAAGCTAAAGAAAATTATAGTTGCTAAGTTTAATAAATACCTAGGCTTCCCAATCAAATTATTATTCTCACTATTAAAAGCTAGTGGCATAAAGGACGCATTAGACTTCGACAGCTTAATAGAAAACAGCGCACCAATTAAAGCTGGTGCAAAGCTAGACCCAAAGGAAGATTTAGCCTTAATTCAATATACTGGCGGTACAACAGGTACACCTAAGGGCGCAATGCTAACACATTATAATTGCTACGCTAACGCTATCCAATGTGGCTTATGGCTTGGCGGTCAACGCGCAGATGGTGACGCTAAAATCCTAGCTGTCCTACCATTCTTCCATGTATTTGCTAATACTGTAGTACTTAACTTCCCTATCTCTCGTGGTTTCCATATTCTTATGCACCCTAAATTTGAAATGAAACCAGTGCTAAAAGATATCACGGAGAAAAAGCCAGAGCTTATGGCCGGCGTACCAACAATGTATAATGCTATCAACCAATGTAAGGACCTAGATGAGTACGACCTTACCTCGCTTGAAGCCTGTATATCTGGTGGCGGCCCACTTAACCTTGCAATTAAGTCTGCCTTTGAAGAAAAAACTGGCTGCACATTAGTTGAAGGTTACGGCTTAACTGAAACATCTCCTGTAACTAACTGTAACCCGCTTGTAGGCGATAATAAGGAAGGCTCTATCGGCTTACCTTTACCGCGCACAGAATGCAAAGTAGATGAAGAAACTGGTGAGCTGATGATTAAAGGCCCTCAAGTTATGAAGGGCTATTACAAGAATGAAAAAGCTACAAAAGAAGTTATGGAAGGCGCATGGTTACGCACCGGCGACGTAGCTAAAATTGATAAAGAAGGCTATGTATTTATTGTAGACCGCATTAAAGAAATGATTATTCGCGGTGGTTTTAAAATCTATCCACGTAACGTTGAAGAAATTTTATATAAACACCCTGAACTTGTTGAGGCAGCCGTTGTAGGTAAAGACGATGACCATTACGGCCAAATAGTTAAGGCCTTCTGCGTACGCGAAGCTGGCTCAGATGTTTCAGCTGAAGATATTATAGAATATTGCAAAGGTAAAATTGGTAAACATGAAGTGCCTTCAGAGGTTGAGTTTATCAAAGAACTTCCTAAAACCATGATCGGTAAAGTTGAGAAGAAAAAACTACCTAAAAACTAATGAGAAATTTTAACACACTACTTGGATTGGGTAATTTAAAAGGTGGCGGCACTTGGGCATCATGCGTTGCATATATATTTATAGTGCTAATATTTTTAAGCCCATCATTAATATCTATTAATATTAATCCTAACTTCTCAATCTACAGTATCTTTGCACTAACTATATTCTTTACAGTTTACGGCATTTATACATCAGATAAGCACGCAAAGGAACTAGGTATAAAAGACCCTTCAATAATAGTAATAGATGAAGTAGCCGGTAGCTTCTTCACAGTAAGTCTATTTATTATTGGCTACAGCCAACTATTGAACTTCGACCCGCAATTCCTAATCTTATTATCGGTCGAATTCTCATCTGTATTTTTATTTATAACATTAGTGCTATTTAGAATATTTGACATTTTTAAACCATTCCCTGTAAGCTATTTCGATCAAAAAGTAAGCGGAGGCATGGGCATAATGCTAGATGATATCGCCGCAGGCTTAATGGCAGCACTAACATTCTTTATTTTACTAATGACAAGCTACTATACTGGCCTATTAGTAGAGTTCGTAAGATTAATACACCCTGATTGGGTTCAATAATGAGACTAATTTACTTTCTAATATTCTTAGGCCTAACAATTTACTTTGGTTATTCTGAAATACCAACCGCATTAAATCAAGCATGCGGTGAAATTGAGCTATGCCTAAATTTCCATTATAAATTCTTTGCACTTTGCTTAAGCTTAATAATTGCAATTACCTATTCATTAACTAGAACGGGCGATGAGATTAAAAAGTTCTTCTTATTAATGCTAACTATACCGCTACTTCAGTTCGGATACGCAAGCGCAGTTAATCAATTAATTCAGCAAACATCTATAGGTTACGAAAATTATGCATTTGCATACTACGCATTTCTAACTTTATCGCTAACACTCTCAATAGCTTGCATATTCTTTAAAAAGAGATGGTTAGGTTACCTACTAATAGCCGTTACACTTATTGCAACCCTACTACTTGCAATCTATGGCCTAGCATCATCTGAAGCTATAACCACACAATTAAAAGGCTTAACTAAAGAGGAAATATCAACATCTCA
This sequence comes from Rickettsiales bacterium, assembly GCA_020630095.1. Taxonomy (GTDB): domain Bacteria; phylum Pseudomonadota; class Alphaproteobacteria; order Rickettsiales; family UBA8987; genus JAHDCD01. The sequence goes on along the minus strand of JAHDCD010000001.1, from coordinate 206,527 downwards.
TGCCGTATTAATTCCAAGCGTAATATTTGTATTCGGTATATTATACGCATTTATTATACTACTTATCCACTGGCTAAAAAATGGCGAAATCTCACCTGAATTATTAATTAAGAACGTATCTATTTCATTCCTTTGTGCCGTAGTATTTTTAATATCTTTATTTTCAATTCCACTAGGTAAAACCTTCCGCGCAATTGAAATAGATAAAGCCAAAACATACCTAAACGAAGTATCTATAAAAACCGAAAAGCTTAAAGAGTCACAAGGCGAATTCGCACGCGATATAAGTGTACTAAACCTATCAGAACCTAAGCCTTTACTTCTTAGAAACTTAGATACAAAATTAAACTCTGATGGCGCATTTTACCTACCTCGTGAAGATAAATATTGCATGTTCATCCATGATGATGGCATTAAAGCAGGTTTTCACTCAAAAACAAATAATCGCAACTGGAAATTCTTTGCTCAAGCAGAAGGCTTTGGAGTTGATGACTTTTACGGCATTTGCGATGAAGGCTCAAAACTATATGAAAACCTATTCGCCGATACCCTAGGTTTAGCTCACCCTGATGACCCTATCCGCGATTTAGAAATGAAAGTTGAAGGCGGTGTAAGTAAACGTGCACAAACCTTGATCTCTGAACAAACTATCAAAGAACGTTTTGAACAACTAGAAACAAATGAAGATGAACCATTTAATTATTTAGCTACTGATAGTAAATCCGATGAAGAGCTAGATGATACAGAAGCTTTAGTAGAGGAAATGAAAACCTCACTTAAAGAGCAATTTAATTATACCATATCATCAGAGGATGAAAATACTTACCGCGCGCTAGTAAAAAGATTGAATAATAATATAGCTACGGGTAAGAATGTTGATGCTCAACTAGATGCCGATTTAAAGGCATTCTTTAACAAAATCGAAAATGAAATTAAGTAATTATTTCCTTCCTACTCTAAAAGAATCACCGCGTGAAGCTGAAATAGTTTCGCACCAATTAATGTTGCGCGCCGGTATGATTCGCCAACTAGGGCAAGGCCTATATTCATTTTTACCCTACGGCTTGGCAGTACTACAAAAAGTAGAAAACATAGTCCGCGATGAACTTAATAAAGCCGGCTGCCAAGAAGTTAAATTACCAATCATTCAACCAACATCATTATGGGAAGAATCTGGTAGAGGAACCTATGGCGACGAAGCCCTGAAAATTAAAGACAGGCATGAACGTGATTATTTATTTTCACCCACTTGTGAAGAAGTAATAACCGACCTTATCCGCAATAATATTAAATCTTACAAGGATTTACCAAAAAACTTATATCAAATTAACTGGAAATTCCGCGATGAAATTCGCCCTCGCTTCGGCTTAATGCGTGGACGTGAGTTTTTAATGAAGGATGGCTATTCATTCCACGAAACTAAAGAAGATGCTGAAGCTGAATATTATAAAATGCTTAAAGTATATTTCCGTATTTTTAAGCGCTTAGGATTAACCGCAATTCCTTTCACCGCAGATTCAGGTGAAATTGGCGGCGATATGTCCCATGAATTCCAAGTTCTAGCTAAAACTGGCGAATCAGAGATTTATTACGATTCATATTACGAAGATATTGAAGATATCGACCTTGGTATTTTAAAAGAAAAATACGCAGCAACTGACGAAAAGCATAACCCAAGCAAAGCTCCAGCCGATGTAAAAAAAGGACGTGGTATTGAAGTTGGTCATATTTTCTATTTAGGTGATAAATATTCCTCCCCCCTTAAAGCTCAATATCAAAGTAAAGAAGGCAAAGTAGAAACAATGCAAATGTCCACCTTTGGTATTGGCGTATCACGATTACTTGGCGCAATTATTGAAGCCCATCACGATGATAATGGCATAATATTCCCAGAAGCAGTCGCTCCATTTAAGGCAGTTTTAATTAATATCAGAGTAAAAGACGAAGCCTGCACAAAAGCCTGTGACAAATTATACGAAGCATTAAACAATGCCGGTATTGAAACTTTATATGACAATACTGACAACGGCGCAGGTTATAAATTTAACAACGCTAATTTAATCGGCGCGCCTTATCAAATTGCTATCGGCCCACGCACACTAGAAGCAAACGAAGCCGAGCTTGTTAACCGCACAACAGGCGAAAAGGAATTAGTTAAAATTGATGAATTAATTAGTAAGCTTAGCTAGCAGCAATTTTACCATCTATAGGTGAAGATGCGTTTGCATATTTTGAACGCCCCATTCTACCAGCTTCAAAAGCTAACCTGCCAGACTCAACACCTAGCTTCATAGCTTCTGCCATTTTTACTGGGTCATCCGCCTTTGCAATTGCAGTATTAATTAATATAGCATCACAACCCAACTCCATCGCAACAGATGCATCCGATGCCGTACCAACGCCAGCATCAACTAAAACTGGTACAGTAAGTTCTTCAACTATATATTTGATATTTAATGAATTTTGAATACCAAGCCCTGAGCCTATTGGAGCAGCTAACGGCATAACCGCCACGCAACCAATTTTCTCTAACTCTCTGGCAACAAGCAAATCATCCGTTGTATAAGCCATTACATCAAAGCCATCATCAACAAGTTCCTGCGCGGCTTTTAATGTTTCAACAACATCAGGATATAAAGTTTTAGCATCACCAATAACTTCCAGCTTAACCAATTTCTTGCCATCTAATAATTCACGCGAAAGCTTGCACGTGCGAACAGCATCTTCAGCGGTATAACACGCCGCAGTATTGGGAAGATAAGTATATTTATCAGGATCAACGTAATCAGTTAATTTAGGCGCATTAACATCCGTTAAATTAACCCTACGCACTGCAAACGTAACAATCTCAGCACCAGAAGCCTCAATAGCATTTCTAGCTTGATTATGGTCAGCGTACTTGCCCGTACCCACTAACAAACGAGAATTATACTCCTTACCTGCAATTATTAATTTATTATCAGACATAATATTTAATCAACCTCCACCAACAAAATCCACAATTTCTATTACATCACCAGATGATATAGTTTCATTTTTATAAGTAGATTTGGGAATAATTTCTTTATTCTTTTCAACCGCAATTTTACGCGGATTAACATCCATAGTGCTAACTATATCAAAAATAGTAGACTCAGAGCCAAACTCTTTTTCTTCACCATTAATGTATATTTTTAAAGTCATAAAGCGATTAAGAATATACCATTTTCGTTAGCCAATTCAATCGCTTTCTCCTTCTCTACAATAAGGGTCTTATCCGCTTCTACTGCTATTCCTGCATAATTATTATTTATCGCATTCTCTACAGTTTTAAAGCCAATTGTAGGTAAGTCCATTTTCTCATACTGGTTAGGCTTGCAAATTTTAATTAAGATATTTTTATTATCCAATTCATGATGCGTAGCATAGTCCGCACAGCGCCTAATTAGCATATCCGTACCTTCCAAACCTTCTACACCAACTACATTATTCTCATTAATAACGAGAGATTGCCCAATATCTAACTTACCAATCTGCTTAGCCTTTTCAAAACCAGATTTAAGCCAGTCACGCTGTTCATCATTTGGCTTTTCTGAAGATAAATTACCACGCTGAATAACCGAAGCCCCATAAACCTGCGGAACAGATAATATATTAAAACCGCGCTCAGCTAAAAAGCTCGATATAGCCTTCATAAAACCATCATCACCACCATTCTTTAGCCCTCGAAGTTTTTTAACTAAACTTAATCCAGTAATATCAGGACGAAGTGAAAGAAGTGCAGGGCGCTTAACTTTTCCTGCAAAAACAATATCTTCTACATCATTCTTTTTTAAGTACTTTAATATAGCGCCAACTTTAGCAATGTTAAACTCCTTACCATCAATGCTTTCATCAGCAAAACCTTGTAAGCTAACAACTACCAAATTATCACCATTTTTAGATATGATTTCTTTCGGTAAGCTACCACCACCAGCAATTAAACCTATTTTCTTTTTCTCAACCATTATTGAACAGATTTAATATAATCCTTAACCGCGCTTAAACTAGAAGGTAATTCAACCGCCTTTTCTTCACGCTCCATAAGGTCTGCCAAGTGAGGAGGCAATTCAGGATCAACCCCAACCGCGCCCATAACAGTTTCAGGGAACTTTGCAGGGTGAGCAGTAGCTAAAATAATCACCTTATCTTCACTATCCTTAACGGCATAAATACCTGTAGCCGTATGAGGATCTGCTAAATAACCATGCTCATCATAGATATCCTTAACTGTTTCAACAGTTTGAGTATTATCACAAGTAGCAGATGTAAACCAACGCTGAGCCTTCTCAAAAGCTTCTTCAGTTACAAATAATTCGTTAGTTTCCTTAAACTTAACCATTAAATCATTTACCGCCGAAGCATCACGATCATATAAATAATAAAGCAAACGCTCAAAGTTAGATGAAATACTAATATCCATAGAAGGCGTATTAGTTTTGCGCGTAGGTTTACGCGTATAATCATTCTCTTTAAAGAACCTATCTAGAATATTATTTTCATTTGTAGCTGCAATTAACTTACCAATTGGCAAACCCATTCTACGCGCGTAGAAGCCAGCTAAAATATTACCAAAATTACCAGATGGCACACAGAAATTCATGAACTCACCTTTTTCTTCAATAAAGCGGAAGTAAGTCCAGAAATAGTAAACTATCTGCCCCATAATACGCCCCCAGTTAATTGAATTAACCGCAGCTAATGGCTCTTTAGAAAAGTCATCACTTTGAATAAAGCATTCTTTTACCATGTTCTGACAATCATCAAATACGCCATCAATCGCTAAATTATGAATATTATCCGCCATAATAGTTGTCATCTGCTTACGCTGAACATCCGAAACGCGCCCCTTAGGGTGCATCATGAACACAGTAATATTATCACAGCCTAAACAGCCTTCAATCGCTGCAGACCCTGTATCTCCCGAAGTAGCACCAATAATAGTAAGCTTTCTATCTTCACGTTTTAAAATATAATCAAGTAAATTACCTAAGAACTGCAATGCAACATCTTTAAAGGCAAGGGTAGGTCCGTGGAACAACTCCATAATCGCTAATCTTTCTGAAATCTGAACCGTAGGAATAACATCTTCATGCCTAAAGCGCGCATAAGATTTTTCAACAATCTTTCTAAAATCATCTTCAGGTATAGTACCACCTGTAAACGGATACATAACCTCGAACGCTAAATCCGTATATGAAAGGTTACGCCATCTATTAATTTGATGAATAGTAAATTTAGGCAATTCCTTAGGAATATACAAACCACCATCCGGTGCAGTACCTGTTGTTACAGCCTCCGTAAAGCTTAATTCCTTCTCATGACCTCTAGTACTTATATAAAGCATATTGCGCAAAATAACGAACTACACTATTTAATCAACGATGCTTTTTAATTATCTACACTTCGGTGAACTATTCTTATATTCAGCCCTTATATTTGCCATAATTGGCTACAAGGCGCAAGTTGGTAGCAACTTCAATTTACGCCCAACTTTAATATCATTAATATTGGCATTCGCATCGCTTACTTACGCATTTATTATAACAGACTTAAACTTAAAAATCGTAGCGCTTAACTCATCGGAATTAACGCCATTACTTTATAAGATAACCGGTATATGGGGTAATCATGAAGGCTCAATGTTACTATTTTTACTGTTTTTAAGTGCCACAAGCTACATAGCAAATTTAAAGGAATCAAAAAGCTTATTCCTAATCCAAATATTCTTAATCCTATATTTACTAGGCGTATCAAACCCATTTGAAATATACACAAACGCAACCTACGGAGCAGACTTAAACCCACTATTACAAGATATCGGCATAGCCTTTCACCCGCCAATTCTATACCTAGGTTACGTAAGCCTATGCATTGTATACGCATACGCATACGCATTCATAAAAGGCGATGAAACTTACGATAATTTCATACAAAAAGCCAAACTATGGAATAAACTGGCATTAATATTTTTAACAACAGGAATAGCCATTGGCTCATGGTGGGCATATCGCGAATTAGGTTGGGGCGGATTCTGGTTTTGGGATCCTGTAGAAAACTCATCATTAATGCCATGGTTAGTTTCGCTAGCGTTAGTGCACCAATTCTTTTTACATAAAGACCAAAGCAAACAGAGCGGGATTATATTCCTATCACTAATAAGCTTCTGCTTGGCATTACTAGGGTTCTTCCTTGTGCGCTCAGGCATGTTAAGCTCAGTCCATTCATTTGCCGAAAGTCCTAACCGCGGATTATTTATGCTAGGTATTTTCTTCTTAATTACCTACCGCGCTTTAAAGCAATATTTAAAATTTATAAAAAGCAACAAGCCAATAAAATCAGAAAAGAAAAACAATATATTTAAGATAAGCTTAGAGACTCACAGAATAATAACTCTACTTCTACTTTTTGTAATAATACTCGGCATTCTATTTCCAGTAATTTCAGAGCTAATCTTTGGCTATAAAAAATCTGTTGGCGGATATTATTACCGACTATTCTTCATTCCTTCCGTTGTAATATTAATTCCTTTATCAATATATTATATCTTCAAGGGCAGGGAAGGCGCTAAGTTAGCTCATGCCGGCTTTGCTCTATTAGTATTATCATCTGCAATCCACTTTCTAAAAGCAGATGTTTACGAGCTTAAACTAGCTTCAAGCGAGACTGCACAAACACCTTACGGCGAATTTAAACTTAACTCTGTAAGTACAAATGCAAATAATAATTACCTAGCACGCAAGGCAGATATTGAACTAGATGGTATTAATTACAGCCCAGAAAATAGGCTTTACCTAACTACTCGCACACAAACCACAGAAAGTTCAATTAACAGCAAACTATTCAATGATACTTACATTGTAATGGGCGAATATAGTACAGATACAAAACAAGCCGCTTTCCGCATATATCATGAACCTATGATTATATACATCTGGCTTTCAGCTATTCTAATGGTAGCAGGAACATTAATTTCTTTTTGTAAGGATTAACCTTTTGTTAACTCTTTTCTGTTATTCTATAAGAGTTTATTGCACCCAATATAAGACGAGTTGTTCAAATTGGGCGCTCGTCCAATCAAACCAGAAAGGACACTAAAGAAATGACACTAAAAGCTAGTATCTACATCAGCAAGGATTGTATTGGATTACTTTCCGTTGATGACCTTGAATTCCGAGTAGTAGACGGAAAAGCCACTCAGTTTAAAGCTGGTGGTGAAATAAGCGAAGACGGCTTTCTCATAAGCTGGCAAGGAATTGATAGAAAAGCACACCCTAGTGGGTATGTACCTTTTCCAAAAAACCTTCGCCTTACCAGAGATGGTAACGGCTTCAAATCTACTAGACTTGAAAATGTAAAGTTCAAACCTGTCGATGGTGAGGACAATACTTATTCAGTTACTGTAGAAGCTTAACCTGAATACTCGGGTGCAAAACAAAGGGGCGTTGGCGAAAGCTAGCGCCCCTTTTAATTTACCTTCTAGAAAGTAATGGACTCCAAGCAGGGTCAGAAGCATCTTGCGGAGTACGAATCATTTCAATCTTATTAGTTTCCGTATCAATTGAATATAGATTACTTCTTGCTGTTCCAGAATCGTTTCTAGTTTGCTTTGTAAACAATAGCAGGCGACCATTCGGACTCCACGTAGGGCTTTCAACCATATAAGCATCAGTTAAAATACGCTCACCAGAACCATCAGGGCGCATAACGCCAATCATAAACTGTCCACCCATCATTTTAGTAAACGCAACATACTTGCCGTTAGGACTCCACACCGGCGTAGCATAATCACCTTTACCGCGTGATATTTTACGCACACCAGAACCGCTAGAATTCATAACATATAATTGCTGTTTACCAGTTTTGTTAGATGCAAACACAATTTGCTTAGAATCAGGACTAAATGAAGGTGTAGTTTCAATTGAATTACCAGAAGTTAATCTGCGCACACCAGAACCACTAGTGCTCATAGTATAAATATCTGAATTACCAGCCTTACTCATAGCAAACACAATTTGCCTACCATCATGCGAATAACGTGGTGCATAGTTCATACCTTCAAACTGCCCAAGGCTACGCTCGCGACCTCTATCAAGGTCATAAATATAAATCTCAGGAATACCTGTATAGTAACCGATATAGATAATTTCTTGCTTTACTGGGTTAAAACGCGGAGTCAATACCAAGTCTTGCGCAGGTGTAAGGAACTTATGATTAGCACCATCTTGATCCATTATCGCTAAACGTTTAATTCTATTCCTCCAAGAACCATATTCAGAAATATAAACAATACGTGAATCAAAATAACCTGCATCACCTGTAATTTGACCATAAATTTTATCAGATATTAAATGCGCCATCCTGCGCCAGCCATTAGTAGGGCTTTTAAGAACTTTACCAATTATCTGCCTACCGGTTGAAACTTCCCAAACTCTATATTCAACACGAATATTACCAGGGCCATTACTTAAAACTTCGGCAGTAACTGCAAGGTCAGCCTTTTTACTCTTTAAAGTGTTGAAATCAGGATTCTCAACCGCATAATTATGATTATAATATAATACGTTAAAAATATCAGAGCCATTTAAATCCGCCTTAACTACAGTAGATATATTCTTCGCCACCGCATTTAACGCAGGATCTTTTGAATAGAAATCTGAAACCGCAACAGGAAATTCAACCAGCTTATTATTGCTAATTTCAATCTCTAACGGTGCAGCTTGCACCGCATTAGTAGCGATTAAGTAAACAAATATAATTTTAAATAGTTTTTTCATAATTCAATAACAACAGGCACGTGGTCCGATGGCTTTTCACCGCCAAATAGCGGATCACGCAAATCTTTATATACGTTATAACTCTTCACATCATTAGCTATATTAGCAGAAGTCCAGATATGATCCAAGCGTCTTCCGCGGTTAGACTTACGCCAATCACGATTTCTATAACTCCACCATGAATATATTTTTTCATTCTCGTCAATAAATTTACGAGCGATATCCACAAATCCTCCGGCTTTTTTGAAATTATCAAGCTTTTCACGCTCAATAGCCGTGTGTGAAACCTCATCACGCAACTGTTTAGAGCTCCAAACATCATGCTCATAAGGCGCAATATTAAGGTCACCTAATATAATTGCATTGCTAGAATTTTTCTTATTAGAAAAATGATCAACGCACGCATCAACATAATTTAGTTTATGCTCAAACTTCTCATTACTAAATCTGTCTGGAATCATCCCACCAGCAGGAACATAAAAATTATGGATATCTATACCATCAATATTAGCGCAAACATGGCGCGCATGATGGTTTACAAAATTAAAAACCTTTTTCTCTTTAATTGGTAACCTAGAAACTATAGCAACACCATTATAAGCTTTTTCACCACGAATAGCTAAATGCTCATAACCTGCTTTTTTGAAAGCTTCTTTAGGGAACTCAGAATCTTCACATTTAGTTTCCTGCAAACACAGAACATCTAAATCTAATTTTTCTAAAATATGAATAACCCTTTCAATCCTTAAACGAACTGAATTAATATTATACGTTGCTAACTTCATTACTAACCTTGATCTTTTTCGAACTCTAATAGCTTTTGATGCTCATTGACTATAAAAGAAAGCCCTAATTCAAGCATACCATCCTTTTCTTCATCAACCTGCAATACGCCTTTATGAATTTCTATGAACTTCTTTGCAATGATTAAATTAAGGTCAGAGCCCATAAAGTCCTCATCATTGAAGTGTTTCAGCTCAGAAAGTCTAGACAAATCCCCTTGGCTATAATCTAACTTTATCGATATATGATATTTCTCATCGTCGATAGATTGTCCAATATCCATTTTACCCTTATGTGGAACAAGCTTTAACGCATAAACAAAGAAACTATTTAACGCCTGTTTATAATGTTTTTGATCACCATTAAGCACCACATTTTCGGTAAACTTATTGCGCGTTAAATTAATTTTACTTTCTTCCGCACGTTCCTCAGTTCTAGCAAATACTTTCTCAAATACCTTGCTCGCACTAAAGTCATACTCTTCATAAAGCAAGCTACCCGCCTCTAAATAAGTAACATCTAAAATATCATCAATCATAGATGCTAAACGCAATGAAGATTGATAAATATCCTCAACATATTCACCCTGTTTTTCATTAAGATCACCAAAGTAATTCGCCTTCAACAATTCCGAGAATCCTTTAATAGATGTCAACGGAGAACGCAATTCATTAGATACGTTGGTAAGGAAATTAATCTTAACTTTATGAACATCTTCCAATGCTTTTTTCTCCGCACGCAACGCTTGCTCAAGCATCGCTGAATCCGTTAAATCCACAAAGGTAAGCAATATCGCGCCATCCGGCAGAGGAATCGCCGCCCATTCATATAAACTTCCATCCGCCAGCCTAACGCTACCTGTAGCAGGTGTATGTTCCGAGATGGATTTCATGATTATATTATTAGAAATAATATAATCCTTATCACTCTTAAACTTATCACGCGCCTGCTCTGAAACCTCGTTAACATGCGGTTTAGAATCTAAAAATTCACGCTCAAACCCCCACATTTTACGGAAAGTAGGGTTAGCGAATTGTAAGCGCCCATCTTCGCCAATCACCGCAACACCCTCCGCCAAATTATCAATCGTAGATTTCTGTACCGAAAGTAACGTATTATAAGACTGCTCCAGCGTTATCTGGTTGGTCATATCCTCATAAGAGAATAACAAGCCACCACTCTGATGTGGCAATACAATAATACGCAATACGCGCCCATCCGGTAGGTAATAAAACTCCTCATGCTTACCAATTAGATTTTCAAACATCTCAAGCGCTTCTTGCTTAAACTGCCCAAAATTCGCTTGCTCTGGTAACATAGACTTCGTACGCAGATTCTCCAAAACCTCGCCGAATGCTGGATTTCTATTTAAAAAACTATCATCCAGCGAAAATAGCTTAGTAAATGAACTATTATTATAAGTTAAATTCTGATTTGAATCATATATTGCAATTCCACTTGCGGAGCTATCTAGCAGGTCATTCTGCACTGCCATATTATATTTTAAATTAGCTAACTCACGCTCAACTTCCGTAACATCTTGAGCAATACCGATAAAAAACTCCCCTTTCTTACTCTTTGTAAGCTCATAAAAGTTACGCTTACCATGTGAAATAATATGAGTTCTAACGGGCTTATCCTCAACCTTATACTCATTACATAAGTTAATCTTCTTTGCAAAAATCTCTTCCTCATCCTCTTCCACCAAATCTGCATAGGCTGAGTTACAATAGATAATATTTCCATTAGCAGAAAATACCCATATCGGCTTAGATATATTGTCAAATATATCTATCAAAGATCCTTTTAATTCAGACTCTTGGCTTAACAAGCTAACCTTTTCATTAAGATCATTTTTATCAGTCGATATTTGATTAGAAGATTTCTTTAATTTCCTTTTAGAAAGAATTAAGAATACGCAAAGTAGCATCAGCCCCAAAATAAGACCATATAGAATGTTAATATTTTCAGCTACATGCATTGATTAAGATAATTGAAGAATATAGACTTAAGTCAATTTTAATCTAAATCCACACCCACGGCATTTTCAACACTCCTAAAGCCATCTTTCTCTACCAATTCAGATAAACCCACTTTAATCTCATTAGCAATATTAACGCCTTTATAAATAAAGCCCGTGTAAACCTGCACCAAACTAGCTCCTGCTTTTATCTTAGCATAAGCATTTTGCGCCGAGTCCACCCCTCCAACACCAATAAGTTTAACATTAGAGCCACGAGTAATTTTATAAAACTCCTTTAGAACCTCTGTAGATTTATCCAGTAAAGGCGCACCTGAAAGCCCACCCTGCTCATCAATATCCATAGTAATATTATCGCGCGAAATTGTAGTATTAGATATAATCAAACCGTCTAACTCCGCCTTAATTGATGCGTTTGCGATATTTTTAATTTCTTTTTCCTCAACATCTGGTGCAACCTTTAATAGAATAGGGTAGTTCTCGCCTGTTTTATCCTGCAACTTCTTACGCGCTGCTTTTATATTGCCTAAAAACTCTTCAATATACTCCTTTTTTTGAATATCGCGCAAGTTCGGCGTATTCGGAGAAGATATATTAATCGTAATATAATCAGATAAACCCCACACCTTCTTAAGCATAATATCATAATCAGCAAACGGGTCTTCAGTATCTTTATTTTTACCAATATTAGCGCCAACTATGCCAGTATCTGCGCGGTTAACTAATTGTTTAATAAAGTAATCTGCACCTTTATTGTTAAACCCTAAGCGATTAATAATCGCTCTATCTTCAGTTAATCTAAATATACGCGGCTTCGCATTACCAGCCTGTGCCAACGGCGTACATGTACCAACCTCAGTAAAGCCAAAGCCAAAATTATGGATAGATTTTATAACTTCCGCGTTCTTATCATACCCCGCGGCAAACCCTACAGGGTTCTTAAAGTTAATTCCAAAAACTTGCGTTTCTAAATTAGCAAATTCTTGGGCCTTAGGCTTAATATATAAATCATTCCTCAGCGCCCAAATAGATGTATTATGAGCCTTCTCCGGTTCAAGTTTATGAAGTATATTTTTAGCTAAATTATTAATCATATCTCTAAATTATCTATCAACCTAACTCCATCAATAAACGCTGCAATGAAAATCCTATTTTGTTTACCACTTAAATTACGCACTTCAAAATAATCAATTTCAAAACCAAGTTCAGTTAAACGCTTAGCCTCACTCTCTATAGTTAATTTATCCGATGCTATATTAGTTAAAGATCTATAAATCTCAGGCGCAATCTTGCGCCCATTATCAGTTAAGCGTAAATTACGGCTAGACATTGCAAGCCCATCATCTTCACGCATCAATGGCGCGCCAATAACTTCAGTGTTAAAGTTAAACTCTTCAAACAACCTACTGATTACAAAGAGTTGCTGGTAATCTTTAGCGCCTAATATTAAATTTGATGGCTTAATTAAATCATTAAAAACCATCAACACTTTACACACACCTTCAAAATGCCCATCACGATGAGCACCGCATAAAACCTTGCCAATTTTAGGGTTAATATTCACCTCAAAATTATCTACATTATTCTCATATAGCTCATCAACAGACGGTATAAAAACGGCTTTCGCTAAACCTTGCTCCTCAAGCTTTGCTATATCCTCACCTTCAGTTCTTGGGTAATGCTTTAAATCCCCTTCATTATTAAACTGTAGCGGGTTAACAAATATCGAAACCAATATATTATTAGAAAATTCTTTAGCCTTTTCCACCAACGAAAGATGCGCATCATGTAACGCACCCATAGTTGGAACAAATACAGGATTAGCATTATCATTTAAGTAATTGCTTAAATCTGCCTTTGTTCGTATTACAATCATAGTGCTTGAGAAATATCTAAATAAAGTACGCTCAGGTGAGCTTCACGAAGACCCTCATCAAATAAGAGTATTAGAAAAACTAGTTACTCTGGGCGAGGAACTTATACCCTATAATAAGAAGAAAGGCTCTTTACTCAATCGCTTTTTCCACCTGCAACAACCACACGGTCTATATATCTGGGGTGATGTAGGACGCGGTAAGTCTATGCTAATGGATATCTTCTACGACAGCATAGATATAGAAAATAAAGTACGCATCCACTTCCACGAATTCATGGAAATGATACACGCACAATTGCGCATAGAAAAAGACCTTAAAAAGGTCGCTAAAATGCTGGCAAAGCGCTACTTACTTATCTGTTTTGATGAATTCCAAGTAACAGATATAGCCGATGCTATGATTCTAGGGCGTCTATTTAAGAAGCTCTATAAACATGGCATAGTAATGGTAGCAACCTCCAACCGCGTACCAGATGAATTATACAAAGACGGCTTAAACAGAACCCGCTTCCTACCCTTCATTGAACTTTTAAAAGAAAAGAATGATGTCTTAGCTCTTCAAAGCGAATCTGATTATCGCAAAAAGAATAAAAAACCGACTGACAAATTATTCATCGGTGAGCGCCTAGAGGGCAGGGAGTTTCTATTTGACGTATTTAAGCGCCTAACAAATTCTAAAATACCCTATAAGGAATCTGTAAAAGTATCCGAAACGCGCGGCGTGGTATTTGAGCGTACTTACGAAAATCTACTTTGGACTAATTTTAATGAATTATGCGAACGTAATTTATCCGCCGCTGATTATAAAAAAATATGCGAGAAATATAACATAATTTTTTTAAGCAATTTAAAGCAATTATCGATAGATAATACCAATCTAGTTCGTCGCTTCATTAATTTTATTGATGTAGCTTATGAAGCAAAAGTAGAAATACTTATCTCAAGCGAAGTAGATTTAAAAGACATCTACAAAGAAGAAGGCAAACTATCCTTCGAATTCAAACGTACATTATCACGATTAAATGAAATGCTAAATAATTAACCTTATTTTAATAAACTACTTGTATAATTAACTTATGAATTACGAACCCTCAACGGCCGAACTAGCAAAAATAGAGGTAGCTAAAATCGAAATCAGGCAACCTCTATTAGAATTATTAGCTGACGGCAAAGTCTCTGAAGATGATATTTCCGCATATGAAGATTTAATAGAAAGAATTGAGCAGTGCGAATTATCTGAATTAGATGAAATACAAAAAGACATCGATACCCTTTTAGAAATAAATACAGATTTATATGACGGTCAAGCCTCCAATATGAGAGCACCAGAGATTACAGGCTTAGGTGAATGGGACATAGACAGACAAACATCAACTATTTAAAACCATTAGACGCAGCAAGTAGCCATAATAGCTAAATAACCCCTTAAAAAATTAACTTAAAAGACTCAGGACGAACTCAAACCAACGCCCACTAGAAACAACTGCTATACAAGCCGATATATTAAAAACTTCAAAAGAAAGAAAATGGAGGCCCGGGACGAAATCGAACCGACGCCCCGCGGCGAGCAGTCGCAATCAAATGAAAATCTGATAAAATATATAAAGGAAAACTAATCCTTATGGAGGCCCGGGACGAAATCGAACCGACGCCCCGCGGCGAGCAGTCGCAATCAAATGAAAATCTGATAAAATATATAAAGGAAAACTAATCCTTATGGAGGCCCGGGACGGAATCGAACCGACGATCGAGGATTTGCAATCCCCTGCATTACCACTTTGCTACCGGGCCAAACTGTTAGATGTTAGGTTCTAGCTGTAAGGGTTTAGAGTTTCAAGAAAAAAACTCACACAAACATCAACATAAACATAAAACATCTCAGCAGATACAAAAAAGCCCAGTAAATTTACTGGGCTCTTAAGTTTAAGTTTCAGAAGAAACTAGATGCTAACACCCAATAATTCTAAAGTTTCAAAAGTGATACCGTTACCACTCATGCCGTTATCTTGCTGGAAGTTAGCAGCAGCATTTGTAGTTTGAGAACCATAGATACCATCAATTGGTCCTTTGTAGTAACCTTTGTTAGCTAAAGCATTCTGGATCTTTCTAACAACACCAGCAGTAGTGTTAGTTTCACATAGAATTTGCTTCCACTCTAAACCACCAGGCTGAACAACAACAGTCTTAAGTACTTCTTTGTACTGAGGCTCGATTGGAGTACGAACTTCTTGTGCAGGTTGTACTAGAACTTGTGTTTTAACAGTCTTAGTTTGAGCTGGGATTACACGAGTTTCAACTCTTGCTGGCTCAGCAACAACTTGCTTAGTGATAGTCTTAGTTTGAGCTGGGATTACACGAGCTTGAGTTGTAGCTGGAGAAGATACTACTTTTCTAGTAACAGTTTTGTACTGAGCTGGAGTAGTAACTAAGCACATGATTTCACCAGTGATTTCATTAGCTTTTTCTAATGGGCCACGACCTTTCTTCCACTGTGTAGTTTCAGGACGAACTAATACTTGCTCAGAAATAGTTTCGTATTGAGCAGGAACAGTAACTAACTCTTCACGAGCTGGCTGAACAACGATTTCTTCAGTAACAGTTGTGTAAGTAGCAGGAATAGTGATTAACTCTTCAGACGCTTCTTTAACAACGATTTCTTGCTCAACATATTCGTACTGTGCAGGAATAATTGAAACAGACTCAGAAGCTTCAGTAGCAAGAACTTGCTCTTTAACAACTTTAGTTACTTCTGGAGTTTTAATTTTAGCGAAACACTCACCAGCTCTTGCATTAACAGGACCTTGGTTAGAAGAACCAAAAGAACCAGTTGAAGCAGATGCTGTAGTAGTTGTAGTGTACGTTGTAGCAGCTACAGGAGCTTCGTAAGAAGTAGTTGTAGCAACTTCTTGAGTTTCGTAAGAAGCATTCCAAGTTTCAGCTTGAGCTGAAGCAGAAGAACCACCTCTGATACCGCCGTTAAAGAAACCAGTTCCAGAGTGGAAGTCGTTATTTAGGTGTGAACCTGTGTGCGTACCGAAAGAGCTATCTCTCTCACCAGCAGAAGCAGATACTGCAATAGTAGCAATAGCTGTAGTAAGTAATAATTTTTTTAACATTTTATCTCCTTAGATTATGTTTATTAGTTGAAAATATATGCTCCGCACCAGTGCGAGGGCCTAGAAAGCATTGGCTACAGCGCCCCCATTGTCAACCGTTAAAATAATTAATATTTAATTTTTTCTCACTTGATTATTTCAATAAATGGGGCTTAAGTGTTGTCTTATGAAGATTACGCTACAGAACATAAAAGATTACAAACCAAATAATGAAGATAAATCAGCATCTTATATTTTAGTAGAAGATGTATCAGAATTACCCTCAGGCTTACAAAAGATTGACGGCGATAATGACGGAATTATCACATCAGCCATTAAAAATCGTGAGTTTAAAGCCAAATTCGGCGGTAAATTAGACATATACACCCCCAAAAATGGCTTAATTGTACTGATTGGCACGCATAAAAAAGATGACGAAAAATTCTCATTACTAGATGCCGAGAAACTAGGTGGCAAAATTGCACAATGCGCCAACGGTAAAAAACTAGAAAACGTAACAGCTTTAGGTGATGTATCTATAAATGGAATCTCTTCAGCTAAAATATCTGCTTACGCAGCATCTGGTGCAGAATTAGGTTCATATAAATTCAATAAGTATTTCACTAAAAAATTAGATGATAAAGAAAATACCGTAACGTCATTAAACTTCTTCACACAAGATAATGAAGAAGCTGAGAGTATATTCCAAGACCAACACGCCGTAAATGAAGGTGTATTCCTAACGCGTGATGTAGTTTCTGAGCCACCTAACATTTTATACCCAGAACATTACTCTGATATAGTAAAGGCTGAACTACGCGGACTAGGCGTAAAAGTTGAAGTACTAGGCGAGCGCGAAATGCGTAAACTAGGCATGGGCTCATTATTATCCGTAGGTATGGGCTCAACTAAAGAGTCTCAACTAGTTATAATGAAATATGAAAACGGCCCTAAAAACGATGCTCCACTTGCATTCGTTGGTAAAGGCGTAACTTTCGATACCGGCGGAATTTCACTAAAACCATCTAAAGGCATGGAAGATATGAAATACGACATGGCAGGCTCCGGCGTGGTATGCGGCATTATGAAGGCACTAGCATCACGTAAAGCTAAAGTTAACGCTATCGGCGTTATCGGATTAGTTGAAAATATGCCAGATGGTAACGCTTCTCGCCCATCGGACGTTGTAAAATCAATGTCCGGTCAAACTATCGAGATATTAAACACCGATGCCGAAGGTAGACTAGTCCTTGCTGATGCCCTTTGGTATACGCAGGATAAATATAAGCCAAAATTCATGATAGACTTTGCAACTCTAACCGGCGCAATCGTAGTATCATTAGCTAATCATTACTCTGGTTTATTCTCAAATAACGATGAACTATCAGAAAACATCACCAAAGCGGGACAAGATTCAGGGGAACGCACATGGCGCTTACCAATGGGTGATGAGTACGATAAAATGATCGACTCTAAAACCGCAGACGTACAGAATATTTCTAACGGCTATGGCGGCGGCTCAATCACTGCAGCGCAATTCTTACAACGCTTCGTAAATGATGTACCTTGGGCGCATTTAGATATCGCCGGCGTTGAATGGAAAGAAAAGGGCGAAGATGTTTACCCTTGGGGAGCATCCGGCTATGGCGTACGCTTAATTGACCGCATGGTACGCGACTATTACGAAAAGTAATAAGTTAACCCTATATCAACCTTTTTAGGGTATAATAAAGGTTCATTTCGCTTTATCCATCTATGGTTTGGGAATTATTTATCAAACCTAAGGTTTTGTGCATGGTTTTTTATTTTGTGCCTAGCAGCCAGTACAATCCTTGGCCCCATTATCGTCATTGGTACGATAGCTGTAGTGGCTAAGGATTTTCTTCCTGTAATAGTTTACCCTAACTAGGAAGGAATTGGTTTTCTGTAACCTGCCTTAATTGCGCTGTTCGATAAAAAGAACTTAAAAATACAGACCGAAAACGTCCTCCCCTTTCTGGAGGGCGTTTTTTTTCTTAACTATTTCTTAACCACAATATGATATAATGGGGGCTTAACCTTGTTTTCACAACGTTTTCACTTAAGTGAGTCTCCGTTGTGGATTCTCGCTTGTTCGTGTAAACCGTTGTAAAACAATTCATAACAACAACAAACACACACCAAAACAAGTATAATGAAATTGAATAACTCGTTCGCAGCAGCCATTATCGTGGCACTTTTCGGAGTCGCCACAAATAACGCCAACGCCACAACTACCGCAACCAATGCATTTGAGGGAGAGCCTCTTATTCGCATTGAAACAACATCGGGGAAGTTTTTCTACTTCCAATCTTTCGAGATGGAAGAAGGTCTTGATTCAATCAAGATAACTCAAACCGACAACGAGAACGTAATCGGGCTTCTGCTCAAGGATAACGCCTCGTCGGCCTTTGTTAAGGTTAATAATGAAGAACCCATCGTACAACAAATACGATCCGTTCGCTTTCATTACGAAACTGAAGGTAGAACTCACTCTATTGAGATTACAGAGCTTTCCATATTATTGGATATTCTTCTGTACGCAGTAGAGATTGAGGGTTTTAGCGTTATAAAAAAGGCTAATGGAACTTATAAATTAATTTTTAAGCTTCCAGTGCTTAGTACTGACCTAGTTAGAAACTAACCACACAGCCTTATTTTCATTTTTTTGGTAGCATCTTCCCCTCACGGGGGAGGTGCTATTTCTTAATTTTCTTAACCTTTTATTAAATTATACCTAATATTGTTAAACTGCATGAAACCAGTTTACGCCTACATAAAGCATCCTAAAATTGCCGCCATAGTAGAAAATAGATATAGTTTTCTAAGCAAACAAGATGCCAAAAACACATTGCTGGACATTCGCAAACGCTTCATAACATCTAAGCTAAACACAGAAGATGAAGATACCCTAATAATCTGGATAAAAGAATATAACGTAACAAAAGAAGAGTCTCAAAAAGGCTTTTACGGTAATTACGCCACTATTGATATAGCGCCATTAAAAGATAAAAAATGGGGCTTTAAAGTAAAAAAACTTGAAGCAAAACTATCTATCCACCCAATGAAGCGTTACGATACCAGCAAGCAACACCCAGACTGGCTTCACCCCATATTACGTAAAGTTGAATCCGGTTATATCTACAAAACCATTGAAGAAGCTGAATCAGACTTACAAGAACTGCAAGAACAATATCCTCAAAGGTCAATTCCAGCACGTAACGCATTGCATATTATGATTTATGGCAAGAAATATAAATCCGGAAAAGGCGTTAAGAAATTCACCTTAACCATTGAATTAAATGATAAAATTTCAGAATCTAAAGGCGGCTATATTATAACAGCAAAGGAAAATACCTATAAGCGCAAATCAGATTCAACGAAAGAAAAAAGCGTAAATAAAAAGACCATTTCAGAAACTAAAGAAAAAGGCTATTTCACCTCAAAAGTTCTACTTAAACAAAACGCCAAGAAGAGCAATTAATACATCACTTCCGGAGTATATTCTACGTGATAATATCAACTCAACATCGTGAATAACCAAAAAGGAATGTATGATTTTATTAAAAAAATCGTCATTTTTTGTTAAAAAACGCCCATTTTTGAACGTTTTTTAAACCATTTTTTATAGGATAAATCCTAAGGTCTATTGAAATATAAAGATTTTTTTAGATTCCAGCCTCTAAATATTATTTTTTAAAATTTTTAGAATAAAATAAATTTTCTATATTCTGGAAAATTCAACTATTTAGCGCGGGCGATACCTTCAAGAATCATCTTTTCAGCATCTTCAGCATTACCCCATTCTTTAACTTTAACCCATTTATTCTTCTCTAAATCTTTATAGCGCTCAAAGAAGTGAGTAATTTGTTCAATTAAAAGTGGCGGTAAATCTTTATAAGACTTAACATCTTTATAAAGCGGAGTCATTTTATCAGCTGGAACAGCAAGAATCTTTTCATCCTGACCATCTTCATCTTCCATAACCAATACACCAATAGGGCGCGAACGAAGAACCGCACCAACAGCAATCTCATAAGGAGCAACCACAAGAACATCTACAGGGTCACCATCTCCAGAAAGAGTATTAGGAATAAAACCATAATTACATGGGTAAAACATTGGCGCAGAAAGGAATCTGTCCACAAAAACAGCGCCTGAGTCTTTATCTACTTCATATTTAACACCCGGAGCATTCTGAGGAATTTCGATAACTACGTTAACGTCTGAAGGTGCATTTTTACCAATTGAGATTTTATCTATATTCATTTTTATTCTGTGTTTTCTTTATTAATTCTTTTACGCATATCCGCGAATGTAAGAGGGTATATTAAAAGAACCGCAAAAATGCAATCTGAAATAAAATGATTCCCCGTAACAAGCCTAGATAGAATAACTAACAAAAGCAAAAAGCTTCCAATTGGCGTGAAGCCACCAAATATAATCACAACGTAAGCTGCCGCTAAAGTATGACGAGATATAAAAGAATTATTAGACTCAGACTTAATAGTCTCCGGAACTTTTATACCAGCTTCAACTTCGTAAATAGATTCAAATAACTCATCGCCACCAAACTGTATTACCTCAACCGGACGAGGGCGCTCCCACTGCTGTTTAAAAGCATATTCAGGAATAATATGAATTATAAAAACAGTTAAAATTGGTATTAATAATATCTTCCAACTATATTTATAGGCCATATAAGTTGGTACAATAAGTAAGAAGAGCAATATAACTCCCCACAATATATAACTTACCAAAGTAATCGGAAAGGTTTCAGGCAAAAACCCATCTAATTTATTATAAATAAATTGCGAAAGCTTTAGGTCAACTTCAGGGTAGAAGTAAAACAGCGCTAAACTGCTCAATACGACAACTATGTATAAACCTAATTTCAATTTACTTAATTTTATAGAACTGACTTGTACGTCCAATTAAAGAAATGCCCATGTAACCACGGATATTAAGCACGTTAGACTTGCCATCTTTAAACCACATTTTACATTTGTAGGTTTTTCCTTTCTTAGGATCATAAATCTTACCATTAATCCATTTGCCATTTTTAGGGTTATATTCAAAACCGCTTAAAATCTCTAAACCTCTAACAGGTCTATCACGCAAATTGGGGTCTGGGTTATTAACATCTCTTTTCTTTGGAGTTTTATTCCAAACAATTGAACCATAAAATTTACCATCTTCTTTCGGATAAATAGATATTTGTGCATCCTTCTCTTTATTCCAGTATACACCAGAAATATCTATAGCTTCCGCCTTAGAAAATGCCGGTAATAATAGTAATACAAAAATTGGTAATAAAATTTTCTTCATAATAAACTCCTAAAACTGATAGTAACGAGATGCAACAAATATTATAGTAAACGATCCACGGGGCAAGCCCCCTTGGTATTACAGTTGGCTATCTCGCTCGGCTCTACCAGTTGCAACAGCGTAGCGGAATATCTGCCCACCTGTCTGACGCATACGCTTTGTAATATCGTATGCACCTCGCTTTTCTACTACCCTAAGAGCGTTTAAGAAGTCTACGGTAGTAATTGTATTAATGGGCATTGAACCAATAGCAGGGAATAAATCGGCTTCTAAGCGTCTTAGAACGTATTTAGAGTGCCTTTCTGTCCATTCTTCGCGTTTCTTCTCGTGCCACTCTCTAGCGATAACTTCAAAGGTAATAGCATCAGATAGAGCTTTAGATTGCTTCTCTTGTCTAATATTGGCTTTAATGTCTACACCGTGAGCAAGCTGCTTTTTAAACTCATTTCGCTTCTCTCGTGCATCTGCAAGGCTAATATGTGGATATTTACCAAGATTAAGCGAGTCTGGCTTGTTGTTGTAGGTATATCGAAACTCCCAGTATTTACCGCCTTTGTTAGTTACAATCAAACGCAAGCCGTCTCCATCTACATAAGATTCCTTTGCTTTATCTATAGGTGGTTTAATAGATTTTATTTTAATGTCCGTTAGCTTCATTTTCTAATAAATGAAGGGTAAAAAATATAGTGGGTAATTTTACCCCTCCATTTTACCCCTCATTTATACTAGATGTCACTGGACAATAGTAAACCTCTATGGACAGAGAAAATGATGTAGCCGTTGATATACAAGGATTTAATGGACTTTATAGGATGTTAGTGGAAGAGAAAATGGCGGGCAGTGAGGGATTCGAACCCCCGGAGGAGTTGCCCCCTCGCTAGTTTTCAAGACTAGTGCTTTCGACCACTCAGCCAACTACCCGCATTTAAGATAATATAAAACAACAAAAAGTTGTCTGAGTGCTCGAACTATTCGATTGCGCCTGTACGGCGCGGGGCACTCAGCCAACTACCCGCGTTAATAAATTATTCCGTAGAGATAATTTAAAAAATAAAATAACACTCATTGTATAAATGGCTGAGTGATTATTTAATTGCCGCTACTCGCGGCGGGGCAGCCAACTACCCGCATTAAAAATATAATAATCCGTCATACAAAACGGATTTCAGTTTTATAGTATATCCAAGCGGTACTTCGCAAGAAGTTTTTTTATAATTAGTGTATTAATACCAATTATAGTAACTTAATTGCATTTCATCTGCTTGAGAATTGAATAAACGCTCCTCTTCAGAAACATAATATACGTTCTGTGGATAAGATTCCACAATTGTATAATTTGGATTAAGTGATTGCTGATACGAATCCGCATCTGTGCAAGACTGAACAAGGCACGCTAGTGCCGTTAACATAATTACCCTTTTCATAACCGATACCCCTAAGTGGTTAAAATAATAAAAAAACTTGGTTACTTTTTTGGTTTTATAAAAAATTAAAAAGCTTTAAGTATATAACTTAAAACTGTACTTTGTACAAGCACGCTTAGGTTGTAATTAGTTAACTTTAAGTTAATTTAAAAAATAATTCGAAAACTCTAAGATATTAGCCTTGTTGTAGTTGATTTTCAGTTTTTGGAGCTTCAACAACTCTTGTTGGCTGTTGAGAGGGTTTTGCCGGTGCTTTGGCGACTATTTGAACACCCTCTTTTTGCAACTTAGGTTTACTGTTGCTCGGTATGTCGCGGATATCATTGGTTTTTTTATATGCTGAAGTTGCCTCTTTATCTATTTCTCCTAGTAAGCCATTCATTCCAGCCCTTTTACATCGTGCTATTTTTTCTTCATCCGTGATAAGTGTTTTTTCATCGGCGTTTTCAGGGTTAAGATTATACTTACGTCTATTTGCATTTTCTTTCCTTATGCCATCTCCCTCTTTTGTGAAGGCCTCTTCATAAGCTTCATAGAGAGAAAGGAAATCGCTTTGTTGACTTTCTTTTATGTATATTAAAGCCCTTTTTGTTTGATTTAATTTAGCGGTAAAGGCTATTTGTGCTCCTTCATTGGTAATAAAATAACATTGAGAATATTTTCCTGAGCCATAATCTGGATTTTTCACGCCCTCGCTATCTCTTTTAATTGCACTATTCGCAAGGATATTTAAGAAGTGAAAACGTACTTTTTGGGGTTGTTTTATTATTTTTGAAGCCGGAATAATTTTTTCATCGTTATGTGAAGCCTCGCTTTTCTTACCATTGCTTTCTTTAGGTGAATCTATTTCGGCTATTTTTCCTTCTATTTCGTTAGCCTGTTCAGCTTCAAAGTGAGCATTAGCAAATAAAGTTTCTTTATCTTGAGCCTGTGTATTGTAATAGTTGTAAATTTTTCCTTCAAATTTAAATTTAAATTTTCTTAGTTTTTTCGTTGCTTGCCCTTCCTCTTTAAATGTATAGATTGGGGATTCATTTCTTTGTTCAGGAATTTGCTCTCTAATGGCATTTTTAAGTGAATGCATACCCTCAGTTACCTTTCCTCTTTTCCCCGAAAAGTCTATTCTAGTAAAGTTTTCTACAGAGTGTGTGTTCTCTAAAATATGATCTCTATCAGATTCTGTAATGTAAATAATTACTTGATTTTCGTTAATACCTTGAATTTGAGGATCACTCTTTGCTCTCTTAAATATGTTTATTTCACGACCATTAATATCTATAACTAAGGCTTCTAGGTCAACCATGTCATTATTATCCTTAGCTCTGGCTTGAAAATTTTCAGTAGATAGAGTTGGATTAAAGGTTTGAAGAATTTCATTCCAAGTAAGTTTTAGTACATTTTCTGGAAAGGCACCTCTTAAAGGAATTAACTTTAGCTTGCTTATATCTGTGTAGTTAGACATAGGCTTATTATCTTATAAAATTGTTAAAAAAACGTTAAAAAATTGAATTTATTAACTCAACGCCACCATAAAGGACCAAAAGGGTAACGGCCACGCCTGCAATTCCAATAAGTACCCCGATTAAGCTTAGTAAGCCATCGCGGTTTAAAGAGCCTATGCACATAATTACTATGCCCCATGCCGGAAGCAGGTTTGTTAGTGGTAAGGGTAGGGCAATAGATACTGTTAGTACCATTACTATGAATCCCAGTATTCGCCTTGTTTGTTTACTAAGCATCCATAACGCCCGAGGCCTTGAGAAGCGCTCAATAAAGCGAAGGCTAGGGCTGGCTTTTTCTACCAGCAAACCGGCTGTAGTACGTTTAATTTCTTTTTTATTTATCCATTTGGGTAACCATACACTGCGTGATCCCATTAACATTTGCCATGCGAATATAAATAAAGGGATTGAAAAGAATGTTGTGTAACCTGGAGGTACAGGAATAGGTATGCACATTGGTAGTGCAGCGATTATCATTAAGATATCGAACCCTCTATCCTTTAAGAGCATTTTAAGCTCGCCAATTGAAACTTTATCTTGCTGCTTAGTTTCAATTACAAGATTTTCTAGTACATCTGAGGTAGAGTATTTTTTCTTTTCGTCAGACATTATTAATATTTCTATAAGCTCTAACTGTATTTTTCAATAAACAAGCGATAGTCATTGGGCCAACTCCACCTGGTACGGGGGATATATGACTTGCGATATCTTTTACTTCTTCAAAGTTAACGTCCCCGCATAGTTTGCCTTCTTCGTTGCGGTTAATGCCTACATCAATAATTGTGGCGCCTTGTTTTACATGTTCTATGCCGATAAAGTTTGCTCTACCGATTGCAGGTACTAGAATATCTGCTTGTTTACAGATTTCTTCTAAGTTGCGTGTTCTTGAATGAGCAATCGTTACAGTGCAATTTTCTTGAAGGAATAGTTGTGCAGCTGGCTTACCAACAATATTTGAGCGACCAATAACCACAACATGGTTACCAGATAAATTATCGCCTAAGGCTTCTTTGGCAAGTATTACACAGCCAGATGGCGTACATGGTACAAGTGCGGTATTTGTTAGTCCGCAGAATAGTTTACCAGAATTTACAACGTGGAAGCCATCAACATCTTTTTCCGGAGATACTCTGTCTATAATAGCTTCTTCTTTGATGTGCTTAGGTAGTGGTAATTGCACTAAAATGCCGTGTACAGAATCGTCTTTATTTAGCTCATCTACTTTAGCTAGTAAATCTTCTTCTGTGGTAGATTCTGGCATAAAGTGGCCAAAGCTATTCATACCAATTTTTTCGGTTTTCTTAATTTTATTAGATACGTAAACCTTACTTGCAGGGTCTTCGCCTACAAGAACAACAGCTAAGCCGGGTTTTGAAGGTAGAGTTGCAACTTCCTTCTCAAGATTGCTAATTAGCTTATTAGATATTGCCTTACCGTCTATTATCATGATAGTTAAAAATTAATGAAATTAATATTTATTATAATAGTGCTTATTGCAAGCGGGTTTTCGTACTTTTTCTTTTTTCAAAAGGAAGAGAAAATTAAGGTTATAAAAACTGGCTATGTAGAAACTGAAGCGGGAAATAGGTTTATAAAAATGACAGGATCTGAAAAGTATAAAGATAAACTATCACCTCAGGCTTATGAAGTTATGTTTGAACAGGGAACTGAGCGTGCATTCACTTCACCATTAAATGAGGAGAAAAGAACGGGGCATTATAATTGTGCCGCGTGTGGTGAGCATTTGTTTGAGTCTGGAACTAAGTTTGACTCCGGCACTGGTTGGCCATCTTTTGATGATGCTATAGAAGGTTCAGTTAATACTTCAGTAGATTTTAAATTAGGTTATGAAAGGGTTGAATTTCATTGTGCCACATGTGGCGCGCATTTAGGTCATGTATTTGACGATGGCCCTAAGCATTCAACGGGTAAACGTTTTTGTACCAACGGCGTTGCTTTAGAGTTTAAAGAGGCTGAGTAATTATTTATTCCATAATTGTTTTAAGCGTTGTAGGCGGCCGGAACCATACTTGTACATATTGTAGCGCATTGGATTCTTTTTATAATAGTCTTGATGATATTCTTCGGCATCAAAGAAGCTCTTAAATTCTAAAATCCTAGTTTCGTAATCAGCAATTTCTAACTTCTTAGCAGATTCTAAGGCTTCTACCTTTTCTTGCTCGGTATTATAAATTATAGCACTTTGATACTGCTCTCCTTTATCGGCGAATTGCCCATATTTATCGTAAGGGTCTATATTAAGCCAAAGATTTTCTAATAAAGTTGAGTATGAAACTTCGCTTGGATTGTAGGTTACCTCAATAGCTTCTAGGTAGCCTGAAGTGCCTGTTGTTATATTTTTATAATTTGCCTCTACTGTTTCGTTACCGGTAATGCCTGCATAACCAACAGATGTTTCAATTACGCCATCTAGGCTATCGTATACAGGTTGGATACACCAGAAACAGCCCGCGGCAAAATAGGCTTTCTTAATATTTACTGCTTCAGATTTCAAAGGGGTTAATAATAAAATTAGTGTAAGAATTAAATTTCTCATAAACTATTATTCTTATGATTATAAAAAAATATTACAAATTATCTGCCAAAACCCGATGGAGCGCCTGCTGAATTGCTACTTTTAGACTCTCTATCTTGCCATTTTTCTCTTTGCTTTTCAACAGCTTCTTCAAAAGACCTCTCCCTCTCTTTCATGACGGCAATTTCTTTTTCACTTGCCGTTTGAACTTTGGCCTCTGGGATATGAGGTGCATTTGATTTTCCATCCTTATCAAGGGCATTACTCAGCTCTAAAGCTACAATTAATGGCGGAATAACAGCAACCACAGAAACTAATATGTCTTTTGTACTCATCGATGCATATTAGCAAAAGTTAGTTAACAAAGCGTTAACAATTTATAACTCTAAATACTTAACACCAGAAGTTAGCTTAGCTAATAATGAGAAATGTTCAGGTAAGATTTTATGCATATAGAACCTCGCGGTTTTGATTTTTGTTGCGTAGAAATCTTGATCCTTCTTATCCAAAGATATTTTTGCCGATTTAGCCCAAATATATGCAAGCGCGGTAAGGGCTACTAAACGTAAATAGTCAGACGATGCACCAGCGGCCTCATCTGGATTTGCCATACCTTTTTGTGCAATCCATAAAGATGCTTGCTGAAGCGACTTTAATACTTGGTATAATGGCTTAGTAAACTCAGCCATGTTTTCGTCATCTCTATTGTCAGAGATAAATTGATCAATCTCATGGGTGAAGCCTCTTAAGTACCTTCCTGTATTTGCAGGTAATTTTCTACCTACAAGGTCAAGCGCTTGTACGCCGTTTGTACCTTCGTAAATTTCGGTAATTCTACAATCGCGCAAATATTGCTCTACGCCATATTCCTTAATATAGCCATAACCGCCATGCACTTGAATTGCTAGGTTGGCAACGTAAGTGCCCATTTCTGTTAGGAATGATTTTACCACAGGCGTTATGAATTGCACAAAATCATCCGCTTTTTGTTTTTCTTTTTCGTCCGTTGCATGGTGGGCGATATCAATGTTTAAATATGTCCACATTGCTAGGATACGATTCCCTTCAACTAACGAGCGCATAGTAAGTAACATTCTACGTACATCTGGGTGAGCCGTTATAGGGTCTGCCTTTTTGTTTGGAAGCACTGCGCCTTTTAGTGCGCGACCTTGTAAACGCTCTTCAGCGTAGGCTAATGCATTCTGGTATGCTACTTCAGATATCCCCAAGCCTTGCAAACCAACAAGTAGGCGTGCCTCGTTCATCATTACGAACATTGCTTTTAAGCCTTTATTAGGCTCACCAACAAGCCTAGCAAATGCGCCATCGTAATTCATTACACATGTTGGTGATGCATGGATGCCCATTTTATGTTCAATTGCACCGCATTCAATTTCTTTTCTACGTTCACCGGTTACACCATTATCATCAAATTCGTTACGGGTTGTTACGAACAAAGATATACCGCGCACACCTTCTGGGGCATCCGGTAAGCGTGCTAGTACTAAGTGTACTATATTTTCTGCGGCATCATGTTCACCAAATGATATAAATATTTTTGAACCGGTAATTTTATATGTACCATCATCTTGAGGTTCTGCTTTTGTGGTCATTAAGCCTAAGTCCGTTCCTGCGCCGGGTTCGGTTAAGCACATTATGCCAGTCCATTCGCCGGAAATTAACTTAGTTAGGTATTTTTCTTTTTGGTCTTGATTGCCAAATATATTTAATGCTGAGTATGCGCCATGCGATAAACCAGGTAGTAAACCAAATGATAAGTTTGATGAGCATACCATTTCCATGAATGGTGTGTTGTATAGGTTGGGTAGACCCTGCCCCCCATATTCTTCAACGCAGGCAAATGATGGCCAGCCAGATTCAACATAAGTTTTATAAGCGTCTACAAAGCCGTTAGGTAGCGTAACTTTACCACTTTCTAATTTTAAACCTTCTTCGTCACCGGATTGGTTGATTGGGAAAAGCACCTCTTCGCAGTAGCGCGCACCTTCTTCCATTAAAGGTTCCATGATAGATGCGTCCTCATATCCTTTGATATGAGAATATTTCTCTATCCCTATCCATTCATTAAGGGCGAATTTAAAGTCATCTAATGGTGCATTATAAATTGGCATAGCTAGTATAGTTAATATTGTAGTTTAAAAAGTAAAGTGAAAGCTCACGCAAAAATAAACCTTAACCTATATATTCGTGGGAAATTACCAAATGGTTATCATGAACTCGAGAGCTTGTGCGTATTTGCCTCTGATTTATATGATGAGATAGAATTCTTTGTTGGAGATAACGGGCAGGGTGGTCATATTGAGGATAATATAGTTGATAAGGCTATATTCTTGATGAAATCTAAGTTTAATATAAAAGCTAAAACCACCTATAATTTAAAGAAAAATATACCTGTAGGTGCAGGATTAGGCGGTGGTTCGGCGGATGCCGCGGTAGCGCTTAATTGGTTTAATAAGCAATATAATTTAAACTTAAGTAAAAAAGAGCTTTGTGAAATTGGATTAGAGCTAGGGGCGGATGTTCCGGCATGTGTATATTCAAAGCCTTTAATATTCAGTGGAATAGGTGAGCAAATTAAATTGTTAGATGAGTTTATTAAGTGCTATATTTTATTAGTTAATCCGAATGTTCATGTATCTACTGTAGATGTTTTTAAAAAAGTTAGATTGAGCGAGTTAGAAGGTGAGAATCATTTAACTAAATTTGCATGTGAAGTTGAACCTGAGATAGAAAATTTATTGAATTTACTATCTAAAAACAAGCGTTATGGAATGTCTGGTTCAGGTGCTACGTGCTTTGCTATTTTTGATAATCAGCTAGATGCTTTAAAGATTCAAAAAAGCTTACCAAAAAACTACTGGAGTTGTGTTACTGGAGTGATAGCTTAGGAGTAAGTGCTAAAATTTATTAAAATAACTTCTAAACAAACATCGAGCGTTATTATTATAGCGCTGATTTTTATTTTATTAATCAATTTATTGTTTGTTATTTTTCGTGCCTCAGCAGGTTATAATGAAGCGGCATCTGAGGGTAATCGTGAGGTTTCACAGATTACTAATATGACGTCAGATCATATTGAGATCATCCTTTTGGCCTCGGATATGACACTAAAGAGAGTTCAGCAAAAACAATATGTTAATGAGCTTTTTGGCAATACAATCTATCTAGATGTTCAAAATAGCCTAAAAATGTGGAGTGAAGAAATACCACAAATAGCGGCATTGATGGTTATTAATGAAGAAGGGCTTGTTAAGTCTTTCTTTGAGAAAACTGGTGATGAAATTGGCTTGAAATACAATGCTTCTGTAGCAAAATATCCGTTCTTTTCAAATCATGTTGAGTCTTATGAAAATAAATTGGAAATCTTTTTATATGAGGCTGGCGGGAAGGTTTATTTTGTTCTCTCGCGCGAGTCTATAGGTGTGGACGGTTCATTTAATGGTGTAGTTGCAACATTTGTTGATGCTTCCTATATATTTGATTTCTTTAAATCTATTGATTCAAGCTTTGAAAGTAAAAAAATTCACTTAATGCGTAAGAATACGAATGCACTTATATCTACAATTGAGAATCCTAATATAATTAAGCAAACTAAGCATCTTTTTGAAAAAGGCGGCTTGGCAAAAGCAATCGCAAACCCGTTTGCAATTGAAGAGGGGGTGATTGCATTGCAAAATATTGAATCGATAGGTGTTGATGTTGCAATATTCGTTGATGATGGTGATATTTATTCCGAGTGGCGTGAAAACAGAATGTTAGATATTCTATTTTTCCTTATATTTGCGTTATTTGCAGCAATTATTGGTTTATTTGCTTTAATTCTAAATAGAAAAACTGAAGAAGCTAAAAAAGCCGAGCTAGGTGCAATTGCCGCTAGTCAGTCAAAGAGTGAATTTTTAGCTAATATGAGTCACGAACTTAGGACTCCTTTAAATGCTATAATAGGTTTTTCAGATATGCTTAAAGGTAGGTTCTTTGGTGATATCAATGAAAAGCAAGAAGAGCGGATTATTGATATAAATGATTCGGGGCATCATTTATTAAGTTTAGTTACAGATATATTGGAATTTTCCAAGGGGGAGGCTGGTAAGCTTGATATTCAAGAATCTATCGTTGATTTAAACGATATTGTGCATGAATCTTTAGGTAGCTTTACTAATAATGACTCTAAAGATAAAGCTAGAATTATCGATGAAATTGAGCCCGATTTACCTAAAGTTAAAGTAGATTCTCGTAGGATTAAACAGGTTCTAATTAATTTAATTTCTAATGCAGATAAATATACGCCATCTGAAGGAATAATTAAGTTAGATATTTATAGAAGAGAGAATGGAAAGATTCGTATAATGGTTTCTGATACCGGTATAGGTATGGATGAAGCCGATATTCCAAAGGCGTTATCTACCTTTGGTCAGGTACATTCTGAACTTGCTAAAGGCGGTACAGGTTTAGGCTTACCTATGTGTAAGGTCTTTGTTGAATTGCATGGCTCTGAGTTAAAAATTAAATCCTCAAAAGGTGAAGGTACTAGAGTCTATTTTGATTTAAATAAAGATAGAATTAGGACCTGACACCTAATACAAGTTGTTTTAGGGTTAATTTATAACAGAGATGAAGAATTGGGAATCATCTAATAACCAATTCCATTCAGGGTTATTAGAAGGCAATTTTGATGGTGAAGAACCAGTATTTAAAGAGTTATAGGAAATAAGCAGTTACATGTACAACAGCAAATTTAACAGGTATTCATCGCAACACAGTAATAGGATTTTCCTACAGATTGTTACCACTCGTATATTTTGCTCTTTGTTTAGGTTTAATAAAAAAGGCGACTAATAAGCCGCCTTTTTAAATATATTTAACTAAAACTAGTTAACATTACCACGCCTTTGAGCTCTGCGTTCTTTTCGTTTATCTTTACGCTTAGCACGTCTTTCCTTAGTTTTTTCTCTAAGTTCATCGCTTAATTTAGGGCGGTTTTCTTTTCTATATTCTCTAGCCGCTTTTCTCTCCTCTTTATTAAGCTTACCAGAACCATCTGCATCAAATTTATCTCTAACTACAGAACGTCTTTCCTTAGCTTTTTCTCTTAAAGGCGCTCTTTCAGTTTTAGAAAGCTTGCCATCACCATCAGTGTCATAATTTGCTCTGAATTGTTTAGCCTCTTCAACTGTAATAATGCCATCACCATTGAAGTCTCTAGCTTCTGCTGTAGATACTAAACCTGTAGTTAATACTAATGCTAAAAATAATTTTTTCATAATTTTACTCCTGTTTGTTTTAAGTGGATATTTACTTAATACCCTGTAACTTTGAATAACCTTCTAAGAAAAATATGCAAGAATATTTACCCACATTAATTCCCGTAATTTGCCTTATACTTGGCCTAGTTATCGGGTACTTCGTAAAGTCATTTTCAGCGGATAATCAAATCGCCTTATTCCGCTCAGAACTTGAGCAATATGCTCAAAAATCATTAGATAAAAAATCTGAATCACTAGATAAAATATCTGGCGAGCGCTTAGGTGCAATGCTAACGCCATTAAACCAACGCATTCAAGATTTTGATAAATTAGTAAAAGACTCCTTCCAGACTCAAGGCAAGGATGTAATGCACTTAAAAGGAGAGATACAGAATATCATTAAAGCTAACGAAAAAATAACTAAACAAGCTAGCGACTTAACCACCGCGCTAAAAGGTGATGTTCAAGTACAGGGTACTTGGGGAGAGGTTATACTAGAGAAGATATTAGAAGAATCTGGCCTACGCAAAGGCGAGGATTATATCACCCAAGGTGAGGATATGAGTTTAAAACATTCCGATACCGGTGGTCATTTAAAACCAGACGTTATTATTAAACTACCTGAGAATAAGCATATTATCGTAGATTCTAAAATTAACTTAAAACACTACGAAGAATATACATCCGTAGAAACAGACGTAGAACAACAACTTAAATTAAATAGTTTTCTAACAGCATTAAAGGAGCAGGTTAAAGGCTTAGAAAAGAAAAAATATTCCGAAGCGGATGGCATGGAAGGCACTCCAGACTTTGTATTAATGTTTGTACCTATCGAAGGTGCATACTCCTTAGCTATGCAAACTGATAAAGACCTACATAGCTTTGCATGGGATAAAAAAGTCGCAATAACTTGCCCATCAACGTTAATGATAGCGCTAAAAACTATCGCATCATTCTGGCGCATCGACCAGCAAAACAAGAACGCTATGGAAATCGCGCAACAAGCCGGTTTCATGTACGATAAGTTTGTTTTATTCTCCGAAAGTATTTTAGGAGTAGAGAAAGGCTTAGATAATGCCAGAACATCTTATGAAAAGGCAATTAATCAACTTTCCACAGGTAAGGGTAATCTTGTAGCCCGTGCAGAAAAATTAAAAAACCTAGGTGTTAAATACTCAAAAGAACTAGATTCTAAACTAACAGATGAATCTAAATCTTCTGAGAAAGGCTAGCCATAATAAACTCGTCCAAATCGCCATCTAGTACGGCAGATGTATTACCAGTTTCAACTTTAGTGCGTAAATCCTTAACCATCTGATACGGGTGCAAAACGTAAGAGCGTATCTGATTACCCCAACCAATTTCAGTTTTATCGGCATTTGCGGCATCAGCTTCTTCATTACGTTTGCGTAACTCAAGCTCATAAAGACGAGACTTTAAAATACGCATAGCCTCCGCCTTGTTTTTATGCTGTGAACGACCATTCTGACACTGCGCAACAATACCCGTAGGTTCATGCGTTAAACGCACCGCGGAATCTGTTTTATTAACATGCTGACCACCCGCGCCAGATGCACGATAAGTATCAATGCGCACCTCGCTCATATCAATTTCAATCTCGATATTATCATCAATCTTTGGGTACACCCAAACAGATGCAAACGATGTATGCCTTTTACCAGCACTATCAAACGGACTTATGCGTACTAGCCGATGTACTCCACTTTCCGTTTTAGCCCAGCCATAGGCATTAAAACCTGATGCAGAAAATGTTACCGATTTTATACCAGCTTCATCGCCTACAAGCTCATCTATAATTTCCGTTTTAAACTCATGCTTTTCACACCAACGTAAATATTGCCTCAACAGCATTTCTGCCCAATCGCAACTTTCTGTACCGCCTGCACCTGCATGAATCTCAATAAAGCAATCGCTTGAATCAGCTTCGCCTGAAAATAAAGCTTCAATCTTTGCCTTATTAGCTTCAATAGCTAAATCGCTCAAAGATTCCTCAATCTCTTTTAGCTCATCACCTTCAGCAATTTCAGTAAGTTCAATGTAATCATTCAAGCCTTGCTTGATATCCGTTATAGAATTTATCTGCTTTTCTATAGCAGATTTTTTAAGCATAATTTTTTGCGCTTCAGTAGGGTTATCCCACAAAGTTGGTGCATTAGCTTTTTGCTCTAACTCAGCAAACTCTGTATTTAATTTATCAAGGTCAAAGATACTGCTCTAGCATAGCTAAAGCCTCTTCAATTTGTGATTTATATAGATCAATAGACATTAACTAGATTCCTTCTTCAAGTATAATTCAGGTGCACATTGTAAGCAAACCATACCCTTCTGATTATGCCTTTCTTTACGTAGTTCAACATCGCCCCAACGAATATCATCACCCGTAACCGGCTGACCGCAATCTTTACATAACGGAGCAGGGGAAGGCTCTAAACTTTCGTTAACGGCAACCCTGTCATCAAATACAAAGCAATCGCCATTCCATAAATGCTCTTTGCCTTCATCGCGCTTATCTTCAAGATATTGCAAAATACCACCATCTAAATGGTACACATTTTTAAAACCTTTATGCTTTAAATAAGATGTAGACTTCTCGCACCTAATACCACCAGTGCAAAACATCGCAATTGGCGTATCCTTAGGGGTATCTTTCAAATGGTCATCCGCCCATTTCGGGAAAGACCTAAAGTCTTTAGTTTCAGGATTAACCGCCCCTTCAAAACTACCCATCATAACCTCGTAATCATTGCGCGTGTCAATGGTGATAGTTTCAGGCTTCATAATCATATTATCCCAATCTTCTCCCTTTAAATACTCACCAGACTTAACTGGCAAATTCTCTAAACCCATGCGCACAATTTCCTTCTTCAAACGAACTTTAGTACGCTCAAATGGCTGAAATTCTGAATATGATGTTTTAAAATTATAACCGCCATCCAAGCGTTCATCAAAATTACTAAGGAACTCCCAGAAATCATCCACTTCAGCCGATGAACCCGCAATAGTAGCATTAACACCTTCACGCGCTAAAAGGATTGTACCTTTGATTCCACGCTCAACCATAGCCGCCTTAATAGGCTCTTTAAATTCTTCATAATTTAAAATTTCTACAAACTTGTAGAACGCTATAATTTTATACTGATTGCTCATTTGCGAGCATTATAATATGAAGATTACTTTTTAGCAATATTTGCGATTAATTCACGCATAACTGAACCATCATAATCTTGCTGACCAGAAATCTTTTGAATTAACTTACCTTTAGAAAGTAGCGCCGCGTAAGGCACACCTCTACCACCATAACGCGCAAATAGCGCATTGTTAGTATCGTGGTAAGGCTTTAAATTATTAAAACCATTTCTTTTAAAGTACTTTTTAGCTGGCCCAATACCTTTTTGACTAATAGATACAGGCATAACGATAAAGTTAGGGTATTTCGCTTCAAACTCTTTAGCTAACCTATTAATTGAAGGTAATGTTTTACGACAGTAATGACACCATTCCGCCCAGAAAAATAAAAGAATATTTTTGTCCGCATATTCATATGCTAAATTTTGGAATTCACCTTCTTGGTTTTCAACCACCATGTAATCTTGCCACTCTTTAGACTCTAAATTTTCTTGAGCAGAAGCTAATGGCGTGAAAAATGATAATAATAGAATTGCTAATAATGTTCTCATGTTTTAAAAGACTCCCGTCTATAATTGCTTATTAATATAAATAATTCCGTTGCGCCTGCAACTTTTATTACAAAAAACTCTATAAAATCTTCAGAGTCAGCAATATTAGTATGCCTTGACGATACAAAAGCTGAACTCGCTGCAAAGCAAGCTCAGTTCTTCTTACCAGAATATGATGTTATTACGATCCCAGCATGGGATTGCATTCCCTACGATCGTATTTCACCTTCAAATGATATTATATCCAAGCGCTTAAAAGCCCTTTCTAGTATCATTAATTCTAAGAATAAAAGTAAATTAGTTATAACCTCAGTTAATGCTTACACACAAAAGCTTCCACCTGTAGATGCAATACAATCTGCAACTAAAATCTTAAATTTAGGCGATGTAATAAACCATAACGAGTTCTCCAGATTCTTAGTTGATAACGGCTATATCAATACTGGCACAGCATCTGACAATGGCGAATTTGCCTTACGCGGCTCAATTATAGATATTGTACCTATGGGCTCTGAAACAGGGTTTCGCTTAGATTTCTTCGGCGACAACTTAGAATCTATACGTCAATTTGACCTTATAACTCAAATAACTACACCAAACTCTAAACTTGATAGCTTAGAAATAATACCCGCCTCTGAAGCATTATTTAGAGAAGAAAATATAGAAAACTTCAAAACTAATTATCGCGAAGCTTTTGCCG
Organism: Rickettsiales bacterium; assembly: GCA_020630095.1. Lineage (GTDB taxonomy): Bacteria > Pseudomonadota > Alphaproteobacteria > Rickettsiales > UBA8987 > JAHDCD01. The sequence goes on along the minus strand of JAHDCD010000001.1, from coordinate 169,527 downwards.
TAACATCAGACGACAGCCTGTTTGAAGCAATATCCGAAGGGCGCAAATATGCCGGCTTTGAACATTGGTTACCATTATTCTATAACGGCATGGCAAGCATAACAGATTATATTGATGCCCCTGTTTATTTCTCGCCATTCGTTGAACAATCTATCGCCGAACGTACCGAACAAATAAAAGATTACTTTGAATCTCGCAGTTTTGATGCCGAAACAGCCTCAAAAGGAATGTTTGAATCAAAATATAATCCACTACCAGCAGATGAGTTATATAATTTAACAAGTCATTGCGAGGAACAAAGTGACGAAGCAATCCAGAAATCTAGCCAAGAACAGCGATCACTGGATTGCTTCGCTAACGCTCGCAATGACGAATTAAAGACTGCGCCAGATTATTTCAACCTATCCAAAGCAAAAGGTGTACATGCATTTGAGCTATTTTATTCTGATATCGCCCAAGACCTTAAAACTAAAAATTCCATTATAGCCTGTAACTCCAATGGCACAAAAGAGCGCATATCTACCTTATTAAACCAGTTCGATATTGCTCATACGAACATTGAAGATATTAACGATACCTCAAAATTAAAACGTAAAGATGGCAAAGTTGGACTAGGCATATTTCCATTAGAACATGGCTTTTCTAGCAATGATATTTTTATAGTTTCTGAAAAAGATTTAATAGGCGAAAAAGCTTCACGCATTACCACTAAAAAGCGCAACAATAGAAAATTCATCCAAGAAGCAGGCTCTTTAACACCAAATGAATTAGTAGTTCATAAAGACCATGGAATAGGGCGCTTTATATCATTAGAAACAATGGAAGTTGGCGGTTTAACGCACGACTTCATATACTTAGAATATTACGGCGGAGATAAATTCTATGTACCAGTAGAAAATATAGACACCATTAAACGCTTCGGCTCAGAAGATGGCGTTGAACTAGATAGGTTAGGCTCTGCCAACTGGCAAAATAGAACATCTAAATTAAAGAAGCGCATTAAACAAATTGCCGATGCCTTACTTATTATTGCCGCAAAACGCGCAACTCGTACCGCGCCAGTATTTAACCCTGAGCCTGAATTATATAATCAGTTTATTGAAAAATTCCCATATTCCGAAACGGAAGACCAATTAAACGCCGCAGAAGACATAATAGATGACTTAACCCAAGGAAAACCAATGGATAGGTTAATCTGTGGTGATGTTGGCTTTGGTAAAACTGAAGTTGCTATGCGTGGCGCAGCAGCCATTGTATTTGCTTCAAATAAAGCGCAAGTATGCCTAATTGCACCAACAACATTATTAGCACGTCAGCACTTTTTAAACTTCAAAGAACGTTTTGACGGGCTAGGAATAAAAATTGGCGTACTTTCAAGGTTAGTTACCGCAAAAGAACTTAAAGCCACCAAGGAAGCTATAACCCGTGGCGAAGTAGATATCGTTATCGGCACGCATGCACTACTTGCAAAAGATGTAGAATTTAAAAATCTTGGCCTAGTAATTATTGATGAAGAACAACGTTTTGGCGTAAAACAAAAAGAACGCTTAAAAGAATTCCGTGCAGAGTGTCATGTATTGGCAATGAGTGCAACCCCAATACCACGTACATTACAATTATCTTTAGCTGGCATACGTGAGCTTTCATTACTTGCCACCGCACCAGTTGATAGACTACCTATAAGAACCTTCGTAATGCCGTTCGATAAATTAATTATCAAAGAAGCACTAATGCGCGAATATTACAGGGGCGGAAAAAGCTTCTATGTTGCACCTAGAATTTCTGATCTTGATGATATCGAAACCTTCTTAAAAGAAGAATTACCTGAATTAAAGTTCGCCCGCGCTCATGGACAAATGGGCTCTACCGAGCTTGATGATATAATGAATAAATTCCACGATGGTGGCTATGATATTCTATTATCCACTACCATTATTGAATCTGGTATTGATATCCCATCTGCAAATACAATTATCATCCACAAGGCGGATATGTACGGCCTTGCGCAGTTATATCAAATTAGAGGGCGAGTAGGGCGTAGCAAAACCCGCGCATTCGCATATTTAACATTACCAACACGCAAGAAAATAACCGAAAATGCCTTGAAGCGCTTAGAGGTTATGCAAAAAATGGACACTCTTGGCGCCGGTTTCACTTTAGCCTCGCACGACATGGATATCCGTGGCTTCGGTAACTTACTAGGCGATGAGCAATCTGGTAATGTTAAAGAGGTTGGTATTGAGCTTTATCAACAGATGCTGCGCGAAGCGATTCAAAATATTCAACTTAATAAAGAAGAGCAATCTAACGATCATGACTACGTGCCTGATATAAATATTGGCGCTTCAGTTATGATTCCACAAGATTTTATCGAAGATTTAACCCTTCGTTTAAGTCTATATAGAAAAATTGCCAATTTAGAGACTATAGAAGAAATAGAAAATATGCGCATTGAGCTAGTTGACAGGTTCGGCAGTTTACCAGCAGAGGTTAACTACCTACTTAAAACCATTGAAATAAAAAGAGAATGCTACAAGCATAACATCGACAAAGTTACCCTATCAGAAAAAGGAATTTTAATAAGATTCCATGAAGATACCCCCAAAGACCCTGTTAAAATTATGCAATTAGCTGGCGGAAATGATAATTTTAAATTAAAAATCCACCCAGATCAAAAGGTTTTTGTTGAATATACCGCCAAATCTTTAAATACTGATGAAAGGGTTAACTATCTTAACGAAGTAATAAAAGAGCTATGAAAAAACTAATATCAATTTTAATATTATCAATCGCAACATCAGCTCATGCAATTTCAGATTCAGAAATTGAACGCTTAACAGGACCAGATGCTGAAAAACGTATCTCTCAATTTAAAAGCTCTGCAAAGAAATATGCAAAATTAGATACCGAAGTTGAAATTGATTTTGATAGCTTCTTAAGCACGGACGCTAAAGGTTTTACCACTTATAACTCATTCGGTTTAAATAAAATCCGTAGCACAATTTCAAAATTCAGCCGTAAACGCATTTACTTAGATGATAAGATTGACCTTATAGTTTTACGCAATGTAATTAACCCTGAAGGTAAAGATATTGCACATGAAGGTACAACTGTAACTCTTACCTGCGCATTCCACATAGGAAAAGAAGGTTGCTTTACAAACGATGAATTCCACTCTTTCTTTGAAGGTGTATCACAAAAAACTACAAAGCCAAAAGTTGAGATCGTTGAAGAAATTCAATCTGGTGCAATTATAAGTGAAGTAAAAGAAGAACCAACTGTTTATATTGACCCTCTTACTTTTGAAATGAAACAAACTGAAAGCGCTAATATTGAGCCCACTCAAGAAGCTATTGAGGCTATTGCTCAAGATATCATCGAAGCTCCTACCGAAATTTTAGAGTAGGGCCTTTTCAATATCTTTAACTAGATCATCAGCATTTTCTAAGCCAACTGAAAGGCGCAATAATGAACCTGTTATTCCTATAGCGTTTCTATCAGCTTCTGGAATGTTAGAGTGCGTAGTAGTTGCAGGGTGGGTAATTAATGAACGCGCATCACCTAAATTATTAGATATATCAATAACCTGCAAGTTATTTACAAACTTAAATGCAGCTTCCTTACCACCTTTAACATAGAAGGCAATCATATTAGAACCGCGCTCCATTTGCTTTTCTACAATATCCGCTTGCGGATGATGCTTGGCCGATGGATAAATCACCCTCTCAATCTTATCTGATTTTGCCAGCGCATTTGCTACAGCTTCAGCATTGTCAGTCATTTTATCAACACGAAGTTTAAATGTTTCAAGTGCCTTTAAAACCACCCACGCATTGAATGGCGAAAGGGCAGGGCCTGTGTGCCTATAAAATGGCAGAACCGTTTCTTGAATATACTCTTTGCTACCAAGCACAACTCCACCAAGCGTTCTACCTTGACCATCAATATGCTTAGTAAGTGAGTATATAACAGCATCTGCACCAAGCGTTAACGGCTTTTGATAAAGCATAGTTGCAAAAATATTATCCACCAAAAAGAAGGCATCATTCTTTTTACATAAATTTGCTACGGCTTCAATATCAATAAGTTCTAACGTAGGGTTAGCAGGAGTTTCAATAAATACTAAAGACGTATTAGGCTTAAATGCCGCCTCCCATTCATCTAAATTTTTACCATCAACCAAGGTTACTTCAAAACCTAAGCGCGGCAAAACCTCGTTAATAATGTAATGACAAGAACCAAATAAAACCTTCGAAGCAATTATATGATCACCAGCCTTAAGCTTACTTAATATAGCAGCATTAACTGCCGCCATCCCTGAGCCTACAACACAAGCCTCTTCAGCACTTTCCTCCAACTCAATTAAGCGCTCCTCTAAGCTGCGTAGAGTAGGGTTGCTATAACGCGAATATACAAAACCAGGTTGTGAGCCATCGAAGCGTGCTTCTGCAGTTTCAATATTATCATAGCAAAAGCCTGAGTTTAAAAATATAGCTTCAGATGTTTCACCATGGTTAGTGCGGTTTAAGCCAGAGCGTAATTGCTTAGTTTCTATTTCCCAATTTTTTGACATATCTCTTCTGTAAGTAAATCAGCTAGTTGCTTTTTAGTAATATTGTCGAAATTCTTATTAGTATCGCTAAAAATTATACCAGACGTAACATCTGCACCAAAAATTTTACCACCATTAACATGGTTACCAACTAAAATATCACAATTTTTGCGCTCATATTTATCAAGCGCATTCTTTTCTAAATCACCATCTTCCGCGGCAAAACCAACCACAATAGCAGGGCGTTTATCACCTGAATTATTTGAAACATTATTTAAAATATCCGGATTCTTAATTAAGCGTAAATCCAAATGATTCTCAGCAGTCTTTTTAATCTTACCATCAATTTTCTTCTCAGGCTTATAATCGCACACCGCCGCACATGAAATAAATACATCTGCGGGAAGTGACTCCATAACTTTATCATGCATGCCTTGCGTAGTCCCACCAGTAATTCCAATTACCTCAGCACCTGCATTTTTTAATGAATCAATTATCGCCAAACCTTGCTTACCTGATGAATAATTAGATATATAGCGCACATTATCCAAAGGCTCTAACGTTGCGCCATAAGTAATAACAACTTTCTTACCTAATAATGGCTGAGCGCCTTGTAAATAATCTATAATATCATTAATTTCTGCTAGTCTACCTGCACCATATTCACCGCATGCAAGCTCGCCAGATGCTGGTTCAATTATCTCAAAACCATCTTCCTTTAATTGCTCAATATTGCGCTTATTCGCCTTATTAGCCCACATTTCAACGTTCATCGCCGGTGCAAATATAACAGGTGTATCCGTTGCAGATATAATAGTTGAAGCTAAATCATTACAAAGCCCGTTAGCCACCTTAGCCATAAAGTCCGCCGAAGCAGGACACACTAATATTTTATCAAAATCACGTGCTAAGCGTATATGGCCCATCTCAGTTTCATCAGTTAAATCAAATAGATCCGAGTAAACTTTATTACCCGTTAAAGAGGCTAAACTAAGCGGCTGTATAAATTCCGCACCGCCTTTTGTAAGCACGCAGGTAACATCCACACCTTTCTTTTTAAGAATAGATATAAGCTCAAAACACTTAACACTTGCAATAGAGCCCGTTATTATTAGTAAGAGTTTCATGAATTTTTACCCAGCAATAGATTTAAAGGACGGCAATTGCGTACGATTATACCAAGGCGAGATGGATAAAGCTACGATTTTCTCCAACTCTCCTAAAGATCAAGCGTTGCAGTTTGAAGAAGAGGGCGCTCAATATTTACACGTTGTAGACCTTAACGGCGCATTTGAAGGTAAAGCAATTAATGAAGAATCCGTTAAATCTATAATAGGCGCGGTAAAAATGCCAGTTCAACTAGGTGGTGGCATACGCTCAAAAAACGATGTTAAACGCTGGCTAGATGCAGGCGTATCGCGCGTAATACTAGGTACAATCGCCGTTAAAAATAAAGAACTTACTAAAGAAATTTGTAAAGAATACGGCAATAAAATAATTTTGGGCTTAGATGCTAAAGATGGCAAAGTTGCAACAGATGGTTGGGCTGAAGACTCAGGCATAGATGTTATAGAACTAGCCAAAGAATATCAAGGCTTCGGCATCGCCGCAATTATATATACAGATATTGCACGCGATGGTGCAATGGCTGGTGTTAATACAGAATCAACAAAAGCACTCGCAGAAGCAGCAGATATTCCAATAATCGCATCTGGTGGAATTTCATCACTTCCAGACCTTAAAGAAGTAGCTAAAATAAAATCGTCAGGCGTTGAAGGTGTAATTTCTGGCCGTGCCATTTATGAAAATAAATTTAGCGTAAAAGATGCAATCTCTGCATTAAGTGACTAATATATATAATAGTTATACCAATTCAACCCAAACATCTTATTTAACATAATATATATTATACAATGTTTATGTAGAATGTTATAATATTCTATATACCATTCATTCTATCCACAGCCTGCATCACCCTCAACTCCATTTGTTGGGCATAAACTGATGGAACAGCCTTTTCAGGTGACTTAGAATGAAAATCTGAATAAGCCAACGAATCCACTGAAAGGCTCCGCCCTAGAACCATATTAATTAAAGCATTCTTATACGCATAGCTTATTGGTGTTTCTACAGGGTTACCAACTTCTAACTCACAACCCGCTCCAGCAGAGACATACGCAGGTAAAATATGCGCCTCATGATCTTTAAGCCCTTTATGCTTCTCATATCGCAAATCACCCCCACCTCCTCGAAAGAAATTAATTTTCGTAGGAATCATTCCTGCAACCATAACAGAATTGCCCTTATCTAATATTTCAAGCTCTGTATCCATATTGAAATATGAATCTAGATAAACACCTCTATTCTCAAGCACCTTATCATTCATACCATACATTGCTAAAGTATCACCCTTCATTTGCTCCACATGCCCTAATTGAACTACAGTACCAGTAAAAATTCTTGGTATTACCTCTAAACCCTCACCTTGCTTAAATCTATTTCCATTAACCATTTGAGCAAAAAACGATGTACCATAACTGTGCGCTGCAATTGAAACTGAGCTTCCGAATTCTGTCATAGATTGTAAAGCCTCAAACAACTCTTTTGCCTCTAATGAACAATAAGAATCTCTTTCCATCCTATAGCAGTTAAAATTTAGACTATTTTGACTAATATCTTCATAAGGAAAAGACACCAATCTAAGCCCCCTGCTATTTATAACATCCTCACCTATAATATCCCTTAGTACCTTAATCCCTCCTATATGCTGATTTTTATTATCTGAACTAGCCTCTATAGGGCCAAGGTATAAAAGCACGTTATCACCTCGATTGAAATCCTTCTTTGAATCAACCAATTCTAGGCGCCCTTCTCTATTTAATTCATAAAATTGAACCACGATTATATTATAATAAAAGTTCGTTAAGAAATTATTAAGTTTAAAACACTTGATGCATAAGAAACAATTAATTATAAACTTTACATCTAACCTGTAGGGGCATAGCTCAGTTGGTTAGAGCAGGACGCTCATAACGTCTTTGTCGGGGGTTCAAGTCCCTCTGCCCCTACCACTCACATTCGTTCGTATTAGGTACAGATGTACTTGTATTATTAAATGGCGGCATAGCCGCTAAGGCCCTCTGCCCCTACCACTCACATTCGTTCGTATTAGGTACAGATGTACTTGTATTATTAAATGGCGGCATAGCCGCTAAGGCCCTCTGCCCCCACCACTCACATTCGTTCGCTTTATAAAATATTCTAGAAATTATGCTGCAATCTTATGAAGCCTGTCGATTCATTCTCGTAATCCGATGAATGATTAGGATTCATTTTTAATATAGCACCCGCTTTTAATGAAGTACCAAGACCAAAGTTTAGGTTATAATCAAAACCTAAATCCACCTGCCTAGCATCTGAAGCTAAGTTTAAATTATCATTCTCATAACCAATAGAACCATCAGCCGAAATAGATGTTGGCGTAGCAATATTAAGCGTACCCTGCTCTACCTTTAACGGCTGAGCAATGTTTAAAGAGAAATTATCATTAGCTTTAAATAAACCATTATACGCCGCACCAAGCTTGAATGACGACGACATAATGTCACTAGCACCATTAACCAATGAACTCGTTGGAGCATCCGAAAGCTCCGTATTAGCTAAAATAGCTTCCGCGTTAAATGAAAGATTCGGTGAATAATCATAACCACCTTTCAAACCATAAAATGCAGTAATATTATCCTCACCAACTTCCAATGCACCAGAAGATGCATTACCTACAAAACTATTCTCTTCATTAATAATACCACCAATGAATGAAATATTTTTAGCAATATCCTGCTCCACATAAATACCTGAAGACTTAATATCTTCATTATCAAGTGACTCCCCATTGAATAAACCTAACTTATAGCCCTGCCCTTCAATTGAAGCTGAATACCCTTTCTCAGCTAAACTAAGTATATTATCAGACTGATTCAAACCAATGCCAGAATTATCAACTGGCATGTTATAGGCAAAACCCACCTTAGTCTTCTTGTTTAATTGCTCTTTATATTGGAAACCTTGTAAATCTTCCTCTGAAAATCTATCAAGCTCATCACGATTCTGTAAACGCGTTGTTAATGTAAATTCCGTTTTACCATCGTTAAATTCAATATCAGGATTGTTAGAGAATTTATTATATAAATCATTCACGCTTTCTGAGCGCTCATTGCTAGATGAAGTAAAATCATTCACATCAATATATGTATTACGCCCAAGGTAATCTATAACCATTAACTTGTTCTCCGAACCAACTGCACTGGCTGAAGCTCTACCAAATGCCAACCCCGTACCCGTTGCACTAAATTGTGAAACACCTGCACTACCGCCCGTAGGTACAACAAATGAACCACCTGGTGTAGTTGCAGAATCTAAATTTAATAAACCATGCCCCGTAAATTCATCAACACCCGCCGGACCTAAATCTGTAGCCGTTTGTAACAAAATACTAGCCGCCTGCTCAGTTGATAAATGCGGGAACGCACCCATTACAACTGCCAATGCACCAGAAACTACAGGCGCCGCAAAACTTGTACCAGTTTCAGATGTTGTAGCCGATGACCCAGTAGTTGCACCACCATTAGCCGCACCCGTTAAGCTAGAACCAGGGGCAACTAAACACCAATCTTTAGCCACACCGCAAGCATTAGAGAACGATGCTAAATTATTCGTACCAGATGCGCTATACGCACCAACTGCAATCCAATTATTACGTAAATCTACATTTGAAGTATTGATACCATTATTAGCCGCACCATTAAAATAGAAAGGTAAGCCAGCAACTATATTCGGTTCAGAATTACCACTATTACCTGTAGCAAATACAAATACAGAGCCATTGTTAACGCCATCCGTAATACCATTAAATTGATTTTCACCACTAAATGCGGCTTGAGCATCCGCTGCGGTAGAATTGCCAGCAATATACACCTCTCTACCAGCTAAATCTGTAATACCCCAACTATTATTAATAATATCTGCGCCATTACCCACCGCATGAGCAAACGCACGTGAAGTTGAGCCACCCGCCGTAATTGCATTGATAGGAATTAATTTTGCATCAGGCGCAATACCCATTGCACCGGAATTATTATCTTCACCTAAAATTAATGAAGAAACTAATGTACCATGATTATCTTCGGATGCACTAGCATCACCATCACCAAAGCACCCCGATGTTAAACACCTAGCGCCTGTTGTAGCTAAATTATCGTCTAAATCTGTATGATGAATATCAATGCCACCATCAATTACCGCAACCCTAACAGCCTTAGATGCATCCAATACAGGGTTTGCACCATCAGCATCACGAGTAAATACAGAGCCATCATAACCACGCGCATAAGCTGCTGAGGCATTTACAATGGCATGCGCACCAGAAGTTCCATATTCAGTGTCTTCAAATGTTGAGGCCGTTCCAGATTCCGGAGCAACGGGAATAACCACATTCCCAGTTGGCGTTGAACCGCCAGTTCCTGGGTCTGGCGTAGGAACAGTTGGCGTTGTACCACCACCGCCAGTAGAATCTTCCGGCTCTCCATCTGTACCTAAAGCACCCGCAGCCGCTAAAACAGCTACAACACCTAATGTTGTATATAATAAACTGCCATAATCTGTTTTTCCTACTATAAATTTATCAATATCCGCACCATACGCACCTAAAAGCTCTATCATACGCACATTGTCAGCCGCCGCCGCATATTCCGCCGCCGTACGTTGATTTCTATCACGTTGGTCAAGGCTAGCACCCGACTGAATTAAAAACTCAGTCATTTCAAAGTCGTTATTATACGCAGCCTGCATTAATGCCGTTGTACCCGACACACCTATCATATTAACATTTGCACCTGCCAACAACTCTTGCTCTACAATTGCAATATTACCATATGCCGCAGCTTGAATAAGCCTAGGATTAGTATTATTTCTACTAACAGTATCGTAGTCAAAATACTCGTTCGCCCTTCCAAACTCGGGGCTTGTGGTTAAAATAATAGAAACCACACAAATTAAACTAAGGATTTTTATAAAAAATTTATTCATCACACTTGAAATTAAGCCATTAATAACCCATATTATTGCCACACCAAAAGGTATATCTCACTATATATTACTTATTACATAGTAGATTACCTTTGTTAACATAACGTTAATTTTTTATATTAAAGGAAAAAATTAGGAGAAAAACATGAAAGTAATTCCATTAGGCAACCGCGTATTAGTAAAAAGAGAAGCTGAAGAGACTAAAACAGCATCTGGCATTATCATTCCAGATAACGCAAAAGAAAAGCCAAACAAAGCTATTGTTACAGCTGTTGGCGAGGGCACAAAAGATGAGCCTATGAACGTTAAAGAAGGCGACACAGTATTAATCGCTAAATGGGGTGGTACTGAAATTGATATTGAAGGTACAGAGCACTTAATTTTTAACCAATCAGATATTATTGCTAAAGTAGCATAAATAATAACATAAACATTAATCGGAGAAAAAATGTCAGCAAAAGAAATTTTACATTCAGAAGACGCTAGAAAAAAACTACTAACAGGTATTTCAAACCTAGCACGCGCAGTTAAAGTAACTTTAGGCCCTGGCGGTCGTAACGTAGTTATCGAAAAGTCATTCGGCGCACCAAAAATCACTAAAGATGGTGTATCTGTAGCCAAAGAAATCGAATTTTCAGATAAATTCGAAAACATGGGCGCACAGCTTATCCGCGAAGTAGCATCTAAAACTAATGATGTTGCAGGCGATGGCACAACAACCTCAACTGTACTAGCAGAAGCTATCGTACTTGAAGGTGTTAAGCGTGTTGTTGCGGGTATGAACCCAATCGAATTACAACGTGGTATTAATATTGCCACTAAAGCCGTTGTTGAGCAAATCAATACTCGCGCTAAAAAAATCTCTGATAAAAACGAAATCGCTCAAGTAGGCACAATATCTGCAAATGGTGATTCTGAAATTGGTGAGCTTATCGCTGAAGCAATGGACAAAGTTGGCAACGAAGGCGTTATCTCAGTTGAAGAAGGTAAATCTTTAAATGACGAGCTAGACGTTGTAGAAGGTATGCAGTTCGACCGCGGTTACCTTTCACCTTACTTTGCAACTAACCCAGAAAAAATGATCACCGAGTTAGAAAATGCTTACATTCTAATTTTTGAAAAGAAATTATCAAACTTACAGCAAATTCTACCAATCCTAGAATCTACTGCACAAGCTAACCGCCCACTATTAATCATCGCTGAAGATGTTGAAGGCGAAGCTCTAGCTACTTTAGTAGTTAACAAATTACGCGGCGGCTTAAAAGTTGCAGCGGTTAAAGCCCCAGGTTTCGGTGATAGAAGAAAATCTATGCTTGAAGATATAGCTATCCTTACTGAAGGTAGAGTTATCTCTGAAGAGCTAGGCGATAAAGTTGAAGAAGTAACTTTAGAAGATTTAGGTACAGCGAAAAACATTCGCATCACTAAAGATGATACTACTATTATTGATGGCGCTGGCGATTCTAAAGCTGTAAAAGCCAGAGCTGACCAAATCCGCGCTGAAATTGAATCTACTACATCTGATTACGACCGCGAAAAATTACAAGAACGTTTAGCAAAAATTGCTGGCGGTGTAGCTGTAATTAAAGTTGGCGGTGCAACTGAAGTTGAAGTAAAAGAAAAGCGTGACCGTTTCGATGACGCTTTATCTGCAACTCGTGCGGCTGTTGAAGAAGGTATCGTTTCTGGTGGTGGTACTACATTATTATACGCATCAAAAGTTCTTGAAGAACTAACTGGCGCTAATGATGACCAAACTGCTGGTATTAAAATTGTTCAAAAAGCTCTTGAAGCTCCAATTCGTCAAATCGCTGAAAATTCAGGTGTTGATGGTGCAATTGTTGTTGGTACTCTTAACAATCACAACGACGAGAACAAATTATTCAACGCGGCTACTGGCCAATATGTTGATGCGTTTGAAGCTGGCGTTGTAGACCCTGCGAAAGTTGTTCGCGCTGCATTACAAGATGCCGCATCTGTTGCCGGTTTAATTATTACTACTGAAACTTTAGTAGCTGATGAGCCTCAAGATGATTCGGGTTTTAGCGGTGCCCCTGCTGGTGGCATGGGCGGCGGAATGCCTGGTATGGGTGGTATGGGTGGCTTCTAATAAGTCTATAGTCTTTTATAATTTACACGCCGGTTGGCGTGTAAATTAGGCTCGCTCGCTTCGCGGCGCAGAATAAGCTCAAGCTTATTCTGATAGTAAATTAGAATTTACTATACTTTAAAGAACCTAATTATCAAAAGGCGGCTTTATTAATTTAGAGCCGCCTTTTTTGTTAACGTTTTTTTAATTATTATATTGTAGGGTTTTTTATATGACAGAAGCTCAAATATTCTCTACTGATGCACAAGAAGCCTTTTTATCCTCAAAAGTTATCGTTCCACAATGGGCAAAAGATAGGGCTATGGAACTTAATGGTGGTGATACCTTTGTTTTTGAATTTGAAAACGAAGAAAGTATAGCCATCGTTGAAGAGGAGCTCGAGCCACTAGGTATTGATTATCAAAATATTGGCGAAAAACATCTAAAACTGGAATTTAAATTATCTGATCTTAAAAACCTAGAAAAAGCGGGGGTACCTATAGTTCAAAAAGTTTCAGAAACTTTAACCCAGATTCGTGAAGAGTTAACTTCTATGGATCATTTAAGTATAGTATTAGGTAGTATTAGAGCTGATGCTCATCAAAGACCTAAACCTGAGGTTGGTGGAAAAAGTATTGATCTAAAATTGATTAAGAATGAGGTTAGCCCCCCTACATTACCAAGGTAATATAGTAAATTCTAATTTATGTAATAAATTGGGATTTACTATCAAAACCAACTTGAGCTGGTTTTGCATTGCGAAGCAATGAACCTATAGTAAACTAATTAGATTTCCGCAGGAAATTAATTGTTTTACTATCAACATAAGGGCTAGCACGCCCTTATGTTGCGCAAGCGTAGCGCGGCGAATGTTAAGTAGATTGACTGTTAAGGAAATCTACTTAACCAACAATAATTTACAAAATGACTATTTTGCAAATTAGAAAAGACTATAATTCCCCTCTTCCAGTAAATAAACTCGGCTATATATTTTAATTACATCGTTAATCCACCTTCAAAAAGTAAATCTCCTCAATAAAAATTCAGGTTTTTGCTTAAAAAACGTAAAAAAATGAACGTTTTTTACCATTTTTTTATACTTATTTTGCCTTAAATATAACGCGATACATTGAAATATAAGGATTTCCTACCTAAAACACCCTTAAAATATTATTTTTTCAAATTTATACACTTAAAAGATTTTCTATATTTGAGAAAATTGAATTAATTATAAAGAATAATTGCATAATTTAGGCATCTTGTTAAATATTACTGCATGTCTAAACCTTCGGTAAAACCTAATAATCCAAACTTTTCATCTGGTCCAACTTCTAAACGTCCAAACTGGAGTTTGAACGCATTAAGTGATGCCGCCCTTGGTAGATCTCACAGGTCATCAATCGGTAAGAAAAAACTTAAAGAAGTTATCGAAAAGCAAAAAGCATTATTACAACTACCTGAGGGTTACCATTTAGGTGTTGTTCCCGCATCGGATACTGGCGCAGTAGAAATGGCAATGTGGTCAATGCTTGGTTGTAAACCAACTACAGTACTTGCATGGGAAAGCTTTGGCTCAGCATGGGTAACGGATGCCGCGAAGCAATTAAAATTGGATAATTTAGAAACTGTCGTAGCTGATTATGGTGTGCTACCAAACTTTGCAGAAGTTGATACAAAAACGCGTGATATCGTATTCACATTAAACGGTACAACATCTGGTGTTAAATGCCCTAACCTAGACTGGATAGCAAACGACCGCGAAGGCATAACCATTTGCGATGCAACATCTGGTGTGTTAGCTCAGGATATTGACTGGAGCAAAATTGATGTATTAACATATTCTTGGCAGAAAGTTATGGGCTCAGAAGCTGCGCATGGAATATTAATTCTTTCACCGCGCGCAGTTGAAAGGTTAGAAAGCTATGCACCTGACCGCCCTCTTCCAAAAATTTTCCGCTTAACTAAAGGTGGCAAATTAAACGCAAGTATTTTTGAGGGATCAACAATTAACACACCTTCAATGCTATGTGTTGAAGACGCGCTAGATTTCTGCAACTGGGCAGAAAGCGAAGGCGGCTTACAAGGCTTAATAAAACGCTCAACGGCAAACTTAAAAGCCGTTGAAGATTTTGTTGCAGATAATTCTGATTGGTTAGGATTTTTGGCAGAAAATGAGAATGAACGCTCAACAACATCTATCTGCTTAAAAATAACTGATGACTGGTATACAAATTTACCGGTTGAAGAGCAGCAAGCTAAGGCAAAACAAATTGTTAAAGCTCTTGATGCTGAAGGCGTAGCCTACGACATTGGTGCTTACCGCGATGCCCCTGCCGGCTTACGTATTTGGGGTGGCGCAACAGTTGAAACATCAGATATTGAAGCACTTATGCCTTGGATAAAATGGGCATTTGAAGAAATCAAAGCAGAAGCTGAAAGTAAGGCTGCTTAAAGATAGATGTTGTCATTCCCGCGAAGGCGGGAATCTCCCTTGAAAATCTTGTTATGAGATTCCCGCCTTCGCGGGAATGACATGACTAGAATTATTATGAAACGTGTGCTACTTAAACTATCTGGCGAATCTTTAATGGGTGACGATGACTTCGGCCATTCATTATCAACATTAAAAATAATATGCGAAGAAATTAAAGCCGTAAAAGATGCCGGCAACGAAGTAGCAATTGTAGTTGGCGGTGGAAATATTTTTCGCGGTCAAACCATGGCAAAAGCAGGGATGGACAGAGCCTCAGCAGACTACATGGGAATGCTAGCAACTGTTATGAATGCAATAGCTCTGCAAAATACTTTAGAAAAAATGGACGTTGAAACGCGCGTTCTTTCAGCCATTACTATGAATGCCGTTTGCGAACCATTTATTCGTCGCCGCGCTAAACGCCACATGGAGCGCGGTAGAATTATTATCTGCGCCGCAGGTACAGGTAACCCATATTTCACAACAGATTCAGCCGCCGCACTTCGTGCAGTTGAACTTAACTGTGAAATGCTATTAAAAGGCACGCAAGTTGATGGCGTATATTGTAGCGACCCAAAAACTAATCCAGATGCTAAGCGCTATGGAGAAGTAGATTATAAAACTGTACTAGAAAAAAACTTAAAAGTTATGGACGGCGCAGCAATCGCAATCGCCCGCGATAATAACATGCCAATATCCGTATTTAGCATCCGCGATAAAGGCGCATTCGGTAAAGCCGTAAATGGCGAAGGTAATTTTACTTTGATTAAGTAGAATATTTTAATTAATAATATAAAAACACACTTCCAGAAAATAAAACATCATGCCAATACTAAACCATAAAGATTTTGAAGACAGAATGAACAAATCACTAGATGCGTTCAAAAGCAACCTTGCCGGTTTACGTACAGGTAGAGCATCTGCTGGTCTAGTTGATAATTTAAAGGTAAATGTTTACGGCTCAATGATGCCACTTAGCCAAGTTGCAACAATTTCCGTTCCTGAACCACGTTGTATTAACGTACAAGTTTGGGATAAGGGCAATGTACAAGCAGTTGAAAAAGCCGTCCTAGATTCAAACCTAGGCTTAAACCCTGCAACCTCTGGCGAGCTAGTTCGCTTACCAATTCCTGACCTTACCGAAGAGCGTCGTAAAGAGCTTGTAAAAATGGGTAGTGGCTTTTTAGAAGATTGTAAAATCTCTATCCGTAACATTCGTAAAGACTTAATGGATGCCATTAAGAAAGGAAAAAATGACGGCGACCTAACTGAAGATGAAATGCACTCTGAATCAGACGAGGCTCAAAAACTAACCGATGCTATCATAGCTAAAGCTGATGAGATTTATAAAGAAAAAGAAGCCGACATTATGACTGTTTAGAATTATATTTATTAAGCACGTTTAAGATAATCTTTAACTAATAATTTTGAACCAGCGCTATCAAAGCTAACGCGGATATTATTTCCTTGAACATCCGTAACTAAGCCATAACCAAATTTCTGATGGAACACGCGCGAGCCAATATTAAATGCACCGGCAGAAGATGCCTCATTATAAGATGACCCCCTAGATGAATCGGACATTCTATTCATCGCGCCAACTTCTAAATTAGAAACCAACCTGTTTGAGGCATTCAAATCTATACCGCCCGCACCTTCAATTACTTCGCAAGCACTTTCATCAAGCTCTTTTATAAAGCGCGATGGCATACTAGACATAACCGAACCAAATACAAAACGATTAGAGGCATAAGATATCATCAAAGATTTACGCGCTCGAGTTATTGCCACATAAGCTAAACGACGCTCCTCTTCTAAACTATTTTTACCACCATCATCAATGGCACGTTGCGAAGGAAAATTCCCCTCTTCCCAACCCGGTAGATAAACATTATTAAATTCCAAACCTTTCGCCGCATGAATGGTCATTACGGAAACTAAATCTCTATCCTCCAAAGTGTCCGCATCAGAAACTAGCGCAACATGATCTAAGAAATGATGAATATCATCAAACTCTTCGAGCGCCTTAATAAGTTCATTTAAATTTTCAATGCGCCCGTTAGCCTCTTCAGTACGCTCTTGACGTAGCATATTAATATAACCAACACCTTTTAAGATATTATCCACCACTTCAGCATGCGGTTTAGATTTAAAATCTTTACGCCAATTTTCAAACTTAGATATCGTAAATTTAAGCTCTTCAGCACCTTTACCGCGTAGCGCCTTAGCATTAGCCATTTCAAGCACAGATTGCTGAACAGATATCTGCCCGCGGAACTCATTAGCTTGCGCATTTAAACGAATTTTATCAACTGTTTTACCACCAATACCGCGTTTTGGAGTATTAATAATACGCTCAAAAGCAAGATCATTCCCCGGAGTAATGATAGAGCGGATATACGCAATCGCATCCTTAATTTCTGCGCGCTCATAGAAGCGCAAACCACCAATAACTTGATATGGAATTTGCTTTGCTAAAAACTGCTCCTCAAACAAACGAGTCTGCGAAGATGACCTAACTAAAACCGCTGTTTCCTTAAACTCATCCACACGCGAAATTTCATCAGCAATATATCGCGCCTCAGACCTATCATCCCAAACAGATAATATACGCACCTTCTCACCATCTTTATACTGAGAATAAAGCTTTTTACCCAATCTATTGGAATTATTAGATATCACGGCATCAGCGCAATCTAAAATATACGGTGTTGAGCGATAATTCTCTTCCAAGCGCGTAACCTGCGCACCCTCAAAATCTTTCTCAAAACGTAATATATTTTCCACCTGAGCGCCACGCCAACCATAAATTGCCTGGTCATCATCGCCAACGCAAGTGATATTAGATTTTAACTCGCCATATTGGTCCGGCTTAGGTGCAGTTAATAAACGTAACCACAAATATTGCGCTACGTTGGTATCTTGATACTCATCAACCAACACATAACGAAACTTATTATTATAATATTTAAATATTTCAGGATTCTTCTGCAGCAAGCTAACCGCATGCAATAGTAAATCGCCAAAATCCATAGCATTACCCTGCTTTAAGCGCGCCTGATACTTCGTATAAATATCCAAATACTCCTTATACGGATCTTCTGCTGGCACTTTATTCGGTGTTAATGCTAAATCTTTCCATGAAGATATTACACCCGCAACAAGCTTAGGTGCATGCTTTTTCGTATCCCAACCACCGGCGGCCATTATATCTTTAACAACGCGTAAACTATCCGCCGAATCCACAATTGAAAAACCCGATTCAAAACCAAGTTCACCTAAATTTTTGTTAATAATACGAAGCGAAAGCGAATGAAAAGTACCTATCCATAATCCAGCCGCAACATCACCCACTAGGGAATGAATACGCTCATTCATTTCACGCGCAGCTTTATTGGTAAAGGTAACAGCAAGAATTTGCGATGGGTACGCTTTTTCATTACTTAAAATATTCGCTATTTTAGATGTAAGCACTCGCGTTTTACCAGTACCTGCACCAGCAAGCACTAACGAAGGCCCGTCAATATTAAGTACCGCATCCGCCTGCGCCTGATTTAATTTTTCTACTAATGAATTCATGGATATCCGATCCATAATGGCGCAAAAATTTAACTACGCAAGCCGTTAAGATAAGCCTTTATATCCATTGGCTTTTTACCCTCTGGCTGAACTAAAGATGGATAAATAGAACCAACTTTACAGTCTAATGAAACCCCTTCATCTTCACTTGATAACGCTAATATCTTTAAACGTTTTTCATTATGCATAACCCATGCCGCAGGATACGGCGATAAACCTAATATTAAATTTCTAGCTTCATCTGCCGTAATCTCATCTAGCTTCAATTCAGTATCAGATTTTTTAATTTTATGGGCATACGTAACTCCCTGCTCCGATTGCTTACGCGGAGTAATATTTTTATAACCTTCAATTACCTTTAATAAAAGCTCACCACCTTTACTTGCCATGTAATCATGCAATTCACCCGCCGTATAATTCGCCGGAATATTATAATCCTCTTCGATTAAAATATCGCCAGTATCTAATCCAACATCCATATCCATAATACAACATGAAGTTTCTGTATCACCTGCCATAATAGTACGCTGAATAGGCGCAGCACCGCGCCATCTTGGCAACTTAGATGGATGAATATTCAAACAAGGTGCAATGTCTAAAAAGCTCTTTGGTAATATTAAACCATATGCCGCAACACAAATAAAATCCGGCTTCATAGATTCAACCAAGTTTATATAAGTGACATTACCCTTAATAATTAACTTGTCATTCGCCGACTTGATCGGCGAATCCATAGTCCAATTTCTAGATTCGCCGATCAAGTCGGCGAATGACGCATCCTGCGTATGCTTAAAAGATTCAAAATAAGACGCAGGAATGACGTTTTTAAGCTTCACAGGCGTGTGAACTTCAATATCATTCGCCTCTGCTAATTTATGAATAGGCGTTTTAGTGATTTTCTTCCCCCTATTAGCCTCACGCGGCGGCTGAGAAAAACACGCAATAACCTCTATACCGGAATCATCAATAAGAGCCTGCAACGCTGGCACCGCAAAATCAGGACTCCCCATAAATATAACATTCTTTTTCATCTACATCCTGTCGGTAATATCTACACAACGCGCTAACTCTTTAATATCAGTTACACCATCACGCACCTTCTGCAAACCATCTAAAGCCATAGAAATAAAGCCCGTATTCTCTTTAATATATTTCATCATCTGCCCTTTAGATGCCTGACTACCAATCATCTCTGTTAAATGCTCATCAATTAAGATAATTTCTGTAACCGCTAAACGCCCTTTATAACCACGCCCGCCACATTCTTTACAACCTTCAGGAGCATAAACAGTTTGCACATCATCACCAAGAATTTGCCTTTCTTTAATTGTGGAATCACGCGTAGCTTTACAATTATCACAAAGCTTTCTAATTAACCTTTGCGCAATTACTGCAACAATATTTTCTGATAATACACGCGGATTACAACCAATATCGATTAAACGTGTTATCGCACCAATTGCATCATTTGTATGCAGTGATGTAAATACTTTATGACCAGTCATCGAAGCACGCATAGCAAGCGTTGCCGTTTCATTATCACGCACCTCACCTACAAATATCACGTCCGGATCCTGCCTTAACGCCGCCTTAATACCACCAGCGAAATCCATACCACCTTGCGCTCTAATATTAGACTGTCTAATCATCGGCAAGCGATACTCTACCGGATCCTCCAAGGTCATAATATTAATCGAAAGATCATTAATTTCTGAAAGAATTGAATATAGAGTTGTCGTTTTACCAGAACCAGTAGGACCAGTTACAACCACAATTCCTTCCGGCTTACTCATCGCTTTTTGCAAGCGCTCAATATTCTTTTTACTTAAACCAAGCTTAGCCATTGGCAATAAGGAATTCTTCTTATCAAGAATACGCATTACCACGTTCTCACCATCAATAGTTGGCTGAGTAGATACACGGAAGTCGATCTCGCGACCCAATACTTGATACCCTATTCTACCATCCTGAGGCAATCTAGTTTCAGCAATATTCATGCCTGAAATAATCTTAATACGCACAACCACCGCACTCCAATAATCAATATGGAATGAACGGATAAGCACTAAATGCCCATCAATACGATACCTAACTCTTACGAAAACCCCCTCCGGCTCAAAGTGAATATCCGATGCGCCTTGCCTAATCGCATCAATTAAAATCGCATCCAATAAACGCACCGTTGGGTTAACGTAACTTTGTTCGTTAGACGCCTGCTTAACAAGCTCATCACGATTCAAATGCTCAATCTCGCGCAAAATACCATCAATCGATAATTCATACTCATAGTAATTATCAATCAGATCAGAAAGTGCCGCTTGCGAACATTGCATTGGCACAATCTTACTTTCCGCCGGCAGATGCATCTTCAAGCGATCAAGCGCAACAACATCATATATATCTACCATCGCCAGATATATCTTATTATCTTCAGATGATATCGGCACCGCCCTAAAGTTCATTGCAAGCTCCTTAGGCACAAGCTTAACAATATCAGGGTCTACTATTGAATTTGAAGGGTCAAAAGTATCAATCCCTTTATCGGTACTTAAAACTTCCGATAAAGTATGCTCCGTAATGAAGCCCATCTCTACCAGAATATTACCAATCATTTGCGCACCACCAGTTTCGCGCTGCACTTTCTTAGCAATTTCCAATTGATCCGGAGTAATAAGATTTTGCTTAACTAACTGCTCACCAAGCGATGCATAATCTGACTTAGCATTTTTAACACTCGCATTAGGTTCTTGATCTTTTAATTCCGAATTATTTTCGGCAACCTGCTGCCCCGCCGCACTATTGTTAGCTGCAGGAAAACTAGTTTTTTTGAGTGGGTCACCAAATAAAGACATATTTTTAGTTTTATTTACAAAAAAACTGTTAGTAAAGTCATAAAGTGGCTAAAACTAACAACATAAGCGAATTAAAAGACGAAGAGCTAATCAAATTAGCTCAAGAAGAGGATAACCACCCTGCTTTTGCCATGCTTATTCAGCGCCACTCTCAGAAGTTCTATTCACTATGCTATCGCTACGTTCGCGATCCAGATATTTCCGAAGAAATCACCCAAGAAGCATTCCTAAAGTTATGGAGCAAGAAGGCTATATACAACCCTGAAAAAGCTGCAAAATTTACCACTTGGTTCTATCGAGTTGTATCTAATATGTGCTTAGATTATATTAAGAAGAAAAAGCCCCTTCCAATGATGGAAGATGTACAGTTTGCTGACACCTCAGTTGACATTGAGAAGGAAACTTTACAAGGACAAATTGAAGATATGATAGCAACCCTTCCTGAAAATCAGGCACTTGCTATAAACTTAACTTTTTATGAAGGACTTTCAAATAAGGAAGCCGCCGATGTTGTAGGCGTTGGCGTAAAAGCCTTAGAAAGCCTATTAATGAGAGCAAAGAAAAAATTAAAAGAATTAGTCGCGCAAGGCGAAGGGAATTAGATTTTAAACAGTACTAATATAATATATGGACGATAATTCGTTAAATAAACTATTGAAAAAACGTAAGTTTGAGCCTGCGAAAGCTGGACTTGAAGATCGTATCATTGCGGCATCTCTACAGCAAAAAAATAAAGATAAAACTTCAAACAATCTATTTTTCTTTATACGTAGAGCTGCTGTCGCAACATTCGCGATCACTTTTATAGGCATAGCACTATCTTATAACCTTCCTTCTGAAATCTCATCATCCGAACCTCAGTCAATGGAAGAATTTCTTCTTATGGAAGATATTTTAAACTAGCAAAAACAACTAAACCCTTATATTCCTTCATTTTATATGAAGGCTGAGCCTATAAATAAGCAGAACCTAAACGCGTATTTAGAAAATACCGCAGGTTCTATTATGACGAAAGATTTTATCTCTGTCGGACTAGGCTGGACCGTTGGTGAAACAATTGACTATCTTCGCTCTAACAAAAATATCTCAGATGATTTTCATGATATTCTAGTTTTAAATTCAGACCAAAAACCGGTAGGTACTGTACTGCTTTCAAGAATTCTCCGCTCGGAGCGTAAAGAAAATATCTCAACTATAATGAATACTGAGATAACCAAAGTATCCGCTGAAACAGACCAAGAGGACCTAGTATACGAGTTCCAAGAAAAAGGCCTAATCTCTGCAACGGTAGTTTCTAATAATAATGATGTACTAGGCGTTGTAACGCTAGATAATATCGCTGAAATCGCTGAAGATGAAGCCGAAGAAGATTTACTATTAATGGCCGGTGTAGGTGAAGAATCTGATATAGATGCTGCTCCATTCGAAAAAGCAAAAGGTCGCTTTAGCTGGTTGTTAATTAACTTACTTACCGCAATTGCGGCATCATTAGTAATTAAAATCTTCGAAGCAGATATCGACCGCCTAGTAGCATTAGCAGTACTAATGCCAATCGTAGCATCTATGGCTGGTAACGCAGGTATGCAAACGCTTACAGTAGCAATTCGTGCATTAGCAACCAAGGAGTTAGATATAGAAAACTCCCCTGAAATGATCAAACGCGAGATTATAACAGGCCTAATTAATGGCGTTATATTTGCCTTTATAGTATTCTGCGCAAGTTATGCATTCTACTCAGATGTTATGCTATCAGTAGTATTCGGCATATCCATGATACTAGCCCTAATACTCGCAGCTTTAGCTGGCGGTTTAACACCACTTATCTTATCAAAAATGGGCGTAGACCCAGCAATCGCAAGCTCAGTATTTGTAACCACAATAACTGACATTTCCGCATTCTTTATCTTCCTAGGACTCGCTAGCTGGATTATCTTATAAACTTGATTTTTATAAAGTTTTACTCTATCATTTATTAAATGAACACACACATTCTTGATACATATGCAGCGGTTGAGCATCTTGTAAAAGGGAATACCTTTACTGAAAAAGTAGTTGATGTAATAACTGATATCGGCGATGGTGTTTCTACAAAAAAAGACCTAGAAATCCTTAAACACGAGATTAACAACAGAATCTTAACGGTTGCACTTACCTCTATAGGTTTAATTTTAGGCGGCATGTACACTATGTTCAAAGTTTTTTAGGCTAATCTAATGAAAAATACCCATTACGATTATTATATTTGGAGCCTATTCTTACAACCCTCACAAAGAAAACGATCAGAAGCTTTATGCTTATTTTTAAATGAGATAGAACAAATCCCTCACAAAACATCTGAAGAAATGATAGGGATGATACGCTACCAATGGTGGCGCGAAGCAATTACCGAAGGGCTTATTAAAAAACATGATGTAATAGAAAAAATGAAGGATACTTTCACTGAAAAAGACTATTCTTTACTACTAGAAATAATAGATACTCATGAACGCTTTTTAGACGAAAAACCTTTTAAAGACCAAACTGACTTCGAAGGTTTCTGCTCTAAAAAATACGGCAATATTCTTAAAATAATATCATCCAAGAATGATCAATTAACACTATTACATGGCTATATAAATCTGTATCGCATGTGTAGCTACTACCCGAACATAGCCATTTTAGAAAAAGAAGATTTATCCAATAAAATTCAAGAACTTAAACAAGAAGCTTCTAAACTAGAGTTAAACAAAGAATTGAAGAAATTCAGAAAAATCCTTAACCACTACGCAGTTAAAGTAAAAAACTCTAGCACATCCGAGTTTACTCCTATACAAAATATTAA
The DNA here is from genome assembly GCA_020630095.1 of Rickettsiales bacterium. Taxonomy (GTDB): domain Bacteria; phylum Pseudomonadota; class Alphaproteobacteria; order Rickettsiales; family UBA8987; genus JAHDCD01. Next base: position 145,077 of record JAHDCD010000001.1, on the reverse strand, counting down.
CTGGTGGGGCTTACTAAAGCTCACATTTTAATTATGAAAGAAATTTTAGATAATATTTTTTACAAAAACATTTCACCCGACACTGTGCATAAAATTACCAACAATGTGCTAGATGGCTTCGACGATGGCGAGATGTTCCTTGAATACACCCAAACCGAAGGTTTAGGATTTGATGACAGCGTATTAAAAAACGCAACATACAACACCACACAAGGCTTCGGCTTACGCTCCGTAATGGGCGAACTTTCTGGCTATGCACATTCATCTAACATAACTGAGCAATCAATGCGTAACGCGGCAGAAACTGTCCGCTCAGTAAAAGGTGGCCATAATGGCGTTGAAGATTTAGTTGGCAACCCAAGTCAAGCGCCTGCCCCGCTATATGTACCTGACAACCCAATTTCATCATATTCATTTGATGCCAAAGTAGATATTTTAAAAGAAATTGACGATTACTTGCGCACAAAAGATGAGCGCGTAAAACAAGTTAGCTGTTCTATCGGTGGCGAATGGCAAGCAGTTAAAATCATCCGAGCAGGTGGCTTTGAAACTGGTGATATCCGCCCATTAGTTCGTATGAACATTTCCGTTGTAGTAGAAAAGGACGGCGTAAAAGAAACTGGCTCATACGGCTGTGGCGGTAGAGCAAAATTAGATACTTTCGTAACGCGCGACAATTGGCAAAAAGCAGCTGACGAAGCACTTCGTCAAGCACTAGTAAATCTAGAGGCCAAACCATCACCTGCAGGTGAAATGACTGTAATCTTAGGCAATGGCTGGCCTGGTGTAATGTTACATGAAGCTGTAGGTCACGGCTTAGAAGGCGACTTCAACCGCAAGAAAACATCTATATTCCACGACCAAATGGGCAAACAAGTTGCCTCAAAAGGCGTAACTGTAGTTGATAACGGCACAATGCCAGATCGCCGTGGTTCAATAACTGTAGACGACGAAGGCACAGCCTCAGCAAATAACATATTAATTGAAGACGGTATATTAACTGGCTTCATGCAAGATAGGCTAAATGCAAGGCTAATGGGTGTAAAACCAACTGGTAACGGACGCCGCGAAAGCTACCAACACCAGCCAATGCCTAGAATGACAAACACTTACATGCTAGCCGGTAACGACAATGTTTCCGACATGATAGCAAATACTAAACGCGGTATTTACGCTGTTAACTTTGGTGGCGGTCAGGTAGATATTACCTCTGGTAAATTCGTATTTTCTGCCCAAGAAACTTATATGATTGAGGATGGTAAAATTACTCACCCAGTAAAAGGCGCAACATTAATTGGTAACGGCCCTGACGTTATGAAGAAAATCAAATCTATCGGTAACGACCTAGAGCTAGACCATGGTATTGGCACTTGCGGTAAAGATGGTCAAGGTGTTCCTGTAGGCGTAGGCCAACCATCTATGCTGATTGACAAACTTACTGTTGGCGGTACTGCCGTTTAATTTAAGCTTTACACTACTAAGGCCCTATATAATTACGTTAACTTTTTATTAAACTTTCTCTGCTACAATTCAATCAATGGCAGATAATAAAAATAATAATATTTTTAGTGAAATTTTAGAAAAACTTCTTAACAAACCTGAAGATAAAACACAACAACACCATTTTTATGGTAATGGCGTCCTTTCACGAGATCAAGAATCTCGAATGGATAGAGTAAAATATCAAGAATCTATAACTCCATTAACAGAGGATAAAGAAAAGAACAAACCTCTAAAATCTTTACACAAAGAAAGAAAGCCATCAGCAGATGAATTAGCAACAGGTCTAGCAGCTTTAATTCAAGCATCAGCCAGAGAGCAAGAAACAGGACAAAAAGACTCAATTTTTAAATTACCTGCACAACTTGAATTAGATGAAATAGCTATACAAGAACTAAAAAAAGGCGAGCGTGGAAAGGTAAAGTTAGATAAAGCAACACCCTTTCAAGCTGAACCAGTTCCCCCTAGAGCAACTCCTGTACCAAGTGCAGAAGCTAAACCAGTAACTCCAAGCGCTTCAGCTAAACCAGTAACCACACCAACAAGATAATCTATTTGCTAGATTCTATATAATCCCTATCCTTATTCCGTGGATAATAAAATCACCATAATTGGCTCAGGAATTATTGGACTTTCTGCCGCGTATTTCATCCATAAAAAAAATTATAATAATATAACAGTAATTGACAGGCAACCGCACCCTGCTGGCGAATGCACCTTCCAAAATGGCTGTCAGCTTTCATATAGCGATGTCGGCCCTATATCATCATTAGGTAATATATTAAAAGGCATAAGCTGGCTTGGCAAAGAAGATGCACCTCTGCTTATTCGCCCATCCTTCAAGAACGGACAATTACCTTGGTTATTTAAATATGCAATAAATGCCTTACCTTACAAAAAAAGGCAAAATATAAAAGAAATTTTAAAACTAGGCTTTGAAACCAAAGAGCTATTTAAAGAAGAAAAATTCCCATTTGATTTTGAATTTAAACAAAGCGGAATTTATCATATATTTAAAAACGTCAAAGACTTAGAGAAATTCAAAAATTACTCCAAGAACGCAGGCGTAAATTACGAAAGTTTAAATAAATCAGAATTTTACGAGTATAACAAATCTGTTAAAAAAGATATCGCAGGTAGTATTTACCACCCTCAAGATGAAATTGGCAATTCCCGCGTTTTCTGCACAGAGCTTAAGTCTTTACTACAAAAGAAAGGTGTAAAATTTGTATTTGATGCTGAGTACAAAATTACCAAGCCAAATAATAATGAAAAAATCATTATCGCCGCAGGTGCAAACTCTTATAATTTAGCAAAACAACTTAGGCTTAGACTACCCATATACCCAACTAAGGGCTATAGCATTACAGTACCGATTAAAGATGAAAACTGCATTTCGGGAAGTTTAATGGATGAAGATACAAAAATTGTTTACACAAGACTTGGCAACCGACTACGCGCGGCTGGAACAGGTGAATTTAATGGCTTTAATTACGATATCACTCCAAGCCGTATAAAACTATTAAAACAACAAACTCTTAAACTTTTTCCACAACTAGAGAGCAATATCAATGAATCTGAAGAATGGGCATGCCTTCGCCCCTTCACCCCCAACGGACAACCAATTATCAAGCAATTACAAGAAGATACTTACATTTGCTCAGGCAATGGCTTCCTAGGTTGGACTCAATCATTAGCCACCGGAAAACGTATTTCAGAAATTATAGAATAAAAATAGATTAAGCAGACTCTTTATCAGCCGCTTTTTCTAATTTTTCAGCAACAATATTAAGCGCAGACTGACCACAAAGACCTAATAATACAGGATCTTTAGGCTTTAACTGCTGATACTTACTATGAGATTTATCACGAATAGAAGTAATAGTTTTCTTAGTAGTACCTATTAACTTCGAAATTTGCGAATCATTAATAGTCGGATATTTCTTTAATAACCATAAGATTGCATCTGGCTTATCCTGCCTACGAGCAATCGGAGTATAGCGAGAAGTTTTCTTCTCATTAGATTTTAAATATGCCGCAAACTCAGGTAATAATTTAAGTGCAACATTTTTATCCTTTTGAGCATCTTCAAGATTCTCCAGAGAGATCATTTTTTGCCCAACAGGGTTAGCACCCATAAAGTTAGCTGCAACCTCACCATCAGCAATACCACGCACCTCTACAGGGTGTAGATTACAAAATTCGGCAATTTGTTCAAAAGTAAGGGTAGTATTATCAACTAACCAAACTGCAACTTCTTTCTGTTTAATAGTTAAAGACATAGTGCAACATATATAGTACAAAAATCTCATCTTATGCAAGGTTTTTCTTGAATAAAACCGCATGAATAAGTAAACAATTACCGCAATGACTAATCCTTATAGATCACATACCTGTAACCAACTAAACAAAGCCGATATCGGCGAGAGCGTAAAGCTTTCCGGCTGGGTTCACCGTAAGCGTGACCATGGCGGCGTTTTCTTCATCGATTTACGCGACCATTACGGCATCACGCAAATTGTAACCGAGGAAGATATTAACATCCGTTACGAAAGCGTAATTACAGTTGAAGGCGAAGTTATCGCCCGTGCAGATGAAGCCGTTAATAAAAATTTAGCAACTGGTGAAATAGAAATTAAAGCAACATCTATAACGCTAGAATCTGCGGCAGATGTTTTACCGCTAGAAGTAAATTCAGATAAAGAATTTCCTGAATCTACGCGCCTAAAATACCGCTTCTTAGATTTAAGAAAAGACAAGCTACACAAGAACATATTACTAAGGTCTAATGTAATTAGCGAAATCCGCCGATACATGACGGATGCAAATTTTAACGAATTCCAAACGCCAATATTAACAGCAAGCTCGCCAGAAGGCGCACGTGATTATTTAGTGCCAAGCCGTGTCCACCCTGGGCATTTCTACGCACTACCGCAAGCCCCTCAGCAATTTAAGCAATTATTAATGGTATCAGGTTTCGACCGCTATTTCCAAATTGCCCCTTGCTTCCGCGATGAAGACGCTAGAGCAGACCGCTCCCCTGGTGAATTCTACCAGCTAGATATGGAGATGAGCTTCGTAACGCAAGATGAAGTATTTGAAATAACTGAGAATTTAATGAATCACATATTCACAAAATTCACCGATAAAAAAGTAACGTCAACTCCATTCCCACGCATCACATACGATGATGCAATGCTAAAATACGGCTCGGACAAGCCAGATTTACGCTACGATTTAGAGATAACGGACGTATCCGAAATATTCCGTGGCTCAGGCTTCGGCATATTCGCTAAAACAGTTGAAGCGGGGCAAGTTGTCCGTGCAATTCCAGCACCAAAATGCGGCACAAAGGCAAGAAGCTTCTTCGATAAGAAAATCGAATTCGCACAAAGCCACGGCGCAAAAGGTTTGGGCTACATTAACTTCGACGAAGAAGGCAATGGCAAAGGCCCTATTGCTAACAACTTAGATGCCGACCGCATTGAACAAATTAAGCAAACAGCTAACGCTGGCGCAGGCGATGCTGTATTCTTCTCCGCTGGTGCAGAACTTTTCGCCGCAGAATTAGCGGGCAAGGTTCGTGTTGAACTTGCGAACGACCTAGATTTAATAAATGAAAATGAATTCAAATTCTGCTGGGTAGTAGACTTCCCTTACTTCGAATATAATGAAGACGAAGGCAAAATAGACTTCTCACACAACCCATTCTCAATGCCTCAAGGCGAAATGGAAGTGCTAGAAAACGCAAAAACAGATGAAGATCTACTTGCCATAAAAGCATACCAGTATGATATTGTTTGTAACGGAATCGAACTTTCATCTGGCGCAATTCGTAACCACAAGCCAGAAATTATGTACAAAGCATTTGGCATTGTTGGCTACGACGAAGCCTTTGTTGACGAGAAATTCGGCGGCATGATCCGCGCATTCAAGTTTGGCGCTCCTCCACATGGTGGTATTGCCCCAGGTATCGACAGAATTGTAATGCTACTTTGTGATGAACCTAATATCCGCGAAGTTATTGCATTCCCTATGAATCAAAAGGCGCAAGACTTACTTATGAATGCCCCTGCCCTAGTTGACGATAAACAACTACGCGAGCTTAACGTTCAACTAAGCCTTAAAGCACGCGAGCTACTAGAAAAGAAAAACTCAACAGAGGAAGAAAAGAACAGCGAAGAAGCGGCCTAAAAACCCTATTTTTAGTTAACATTTCTACTTCAAGTTAACCTTTTGTTAACCTTTGCCATTTAAACTTAAAGTGTTGAGTGATATATGGCAGAAGATAATTCAAACATAACAGAATATAATGATACCATCATTACATTCTCTAGCGACATTTCTCAAAGCGATGCTTCATATTACGCAATTAGCCTTAATCAAACTATAAAAGAGTTTTACATCGCTGCTGATGACCTTGAAAACAACCAAGGTGATCAAACAAAACGAATTAGATATGAAGAAACATTAACTAAGCTAAAAGAAAACTTAAAAAATAGAACTGGAAATATAATTGAACTAAGTAACGATAATATTGATTTAACAAAAGTTTTATCAATTTTTTACAATCAAGCCGTTGATGAAGCAGGATTAGATAAAAGCTATAGACTCCTTATTGACGGAAGACCATTATCATCTGATAGGTATAAAAGTAGTGAGTTTCCAATCGTTGAATACGAATCACCCAACAAACCTAAAACTGTATCTCCTGAAGAAGCAAAAGCCGTATTTGATCATGCGGATGGAAAGCATCTTTCGAAGTTTTTACCAAAAAAATCTTTTTTTGAAGTTGATGAAGCCCCAGAAAAACCTGATAAAATTACTAAGCCCAATAAATCTAGTTTCTTTTCAAAGTTTAATCCTTTTAATAAAAAAGATAAACCTCTTACAGAAGAGCCTGCATTAGAAGAGGAAAAAAAAGAACTAACCATATTTACAACAAGCTCAACACTAGATGTAACAGGTAAACAGACAGAAATAAAAAATATATCTAATCAAATATTAAAACTATTTGATGATGATAATGTTCCTAAAGCCAAAGAAATAGAATTGTTACTTAAACCTATAGCTCAATATATTGATGTAATGTCTGCTATTGGTGCATTCAGCGTAAATGGTATATCAAAAGAGCAAGAATTAGCTTTATCTCAGGCGGTACTTAATGTTGTTAATGAGAATCTACTTGCTAACGAGCAAGCTACCCCTGCAGCTATAAAAGCAGAGGACGAAATAGAGAAGTTACCCGACCAAAAAACAAAACCTATTACTGCGCCCATAACACCCCTTACAGCTCCACCCGCACCCGCGCCAGAGGAAAGTCAAAAAAGAAAACCCTCCAAATCTCTTGAAGCAAATTCAAACGAAACTACAGGGATACCTACAGAAGAAACTACTCCAGCAGATGCAGAGGATATAGACGTTGATACACTAACTGCTGAGAATGTTCATAGAAAAAGCCCTAAAGAAAGATTTGCCGAAACAAAAAGAGCTATAGATATAGCCGTAACGAAAATATGGGGACCTAAAACAGCCCCAAGAGAAGCTCTAGCTCTACTTGGACTTACCAGCGCAACTGCAAGTATAGTAAGTTCTACACTTGGAGCACCTATAATATACCCAGCAACATTAGCCGCTTACAGCGCCTTTACCCTATCCGCTCCAGCACTTACTCAACTTGGGTCTAAAGTACTTAATAAATTTATAGATAAAGAAACTCCTTATCTAGACACATTAGATAAAGCAGAAAGCTCTATAGATAATCCAGAAAATATTACACCAGCAATAGATGGCGGTGATGAACTTGAGTTAGAAGATAACGAGCCTGAAAGAGAATATTACCCAAGAAGCATTAAGCTAGAAAGATCTTGGGATGAAAATAACTATGACTTCAAGGTAAGCAATAAAATTCACATAGGCGTTCATAAACAAATGTCCGACCTACTTAACGGAACATTTAAAGACGGCCCATTAAGAAAAGGCGCAATAGATGGTAATAAAAAGAATATCATCGCACTAGGTATCTATTTAGAACAGAGCCAATTTGTTGCCGAAAACTATACCGAAGAATCAATTCAATACGCAAAGGACACTTTAGAAAATATAGTATCTCACTCTGGAATTGATCAAGCTGAACTTGAAGAAGATTATAAAGAAGTTTTACAAGTTATATCTACAGCACAAGAAGCCGATACAACTCGCGACGTATTAGATGACTTCTTTACAGAAGGCAAGTTTGATACCCTACGCGGTGAAGGTGGTGGCATTAAAAAATTAGTTGATACCACAGTTGACACCTTAGAAGAGATAAAGAAAACGCAAAAGAAATTAGAAAAACATATAGAAAAAAAATCCAATAGGCTTGAAGAAAAAGTAATAAAACTTGAAGCAAGAAAAGACGATATAAAAGAAAAAATAGCCGATAAAGGCAGAGAAAGCTTACATGGAACAACTCAATGGGGTTGGACAAGTTTAGACGATAAAAAAAGGCAACTTGATGAAAGAATTGAACGATTTGAAGAAAAAATAGATGAAATTGCCTTAAGGGTAGTTAACGAAAATCTTAAAAACAACTTCGATAGCTTAGTAAATACATATAAAGAACTAGGTAAGAATGAGGACGAATCAAAAGAATTAGCATATACTTTCCTAGATAATAAATTGGAAGAAACTATCTACGAACCAGATATTTTAGAAAAGCTTCAAAGTAAATTAGCCAAGAAGCTAGGTATAAATAGAGAGCAAATTCTTAGCAAAAATAATTCTATTGAAGAAGAACCCGAAACAGACAAGGAGCTTAACGCACCAAATACAATTGAATCCGCAATCGAGGGCAATGAACAAGAAGGAAGAGATGCACCAACTCCTGTAGCATCTGCGCCAGATACATATAAAAGCACCTCTTTAGGCGATAAAATTGGTATTAAAGATAACACAAATACACAACAAAAAGCGGATGCAATAAAAGAATACAACTCCGATAAAAGTCGAGATAGTGAAACTAAATATGTTTGCGCCAGAAAAAATGGCAAAATAGAGCCTACAGGGGATGCCGTGGTGTTTTATCACCCTGATCATGTTAATTTAAATGAAGATGGATCTATAACATTTACAGTTAATGAAGATTTAGCCGAACAACATAAAGTCGTTTACCCGATAGAAACTCAAGAGAACGGAAAAATGGTTGTTATCGCTCAGCCAATAGTTGGCAATAAAGCAAAAGTAGAAACCGTTATTTCCCCAGAAGACACAAAAACAGGGAAAGGGTTCGCCGCATCATATAATGGAAAAGAAATTCAAGAAAAATATGGCGATCTACCAGCTAGAGTAGAGACTCAAGATCAAACTTTAGAAGTTGGATAAACTAAAATACTTCAGCAGTATCCACACCCCAAATATTAGATTTTGGTAACCAACCTTGATAGATATTATCATCATGCTCTTTTGAAATTAAACAAAAGCTCTCAGCACATTCTTCAATTGAAATAATCACACCAGATTCCAGATTAGCTAAAATTTCAGCATCAAATAACGGCTCTTCATAAATACTTACGTATGGGGTTGTTGTACCAACATTAGTAATTACACCAGTTCTTTTCTTATTTAAAAGCGCTTTATGAACCCAACCTTGGTCGCCGTCAAAATCTTCAACTTTGCGCCAGTGCTCAAATTCATCCACTACTTTAAGCGGAACATCAGCCTTAGATAACTTAAAATAAACGTCATATTGTAACCCCGGCCCAACACGCAAATTAGCCTCAGATGCCTTCATATTGGCATAATTAGACTCTTCCGCATTAGCGCTAGAAAAACTAGATAAAATAAAAATAGAAAGAAGACTAGTTAGTAACTTCTTTTTCAGTGATTGCTTTTTGAATTTTCTTTTTAAGCTTGATTGCATTGCCCGACAGTTTGTTATTTTTAGTGTTAACTAAGAAACTATCTAGACCGCCTTTGAAGTCAATGGTTCTTAACGTAGATGCAGCAAGTTTTAATGGCACGCGTGCGCCTAAAGCTTCTGAAAATAAGCTAACTCTATGTAAGTTAACTTTAAATTTTCTTCTAGACTTACGGTTAGAGTGCGATACGTTGTTACCGCTTTGTGCTTTCTTATCTGTTAAATCGCAAATTCTTGACATGTTGACCTCAATAAATTGAGAAGGTATATAGCACTAAAACAAGTAATAAGTCAAGTACGATTTAAACAAAAACCATGATTAAAACATTAACATCAATTTCTATTTTATTTTTAAGCCTAAGCGTTTACGCAGGCACAGCAGATATTGTTGCCAAGGTGGGTGAAGAGGCAATATCTTCTGCCACTCTTGATAAAAGAATAGAGCTTATGGTTAAGTCTTCTGGCAAACCGGATACTTTAAGTGCCAGACAAGAAATTGCCGATAAAGCCTTACAAAACCTAATTAATGAGAAGTTACAAAAGAAATTCGCTAATCAATTTAATGTTTCTATAAAAGATGCAGAAGTTAATAATGCCTTTGCTGAATTAGCAAAAATGAACAGAAAAACTCCCCAAGAGTTTGCTGAAACATTAGTTAAAGAAAACGTATCACTAGCTGCAACATTAGATAATTTACGCGCTCAAGTTTTATGGCAAAAAATTCTAGCGGCAAAAGTTCGCCCTTTAGTAAGCGTATCTGATGATGAAGTTAACGCTAGATATAACGAATTAAAAAGCGAGATAACAGGTAGAGAAATCGAAGTATTTGAAATACTTATTACAGTATCTGGCACTAAGGAAGACACAAAATTAATCGTAAACGAATTATATAAAAAAGCCGATACTTCTACAAAATTCATGAGAATTGCTAAAGAATTTTCTGAAAGCCCTACCGCTCCAAAAGGTGGCCGTCTAGGGTTTATTAACGAAGAACGTTTAAGTAAAAAATTAAAAGATATCGTTGGCAACGTTGCTAGAAATACCACTACACGTCCAGTATATGATAATGACTTAGACGCTTACCGCCTAATTAGAATCGGCGAGGTTAAAAATCTTTCTTCAAATTTAACTAAAAATAAGGTTAAGGAAAAAATCCTATTACAAAAAATGAAACGTGAAGGCGAAAAGTTTATGAACGAACTTTATAACGAAACTTACGTTGAAGTTAGAGGATAATCGGGAGCGAAGGGCCTAAGAAGTGCATACTGCACCCGAAGGGTTGGAGCGTAGCGAACAACTTGGGCAAGCCCGTGCGACCATTGAAAATGAAAAATACAATAACATCCCTACATCACTTCCGCAGATTAAGGAAAGAAGGCATATTAATTAAGTCTAAGGGATTACTATTAGTTCACGTAAATTACGAAGGCCCTGCCCTTTACGGACTAACTGTTTCTAAGAAAATATCTAAACGCGCAGTTGACAGGAACCTAGTTAAACGCCGTTACCGCGCAATATTAAGCGAAGTATTTGATAAATATAAAAAAGAAAACATTTTATATAATTTTATCGCCACACCAAACACCTTAAATCGAGAGTACGAAGCCCTAAAGAAAGATTTTGTATGGGCATTAAATCAAGTTAACAATGGCAAGTAAGTTTAAAATAACTCTAGAGTACGATGGCACTAACTTAAGTGGCTACCAAATTCAAGACGATGCACCAACTGTTCAAGAAATTTTAGAAGATGCTCTTTACAAGTTAACCAATGAAAAGCCAAAAACTACAGTAGCCGGTAGAACCGATGCTGGCGTTCATGCAAAAGGGCAAGTTGTAGATTTCACTTTAAAAAATGATAAATGGGATGAATACCAAATACGCGAAGGCCTAAACTTTCACTCACAAGGCAAGCCCATCTCAATTTTAGATGCTAAAATAATTGATCAATCTTTTTCAGCGCGTTTTGATGCTAAGCAACGTACGTATGAATATCATATACTTAACCGCCCTTCACGCTCCGTATTATTAGAGAATCGTGTTTGGTGGGTTAAAAATGAATTAGATATAAATAAAATGCACCAAGCTGCAAAACATTTACTTGGCGCTCATGATTTTTCTGCCTTCCGTGCCGCCGAATGTCAGGCTACAAGAACTGAACGTTCTATTGATGAAATAAATATCACTCAAAATGGTAATCATATAATTTTAGAAATCAAAGCTCAAAGCTTTCTACATAACATGGTAAGAATTATAACCGGCACATTGGTAGATATTGCCCGCGGCAAACTAGAACCTGATTATATAAAAGAAATTATAGAGTCAAAAGACCGCACTAAAGCCGGTATAACTGCGCCACCGCACGGACTATACTTTATAAAAGTAGATTATTAAAAGCCAGTTCTGCTATTTCTGCAAGATCTGCTAATCTTCGCTAACTTATCATTGTACCAATACCATGAGGCGTAAATACCTCAACCAACATTGAATGCGCTTTACGACCATCTAAAATATGTGCTGCACCTACGAAGTTCTTAACCGCATTGGCACAAGTTTCAATTTTAGGAATCATACCGCCACTAATAGTACCATTATCAATTAGCTTATTAACATCATTCAATTGAACTTGTCCAATAAGCTCTTTATTTTTACTTAGTACACCTTCAACATCTGTTAGCATTATAAGCTTACGCGCCACAAGAGCTTGAGCAATAGCGCCTGCGCAAGTATCAGCATTGATATTAAACGTTTCACCATTTTCACCAACACCTATCGGCGCAATAACCGGAATAATATCTGAACTTTCTAATGCAGCTAATAAATCAGGATTAACCGCGATTGGCTCGCCAACAAATCCAAGGTCTAAAATAGATTCAATATTAGAGCTTCTATCGCGCTTAGTACGGCGAACTTTTTTAGCCTTAATTAAGCTACCATCCTTACCAGATATACCAACAGCCAGCGCACCAGCTTTATTAATATCCTGCACAATTTTCTTATTAATCTTACCAGATAAAACCATCTCAACAACTTCAACAGTTTCTTTATCGGTAACGCGTAGCCCATCAATAAATTCAGACTTTATTTTAAGCTTATCAAGCATCTGCCCAATCTGGGGGCCACCACCATGAACAATTACAGGGTTAATACCCACTTGCTTCATTAGCACAACGTCATGTGCAAATTTTTGTGCTAACTCTTCGTTACCCATTGCAGAACCGCCAAACTTTATAACAAAAGTTTCGCCTGCAAATTCTTTCATATAAGGTAACGCTTCGGCTAACGTTCCTGCTTTTTCGTAAAACTCTTGCATAAGGCTAAGATTATAACGTAAAAAATGTAACTATTTCAAGTATTTTAAGATAATAGATTGAAAGTCCCTAACTGGCTTTTCTAATTTCTTAGCAGAAGCACCAACTTCAAAATACGGACTATGAAAAGATTTCTGTTGCTGTTCACATACAAAAATATCCTCCTTCATAAAATCCATAGAAGCCATAGCATCATTTTCACTTTCTAAGTAATTTTCAGGGTATTTTGTTCTAATATTATCTTTCCAATATTTTCTAGATCTTTTTTCCTGTCTAGAAAATTCACCATCTGAAGCATTTTTAACTTTAGTTCTAATTTGCACTTTTGTTTCTTCGGCAGAAACAGGAATAATATGAAATGTGTTCCAGCTAGATTCTGTTTCAGACAACCCCAATGAAGGAAACAACATAGGTACTGAAGCACCTAGATACTCTTTATCAACAACTAATGGCATAGGTGCATTTTCTTCTATATTTTTAGCATAAGATTCAGTTAACGGCTCCCAAAATAAATAATGATCATTAATAAAACCAAACTCAGCCTTAGCATGGTCATACATAGATAAAGTACCTGAATGAAGATGCGATAGATGGTAAACATCTATATAATTCTCAACTACTATCTTCCAATTAGCTTTAATTATATGCTCTTCGTAAGCATCCTCATATTCGATTAAATCTTCAACAACATGAGCCCCTAAATTTTCCTCAACACCTTCAAACCATTGCTCCAAAGTAATATTAGGATTTTCCTCAGGATGTACAAAATACATTCCTCTAAAAATACCAATCGATGCCTTTTTCAATGAAAGACAATCTTTATCTATATCACAAAATTCATCTTTCTCTTTTGGTACAGAAAGCAACTTACCATTTGCACTACTATAAGCCCAGTCATGGTAAGGACACGTTATAACCTTACCCACCTTACCAACCGCTCTAAGTAATTGAGTTCCTTTATGACGACAAATATTATGATAGGCTTTTAGCTCATCATCTTCACCCAACAAAACAAAGATATTGTTTAACCCCGCTTGAACAGTCAAATAATCACCAGCTTCTTTTAAATCTTCAACTAAACCGGCAAAATGCCAGCATTTAGAAAATATAAGCTCTTGCTCTTTCTTGAACCAATCTTCAGAAATATAAGCTTCTTTAGGTAAAATAGACACTAATTGCGTAACGGCTTACCTTTCTCAAGCATATGCTCAATACGATCCAAAGTTCGTTCATCTTTACATAAACGCACAAACTCTTGTAGCTCTAAATCAAGTAATTGCTGCTCGGTAACTTCCTTCGTTATAGATGTATCACCACCAGAAAGTACACGCGCCACAGCTAATGAAACTTCTACATCGTAATCTGTAATCTTACCCGCTTTATGGAAATCATTAATACCCATTTTAAAAGCAGTATACGCAGTTTTACCTGGTAAACGCACAGGTGCAGCTGTTTCAGGCGCTTTATAATCAACCGCCAATTCTAAACATTTGGCCTTAGCATCCGCAAGTAAACGTGAACGATTTGCAGTAATACCAAACTGGTTTAAAATTAAATTCTCTTTAGCTTGAACCGCAGACTTCGAAACCTTCGCAGTAGAAATATTAATAAATGATTCCCTTAACGGCTGCATAGTATTTAATGTTCTAACAGGCGAAAGGAAACTAAACCAACCACCCATTTTCGCATAAACGCTATCAGACTCCGCACGCTTCTTTAATGAGCGCAATACATATTCTTTACAACCGCCCCACCCCGGAACAACACCCACACCAACTTCAACAAGTCCGGCATAAAGCTCCGCATGAGCCTGAACCCAGTCCGAATGTAATAATAGCTCAGTACCGCCACCTAAACACATACCAGTAGGCGCTGCAACCACAGGGAAATCAGCATATTTCAAGCCCATGTAAGCGTCTTGACCTTGCTTAATTACGCCTTCAATAAATTTCCAACCTGCAACATTAGCGGTGTACAATAAGAAACCAATATTCGCACCAGCCGTAAAGTTAGAGCTATCATTAGCTACAACCATACCTTTGAAGTTTTTAGAAACTTCCTCAGTCGCTTCAACAATCGCCTCTAACGTTGTAGGATCAATTGAATTCATTTTAGATGTATATTGCAAACACGCAACACCATCACCAATATCCCATAACTTAGCAGAAGCTTTTTTAACAATCAAATCACCCTTAACATCCTCTAAAGTAATTTTCTCATTATCAATTTTTATCTCCTCACGAGAGCCACCATAAGTATATACAGTTTTCGCTTCGTACGCTGAACCACCAAGCTTGCTTAATAAAGCCGGCACTTCAATACCATCTTCTTTTAATTTAGATTCAAACCATTCAACACCTAGCGCGTCAAGCATTTCAAATGGACCTTGCTTCCAATTATAACCAAGCTTCATCGCTTCATCTATATCTGGAATGGAGAATGAAATTTCTTCCGCCACTTGCAATACATAAACTAACGTATCACGGAATACCGCCCACGCATAATCGTAAGCTTCACATGTAGCTTTAATACCTTTAGTTTTAACACGCTTCTTTTTTACAAATGAATATTCGCCAGTCTCAAGATTACGGGTCTCCTTAATCTTCTCGTCGTTCATGCGGTAAAAACCACCTTTTGAACCAGATTTCCTACCTTTATATCCATCAGCAAGCATATTCTTAACAAAATCACGCTCTTTATAAATCTTATTAAACCCATCCGTATCCGGTAAAATATCAGCGTAAGATTTCGCAATAAGCGGCAATAAATCAACACCCACTAAATCCGCTAAACCAAACACACCAGTTTTAGGAATCCCGCACGGCTTCATAATCACATCCGCCGTTTGAGGATCAACCTTCATATCAAGCGCATTATTAAACGCAGCTTGAATCCAAAACGTACCGATTCTATTAGCAATAAAACCCGCAGTATCCTTACATTTAATAACTGTTTTACCTAATTGCTTATCCGCATAATCGGTAATTTTATCAGCAGCCTCACCAACAACTTCCAATAAACGCATGTAACGCGGCGGGTTAAAGAAATGCGCAATACAAAATCTTTTTTCAAAATCTCTACCCATGCCCTTAACAAGCTCAGCAAAAGGTAATGTAGATGTATTCGATGATATCACCGCATCCGCCTTGGCATACTTAATAACGTTTTTATAAAGACTTTGCTTAATATCTAAGCGCTCAATAACCGCTTCAATTATCCAATCACAATCAGCCAGCTTATCAAGGTCATCTTCAATATTTCCAATGGTAACTAACTTCGCATTTCTTTTATGAGTAAACGCCTCAGGGTCAGATTTCTTTAAACGATCTAACGCACCTTGCGCAATATCATTTCTACCACCCTCTTTTGGCACAATGTCCAACATAACAACGGGCACACCGCTATTAGCAACATGAGCCGCTATTTGCGAACCCATTAAACCCGAACCAATTACTGCAACTTTATTAATATTCGTCATATAAAAATTTATCTCGTCATTGCGAGCGTAGTGAAGCAATCCAGTAATCTAAAAAACTGGAATCACACTATAAAACATCAGGATATAAATCTTCCCAAAATGGATTTCTAGCTTCTATTAAATCTAATTTCTTTTTACGAGATCCACCTTTAATTTGCTTTTCTCTTAAAATAGCGGATTCCATATTTTCATGTACTTCATAAAATACAAGAAGTTTACAACCATATTTTGAAGTAAACCCTTTAACCAATGCATTTTTATGCTGATAAACTCTTTTTGTTAAATCAGAAGTTACACCCGCATAAATTGAACCATTCTTTTTATTAGCCATTATATAAACCGCTGGAATTCTATTACTCATTTTGTTCGCTCCTGGATCGCTTCGCTTACGCTCGCGATGACGTTAAAGCTCTATAAATGTATTCACTCGTAAGAGGAATAATTGGTGCAGATGCCTTCATCATTTCCGTAATGCAAGTATAAAGCGTATTATACGCTGCTTGCTTATCTTCTTTATTGCTATCAGATATCTTCTCCCAGAACCTATTACGGTTACGTCTAATATACCAATTATTAAGCACTTCAAAGAAATCCGTTATAGCTTCACACGCGCTCGGCGAGTTAAATTCATTTAACCCCTTATCAATCTTAGTAAGCGCCTCAGAAAGTTTTGACAGAATATACTTATCTAATAAATTATTTGAATTACCCACTTCCGCAACCGCTTCAATACCATCTATATTAGCGTACAAACAGAAAAAGTGATATGCGTTCTGAATAGGGTTGATTACCAAACGCAACGTATCCTTAAACTCAGAACCATCTTTTGTAACTTGCAATTCACCACCTGTACAAACCGGCGATGATAACAAAGTAAAGCGCATCGCATCTGCACCAAATTTTTCAAACACCTCTAGTGGGTCTGCATAGTTTTTCTTACGCTTAGATAATTTCTGTTTAACAATTTTATTGGTATTAGGGTCTTTCTCACTCTCACCCAATATAACACCATGACAAATAACATTTTTAAACGGCTCACTATCAAATAATGCCGTTGAAAGCACCATTAACGTATAGAACCACCCACGCGTTTGCGCTGTATACTCAACAATAAAGTCCGCAGGGAAATTAGCTTCAAACTTCTCTTTATTCTCAAACGGATAATGCAATTGCGCAAACGGC
Source organism: Rickettsiales bacterium (assembly GCA_020630095.1). GTDB lineage: Bacteria > Pseudomonadota > Alphaproteobacteria > Rickettsiales > UBA8987 > JAHDCD01. The sequence goes on along the minus strand of JAHDCD010000001.1, from coordinate 127,712 downwards.
ATAGAACCAGATTCAAACCAACAATCTAGAACATCTGGAACACGTTTATAAACCTCGCCATCCTGCTCAATAGTGATGTCATCAATATACGGGCGGTGTAAATCTTGCACCTTTTTACCAGATAGTTTCTCCAACTCTTCAATAGAGCCAACAACTATACTCTTACCACTCTCCGATTTCCAAATAGGAATCGGCGCACCCCAAAAGCGATTACGCGAAATCGCCCAATCACGCGCACCTTCTAACCATTTACCAAACAACCCCTCTTTAATATGGTTCGGAATCCAGTTAATATTTTGATTAAGCTCCACCATTCTGTGCTTAAACTTCTCAACCGCAACATAATATGATGGAATAGCTTTATAAATAAGCGGAGTATCCGTTCGCCAACAATGCGGATAATTATGATTATAATTCTCCTGCTTAACCAACTGCCCAGTTTGCTTTAAATAATGAATAATACGCAAATTAGCCAAGCCATATTTTGCAATTTGCTTCTCATCAAAAGGGTCAGCTTCCGCCTTACCTTCGCCCGCAATTACATTAACACCTTTAAGCGTAAGATTATCTAAATCAAAGATATCATCAGTATATTTACCCGCCTGATCAACAGGGCAAACAACATCAATTCCGTTTTCTTTACATACACGTTGGTCATCTTCACCAAAGCCAGGGGCTAAGTGAACAATGCCCGTACCAGAGCCTTCCTCAACAAAATCACCACTTAAAACTTTAAACGCATTCTCCTGATTCTCAAAATAAGGAAATAACGGTTTATAGCCTAACCCTACAAAAAAAGATCCTTTTTTCGTGTCATTCGCCGGCTTGACCGGCGAATCTAGATCTTTCTTATTGGATTCGCCGGTCAAGCTGGCGAATGACAATGCGGATATATAAATATTATTATCAACCTCCTCTAACTTATAGTCCATATCCGGATTAATCGCTAAAGCTAAGTTAGAAGGCAGAGTCCAAGGTGTAGTTGTCCATGCCAATATATATGCTTTCTTACCATTAATTTGTTCTTTCAGCTCAAACGCAACAGTAATCGCTTTATCCTCACGCTCGCGATAAGCGTTATCCATACGCGTTTCAAAGTTTGATAACGGAGTTTCACATGCCCAAGAATAAGGCATAACCTTAGAGCCTTCATATATTAAACCCTTTTTATGCAGCTCAGAAAAAGCCCACATAACAGATTCCATATATCCTTTGTCCATGGTTTTATATTCATTATCAAAATCAACCCACCTCGCCATTCTATTAATATAGTCGCGCCATTCCTGAGTATATTTCAGTACAGATGTTGAACACTGCTTGTTAAACTTCTCAATACCATATTCCTGTATCGCAATTTGCCCTTGAATATTAAGCTCTTTCTCCGCTTCCATTTCAGCTGGCAACCCATGACAATCCCAACCAAATCTACGCTCAACACGCTCACCTTTCATTGCATGATATCTCGCATAACAATCCTTAACGGTAGATGTTAATAAATGCCCATAATGAGGCAAACCATTCGCAAACGGAGGACCATCAAAAAATATCCATTCATTATCAATCGGCTTTGTATCAACTGACTCAGTAAATACAGCCTCCTCAGCCCAAAAGTCTAAAACTTCCTTCTCAGCATTAACTAGATTAATATTATTTGTATTACTTGGGTATGCCATCAGGGCATATTCTTAAACTTATATAAGAAATTTTCAATCGATTTAATCCTCTAAAAGAGTCTTAAGATCCGCAAGCATAGTTTGCGCTGTTTGCGAATTAGGATTTAACTTAACCGCAACTTTCAAATCCTCTAATGCATCATATTCACGAAGCATATTATCTAAAACAATCGCACGATTAACATAGGCTGAAGATGAATTAGGAGTAAGCTCAATTGCTCTATCACAGGCACCAATTGCCCCTTCATAATTTCCCATAAAGCCAAGTGTAGAGCAAACACCTTCATAAGCCGTTGCACCATTAGGATCTAACTCAAGCGCCTTTCTAAAATCCGAATAGGCCTGCCTAGTTTTTCCAGTTCTACCATAAGCCAAGCCTCTGTTCAAATATGCCGTGTAGTTTGGTTGCATATTTATTGAACGCGATAAATACGCAGTCGCATAATCATTATACCCACCAATACCATATATTGTTCCTATCTGCGCATAACTTTCATGAGAACTCGGATTCTTATCAATCGTCCTCTTATAATATTTTACAGCTTCATCATATTGCTTTTGAAAAAATAACGCATCTGCCAAACCTTGAAAGGCTTGCGCATTTCTAGGGTTATTCTTTACTACAATTCTAAAATCTCTCTCAGCTTCGTTATATCTTTGCAAGCCCATTAACGCCTGCGCTCTATTAAAGTAATATTGCAAGCCATCCCTATGAATACTAATAGCTTCATTTAAATTCTTTAAAGCTGGCCCATACTGACCAGACCTTACCTGCCTTGCCGCAATGTTATTTAATTTAGCCGCCCTAACCTGCGGAGTATCATCTACATATTTATCTTTAACATTAACACTAGGCTTAGCACTTCTTGGCGCTGAAACCACACCAATCTTAGATGCTTGCACTGGCCTAGGTTGTATTACTTGTCTAGGTTTACTAGACAATCTTAGGTTAGTACTAGATTTAGCAACAGGTTTATACTCAGACCTATTAATCCCTGGAATTTCAATTTGAACTGGAGGTGGATAGCTTTGAGCTAGCGAATTATTCGCCAACAGCAACGGGGTAATCCCCAGTAAAACACGCATCGCAATATTTTGGATCATCATCATTTCTACTTGATTCGGTAACGGCCTTGTATAATCCATCTATAGATAGAAAAGTAAGGCTGTCTACACCAATATAATCTTTCATCTCTTGCAAACTCATACGAGAAGCAAGAAGTTGATCCTTCGATGGCGTATCAACACCATAAAAACACGGGTTAGTTGTTGGCGGCGCAGATATACACATATGCACTTCTTTAGCACCAGCCGCACGCACCATTTCTACAATTTTCTTAGATGTCGTACCACGCACTAAAGAATCATCTACTAGTACAATATTTTTACCGCCAATAACTTGATTATTAGCATTATGCTTAAGCTTAACCCCTAAATGCCTAATAGAATCAGTAGGTTCAATAAACGTACGCCCAATATAATGATTTCTAATAATACCTAAATCAAATGGCTTACCACTTTCTTCTGCAAAACCAATAGCCGCAGGAATACCCGAATCCGGCACTGGCACAACCATATCAATATCTACACCAGATTCATGAGCTAACTGTTTACCCATATTCTTACGTAACTGATAAATATCGTTACCTTCAAAGAACGAATCTGGGCGAGAGAAATAAACATATTCAAAAATACAGAATCTCTTTTTATTTTCTTTTCCAAAAGGAAATGCCGATTCAATTCCCTTATCTGTAATTGTTACCATCTCAGCAGGTTCAATATCACGAACATATTCTGCACCAACAATATCAAACGCAACAGTTTCAGATGCTAACATATAAGCATCACCAAGCTTGCCCAATACAAGCGGACGAATACCATGCGGATCACGCACACCAATTAATTGCCCTTCAGATGCACAAACTAATGAGTAACCACCTTTAACTTGCACTAAACTTTCAATTAAAGCATGCCTAACTGAAGGCTTCTTAGACGTAGAAAGTAAGTGAATAATTACCTCACTATCCATAGTGGTCGAAAAAATAGAACCTTGGGCTACAAGATTTTTTTTAATTTTATCTGCGTTTGTAAGATTACCATTATGCGCAATTGCTAATTTACCAAAACTAGTCTCCGCATATATCGGTTGAATATTAATAGCACCTTTGTCGCCAGATGTAGAATACCTGTTATGACCAATACCAATATCGCCCTTTAAGCGCTCAATAATTTCAGGCTTATTAAAGCGGTCACCCACTTTACCAAATGAATGTTGCTTATTAAACTCTGCACCATCAATTGTTACAATACCTGCACTCTCTTGCCCTCTATGCTGCAAAGCATGCAAGCCAAGCGTTATAAAGGTGACCGCATCCTTATTACCATAAATGCCGAATACACCGCACTCCTCATGGAATTTATCAAAAGGTAATTCGTTTAAATGGTCGTTCATTAAAAGATATTGCTATTGTTACTTGGAGCTTCTTGATAACCTTCTTGCTGACCATCAAATGGCGAAGCATCATAAAAGTTTGGATTAGTTGGTTGCTCTAAAGAGTCTTTAATAATTATATTATTATTAGGTTCTGTTATAACTTCAGCATCCAGATTCTTAGCTTCATACTCATCTAACTTTCCTTTTAAGAAGCCACCAATATTATCATTAACAAAATTACTAGCTGAACCTGTTAAACCATATGTTTGGGTCTCTAATAACCACTTAGGCTCTTTACCCTGAACATTAATAATAAGCAGATAAATTGCACCTACAACAATATACGCAAAGAATGCACCCAGTAGGAAGCCCATAAGTCTATCAAAGGCACCACCTACAAATATACCAAGCCCACCAGCTAAAACCCTGTGTAGTAAATTAAGTAAAATATACGCAATGAAAAATACAATAATCACCGCCACAATGCTTATTAGCAAAGGCTTATCAAACCACTCCGATACTTTAGCCACCATATCATCAAATATGCTAACGGCCACATAACCACTTAAAATAACAGAAGCCAGCCCTAGAATAGAATCTAGAAAGCCCGCCCTATAGGTCATAACCATAGTAGCCAATACAATTACAGATATTATTACATCAAATTCAGTAAACATAGTTCCTCACAACTTCTTTATCGCTAAAATAGAGCTTTTCATTACCAACTATTTGGTATTCTTCATGCCCCTTACCAGCTATTAACAATATATCATCATTATGCAACCTATCAATTGCAGATTTAATCGCATTTTCTCTATTCGCAATTTTAAATACCTCTTTTGTATTACTTAAAATTCCGCTCGCCACTTGTTCAATAATATCTTCTGAGTTCTCATTGCGCGGATTATCATCCGTAATATAAATCTTATCCGCAAGCTCAGCTGCTATTTTTCCCATCATTGGCCTTTTATTTATATCCCTATCTCCACCACAACCAAACACCACTGAAAGCCCTGCACCACTAAATTGCCCACGTAACGCCTTAATAGCACATTCAAGTGCATCAGGTGTATGCGCAAAGTCTACAAATATATTTTTACCAACCGCCTCTAGCCTTCCTTCGGGGTTAATCATACCTTGGCATGCTTCAACCACTTTTCTATCTTCAATACCAGATGCAATAACCATGCCAATTGCGCATAATAAATTTTCAATCTGAAAATCTCCCACTAATTTCGTATTTATCTGATACTCATTTCCAAGTATCTCAATAACCACAGCCATTGAATTTCCAATCTGCCTAGACTTTACAAATCTGATAATATCATTGAATTTTTTACCATAAGTTATTGTTCTAGCATTATTAGCTTCCGCAACTTTTAAAAACTCATCTGCATAATCCATCTCAGAATTAATAACTGCAAAACCACCTTCCTTTAAAACATCAGAAAATAATAAGGTTTTAGCCTTAACATATTCTTCCATCGAACCATGATAATCTAAATGGTCATGCGAAATATTAGTTACCGCAGCAATATTAACATCAATACCTGCAAGCCTATTTTGTACCAACCCATGCGAAGATGCCTCCATAACAAAATTATCAACCTTCGCACGTGAAACTATTTTATGAATAGACGCATTATCTGGAGTAGTAAGGTTAGTTAACTTAGAAAGCTCGTCATCCTTCTCGCCATTAATAAAAACACCAATAGTCCCAATATTGACTACTCCGAAGGAGTTATCATCCCCGCGAAGGCGAGGATCCCTTACCCTTAAATTATTCCAAATACTTGCAACAAAATGCGCAACCGAAGTTTTACCATTAGTACCCGTAACAGCTGAAATATTTTTTACATCATCCTTAGGGTAAAAACACTCTAACGCCTCGTTAATCGCCAATCTAGGCGTAAGTGTAGTTAAATAGGTAATATTCTTATAACCACCAGATATCGGCGTTTTAGTAATAACAACCGAAGCACCGCGCTCCACCGCATCATTTATATAAATAACTCCACCAGTAAGGGCAAAGAAGATACACCCAGGTGTAGCACAACGTGAGTCTGTGACAATATCAGTAACTGTAAGATCGATAAGCTTACCATGAATTTGAATATCCTTTGATTCTAAATATTTAACCAGTGATTTTAACTGCACTACTTGCCCTTATTAACCCTTCTAGTGATATAATATTGCTGAGCAATCGTTAGGATATTATTCCATGTCCAGTACATAACTAAACCCGCTGGGAAGCCTGCAAATAAGAATACAAATATAAACGGCAAATATCTCATAATAGCCGCCTGAGTAGCATCTGCCGGTGTAGGGTTAAGCTTCTGCTGGATATACATTGAAACACCAAACGCAATCGGTAACACACCAATAAGTAAAAATGCAGGCGCCTCAAATGGTAACAGCCCAAATAAATTAATTATAGATGTCGGGTCTGGTAAAGATAAATCTTTTAACCACGCATAAAACGGCGCATGCCTCATTTCAATTGCAATATATAAAACCTTATAAAGTGAGAAGAAAATCGGAATTTGCAAGAATATCGGCAAACAACCCGCCGCAGGATTAATCCCCTTTTTCTTATAGAAACCCATCATCTCTTTTTGTACAGCCTGAGGGTTATCCTTATTTTTTTCCTTAATAGCCTTCAGCTCTGGCATAACTTCACGCATTTTCGCCATAGAAGCGAAACTCTTGTAAGCTAACGGGAATAATAATACTTTAACACAGATAGTTAACAACAGAATCGCAACACCAAAATTACCCACTAATGAGTAAAAGAATTTCAACGCCGCATACATAGGCTTAACAATCACTGAGAACCACCCCCAATCAATTACCCTATCAAATAACGGAATATCTTGAGCCTCAGCATAATCATTAATTACATCAACCTCTTTAGCACCTGCATAAATACGCGTAGTTAATGAATATTCTGAATCAGCCTTAATACTTATACCTTCACCTCTAAAGTCTGCTTGGTATCTGTTATAACCAAAGTCAGAATGTGAGCGTTTGAATGAAGCCTCAATATTTAATTCCGGTGCAGGAATAAATGCCGTTTGCCAATACCTATCCGAAAAACCTAACCATGCATTATCAGATGCATACTTATAATTATCATCATCAAGATCATCAAACTCAACCTCTTCTAATTTTTTATCAAATACACCAATCGCCCCTTGATGCACAATCCACGTATTTTGTGTATTACCATACGCATTCTCTCTAGTGTAGCCACGCATTTCATCCGAATCAGCATCTGTAGCATAATACCTATTAATCACACCATAATGATACATAGTCGCATCCACACCAGATGCATTAACCACAGAATTTTCTTCTGTAATCATATAATTTTTATCAAGCGTAATAGATTTTTTAAATTCAAAACCTTCACCATTATCCCAAGTGATTACTATAACATTATTCTCATTAGAAATTAATTTCCAAACAGAGTTCGAATCTGGGGTTTTAATACCGCTCGCAACCCAACCAGTTGTAGCATAGTAAACATTATCAGAACCTTTTGGATTCAACAAACTAACCTTTTCATCATCCGCAAGTGAAGTTTTTCTATAGTTCGCTAAAGATAAATCATCGTAAACAGCACCTTTAAGATTAACAGACCCGCTAATCTTACCATTACCAAATAACGCACGCCCAGCAGACCCACCATCTACAAGCTCAGCTCTATTAACCAATTTAAGAACATCCTCTGGCGCCTGTATTTCAGTATTCGCATCAATTTTAACCTGTAAACCATTGCTTTCACTAGCTAATTCAGCTTGCGCAGCTTCATACGCACGCTTTTCCTGCAGCTGAGGCTCAACATAAAAATATTGCCATAACATCATTACCACAGCAGATAAAATAATTGCCCAAATATAATTTCCCGTCAATTTCATAGAAGCACGAAACTAGAGATTTTTTACTAAAAGAAAAGCTAAGAATTTATACAGTCTCAAGAACTGTAGCAACACCCATACCGCCGCCAATACACATAGCAGCGAGCGCATATTTACCACCTTCACGCTTCAATAATGAAGCCGCCTTACCAGTAATACGCGCACCAGATGCTCCAAGCGGATGCCCTAACGCAATCGCACCACCATCAATATTTAAAATATCATCTTTCAAACCAAGCTCCGTTTGCGATGGTATAGCTTGCGCTGAAAAAGCCTCATTAATTTCTGCAACAGATAAATCCTCAGGCTTAATACCCGCACGCTCTAGCGCTTTCTTACCCGCATAAATTGGCCCAAGCCCCATAGTTTTCGGATCACAACCAGAAACCGCGATAGACTTAATTGCCGCCAACTTAGGTAAATTATGCTTATCCGCATATTCTTCAGAAACTAAAAGCACCGCAACTGCACCATCAGTAAGTGGTGAAGACGTTGCCGCTGTAACAGACCCTCTCTTATCAAACGCAGGCTTCAATGTAGCCATTTTCTCTAAAGTTGAACCTTCACGAATACAACCATCTTGCGCAACTTCACCGAATGGAATTATTTCATCTTCAAATTTACCCTCAGCACGCGCAGCCGCAGCCTTATTATGCGAAGCTAATGCAAACTCCTCTTGGAGCTTACGCTTAACCTTATGCAAATCTGCAACATTTTCCGCCGTTTCCCCCATTCCCATATATGCACCCGCATCATTTTCATGTAATTCAGCATTTGGCGCGGGGTTTAAACCACCCATTGGTATACGGCTCATACTCTCAACACCCGCACAAATAAATACATCACCAGCCCCCATAGCAATGGCACCCGCCGCATCATGTATAGTCTGCATAGATGAACCGCAAAATCTATTAGTAGTAACACCCGCTGCACTATTCGGCAAACCCGCAATTGCAGATGCCAAACGCGCAACATTCAAACCTTGCTCACCCTCAGGGAAAGCACAACCAACTTTTACATCCTCAATATCATCAACCTGCAAACCTGTTTTCTCAACAAGTCCTTTAAGTGTATTCGCCAACAAATCATCCGGACGCACATTAACAAGCTCACCTCTACCAGCCGGTGTAAATGGTGAACGATAAAATGCAGATATAATAGCTCTAGTCATAGTATATTAGTTTTGTATTTTATTTAATTAATTCGCAAGACTTAACTTTACGTTTTTATATCAAAACAGAAACAATTGCATTACAGACGATAGCTTCCCCGCGCCCTATAGAGTCCTGCTTTTCGTTAGTTGTAGCCTTAATATTTACATTTAAAGCGTCAATATCACAAATTTCAGCAACTTTCTCTTTTATCCGCGCCTTATAAGCCGATAACTTAGGCTGTTCAGCAATAACTGTAACATCAATATTAACCAACGAACCACCTTGCCCACTTAACAAACTAACAGCGTGTTTTAAAAATTTATCTGAACTAGCATTTTTCCATCTTTCATCCTTATCAGAAAAATGCTCACCAATATCACCCTGCCCGCACGCGCCTAACACGGCATCTGTAATTGCATGCAAAACAACATCAGCATCCGAATGCCCCACGAGCGCTAAATCAGACTCAATTTCAATTCCACCGAGCATAAGATATCTATCCTTATTTTGCTCTAAAACATGAATGTCATAACCTTGACCAATTTTCTGAATTTTCGGCATATCTGATGTACGTGTTATTTTAATATTATCTTCACTCCCCATCACAGTTTCAATATTATACCCCTTATCTAATAACAAGGACGAATCATCCGTAGCGTTAACTCCAATATTCTCTTTATGCAACTGATATATAACAGGATAGTCAAATCCTTGTGGTGTTTGTATCTTTATTAAATTGTCTCTATCAACTTTTTGAAAATCTTTAGTTTTTATAGTATCATTAACCGGCAATACAGGAATGACCCCCTTTGCTCCTTCAATCAATTTATCTATTACATTATCTATAATCTCTACAGGAATAAACGGCCTAGCAGCATCGTGAATTAATACCGCATTAGGCTTACGCCCTTCAATTGCCTTAAGCCCTTCATATACACTCTCCTGACGGGTAACAAAGCCACCATAACACCATTTTAGAACCCTTTCATCACCCTCAAAACCTAGATTTTCATATAAATCTTCATGCCCACGCGCTATAACTGGCTGAATATAATCAATTTTTTCAGACTTCAAAAAAGCCTCAATAGTTAGCTTAAACACCTGCTTTCCAGCATATTTCACATATGACTTAGGTACCTCAGATTCAAACCTCCCAGATGCGCCACCCGCAACTATTATTGCAATATTCATATTTTATTAATATTTGTCTGTTAAACTTAAGATTCAATGGGAAAATTTACTATACATATTATTATGCTAACTTTTGGAATAATTCTTATTCCTGAATTAGCCCTAGCCAGCGGTGGAGCCAGTGGTGGATCATTTTCTAATTTGGTTAATATAATTTGCTACGTTGCTTCTGTACTTCAATCTCAGGTTGGCGTTGCAGTAGCATCTATTGCAATTGTATTAATGGCCGCTCAAGCATTTAGGGGAAAACTAGACTGGACCGTATTTTTAGTAACCGCACTTGGTTTGATGATTCTATTCAACGCCGAGTTGATAGTTCAAGAGCTTACCGGCGAAGCAAGCCCATGCGCCAACTACAGCGGTGGAATGCCTGCATTTGAGTTCGGCAACTTTGGTGGCACAGGCACTTAAAAATCATCTATTTAAGTTACTTGACTTAACTACTCTTTTTAAACTATAATGTGCGCATTAATTATTAACACAGTTGGGTTAACTTTAGTGCTGCATAAGCGGTTCAACCTAACGAGGCAAACTAAAGGAGTACATAAATGTCTGAGAATAAACCAAATCTACCTCAATTTACACTACAACAAATGCTAGAAGCTGGCGTACATTACGGCCATAAAGCTTCTCGTTGGAACCCCAAAATGGCACCATATATCTTTGGTGTTCGTGAAGAAACTCATATCATCGATCTAGAAAAAACTGCACCTCTATTCTACAGAGCATTAGAAGCTGTTTACACAGTTGCAGCACGCGGTGGTAAAATCTTATTCGTATCAACTAAAAAGCAAGCATCTGATATCATTGCAGAAGCTGCTACTAAATGTGGTCAGTACTACGTTAACCACAGATGGTTAGGCGGAATGTTAACTAACTGGAACACAGTTTCAAAATCTATTAGCACTCTGAAAAACTACGAAGCTCAATTAGCTAACGACGAACTAGGCCTAAACAAGAAAGAGCGTTTACAAATCACTCGTAAGCTAGAAAAATTAAACCTAGCTCTTGGTGGTATTCGTGAATTAGGTACATCACCTGATCTTGTAGTTATTATTGATACTAACAAAGAGTCTATTGCCGTTAACGAAGCTAACTGCTTAAACATTCCAACTGTTGCCGTTGTAGATTCAAACTGCAATCCAGACAATATCGACTTCATTATCCCTGGTAATGACGATGCTCGCAAAGCAATCGAATTCTACTGCGACCTACTTTCTGATGCAGCTGTTGCTGGTTTAGCTAACTCTGTTGCTCAAGCTGAAGCTGAGAAACAAGCTCAAGAAGAAAAGCTAATAAAAAAGAAGCTTAAAATCGAAGAGAAAGCTGAAGATGAAAAGAAAGCTGAAGCTCCAAAAGAAGACGTTAAAGCTAAAGAAGCTAAGGCAGAAACTGAAGAGAAGAAAGTTGCTAACGCATAAATATTTAAATCAGCTATATATTGACACTCTAAGCCTATATATTATGGCTCTAGAGGACTTAATTATAGCACAAACCCAACTAAGAATAATAGGAAACGATAATATCATGTCTATATCTGCTGCACAAATTAAACAATTACGCGATGCTACTGATGCTCCAATGATGCTTTGTAAAAAAGCATTAACTGAAGCTGGTGGTGATTTTGAAGCTGCCAAGGATTGGTTACGTAAAGAAGGTGGCCTTAAAGCTGCCAAAAAATCTGAGCGCATTACCGCCGAAGGCCTAGTATCTGTTAAAGTTGAAGGTAATAAAGGCGTTATTGTTGAAATTAACTCTGAAACTGACTTCGTTGCTAAAAACGACCAGTTCCAGTCTTTAGTTACAACAATCACTGAAACAGCTTTTGAAAATAATGGTGACGAAACTGCAACTAAATCAGCTCATGAGCAAACAATAACTGATGCTGTAGCTACTATCGGTGAGAATATCTCATTCCGTAGATCAGCTGGCTTATCTACTAACCAAGGTGCTGTTATTTCATACGTGCATAACGCTGCCGCTGAAGGTCTAGGTAAAATTGGCGTATTAGTTGCTCTAGAATCTGCCGCTGATACTGCAACCCTTGAAAGTCTAGGTAAAAAATTAGCAATGCATATTGCGGCATCTAAGCCTGCCGCACTTAACAGAGATGGCGTTGACCAATCTTTAATTGAAAAAGAAAAGGAAATCTTCACTGAGCAAGCTCGCGCTTCTGGTAAGCCTGATAACATCATTGAGAAAATGGTTGTTGGTAGAATTAATAAGTTCTACGAAGAAATTACTCTACTTGACCAAGCTTACATTATTGATCCTAAGCAAAAAATCCGTGAAGTTGTAGAATCTGCTGGTAAAGAAGCTGGTTCTGATATCACCATTTCTGGTTACGTACAATTTACTTTAGGTGAAGGCATTGAAAAGAAAGAAGAAAACTTCGCTGAAGAAGTAGCTAAAACTGCAGGCGCTGCATAACTAACTATTGTTATCCCCGTGCAAACGGGGATCTCATATTTATAATAACAATGAACAAAGATATTAAAGATATTATGCAAATGATACCGCACAGGTATCCGTTTTTGTTAATCGATAAAGTTGAAGACATTGTTAAGGGCGAATCTGCCCGTGGCATAAAGAATGTTACTATTAATGAACCATTCTTCCAAGGTCACTTCCCTGGCCACCCAGTAATGCCCGGCGTACTTATTATTGAAGCAATGGCACAAACATCTGCCGTTCTTGTTGTAGAAACAACCGAAGGCGCTTGCGCTGGCGCAGTTGTTTACTTTACTTCAATTGATAATGTAAAGTTTCGTAAACCCGTTGTACCAGGTGATGTAATTCATTTCGAAGCTAAAATAACTAAGAACCGCCGTAACTTATGGAAGTTCGACGTTGATGCACTAGTTGATGGTGAAGTTGTAACATCTGCTAATATTTCTGCCATGATCATGGACGAAATAGATAACTCTAAAAACTAAATATAATGCCCAACGACATCCACAGCACAGCCGTTATAGGCGAAAAAGTTAAGCTAGGTGATAACATAAAAATCCACGCTTATGTAGTTGTTGATGGTGATACTGAAATTGGTGATGGTACAGAAATTTATCCATTCGCTGTTGTTGGTGTAAAACCTCAAGATAAAAAATATCGCGGTGCAGAAACCAAAACTATTATTGGCAAAAACAATCGCATTAGAGAACATGTTACTATCCATGCAGGAACTGAAGATGGCGGTAATATTACCAAAATTGGTGATAACAACCTTATAATGGTTGGCGTGCATATCGCGCATGATTGTATTTTAGGTAATAATATTGTTCTAGCTAATAACGCAACCCTTGCAGGACACGTTGAAGTAGATGATGGCGCAGTAATCGGCGGCCTTTCAGCCGTTCATCAATTTGTACGCATAGGTAAAGGCGCAATGATTGGCGGACTTTCAGGCATTGAACGTGACATAATTCCATTCGGCCTAGCAATGGGCGAACGCGCAAACCTTTCAGGACTAAACTTGGTTGGCCTAAAACGTAGTAAAATGGATAAAGACGATATTAACCATATCCGAAAATTATATTCAGAACTATTTGAAATGAAGGATGGCCGTTTATTCGAACAACGCTTAACTGAAGCAAAAGACGAATATAATAGCGATCTTGCTAAAGAAATTTTTGAATTTATTGATACCAGCACCAACCGCGGCATCTTAAAAAAATAAAATGTTATTAACTCTACTTAAATCAAAACTTCATAACGCACGCGTTACCGAAGCTAATATAGATTACGAAGGCTCTGTAGCTATCGATGAAGATCTACTAGACGAAGCTAATATGCTTCTTTCTGAAAAAGTTGAAATCTATAATATTACAAATGGTGAACGCTTCGCAACTTATACCATCCCTGCTCCACGCGGCTCAAAAATGATAGGAATCCAAGGTGCAGCAGCTCATAAAGCCAATAAAGGCGATAGAGTAATTATTTGTACTTACTGTCAGCTAGAAGAAAAGGAAGCTAAAAAGCATAAACCTATTGTAAAAATTCTAGATGAGAATAATAACGTTAAGAGCTAACTCTTATGACCTTCATTCTAGAGATGTACTCTGAAGAAATCCCAGCCCCGCCGCGAGCAGCGGCAAAATAACAGCGACGGGCTATTGCTTTTTATTCTACCTATACAATTATTAAATAATGACATTTATTTTAGAGATATATTCTGAAGAAATCCCAGCCCGCATGCAATTAAATGCGGCCGAACAAGCTACGCGCTCATGGGAATCTTTACTAAAAGAAAACTCAATTAAATTTAAAGAAGTAACGACCTTTGTTACTCCTCGTAGATTAACAATTCAAGTTGAAGGATTACTTAAAAAACAACCTGATATTGAAGATGAACGTAAAGGGCCTAAAATTGAAGCTAATGAAAAAGCCATTGAAGGCTTCTCAAAATCTACCGGCCTAAGTGTAGATAAATTAGAACAACGCGAAATTGAAGGTAAAGGCACATTCTACTTTGCTGTAATTAAAAAGAAAGGCGCACCAACAAAAGATATACTGGCTGAATTATCAGTAGAATTTTTAAATAAATTCACATGGCCTAAATCTATGAAATGGGGCGAAAGTGAATGTAAATGGGTACGCCCTATCAAAAACATCCTTGCACTTTTTAATGATAAGAAAGTTGAATTCAACTATCATCATATTAAATCTACTGCGCAAACTTTCGGCCTCTATTGGGATAATCAAAAAGCTATAACTTTAAAAGAAGCATCTGAATATACAGCAACACTTAATAAAAATGGCGTTGAACTAAATCAAGAAACCAGAAAAAATAGCATTCTAGCTCAGGCTCAAGAATTAGCTAAATCTAAGAAAGGCAAACTTTCTTATTCAGATTACCTACTAAATGAAATCGCCGGCCTTGTAGAACATAGCCGTGTTCTTATAGGATCAATTGATAAGGAGTTTATGGAACTTCCAAAGGAAGTTTTAATATCATCCATCCGCGCCCATCAAAAATATATCTGTTTAGAAAATAAAGATGGCGAATTATTACCATATTTTATCTTCGCTACTAACTCTACAGCAAAGCAAACAACCGCAATAGTTGAAGGTAATGAACGCGTACTTCGTGCTAGACTTGCTGATGCTGTATTCTTCAAGCAACAAGACTCAAAAGTTGAATTATCTGAGCAAACTCAAAGACTTAAGGGAATAACCTTCCATAACAAATTAGGCACAGTTTACGATAAAACAAAACGCATTAACTCAAATGCAGATTTTGTTTCAGTATTTGTACCACACGCAGACCTTAACAAGGTAGACCAAGCCGCAAAACTTTGCAAATCAGACCTTGTTACCGAAATGGTTGGCGAGTTCCCCGAACTTCAAGGCTTTATGGGTGAATATTACGCCCACGCCGAGGGGCAAGATGAAGAAGTAGCACTTGCAATAGGCAACCATTACAAACCTGCTGGCGCATCAGATGAATGCCCAAAAGAACCTGTAAGCATTTGCATTTCATTAGCTGACAAATTCGATACGCTAGCGGGTATGTTCCTAATTGGTGAAAAACCAACCGGCTCAAAAGACCCGTTTGCACTTCGTCGTGCCGCACTTGGTATTATAAGAATTATATTAGAAAACAGCCTATCTATGAGGCTGGATATAATTATAACCCATGCAATAAAACAATACCCATCTAATGTTTTTGAATCTGAAGAGAAAGTAAAACTTTTAGAAAAAATTAAAGGTGGCGCATCACTTCACATTAAAGAAATAACATCAGAATTATTAAATTTCTTTGAAGATAGGCTAACCTATTTCTTCAAAGATAACAAAAATATCAACCATGAATTAATTCCCGCTCTTTTCGCTAAAAATTCAGATATAATTGAAGTTATTTCTCAAGTAAAAGCAATTACAGACTTCGCTAATGATAACGAAAATGGCGAAGTTATAGCCGCATTCAAACGTGCTAAGAATATCCTTGAAATTGAAGAGAAAAAATCAGGATCAAAAATCAAAGGTAAAGTTAACGATAAATATTTCACCTGCGATGATGAAGTTGAATTAAGTGAAGCATTAAATAGTACTGGTGATATTTCAAGTAAAGTTCAAAACCGCGACTACTCTAATGCGCTGAATGATTTAGGCTCTTTCACTAAGCCCCTAAATGATTTCCTTGATAATGTAACTATCAACGCAGAAGATAGCAACATTCGTTCTAATCGTTACAAAATACTAGCATCTGTTCGTGACGTTTTTGAAGCTGTTGGCCTATAAAACCTAAACTACTTCTTACCAACAGCTACTAAGTAAGCCTCAGAAGAATCTTTACGAGAAGATTCCGGCTTAAAGAATTTTACCTGATCAAAATTCATTTTAAGCAAATGTACAAGTTCATTAGTACCTCCACCTTGGAAAATTTTGCAAGCAAAAGAACCACCTTTATTAAGTGTATGAAGTGCAAAATCTAGGGCAATTTCACAAAGCGCAATAATACGCAAATGATCCGTATCTTTATGTCCTGTAGTATTTGCCGCCATATCAGAGAGAACTAAATCCAGTTTTTTCTCCTCATATTTATCCAAAATATCAGGGTCCTCAATATCCCCACAAATAATCTCAACACCCCCCATAGGCTCAACTTCCAAAATATCTATTCCTATAATTTCGGCATTTGGCGCACGCTCTTTGCATAGCTGAAGCCACCCACCAGGTGCACACCCCAAATCCATAATAATTTTAGACTTTTTGATAATATCGAACTTATCATCAATTTCACGCAACTTATAAACCGCACGAGAGCGATAACCATCTTTAACGGCCTTCTCAACGTAAGGGTCATTTAACTGACGTTTCAACCACTTAGTTGAAGATGAACGCCTACCTTTAGCCGTTTTAACACGAACCGTTAAACCTTGCCTTCCACCTTTCTTACCGCCACCTTTCTTAACTCCACTCATAAAAATCTAAAGCCCCTTCCTATCCCTAACAATTTGCTTGCGCCATTTTTTAATATCCATCGCAGGGAATCCAGCAACAGTTTGCCCATCAGCGATATTTTTAGTTACACCCGCATTTCCAGCAATTGTAACTTGAGATCCAATATTTAAATGCCCTGCTATACCAACCTTACCACCTATAACAGAGAAATCTCCAATTTTAGTTGAACCAGAAACGCCCGATTGACTAACCAGTATACATCCTTTACCAATTTCAACGTTATGTGCAATTTGCACTAAATTATCCACCTTAGTGCCCGCACCAATTATAGTGTCTTTTAAAGACCCTCTATCAATTGTAACATTAGCACCAATTTCAACATTATCTTCTATTACAACTGAACCAATTTGCGGTACTTTTTCGTGCGTAAAGTTTGCTTTATTAAAAGCATAACCAAAGCCATCCTGCCCAATAGATGCATTACGATGAATAGTTACATTATCACCAATAATTGAATGCGATATAACCGCACCTGCATAAATCTTACAATTTTTACCAATTTTTACGCCATCATAAATTATAGCACCTGTATCAACCTCAGTCCCCTGACCTATTTCGTAATTTCCAGTGATAGAAGCGCCAATATCTTCATATAAATAATCCAATGCTAACGCATATGTTACATAAGGATTATTAGATACAAATTTACACTTACCTTCAGCTCTATCTTTCAGCTCACCCGTAATAATAACAGCACAAGCCTTTGAAGCTTGTAACTGCTTTAAATATTTTTGATTATCTAAAAAAGATATCTCACCTTCATCCGCATCATCAAGGGCTTTAATGCCTACAATATCAAAATCATCACCAATAAATTCAACCGAAAGTTTATTAGCTAATTTTAAAGCAGATACAGAATCCTTTAATTTAAAAAAACTCATGATATTATAGATACTTAGATTTTATGAAAAGGCTATATTTAATAAGACACTCAAAAGCTGGGCATGGCGGTAAATCCATACTGGGAGATTTTGACCGCGAACTTACCGATAAAGGTCATCAAATGTGCACTAATATTGTTTCATTTTTAAAAGAAAATTCATACCCAAAACCTGAAATTATATTCCACTCCGCCGCGAAACGAACCCATCAAACCGCAAGTAATGTAAACAACCACTTAGGTTCAGAAATAGAATCTATAAAAAGCCTATATTTAGCTAGTGAAAGTGAAATCCTAAAATTTATCAACTCAGTTGATGATTCCTATAAAAACATCGCAATTATTGGGCATAACCCCGGCTTAGCACAACTAGCAATTGATATTGCTGGTGCTGGTAACAAAACTGCCTACCGCGAAATGCGCAATAAGTTTAGCCCACCATCTGTAGCTGTATTTGATATCCCTATAAAAACTTGGGCAGAATTAGATAATAAAAAAGGAAAACTAATAAACTTTAGTAATTGTAAATCTTAAAAGCCTTAAGAAACTTTTTCAAATAGACTTTCTAAACTAGACTTAATTTCACTCAAATCTTTTGAATAATCCTCACCTGACCCAACTTTTCCATCTCCACTAGAAGAAGATTTATCGTTAAGGTCATCCTGCAAAGTTAGTGCCACCATTAAAAGAATCGTGCTATCAATGTTAACTGACTTCAACGTAGCTGCAATTTTTTCAGCCTTTTCACTAACTTGCCCCGCCAAAGAAGTGAGATGAGGCTCTTGCCCTTCACCACAAACTAACTTAAAAGTTCTATTAGCAATATTTACATCAACGCTTGGCATTAAAATAAAGTTCCTTGAGTAGTATTAGTTATTAGAAGGTCAATTTTATCTACAGCCTTCTTAACTTTCTTTTCTAAATCAGCCACTTTTTTATGAGCCTTCGCTAAATCCTTCCTCAATAAAATGATTTCTTGATTGTCATTATTAGCCTCGCCTGAAGAAACGTTAGTTTCAATTGCATCGCCAATTTTGTTTACATAACTTTTAATTTCGGCAAGCTCTGCCGCAACACTAGCTGATTTTGTCATAGCAAATATTATTACCGAAATTAACCTTTCTTATCAAGAATTAATTACACTTAAGAACGAAGAATTCCACCTAACCTACTGTTAACATTAGATATAATTTTTTCCGATATATCGTTAATTTGCTCAGCAGTAAATGTTTCACCTTCTGGTTGAAGTTCAACTTTAAGCGCTATAGATTTCTTACCTTCTGCAATGTTCTCACCTTGATATAAATCAAAAATAGAAACATTCGAAATAGACTTTTTATCCGAACCTTTAACCGATTTAATTAACTCACCCGCGGCAACATTAACATCTAGTTCAAATGCAAAATCACGATAAACAGTTGGCAAATTATTATCTTTAAAAGCCTTAAACGCAGTAGATTTTGCTGCTCTTGGCTCTGGCAAATTATCTAGTAAAATTTCAAAACCATGCACATTCTTTGCCTTAATTTTATTATCCTTTAAAAGCTTCGGATGCAATTCACCAAAATATGCAATTACATTTTTACCAAGCTTAACCGCACCAGAACGCGCAGGATGATAATAGCTAGGCACGCCATCGGCAGAGATTTGTAAATTATCAACTTTCATAAAATTACTAAGCGCCTTTTCAACCCCCCATTTAATTTCAAATAACGTCGCTGGCAACTCTGGCGAAACATGAGACTTTTCACACACGTTACCATAAATTAAACCTGCCGCAGAAATTTCCTGATTAAACTGCCTTTTATCTTTAGCAAAAATAGCACCAGTTTCATATAAGCTTAATGATTGCACATTATTAGCCACATTCTCCTTAGCCACATTAAGTAACGAAGCTAAAATTGAAGGACGCATAATAGATAAATTCTCACTTATCGGGTTCGCAACTTCAATTAAATCGCCAGCATCCTCAATAAACTTTTTAGCCAGTTTAGGCGCAATAAATGAAAGGCTAACCGTTTCTTTATACCCGTAAGCCTTTAAATCTTTTGCAATATTTAATATCTTATTCTGCCTAATTGAACGCGCATCTTTAACAGGAGCAAACGCTAACGGCTCGGATGGGATTTCATTATAACCATGAACACGCGCAACTTCTTCAATCAAATCTTCCTTAATTGAAATATCATTCCTCCATGATGGCGGCGTAAATTTATCTCCAGAAATTTCAAACGAAAGCCCTTCTAGAATTTCCTTATAATTTGCAATCTCAATACCTAAGCGGTTAGATATATCCTCAGCCTTAAGCTCAATAGCATCTTTGCCTGCAAATTCCTCACCAACTTCCGCTACTTTTGAAACTTCAGTTTTATCAGTTCCACAAAGTTCAATTATCAATGCCGTAATTGCCTCAATACCTTTCTCCAAGAATTTAGAATCTAATTTACGCTCAAACCTATAACGTGCGTCAGACTCAATACCTAGCTTGCGCCCTGCATATGCAATCGCAATCGGGTCAAAATTCGCAACCTCAATTATAATATTTGAAGTACCATCAGAAATCGCAGTACGTTGCCCACCAATAATACCCGCAACACCTTCAATACCATTATCATCAGATATTATAATCGCATTCTCAGGCAATTTATGCTCAACATCTTTAAGGTCAGTAAATTCTTCACCGCCTTTTGAAACAGAAACCTTCAAAGCACCCGCAACCTTATCCGCATCATAAACATGCGATGGCCTACCAAGATCGAAAAGAATGAAATTTGAAATATCAATTAACGCACTCTTTGGTGTAGAGCCAATAGAAATCAATCTACGCTTTAACCATTCTGGCGATTCTACATTTTTTAAATTAGTAATTTTTCTAGATAAAACATGAATCTTACTTTTCTCCGTCATTGCGAGCGGAGCGAAGCAATCCAGCGATTTCTGTTCTTGGCTAGATTTCTGGATCGCCGCGGTCGCTAATACTCCCTCGCGATGACTAAGCTTACCTAAACCAGAAGCAGCTAAATCTCTCGCCACGCCATAAACACCTAAACAATCACCGCGGTTAGGTGTTATCGCAATTTCAATTAACGGGTCATCCGCACCAACAAAAGGTGCAAACGGCTTACCAATTACCGCATCCGCTGGCAATTCCATAATTCCCTCACTCTCATCAGAAAGTCCAAGCTCACTTTCAGAACACAACATTCCAGATGAATCTATATCACGAATTTTAGCCTGCTTAATTTTTAAACCATTCGTAGGAATCTCAACACCAATATCTGCCAGTGCAACTTTAATGCCCGCACGCGCATTTGGCGCACCGCAAACTATCTGACGCGGTTTATCCTCGCCCTTACCAGTTTCAACTTGGCAAATTTGTAGCTTATCCGCATTTGGGTGCTTCTCGGCAGATATAATCTCAGCCACCGTAAACGGCTTTAGAATTTCAGAGTTATCAACAATCTCTTCAACCTCTAAACCAATATCAGTTAACTTAGCCGAAATTTCTTCCAGCGTAGCATCTGTTTCTAAATATGTTTTTAACCAACTTAATGTAAACTTCATAGCAGTAATGTAGTTATATAGTGATGCAGTGATGCAGTGATGCAGAACTAATTTAATTTTTCTCTTAATGTTTTAGTAAATGAATATGTCATTTTCTTAAGTTGAATAATAGCATCATTCAAAATATCATACTCTTGTTTAACAATAAATTTCCTTCTTAAACAAATTTCTAATTGAGTATCTAATTCCGCCATTGATCCAATAGCTGTATCAAAAAACTTCAATTTTTCCTTATCAGACCTCTTTACATAACCTTCCGATATATTTGATGGTATAGAAACGGCAGCTCGGGTAATTTGAGACTTCAAACCAAATCGTTCATCAGCAAGCAGTTTAGCAGAAAAATCATAAATTAAACCCACCAAATCCATTCCTTTTTGCCAAATCTGTAAATCTCTGTAATTTCTTATCATACCGCATCACTGCATCACTGCATTTCTACATCACTAGAACACATAGTGTTCTAGCCACTTAGATTTTCCTTCAAAGAACGCGCGTAAATCTGGCACACCATATTTAAGCATCGCCAAACGCTCAACCCCTACACCGAATGCAAAGCCCGTATAAATCTCAGGGTCAACACCCACATTCTTCAACACATTCGGATGAACCATACCGCATCCAAGAATCTCTAACCAATCATCGCCCTCACCAATTTTCAACGGATTCGCCTTCTTAGTACATTTAACATCCACCTCAGCCGAAGGCTCAGTAAATGGAAAGTACGAAGGACGTAAGCGAATAATTTCAGATGCCTTCTCACGCGGAATTTCAAAAAACTCAGAAACAAAATATTCAAGTGTCCACTTTAACTGCGCAAAATTAACACCCTTATCAACATATAAACATTCTATCTGATGGAACATCGGCGAATGCGTTTGGTCCGAATCTGAACGATACGTTTTCCCAGGGGCAATAATTTTATATGGAGGCTCATTATTCTCCATAAACCTAATTTGCACATCCGATGTTTGCGTACGTAAAACCTTAGCTTCCTCACCCTCTTCACCTTTAACAAAGAAAGTGTCCTGCATCTGGCGCGCAGGGTGCTCAGGCGGAATATTTAACGCGGTAAAATTATGAAAATCATCCTCAATTTCTGGCCCTTCAGCAACCTTAAATCCAAGATTAGCAAATATACCAACCACTTCATCAATAACCGCATTTAACGGATGCAATGACCCGCCCTGAAATTCCTGAACAGGTAGCGTAACATCAATCTTTTCTTTTTGTAACTGAGCGTTTAGCGCTGCCGCCTCAAAAGCCTCACGTTTTGAATTTAAAAGCTCAACCGCCTTATTTTTAAGAACATTTAACTCCGCCCCCGCCTCCTTACGCTCATTATCATTAAGATTACGCAAGTTCTTCATCGCATCAGTTAACGCACCATTTTTACCAATAATATCCGCCTTAACTTTCTCCAACTCTTGCAAGTTAGATATAGAAGCCACATTCTTTTCTATTTCAGCTAAATTCATTACAAGCTAAAATAGCTACTCTTAATCAAATGAAAAGTTAATTATATCTCGTACCGAAGATAAAACCCTATACACAACAACCTCAAATTCCTGAACTTCATAAAAAATTTGAAAATCCTCAAAATCCTTTACACTAAAACAACGCAAATTTTCATGCCCTTCAATTCCATATTTATCTTGAGCCTTTACACCAACTTTTGAGAACTCACAAATAAGATCAACAGTTTCCCTCACTCTTAATTGAAATCTTTCTGCAATTTCTACGCTGGCATTTTCATACAAATATATAATCTGTTTAAAAATATCATTTTCAGCAGAAGGTTTATACTTAAACGGCAACATATTAATTCAACTTACCTTTTTCTTTCAAATAAGTCGCTTTTCTTCGCTCAATACTATCCCACAACTCACCACCATCAACAGGGATTTCTTTAGAAGCTTCGTCCATTACGCTCTGCAAATTATCTCTCTGAGCGGATGTTATTTCAGCAGAACCATGCAAACCTTTTGCAGGCTGAATAGTGGCTACAGGCTCACCATTTTTTTCAATAATTATCGGCTCAATAGTATTTACATACTCTAAAGATGCAGCCAAATTATCCCTAAATTCCTTTACACCAATTCTTTTAACCATATGTACATTATGTACAGAGTGTACATAATTGTCAAGTTAAGCAGCTAAGCTATCCTCGATTAACTTATTCAAGCGCGAAGTGAATGAAGGCACATCATTAACTGGCTCGCCCTCAATTATAGCAGCCTGTGCAAATAATAAATGCACCGTATCCGCCGCCTTATCTGATTTCATATCCGCCGCGATATTCTGAACAATTTTATGATTAGGATTAATCTCAAGTATTTTAGCAGATGCTTGCCCTAACTGCTTGTTATCCATCATGAATCTTTCCATACGAATATCCATACCACCTGCCGAAGCAGATAGGCAAACTGGTGAATCAGTAAGCTTAGTTGAAACTTTAACATCAGAAACAACTTCGCCCAAAGTATCCTTAAAGAACGCAACTAGTTTATTATCTTCTTCAGTAGTTTTAACATCTTCCGTAGGCGCATCATCCGCCTTAGTAACAGACTTTAACGGTGTACCTTGATATTCAAATAACACACTTGCCCAGAACTCATCAACCGAATCAGTTAATAATAAAACATCTACGCCGTCCTTCTTATAACGCTCAATCTGAGGGCTCGCCTTCGCCTTCGCTAAATCATCCGAAGTAATATAATAAATGGCATCCTGCCCCTCTTTCATATTCTCCTTATATTGCGCCAAGGTAATTGGTTCGTCATTATTAGCGGAATTAAAAATACATACGTTTAAAATATCATCACGCGGCTCCATACCATCGCATAAACCTTCCTTAATTACCGCACCAAAATTATTCCAAAACCCTTTATACGCATCAAAGTCTTTCTTCAACTTAGTTGCTAATTCTTTAAAAATTCTCTTTGAAATACCAGACTTTATCTTCGCCAGTACCGCAGAGTTTTGAATAGTTTCGCGAGAGATATTTAACGGCAAATCTTCCGAGTCAACCACACCGCGCACAAAACGTAAATATGGCGGAATTAAATTATCATTCCCTTCAGATATAAACACGCGCTTAATATAAAGCTTAACTTTATGTTCTCTATCCGGTTGGAATAAATCAAACGGCTTAGCCGACGGTACAAATAATAAATTTGTATACTCAATTTGCCCCTCAACCTTGTTATGTAGAGTCATAAACGGCTCATCCGCGCCCATTTGCCCAACAGATTGATAAAACTTATTATACTCTTCTGCATCAATGTCTTTCTTATCTTTCAACCAAATAGCCTTACCAGAATTTATCTTCTCTGAATCAATAAATTCCTTCTTATCATCCCCCTCACCTTCTTCTTTCTTTAATTCTAAGAAAATATCAAACGGCACATGATTCGAATAGCTTTCAACTAAATGCTTAATACGCCACTCATCTAAATATTCTTTTGAATCATCATTTAAATGCAGAACTATAGTTGTACCACGCTCATCCGTTTCTGCATCTTCAATAGTATAATTATTCTGCCCTTCTTCTGAAGTCCATTTATACGCTTGGCTTTCACCAGCTTTTAATGAATACACTTCTACTTTATCCGCCACCATAAATGCCGAATAAAAACCTACACCAAACTGACCAATCAAGTCCGCCGCAGATTCTGAACCTTTTTTATCCTCAGAAATGCTTTTAGCAAATTCCTCCGTACCAGACTTCGCAATAGTACCTAAGTTCGCTTGCATATCCTCAGAATTCATACCAATACCATTATCGGTAATTGTAAGCGTATTATCATCTTTATTAGGAAATATAGTTACCTTTAAATCCTTATCGCCATTTTCTAACAATGTAGGATTAGTAATTGATTTATAACGTAATTTATCACACGCATCCGAAGCGTTAGATATCAATTCTCGCAGGAATATCTCCTTATTTTCATAAAGAGAGTGAATCATTAATTTAAAGATTTTATCCGTCTGTGCATCGAAGTTATATTTCATAGTGAGCATAATCTAGTGAATCAAAACATAACTTTCAAGAATCTGATAAATATTAACGAATATTTTACTATATAATAATAAAATCACTATTAATGACTGAAATTAAAAATGAAAATATAATGACTGAAATTAAAAATGAAAATAAAACGCTGAATAAGTTAGCAAAATCTATAGGGGCTTTTACTAAAAGCCATACAGCGGTAAATACCGTTACATCTGAAAACTCTATACATATCTCACACAACGGCTCCACAAGTAAAAACGGTAAAATAAAAGGAGTTATAGCCCTAGAACGCATTCTTAAAGAAGACCCATCAACTAAGCCATATGTTGATGACAGTGAAAAATATAATTTAATTATAAAATTACCTAAAAACCCCGACCTTAGAGAAGAGTTAATTGAACGAATCCATGATCACGTTACCAAGCCAAAAGATATAAAACCTAGAGATACAGCCGAGAAAACAGCTGAAAAAAGCATTTCACAAAGCGTGGCAACGGCAATTTAAAACAAGATTAATAATGATAAGTCTATACCCAAATATAAACGTGCATGAATATGACTTTAAAGCCCTTGCGTCTGAACTTGAGGCAATGCTAGTTGATACAGCCAATACTTCTCATACAATATATGACATGGAACACAACAAACCTCTTGAAGTGCATTGTGACCATATAAATGGTAAAATTGAACTTAGAGTAGAAGTAGATGAAAATTTAAGTACCATGCTATATGATGCAGCAGAAAATAGGCAGTTAGACTTGGTAGAAACGATAAACTTTGTTACAAATCAGCTACATGAAATAGGCAGTTAGACTTGGTAGAAACGATAAACTTTGTTACAAATCAGCTACATGAAATAGGCACCTTAAAAGATAACTTCCTACTAATGGCAATTAAAGAAATAAGCTATTTTTCTAAACAACACGATACTACAGAAGATCGTAAAATTACATTTTCACCTATTGGCTTACATGGCCTAAACGAAATGGCAGAAGAATATTCAGCTAAAAAAGCCTCAACTGAAGAACTTCTAACTGCTATTGCAGAAACTGAACCCGATACGCAAGCCGATGTAACAACAGGTGAGTTATTAGGCGAAGAACACGGAAAGCAAAATGGCGCTGGTAACGAATCAAGTGATGATTGGCTATTTAGATAACCCCTTCCCAACTCATAACATCTAACCTACTCTATTAGCTACATTGTAAATCTAGCTATTTGCTAAAAATGCTCAAAATTACCATTTTTGCTCATTTTTTGCTCATTTTTTGCTCATTTTTTGCTCATTTTTTACCGTTTTTTATAACGTTTTTTAACGGATAAATCCTAAGCCCCATTGAAATATAAGGATTTTTAAACAACTTTAAGCGAAAATATTATTTTTTAGAAGAATTAAAACATCTAAGAATTTTCTACATTCTGGAATAACGACACTAACCTTTTGATTTTACTTGATTTTTAACTGAATCTAAAAAATCTTCAAAAGATTTAACCTCTTGCCTCTTAGACCCGAGAGTACGAATTGAAACAGTACCATTTTCCGCTTCGCGGTTACCAATAGTAAGAATATAAGGAATCTTCTCTAACGAAAAATTCTTAATCTTCTGAGATATATTCTCATCAGTTAAATCTTCTTGAACTCTGATGCCAACATCCTTTAATT
Organism: Rickettsiales bacterium; assembly: GCA_020630095.1. Classification (GTDB taxonomy): domain Bacteria; phylum Pseudomonadota; class Alphaproteobacteria; order Rickettsiales; family UBA8987; genus JAHDCD01. Next base: position 100,252 of record JAHDCD010000001.1, on the reverse strand, counting down.
GAGCTAAAACTTTATTTGCAGCTTCATCAACATTTTCGCCCACTGTACAAACTGCAACCTGAGTAGGTGCAAGCCATACAGGAAATCTCCCAGCATGCTGCTCAATTAAAATACCAATAAAACGCTCAAACGAACCCAATATCGCTCTATGCAACATAACTGGCATATGCTTTTTATCATCTGCACCAATATATGAAGCATCTAAACGCTCCGGCAACACAAAGTCTAACTGCAACGTACCACATTGCCAATGCCTGCCTATCGCATCAGTTAATACAAACTCTAATTTAGGGCCATAAAATGCTCCCTCACCTTTATTAAGCTCCCACTCTAAACCTGTAGCTTCTAACGCGTCCATTAAACCTTTTTCAGCTTTATCCCATGTTGCATCCTCACCTGCACGCGTTTCAGGACGATCAGAAAATTTAACTTTAACATCTTCAAAGCCAAAATCTTTATAAACCTCAAGCACCATCTTACAGAACGCAATAGTTTCAGATGTAACTTGCTCTTCAGTACAAAAAATATGCGCATCATCTTGCACAAAACCACGCACACGCATAAGCCCATGCATTGAGCCTGAACTCTCGTTTCTATGACACATACCAAATTCCGCCATACGAATAGGCAGCTGCTTATAAGATTTCTGCCCTTGGTTAAATATCTGAATATGGCACGGGCAATTCATCGGCTTAAGCGCAAGCACTTTACCATCTTCATCATCACCAGATGTAAACATATTCTCGCGGAATTTATCCCAGTGCCCAGATTTCTCCCATAACTTGCGGTCAACAAGTACAGGCGTTTTAACTTCTTGATAATTATGCTCGCGCAACTTCTCACGGATATAATTCTCAACATTTTTATATAAGCCCCAACCTTTATCATGCCAAAAAACCTGCCCTACCGCCTCCTCCTGCATATGAAATAAACCAAGCTGCTTACCTAACTTTCTATGGTCACGCTTCTCAGCCTCTTCCAAACGAGTTAAATATTTTTTTAAAGATTTCTTATCCGCCCACGCCGTACCATAAATACGCTGCAGCATTTCATTGTCAGAATCACCGCGCCAATAAGCACCCGCCAGCTTCGTAAGCTTAAACGCTTTCGGTACATTAGTATTTAAAGCATGAGGCCCCGAACATAAATCTGCAAACTCCCCCTGCCTATAAAGCGATATTTCCTCACTAGCATCAATACCTGCAATAATTTCTGCCTTGTAATGTTCACCAATAGATTTAAAATGTTCAACCGCCTTATCACGCTCCCAAATTTCACGCTCAATGGGTAATGCCTCATCAACAATCTTTTCCATCTCAGCTTCAATTTTTTCTAAATCTTCTGGTGAAAAACTCTCCGCCCTAGAAAAATCATAATAAAAACCATCATCAATCGCAGGACCAATAGTAACCTGCACATCATCACCATATAAACGCTTAACCGCTTGCGCTAATATATGAGCCGTATCATGCCTTATAACCTCAAGCCCCTCATCATCTCTATTCGTAATTAAACGAACCTTTGCATTATCATTAACAGGCAAGTTTAAATCCTGCATTTTACCATCCACATCAACCGCCAAACACGCCTTAGCTAAGTTCTCAGAAATAGACATAGCAATATCATGCCCAGTAGGCTGATTTTCAAACTCCTTTTCAGAGCCATCCGGTAAGTAAATTTTATGCATGAAAAGTAGATAATAAGTTTAGCATCTTTTTGCAAATTAATTCTTGAATAAACTCAACTCTTACGTTAAGTATTCTCAAACTTATTTTAGTCTACTTTATCTTATACGATGCTCTCGTGGTGGAATTGGTAGACACGAGGGACTTAAAATCCCTTGGCAGCAATGCCGTGCCGGTTCGATTCCGGCCGAGAGCACCATATATTTCAATAACTTATTCCAATTAAAAATTCTTTTTAATTTCCCTATATATTTACCGTGACCACATCGTGACCAGATGAAGAAATATTTTCTTTCACAGCAACCATTAACATCACCCATGACATTACATTGATTTAGCAGATTATTTACCGAAGGCGCAGAACTAGACCCCTTAATCACACCATAGAAAATATAAAATCCATGATGCAATGGGGGTATGCGGACCAGATGGCACCAAACAGCACCCTCGCCATCTCCCCAACAGGTAACGACACGAGCACTAAATGTTGCCATTCATTTTCTATATCAACTTAGCTAAGGCAGCGGAAAAGACTCTGGATATCTATTTACGTGCGGTAATGGTAAAAATGAGGTTATGCCGAAACCTCAAGAGAAACTGCTAAAATAGGTCAATTAGCTAAGCTAACTAGCCAATCTGTACCTACTATTCGCTACTGGACTAAAGGTGGACTGCTTCAAGTGGAATCCACAACAGATAAGGGCTATTCACTATATAATGCGCCTTCTGTGCCTGCGGTAGAGAAAATACTCAAATTAAAAGCTGAGCGCCTAACATTAGAAGAGATAAGGGGTAAATTAACTTAAGCGGCTTTTTTGTATAGATTCGCTTGGAAGTTGATAAATGTACTGCGAATATCGGCTATACTGCCGAGCCTGCCTTTAGCATCGGAGATAGAGTTATATTTCAGCTCCAGTAAATCTGGTAATTTAGCATCGTCCAGTTCAGTAATACCATCACGGACATATTGCTTAAGTACGAAATTCAAGAAAGACTGCTGCTCTTTATTGTAATTATGTAAATAAGTAACCGCACGACCTGCACGCTCTGAGCGAGGCACTAAATCTTTGTGATAAGCCACATAAGACAGCACATCGAATAAATCGCTATTCTCGCCACGAACTAGCTTACGTAAATCTTCTAGCTGCGCATAAGAATAACCTTTCTCAGTTAGTTCATCTAGCAGTTGCTTACGAGTTGAAGGTAGTTTCCATATCTCACGCAGTTCGTTTTCATCTTTAAAGATTTTTGGCAACTCGCCATATAGATTCTCTAAAAATTGGCTTGAAGAAATTGGCTTACCGCTAATATCCCAGAATGAAGTTTTCATCATAGAATCAAGTTCACGAACTTTATTATCCGCTAACGTAATTTTAATCATCTGCTTCGGTGCTTCATCTTCAAAATCATCCGAGTAACTGGGCAAATCATCTTCACCAGCATTATCTTCTACAAATTCGGCATCTTCCTTGGTAAGCTTCGGCGCTTTTACTACAGGTTCAAGCGGAGGCCCATCCCATTCGGGATCTTGGAAATGCTCATGAGCTTCAACAAAATCAAAGATGGTGAAGTAATCCTTACCGTCAAAAAGTCTAGTTCCACGGCCTACAATTTGCTTAAATTCAACCATAGAACGTACAGGACGCAGCAGAACAATATTACGTACCTCTCTAGCATCAACGCCAGTAGATAATTTTTGCGATGTCGTTAAAATGGTAGGAATGATACGCTCATTATCCTGAAACTCCTTAAGATACTGCTCACCCATTGCGCCATCATTGGCGGTAACTCTAGCGCAATAAAGAGGGTTATCACTATCCGCATATTGATTAATTAAATCACGCACCGCCGCAGCGTGGGTTTGCGTAGCGCAGAAAACAATCGTTTTATGATTCTGGTCAATCATATCCATGAATAATTTAACTCGATATTCTTCACGCTCTTTAATCTCGATAATGCGGTTAAAATCCTTTTCCTCAAATTGTTGTCCAACCTCAATATCACCAGATTCAACATCGTCATCAGGCGTGTACATATATTCATCGATAGTGGTATCAATCTCCTTCACCCTAAATGGCGTAAGGAAACCATCATTAATACCTTCTTTAAGTGAATACTCATATACAGGCTCGCCGAAATAAGCGTATGTATCGCCGTTGATATCTCGTTTAGGTGTGGCAGTTAGCCCCAGTTGAATTGCAGGGCTGAAATGCTCTAATATCGCCCTCCAAGAGCTTTCATCTTTAGCACCACCTCTATGACACTCATCAATTATTATAAAGTCGAAGAAATTCGGCTCATACTCGCCAAAATATGGCGATTCATCAGGGCCACTCATAAAGCTTTGGAAGATAGTAAAGAATATCGAGCCATTCTTTTGTACTCTGCCAGCCTTTTTAATTTCTTTGGGGCTAATGCGTACCAAGGCATCTTCAGGGAACGCATTAAACGAGTTAAATGCTTGGTCAGCCAATATATTTCTATCGGCTAGGAATAATATGCGAGGCCTACGCTTTCCAACGCCACTTAAGCTCCAGCGAGAATGGAACAACTTCCACGCAATCTGGAAAGATATCGCCGTTTTACCAGTACCCGTAGCGAGGGTAAGTAAAATCCTATCCTTACCGGCAGAAAGACTATCCAACGCCGCAGTAATTGCGTTTTCTTGATAATATCTTGGTGACCAGAAGCCGCCTCTATCCTCGAAGGCAACCTTAAACAGTTCATCACGGATATTACTTTCTTCTGAAAATGTTCTAACCCAAAGCTCATCAGGTGTTGGGAATTTATCGACCAGCTTTTCGGTAGCCAGCTTCATATCAATTTCATAGATATCAACGCCATTAGTAGCGTAAGTATAGCGGATTCGCAGACGGCTAGCATATTCCTTCGCCTGAGCCACGCCCTCAGAATAGCCGATATTTTTCGCCTTCGCCTCAACCACTGCAAGCGAGCGATTATTAAATCTAAGCACATAATCTGCCGAAAGAGTAGTGCCACGTTTGCCATTGCCGGAAAGTCTGCCATCAGTGATTTTATGCTCAGCGAAAATGCGGCTACCATCAGCCACGCCCCAGCCCGATGCTTTAAGTGCCGGATCAATTAGCTCTAATCTTGTTTGCGCTTCATTCATAGTTTTATACTAACTCCCCCGCAAATGCCTTTTGCAGAACCGATTTCTTTAGCTCCTCTAACGAATCTAATTTTCTCTTATATTTTTCTTCAAGTAAAGAAGTTCTCTCCTTCAATGCGTCAAGCTCGGTCACAATCGCTTCCTGTTGAGCAAGTGGGGGGAGAGGGATTTTATAATTCTCTATAAATTCTTTGGAAACTCGCTTATGTCCTACAGCACCTTTCATATTACACTTACCTTCTTTTCTAAATTCATTTCTTGCAAAAAAGTAAAATAAATATTCAGGGGATAGCTTTTCATTACAACGAAAAACTATATACTCACTTGAACCAAAGCCAACGCCATTTACTAAATTTGTTGCTATACTCATTTTACCATTCTCATAACAAGGTGTAATTTTAGCCATTAATAAATCACCTTCGGCAAAATAAGTGTAACCACTATAAACATCGGATAGTTTTTTAGATTGCTTAGGCAATGTACTTTTTTCAAGAATAGGCAAGTCTGGCATTGGAAGAAACGTTACAATAGATTCATCGTTAAGGTTTATCTTAACTTCTTTTTTTGCAGGTTTTATTTCACAGATGTCTTTTGCTAGTTTTACCCCCCAACCTTTGCCTTGTTCCGTAAAGATTTGGTTTAGACGGCTTTGGAAGAGGTCTTTTGCGTTCTGCAAATTACGCTCAATATTCGCCTTCGCACTTGCTATGCGCTCAAACACATAATCCAACACCCCAACTATCCCCCTCTGCTCCTCTATCGGCGGAATGGGAAGTTCTCTTTTTTCCATAGCCCCTTTTGTAACGTGGACCATTGTAGTTCCTACGCCTTGTTCAGATTTAATTTTTTCTTTATCCCAAAGTAAAAAATTATAAAGGAAATCTTTATTTAAACAATTTTGATTAGGAATCATCTTCCAAATATGATAATGGTAAATAACCTTGTCACCTGACCATATTTTAGGACCAAATGATGCAGACCATGCATATAACAAATCACCGTCTTCACAGTACTTATCATTTTTAAGTTCTAGGTCTGAATAGTACCACTTTGTATTTGTAAAAAAGTTACCAACCCTTAGTACTATATACTTCCCCTCATTAAGTAACTCCTCTTTCTTGTAAGCTTTACCATTAATAAGCTCACAAACCTCGCCCAACCTCTTTATTTCCCAATTACTTTTCATTTTCTAATTTTAAAAATTGTTTATAGTGTTTTGATAGGTTCATTTCACCTGCAATGTACATATTGGTAATTTTTTTTTGAAAATCGGATGCCTCCTCTTGGCGATCAAAAGATATGCCGCCTATATGAACAAATTCATGGCAAATGGAGATGATGTTATCTAGAGACTCCTTAACCTCATTATTTTCTCCAAAAAGAAAAGTACACTCAATTGTCTTCTTGCTTAACTTATTTCTTGTTTTGTAGGCTATATCGTGCAGGCCTGCATGAGTTGTATTTAACTGATATTTGATGACTTTTTTACCTAGATCAAACCATATTCTTTGTATATCCTGATAAAAGCTATATCTTAACTTAAATAAATCATCTTTTCTTTTTTGCCTCTGAACTTCTAACTGAGCATAGGCAAAATAGATCAAGCCAATACCTACAAATATTTCAGCCAGTAGCTTAGCCATTTCTTTAGCATCTGCGCCACCTAAAAATGACAAAGACACAATAAATGCAGCCACTGCAACAATAAGGCATAACCTCCAATCAAACCAGTCAAGGCCGCAGCAATATTTATTTTTCTCATTCATTATTAAGCTCTCCTCTTATGTACTGCCGTAGGCGTAACTTTAATATATCTATATCTTGTAATGTAGCTTTAACTTCTTTTTTTGTAGCAATATCCTTTTCATATGCCTCTGAGCCAACTTTAGGTAAGCCGACCTTTGATTGTATATAATGTAGGCTTTCTGCAGCGGGTTGAAGCTTCTTTATCCGCTCTGTAATCTCCCCGTCATCTTTTATAGTTCGAGTTAACTTCATTTGAGAAATAGCATAGGCTTCATTAACTAAATCAATAATTTTTAATGAGGATTTTGCATCGGAATTTTTAGAAAGGTCAGATATCTTAACGATTAGTTTATATACCTCTGTTGCATTTTCAGAACGTACCTGCCTTCTATTAATGTAATTAGCTCTATGTTGCTGCCATGCAAAATAAACCAACCCTGCACCAACAATAATTTCAGCAACAAGTTTAATAGATTCCTTTGCATCTAGATTAAGCATGATGACAAGAAGGGTTATAATATAAAGCATAAATAGCATTACTAAAGCTACGCCGCCCCAGCCCTGCAATAAAGCTTTTATATTATTAAGTCTGTTCATATTAGATAATTTCATTATAATTAATTTATTAATTGCCACTAGGCACCGCCCCTCATTAATTTGAGGGGCAAAATCTAAGCCACCTCCTTGATTTCGTTCAGTAGCTCTGCGGTTTCAGCGTCTAGCTGTTGCATCTCGGTTAGAATGTCCGCAACGGTACGCAGAGGGGCTTCTTCGGGGGCGTTAGGGTTTTTAACGGATAAATCGAAAGTTTCGGTATTTATACCATCAATATCAATACTCCAAGAATTCTCGCTTTCCGCCTTGGTTTTAGACAAAGCAATGAAATCCGCCATATCCTTATCATTTAGTGGGTTCGTTTTGCCCATGTTACGTCCTGCATCTAGCTGATAGAACCATGTTCTTTGCGTAGCCTCGCCTTTAGTGAAAAACAGAACCACGGTTTTAACGCCAGCACCTAGAAACGTTCCAGATGGCATATCTAGCACGGTATGCAGGTTGCAACTCTCTAGCAGGTGCTTACGCAGGGAAACGCTGGCATTATCCGTATTTGAAAGGAATGTATTCTTGATAACTATAGCGGCACGTCCGCCGGCTTTAAGTGACTTTATAAAATGCTGAAGGAATAGAAAGGCGGTCTCGCCAGTTTTAATATCGAAATTATTTTGTACTTCGGCACGCTCTTTACCGCCGAACGGAGGGTTCGCAAGGATTACGTTATATCTGTCCTTTTCTTGGATATCACGAATATTGAGCGATAGCGTGTTGATATGGGCGATATTAGGGGCTTCAATGCCATGTAGAATCATGTTCATAACGCCGATAACATACGCCAGATTCTTCTTCTCACGCCCGTAGAAGGTGCGTTCTTGAAGGGTTTTTAGATTGTCGGTGGTTTTATCCATGCGATTATACATGAAGTCGTATGCTTCGCATAGGAAGCCGGCGGAACCTACTGCGCCATCGTAAATGGTTTCGCCAATTTGAGGGTTTACCGCCTCTATCATGGCACGAATTAAAGGGCGGGGCGTGTAATATTGCCCACCATTGCGGCCGGCATTACCCATATTCTTAATTTTTGTTTCATATAGATGCGAAAGCTCGTGCTTATCTTTCGTGGAGCGGAAGGGTAGTTCTTCTGCTAGATTAATTATTTCACGTAAGTTATAGCCGGATCTTATCTTGTTCTTTAACTCGCTGAATATTTCGCCAATCTTATACTCTATGGTTTGGGCATTGGTATTATCTGCCTTGAACTGGGCAAGTTTGGGGAATAATTTACCATCTATGAAATCTATTAAATCATCTCCGGTAAGATGGTTCATATCTAAGTTGCCGTTAGTATCCGTAGGTGTAGCCCATTGATTCCAACGATAGCCTTCCGGCAGGATATACTCATATTCAAGCCCTTGAAGCTCCGCCTCATCGGCTTTATCTTGTTCTAGAGAATCTAGATAGCGCAGAAATATTACCCACGAAGTTTGTTCGATATAATCCAGTTCACTATCTGCGCCGGAATCTTTATATAAAATATCATCAATGTTTTTAAAAATCTGCTCGAACATAAGACCCCATGCTAAATGTAGAATCTAAATAGTCTAGCAAATTAGTGCTAAGCTGGTAACGCAATATAACAAATATATTTGCAATTATTATCTAACTACATAAATTGGACTCGGGCTTAGTAACCCTTTAATATTAGCGGTGTGGTTTACACCGTCATAAAAAAACCAGTCTTTCGCTTTATTATAGGCGGGGGGCTGGAGAATATGTCCAGAGCTTTCGCTTAAAATCTTCAGCGAACCTTTCTAATATTAGGTTTTACTAACCTCCGCCGCCAATTAAATTCTGGCGGTTTACTTAACAATTAACAAACGGAGTTTAGAATGAAAAAGTATTTAATTATCTCAATATTAACCTTAGCTGCAACGGTGTCTTCTGCGCCTTCTGCTAACGCTGGTAGTTGCAATTATAGCTATCAATACGATAGAGCCGGTAACATCTGCGGCGATAGAGCTGCTAACGTACGCTCTGGCGGTGCATATGGTGGTTATAAATATATTGGGGCTACATCTTTCTTAGTAGACATACCACTCTCTTCATTAACTACTAAAAGCTTATGCTTCAAAGGCGAATTAAACCTTGCCGTTAAAGCTGTATCATTTGATGTTTGATATAGATGCTTTTTGCCAACTAACCTAGCAATTAGATAGCCAAAAGTACTCTTACCAGCACCCTTGCCACCATATAGAACTATAGCTATTCTAGGTAACTCTTCAGGCTTTTGTACTAAATGCGAAAGATAACTCATAACATATTCAAACTTGATTGCATCGCCACTGCATACCACCTCATGAATATACTGAGTAATCATATCATGATTGCCCTGCACCGGTTTAAATGGAAATCCTGACCATGTATTATAGTTGCCGTCTACAATACGAGGTTTACTGGGCTCAAATGTAAGCTTTTCATACTCCTCACGCTCAGGGTGTTCAAACCAATATTGAGAATATGCTTTACTCCTTTTCTTTTCTAATCCTTTTACCCTAGTATTTGCAAAGCGCTTGTGGAACTCTGCAACTGATTGCAAAGAGCCAGTTACTTTACTAAAAACCTCTACCTTGCCACCACTGTTAAGAATTGCAGCATAAAGCTTCATGTATGCCATTACTTCATCAACGCATGCTTCTTTAGGAAAATCTAGGCTAGAACCCTCAGGCTCGTTGATATATGAATCTACTTTACTTTCAACATTACTAGCCCTTAACTCATTGTATTGCTTGATAAATGTAGCAATAGTGATAGGATTGTTATTAGAGCTATTAATAAAATTTTTCCAATGCCTTTCGTTTTCTACTCTATCATAATTACCAAGAGCGTTCGAGGAGAAATCATCCAAGAAATATTCCTTTGCACGCTCTTCAGAAACCCTCCCCTCTTTTACTTCATGCGCCAAAGCAAATCCAATATTGCGCCATGAATCATAATCATCAGGGTTAAGTCTCTTATGCTCGATTAACGAATCGACAGTATGTTTAAACTCATCCAAACTAAAAGTCGATAACGAGCTGAAATTAGAATATACATCTTTCTTAAACTGAGATGTATCCGGCCTGTTGGCTCCTAACATTGAAGAACTTTGCTCATCTTCTGACATACGCTCTCTAAAATGTTCATATATAATGCCTTCGGTAACAATGGGAGCATTCAGCAGCATACAAAAGAAGCTTTCAACATCATGAACACACAAGATTCCATCATGCTTAAAATCTATATACTTACCAAAAGGCCCATTATCATTACCTAAAATGTCCTTATCGGGTATATGCAATGCCGCAGGTGATGCAGACTTGCGGCGATTGCTAACTTATAGGCAAAAAATCTTGGTATAAGTATAACTTATGAGCGTAGCTAAAAAGGTAAATAAAAGCCCCGTAGAAGACGGATATATAGCCATAGACGAGCTTGCAGCCATATTTGATTGCTCGAACAACCTTTTAAACAAAAACCTGCGAGAAGGCATATTTACCAATGCTCGGCTATATAAGAATAAGAAATATTTTCATCTTCAAGTTACCGTAAATGAGTACGTAACCTTCCTGCGCAAGTGGCAAGAAACCCATGAGGGCAGCTACAATCTAGCTTTAGAAAAGGCACGTAAAGAGCATTATTTGGCGAGTAAAGCTCAAAAACAGCTACAGGTAATGTCTGGCGAATTAGTGGAGGCAAAACGTGTTGAGCGTGAGGCTTATAATTTAGCAAAAGAAGTTAGGGATAAATTGCTTGGGCTACCCAATAAGATAGCACCTATGGTAATTGGTCTAGATGAACGAGAAGCAGCAGAGTTAGCATAGATGAAGATGCACTTATATTATCCTTAACAGGCTCAAGTGATAATAAGATTGTAGCCACAATTAATGGCAGAAACCGCCCTACAGGGCTTAAATCAGGAGAAGTGGTTATATGGGATAATGAAAGCCAACGGATATTCTTAAAAAATGATAAAATCCATATAATAACTGATAAGAAGCTAGTAATCGATACACCTAACATAGAACTAAACGGTAATGTTGTAATCTCCGGCAATCTCAATGTATTTGGCACTAGCACATTAGCTACAACTACCATCAATGGCGTAAATCAAGTGGGTAGTTAATCCAGTTTCTGAAAAATCTTCAACAGCTCCTCTATTTTTGAATCTTTATCAGTCTGATTATCGGTATTAAAGGCTTCTTGCACGCAAGCTTCTAAGTGTCTGCGTAAGATATTAGACTCAATGGCTTTAGCGGCAGATTGAATTGCACGAAGTTGAGTTACGATATCAGGGCAATATCTTCGCTCTTCTATCATTTTCTTAACACCTTCAACTTGTCCTGCCATGCGGTTAAGGCGGCTGATTTCATCTGAATGGTCGGGATGGTTATTGTCGCAACAGTTACTCATATTATTATCCTCCAATTTATTAAATTAAGTGTGGGGCTATAAATGCCATAAAGCCACCAATTAAATATAAAGTTAGTGAGAAGAAATAGATTCTCTTACTCCATTTTCTGCCTGATTTACAAGCTTTAGCTTGTTTCGGTTCAATAGGGCAAGCCATATTCCTAGCTCTATATTGTAATATTCCGCCTAATGTTAGCATCACACCTGCAAAGATGAATATCTCTATCTTGTGAGTTGCAATAAAAGCATAACCTGGAACAGAGCTAAATAAAGAGGCAGCTACGCTTCCTGCTCCAAGTGCAACAAGCAAAGCTGGTAATGCACAGCAGAATAAAGTGCTACTAGATGCAAATAGAGTTAGAAAATCTAAAAATTTCTTCATGATTACTCCCTCTCAACTCGAAGTGCTGATACGCCATTATCTAAAATAATTTGCAGAACTTCATCATCTGATAAATTTTTGCCATCATGAAGATTTACAATAACAGTCTGATTATCCATGCTAACTTCAATTGATTCCACTTCATCTTTCTTGCCTAGCATCTTCTCAATGCCTCTAACGCAGAAATCGCAAACCATACCTTCCGTATGTGCAATTAGCTTAGTGCCTGCAAAAGCAGGGCTTGAAATTGTTAAAATCAATAATGTTAATAATATCTTTTTCATAAGTTTATCCTCCTAATAATTTAAAGGTTGTTATATTAAAATCTTACTATCCAGTTAAACATCATATCGCCATTTGAACTAACGCCCAATTCGCCTAAATAGTCGCCTTTGAACATACGAACCATAGGTGTGAATATTAACTGATTGTCTTTGTCTAATTCTTCTGGGTGATGCTCTACTTGAAGCATGAACCATGTATGTAAACTGCCATAATCTGCTACATAAGGTGCAACGCCAACTCTAGCTTTTTGATGGAATGAGCCGTCATCAAACTCATCGGCATATTGTGCATGAACTTCATAGCTGGTAAACCATCTTCTAGTTTCCCAGTCGCCCGATATACCGATTGATGCGTTAGGTTCTTTATCATCAACATTAAAAGCAACACCTGCTTCTGTTTTTAGGTATAGGTTTGCTTGACTATTCCTTGTATTCTTACGATATAAAAGCTTGTTCCATTGCATGGATATATTGAATCTATCCGATTCAAGCTCATCTTCTATTGCTAAGCCTATGGAGTTCTTAACATCAGGAGAATAATGCACATGAAGCCTATGCTCTTCCCAGTTATTAGTCTGCATAATAGTTACGCCACCAGGATAAGATATAGGGCGAGCATTAGCATCTATAGCGACTAATGCTATCAACATCGATATGAAACCTATATACCTCATAAGGGTATATTATGATACCTAATAGGGGTATGTCAAGAAAGATTATATTTTTACAAAATAAACTGATTTATTTTTGAGAATCTAATAAAATGATAACATTACCGAACGGTAAGATTTATTGGTTTTTAGCCAATTAAAGATAAGATATTACCGATAAGGAATATTTTATAGCTCAAAATGGCTATTTGAAATTATGTGAGGTAATTTAATAACTTGTAAAAAATTCTTCTAATGAGATATGCCTTACTCCTTCAACGCTATTAAGGCTATTTGCATTTTTTGTAATAACTAACTTGGGATAATTATCTTCAATAGCTAATAAATTACCAAATTCACGATTAAAAGTATCGTCATTTTCAATGGTTAAAGCAACTTGAATATAGATCTTTTCACTATCTTTTTTACACACAAAATCAATTTCTTTATCACCTAGAACACCAATTGAGATGTCATAACCTCTACGCTTTAAGTGCATAAATACTAAATTTTCCATTAATTTAGCCTCATCTGCAGCCTGATTATAACCAGAGATGGCATTTCTAATACCAACATCTTCAACATAATATTTATGATTAATTTCAAAAAATCGTTTACCCTTAATATCATAGCGAGGCACTTCATATATAAAGAAACAATTTTTAAGCGCTTCAATATAATTCATAACTGTAGTTACATTGATATTAATCTTCTGTGACTTTAAGAATTTAGCTATATTGTTAGAAGTAGTTAGTGAACCGATATTGTTACATAAATATAAAGTAAGATTTTCTAAGAATTTCACATTGCGTAAACCGTAACGCTCAACAACATCTTTTAAAATAATAGATTCATAAACACTTTTTAAATATTGATAAGTCACATGAGGCTTTAACTCTAAATTCTTGAGATAAGGCATTCCTCCATGAATAAAATAATCATCTAAAGTAACGTCCGCATGGAATTTATTAAACTCATTAAATGAAAGAGAGTGAATCTCAAACTGCACATATCTGCCAGATAAATATGTTGCTAACTCTCCTGAAAGCAATTTAGCATTAGAGCCTGTACAATAAATGTCATAACCACCCTTTGCTTGAAAGTGCCTTAATGCTTTTTCAAATTCTTCTATATCCTGAATCTCATCTATAAACAAAACCTTAGAGTCCTGTTTGCTCTCAACATACTCAATCAAATGTTGATAATTTTTTATAAAATCAAATTCAAAAAGCTCTTTATTAATATAAATAGCTTCTGCTGATATATTATCTTGAATTTGCTTCAAACAAAAACTCTTACCCACCCTACGTTGACCAGTAATGACTTTGATAACATCTTTGCCAATAAATGGCTTTATATTATCAATTATAGAATCCCTAGATATGTAATTAGTTTCTATCATAATAGAAACTCTACAGTAGTATTCTGTAAATTTCAATCATAATGTAAACTTTTTAAAAGCTAGGGGTGGATATGACAAAGCACAGACGCCACGCTCCTAGCACGCTGATTTCATTATAAGCGGACTATAACTACAATTCAAGCAATACACCACCTATGCAGCATGGGCATAGATTTTGTACTTTTAAAAAGTGCAAATATCTGCTGCAAATATATATGACCAACAAAACCTACCCGAAGCGTGGGATTTTGAGCAAGATGAGTGTGGTAAATTCCATTGGGTACAGACTGAATCTAAAACCAGCTTAAAAGCTGATAAGCATTTAGCGACTGCGGTGGTAATTTGTCTTTTTACTAATAAGCGCGCTTATGATGATGACGTTCTGCCCTATAGCCATGAAGATAGGCAAGGCTGGTGGGCAGATTCTATTGATGTTAAACGAGAAGAATATGAACGAGAATTAGGCTCTAGATTATGGCTAATTCAACGAACAAAATTTGATGATAACTTACGGCTATTCGTAGAAGAAGAAGCTAAAGCCGCTCTTTCAGTATTAATTGAGCAAGGTGCGGTAGCTAAAATAGAGGTTAAGGCAGTTTCTCGATATTCTGATTATCGGATTGATTTATATATTGAATGTTACTCACAAGATGGCGTTCTGATATATGATCAGAAATTCCAGATTTATTGGGAGGGTATGTTATGACAAACACCATACCCAATTTATCTGAGGTAGTAAGTAATCTGCATGAAGATTTTAGGAATCAATTGCCCAATTCTAGTGCGGTAATATGGCCCAATAATATTGATATTTCAGCTAAAGCATTTGGCGGGGCGGTATGGGAATTATACGGCTATATCTGCCGTGGCTTAGATGCTCGCATGCCTGATACTGCAACAGGGCAAGAT
Source organism: Rickettsiales bacterium (assembly GCA_020630095.1). Lineage (GTDB taxonomy): Bacteria > Pseudomonadota > Alphaproteobacteria > Rickettsiales > UBA8987 > JAHDCD01. The sequence goes on along the minus strand of JAHDCD010000001.1, from coordinate 85,057 downwards.
TTAGACAGGCTTGCTAGAATTAAGGGATTAACTCGTAAACCCGCTTCTAAATCTCGTGGGCTAATAGAATTTACGGGCGTTGATGGCACTATCATTGCTAGTGGCGAGATATTTCAAACATTAGACGGTGTGCAGTTTTCTGTAACGGAGGCAGAAGAAGTATCCGGCGGTGTAGTTGTTTTAGAAGTTGAATCTGTAGAATATGGTAAAGATAATAATGTTGCAGGTGGCACAGATATTATAGTTGCTGGTACAATTGCCGACCTTAATGCTAGTGGCGTTGTAGGTATGGCGGGCATTGGTGGCGGTGCTGATATTGAAGATGATGACGAGCTTAGGGTAAGGCTAAATCAAGCATATTCTAGCGTAGGTGTGGCTGGCACAATATCTTACTATGAAAGCCTAGCCTTGCAGAATGAAGGCGTAACTAATGCGTGGGTTGAAGGTTCGTCTACAGGTGCATTGCCTAATTGTAACGATGTTTATGTATATTTTACAATGGATACTACCTATGCTGATGGAATCCCGTTACTTGCTGATGGTTTAATAGTTAAAGATCATTTGAATAACAACGCAGAAGCCACAGATAATATCAGCGTATTTATACCTACTCCAATTGCCATAGATATAGAAATTGCTAATTTAGTACCAAATAGCCCAGAAGTTCAAGCGGCAGTAATTTCCGAATTAGAAGATATGATTATTAGAAAACGTGAAGTTGGCTTGCCTTCCACTCCGTTTGAGTTTTCTGTTTCGTGGGTATCTGCGTTGTTATTTTCCTTTTTAGGTGCTTTCTTAGCTTGCTCCTGCTCCTTGGCTAGAAACTCGCTTAAAACGCCTAATTTACCCCGTAACATAATAAGCTGATCAAACATTGAACTTGCCTTATGAAAATCATTAGCATTTTCTCCGAAATTATCAGGGGCAAGAAAGCACACCAACTGCATACGAATTTCTTTGTATGCAATAGAGCTTTCACTAACTTCATTTTGAATATCCATTTACTTCTCCTCCTCAGCTTGCAGAGCATTATAATAAAGCTCGGTTAATATTTGCTCCTCTTCAATCTGAGAAAGTTTCTGTTTTCTCATTCTAACAACCTTCTTAAGTATCTTTGTATCAAACCCATCATTCTTTGCATAGCGGTACAACTCACGCACATCTTCAGTAAGCTTTGCTTTGTTCTCCTCTAGAGTTTCAATTTGTGTAATGTAATGCAGTAGCTTCTCGCCACTCACACCGCCATAATTCGTAGATTCTTCAATTTTTTGTTTCGTTGACATTTCGCCTCCATATTAAGATTAAGATTAACTTTAGATTTGAATATATGGAGATTATAGACTTCGACCCCGGGGTCGAAATATCGTTTAAAACGTGTAAAATATAACTTTTAACCCAAGGTTCTCGTTTGTTATATTGTTGATATTTAAGGATTTTACTACTACTTGCCGTACTTAAAATCCCTTGGCAGCAATGCCGTGCCGGTTCGATTCCGGCCGAGAGCACCATTTCGGAATTACCCCCACTTATCTGCCCGCAAACCTCGAATAGAAAAGATTATAATTATTAACATTCCCCCTTCCGCGTTTTTTTTATCTCAATAATAAACTCTACATGAGTACTATTTTAAAGAAAAGGCAAATAGAGCAACTAGATGGCTCTGGCGTACATTTAGCAACTTCAGCACAAAGCAAAGCCGATGCGTCTTTGGCATCAAACTTAGGCTTAATACCTTTGGTTAACCCAAGCACATCATCACAAATTCCCAATACAGAAATTGACGATAATATAGCAATTTCCACATCTGCATTATCAAAGTTAATTGGCCCAAATGGCGACCAACGCTTAGATGGCTCATTCGGATCAGATTTCAGAAGAATATTATTAAACGGCGCTGTAAATAATATTAACAGCTCAAACTTCAACAAAGAAACTGCTTATATTACCACTAATTCTACACCTGCAGGGGCAGTAATTAATATAGATGCAACCATAGGTACAACAGGCGATATACTGGTAATTAGCAATGGTCATAATGCTGAAAATGTTACTTGTACATTTACCGGCGGCGGCATATCTCCGTGGAAAGGTGACATTAATGTTAGCACATTCACATTAAAGGCTAGAGAATCTATTTACTTAGTTCGTCTACTAGCTTCTGGAGGAGTAAGATGGATATTATTATCACATTATCAAAACCTATCATCTGGTACTAACTGGCGCCAAAATCAAGATGATACAATATCTCAATGGGGTGAAGAAAGCTCATTAGCACCAGCAACTACAGCAAGCGTAACCATGCCACTAACATTATCCAATGCAGACTATTACATTACAAGCTCTGGCAATGTTACAATATCAAATAGAACTATTTCAGGATTCGACATAACCAATAACAACGCATCTACTGAAGATATCTTCTGGAAGCTAGAAGGAGGTGAATTATAATGAATAAATATATCGAAATATACAATAATAACAAACTATTAGCGCGTAAACTTAGCGCAGAATATTCAACTTATGACACCGAAGGAAACTTTATCAAAATAGATAAAAACAAAGCCTTAAATGATTACAACGGCAATGAAGCTAAATTAGTTTCCGAAGAAGATTTAAGATTATCTTTAAAAAATAGTTAGTTCTGTTAGCCTGCAGGGCTAGTGATTTTTAATAATTTAAAGAATCTTGCCGAACAGGGAATGTATCATAAAATTCTCTTAAAAGGCAATGAGCGTAATATTTATTACATCGAGGCACTAGCCAAAACCGGCAAGGTTAAACAAGCAATTGAGCTTCTTAAAGGTAAAAAAATTACTGACAAACCTGTTTATAAAAGAATCTTTTCATTCATAGGATCACTTACGCCAAATGAAGTTTTAAATAACTTTGAACTACCTAAAACAGATTATTATACGAACCTAAAAGCCGCTCTTAACAGCTTAAATAATATATCCTATAATCAACAATATACGGATACATTAACTCAATTAAGATACGCTATTTTAAATAACAACATTGAAGACGCAAAAGAATTAGCTAACAGCTTCTTCAATAGTCATAACCTAAATACTCCAAATAATTTTATTACAGATAAAGGTATCACCTTAAAGCAAATTTCTAAAAACAAATTTTATAAAGATTTTATAAATAACAAAAAGATATCCGTTATTCTTACATCTCATAATGAAGAGAACTATATCAGCTTTGCAATAGAATCCATTCTCAACCAAACCTATAAAAACCTTGAGTTAATAATAGTAGATGATGCTAGTGATGACAAAACACCCGCTATTGCTGAAAAATATTTAAAGCAGGATACGCGCGTTAAACTTATAAAATTAACTAAAAATGTTGGCACATGGGAAGCAAAAAACATTGCCCTAAAACAATGTACTGGCAATTTCATAACCTGTCATGATTCAGATGATTACGCACATGAATCAAGGTTAGAACTTCAAGCAAAACCCTTACTAGAAAATGATAAGCTCCAAGGTACAACTTCCAAAATCATCCGTATAGATGAAAAAAATGGCACGCCCTACTCTAGAATTATATTCCCATTAATACGCTTCAGCCCATGCTCATTCATGTATCGCAAAGAAGTTTTAGATAAAACAGGTTTCTATCATAAAGATTTGCTCGGCGGTGATTGTGAATTTATTGATAGAGTTAAAGTTTTCTTCGGCAAAAAGTCTGTAAAATCTGTAAATAAACCTCTTACATTTGGTAGCTTTAGAGAAAACTCCCTTACAACGAATTTAAATACTGGTTTTTCAAATCTTGGATACAATAAAAAAAGACAAGAGCATTGGGAACAATGGAAAACCAGCCATACACAATATAAACACAACAAAACCAAGCTCTACGTTGAGTTTTAAGATATTTTTTATTTACATAAGGCTGAAAAATAACTAGATTATTTGAACTATGAAAGCATCTATAGAACAATATTTCAAAGGTAAAAAAATTGTGGTAACTGGCGGAGTTGGCTCAGTTGGTAAAGCTTTAGTAGAAAAGCTTATTGAACTGCCTACGGAATATGTTCGCGTTATTGATAATAACGAATCTGGCTTATTCGATATGGAGCAATCATATCGCGGTGTAGAAAAAGTTGATTTCATGCACGTAGATATCTGTGATGAGATTGAACTTAACCGCTCATTCACTGACATGGATATGTGCGTACACTCAGCAGCATTAAAACATGTACCCTCATGTGAAAAGGCACCTTTCGGCGCAGTAAAAGTAAATATAACTGGCGCACAAAATATTATCTTAGCAGCTCAAAAAGCAAACCTTGAGCGCGTATTATTCACTTCATCCGATAAAGCTGTAAGCCCGCCTAATGTAATGGGCGCTTCAAAGCTTATGGGTGAACGTTTATTTACCGCAGCTAACTTCATGCCAACTTCAAGCAATTGCAGAACCGAGTTTGTAAGCACACGTTTCGGTAATGTTGCTGCATCCAATGGCTCAGTAATGCCATTATTTGAAAAGCAAATCGCTGCCGGTGGCCCTGTAACAGTTACGGATAAGCGTATGAGCCGTTTCATAATGAGTCTAGATGAATCTGCTGAATTACTTTTAGAAAGTATGGTTCATGCAAAAGCTGGTGATATCTTCATTACAAAAATGCCAGTTCTAAATATCTACGACCTTGCAGAAGTTATGGTTGAAGAACTTGCACCTAAATACGGACACAAAGCAGAAGATGTTGAAATAACTATTACTGGTTCTCGCCCTGGTGAAAAATTATGGGAAGAACTATCTTCAGATGAAGAAAGCAGAAGAATCATGGAAGGCGATAAATATCTATGCCTACCACCAAGCCACTCAAAATTCAAACGCTCGGAAGACCCAAACTGCCCACTAAAATTAAAGAAAAAGGAAATTGCATATCACTCTGATAAAGAGCCTAAAATGTCTAAAGGTGAAATTAAAGATATGCTAAAAGATCTAGAAATCATATAGCCTACAAGGCGATTGCATTTGAAAATTTTTTGGACGTTAGTCCAAAAATTCTTTCTCCATTTGGGGGAAGAAATAGAAAAAGAGTTTTGAAATATAGTAAATTCTAATTTTAATTTACTATATATAGAACCTTCCGTATTGTCATTCGCCGACTTGATCGGCGAATCCATCACCTGATCTATAGCCCTTTATATAGATTCGCCGGTTAAACTGGCGAATGACAGCTCACTAAAAACCTAATAAAAAATAGCTATATACCTAAGGCATAAAAAAAGCGGGCTTTAAGCCCGCTTTTTTATTCTTATGACTTTATACTAAGCGGCTTCTTTTTTCTTATCCCACTTAACACCACGGAAGATTCTCTCATTTGAAATATTATCTTTATATTTCAATACTAAGCTCATCATTTCATCCATACGCTCATCCGTTAAGAAATGTGGCTCTAAACCTAATTCCTGTAAACCAGAATGCGCTGGGTTATAATAATGCTCTTCCATTTCCTTTCTTGGGTTCTCTAAAGTTTCAATTTTAACATCTAAACCTAAACGATTACCAGATGCCTGAACTTTAGCAGCAATATCATTAACGCTCATAGTTTCTACAAGCTGATTAAATATTCTAAGCTCACCTTTATCCGCAGGGTTTTCAACAGAAAGCCTTAAACATTGTAAAGTATCTTTAATATTTAAGTAACCACGCGTTTGACCACCTTTACCATAAACAGTTAACGGATAATCCGCAGCAGCCTGAACCATAAAGCGGTTAATTACTGTACCAAAAATTTCATCATAGTTAAAGAATGGATATAATCTCTCATCGCCTTCATTCTCGTAAGTTTCAAAGCCATAAACTGGCCCTTGCATAAGGTCAGTAACGCGTAAACCCCACGCACGCACATAGAACCAAAGCAAGTCTGTATCCATAACTTTAGTTGTATGGTACAAGCTACCCGCCTGACGAGGGAATAGGAATTTATCCTTTCTACCTTTATGCTCAACTTCTAACCAGCCTTCTTCAATATCAATGTTTGGAGTACCATACTCACCCATTGTACCAAGCTTAACAAGGTGTGCATCAGGGCAGAACTCGCCCATAGCTAAAATAATATTATGAGTAACAATAAGATTATTCTGCAACGTTAATGCCGCAGTTCTTCTATCCTTCATTGAATATGGAGCAGATGGTTGCTCCGCATAATGGATAATTGCATCAGGCTTATGCTTTGTAAAAATTTCAGAAACGAAATCCCAATTACATAAATCACCTACTTCAACAGCAATATCCTTACCAGATTTCTCTTTCCATATATTAGCACGCTCGTACATATTCGGTACGTCAAATAAAGCACCAGTATCCTGCTCACGTAATAAGTTACGGCGTAAGTAGTTATCCACACAAACTACTTCATGCCCATGCGCAGACAAATGCATGCAAGTCGGCCAACCTAAATACCCATCACCACCTAATACTAATACTTTCATTTTAATCTTTTCCTTAAGTTTATAATTATACTTAAATTGAGTATAAATCCGTTCTTGTAATTACTAAGTTCTTTTCAACATATTCAACAGCAAGCTCAACCGCTTTTTCAACTGATAATTTCTCAGTATCTAAAACAAGGTCAGCATTATCCGGCTCTTCAAATGGCGCAGATATGCCTGTAAAGTTTTCAATTTCACCAGCACGCGCTTTGGCATATAAACCTTTAACATCGCGCTCTTCACATTTTTCAACAGATGCTTTCACATAAATTAAGTGGAAATTTTCACCTGTCGCAACACGAGCCCTATCCCTGTCCTCTTTATAAGGCGAAATAAATGCAGCAATACAAATACTCCCTGCTTCAGCAAATAAAGATGCAGTTATACCTATACGACGCAAATTCTCATGCCTATCTTCCTCAGAAAAACCTAAATCAGCATTCAATCTGTTACGAGTATTATCACCATCTAATACAAAAGATTGATAACCTTTTGCAAACAAAGCCCTATTAACAGCCCTTGCAATTGTTGTTTTACCTGAACCAGAAAGTCCAGAGAACCATAACACCCCACCTTTATGACCATTAGCTCTAGCTAACTTTTTAGGATCAATGTTAGTAGTAGTTTCAAATATATTCTCAGACTTTACATCAACCTCTTCACGCTGATTCTCAAAACCGCGCATATCAATAATACCACCACCTTGAATACGATAATTATCAATAAGTACAAAACGACCAGTAATTGAATTAGCCTCAAACTCATCAAGAGCCGCCAAACCACGAACGCGGAAAATAATCTCTGCAACTTGGTTCTTTTGAACCTTAGCATTCGCATCATCAGATAAATTATCTGTATCAATTACACGCTCAATTTCTTTAACTGTAACTGTGTACTCTGAGTTTGTAATTTTACATGTGTAAGTTTTACCAACTTCAATAGATTCGTCACCTAACCAAAAAATCTTCGCTCTAAACAGATTCGTAAGAACCGGCGCTGAATTATCATTATGTGAAACAATATGCCCACGCTCAGCAAATATTTGCTCAGATAATGTTAAACCAACCGACTGCCCTGCATAGGCTGTAGTAGGGTTAGCTTTACCCGTATCACTCCACATTTCGATAGAGTTAACCTTTACCACACGATTAATTGGCGAGAATATAATTTCATCACCAACAGAAACTTTACCAGACTCAATACGACCCGCAATAATACGGCGCTCATCAAATTTATAAACATCCTGAACTGGGAAACGTAATGGCAATTCAGTATCAGCAGGCTTAAGCTTAAAATTATCTAACGCTTGAAGCACCGCATCACCTTTGTACCAAGGCATATTCTTAGAAACTTCGGTAATATTATCACCTTCACGCGCAGATATAGGAACAACATGCGTAGGCTTAACACCTAAGCCGTTTAAATATTCAGTGTATTCTTTTTCAATTTCACGGAATCTTTCCTCAGAATAACCAACAAGATCCATCTTGTTAACTGCAACTGCAACTTGACTAACACCAAGTAATGAAAGTAAGTAACCATGGCGCTTAGATTGCTCCTTAACACCTTCATTAGCATCAATTAAAAGCACCGCCGCTTCAGAATTTGCCGCACCAGATATCATGTTCTTTAAGAACTCTTTATGCCCCGGAGCATCAATAATAACGTAGTCACGCCTATCGGTCTTAAACCAAATCTGCGTAGTATCGATAGTAATACCCTGATCACGCTCAGCCTGTAGCGCATCCATTAAGAATGAATACTCAAATGGCATACCTCTACGCTCGCATTGAGCTTTAATTTGCTCTAGCTTACCTTCGGGTAAGGAATCCGTATCGTGGAATAATCTACCAACAAGCGTAGATTTACCATGGTCAACATGACCCACGATAACAATCTTCATCTGCTCTCTTTCTTGAACTTTAGACATAATATAATTCTACATGTAACCATCTTGACGTAAACGCTCGAACGAAGATTCATCTTCATCTGCACCCATCGGGCGACCTGAACGCTCAGACACTTTAGTTGTTTTCAACTCTTCAATAATTTCATCGATATTTTTAGCTTCAGAAGCCACAGGGAAAGTAATACCCTTCTCACCTAATGAACGGAAACGTCTCCACTCACCACCATAGTTTTCACCGAAACAATCATACCATTGACGTGCATAATATAAAGGTACAATCGGAATATTCTCACGTTTAATGTACAACCAAACGTCAAGCTCAGTCCAATGTAATAACGGGTGAATACGAATATGAGTCCCTGGAGGGAAGTCAGTCATAAACTGATTCCAAAACTCAGGCGGTTGATCCTTAACATCCCACTGACCATCAGTTGAACGTGGTGAAAAATAACGCTCTTTCGCACGAGTACCTTCTTCATCACGGCGGATACCAGTAATCACACCATTATATTTTCCCTTACCTAAAACACTCTTTAAACCAAGAGTTTTACGCGCTGCAACACGTGCAGAATGTGGTAAACTTTCATCAGTATCTTCAATAGGAGGGCAAGTTTCAGATATTAAATTAACCCCCCACTCCTTAGTATATTTATCACGGAAGTCATATACTTCATCAAATTCTAATTCAGTATCACAATGGATAAGCGGAAAAGGAATTTTTCCAAAGAAAGCTTTACGCGCTAAATGAATCATCACGTTGGAATCCTTACCGAAGCTCCATAGCATACCGATATTATTAATCTTATTAAATGCCTCGCGGAATATATATATAGATTGACTCTCTAATTTATCTAAATGGTCCATAGTTTATAATAACTTAAGATGACTTTGCGCATACTTATAATATATCCAGAAAACTATTTCCACTATAGATTTGACTTTTTTCACCTTCCACAAAAATAAAGTTAACATATTATACTCATTACATCGTGAATCCGCCAAACTTTGAGCCATAAAATATTCATTTTTTAGCTAAAAATGACAAAAAAACATCAAAAAACGTTCGTTTTTTATACGTTTTTTACACCTTTTATACAACACATCTATTGATATATAAGGATTTTTATGTAAAAATAGCCTCAAATATTATTTTTTAGAACTTCTAACCCCTTCTAAAATTTTCTATATTTGAGAATATGAACCTAAATTGTTTCAGAGCATATGATATTAGAGGTGTCTTCAATGAAGATCTCTCCTTAAATGATTTTAAAAATATCGCCCGTGCATTCGCAATAGCTATAAAACAAGAGCTTAATAAAGAAAACATCACCCTATCATTGTGTCGCGATGGTCGACTAAGCTCTCCAGAAATTTATGATGTAATAAAAGAGGTACTTTTAAAAGATGGCATAAATATTATATCCGCAGGGCTAGGTCACTCCCCTTTAGGTTATTTTTCAGTTTATCACCAAAACACTGACGGACTAATAATGATAACCGCCTCGCACAATCCAAAAGAATATAACGGTATTAAATTTATGTGCGGTAAGGAAATTTTCCACGGCAAACAAATAAAGAATTTAATTCCACTTCTTAATTATCATCCCCGCGAAGGTGGAGATCTTATATATCAAACAAAAAAAGATTCCCGCTTCCGAGGGAATGACAGAGGGTTATATACAAATAAATCCAAAGAAATATCAACCGCTTACATAGAAAGGTTACTACAAGATCTAACTGAAAATATATCTGATTTAAAAATAATATGGGATTGTGGTAACGGCTCAACTGGAGAAATAATTGAAACACTTACAAAGCAATTACCAAATAAAAATATAAATTTATACACCGATATTAATGGCAACTTCCCCAATCATCACCCAGACCCAACTCAGCCAAAAAACCTAATCACCTTATCCAAAAATATTATTAAAAATAACTTTGATATCGGCATAGCTTTTGATGGCGATGGCGACCGAATTGGAATTATAGATGACGAAGGCAAACATATAGGAAGCGACCTTCTATTAGCTATACTCTCACGTGAGATATTAGAGAATAACAAAAACGCTAAAATAATAGCCGACGTAAAATGCTCTAATGAATTATTTGATTATATAAATACAAATGGCGGAAAAGCCATAATGTGCGCCACAGGGCACAGCCTAGTTAAAACAAAATTAAAGCAAGAAAATGGCCAACTCGCGGGCGAAGCATCTGGCCATATATTTTATAATGATAAATATTACGGCTACGATGATGCAATTTACACCGCTATTCGTTTGCTTAATATTTTAATTAAAGATGGTCGAAAACTATCTGAAATAAAAAGAGATTTTAAAACAACATACAAATCTCCAGAAATAAGAATTAAATGTAATGAAAAAGATAAGTTCAAAATCGTTAATGAAATAAAAGAAAAAGCATTATTAGAAAATTTAAATGTTCTTGATATTGACGGCATACGCGCCGAAACAGAAAAAGGCTGGTGGCTAATTAGAGCATCTAATACAGAATCCGCCTTATCAATTAACTACGAAGCTTACGACATTGAAAGCTTCAACCAATTAAAAGAAAAAATAAATTTTTATTTAAACGATTATAATATAAAACTCTAACTATGAACAAGATTGTTGAAACAGCTAACTGGGTAATTGACAGGCAAATTGAAGGGCTTGAGGGTATCCGCGAATCTATTGCTGAAAAATTCCCTGATCTAATCAAGTTAATTAGCGGAATAAAAGGTAAAGTTATTTTATCTGGAATGGGTAAATCTGGTCATATCGCAAATAAAATTGCTGCAACTATGGCATCTACTGGCACACCAGCATTTTTTGTTCATCCATCCGAAGCCTCCCATGGCGACCTTGGAATGATAACAAAAGATGATTGCGTTATCTTACTTTCAAATTCAGGTGAAACTGCTGAACTAAAAGATATTATTTTATATTCACGCTATAACGAAATTCCATTAATTGGCGTAGTTCGCCGCCCTAAGTCTTTACTCGTAGAACAAGCAAATATTTCATTTGTTTTACCTGAATTAAAAGAAGCCTCTTTAGTCAATGCACCTACAACATCTACTACAATGATGCTGGTTTGGGGCGACTGCCTAGCCGTTGCACTTGCCGAAAATAAGGGCTTTAGCAAAGAAGAATTTAATAAATTCCACCCCGGTGGTAGCCTAGGAAGTCAATTTACCAAAGTTTCTGAAATAATGCGCAAGGACAGCGCCCATTTACCTATTTGTAATAAAAATGACACAATAGAAAATGTAATCTTATCAATTTCAAAATACGCTCTAGGATGCACCGCAATATGCGAAAATGGCAAACTCATAGGCATAGTAACCGATGGCGATTTACGTAGATACTTCAATGAGATAGATAAAAAAACAAAAGCCGAAGACTTAATGACAAAAGATCCTATATCTTGCAATGAAGATACTTTAGCAACAGAGGCTCTATCTGTTATTCAAAAGAACGATATTCAAGTTCTGCCCGTTGTTAATAAAGAAAATGAACTGAAAGGAATTATAAGCTTCCATCAGCTAATTGATAAAGGAGTATTCTAAATGAATCTACTCTGCATAGATTATGGCACTAAAAAACTAGGGCTGGCATTTTCCAACTCAGAAAATAATTTACCACTTCCGCTTGGTAATATTGAGCGTAAAAAACTATCATTATTACAAGTGGATATTAAAAATATCATTGAAGATAAATTAATTAATAAAATAATTTTTGGCCTTCCGCTAGAAATGGATGGCAAAGAAGGCAAAACCTGCCAAAGAGTTCGTGACTTTTCAATTGAGTTACAAAAGTTAGTTAATTTACCAATTGATTTTCAAGATGAGCGCTTAACCTCGGAAGAAGCTTATAAGCTAAACCCAAAGGAGCAAAAGAATCGAGACTCTATTGCTGCCACAATAATATTACAAGATTACTTGACTAAACATAATCTTAACTAGATTGTGTTTTTATGCGTTTTTTATTAGCAATCTCTTTAGTACTATTAAGTATATCAGCAAACGCTTTAAGCCTTGCAGATGAAAAAGAAATTGAACCGTTTGGTACAAGTTTATTTGCCGGTCAATTCGCAGCTGATACCCACGATGGGCTATCTGAAAGTTACAAGGTTCAAAGTGGCGACAAAATTACCGTTAACATTTGGGGTGCAGTTACTTTTAATGAGGTTGTTGAAGTTGACTCACAAGGAAATATTTTTCTTCCCGAGATCGGCCCCGTAAACGTCGGTGGAACAGCCCTTTCTCAGCTTAATAGCACTATAGAAAAGGAGCTCTCTAAAACTTATACCGATAACGTAAAAATATATACAAACATTGAAGGTTCGCAACCAATCTCAGTCTTCGTTACCGGCGAAGTCACAAGCCCAGGTCGTTACAGTGGAACCGCATCGGATAGCGTTCTACACTACATAGATAGAGCCGGTGGAATAAACTTAAACTCCGGTTCATTTAGAAAAATAGAAATCAAACGTGGCGCACGAATAGTCAGTACAATTGATCTATATAAATTTCTAACTGAAGGTATTATTCCCAACGTTCAATTAAAAGAAAACGATACCATTTTAATAAAACCAATTGGCACACAAATCACCATAATGGGAGAAGATATCCGTGAAGCTAAGTATGAATTCATTAACAGCCATATTTACGGCTCAGAAGTTTTAAAACTTACGAACCTTCAAAAGTCTGTAACTAAGGCAACCATAATTGGTAATCGTAATGATGTTATCTATAATGAATATGTTGACCTTAAAAAATTCAAAACAACTCGTTTAGGTGATGGGTTCAAAGTTATATTCTCTAAGAAACTTAACCAGTTTACAAAAACTATCCGCGTTGAAGGTGAAAACTTAAGTGAAAAAATATTTATTGTTCCAAACAACGCTAAACTCCGCGAATTACTAGCCAACGTTGAAGTTAATACAGAACAAGCCGATTATAAAAATGTTTATATAGAGCGCAAATCCGTGGCAAAGCGTCAAAAAGAAGCTTTAAACGATAGCCTATTTAGACTTGAACAATCTATAGTTTCTAAACAATCTTCAACGGCTGAAGAATCTTCATTAAAAACCTCAGAAGCACAACTACTTCAAGGCTTTATTGAAAAAGCAAAAGAAATAAAACCCAAAGGACAAGTTGTTGTATCTAACAATAATATTGTAGATAACATTCTATTAGAAGATGGCGATATAGTTTATATCCCATCAAGGACTGACATTGTAATGGTAACCGGCGAAGTAACTATGCCTCGTGCCGTTGTTCACCAACGTGGCAAAAATATAAAACATTATATTAAGCGTGCCGGTAACTACTCTGAACGCGCTGATAAATCTAGAGTACTCTTACTTCGTGCCAACCGTGAAATCATTAACGCCAGCTTATCTACAAGAGTTAATGCTGGCGACGAAATAATGGTTCTACCTGAAATTTTCTCCGATGACATCCAATTAACTAAAGACATTGCCGATATCTTCTATAAGATTGCTGTTGCGATTGCTATCCCCTTCTCACTATAGGATACAGCCAATTAGCTAATGAGCGATTTATTAAAAAATAATACAACCAGCACAGCTTCGGATTCTTATTCCGCGAAGGATATAGAAGTTCTAGAAGGTCTAGAGCCAGTACGCAAACGCCCAGGTATGTATATTGGTGGTAAGGATGAAAACGCACTACATCATTTAGTTTCCGAAGTTTTTGATAACTCAATGGATGAAGTAGTTGCTGGCCACGCTACAAAAATAATTGTTATCTTTAACGAAGATAAATCTTTAACTATTGAAGATAATGGCCGTGGCATACCAATTGACCCACATCCTAAATACCCAAGTAAAACCGCTCTAGAAGTTATCTTAACAACACTTCACTCCGGTGGTAAATTTGAAGGTAAAGCCTATGCAACATCCGGCGGCTTGCATGGTGTAGGTATATCAGTTGTAAACGCATTATCCGCACGCACCGAGGTTGAGGTTGTCCGTGATAAAGTTCTCTATAAAGAAAATTTTTCACGCGGTCACAAGCAAGGCGAACTAATAAAAGAGCCTATAGAAAAACGTGGCGTAAAGAAAAGCGGTACAAAAATAACATTCTTCCCAGATGCTGAAATTTTCGGCACTCACGAACTTAAGCCAAAACGCGTTTATGATTTTATTCGTTCAAAAGCATATTTATTCAGCGGTGTAACAATTGAGTGGAAAACTCAATTGGAAGCCGAAGGAATCCCATCAGAAGATACTATCCATTTTGAAAATGGCATAAAAGACTATCTTGCTGAAATATGCCTAGAAAATAATCGCTTAAATGAAAGCGGGCTATTCGGCGGAAATGCCAACCTTGCAGAAAATAATTGCAAAATAGAGTGGGCTTTCACATTCGGCATTTTCGATAGCCATATAAAAAGCTTCTGTAACACCATCCCTACACCTCTTGGTGGTACACATGAAAACGGCTACCGCCTTGCACTTACCAAAGCCATTAAAGAATTTGCTGAGCGTAGTGGAATTAAAAAAGCCAATATAATTACCGCTGAAGATATCTATAAAAATATCTTCATGGTAATTTCCCTATTCTACCCCGAACCCGAATTCCAAGGCCAAACAAAAGACAAACTAGTAAATGCCAAAGTTACTAAACTGGTTGAAAACGGCGTAAAAGACCATTTAGACCATTGGCTATTAGAAGACACCACTTACGCCACAAAGTTAATAGAGCATTTTATCTCCAAAGCGGAAGAGCGTATTAATTCTAAAAAGAAAGACGATATCGCCCGTAAAACCGTAACCACACGCTTGCGCCTTCCTGGCAAATTAACCGACTGCGCAAATTCTGGTAAAGAAGGCTCCGAAATATTTCTGGTTGAGGGTGACTCAGCAGGTGGCTCAGCCAAGCAAGCTCGCGACAGAAAAACTCAAGCGATATTACCATTACGTGGTAAAATATTAAATGTTGCATCCGCCACGCGCGATAAAATTAAAGCCAATAACGAAATTGCCGACATGCTTTTAGCACTCGGTGTAGGAACCGGAAGCCTTTATAATGATGACGACCTACGTTATGAGAAGATTATCATAATGACCGATGCCGACGTTGACGGCGCTCATATTAGCTCATTGTTAATGACCTTCTTTGCACAAGAGCTGCCTGACCTAATCCGTAATGGGCATCTATACTTAGCACAACCTCCCCTTTTCCGTATCAAGCAGGGTGATAAAAACTTCTACGCAAAAGACGAAATTGAACGCGAAGAAATTATCGATAGACTTACTAAGAAGTCTAAAAAGCAATTAGAAATCGGCCGCTTCAAAGGCTTAGGTGAAATGACACCACCACAGCTAAAGGAAACCACAATGGAACCTGAAAGCCGTATTTTAATTCAAGTATTATTTGAAGATGAAACCCAAGCCTTCACCCGCGTTGAAGAGCTAATGGGCAAAAAGCCAGAACTTCGCTTCAAATTCATCTCCGAAAACTCTGCCGAGTTTAACAACGTAGATATCTAAAGAATAAACTTACTTAGATCCATATCTTGAGTAAGGTCGCCTAGATGCTTGTTAACATAATCAACATCAACTTTTAACGTTGCATCTGCTGTATCACCAGCTTCATAAGAAACTTCTTCAAGTAATTTTTCCATAATTGTATGCAAGCGCCTTGCACCAATATTCTCAACATTCTTATTCACCTCGCCAGATATCTGCGCAATACGCGTAATAGCATCAGAGTCAAATTCAACTTCAACACCATCAACCCCCATTAGCGCAACATACTGATTCACAAGCGAAGCCCTAGGCTCAGTTAGAATACGAATTAAATCTTCTTCAGTAAGTGCCGCAAGCTCAACACGAATAGGTAAACGCCCTTGAAGCTCTGGTAATAAATCTGCTGGCTTAGCAACGTGGAACGCACCAGATGCAATAAATAAAATATGATCCGTTTTAACCGCTCCATATTTCGTTGAAACCACAGTACCTTCTAACAATGGTAACAAGTCACGCTGAACACCTTCGCGCGAAACTTCTCCACCACGAGAATCCGAGCGCACAGTAATTTTATCAATCTCATCTAAGAAAACGATTCCATCATTTTCAACAATTTTCAAAGCCATCTCAACAAGCTTTTCTTCGTCTAATAATTTATCAGACTCTTCATTCATTAACCTTTCATAAGCATCAGCAACATTAATTTTTTTGCGCTTAGTGTTACCACCAACAGCCTTACTAATCATATCGCCAACATTCATCATCCCCATAGATGCACCCGGCATACCAGGAATATCCATACTTTGAAATGGCGATGCATTATCTTTTAAATCAAGTTCAACCTCTTTATCCGCCAACTCACCCATACGTAACATTGAACGGAATTTCTCACGAGTCTCAAGCGAAGCATCTTCGCCCACAAGAGCATCTAAAATTCTATCCTCAGCTAAAACCTCAGCCTTTTCTTTTACACGCGTACGTTCATCCTCACGCACCATTTTAACGGCTTGCTCTACAAGGTCACGAATAATAGATTCAACATCTTTACCCACATAACCAACTTCGGTAAACTTAGTTGCCTCAACCTTCATAAACGGAGCATTCGCAAGCTTCGCCAAACGCCTAGATATCTCAGTTTTACCAACACCCGTTGGTCCAATCATAAGAATATTCTTAGGCATAATTTCATCAACTAAATCATTCGCCACCTGCTTTCTTCTATAGCGATTACGAAGTGCAATAGCTACTGCACGCTTTGCATCCGACTGCCCAATAATATGCTTATCCAGCTCTTCTACAATTTCACGTGGTCTTAAATTTTTAGTCTGCAATTCAGTCATAAAATAGATATAGTGCCACGCTTTACCTACTTCAAGATTAATGATTTTCTATATTATAGAAAAATCTCAAAACCTTAAAAATTCAGAAAAAATATATTTAAACAGAAAAATCTAAAAATATCCTTATATTTCAATACACACCTTACTAAAACCATTAAAAAACATGTAAAAAAACGTCCAAAAAATGATAAAAAACTGCATTTTTTGAGCATTTTTATCCACTTTTTGCGTAGTATAGCAAATTAAGTTGAAGTTTAGAGAATCTCTGTTCTTGTCATCCCCGACTTGATCGGGGATCTCATAAAAAGATCTTAGAGGAGATTCCCGCTTTCGCGGGAATGACATACTTAAGACTTCAAGTTAATTTGCTATAATAAGAATATTAGGTAAAAAAGAAGATGCTGGAAGGTAGAAAACTACTTCTCAATAACAGCGAATGCTGTGGCATACTTTAGCTCATCTGAAATAGATAAATGAATAGTAATATCTGAGCGCCCTTTAATTGAAGCCAAGGGCTTACCTTCAGAATCTTTTGAAATCTCTATATCTTTAAATGATAACTTAGAACCAATACCAGTTCCCAGAGCTTTAGATATAGCCTCTTTAGCTGCCCAACGTTTAGCCAAGTAGCTAATAAACTTATTATCTTTAACCTCTACTCTCCTATTATTAAGCAAATGAATTCGCGAACGCTTTATTACATTAGGGAAAAAAGATTCCTTGCGCGCAGGAGCAATCAACTTCTCGGAATCAGTTAAAATTCTATCAATAAATTTATTACCAGATTTCTTAAGTAATTTCTCAATTCTAGCAATTTCAACAATATCTGTACCAACGCCTATAATCATTATTTCAGGTCACCTGTAATATTTTTACCAACAAACTCCATAATTGCACTTTCCATCTTATTAATATCCAGTTTAATCTTACCTTCACTCATATCTAAGCTCTCATTAATTTCTTCCTGAGTCATTTGCCTAATATCATCTGCTGTCATTCTTTCACCAGACTTTAACTTAGCCTGAACTTTAGCAACCAACTCTTGCGCCATGCTCTTCTGAGCCGCCGCTTCTTTAGACTTACCAGCAAAATATTTATCTAAGGTTGCACCGAAACCTTCTGCACTCTTATCAACAGCACTGCTATATAAAGCCTTAGCTACTACATCATCTTTAGCCTGTTCAATAGCATTCTGTGGACTATCAAGTCCTTTATCTAAATCAACTTGAACTTTTCCTTCAGGCTCTAAACTAATTGGATCATACCCTTGCATTCCATTAATACCACCATAAGCACCACCTAAATCTGATGACTTCTTAGGTGTATCTTTCTTAGCTGTAGAGCTTGGCTTATTCTCAACAGCTTCCAAAGCTTGTTGTGCGGCCCTAGCTTGATCCTCAGCTACTATTCTAGCCGTTTCAGCTAATCTTTCAGATGGATCAAATCCTGATTCCATAGTATTCCACATAGATCTTTCTTCTTCTGTATTACCCCACATATCATGGCCCGAAGAAGTTGCTGATGTAGAAGCCTGCCAAATATCATTAGCTTCAAATTTATCAAAAATACTTTGATTAACAACAATACTATCCGCATTGCTTTGAACTGCCATAGCAGTTTTAGCAGTAACTCTTGCTTGATCTATTCTAACTTTTTCAGATTCACTAGCGCTATTATAAGCTTTTTTATCTTCTTCCTCTCTCTTCCATAAATTATCCTGCGCCTGTTGAAGTGCAACTTGAGAAGACGTATAACCAGCCTGTTGCGATTCAATAGAGCTTATTGCATCATTTATAGACTTAATCGCAATGTGATTAGTTTTATCAGTTTCATTTAATTGCTTTTTAAGCTCTTGTATTTGATGCTCCGCTTTTTCATATCTCCTTTTTTCAACAATTTCAGCTGCTTTCTTATTGTCTATCACCTCACCTTCTTTAGCTCTCTCTGCAATTACAGCCTGCACTTCTTGACGATACTGCCTCATAACAGCCTCTTGAATTTCTGCTAATTTTTGCTCTTCGATTTCTTGCCCTTGTAATCTTAATTTTTGAGCTTCAATTTCAGCATCTCTATTTAAACCTGCAGATAACAATTCTTTCTCTGCCGCATTAAGTCTACCTTCTGCCGTATGAATCTGCATCTGCCTTCCAGCGGCATCTGCAGCTTCAGTATTCACATGCATAAATCTCTCAACAGCACTCTTAGCTTTTTCAGTTTCAATTTCAGCTTCTTGAATTTTTATTTGATCATCAATAAGTTTAGCATATTCCTGCTCGCTCA
Organism: Rickettsiales bacterium; assembly: GCA_020630095.1. Lineage (GTDB taxonomy): Bacteria > Pseudomonadota > Alphaproteobacteria > Rickettsiales > UBA8987 > JAHDCD01. Next base: position 65,570 of record JAHDCD010000001.1, on the reverse strand, counting down.
TAGTGCCCAGTTGAGACCTTCTAGCACCATCCTTATCTTGCTGAAGCTCAGCTCTTTGTTCATCTCTAAGCTTTGCTACTTCTGCATAAGCTTGTTGACGCAATACCTTCTCAGAAACACCAGCACGCTTCAATGCAACCATATGTTTCTGGAAATCTTGAACTTGCTTATCACTCCACTCATCTACCTGAGCTTCATCAACTCCATCAAAGCTATCTTTATTCTGCTTCATTATTTCTTTAGCCATGCGCTTAACTTCTACATCTGTAGCAAGCTCTAGCCTTGAAACTGTAAGAAGATCCGCCCTTTCTGCAACTAAACCGCGTTGCGCAAATTGCTCTCTAATACCATCAGCCCTTCTAGCAACAATTGCTTTATCGCCACCAACCATACCAGCTAATTTACTTCCAATAAATGCTGACACACCAACATTAAGCGCATTCCTTTGAACGCCCCTACTAATACCAACCTTATCTAAAAATATTCCAAATGGCTCATAAGCAACACCACCCACATAAGCCGCATCTGAGTATAAGTCACCCAACGAAATAAAATTACCTTTACCAACTCTACCAGACAATTGCCCTGGTCTTAAAACGCCACCTTTATTAGTAATATTTAGCTCACCCATTCTTCCACTAAATACATCTTCGTATATCGGAACAACATAAGATGCCACACGGGTATTTAATCTAGATAGATATCTAGCAATCTCACCAATAGGGAACAATGTCAGCAACAGATTAGTTAACAACCATAACATGATAACCCATATCCTTTCATGCACTACATCGCCACAAGTTACAGTTTTATCTGCATTGCACCAATAATCTTGCAAACTTAAACTACCGTGATCAGAACTCTCTTTTCTAACATATCTAACTAACGGTATTCTATTTAATAATTTCAAGAACTCAGCCGCATCCTCAGATATAGTTTTCATTATCGCAGTAGTATCAATTGTTTTACCATCAGTAATAGCTTCTAATAACTCCATAAATTGGAAGCCTGTTGTACCATCTGCATTTTGCCTATTTAAAATATTTTTAGCTAATGTACCTGCAAGTGAGCTTCCTAGGCTAGTTTGAGCCGATATTAAAGCTAACCTTGCTGCCTTTAATGCATTTACATCTCCTAAAGATGCGCCTTGACTTTCTAATTCTTCTATACGCCTCTCTATTTCATCAACATTTTGAGCATCTACAGTGGATTTAATTAAATCATTAAATCTATCCTCTGATATCAAACCATTTTCCCCAGTTATATCATCATAGCTTATTGTACCATCTTCTAATCCACCTAAGAATTTAATTAAACTTTCATCATTTATATTAGGATCTTCTGCCAGCCTGATTAGCTCATTTTTAATTGGAGTTATATCCAAGTCTACCCCTGTATTTAAAAGCTCCACATTATTTGGTATGAAACGATCAATAGCCTTAGATACATTGTCCCTTAAACCTGAACCACCTAAAAATGCTTCACCTATATCCGTTCCACTTCTTATCGCATCTTGAACGGCATCAACAAAAGCCTCTGGACCTTTATCAATAGCACTCCTTAAGCCATTCATAACATCACGACCTAATTGATTAATATTTTCCTGCAAGAATTGGTCACCAACTACTACCTCATCAACATTCTTACCAAGTGTTTCAAATAATCGTTGATAGTTAATAGTTAACGCCACTAACCCTAAGAATATAAGAACCAATATTGGCTGTATCGCGTTAGATATTATCGCCGCCAACCAACGCCACCCCATATCATCCGTTTGCTTGAATAATAGGAATGGAATAAATATAGGTGCCCATAATAGCTGGAACGAAAGGAATAATATCGAAGAAACAAATGTTACTAATATCCTCAAGAACGCAAATATTGAGGTAAGTATCCCAAAGAATGCCAGCACAAGCACAATCCATCCGACAAAACTAATCTTCGATAAAGATATCGCCAGCGCCAAACCACCTAATAGTACTAATGGCCCAAATTCAGTATCCATACCAATAGCCATATGGAACAACATATCAAATTTAGTGAATATACCACCAGCTCCGCAACTTCCTGCTATATCTGTACCTTCACCAAATACCGCACTAGTTGTTGCCGCACCTGAAGGCACATCGAACGAGAGCACTAAACAGGAGCCAAACCTAATGAACTCCATTATAATTCCGTACATGTAGTTATAGAAAGTATCAGAGTTTGTAGCCAGATAGTAAATAAAGGTTACCTTAATAAGCCTAAGAACCATTTCACCCCAGCTTCGCTGAACCATATTGGTTAAATAACCCAGCCCATACAGAACAATATATAATATCAGTAACGCTTGCACTACTGGCTTATAATCTTCCGCTAACCTACAATATATTTCAAACATGGTGCTATTAAACGCATCCATCGCCATAGCAATAACAGTAGATATTATCTGTTTACTTCTTGTTACATAAGGATTTCCTTGCCCACCAACTTGAGGGTTATTTGCATTACTAACAATAGAGTCTGTAAGCAATGCCAGATATTTCACAGGCTTCTGAATAACAATATCAATACCCGCTTCTGCTGAATTTCTTCTACCATGCTCTGGAAAATTGCCATCGCCACCACTACCTGCACCTGTACTTCCACCGCCTGAGTAATTCTCTGCAAAGCTAAGTATACCCGCCTTCACCTCTTCCCAGTTGGTTGCACCTTGCATCATTTGAGGGCTTCCACTTTCACTAAAACCTGTCCAGTTTCTATATATCTTAGCATCTGCAAAACCTGCATCTTGAAAAAATCTATGAGCAGCTCCAACTGTATTATAATCATAACTGCTGTTTCTTGGTGGTAAGCCATTTGGGTGTTGCTCAAAATATTTTCTAAATGCCCAATAACCTGTTTTACCACCAACTTGACCCGCACCCCAGTTATGCAATGCCAATATATCTGGTGCTGAAAGCGGAATATTATCTCTAAAAGTATGCCTATAATTAGAAAATTCATCCATTCTATCATGAACTATCAATGCACATTGTAAAAATTCATCACTATCTACAGCACTACCAAATCTTCCTCTATACTCACTTTTTAACTGAGGTCCATAGCCACTTGCTCCCGCGGGCTCAAGCTGACATAAACCAATTGCAGGTCCACCTTCTTGTTTAAATCCAACTCTATGGTCACTCTCCTTATCAGCCATCGCCATAGCTACATCAGGGTTAATATAAACCCCTAAAGTGTCAGACGCTCTCTTAGCGGCCTCTTCATATTTTTGCCTCATACCTGGTGGCAACTTATCTCTATGCGGATAAACATAATCCGCCAAATCTCTACTCTCATCTTCTAAACCAGGTGAACCATGACCACCTTCAATAAGTTCATTCTCCTTAGTCCCTTGTCCACCAACACACTGAATACCAGCATCACCATTAGTTGGCATTCTACAGTCAACAAGCTCTCTACCTGGGGCAGTAGGATTTCTCTCACTAATAGTAACACCTCTGGCACCACCGCCGGCACCTTGGTTACCACCAAGTATATTCATTCCACCACCGGGCCCATAACCAACAAAAAAACCTACATGACCACTAGTAGGATTATCCCCTCTATTAAATACACATATAGCCCCTGGTTGCGGGTTTTTACCTACCGAAACACCCCAATCTAAGAAAGACTTAGCCAATGAAGAACCTGAAGGTTCAATATCTGATTCAGTTAATATGTAGTTTACAAAATCTGAACACCAAAGTTCAAAGTCACTCGACCCCCCACTAGTATTCTCATACTCTGCAATCCTTGCTCTACCCGCAGCAGTATCATCTGAAACACCGAGCTCTTGCAAAGCTCTTTCCATAAAACCACCAGCAACCTCATCATCACAACCTGGGATTTTCACTACATCAATTGGCTCAAAAAGAGTGTTATCATCATCCACACCCAATTCAATTTGAGAGATTTCAATATTATCGCCAATAACAGCACTTAAGAATGCTCTATCCTGTGAGCCATCATACTGACCATTTTCACAAGCCGCGTGAACAGGCTTTGCTGACAGCATACAAACCACCAACATTACAAAATATCGTAGAAATATTTTTAAATAACTTCCTGTCATTCGACCTTTTAATTCCTTGAAAAATCAAATCGACGAATGACACACACCTAACCACTAACCATCGTACTTGGCATTTCTGCAGTTACTAACTCTCTAAATCTAGGTAACCATTCTTCATGATTTTCACCTTTCTCTGCCATAGCCTGTTTCATTTTTTCTAAACTTGCTTGATTAGCAGAAAGTACCGCAATTTCATAACTCAAACCATCAAGGTCAATCCTTGCAATTACAGAATCCTTACCATGACGCAACAATAACTGCCTATGTATTTCATCCAGCCTATTAATTGCCTTAAACTCAGCCTTGGTAAGCTCAAAAGTGCGCAAATAACTTTCGTTAGCATCTTCATTTGGTAAGAAAATCTGCGTCATAATTGAATCACGAATAGTAGATGTAACCGCACTCTTTGTAACATCATCCGAAGGCTCAGTAACAAACATACAAACAATATTTCGCTTGCTCATACCATCTAACCAACCTGAAAAATCCTTAACGTCTTTTACTGGTGCAAAATGGTCATTATCCACCAACTTCCACGCTTCATCTAAAAGCAAAATAGTTGGCCTAGATTTCGAAGCCTGTTTAGCTATGGCAGATATAATCTGCGTCATAGCCTCCATTTTTTTCTCTTCTTCGGTAAACGCTGTCATATCCATACCGAAAACCTTAGCATCTTCAGTATCTTTAGAAATTTTACCTACTAAATCTTTTACAACCTTGTCCGAGCTATTATCTAAATTATGATATTCACCACCAAGTGCGCGTATAAATATCTCTGAACCATTACCATAATCAAAATAGAAAATATTAGGATCAAATTTACTCGCCTGTGCAACAAGGAAATTCATAACAATAGATTTACCCTGCCCTTTAGGCCCTACAATCAAAGTATGACCATTATCTTCTAAGTGAAAATTAAAGAAATACGGCGTTCCCCTATCAGTATTAAATACTGTTACTGCATCACCCCATAAATTCTTATGGTTCTTACCTGCGGGGAAATTATATAATGAAGCATAGCCACCAATTAAATTTGTAGAAATTTCAGACTGCCTAAATAGGAACGGAAAATTCCCCGGTAACTGCCCCCAATAGCAAGACTCTAAAAATATATCTTCTCTAATGTGAATAACACCTAGTTCCGCAAGCTCCTTGCAGAATATGTCAACATCATTTGTTAGCTGACTCATGTCATCATTGGTAATAAATGCCGTTATCTGATGCTGACCAAAATCTGTAGCCTTACCAGTATCCGCCTCAACCATGGTTTTAATACCAGTATTCTCAATTATCTTTTTATCATTAGCAATTTTGAAATATTCCAATCTATTTTCAAAGTTTGAAAGCACCTGCTTTTGATCGATAAAATCATAACTCTCAAATATCGTGAATTCTATTGGTAACTGTAACAATGAGTCAATGTACTCTCTACTCTGCTCATGATATTCCTTAATAGTTACCGCCTTACCATAATGCTTACCTGTAGCACCTGAAAGTTCAATAACATCTATACCCATTCTCAATCTATGCGATGGTAACACGTTACACAAATCTACATCTGTAACTGGAATAGCTTCAGGCTGTAAATTAATTATTTTAGATAAATACTCCGCTATCTCCGAGTAATAAACATTATCCTCTCTTTTAACTATACCTAGCTTTCGTGCGCCATAAATACTCATCGAATCAACCATCTTATCCGTAACTTCGGACAATTTCTTAGCCGACCAAGTAATTTCTTTTCGCCTCTGCGCAGATTCCGTATTAAGCAATAAACCTCTAAAACTATCGTTTAAATTAACACCATAATCTTCACCTTGAATAAGCACTGATATATAAAGCTCATTCATATATTGCTCATTCCATTTATAGCGCTCATTCCAAGAGTCATTTAAACTCGCACAAAACTCGTTTGAATGCTCAGCTTTTAGCACTAAATCTTTCTTTCTACGCGTGGTATTAATCCAAAATGCAAAATTATCACCTTCACAATGTTTAGCTATCGCCTGCCTAATAGTTGCCCTAAGGTCAATATCATCAGCGTTTTCAACACCCTCAAAGTTAAAGCCCGTTACCTTAATAACCTGCATTAACTCGCCATTTTTCAATATAACTGTATCCTCATTTAAATGAGTAGAATACGGAACAAAATCCGCAAGGTCATAATCTATCGAGAACTTATCAAGATTCTCTAGATCTTCTGCCTTTTGTTGCCTCTTCTTTTTACTGTCAAATAAACCCATATAATTAACTAATTTCTGAACTGTTAAAGTACTCTAGTAAAGAGACTTTATCTGCATTTTCAATTAAACCACATAAATCGTTAAGATTTAGTTTAAATTTGGTTAATTTTTCAGAAATTAATAGGTTTTTTTCTTCTATATTAGAGAAAGGGTAAATATCTGCTAAATAAACAAATTCTGTCATAGATATATAACCCGAGTTATGGACGTAACTTTCAAGCTCTATATCTACATAATTTATTAAGGCAGATGAAATAGTTAACGGCAGAATTTCAGTTAAAACATCGCCTGATGGCACAAACTTTTCTTGAAAATCTTTTTTACCCGTAAACTTTAAATATTTTTTGTAAGATTCTTGCAGATTATCAACCGACAACAATGCCTCAAAACCACGCAGAGCTTTTAAGATGTTCTTAGAATTATACAAACATATATCTGCCCACATTGTAGCATCCGAGCGCGTTAAACGGATAAAATTATTATAATAATACTCATCCAAACTATCTGCTTCATTTGCAAAGCTTTTACCAAAAGCATACGCAACCATCTGGCACAGATGCGAAACGTCACCATATAATTTATCATGATGATCAATATCCATCATCTCCGTATATGCACCAATAGATTGCCACATATTAGCAACCTCATCCAACTCTTTGTTTTCATTGTAAATAGTCGGTGTAACTATTACCTTTTTACCTTTATACAAATCAGCTTCACCACTCTCTATTCCAGCAATTTCTTTACCCGCTATTGGGTGAGCAGGAATCCATTTAGACTTCAAATTCTTATCATCAATTAAATCTAATAACTCACTGGAAATGCTGGATTTTACTGAGCCCGCATCAGTAATAATTGCATTTTCTTTAATATGCTCAGGTAATGCTTTATATATATTAACGTAACTAGATAACGGCGTACATAAAACAACAATATCAATATTTTCAGAGCCTAAAAACTCTTCATCTATTACCTTATTCCGCAACGCATATTCTATTGTTTCTTTGCGCCTAGCTTGACCATAAACTTTATACCTATCAGAAGCGTACTCCTTTAAACCTCTAGCTAAAGAAGAACCTATCAGCCCTAAACCAATTATTAATACATTCTTTTGCAAATTACTTCCTCTTCTCGTCAGCGTAGTAAACGCCTAAAAGTTTAGAATTATTAGAGAAAAAGCCAAGCTCATCAATAGCCATAGCCGTTGCTTTATCTTCAGGATGCCCCTCAAACATAACTAAGAACCTAGCTTCATTAGTACCATGCATATAACTTTCAAGCTTAATTAAATTGATATTATTTGTCGCGAACCCACCAAGCGCCTTGTATAAACTAGCCGCTATATTTCGCGCCCTAAAGCTAATTGCCGTAATTATCTTTTCCCCCTCTTCATAATCTGGAATTATCGGATCACGCTTTAAAAATAAGAAAAGCGTATTATTACCATCCTTAGATTGCATATCAGGCTCAATAATATCTAAGCCATACAAATCAGCGGCTATACTACTAGCCAATGCAGCCTTAGTTTTATCAGCCCATTCGGCAACCTGCTTCGCCGCACCAGCTGTATCATAAAAAACATGCGAATCAAATTCATGCTTTTTAATATTATCTTCGCATTGCATTATCGCCTGATGATGCGAATACACTTCTTTTATATCAGATAGTTTAGCACCTTTAACACCCACAAGCGCATGTCTTACGGGGTGAATATATTCGCCACAGATGAATAAATTCGTATCCGGTAAAATATTATGAACCTCAGCCACCCTACCCGCCTGACTATTTTCAATCGGGATCGCGGCAATATCTACATCGCCATTTTCAACCAGCTTAAAGGCCTCAGCAAATGTAGTACATGCTACAACCTCATGCTCAGGAAAGTTCTTTTTACACACAACATGAGAATGAGCCCCAAGAGTGCCTTGAAATGCTATTTTCTTATTACCTGTCACTTAAGCAGGCTTATCTGTTTCTGAAGTTGAATCACTAGAGCCAGTACTCTCTTCCGCTTGCATTTTTTCATACAATTCTTCACGAAGAATTTTTGCAGAAGGGGGGAACTCAAAACCCAATTTAGCGGTCTTGCCTTTTACCTCAACAAGGGTAAGGGTGATATCATCATTAATAATAATGGACTCACCAACTTTTCTTGATAAATATAACATATCTACTTGAAATCAGTTACTATACAGATATTAACATAACCATAAAACTTGAAAAATCAAGCTTTTTCAGTCGGTTATTAAAAAACAATGCTAACACTAACGCTCATACTATTTTCACTTGTAGTTTTAGTAACCATCTTCAACCATATATATTCGCGTGCTAATAAGTCTCAGCTTAAAGTTTTAGACAAAATTCTAAAATATCTATTTGTAATTTGTGGATTTTTTGCCATCGCCATCGCAGGCTTGATTATAATCTCATTACTCTCCGAAAGCCTACGCTTTTTTCAAAAAATTCCGTTCACAAATTTCCTATTCGGCACAAAATGGTCTCCACAATCAATGGAGCATTTCGCGCTACTACCAGTATTAACCGGCACATTGCTTATAACATTAATTGCCATGTTAATAGCTGTACCACTCGGGTTAATGAGCGCAATTTACTTATCCGAATACTCAACTAAGCGCTTCAAAAATATAGTTAAACCAATACTTGAAATTCTAGCTGGTGTACCAACTGTAGTATACGGCTTCTTCGCCGCCACCGCATTCGCACCATTCTTAAAAGACCTTGCCGAATATTTCGGATTCTCCATCGCGCTGGAGTCTGCATTAACTGCCGGTATAGTAATGGGCATAATGATTATCCCACTAGTGATGAGTCTTTCTGAAGACATCATCCAAGCAGTTCCGCATAACTTACGTGAAGCATCAATTGGCTTAGGCTCAACAAAATCTGAAAGCATTAAGAAAGTAGTTATTCCTGCCGCCCTTCCCGGAATTATGGGCTCTGTACTACTTGCCATTTCACGCGCAATCGGCGAAACAATGATTGTAGTAATGGCCGCCGGCACAGCTGCAAATCTAACGCTTAACCCGTTTGAAGCAGTAACTACAATGACAGTTCAAATTGTAACACTTTTAACCGGCGACACTGAATTTGATAACGCAAAAACGCTCTCTGCCTTCGCATTGGCATTATCATTATTTTTCATAACCTTAATTATAAACTTTGTAGCAATTTCTATAGTTAAAAAATACAGAGAGGCTTATGAGTAAAAAACTACAAAGAACAACCAATCTATCTGAACTTACACCGCTAAAGAAAAAACGCAGCAATTCAGAATCTAGATTCAAACTAATGGGAAAACTCTCTCTACTAGTTGCCTTGTTTTTCTTAACTATTCTTTTCTTCAGAATCTTATCTGGCGGCCTAAGCGCATTTAACAAAACAATCATAGCATTTGAAGTTAACACAATCGGCCTAGAAAAAGGCTCAACCACACCCGTTAAAGATGCCTACAAAGAATATTTCAAAATAGAAAAGGCAAAAACCTTCTTCAAACTTGTTAGCCGAAATTCAAAAAATGAAATTGAACTTAACAAACCACAACATCTTGCATGGGTTTCAGCATCTTCCGATGTTGATATGTATTTAAAAGGTAAACTACCCAAAAATAGCACCCGCATTACCCAAGAAGTTAAAGACAAAATAAAACAACTAAAAGACGATAAACGCTTAAAAGCCGTATTTAACTGGTCATTCTTTAAAAATGCAACATCTAGAAAGCCAGAAAAGGCCGGTATATTAGGTGCACTAGTTGGAACGCTTTTCTCTATATTTATCTGCATGTTAGCAGCATTTCCTATTGCAGTTGGTGCAGCAATATACCTAGAAGAAATTGCAAAAAAGAACCGCTTCACAGACTTCTTAGAGGTTATAATTAACAACCTCGCCGCCGTACCATCTATAGTTTACGGCTTACTTGGACTATACATATTCCTTGGCGAAACCGGTAACGTACTCGGCCTAACACGCTCAAGCGCGCTAGTGGGCGGCTTAACCTTGGCAATACTTGTTATGCCCACAATTATAATTTCAGCGCGCTCAGCATTAAAATCTGTTCAGCCATCAATTAAACAAGCCGCAATCGGCCTTGGCGCATCAAAAATGCAAGTGCTACTACACCATACGCTACCAATAAGCTTTTCCGGCATCATGACCGGTGCCATTCTAGCAATCGCCCGCGCACTAGGTGAAACTGCACCATTACTAATGGTTGGCATGGTTGCGTTTGTACCATCAATAGCCTCCGGCATAAATGAAGCCACAACAAGCCTTCCAGTTCAAATCTACCTATGGGCGGACGCTCCGGAGATGGGCTTCCAAGAGAAAACCTCTGCAGCAATCATAGTTCTAATTGTATTTTTAGTGATTTTAAACGGAATCGCCTCATATATTAGAAAGCGCAGTGCTGTTTAGTATTGCTATAACTAAAACTGTTTATAGGTTTTAGTTATCATGAAAAAACTAATATTAATATTAGCAATAATTTGGCTAGTTGGCGTAAGTCTTTACCTTACCTTCAAACCATCAACTAACGAAACTGATAGAGCCAATATATCTCACGCTCAAAACAGCAATTCTACAAGCCAAACAGATGACGGCACAAATTCATTCTCTGGAAATTATTTAAGCTCTTTATACGCAGATAAAAACTACCGCAAAGATATAAGCTTAACAAAACTTTCAAACGTAAATGAAGAAACCTACACACAAAATTCTAGCTACGCACTAAAACTTCTACTTTCAAACATATCTAGTGGAAACATTGAACAAGCAATTGACGATTCCCGCGTATTCCTAACTAGAAATGAGAATAAAGATTTTGAGCAAGAAGAATTTATTGAACTAAAACAGCTAGCTAAAATCCTAATCACTGTAGATGCTTTAAAACGTAACAACACAGATGCACTAAAACGCGAAGCATCAAAAGAAAACTTTATTTATGGTGGCGTTGAAAATGCCAACCTTTACACTGATATCGCAATTTTCATAGCATCACTTAATGAACAGCTAGATGGCGACAAAGCCGGCGCAGTTGCCCTACTACAAGAGATATCCTTCAAAGCTAACGAAGACTTCTTTAATTATCAAAAAGGTATCATTAACTACTTCGCTAAAGATTACGACACTGCGGAAATGAATTTCAATGCAATCCCTATCTCTGCATCTCATATTCGCTTATTAAATACAGCCCTTAAATTCTATGAACTAACTGATAATCAACATAGAATTGATGCAACAATTGATACTTTTAACCAGCGCTTTCCCGATATTTCTTTAACTCAGAAAGATCAAAAAACCCTGCTAGAGTTAAATGAAACTGACAGATCAAGGCTGGCCTTAGTTGAATTCCTACAATACCAAGCACTTCTATTTTACTCTTACGATTACTTAGAAACTTCAATTAACTTTCTAAATATTGCCCTATATCTAGAGCCTAAATATAACCCATCTTTATTCTTACTAGGTCAAGTATATGCAAAAATAAAAGATTATGAACGCTCTAGTGACTATTTGTCAAAAGTATCCAAAAGTTCAGATAGATACGAAAATTCTCTTATTCTAAAAGCAACCAACATCCAAGAGTTAGATGGCATGGAAGAGGCTGCTAAATTCTTAGAAAGCAATATTGATGGCTTTAAACATAAATCCGCTTACGGCATTTTGGCCGATAAATATTTAGGCACTAAACATTATGATAAAGCGATAAAAATATACTCAAAATTCATCGATAAAGATGTTTTTGACGTATGGAAATATTACTACTCGCGCGGCATAGCCTACGAGAAAAAGGATGATTGGGACAACGCAGAAGCTGACCTTTTAAAAGCTCTTGAGCTAGGCGGCGATAACGCATTTATTCTAAACTACCTTGCATATTCATGGATTGTTCGTGGTAAAGAATTCGACCGCGCAAAAGAAATGCTAGTTAAGGCTGTTGCTATGCGCCCTAACAGCCCTCATATATTAGATAGTTTCGGCTGGGCATTATACAAAACTGGCGAATTTAAAAACGCAGTTAAGTACCTAGAAGAAGCCGCTCGCATTATGCCTTACGACCCTACAATTACTGAGCATTTAGCGCTTGCCTATAAAGAAGTTGGCAGACTGAAAGAAGCCGCATACGAGCTAGAAAAAGCAATTGAAGCGGTTAAAGATAAAAAAGAAACTGGCTGGGAAGCTAAACTTGAAGAACTAAAGCAAATCCAAGTTAATTAACCTGATACATCCAAGCCCTATCTAGTGGCGTATCCGATATTATTGTACCTTTAGTTGCTTGATAACGTTTAAACTCAGAGTTTTTCAACATCTTATAAACCCTATCCACAGTTTTATCTGTAAATTCAGGGTATAATTCACTCGGCATTTTACGATTATCAATTAACTCCTTAAGTATAGCATCCAGCACATCATATCCAGGTAAATTATCCGAATCTTTCTGGTCATCCTTCAATTCTGCCGATGGCTCTTTATTAATTATAGATACAGGAATAACTTCATTACCCTCTTTCTTATTTATATACCTACAGAGCTCATAAACATCTGTTTTATATATATCTTTCAAGGGGTTAAATGCGCCATTCATATCACCATAAAGCGTAGCATAGCCAACCGCCATTTCAGACTTATTACCAGTAGATAGCAAAAATGCACCACTCTTATTAGATAGCGCCATAAGAATAACACCACGCACGCGGCTTTGAATATTCTGATCACCAATCTCACCAAAACTACCCAGCGAATCATGATAACTTTCAACCATAGGCTCAATATTTATAATCTCATGCGTACAATTTAAATTATCCGCCAAATCTTTCGCATCATCAAAGCTAGTTTGCGATGTATATTGAGTTGATAACATATAAGTTGATACATTCTTAGCACCCAGAGCCTTAACCGCAATATACATAACAAGTGCGGAATCTATACCGCCAGATAAACCCAGTAATGCCTTGCTTACCCCACAACGCTCAAAATATTGCGCCGTAGCAAATATTACCGCTTCTAAAATCGAACCATACTTATCCGTATAATCCATTAAAAGCTGATTTTCATAACGAACATAATTACCTTTAGCGTCTATCTCAAAATTCTCGCCATCAAATACTAGACCGTCCGATGCACCAAATTGATTACAATATATAACCGGAACACCAACCTTTTTAGCAACCTCCAAACGTTGCTCAGTTTTATTAACCGTAAACGGCGAAGCATTTATAGATATTATAACATCCGCCCCTTTTAAATTCTCATACGACTCTTCAAACCATAAAGACTCACAAATTAAAAAGCCCAACTTCTTACCTTTATATTCAATAGGCTCAGGCTTCTTACGCGCAGGTATAAATGTTCTTTGTTCATAAAAAACACCATAATCCGCCAGCGCATATTTGCTTTGCTTATGGATTAACTTTCCACCTTGTACAAAAATTAACGAATTTCTAGACTTCTTAACCTTGGCATCAAATTCAGTTATCGCACCAAATACTACCGCAACATCAAACTTCGTAGAAGCTTCAACTACGCGCTCAACAGCCTCTTCAGATTGCTTAACATATCCTTCATGAATCGCTAAATCATCAATCGGATATCCATTTATATAACATTCTGGAAATACTAAAATATCCGCATCGCAAGTCCTAGCTTGCTCAACCAAAAACTTAACATTCTCATTAATATTCTTTGAGTTTGTAGATTTACCGAATTCAATCCTCATCGGCTATCGTTGTACTATTCTTCGATTACAATGTCAAAAACAGGCTCAACATTCTGAATCTCACCCTTAATTTTGTAGCTATAATCAAGCGTAAAACCTAATTTCAACTGGCTAACACCTTCTGGAATCTCAATTACATTCGGAAAACTAAGCTTACGCTCTTCACCATCCTCAGCAATAAAAATACCTTTAAAGTCACGAAGTGATGCACTTTCAACACCCGAAGAAGGGTTTTGAACATCAATATTCGCAACAATCGCTTTATTAGAAACTATATTATAAATACCCGCCTGAGGCTGAGATAAAACCGTACCTGTACCACCAATATCCGAAGATGGCGTAAGTATAACATACTCACTACCTTTCATAGGTATTACAAGTGTGCCAAAGTCTGGAGCTTTTAATTGTTCAATTGTAAGCTGTCGCGCATTTGATAATTGCGCAGTGAATAAAATCGCTGAAAGAAGTGATGCTCTACATAAGTTTTTTAACATGTTAATTCTACTTGAATTACCTATACAAACTACAGCTAGCTTATGCTTTGTCAATAGAATAACCGCCTCTTTTAACGGTAAAAACAGGCTTATTTATATGATTTTTAAGCGAATCTACGAAGCTTCCTAAATCTACAGATATATCACTCACATTCTGTGAAATTATAATTTTACTAATTTCAGGCAGATTCTTAACCGCAGAAATAGTATGACTTAGCGCACCCAAATAATTTGAACTAACTAGCCAAATTTCATCACAATTTAACGCCTTAATCAAATCAAGAGTAGTTTCATCATCATTCAAAGGTACACATAAACCACCAACACCTTCAATTAAAACTACATCATTATCCAAATCATCAATATATCGCTTAATATCTTTTACATTCGCAGCTTCCGCATTTTCCATTTTTGCAGCAATATCTGGCGAAACAGGCTCTTTAAATTTGAATAAACTTATATCATCAACATACTTCAAACCTTGAGATTTTGGGATTTTGGGATTTTGGGATTTTAAAAGTTCAGTTAAATCAGTGTGTTCATATTCTTCATATCCAGATATAACCGGCTTAACCGCAATAGCATCAATTCCTTGCTCCAACAAATGCGCAACCTCTAAGCAGGTAACATACGTTTTACCAATCTCTGTACCCACTGAAGTTATAAAAATTCTCTTTTGCATCTATTTATACCCTTCCAAGAAAGATAAGGCGGTATCATCACTTATCTTATATATTGTATTTATAGAAGTTCGCCTATTTTTAATAATGCCATATTTCTTTAACTTAGAAACATGCTCAAATATTGTTTTTGAATTCAAAGGCTTTAGATGCTCAATAATTTCTGGCAATGATTTTTCACCAGAACTAAGATATATCAATATTTTAACTCTATGCCTAGAAGCAAGCCCTTTAAATTTCTGTTCCAAAAAGTCCAGCTCATCAACATTGCTAACTATCTTATTCATATTCATTCAGATACCTTCCAAAAGCATACCATGTCAAGTAGTAAATCTGGATATCTGGAAATTTCCAGATATCCAGATTTACTACCAATATAAACACCTCTCTTTATAACCTATAAATCTTGCTTTAGATTCACTAATTGTTAGTAATACACTCGTGGTAAAGAAAGTTGTAATATTAGGCTCTACGGGCACAATTGGAGAGAATACAATAAAAGTAATTAAATCTCAGTCCAAAGCTTTCGAAGTTATTGGCTTAGTTGCCAATAAAAATAAAACCAAGTTACAAAGCCAAGCAGAAGAACTTAATTGTAAAAATACTGTTCTAATTTCTGAAGATGGCGAGCAAGCCTTAACCGAACTTCTTAATCAAGAAATAGATATAACCATCTGCGCCATAACAGGAATTGCAGGTTTAAAGCCAGCTTTACAAGCACTAAAAACATCAAAACAATTAGGCCTAGCCAACAAGGAAAGTATAGTAGTTGCAGGTAATTATTTCTTAAATGAAGCTAAAAAACATAATTGCGAAATCCTACCAATAGATTCCGAACATAACTCAATCTATCAAACACTAGATACTACCCGCGAAGTAAAAAACTTAACTATCACCGCTTCCGGCGGCCCATTCTTTAATGAACCTAAATTAATAGACTTCCCTAAAGAGCGCGCCATAAAACACCCTAACTGGCACATGGGCGCTAAAATCTCTGTAGATAGCGCAACTTGCTTTAATAAGGCGCTAGAGATAATCGAAACGCATTATCTATTTGGCATTACACCTAAAGTTCTTATTCACCCTGAATCTGTTATCCATTCCATTGTTGAATATGCTGACGGCATGTCCATAAGTGGCTTATACGCACCAGATATGCGCATTCCGATTGCCAACGTTCTAGGCGTTAATAATTATCCTATGCCAAGCCTTGACCTTGCCTTTCAAAAATCACTAAACTTCTACGAGCCAGATTTAAACAAATTCCCATCAATTCAAATGGCTTACGATGCTATAGAAGCAGGAAGTTCCGCTTGCGCCGTTTTGAATGCTGCAAATGAAATCGCCGTTGAAAAATACTTAAACGATGAACTAACCTTCACCCAAATTTTTACTTTCGTTGAAAAATCCCTAGAAAAGCACCTAAACCACAAGGCCAACTCAATAGAAGACTTAATAGAGTTAGATAATATTATTAGAAAAAGTGCTTAGACATTAAATTTAAAGTGGAAAACGTCACCATCTTGTACAGTATAATCCTTACCTTCCATACGAAACTTACCATTTTCTTTAGCACCCTGCTCACCTTTAAATTCAACGTAATCTGCAAACGCAATAGTTTCTGCCTTAATAAAGCCACGCTCAAAATCTGTATGAATAGCACCAGCCGCATTTGGCGCAGTACCACCCGTTCTAACAATCCATGCTCTCGCCTCCTTAGGGCCAACGGTATAGAATGTAGTTAAACCAAGTAGCTCATAACCTGCCTTAATAATCTTAGCTAAACCAGTTTCTTCCAAGCCTAATGACTCTAGAAATTCAGCCTTCTCCCCTTCATCGCCTAAGTTAGCTATCTCTTCTTCTATCTGTGCAGATATTAACGATACCGCCGCACCAACTGAAGTCGCATATTTCTTAACAGCCTCAACATGCTCATTACCATCAACTACCTCATCTTCGCCAACATTACATATAAACATGAACGGCTTAGATGTTAAAGTATGCATCTGCTTCAGTAGTTTACGCTCATCATCTGAATCTAATTCTAATGTTGTTAACGGCTTGCCTTCTTGTAAAACAGCCAACGCCTTTTCCATAACTTCCGCTTGCGCTTTAAGTTCTTTATCTTGCACCGCACGCTTTTGTAATGCTGGCAATCTACGCTCAAGCGATTCTAAATCAGATAATATAAGTTCGGTTTGAATAATCTCAAAATCGTCTAACGGATTAACTCGTCCTTCAACATGAGTAATATCATCATTCTCAAAACAACGTAATACATGGGCAATAATATCCACTTCCCGAATATGACTTAAGAATTTATTACCTAAACCTTCACCTTTAGATGCACCTGCAACTAAACCCGCAATATCAACAAACTCTAATTGATTAGGAATGATTTCTTTTGAAGTAGCAATATCCGCCAATTTATATAAGCGCTCATCTGGTACCGCAACTTTACCGGTATTAGGCTCAATAGTGCAAAACGGAAAATTACCCGCATCCGCATTTGAAGTCGCAGTTAACGCATTAAACAAAGTAGATTTACCAACATTTGGCAATCCAACTATTCCACACTTAAAAGACATGATGACTATATAATCTCACTCCAAGCCAGTGTCTATTAATAATTAACGCATGATTTACGCTAATAAATATGATCCAACCTAACCTGTCCATAAAATATAAAAAAGCCTCTATAAATCAAAATCTTTAGTAAAAACAAGAACCTAACCTTTATGTACCTATCCTAAAGTATAAAACCTATCCTTTTGATTTTTATGAATATCCTTTCAGCGAGTAATACTGGCACGGCAAATGCAGTAATGTGGTTAGTAACAGGGAAGAAAAAAGATACTTAAAATTCAAACGCAAATCAAACAGGCTGATGGATTTCTATAATATCTTTCTAATCTCGATTTTAATTTTTTTTAACAAACTAAAAACGAAAGTTTTTTATTCCGCAAGGAGGATATGATTATGACTAACAAAACTACAAAACTATTATTAACTGGTGTTGCTGCATCTGTAATTGGCTATGGCGTTGCTAAAGCTGACGATTTCAACTTCACTGCTGCTATCGATATTTTAGAAGCATTAAAAGTTGTTGAAACTCAAAAAATGGATTTCGGTGTTATCGAACGTCCTAATTCACCTGTAACTGTTATCGTTACTCGCGGTGGTGCAGTAGATGGCGCTACAACTGCAGCTCACATTGATACTTCTACAGTACAACAAGGTAAATACAAAGTATCTGGCTCATCTTTAAAAACTATCGCAATCCAAGCTTCTGATGGCGGTTCTGTACCTGGCTTAGGTTTTGCATCTTTAGATGGCTCATACAATGGTGAATCTAATGGCGAATTAATTGGCGCTGGCCTATCTGGACTTTCTGCTCCAACACAAGCTGGTAAAGACCTAGACATCGGTGGTAGCCTAACAGTTGACCCATCAGTTGAAGAAGGTACTTACGCACCAGACTTTAACCTAACTGTTAACTACGAATAGACAATTAATAGTTAGAAAATTAAGAGGCGGACTAATTTGTCCGCCTTTCATTAGGTTGCAACTACTGAAGGCTAATAAAAAGCTTTCAATACTTACAACTAACTTATGGGGAACAAAACAAATGAGGGCTTTAGAGGATTAAAACAAAATGGGAAACAACTTAAAAATATTAGCATCTATGCTTATAGCCTCACTTATGGGGCTGGGGTTAGCTCGTGCTGATGATTTTAATTTTACAGCTGCACTAGAAATTTTAGATGGCTTAAAAGTAACCGAAATACAGCAAGCTTACTGGGGCTTAATTGACTCACCAGATGTTGTTTCATTATTACGTATAAACCACAGAGGCGGAATTAATGTCAACGCAAGTACTGTTCAAGTTTTAGATGCAGGCGGCAGTAAATTAGGTAGATACCTAATTCAAGGTTCAGCATTTAAAACTATATCTGTTGCCATTGAAAATGGCGGTTCAGACCCGGATTTACGCTTTTTATACCCTTCATTAAAATATAATGATTACGAAGCCGTAAAATATAACTTTGATGAAGTAGATGGCATGCAATTAACTAACCTAAGCCCTCCAGGTCCGGAAGGTAAAGAATTAGGCGTATTCGGAACAGTAGAAATTCAACCCGGAATTTCAGAAGGACGCCACGAACCAGACTTCAATCTAACGGTTCAATACGAATAACATCGGAGCGAAGGACAGGAAAAGTGAGAACCGGTTTTCCATGTCCGTGCGACAATTAAAAACAAAGGAAGCAAAGACACAGGTTTAGCGGATTTAGAGCCTGTCCAAATATGTATAAATAAGTTGGTATAAAATCATACCAACACAAAAATCCGCACCATAAGAAATGCTTTAACTTTAGTTAGGGCTACGAAACCCACTATTCAAGTTGTGGGCTACGGGGTAGGAGGATTGCTTCCCCCTCCTGCTTTTAAATCTCTATTCTTGACTGCAAGTTAAGAATGTCTAAATTCTCCTTCATGCCTATAGAAGTATTAATGCCTGCTTTATCACCAACCATGGAATTTGGTACACTTGCCAAATGGGTTAAAAACGAAGGTGACAGCGTAGAATCTGGTGACGTGATCGCCGAAATAGAAACCGATAAAGCCACAATGGAAGTTGAAGCCGTGGATGAAGGCACTATCGGAAAAATAATTATTGCCGAAGGTACAGAGAATGTTCCAGTAAATAATATCATTGCGCTTTTACTTGAAGAGGGTGAAGAAAAATCCGCAGCAGATAAATACGAAATTAAACAACCTGAACAAGCTAACGATAATGCAGAGGAAACTCCTCTGGAAGATACTAAAGCATCTGCGCCAAGCCCTGCACCTACTCCAACAGCAGCTCCCGCTGTTGCACCACAAGTATCAAAAGCCCCTTCCGCACCGAGTGCAACAACTACAGCATCTAATGATAAAGTAACCGCATCACCGGTTGCAAAACGCATAGCTAACGAAGCTGGCATAAACTTAAGCAAAGTACGTGGCACAGGCCCTAAAGGCAGAATCACAAAGTCGGACGTTGAAGAATTCATCCAATATGGTGGCGCAAGCGGCGGCTCAGTAGCACGAAATGCTGTTGAGTTCGAAACTGAAAAAAATTCAGGCATGCGTAAAGTAGTTGCAAAAAGATTACTAGAATCTAAGCAACAAATCCCACACTTTTATTTAAACCTAGACATCCAACTAGATGACCTTCTTAAAGTTCGCGCTCAAATTAACGAAAAAGCAGCAAACCAAGAACTAGGCTATAAAATCTCAGTTAACGACTTCATAATCAAAGCATCAGCCTTAGCAATGAAGGACAATCCAATTGTAAATACTTCATGGTACGACGATGCTACAGTTAAGTACAATAACGTAGATATCTCCGTTGCCGTAGCAATTGAAGGCGGACTATTAACGCCAATAGTTCAAAACGCTGACCAAAAAAGCTTACCTCAAATTTCCAACGAAATGAAAGACTTAGCAAAACGCGCAAGAGGTGGAGAATTAGCACCAGAAGAATATACTGGCGGCGGCTTCTCAATCTCCAACCTAGGCATGTATGGCATTAAAAGCTTCAACGCCATCGTTAACCCACCACAATCAGCAATTCTTGCTGTAGGTGCTGGCGAAAAACGCGCCATTGTTAACGGCAAAGGCGAATTAGAAAGTGCCACAGTAATGACAGTTACCCTTTCTTGCGACCACAGAACAGTAGACGGGGCCGTTGGCGCTGAATTCCTAAACTCACTTAAAGCATATTTAGAAAAACCCGCTTTAATGTTAGTTTAGTATATAGTTCAATAACTTAACCTAACTTTTCTCAAATATAGAATTTTTGAACAAACTCAAAATCTCTATAAAATAAATATCTTTGCCTTTTTTAGAGCTAAAACACCTAAAAAGCCTTATATTTCAACACACACTTTTTAATACCACTCTTTAAAAGTACAAAAAATAGTACAAAAAACGCCCATTTTTGAGCGTTTTTTAACGTTTTTTGATAGTTTTTATAAAATTTCAGCATCAATATAAATTAGAATTTACTATATAGCAGTTTGCTATGAGTTTTTGAGTCTTATGTCATTCGCCGACTTGATCGGCGCATGACAACGAAGATTAGAATAGCTCCCATAAAAACTAAAAACTTCATATCAATTTACTATAAAACCATATTAGGACTTTAAGATACTTAACAAATAGAAACCTCGGAAGATATAAAACCATCTATCTTTGATAAAAATCAGGGTCCTGTAAAGGCTCAATTCCTTTCCCTGACAAAATTTCTTCTACTTTACTTATTGCACTCTGGTCAGCCTGCCTTCCATGAGCTTTTAATAACTCTCTAACTAATGGCCTTGCAACTCTTCCTTTAGGGTGACCATTTTCAGGATTATTAGGTTGAAATTCCAAATACTCTTCAACCTGCCCTTCTTTAAAAAGACTATCCAACATAGCTTCATTCGCTTGCTCAATACTAATATCAAGTGCAGTCGATATAGAAAGCAATATCTCCACATAATTTGCTTGGTTAAGATACTCAATCATTTGATCATCTGTTACCCTTACAACCCTTGGTCCTTCTTTCTTTATTTCATCAGTCATAATTATTACCTTCCTAAAATTAAATTTTCTTTACTAATTTCATCATTAATAGTTCTATCTGTAGCAGATGTTCTTCCTTGCTCTAATATTACATCTTTATTTTTATTCTCACCCCTTGCTCTATCCGCTATTACTTCTTGAGCACTATTTTTAGGTGAATGACTCTGCTTACTTTGCTCAGGAATCTCATGGTGTAAAACCTTGCTATCATCTCCTTTTAACTTCAAAGATAAACTTCCTAGATCAGAAGTTATCAACTTACGTCCTGATACCTCTTTTATATCGTTCTCATTTGAACCTATAAGAGACCTTGTGCTTACCCGTTCAACCACCATACCAACAGCATTCTTGGCACCAATTTCTTTTGTAATTGCTTCTTTTAATGAAGACTCTTCTAAAGCTCGTTCTTCATCACGATTTAAGGTATTAACTGTAAAATCAAAATCTACATCCGAAACATCAATATCGCTTTCTAATAATTCATTCTCACCTAGAATCTCACCCTCAGCAAGCTCATCAGATCGAATAGTTTTTTTCTCGCTTAACGCCTTAATAGCTTTCTTTAAAAAATTAGCAGCTTCATCATCTCTAGATAATAAAGCATTCACTTCATCTTTATTCTCAGCTATTTTATCATCATCAGTTAAACCAAATTGCTCTCTTAGTAAGGTTTTATGCTCAACAATATCGTTATACATACCCGACTTACTTCTTAATTCTGCTGCAGCTTTAATCTCTTGTTGGAAAACTTCATTAGATTCAATCAGCTCTCTAGCTTTATCCTCACCAAGAGCCTCTCCATTTTTAGATAATTCTGCCAGTTCAGATGAAATAGCATCTAATCCACCAGAAATTTCAATTTTATCAATCAAATCTCCTGATAAATCTTTAGCATCTTCTCTAATCTCCTCTTGATGCTTAACCATAACAGCAACTTCAAACCTATCTTCCATAGATACGTCGTTTATATCAATCGCGGATAATATTTTTCCAGATCTTTCATCTGAAGCGCCAAGTAATAAAGTAGCTAACTTCTTAGCATCACCTTTACCCTGTAAATCCCACTCATCAACCATTTGGTTAACTAGTTTCTTTTCTTCTTCGGTTAACTTATCCAGTTTAATACCAAGAACTTTATCTGGGTTATTTCCTTGAGCTTGAGCCTCAACCTCCTTAGCATCTTCTAAAAGATACTCTGAATAAGTACTCATAAAATCTGCGGCTTGTTGCTTAGCCATTTCCTGCTCTAATTTTTCAATTGGATCTTGTGTATCAGCAAAACCAGATATCATGCTGTCAACTTTATAAGTATCTAATGACGCTTCTTCTTCCGCCGCTCTTTGTGTTTCAATAGCATCAATCTTTCTAAAGAAACCAAGTTGCCTTGCACCTTCTTTATCCTTAAGCTGTTGATGAGCCTGTTGCTTTAATCTGTGTAAAGCAAGCGGTGACATATTTTCTAATTGCGTGGACAGGTCTGCGTCTAATTGCGCATTGGATTCAACAGATTTAACTACCTGTTCTATATTTCCTATAACCTGTATCAAGTAACCTCTTCTTTTTCTAACTAATGAACCCCTAATTCATCAGTTGCTTTTTATATATAAAACTCTACAAGCTATTTGTTAATTTTCCGTTAACAAAACGAACATAATTTTACTAAATATTAAAATGGCTAAAGTACTGATTTCAGATAAATTATCACCCCGCGCGAAAGAGATTTTCGAAAATAATGGCATCGAGGTAGATGTTAAAGTAGGCATGACCCCTGAAGAACTAAAGGCATGCATCGGCGAATATGATGGGCTTGCTATCCGCTCTGCAACGCGCGTTACGGAAGATATTTTAGAATCTGCTGATAATTTAAAAGTAATCGGCCGTGCTGGTATTGGTACGGATAATATTGATAAAGCCTCAGCATCTGCGAAAGGTGTTGTAGTTATGAACACGCCGTTCGGTAACTCAATTACTACTGCGGAACACGCTGTAGCTATGATGTTCGCTGCGGCTCGTAAAATCCCTCAAGCAAACGAAAGCACGCATAAAAGCCTGTGGGAAAAATCAAAGTTCATGGGGACTGAGCTTTATAATAAAACGCTTGGTATTATTGGCGCTGGTAATATTGGCTCAATCGTAGCGGACCGCGCAAAAGGCTTACACATGAAAGTTATCGCATTCGACCCATTCTTAACTGAAGAACGCGCCGCAGACATGGGCGTTGAAAAAGTTGAGCTAGATGAATTATTCCCAAGAGCAGACTTTATCACTCTACATACTCCGTTAAATGACCATACTCGTGGCATTTTAGGCGCTGAGAATATCGCTAAATGTAAAAAAGGCGTAATCATTGTAAACTGCGCACGTGGCGGCTTAATTGACGAAACTGCGTTAAAAGCCGCAATTGAAAGCGGTCATGTAGCAAGCGCTGCGCTGGACGTATTTGAAGAAGAACCTGCAAAAGAAAATCAACTATTCGGCATGGAGCAAGTAATTTGCACTCCACATCTAGGCGCATCAACTTCTGAAGCACAAGAAAACGTAGCCCTACAAGTGGCGGATCAAATTTCTGATTACCTAAATAACGGCACAATTAATAACGCACTTAACGTACCATCTGTTTCAGCGGATGACGCTAAAAAGCTAAACCCTTATATTGAGCTTGCTAATATGCTTGGCGGCCTTGCAGGGCAATTAAATGATACTGCCATTAATTCTATTGAAATTATCTACGAAGGTGGCGCAACTGCACTTAACACAAAACCTGTAACTAACGCTATTTTAAAAGGTGTGCTTTCTGCACAATCTGAAGGCGTTAACATGGTAAACGCTCCAACTATCGCTAAGGATCGAAACGTGCAAGTAAAAGATACTAACCTAGATGGCGCTTGTGATTATCAAAACCAAGTAACAGTTAAACTTGATGGCAAATTTAGTGTATCTGGTACAGTATTTGATGGCTCTCACCCGCGCGTAGTAAACTTGGACGATAAAAAAGTTGAAAGCTCGCTAGGTAAAAACGTACTTTACGTTCACAACCAAGACAAACCAGGTTTAATCGGCTCTGTTGGTTCAATTCTAGGCGAGTCTGGCATTAACATTGCCAACTTCAACCTAGGTAGAACTGGCGAAAACAATGCCCTTGCTATTGTTGTTGTAGATTCTGAAATCAACGCAGAAATTATCTCAAAAATTGATGCACTACCTTCAGTTATCAAAACCAAAGCCCTAAAATTTGACCTTTAATCAACTTCAGCTTCTGTAGATTGAGCAACTAGAGGTTTAGGCTCCTCTGGCTTAAAAACTGTTGCCCTTGGTGCAATTGCACCTCTGTTAGTTTCTACAGCAAGCTCTTTTATTTCATTTCTATAAGGACTCATATTTCCTTTTATATCTTTTAAAAAAGCTTTGAGCGAGTGCCAGCCATTAAGTCCTTTTTCAGTAGTATCTTTCAATGTAATTTCATACAATTTCTGAAGTAAATCAGATCTATCAACCGAAAAACCAAATACTTGGTTTTCCAGCCTAACTTCTTCTAGACCAACAACTATTTTCTTTGAATCTGATTTAGGAAACAACTCTACAGCATTACCAATATCAATGTCTGTAAACAACGCAAAATCATAGCCACCTTTATCTTCTGCAATGCTGTCCCTTAATATTATAACCTTTGCCAAATCAACTTGACGCCATATTAAATTACTTTTTAAAGTTTTTGTCTCTGCTAAATCAGAATTTTGGAACAGTTCATTATCTTGATATTCTTCAATATCTCTAAGATTCCTTATCTTTATACTTGGAGCATTCTCAGATATAAAACTTCCTATATCTTCTAATTCTGATTCACTATGCCTATCAAAATCCATCCAAAACAAACAATCTGCACTAACTCTCTGCTCTTCACAATCTTTTGCCACCTTAACAAGAGCATTTCGCATATTTAAGTTAAGTATCTCAACCTCCTTATCATCTCTATCTTTAGGGAAGGTGGCTTCCAACCACATTGTATTTAAAACCTTTTTAGACACTAAAAGCATTTTACATGCTTTAGGTTAAAAAACCGTTAATCCTTCTTCTTAATCGCCTCATAAGCAAGTAAAGCACGTTCACGGGCTTGGGAATGCTCCACTATCGGCGCTGGGTAATCTTTAGGCTTAAACATTGGTGAAGCCTCCCACGGACGATAAATTAAATCATCAGGTAAATCAGCAACTTCTGGCACCCATTTTCTAACGTAAGCACGGGTTTTATCAAACTTCTCGCCTTGCGTTATAGGATTAAATATTCGGAAATATGGTGCAGCATCCGCCCCGCAACCCGCAACCCACTGCCATGATGCTGAATTACTCGCAGAATCCGCATCAGTTAAGCAATCCCAAAACCATTTCTCGCCCTCACTCCAATGAATAAGCAAATGTTTCGTTAAAAAAGATGCCACTATCATGCGCACCCTATTATGCATCCAACCTGTATGCCATAACTCACGCATACCGGCATCCACTATAGGATATCCCGTCTGCCCACGTTTCCATACTTCAAGCAATTCATCATTCTTTTGCCAAGGAAAATTATCAAAATCTGGTCTAAAATTTCTCCATGCAAGTTCAGGGTTATTATAAAGCAAATGATACGAAAACTCGCGCCAACCAATTTCAAACAAAAATTGCTCAATATCTTTAGCTGAAGATTCAGGCTTACCAGCTGTTTTATATACAGTTTTCCAATATACTTGCCTTGGTGATATAACACCCCACGCTAAATATGGCGAAAGCTTGGATGTAATATCTTTATCAGGAAAATTCCGCCCTTCTTTATACTCATCAACCTTTTCTTCTAAAAAATATTCTAGCCTATCATTGGCATATTCTTCTGAAACCTCGTAATCAAAACCGCCAGACCAATCTGGCGAAGTTGGTAAAAGATTCAAACCTTCAAGGGTTGTCATCCCCACGGAAGCGGGAATCTCGGGAAGCTCCTTAAAGGAAATTCCCACCTGCGCAGGAATGACAAAATTAGAATCATAGCAAGGCCTAACCTCATTCTCCATGCACGCACGCCAAAATGCAGTAAACACCTTATAATAACTGCCCTGCTTATTCTGTATTTCCCACGGCTCAAATAATAGCGAACCATTAAATGATAGCGCATTAAAACGCTCCTTAATCTCAGTATCACGCGAAATCGCCTCAGCAGTATATTTTCTATTATAATAGATACTAACATCGCCCAAGCTTACCTTAAGCTGTTCTATTATATCTATAGCATCACCCTCAAAATAATGAATCTTACCAAGCTTACCCTCCAATGCCTTCAGCGCCTTATGCAAAAACCATTTAGACGCTCCACCAAGCGCTCGCTCATTAGCCTCATCTAATATAAATATAGGCAAAACTTCGCATTCTTCTTGCTCAGCATCCTTAAATGCGTGGTAAAGCGCAGGATTATCTGCTATTCTAAGGTCATTACGCAACCAGATTATATTATATTTAGCAGATAGTTTTTCCATGTAATTAGAAGGTTATTCAAAATCCATTAGTATTAATTACATAACGATTCATAAACGATATGAAAAAATATATAAAAACATTTTCATTAGCACTTACTCTAGCACTTGCGGGTAATGCAGTGGCACATGAAAATCACAATCATAACAACGACAAAAGAGATAATAACAATGATGGTTATTTATCAAAATACGAGCTTATTGAGAATGAACTAAAACTATTCCATAAAGCTGACAGAAATCGCAACAAAGTACTAACAAAATACGAAGCAAAGCGCGCAGGCTACCCAAAATGGAAATTCTATGAGATTGATAGAAACCATAACGGTATCATCCGCCCCGCTGAAGTACGCTTAAAAGCTGCCAAAATATTCCATAGTATCGACAGAAATGGCGACAAAGTAGTTACTCAACGCGAATTAAAGCGCTCAAGCTATTATAATAAAGATTATTCATCTTACGGCACATGGAACGACTATAACGATGGCTATACTCAAGGTTACGTTGATAGCCACCATTACTCACGCTACCCTTACAGAGGTTGGGCTTGGGGTTTCACAGTACCATCACGTGGTCACTATTATCGCTCACCAATAGGGCATGATCATTATTACGGGTATGGTAATTATTATAATCATGGTCGTAGATACGGCTATGGGCATAGATATGGTAACAACCACCACTATAAGCCTAAGCACAAAAGAACCATAGGCAATGGTAAATCAATTCACGGCGAGCTAACGAAAAAGTTTGCAAAATAAACAGGTAAGTAATAGGAGTTATTTATGATAAAAGTTTTAACAATAGCAGTAAGTTTCGCTATCCTAGCATTAGCACCATCAGCCGAAGCGCAAAAAAATCATATGCGCGTTTTAAGTGGAATGGATACTAACGCTGATAAGAAAATCTCTAAAACTGAATTTAACGCATTTAGAGAGAAAAACTTCTACAAGCAGGATACTAACGGCGACGGCAGTATCTCTATGGATGAGTTTTTAAACGGCGCTGCAAAGAAATTCAGCCAACGTGATAAAAATGGCGACGGCTTTATTTCTAGCGATGACTTCGGCAGAAAATAAAAATAACTGTAATGTTATTGCATAACGAAACGAATACATAAAATAATTAACCCAAAAATCTCATGAAAAAATTACTGACATTAACAGCCTTATCAATTTTAACAATTGCTGGCTTTTCATTAAACGCCAACGCTTGTGCTAATTGCAAATGCTCTGAGCATAAAGCACACGGACATTCACACAGCTCTGGTAAGCATCACCACAAAAAAGCTGGTAAAATTTGCCCTTTAACTGGTAAGCGTTTACATTCTGAAGGTAGAATTTGCCCTAAGACTGGAGCTAAAATTTGTCCAGTTACTGGTAACAAATACTGTCCTAAAACTGGTGCAAAGATCTGCCCAACTACTGGCGCTAAAATCTGTCCAAAAACAGGTGGAAAAATTTGCCCTAAATCTGGTAAGTTATTATGCCCACACACAGGTAAAGAACTTTGCCCTAAAACTGGCAAAGTTGTAAAGAAAGTTGTAGTTAGAAAAGGTGGCGAAGTTGTTCGCAAGTCTACTTCAGTTAGAACTAGAAGCGGCGGTACAATTAACGTTAGAAGAAACGTTCAAGGTTTCTAATTAACTATATTACGTCATTCCCGCGCAGGCGGGAATCTCCTTAAAAAGCCTCGCTAATTTCGGGGCTTTTTTATTGCCTCTGATTCACCCCTTTAGGAAAAGAATTACCTTTATAGCATTGCTGAGGATTAGGAGCTGAAGACTGCTCAGACAAGCCCCCTCCCTTCCCCTCTTCTTGCAACTTCTTTTTTTGAATATGATACTGCAATGCTTCAACACATGCTGGAATAAATACACTCTTTTCAGCATCAACAGAAACAGAGTCAAAACCAATTTCATCCAAGACTTTTATGGCCTCAATATCCGCCCCTTGACGACCACATAAGTTAATCTCAAGATCAGGATTAGCCGCTTTAGCTCTAGTATAAATATCTTTAATTCTCTCCTTCACCTCAGGACAAAGAGTTTCAAATGGATTAAGGCCATCATTTTCATATTGATAATCTCTAATTGCCTCAATATCGTTTCTGGCAATACCAAGAACCGCCGAAGTTAAATCATTAGCTCCAATACTAATAAAATCACATTCTCTTGCTATATCTTCAATATTTTCACAAGCCTCCAATGTTTCTACCATCGCCCCAAACTTATACGGAGGCTCATACCCTTCAATACTATCAAGACACTTTTCACGTTTAATAAAACTCACTTCATAGCTATTCTCTTCCTGCTTCATAGCCTTTTCCATTGAGTTCTTAGCATATTCTTTATATCTAACAACGTCTTCAGCTGTTTTAACATGCGGCAACATTACGCTCATTTCAGACCTCTGCAAGTCATCAAATGCATCCCTATTATAATCCTTATTCTCAGATTCATAGGCATTACTACTAAGATTTTGTCCATGAGCTTTAATAAAATTTAACATCAACACATCTATTTGTGCCTCATAAAGCCCCTCAATCTGATTAGCTAGTTGAGTTCCATTAACTCCTTGCTCACCATAACGAGCATGAATCTCCTCAATTTCTTGCTGTGTAAAAAAATCATCTAAAGTTAAATCAAAAAGCCTTATATTAAATTTTCCATTATACTCCATCTTAACAGCCTCAAACAGACCTTCCACAGAGGTAGATAACTCTTCTTTTAATCTATTTCCTTGATCCTCAGATACCCCCTCTTCACTTAAAATTATTTCTTTAAGTAGCTGCTTTACTCCAACGGTATCATCTCCCAAAATTAAATGCTCAGATCTTATTAATCCTATATCCAAAGTACTTTCAAAAACTTCAGGCAATACATCAGCACTATCAACTGCTGCCGAAACCCTTACCCCCTTACATAAATATTTAGTATAAATAGTAAAATCTAATAGCCTCTCTACAAACTCATCATTTGCATAAGAATTATCTATCTCAACTTCCGTAGAAACTAAATCTCCACTAACTAAGGTAACTGCATTTCCAGCTGTTAAATAATAATCATCCGAAGCTCCCTCATAATCAATATCAATAGCTTCAGCTTTCCCAGAAATATAATTTCCAATTGCCCTACTAACTCTATGATCCATACTTATTAAGGCCAATTCTCCATCAATAGTATCAACCCTAGCACATGGGTAAAAACCTAAACCGCCATCCTTCTTTTTATAATCATAATCTTGTAAATCAGTAACATATGGCTTATTCAATGCCCTTAATATCTCTAGCGCATGAGAACTACCTGAGCCAATAACCACAACACCATCCGCATTATTAATTAAATCCAATTCCGATTCATTAAAGCTTTGTAGAACTATAATAGCCTTATCCTCTGAATTAAGAGCTGATTCTATATCTTCAGAGTTAAAACAAAGCTTACCCCTTATTGGATCAGTTGAAAATTTTCTAAATCTAAAAAATTTAGGATCATTATCTAAATTTTTATAACTCGGGGTTAAACTCTCTCTAAGACTATCAGGATCAAGCTGCATAGCTGTATCCCCCATGTTAGGTCCAACCTTAAAGTTATTTAAAGCTTCAACATTTTTATCACCTTCAGCCCCTTCAATTTCTGCATCTCTAGGTTTAATACCTAAATCAAGCGCATAGTTAAAGTAAGATAACAAAGGAAACATTTCTTTAGGCTTTTTACTGAAAGATCGAAGAAGTGTTACAAACTCCTCCTTATTAATGCATCTTTCACCTTCATACCTTCCCCAATTTAAACTCTGTATCAATGGCGATTCATTTACACGCCTTGACGAAGAGGTACACATAAACCACTCAATATCTTGATAAAACTCTTCATGCAGACTTCCCTCAAACTTTGGATCAAGCATCGTTTGGGCAACATTAAGACCCACTTCGTTACCTCCAAAAATATAATCAATCATAACGGAATCCGGTAACCCCCCTCCCTCAGAGTGAATTTTCTCTAATTCCTGAGACAAAGCTCTGGCACCAGAAAATATCTGATACTCAAAATTAATATTTTCCCTTGATAATACATCCTTAACCTCTTCCATATAATTATTTTGAACCCGAGGCTGATCATCAACGAAGAATATTTTTATAGTGTCTTTAGTCACTTGGTAATTTTACTTCATATTATTTAAGAAAATGTTAATTTTTTAAATTAATATAAAAACTCTCGTTGCCTATACTTGATATAGACAAAATTAATCATTATAAACTCCAGCATGTCAGCTTTATTAAAAGAAGAAATGAACACAGAATACAGAACAGAATCGGATAGCTTTGGCGAGTTACAAGTACCAAGCAATAAATACTGGGGTGCGCAAACTGCACGCTCATTAATTAACTTCCCTATCGGTATTGAAAAAATGCCGGAAAGCTTAGTACGCGCGCTTGGTATCGTTAAAAAATCGGCCGCTAAGGCTAATGTTAACCTTGGTGTTCTTGATAATAACATAGGTGAAGCAATTCAAAACGCCGCGGATAGAGTTATCTCATTAGAATTATACGACAACTTCCCACTATCTGTATGGCAAACTGGCTCAGGTACACAAAGCAACATGAACTCTAACGAGGTTATTGCTAACGTGGCCATTGAAGCACTTGGTGGAACTGTTGGCACTAAAGACCCTGTTCACCCTAACGACCATTGCAATATGGGGCAAAGCTCAAACGATACTTTCCCAACTGCTATGCATATTGCCGCAGCGGAAGAAACTAATCATCAGCTTATCCCTGCATTACACAATATTTTAGAAGCTTTAGAAGCTAAACAGGAAGAATTTAAAGATATCGTAAAAATCGGTAGAACACATACTCAAGATGCAACTCCTTTAACGCTTGGCCAAGAATTTTCAGGCTACGTTCAAGCAATTAAAAACAGCCTTCGCCGTGTTGATAATGCCCTTCCTGCAGTTTATGAACTAGCACAAGGCGGTACTGCAGTTGGTACAGGTATTAATTCAAAGAAAGGCTTCGCTGAAGAATTTGCTAAAAACGTAGCAATCGAGACTGACCTTCCATTCATTACAGCTCCTAACAAATTCGAAGCGCTAGCTACACATGATGCTATCGTTGAACTTTCAGGCGCATTAAACTCTATCGCCGTTTCATTAATGAAAATCGCTAACGATATCCGCTTCTTAGGCTCTGGCCCACGCTGTGGTTTAGGCGAACTTTCTTTACCTGCAAATGAGCCTGGTTCATCTATAATGCCAGGTAAAGTTAACCCAACTCAGGTTGAAGCTTTAACTATGATATGCACACAAGTTATGGGTAATCACTCCACAGTTTCTATCGCCGGTTCTCAAGGTCACTTTGAACTTAACGTATTTAAACCGGTAATGATTTACAACACACTTCAATCTATTACCCTTTTAACTGATGGCATGAATTCATTCGTTGAAAAATGCGTTAACGGCATTGAAGCAAATTTAGAGCGCATTACTAAGCTAAAGAACGAATCTTTAATGTTAGTAACTGCACTTAACCCACATATCGGTTATGATAACGCAACTAAGATCGCTAAAAAGGCCCACGCAGACGGCTCAACTTTAAAAGAAGCTGCCCTTGAACTAGAACTTTTAACATCTGAACAATTCGATGAATGGGTTATTCCTGAAAATATGGTAACTCCTAAGGATTAATTTACATCTTATCCGCGCCATATACAGACATAGCTTTTACTATATCAGTATCTTCAATATAATAATAGATATGGTTCTTCTTTTTAGTAAAACCTAAAATTCCATAATTCACTAACTTACGCAAATGCTCCGTAAGTACAGGTTGGCTTATAGTATTTAAATAACGCTCAATATCTCGAACATATTTCTCCCCTTCAAGAAGGAAATTAATTATCCTAATCCTATTTATATTAGAAATAGCTTTATACTTATTTTCTACGTAAAGAACATCTTTATGACTTATAGGTTTCATTTTAATTACCCACTAACAGATTGTTATAACTAACAAAAGCTGAGTTAATATATCTATATACCTATATACCAATATTGGTATATAGGTATATAGATATATTAACTCCACAACAGAAATCAACATTAATTTATCTGTAAAGAATTGAATTAATTAGTTTATTCGATAAGAACTTATCAAAGTGTTATTAGATAAAATCAAATACCCTTCTGATTTAAAGAAGCTTGATGTTAATCAGCTACCTCAATTTTCAGATGAACTTCGCCAAGAGGTGATAAACAACGTTTCACAAACCGGTGGTCACCTTGGCGCTGGCTTAGGCGTAGTTGAACTTACTGTCGCTATTCATTACGTTTTCAACACTCCAGAAGACAGACTAATTTGGGATGTTGGCCACCAAGCATACCCACATAAAATTTTAACTGGCCGTAAGGATGACATGCAAACCATCCGCAAAAAAGGCGGATTATCTGGCTTCACTAAACGCTCCGAATCTGAATATGACCCGTTCGGCGCAGGTCATTCATCTACATCTATTTCAGCAGGGCACGGCATGGCTATTGCCCGCGATAAGCTAAATAAGAAAAACGAAGTTATCGCCGTAATTGGCGATGGCGCAATGTCCGCTGGCATGGCATACGAGGCGCTTAATAATGCCGGTGCATATGATTCAAAATTAATCGTTATTCTGAACGATAACGATATGTCAATCGCGCCCGCAGTAGGCGCAATGAGCCGTTACTTAGCAAACCTAGTAAGCTCAAAACCATATTACAGCCTTCGCGATATTACCAAACGCGTGCTTAATAAATTCCCTGATTATTTCAGCCGCGCCGCAAAACGCACCGAAAGTTTTTGGAAATCATTAATGCCCTTTTCGCGCAATCGTACAAACTTTTTCGAAGGAATGGGATTCCATTATATCGGCGTGCTAGATGGTCATAATACCGACCATCTAGTTAAAGTACTTTCTAACGTTCGCGATAATATAGATAATAAACCTGTTTTAATTCATATAGTTACTGAAAAAGGTAGAGGCTTTAATTCACCTGATTTCTCATCTGAAAAATACCATGCAACTAGCGGGTTCGATGTTGAAACTAAAGTACAACGTAAATCAAAAGGCGGCACACCATCCAACACAGCCATTTTCAGCAAAACATTAACTGAACTAGCAGAAAAGGACGATAAAATTATCGCCATAACCGCCGCAATGCCAAGCGGAACAGGGCTAGATAAATTCCAAGAATCTTATCCAGATAAATATTTTGACGTAGGAATTGCCGAACAACATGCTGTAACCTTCGCCGCAGGTTTGGCAACTGAAGGCCTCAAACCATTCGTTACAATTTATTCCACATTCCTACAGCGCGCATACGACCAATTAATCCACGATTGCGCAATCCAAAATCTACCCGTTAGATTCGCAATGGACAGAGCCGGCTTAGTAGGCGCAGATGGCGCAACCCATGCAGGTAGCTTCGATATTGCGTACCTTTCGTGCCTACCTAACATGGTTATCGCTTGCCCGTCCAACGCGGTTGAATTAGAGGAAATCGTTAAATTTTCAGCTGAATATAACGAAAGCCCAATAGCCATTCGCTATCCACGTGGTAATGCAATTATTACCGATACTGAAGTGCCTAATATTGAACTTGGCAAAGGATATGTTGCCCACAAAGAGGGTGAAGAAAATGTTATAATATCTATAGGCACAATGCTAAGTGAAGTACTTGAAGCCGCTGAACGTTTAAAATGGAAAGGTGTTAGATGCACAGTTATAGATGCCCGCTTCGCTAAACCAATCGATGAAGAGCTAATATTAGAATCCATTAGCAAAGCTAAGAATATAGTAACAATTGAAGAAGGTTCATCTGGCGGCTTCGGCTCATCTGTACTGAAATTATTAACAGACTCTGACGCACTACTTGATAAACGCTTTAGAAGCTTAATATTACCGGATAAATACCAAGACCACGCAACTCAAGCAGAACAATTGCAAGAAGCCGGTTTGGATGCAGACTCAATCGCAGAAACTCTACTTAGCCTACAATAGCAGATGTTCCAGGAATATGCGGTTCCGCACGAAAATTAATCGCATTATTATAACGCTCAACGCAAGTACTAAATACTCTATCGCAACCTTGCGTAATCTCGTAACTATCTCCTACCGCAATATCATACGGCAAAGCCATCATTAACGTAACACGCTCAGCAAAACTCTTTTTAATTTCAATACTTTGCCCTGCATTAGCGCCGGATATAAACTTAATCACACCATTATCAAAATGCCCTGAATCCTCCGCACGTGTGCTATCGGTAAACTCTTTATTTGATTCCACCGCGCTTACTACACCAGTAAATGTAACGCTAGAAGTATCAAAACCGCATTTACTATCGCCAAACTTCGCACGACAAATTTTAGAATATAAATCACCCTGAACTTTATCAAGCTTTTTACCTAAACCATGAACTTTCCCCTCAAAGCGACCATTAGAATGTTTTATCTCACCTAAATAACCAAAACGAAGCATTAACCTACCTTGCGTTAAATCTTCATAATTAACTAAAAACGCACTAACTTCGGCATGGTCAAACCTTCCCGCGCGCAACTCTTTCTCGTCCATTAACGGCGAATCTATCACGCTGGTAAAATCTAAATCATCATTACTTAAATCATTCTGAGTATTCGCCCCTAAAATGTCTACCCCCATACAAGATTCATACAAAACTCCTTCAAATTCAATATCTTGATCTAAAGAAGTGAAGCCAATTAAAGCTCCATCCCGCAACTTTAATAAAATACATGAAGCCAGCGTAGTAACTTCTTGTGAAATATGGTTTTTCAATGCGTTAGATATATTTTTCATAATGACGGTTGAATTGATCCGTCTAAAATTATAATATCATATTCCCTACCTGCGGAAGTACTTAAATTATGAGCAATGTAACGCCAATAAATCCTACTGTTGATTTCACTGAATCTCGTGAAGTTCCTTACAACATAGAAGCTGAGCAAGCCATTCTAGGCGCTATTTTAACTAATAATGAATCACTTAACCGCATTGAAGTAGACCTTATACCAGACCATTTCTACGTTCCTTTACACGGCAGAATTTACGATGCCATACTGCGCTTAAACAACCGCGGACTAGTAGCATCTGAAGTTTCATTAAAATTAGAGTTTGAAAAAGATGAGGAATTACAAGAACTTGGCGGAATAGATTACATTAAACGCTTAAGCGCCTTTATTTCAGGTATTGTTAACGTACGCGACTATGCCAACATAGTTTACTCGCTAGCTACCTCACGCGAATTAATAAAAATCGGTGAGGACATCGTAAATGACTCTTTCGATGAAACCGGTGAAAAGAAATCATCCGAACAAATTGAAGGTGCAGAAAGCAAACTCTTCAATTTAGCCTCACAAGGTAAATCTGAAAGTAACTTCGGCACGCTAAGCTCTGCCGTTGGCACAGCTATGGAATATGCTGAAGCCGCACAAAAGCGTGATGGCATATTAAACGGCGTACCAACTGGCTTTCGCTCGTTCGATGGCCCATATGGTGGCTTCCACAACTCAGACCTTATAATCCTAGCGGCTCGTCCATCAATGGGTAAAACGGCTTTAGCTATTAACTTCGCAGTAAATGCCGCGCAACACATGTTGCGTGAATATAATAATAAGCCTGAAGGTAAAATTGGCTCAATCGGCGTATGCTCGCTAGAGATGAGTTCCGACCAGCTAGCAACGCGTATGCTTGCAATGGAATCTGGCGTTAACGCTTCAGATATCCGCCGTGGTAAACTACAAAATAACGAATTTAAAAATGATATTAGAGCGCTAGCCGATGCAAGTAACCAGCTTAATCAATTACCTTTATTTATTGATGACACCCCTGCCCTTTCAATTGCTGCACTGCGCACAAGAGCGCGCCGTTTAAAACGGAAGCATAATCTTTCAATGCTTGTAATCGATTACTTACAGCTAATGAAAGGTGTTACTAAACAAGGCACGGACAGCCGTGTACAAGAGATTTCTGAAATTTCAATGGGCCTAAAATCTATAGCTAAAGAATTAAATATTCCAGTTATCGCTCTTTCACAGCTTTCACGTGCCGTTGAACAACGTACCGATAAAAAACCTCAACTTTCAGACCTTCGTGAATCAGGCTCAATCGAGCAGGATGCAGATATGGTTTTATTCATATATCGTGACTCTTACTACGAAGAACGCAAAAAACCTAATGAAACCGATGAAGCCGCTTTCGCCGCTTGGCAAGAGAAAATGGAAGAGGTTGATAGACTCTCTGAAATCTTAATTTCTAAGAATCGCCATGGTCCAATTGGCTCTGTAAACCTAGAATTTGATAAAAATACCACTAAATTCTTAGATCCTGTAATTGAGTCTCACAGCTAGTTTTAGGTGCATTTTCTCAAATATAGAAAATTTTCAACCAATTCCACAGCAAATCTTAATGGTTGTTAACCAGTATTTAACTGCACTCGTACTATTATGCATATTAAGGCGTAAGGCACGCTCACAATAGCAATAAGAACGTTTTTTTAACTCTTACATATTATCTCTTCTTGCAAAATTAAGGTTTACGGAAACTTTTTATGCAAAAATTAGGTAATAAAATATTCAAATTCTATATAGGCGCACTAGCAGCATTATTAATTACGGCTGTTCAAAGCAACGCATCAGCGCAAGATTCTTACTTCTACAACAATTCATATAGCGCATACGACAATCTATTCGCCAACCATGGCTTTGGCAAAATTAAATTCCAAACAGTTGTTGATGGTGAAGTGGAAGCTGCAAATAATGTAGATGCACAAAATATCACAACAACCTCTGGTGAAGCAGTTACAAATTCAACAGCTAATGAAATAGTAGCCGCACAAGGTGGTGAAATATCTGGTACAGATACAAATAAATTAGATTCAGGTAGCGATACAACATTAATTGAAAGTAATGCTGCTGAAGTAAAAATAGACGGCGCAGGTACATTTGAAGGTTCTGAAGCTATCAACGCTGAAGTTACAGGTGATGTAAATGCAACTGACACTAAAATTCAGGACCTAGAAACAACAGGTCTAAAAATAGATGGTAACAACCTTACAAGTGATTCAATATTTGCAGATGGTACAGAGGACGTAACATTTGATGGATCTGAAATTGGTGATTTCAGAGCGCAAGGTGCTGATAATTTTGATCTTGAAGCAATTGGTACTGATTTTGATTCATTATTTGCTGAAAGTGGCGAAATTGATCTTAATGCTGAAGGAACAACAATTGGTGAAGCTGAATTAACAAGTGAAACTGATGTACTTTTTGACGCCAAAGATACTGACGTAGGTGAACTTACCGCTGAAGGTGAAATTACTGATATCAAATTTGAAGGTGGTTCAATTGAAGATGGCTCACTAGAAAGTGCTTTGGAGAACAATGCTACATTAGATGGTACTGAATTCGGTAGAATTGGTTCTATCTCTGATAATGATACATTTAATTTAGAAAACATTACAGGTAAGGATATTACCCTTACTGACGAAATATTTGGCGATGAAGGTGCCTTTACAATCGGTGGCGGTGATGAATTCAATATCACAGATAGTGAATTATCAATTACATCTGATGGCGCACCTATCTCTGTAAATAACTTTAACCTTGAAAACGCAAAGATTGGCTATGATGGCGTAAATGCAAGAACTCTTGAAACTCCTACATTTGCAACTGGTAGTGAAATTAGCGTAAATGGTTCAGACTTAGGACAGTTTAACTTAGATAATTCAGATTTATCTGTAAACGCATCAAATTCATCAGTTGGTGATATATTTGCTGAGAATGGTTCTAACATTTCAGTTAACGGCTTAAATGATATTAATCAATTAAACGAAATATCTGTTCGTGGTGATGGCACATCGTCGTTAAGCTTAAATGGTGATATCTCAAATGCTGATGTTTCTAGATATTTAGAGCAAGGCGGTTTTGAAGGTGTTGGTGAAGTATCACTTAATGGTGAAGCTGTTGGTAATGGTTCAAATGGCTCATTCCTTGATTCAACAAGAGATTTCTTAAGCGATGCCGTTACAAATACTCGTGAAGCTATTGGTGAAGGCGTAAATAATTTTAAAGAAGGTATAAATACCGCTAATGAGTTTATTACAGATAAAATAGTTAGCCCAATCACTGACAAAGTAAAAGATATTGGTAATGGTATCAGCGATAGAGTTGGTCAAGTAAATGATACTCTTAGAAATGGTATCAGCTTAGACCGCGAATCTGCAACGCCATTTGATCCTTTAGATGGTAACTTAAGTGCAGCTAATGAACCTCGTGAAATTTCTTGGGAAGAGTACCAAAGAATAACTGAGGCCCCACAACCTCTAAGAGTTGTTAATAATAACCCTTATACAGGTGGCGAAACCGTTGGTGATGGCTTACAAAGAAGCTTTGAGACAAATACTCCAAACTTACCTACAAATAACACCTCTATAAGCGACATCACAAATTCTCAAAACATTTCTGATAGCTTAAACAGATTTGGTATCGGTGAACCACTAGAAAATGGTAGCCTGGGAAATACAAGCTCTAATATTGCTCAAGTTAACAACCCAGACTTATCAGGTGCGGCCCCTAGAAATAACCCACAATACACACCTCCTTCTCATCAAGGTAATGCTCCTAATACATCAAATAACAGAGGCACAGGTGAAGGCTTTGCTTCGAACTCACCGCATGCACAACCTACATACGACAACCCTGAAAGAAGTGAACTTCCTATAACAAATAATGGCGAAGGTTTAGGTGGTGATACATCTCCTAATTCTACCATTCCAGGAAGAGGTGACTCTTACAGCCAACCTAATACTGCTTATATCCCACCAGTTAATGGAAGACCTGGTGTATCACAATCTGAAAAGAATATAGGTGCGCCATCAACTGGAACTTATGTTCCACCTACAACTCCTGTATCAAATACACCTACAGGCGCTGTATCTAATAGTACTTCGAATACTTCAAATCCTTTAGCTAATGTTAGAAATATTGGTGGTAGCCCTAATTCGCAAAATACATCTAATAATACAAATTATACACCTCCAACATTAACGCAAAGAAACTCTCCTACTACTAATACGTCAAACTCTGGTGGTATTAATGCTAGTGTAACTCCACCCAGAGCTAGCTCAACTCCAACTAGCACACCTACTGCTATAAGTTCAAACACTTCTAGAGCTGATACATACAGAGAAAATTATACTCCAGGTTCATCTCCAGTACAAAGAAATCCCAATTCTAATGTAGATTTCAATTCTGATAACAACTCATCATTATCAGATATCTTGAGTGGCCTTAGTGGCTTAGGTAGTCAAATAAGTAATAATAACAGACCTACTACTAGCCCTTCTTACCCTCAACCAGAGCAACCTAAATTAGAAGAAGTAGCTCAAGAGCAACCAAGTGCTCCAAGTCAAAGCACACAATCTTCTGGCCCTCCAGAAATCACTAGAGACCTTAGAGATGAAAGAAGGGTTAGTGGCACACAATTACAAAATAATGGGCACACTGATAACCTTGGTAATCCTGCACGTACTTCAACTTTAGTTTTAAATGGTACAGCTTATACCGTTGTTTCAGGCGCCAGAGGTAGTGGCCCAGCACCAGAAGGTGAATGGGATGTTACAAAAATTGAAGGAGATAGTCGATCTTGGTCTGGTGGACAAGTTGTTAGATTCGAAGAAATGTGGGATCCAAAACTAAATCGTTTACGTACTGGTATAATTTCTCACATTAGTAGAAATGGCTAC
Organism: Rickettsiales bacterium; assembly: GCA_020630095.1. GTDB lineage: Bacteria > Pseudomonadota > Alphaproteobacteria > Rickettsiales > UBA8987 > JAHDCD01. The sequence goes on along the minus strand of JAHDCD010000001.1, from coordinate 24,422 downwards.
CCTGGTACAAGTGGCTGTATAGCTCCTGAATGTATTAATGGTAATAATAGCGGTCTTTCTCGTCAGCAAGTATATGATCAATTTATAGCTGATATGAGAGCTGAAGTACAAAAAGGTAATGATACTTTAGTACTAAAATATGATGGCACTTCATATATGACTAATGGTCAAACTAACAGAAATGTTACTTCTAATAATAACCAAACAGCTCCACAAGAAAATGTAACTTCAAAGCCATTTACAGAAGAACAAAGTCAAGCAATTGCAAACAATGCAGTATTTGATCCTGAATTCCAACCGATAGAGCCAGCTACTACTCCAAATTCTTCACCTACTGAAACAAGTGGTGGTATTTCTACAAGTATACCTAGAACAACAACTTCGTCTACTACATCAAGTGCACCTAACCCAGTAAGAGTACTACAAGATGGCGCCTTAGAAATTGATGAAAGCGTTCCTAAAGAAATAAGAGGAAGAATTGCTCAAGAATATAATGATTTAGTAATAAATGGTGCAGATTGGGATAAAATTGAAGGTAAACTAAACGAGACTCACAATGCGCTTACCACTCAAACACCAGATGAGTTTAGAGCAAATGAAAGAGCAAAATTAGAACAAGAAAGAATTGAACGTGAAAAAATTGAGAAAGCTGAAAAAACAAAAAAACTTTCTGATTTAAATAGCCAAGCATCAAAATTAAGAGAAAGTGGTGTTATTAAAAAATCCACTTCTAATTCAATAGCAGGCTTTGATCCTTCTGAATTTACTTTCGGCAGAGAAGCTAGATTAGATAAAAACGGCAATGTTAAAGTTTACTATCCACCTGCAGGTGATGGTGGTGGTGCATACGAAGTTGCCGGTATTACTGCAAGATATCAACCAAATGAAGCAAAACATTTAAGATCATTAGTTCAGAACGGACAACATGCCGCTGCAAAAAGATATGCGAAAGAATATTTCCGTGAACTATCTGAACCTTACACAAAACATGCCACTAACCCAGGTTTACAACTTCAAATAGCTGATACTGTACATCACCGCGGAGCAGGTATTCCTAAAGGAGGTCATGGCTATAAACAACAATATGGCGGCTTGCTTAATGTATTACAAAGAGCAACTGGTGATTTCTCTACAAATGATAGAGCGGCATTAATAAGAAAATTAGATGCTATGCCAGATGCCTTAGATAGATTTAACAAAGCACGCGTTGCTCATGAGTGGGAAGATGTTGATCGCGGTAGAGCATCTCGTAAAAAGTTTAGAGGTATGTTCACTCACCGCTTTCCACCTGCAAACAATGCAGCTAAGGCAGCAGAAGCAGCATGGAAAGCAAACGGCGGTGGTAATAATGTATTTTCTACTTCAACCAGTGGTGATTTAGTATTAGCTGATAATGCTCCCAAAGAAGTACGTGACCTAGTTGAATCTTATAGAGATTTAGGTGCATCTGATCAAAAAATAAGCAGTATTCTTAGTGGTACTGAAACTTTTACAGACCCAGACCAACTATTAAGTCTAGGCGATACAAAAGGTTTTGGTGGCGGTGGTATAAACGCATCAGCTGCAAAGCCTAGAACTATTACAAAAACTGTAAAAACCGCACCTAAGTTAAGTACAACTAATGCAAATGCAGAGTTTGAGGCATTTGAAGGCAGTGTAGATGGCCAAACTGGTACTGGTAAAAATTTCATTTCTCGTACTAAAGATGGCGTATTTGAAGCTTCACCAGTAGGTGATGATGGTTTTGCTACATTTGCTGATGGTACAAAAATTAGTGCTTCAGATGTTGAGGCATTAGGTGGCGTAAACAATATTGGTAAAAAATTAGGTGGCGAAGCAGCTCCTAAAACAAGAGGTACAACAACCCAACCTACAACTAAAGAAATAATTACTAATAATGCAGGTTCAAATCTTCCTGAACATGCAATACACCATGAAGGTAATAATGTATTAAGAGTAAATGAAGATGGCGCCGCACATATGACAAATACTGGTCGTCTTGTTGGTACAGAAAATGTTAATGAAGCATACAGAAATGCCAGAGCAAATGGCGCTTCTGTTGAAGATGCTGTGAAATCTGTAAATGATGAATTTAGAATCAGAAAAGAAACTGTAGAAACTAACCAACCTTCTACAATAGCTCAAAAAGATAAAATTGTTGATATAGGTAAAAATGGTGACGTTGAATTCGTTAATGGTAATTTCAGTAACGCTACTAGAGAACAAATCACCGATTTAAAAGGACAAGGCAAAACTAATCAAGAAGTTGTTGATACAATAAACGGAACACAACCTGCTTCTGTACAAACTTCAGAACAAGATTTGTCTAAATTAAGCCCAGAATTCTTAAAATCTGGTGGTAATAAGGCAGGTGGCACAGAAACAAAAACTGTAACACTTAACCCTGATGGTTCAGATCCTACATACTCAGGCTTTAAAGTTACAAAAGAAGAATTACCACGCTACAAAACAAATGCTGATGGTAGCATAGTAAAAGATTCTAAAGGTAACCCTGTATTTAATGAGGATGTTACAAAAGTAGTTGAAGGTACGCTTAATGGTAAGAAAATTACAGGTATAGTAGATGCTCAAGGTAATATCACTTATACTACTGATGATCCATTTAGCCTAGCTGAAGCTGATGTTCCAAATAATATCTCTCAAATTCCTGGTCAAGAAACTGGTGTAATTGTTGGAACAGCACCTGATGGCACTCCTATCTATCAAGGTCCTCAACCAACCAAAGTTTCTGATGGAGCGGGTTCATATAATGGTGGATCATATTGTGCAGATTGTAATGGTGGTTCTAGCAACTATGGTGGCTCAGGTTCAAATGGCCCATTAGGTGCTGCATCATCTTTATTAGGTGGTAGCGGAGCATTTAATCCACTTCAAGCTATCATGGGTTTACTTGGCCTAGCACAAAATGCACTTGGTGGCGGCGGCGATGAAGATGGCAATAGCGGTGGGAACAATTCTCAAATCGCAAATATTGATGATGAAAAACCTTTATGTGATAAAGAAAACGATGAAGTTGCTCAACGTAAAAACGGTAAATGGGAATGCGTTGTAACTGCATTAAAAGATGCTGAAATAGCTGGTAATGAAGAAGGTGGCGTAAATATTGATGTATCCGAAGGTACTGAGGAAGATATTGAAGGCACTGAAAACAGCGACCTTGTAGTAGCATCTGAAGTAATAGATACAGAAGTTAATCTTGGTGCAGGTAATGATGCAATTGATGCAAAAAATTCAAGAATAGCTCAAGGCGGTGTTGTTAACCTAGGTGGCGGTAAAAACGTAATTTTATCTGACAGAATAGTTAACGAAGGCGAAATAAGTGGCGATAATGTGATGATAGTTGGTGATATCGTTCAAACTGAAGATGGTAAAATTATTGTAACTCAAACTACTGAAGAAGAAAAACTTGATGATGTAGATACAGTTATTGAACCATTAAAAGTTGCTGGTAATGCAATTTTAGATGGCGTTATTGAAATCAATGTAAGAAATAAAGAAGAACTACTTTCATTAAAACCAGGTGATAAAGTTACTGTAGTACGATCAAATGGTGCAATTATTGACAATGGTGTTGTTATTGAAGCTCCTGTAAAAGACGACCTATACGCTTGGACAAAAGAAGTAGATCAAGAGACTGGTGAATTAAATGCCGTATTAGGTTACGCAAAAGCTGATTGTGCTAATGTAGAATCTTTATCTGATGAAGCTAAGTCTATCTGTAATTCAATCTCAAAAGCCGCTCAAGAAAATGACACATTCATTATTCCTGATGTTCAAGCGCTACTTGCTAATATAAATGACAGTGATTTAACAAAGCGTACAGCAGCGTTAGAGTCTATGAGTGCTGAAGGTTATATTTCAGCTAACAACTCAATCTCAAGAGCGGTATCAAACTTCTTAAATATCGCACATGACAGAATATTTGCCTCAGATAAAGCAAATCGTAAATCCGGCGACTACAATAACGTAGGCGAGTTCGGTAAAGATAAGAAAGTTAAAAACTATGAATGTTCAGCTTACGGCGGTTACATTAATGGTAATGGTTCAGGCGGTGAAAATGCCCATAAATATACAACATCATCTGATGGTGTATTTGTAGCAGGTGATTGCTTACAAGATAATTACAAACTAGGTGCAATGGTATCTTATGTAACTAAAGATATTGATGAAGATTCAGGCTTTGATTCAAGCTCTCGTATTGTGTCTGTTGGTGGTTATGGTTCATATGCATTAGATAACGGCATTAAGCTAAGTGGTATCGCAAGTTTAAACGCAGCAAAAACTGATGTAACAAGAACAACAAATGCAGGTTCAGCATCATCAACAAGCGTTTCAGACTTTGCCACTTATGTTTTAGGTTTTAAAGGCGAAGCAGGTTATGATCTTCATGCAGGTTCTGTATTATTCAGACCATATGGTGGCTTAGAATATCAATATATCCGCTCAGGTGAAGCACTAGAAACTGGTGATAACATCTCAGACTTAGACGTAAGCCATTATTCAACTAGCTATGCATCTGCAAACTTAGGTGCTAGAGCAATAATGGATAAAAGAATCGGCATCTTAAATAACATGTTAGTTTCACCTTATATTGAAACTGAAATTGTAGCTGACATTATAAAAATGGAAGAAAATATTGAAGCTGAAATACTTGGTACATCATTCACTTCTTATAAAGAAAATGAAACAAGCAGTCGCTTAAGACTTGGTGTTGGTGTTGATGGCTCAATGTTTAACGATAACGAAATTAACAAGCATAATTTATTTGGTCACTTTAAGTATGAACAAGGCTTAGGTGGTGAAGAATCAGATTCAGTGCTTAAATTAGGTTATAAGTATAACTTCTAACCTTCAATTAGAATAACCCCTCTTCGGTGGAGTGTTGAAATTCAGCGCTCCACTATCAGAGGGAAAGAAAGGGTGTTATGAAAAAAGAAGATTTTAAAGACTATATGCAAGCCTTTAAATTTGTGATGGATAATCCTTATCCTAATGGCACAAATAACGGCTTAGTAGACCAGTCTGTTCAAACATATACATACGATGAAATTATGAACTTCGGCACCGATGAAGCTAAAAAGATGGCCGAAGAAATGCTGGAATATATCTCACTTAATCCACGCGCTAGGGCATCAATTGACAAAGGTCATCCCGAAGGTGGCGTTATAGTATATACAAATGCTAACACTGCCCCTATTCAAGTAACAACAATGGGTGGCGGTAAATCTGGAGCTCAAGGTTTTTATTCACGCGAACATACAAATAAATTCGGCAACACAGTTCCCGATGTAATTTATATTCAAAACGTTTCACAATCTGTAGCCACAGAAGATAACGTATCAATGTTACAAGCTGGACATGACATAAGCGGTAGAGAAATAACTCAAAAACATTTAAACTTCTTAGTCTTAGATGAAGAGTTTAATCATGCACATGCAGTTAGAGCTGGAAATGCAAAAGGCACAACTCATGGTATAACATATGCTACGGCCAACCCTGAAGACAGTCCTTTAGGACTTACAGATAAAGATAATCAAGTAAACATAGTATATTCCAATAAAGGCAGAGATGATTTTAATCTGGCTATGGATAGAGTTCATAACGCCGTAAGCCTTGATGGCTACTTAACCCAAGGGCATATAGTAAACTCACCCAATACGAATGCTAATGCCGAGCGTGACTTAGAAGTTGATGGAAAACTACGAGCTATGGAATTTGTTATGAATTACATAGAAATGGAAAACGCCATAAGTGAAGGTAGAAATTACGAAACTAATTTCTATGGAATAAGTAGTATCTCCGATGATATACAAGCTATAGTTCCACATTATGAAAAGAAAAAACAAGCTGTAGATAGAGCCATAGATGAATATCTTGGTATTGATTCCTCACAAATGGTTATGACATTTAATCCTTCTAGCAATGGTTCATACGCATTTGACTATACAAAAGCCAACACAACAATTGTTGCTTCTGCCACTAACGACAATAACCTCGTTAAGGCACAACCAATCAAAGTTGCTAGCTTGCACCCATCTAATTCACAAAGCTTAGCTAGCGAACCTTTCGCTGACCTTGAGCCAGAATTAAAAGCAGAAATGATACGTTTAGCTGAACCAATGAGCAAGAAAACTACCTCTGAACCTTCATGGGATGAACAAAGTTTAATGGATTCAATCGGAAAACTAAATAAACCCAATTCTCCTAGCATTCAAAAAACAAATAATACTGAAATTAAATAATTTTTATCAAATCACAAAAAAAAAGCAGCTAAAGCTACCTTTTTTTGATGGTGGTGAGAATAGGATGTGCTCGGCTTCGCCTGCGCTGCAAACACTAACCTCACTACGTTCGCTAAGCTTTTTGTCGAACTCGCAATGCTAACGCATTACTAGAATCAAAACCATAATAATCAAACCACAAAAAAAAGGCAGCTAAAGCTACCTTTTTTTGATGGTGGTGAGAATAGGATTCGAACCTATGTACGCATACGCGGGCAGATTTACAGTCTGCTGCCTTTAACCACTCGGCCATCTCACCATACTGCCTCAATGGGCTATATTAATAATGGTCGGAGTGATAGGATTCGAACCTACGACCCCCTGGTCCCAAACCAGGTGCGCTACCGGGCTGCGCTACACTCCGCCATACATGGCTTCATGTAGCTTGCCCTATTAAATTGTTGCTGCTCGCAACGGGTGCTACACTCCGCCATAAAGTAGCGAAGTTATAACCTTAATAGAATTCTATCTCAAGAATAAATTAAACCAACTAAGGTAAGAAATTAAAAAAACACCTTATTCAGGCACTCTTAGCTTTTATTTCAATAAGTTTTACTTTGCTAATTTTATAAGATTTTTCATCTAACAGCTTAATATCAAGACTATCATTATTAAAACGCACCTCATTATCAAATTCAAAATCTGCAGTAATTACCTCTGCTAAAGCTGGAATATTTATAAATAAAACCATGCCCGTAGAGTAGTCTAAACTATAATCCACACCCTCTATAGCCTGATTTCCATCCATATACACAACAACCGAACCACTAACAGGCTTAGTTATATTACGAATATGAGTTTCTGAAGCTATTTTATAATTTTTAATTAATTGAAAACTATCCCTAACACCATCAGCAATCGCAATTTCTTGATTCTGCACCTTATAATCACTCCAATCCTTAAAGCGGAAACTATTCGCCCTACCTTTTGCATTATTATATAGATTTAAAATCTCATCTTTACGCGCCTCACATTGCCTAGCAGACGTAACCTCAAACTCTCTCCTTGCCATAATCCAATTCATGTTACGTTGCTCGTAGCCATTATTAAGTTCAGTAACATTTGTAGAAAACGCGGTAGAGCTTACCGCCTCATATGCAACGTCTTCAGGAAATCTAGTATCAATAAACATAGCCTTCTTATTACTGACATAAAACCAGCGCGGAAGTACCTAAATTCTCAAGTCTGGATCATACCTATTTGGCAATATATCTCTACTAGGTGGTTGAGACTGAATATAGCCATAATCCTTTTCTATCGCTCCCATTAACTTCTTCAGAACACCTGTTACACCAACCGCATCTCCGTGATATATAAAAGCATCGCTAGATATAACGCTAGATTCTGCTAGTATTTTCGACCAACTTTCAGGCTTAGATTCTCGTAATTTATCTTTATCTACAAAGTTAGCTATTAACTCAAATGCCATTTCTTCTGTAGCTTCATATAACTCTTTAGAACAAGTATTTTTTACCTTACTTAAAAAAGATGCAGTTTCATCCACTAGCTCTAATAAACCTTTATACCAATCACTTTCATCCTCTCTAGCCATTAGAAACAATGTTTGGTTTAGTTGTAAACTAAACTCTTCTAACCCATTGGTTTTATTAGCATCTCTAAAAGATGTAACTTCTAAATCATATATAATATCTGGTCCATCAATCCCTTCTGCAATAGTTAACGTATGAAAAAAATCATGACCAAAGTTTTCCATTAAACTTGTTAATATTGTTGAAGCTTCTTCTAACAAATCTTCTTCGTACAATTCTAATGCACCTTCATCAGATATTTTTATAACTCCAAAATAAACCCTTTCTAATCCACTCTCTTTTTCTAATGAGCCAACCTTCTTATCAAGAAAACCATAATCATAAAAAGAATTAACTTCTGGAAAATCTGTTTCAAACCAATCACACTCAAGCTCATCTACAGCTTTCTGATTAATGAAAATTGGCATAGGTGAAAAATGCATACCACCAACATAAGCTCTTCTAAGAAAAGCCTCTTCTGCAGAAAGTTTCGTTGGCCCATCAGGGTCATTTCTACTAAAATACGCTTCACCTAATCGAAATTTAGCATTAGCTTCATGTTGATCACTCATTATATCATACATCCTAGAGGAATGGGATTTACCAATTATTGTAATACCAGAACTTTTAAGAGACCTCACTCTTTTTTCATAAACTTCCATTTCTTTGAGGTGAGACTCCACTTCATCTCCTACAAGAGCTAATGAACCTTCCGTAAGGCTAGATTCAACATCTATTTCAGACTCGCTACGCTGTTCAGCCACTATTTGATCAATTAATTGAAACCTCTCCTCAAAAGCTGGATTCATATGTTTAATTATTTCATCAGCTCCTTTCTGCTCAAGCCATTGCATCCATTTTTTGCAATTCTCTTCAGAGCCTTCAATATCGGAATGTAAAATAATTTGCACATTTCTATGTTACAGCGAGATAATTAATATAAAGTTAATCTTTAAAACTCTTTTTTAGACCTCTTCTTTTTTCTCTTCTGGAGCTTCTTTTACCTCTTCTTTTTTAGCCATCTCAGCTTTAGCTTCTTCTGCCTTGGCTTTTTCAGCTTCTTCGGCGGCTTTCTTAGCCTCCTCTTCTTTTTTCTTCTTTTTCTTCGGATCGTAAGGCTCTTGATTTGGAACAAATGAAGGATCAATCAGCTTCTTTAAGAAGAACTTATCCTTATAGTAGAAAATCTTTTTAGACTTTATCGGCGGTTGAGACTCAATTAAAATAATCTGCTCATCACGCGGTAAACCAATAACTTCCTGCGGTAATAACAATGCTCTCTGCCCTTCAGATATATGCTTCGAACGAGATGCAGGGTTAAGGTCAAGGAATACCGGTGTATTACGCGAATATTGCTTAACGGTCTTATTACCAATCATCTCAGATATCATCTTCGCCGTTTCAATAGTATTCGCCGCAAACGTAATACGGAACGAGGCGTTGGCAATAAACGAATTCATACCAGCCTCTTCATAAATATCCTTCAACTGCTCCGTATCCTGAATAATTAAGAACAATCTAACCTTATAACCACGGAAATACGCGATACCCTGTTTGAATATCGCCATTTCACCAAGTGTTGGAAACTCATCGAGCATCATCAATACACCAATTTTCTCTTCATCTGTTGGCATATGCGCTGTCATTATCTGCGCAGCCTGCTGATAGAAAATCTGCATTAATGGCTGTAAACGTTCAATGTTATCAGGCGTTAAGCCTACATAAACAGTATTTGGAGTATGTTTAAATTGATTAAAGTCAAAGTCAGATGAAGCTGTAGTAGCATCAATTAATGGGTTAGCCCAAAGTTCTAACGACGAGTTAAGCGTAGAAACTACACCCGAACGTTCTTTATCTGCTTTTTGTAAAAACGCCGCAATATTCATATACGCTACGGGGTGAATTTGCTCACCCAATGTATCAAGCACTACCGCCATATTATATACAAAATCATCCGAGCGTAAGGTACGCACAACCTCGCCAAATGTTTTCGTTTTCTCCGGAACAGATAATAAATATAAAGTTACCCCTAAGAATAATGAACGCGCCTCATTCTGCCAAAACTCCTGCTCCGGCAATAGTAAACTGGCAATTTTCTGCACATCATCTACCATCTGCCCTAATTCACGCGCAACCCAATCAAGTGGGTTATAACAATGCGAAAAGCCCTTAGGAGACGCCGGATTCCACAAGAAAACTTTTTGCTTCATCTTTTTCTTTCTGTAGCCAGATGTAAGCTCATAGTTCTCTAATTTAATGTCATGCACTATAGCACTTTCCTTCCAAAACAGAAGGTTAGGTATTACAAAACCAACACCTTTACCAGAACCAGTAGGTGCAAATAATAACGAATGCTGATAACCACCAACACATAAATATTGCGTTCCCCATTTTCCTAAAAGAACCCCATGTTTATCAAATAAACCTGCCTTTTTAACATCTTTTTTCTTAGCCCATTTTGCATCACCATGCAGTTTCTCTTTAGCTTTAAACGGACGGAAATCCTTAAGCGGAGCTCGCACCATCCACAAGAACATTAGAAATATAAAAAGTACCGCTACTGGGGGAATAAAAAGGCGTAAATTAATCTTCTGAATTAACTTATCATAGCTAGATATTTTACCTCGCACCTGTTGATACGTTTTTAGGATACTCCCATATTTCTGCTTATATCTTTTATCTTTCTTTACTGCTGCAATTACACGCCTAAATTTTTCATTATTTTCAGCAAGATAGTTTAAATACTTTTCACGCTGTTTAACAGCATTGGCTCTAGTATTAACTATATGACCATAAGTTTTAAATGTCGCAGGAGGATTGAATTTTAATTTGTCAGTATGCTCTGGAACATAAGTCCAAACCATTGTGCCTAAAGCACCAAAATACGCAAAGATAGCTACAGCAATAATTAAAAATATTGCTAGAATGGAACCATTTCTAAATTCATGACCTTTCATTAGCTACAGTGCGTTAAACGGAAAAGGGGCGTAATAATTTCACGCCCCTTGTTTAAATTAGAAGTTAAAGCCAACTGATAAAGATAAAATATCAACATCAGCTTCAAATTCAGCGGATAAACCACCTTCGTTAACAACAGCATTATCTGGCACGAAGATATGAGAATAACCACCAGAAATCTCGATACCATTATCAAGAACATAAGTAGCACCTAAAGAAGCCCAAGTTCTGTCCTCATCTGGCACACGGAAAGTTCTGTCTGCATCTGTAGTTGGAGTTTGGTCATAAGCAAAACCAGTTCTAACAGTTAAGTTATCAGATACATCCACATTAGCACCCAGACCTACAAACCATGAGTTTTCATAGTTCTGAGGAATACTTAAACCAGTACCTAATGGAAAGCCAGGAGTACCAAATTCTAAATCAATTGATTCAAAATCAGACCAGTTAGTCCATGTTGCATCCGCAACTAATTCAACAGTATCTGAAACTTGGTAAGCCGCACCAAAGCTAACAATATCCGGTAAAGATGCATCCACCGCTAAATCAGAAAAAAATGTTCCCGCCAATGTTGCATCACCTTCTAAGTTATGATTAATTTGTGAACGATAGTTAAAACCTAAAGTTAAAGCATCCGTAGCTTCATACTGGAAACCCAATACAAAACCTAAACCTAGATCATCATCACCTTCATTAACTAAAGCGTTGGTAGAAAGTTCAGCTTCCGCATGTTGTAAAATAATACCACCACCAATAGCTAACTTTTCATTAACTCTAGTTGAAGCAACAATTGATAAAGCAACAGTAGTAAGCTCAGAAACTGTAGCTAATGGCGCAGGTGTTTCTGTAACACCATATTCTGTTTTAAGACCAAATGGCGCATTAACACCAATACCAAGCTTAGTGCTAGGCGATAAATCCATAACACCATAACCATATGGTACAAAGGCGTCATCACCCGCATTACCTGAAGTACCACCAGCCTCAGTCCATTTAGAATCTGGAGCGATAAAGCTTAAGCCAATCTCAGCCTTTCTGCCTTCAATATCCGCAATTGCCGCAGGGTTAAAAAATATACCAGATAACCCCTCTGGACTAGCGGTTGCACCTGCAAATGAGTTACCTTGACCCGCAGCCGATTGCTCCTTTAATTGGAATGCAGCAGCATTAGCGTCACTTGAAATAGATGTTATAGCTAGAGCACTTACACCGGCCATTACATATGATAGTTTAGTGAAATTTTTCATAAATGAGTAAAGTTGAATTAGTAAAATGTAATTACTAATTGCTAATACTCTTAACTACTAATGCAAGATATTTTTATACAAGACAGCCTCTAAAACAAAATAAAACCTTTAAATATTAACAATTAAACATTACACATCTATACGAGTATTCTTATTTATGCTTATATAAGTATAAATAAGAATACTCGTATATTATAACAACCTACACCTAGGCAAAAAACATGAAAAATACCAATTTCAAACACATAGAAGAAATCTCAAAATTTCATAAAATACTCTCAAATCCAAATAGGTTAATAATAATCAAACTACTAATTGAAAAACCTCATACAGTAGAAGAGATCGCAGGAAAATTAAAGGCAGACCATGGCCTAGCTTCTTTCCACTTAAGAAAAATGCAAGTTTATGGTTTTTTAAAAATTAAAAAAGAAAAGCAATTCGTTACCTATTCAATATCCGACAAACGAATTATAAGAATGTTTGAGCTATCTATAGATTTAACGAACTAGCGACAATACATCAAACATCACATCATTCTTAAAACGCTGACCATGAATCCCTTCAACGCCAGAAGCATAATACTCAATCACAAAGAATGCTCTATCGCCCGTTATCTCTTTTAAGTAACAATATGGCTTGTAAGGCTTATGCATAATAGAGGTGTTTTTTTCTAACCTCTCTTCAATTTTTTTAGGTAAATATTGAATATCTTTCATCTTCACATCAACATCTATATCGAACGAGTACATATTAACATCACTTGGGCGTGAGTAATTCTTAACCTTTTCACGCGAGAATATTTTATTCGGAATATGCTCTTCTTGATGCCCTTCATTTTCAATTACAATCGCCTGCGGAGTCCTTCTTCTAACTACCCCACGCGAACCACTAATTTCAATAAAATCACCCACACGCACAGAGCGCGTAAATAACAACGCAATACTGCCCATTATATTCTCAAACACACTAAAGGAAGACAATGCAAACCCCGCTCCCATAACGCCAGCCATAATATAAATAGTCTGCATGCTAAAACCAATAACCTGTAGCACCACAAGTAGCACTATCATAAACACTATAAACTCTAACAGCTTAACCAATAGCACAGTACTTTGCCTGTTCTTCAGCTCCTCTCGTTTTGCAATTCTTTCCGATTGTGTAAACGCAATAGATAATAACCAAATAGTTATAACCGCAGCCACAATAATTAATAATAAGCGATATATCGAAATTGTTACCTCACCGATCTGAAATCCAACTTCATCAAGATATTCCGCCGCGGTAAAGAAATAATTAAAAGTATGTAATACCATCGCTGGCACTACCACCCAGTAACCAACCGCTCTAACTATCGGGTTTCTAACGTAAGCGTTAACAAATGTATAAATAGCATAAACAATCGCCGCGCGCTTCAACGCGTTAACCAGCAAATCGCTACCAAAATAATACCTACAAAGTACCACCGCTAAATACATGAATACAATAAGCAAAAATGGCATAACCAACTTATTCGCCCTATATTTATAGAATTTTAATCTAAAGTTCTTATCCGAAGTTTTAGGCTTATTAAACCAACCAGACTTTCTAATTACATATTCAGATATATACCTAGCCGCAATAAATGCCACTACCGCTAATATTGCCTGATAATACGTATTAAGCGCAAAAAGCCACGAAACCACATTATTAAAAATGTAATATACATACTCTTTTAGGCCTAAAATAATTTCTTCCATAGCCTATTAATAGACCACAAAACTAAATTAAAAGTTAATTTTTAACAAAAAGTTAATCTTTTAATGAGATAATAACTATGTGTCGTTTAATATAAATATCACAGAAAAAGAGGGACTTACCATTGTAATGGGACATGAGGTGGAAGGCGGTATTAAAAGGATAGCTTTAGAATACGCCCTACAAAAAATACCAGAAGATAATATAGTTTTTTGCACAACATCACTAGGCGGAGGTCCACTAGCCTTAACTTTAGCAGCCAATGCTTTGGATAAAAAACCTATAATCTACCTATCAGAAACTGATAAAATGTCTCAAATTTTAGAAGAATGCCAAGAATTAGGCGCTGAACTAATTTGGAAAGGTTCAGAAATGAATGCAACCACCCTAGTAGGTGAAGCAAATTTAAAATATCACAACGATAGCTCAACTCATGTCCTTCCTGAAGGAATGGAGAATTCTGATACTAGGCAAAGTATAATTGATATAGCATCCAACTTACCATTATCAGAACCCCCTAAAGAAGTTTGGGTAACTGTAGGAAGCGGATTAAATATAAGAGCATTACAGGAAGTATGGCCAGAAGCAACTTTCCACGGAGTAACTGTAAAACACAACAACCCCAATATAGGCAATGCAATTGCACATAGCCCACCAATGGCATTTTCAGAAGCCATTAAACAACCAAAAGGCTTCCCAGAAGCTAATGCAAATTATGAAAATAAAATGTGGGCAGAAATCATTAAGGATGGCGCAATGGATAGAAAAGGCGTTCTAGCTTGGACTGTAGCTTAATCTAAATAGAGCAAGATTTAACTTCTGAATCAGCACCTGCAATAACATCATCGGCGCTACCTGCAACTGTAGCTAATCCAGCTTCTTTCCAAGCTTGAATACCACCTGCAAGATTATAAATATCGTAAGGTAAGCTATCAACAATTGCATTCGCATGCCTACCTGAACCACCACCTTTATTACAATGGAAGATAATTTTCTTACCCGCGAACTGATCCAAATTAGCTGCGCAAGGCCCCACTATATTCTTTGTGCCTTGTATTGTTTCTGTAGAAAACTGATCAAACGAGCGCGTATCTAGAGTAATTCTTAACCTTTTCACGCGAGAATATTTTATTCGGAATATGCTCTTCTTGATGCCCTTCATTTTCAATTACAATCGCCTGCGGAGTCCTTCTTCTAACTACCCCACGCGAACCACTAATTTCAATAAAATCACCCACACGCACAGAGCGCGTAAATAACAACGCAATACTGCCCATTATATTCTCAAACACACTAAAGGAAGACAATGCAAACCCCGCTCCCATAACGCCAGCCATAATATAAATAGTCTGCATGCTAAAACCAATAACCTGTAGCACCACAAGTAGCACTATCATAAACACTATAAACTCTAACAGCTTAACCAATAGCACAGTACTTTGCCTGTTCTTCAGCTCCTCTCGTTTTGCAATTCTTTCCGATTGTGTAAACGCAATAGATAATAACCAAATAGTTATAACCGCAGCCACAATAATTAATAATAAGCGATATATCGAAATTGTTACCTCACCGATCTGAAATCCAACTTCATCAAGATATTCCGCCGCGGTAAAGAAATAATTAAAAGTATGTAATACCATCGCTGGCACTACCACCCAGTAACCAACCGCTCTAACTATCGGGTTTCTAACGTAAGCGTTAACAAATGTATAAATAGCATAAACAATCGCCGCGCGCTTCAACGCGTTAACCAGCAAATCGCTACCAAAATAATACCTACAAAGTACCACCGCTAAATACATGAATACAATAAGCAAAAATGGCATAACCAACTTATTCGCCCTATATTTATAGAATTTTAATCTAAAGTTCTTATCCGAAGTTTTAGGCTTATTAAACCAACCAGACTTTCTAATTACATATTCAGATATATACCTAGCCGCAATAAATGCCACTACCGCTAATATTGCCTGATAATACGTATTAAGCGCAAAAAGCCACGAAACCACATTATTAAAAATGTAATATACATACTCTTTTAGGCCTAAAATAATTTCTTCCATAGCCTATTAATAGACCACAAAACTAAATTAAAAGTTAATTTTTAACAAAAAGTTAATCTTTTAATGAGATAATAACTATGTGTCGTTTAATATAAATATCACAGAAAAAGAGGGACTTACCATTGTAATGGGACATGAGGTGGAAGGCGGTATTAAAAGGATAGCTTTAGAATACGCCCTACAAAAAATACCAGAAGATAATATAGTTTTTTGCACAACATCACTAGGCGGAGGTCCACTAGCCTTAACTTTAGCAGCCAATGCTTTGGATAAAAAACCTATAATCTACCTATCAGAAACTGATAAAATGTCTCAAATTTTAGAAGAATGCCAAGAATTAGGCGCTGAACTAATTTGGAAAGGTTCAGAAATGAATGCAACCACCCTAGTAGGTGAAGCAAATTTAAAATATCACAACGATAGCTCAACTCATGTCCTTCCTGAAGGAATGGAGAATTCTGATACTAGGCAAAGTATAATTGATATAGCATCCAACTTACCATTATCAGAACCCCCTAAAGAAGTTTGGGTAACTGTAGGAAGCGGATTAAATATAAGAGCATTACAGGAAGTATGGCCAGAAGCAACTTTCCACGGAGTAACTGTAAAACACAACAACCCCAATATAGGCAATGCAATTGCACATAGCCCACCAATGGCATTTTCAGAAGCCATTAAACAACCAAAAGGCTTCCCAGAAGCTAATGCAAATTATGAAAATAAAATGTGGGCAGAAATCATTAAGGATGGCGCAATGGATAGAAAAGGCGTTCTAGCTTGGACTGTAGCTTAATCTAAATAGAGCAAGATTTAACTTCTGAATCAGCACCTGCAATAACATCATCGGCGCTACCTGCAACTGTAGCTAATCCAGCTTCTTTCCAAGCTTGAATACCACCTGCAAGATTATAAATATCGTAAGGTAAGCTATCAACAATTGCATTCGCATGCCTACCTGAACCACCACCTTTATTACAATGGAAGATAATTTTCTTACCCGCGAACTGATCCAAATTAGCTGCGCAAGGCCCCACTATATTCTTTGTGCCTTGTATTGTTTCTGTAGAAAACTGATCAAACGAGCGCGTATCTAATATAACCGCGTCGCCAGCTTCTAACATTTCTTTTGCAATATTTACATCAATATCAATTCTCATAATAAACTCCTTTATTCGTCACTAAATGCCGCCTTTATTAAAGCGAATAACATAAAAAATATAATAATTACCGATATTATAGTCGGCGCATTCCAACCATATTTTATCGTATACCCCCAAATTTCAATCATAACTCCACCTTCCTGTCGCATCTATTCGCTAACTGCTTAGAGTGCGTAACAATTAGCATAGAAATATTCTTTTCATTAGCCAAATCAAATAAATAATTAGTAACCCCGTCAGAGGTGCCGGCATCCAAATTCCCTGTAGGTTCATCCGCCATAATTATTTTAGGGTCATTAACTAAAGCCCTCGCAATTGCCACTCTTTGGCGCTCACCACCAGATAACTCATTAGGCCTATGCGAACCACGCTCCTTCAAGCCTACAATCTCTAATAACTCTTCAGCCTTTGCTTTTGCCTTTGCTTTAGAAACGCCTTGTATAAGTAAAGGCATCATAACATTTTCTAACGCGCTAAACTCATGCAATAAATGATGATACTGATAAACGAACCCCATCATCTCGTTACGTATTTTTGCCTTCTTACCTTCAGAAAACTTAATAACATTATTATCGTTAATAATTATCTCGCCAGAATTTGGCTTATCCAACAACCCCGCAATATGTAATATAGACGACTTACCTGCACCACTTCTACCAACTACCGCAACAGATTCGCCCGCTTTAATTTCTAAATCAAAACCTTCTGTAACAACAACCTCGTTACTCTTGCCCTGATTATATACTTTACTTATTTGCTTTAGATTGATCATCTTTAATCATGTCGAACGCATCGTCCAAATTATCAACCACTTCAAATTTATCTGAATGCTTACCAGCCATTTCAATTAATGGATCCCAGAATCCTTTATAATTAATTACAATTACTGGCTTATCCTTTGCTAACGCATTGTTTTGTTTCTTCAACAAAATTAATGCTAAAAATTCCTGCACTGTACCCATACCACCCGGCATAATGAAAAACGCATTCGAATGCTCAATCATCACTTCCATTCTAGTATAGATATCTTCCCTTGCCCAAAATTCATTTAACCCAGGCGGTAAACCTTCAAGCTCAATAATATTCGGAATGTTCGAGCCACCAGCCCAACCATTATTCTCAACCGAACCTGCAACAACCTTGCCCATAATACCAGTTTTACCAGCCCCAGAAACGCAACCCATACCATTATCCGCAATGCGTTTACCAAGCTCATAACCCATATCTAAATATTCAGGGTCTTTAATAGAAGCCGAACAAAACACACAAATATTATAATCAGGTTCAGGCTTCGGATTCGTTATCTCAGGCTCATAACTACCATCCTCTGCAGTGGCAATATCACCTTCATCTAGCGTATAAGTTTCACGTTCCTCATTTAAAATGCTAATCGCATCTTTATTTCTATCAACTACCGAAAAATAATTTAAAACTTCCTTACGAATCGTACCCATTTTATGCAAATGATTATACAACTCAATAAAATCAGCCCATATATTCTCGTTATTAACTAAAATTACCGCCTTATTATCCAAGTACTTATCGCACGTTTGCTTACCAACAATTACCGATGATAATTGAAACAAAGCCTCCGTAGTAACTTCAGGTGTAAATACAAAACCTTCCGACTCAACTATCTTTTCATGGATATTTTTTAAGTTAACAACTTGGTCGCCATTACCATTGTAAATAGTATACCCAGCTTCAAACAAGCGGAACAATAAACGCGCACGCTTCTTACGTCTTGCAGATGTTATCTCATCTGTAACTTCACTTACTCTTCCTGCTAACCTTATAATTTTCATATTAATTCTTTATCATTGCGAGCGCATGCGAAGCAATTCAAAAACGAACCTCTAGGTTCGTTTTTCACCGACTTGATCGGTGAATCCATTAAAGCTTCGATAGATTCGCCGATCAAGTCGGCGAATGACACAATTTAGTTAATTACTTTTTCTAAAAAAACTAGAATAACCTAGTAAAATAAGAAACGCAAAAGGAATAATATAAAGAAAATATGAATTAGAATTCAAAAGAATTTCCTCTCCATATATACCTACCATATTATCCATAACTTCATTGCGCGTTTTACCCTCTTTAATTTGCGTGCGCACCAGCGCCCTAATAGATACCGCAAATTTACTGTCCGAGCTTACAATATTACTCCCCTCGCATTGCAAACAATTAAGCTGATCAAATATTTCCCTTGCTACTTTCTCACTCTCTGGCTTAAGTTGCTCTTCATATTCAAACGCATTAGCAATCGGCATGAACGAAACCAAAATAAGAATTATCAGCGCTGTAATTTTATTAGCCATATTATCTTTATCAGTAATATACGGATACTTTGACTTAGTCATCTATTTAACCATTCCACTAATTTTATTTGAATGGATAAAAACCACTTACAAAGCGCCTATAATCTGCGTAGCTGGTATATTTTATATTATCATCGCTCTTTCCTATTTCATTAGATACGAAGATACCACCCATATTCTATCCGCCATTTTAATTGCATCTATAATAGACATACTTGCTTATTTTTCAGGCAAATATTACGGCAATTTAATCATGAATGGCAAAAAATTATGCCCATCCATAAGCCCAAAGAAAACTTATACCGGATTTATAGTTCCCATTTTCTTCGTATATGCAGGCTTAATGGCGCTTAACATTTACGACCACGGCTTAACCAATATAGGCGCTAAAATTTTAATGATAGCCTTACTTAGCTTCGGCGTTGTTATAGCCTCAACCGCGGGCGACTTATTAATGAGCTACGTTAAACGTAAAATGGAAATAAAAGATTTCTCCAACCTTATCCCCGGCCATGGCGGCATCCTAGACCGCCTAGATAGCACCCTAATGCTAATGTTTATCTACAGCATTTTTAGCTAAAAAACCTTTCCTTAGGCAGTCCAGATTGCCTAACTATCGAATTAAAAGTACCAACAGGAATTTCTTTCTTCGGGTGCGGAATAATTACAATATTATAGTAAATTCTAATTTACAGCGTACTAACGCTGAAAATTAGAATTTACTATATGATGACTCCCTTTAGAAGATTTAAACTCAAAACCTTCTTGGACTAAAGTAGATATTATAGATTTCGAACTAAGCATTTATTGTTTCTTCACAAATCATTGCCATAGGCATATCATTATAAATTATATCTGAATCATTATCTTCAAAGTATAAGCTAACGGCCTCATTAATATTAGCCCTTGCTTCATCAATAGATTCCCCAAATGAGGAAACATCTACATTCAAGCATTGAGCAACAAAAATTTACCTTCTTGCCATATTGAATATTTAACGCTTCGTTCCATAATTTCAATATAACAGCAAGTTATTAAAAAATCAACCTAACACCTCAAACCTAGTTAAACCTTATTATTAGATTCATTAAGTTGCGTAGTAGGGGCAATACTAATACGCTCAACACGCGGGTACGGAATTGTAATTTTATTCTTATCGAACGCCAATTTAACCGACTCTACAAGGTCAAAATAAACATCCCAATAATCATCCGTTTTAACCCACGGGCGACACACTAAATTAACCGATGAATCCGCTAACTCCTTAACCGCAATAGTGCACTCATGAGTGTCGTGTAAAATCTTCTTATTCTTCTTAACTTCATCTTGAAGAATCTTTCTAACCTTCTTCAAATCATCCTCATAAGAAACACCAAATATCAAATCAATTCTACGCTCCTCCATCGCTGAATAATTAGTAATAGTATCCGCATAAATCATAGAGTTCGGAACAATGATTTCCTTATTATCCGGCGTAAGTAATTTAGTAGAAAATAACTCCACCGCTTGCACGCGCCCAGATATACCCGCACCTTCTATGTAGTCGCCTAAATCAAACGGTTTCAGTATGATAATTAAAATACCTGCAGCAAAGTTTGAAAGCGTATCCTTAAACGCTAAACCAACCGCTAAACCCATAGCGCCAACCATGGCAATTAACGATGTCGTATCAAAGCCTAACCTTTGCAATGAAGATATAACTATAAATACTAAAAACGCCGCATAACCAATGTTAGATAACAACGATGATAACACCTCATCTAAACCAATTTTAAGCAAAATTTTCTTTAAATATTTGCGTATATATTTCGCCACCCTAAAGCCGACGAAAACAATCGCTATCGCAATTAAAATATCTAAACAATTAGCTGTTATCCATTCCATTATTGTATTCATTTTTCTCTCCTAACTGCAAATTCAACAAGCTCAATTAACGCCTGTTTAATTTCATTATCAATGTTGATTTCTTGTAACGAATCAATAGCTTTTTGCTTATATTTATCAGCAAACTCTAACGATCTCTCAACTGCATTAACTTCATCCATTAATTTAACAGCCTCTTCTATTGTACCATTATCATTATCAAAATATTCCTGCCAAAAATCACCATACTTTTCTTTGCATAATAAAACTGGCAAAGTCACTTTTTTCTCATAAAAATCATCACCAACCTTCTTGCCCATGATAGAAGCTGAAGATGAATAATCTATCGCATCATCCGCTATCTGAAACGCAATACCAAGATTCAAACCATAATCATATAATGCCTGCCTAGTATTTTGGAATGTGTCATCCCCGACTTGATCGGGGATCTCGGGAAGCCCCGAAGGGAGATTCCCGCCTTCGCGGGAATGACAATTGCTAGCACTATCCCCTCGCCTCTCACCACTAATTATCGCACCAACCTCACAAGAAGCCGCAAAAAGCGTTGCCGTTTTATATTCAATAATCGTTAAATATTCTTCTAGCGTGGTATCTAAATTATTCTTAGCAACTAACTGCTTTACCTCACCTTCTGTAATAATTGCCGAAGCATTAGAAAGCGATTTTAAAACCTCAATCCTATCAGTTCCGCTCATCAGCTGGAACGCTTTCGCCAATAGAAAGTCGCCAACTAAAATACTCGCCTGATTTCCCCAAATATTATTCGCTGTTTTCTTACCACGGCGCAAATCAGATTCATCCACAACATCATCATGCAGCAACGTAGCTGTATGTAAAAATTCCACTGCAGATGCAAGCTCAATATGTTGCGAACCACTATAGCCCAAGCCCTTTGCAGAAAGAATTGTCAACACAGGGCGCACACGCTTCCCGCCAGACAATATCAAATGCTTAACCAGCTTCGTAATCAAATCCGTATCAAGCTCAGTCAAGCTCAATATCAAATCATCAACCTTTTCAAGCTCCGCTTCAAAAAGATGCTTGTATGTTACAAGCGGGTTTTTATTCTTATCGTTCACGCGGTAAATATAAAATGACAAAGCCTACTCTACAAGACATAATATTGAAGTTACAAACATTCTGGAGCAAACAAGGCTGCGCTATAATGCAACCTTACGATTCTGAAATGGGCGCAGGTACATTTCACCCCGCAACTTTATTACGCGCACTAGGGCAAGACCATTGGTCAGCTTGCTATGTTCAACCTTGCCGCCGCCCTAAAGATGGCCGCTATGGCGAAAACCCAAACCGCTTACAACATTATTACCAGTTCCAAGTAATCTTAAAACCATCACCAGAAAACATTCAGGATTTATACTTAAGTTCGTTGAAAGAAATCGGCGTAGATACTAAAAAGCACGATATCAGATTCGTAGAAGATGACTGGGAATCACCAACTTTAGGCGCATGGGGCTTAGGCTGGGAAGTATGGTGCGACGGCATGGAAGTAACTCAGTTTACATATTTCCAACAAGTTGGCGGGCTAGATTGCAAACCAGTTTCTGGCGAAATAACTTACGGGCTTGAGCGCTTAGCAATGTATATCCAAGGCGTAGAAAATGTTTACGACCTTCAATATAACGAAACGCAAACCTACGGCGATATATTCTTAAAGAACGAACAGCAATTCTCCGCCTACAACCTAGAACACGCGGATACTGCCGAGATATTCAAACATTTCGACTATGCCGAAAAAGAATGTGAACGCATGGTAGAAGCTCAACTTCCACTTCCTGCTTATGACTTCTGTATCAAAGCATCGCACTATTTTAACTTACTAGATTCCCGCGGTGTAATTTCAGTAACTGAACGCGCCGGCTACATAGCCCGCGTACGCAACCTCGCCAAAGCCTCTTGCGAATTATACCTAGAAAAAGAGAACGAATCCGTTGCTGCTTAACTTAAAATATAAGTTGAAATCTCTTCCTCTCTTGCAACGGCTCTATCAATTCTAGCATGATGATTAGGTGGTAAAAATACCTCTGTTAAGCTAATGTCTGGAGTTTCTTGATAAACCTCTCTTGCATGATTATCTAACATCCTATCAAGGCGCGATATTAGGTTTATAAATATAGCATCATCTCCTTCATAACCTTTTCGTTGCACAGACTCTCTCATATTACCAGCATCGTCTCTACTTCTATGAAGCTGAGTAACATGGCCAAGCTCACCAAACAAAGATTGGAGTTTCACCTCGGTATATAAATCATTACTTTCTCTCCCTGTCTCAATTGATAACTTTTCTATAAAAAAGTCAAAAACTTCTCTAAATTTCTCAGGAGTAGGCTTCATTCTTAATATTAAATCCGTATCAGACTTTTCATCCTTATTCGACTCAGTAACGCCAAGGCTTTCATGGTTTATCTCTGGTATATTTTTTATAAAACTTCGAACTTCTTCAACAAAATCATCTGGCAAACTTCTATTTCCCGCACCCATAACCTCTACAAGCTGAAATTCAACAACAAAATTCAATTTCTTTTTTAAGAAGGCTGTGCCATATTCTTTTCCTGAATTATCATAAATTCTTAAAACCAGCCCCCTCCCTTCCTCAAGAGCACTTTGATAATCAAGACTTTCACCCAAGCAATGCGACATTTTATTAGTAACATCTAATAATTCATCAGTAGAACAAGCACCTTCTACCTTATATGCTTTTCCTTCATACTCAAAGCTCCCTTCGTAAGGCTTATCACCTTCAGATAATTCAATAGGTTGCCATTTTATTACCTCGGTTTCATTTAATGTAGATCTATCTAATCTTCTATTTTTTTGCCTAAATAGATCACTAAATCTTAAAATATCACCTAAGTCATTTTCAAAATCTCTAATCAAATCTACTGCGATCTCGTTAACCTTTTTATAATCAAATAATACCGGCAACTCCCCACCCAACTTAATAGCATAAGCCGTGGAAATCATATATCTAGAAACATACTCTTTTAACTCCATAAAATAACGTGTTAAATCAATAACATCGTGAGCACTATAATCAAAGTTTCCACCTAGAGATTGCAAACCTTCTCTATCTTCATCTAGCATGGCAAATGTTAAATCAGAAAGTATAGCTAAATCCGATTCAGGTACATTGGTTTGATATATCAAACTTACAAACTTTTCTATTTGCAGTTCTCCTTTTGAAATGGTGGAATTGAAAAGCAATTCAT
>JAHDCD010000012.1 GCA_020630095.1 Rickettsiales bacterium | reverse complement strand
ACGTGAGCTGGGTTTAGAACGTCGTGAGACAGTTCGGTCCCTATCTGCCGTGGGCGTAAAGAAAATTGAAGAGAGCTGCCCCTAGTACGAGAGGACCGGGGTGGACGTACCTATGGTGTACCAGTTGTTCCGCCAGGAGCAT
Source organism: Rickettsiales bacterium (assembly GCA_020630095.1). Lineage (GTDB taxonomy): Bacteria > Pseudomonadota > Alphaproteobacteria > Rickettsiales > UBA8987 > JAHDCD01. The sequence goes on along the minus strand of JAHDCD010000012.1, from coordinate 22,129 downwards.
CGCTGGGTAGCTAAGTACGGACGGGATAACCGCTGAAAGCATCTAAGCGGGAAGCCTCCTCTAAGATAAGTTTTCTCCATTAGGATCGTGGAAGACTACCACGTTGATAGGCAAGGTGTGTAAGTGCAGCAATGCATTAAGCTAACTTGTACTAATAATCCGATTGACTTTTTAACCTTCATTCTTAATTGAATGGAAAACACACAGCATCCGATTCTTACCATTAAATAATTCCATTAACTGGATCACGTATCGTATATTGAGATAAATTCTTCAAATATATTAAATGTGACTCGATTGCCAAATGCTTTATTACCCAAACAAAATTTAGACATGTCATATTCTTCACTTTCACTACATTAGAAATCAGCTAACGGCTTATTTCTAATGGCGGTGATAGCGGAGGGGCCACACCTGATCCCATGCCGAACTCAGAAGTTAAGTCCTCCTGCGCCGATGGTACTTTGTCTCAAGACACGGGAGAGTAGGTCGCCGCCAGTTTTATTTCTAATAAAACATCATCATGTAAATTACTAATTTATCTATTTTTTCCTCTAATTTCTGAGAATGTATTTAATGCACTAGTAAGTTCCGTTTGCGGTTCACTAACTTGTATAGTAGATGTTTCTTTTAAGCGCATATTACTAGATAGCGTACTATTGCCTCTTTTCTTGTTAACTTCAGAAATGGCAACATCAAGTTTATCATGAATAAGTTCTATAGCATCTTTATATTCTTGAGAAACTTCATCTATATATTCATTCTCATCAGTAACAATTCTAGTTAAAACATCTCTAACATCCATCATTGTATTGGAAGATTGAGGTTCTACATGAGGATCTATTAATCTTAATCTAGGATCTCCATTTTTTGTGTATTGAACACATATATTTCCCAAGTGTATATCGGGATTAAGCTCTAGATCTTCATAGTTTTTAATATCTCTAATTAATGACTTAAAGGCTTCTAGATTAAATTGAGAAATCATCATATATACAGCTTCATATGATTTATGAACACCTAGTTCGGGTATCTTATCTTCTGCATACAGAAATAGGCTTTTTCCACTATATTGTTGAACACTTAAACCTTCATCATTGCTTTCATATATATGCATTCCTTCAATAGGATAAAATAAAGAAAAGCCATTTTCGGGGGTGGACAGTGATGTTGTTGAGCTTATATCATAATCTCTATCAACTCTAAGTATATATTGATCAGCGCCATTAGTAAAACTATAGGCAACGGCATCCCTTCCTTCTGATAAATATCCAGAAGATATGGTGCTAGTAATCAAATCAATTATTGTAGGTTCTTTTGCCACAAAGCCATTTTATCATTAAAACCTTAATAAAAGGTTAGGGGATTTGAATAATCTTACTTCCGAGTATAAGGTTTAGTGGTTATAGCTAGATTAGGCATAGAATATTTATAGAGAAAAAGACTCTAACCATGTCACGAAATTTAATATTTTACGCACTTTTTTATTAAAAAACGTTCAAAAAACGTTCAAAAATCAGTGTTTTTATTCATGTTTTTGGATGTTTTAAGGTAAGTTAAAAATTTAGTGCTTTGAAATATAGGTATTTTTCTTTCAAAGGCCTATAGAAATATGTTTTTTATAGAAAAATTGTGTTTTTATAATTTTCTATAATATAGAAAATTATAATATGAAAAAAAATTTATCAGTAATAGCTATAGCAACCTTTAGCCCATTTTTATCACTTGCAGCTGGTGAGGGGGATGGCGAGTTCGTACTAAAAAGTAAAAATATCGCCGAAGGCGGTAAAATATCTAACAAACACGTATTTAACGGCTTCGGGTGTGAAGGCGAAAATATAGCACCAGAATTTGTGTGGCAAAATACTCCAAAAGGTACAAAATCTTATGCCCTAACAGCTTTCGACCCAGATGCTCCAACAGGCTCAGGATGGTGGCACTGGCAGGTATATAATATTCCTGCGGTAGAGTTTAAGCTAAACGCGGCCAATAACACCGCATTTACAACATCTACAAATGATTACGGCCAAAATGCTTACGGCGGCCCTTGCCCTCCAAAAACAGATGGATTCCACCGTTATGAATTTACTGTACACGCGCTTGGTGTAGAAAAATTAGATGTTCCAGACAATGCATCTGCGGCACTTATTAGTTATATGATTAATACGAACTCTTTAGTAAGTTCAACTATTACAGCAATTTATGATAGGTAGTCCTAGATACAAAAATACTAGGACTATATACTTGGACTAAGACCTTCACTAGAAATCAAACTTTAAACCAGCTAATACAGTAAGTGGCTTACCAGGGCGTAAGCCGGCAGGTCTACGAGATGCTATATATTCTTCATCGGTAATATTCTCAGCATTAACGAAGAATTTGGCATTATCCCAAATTCTGTATTCACCAGCAAGGTCAAATATTACACGAGAGTCTGTACCTTCACCGGCAGGTATTGCACCTTGGCCAGCAGATGTACGCATCTTATCAACATATTTAATACCTAAGTTAACTGCCCAATCTTCATCTTCAGAATCATCGCTTAAACCAAGTGATAAATACGCTTGATGCTCGGGTATATAAGGCAATTCATCGCCTTTAACTACGTCACCCCATTCGTCAAAGCTTGAAGCAAAAGAGCTGTTAAATTCAGTTTTGTTATAAGTATATGTAAACTCAATATCTAAATCGATATCTTCGGCAATATCAAACTCATAACCAGCCGATAATTCTAGTCCATATGAATCTACTTCATTACCATTAAATTCATCACCAATTGAAGCTGTACCACAACCAGATGAGTCAGTACATTCGGCAATTAGATTCGAATAATCATTAAAGAAAATACCTGCATCAATAAAGGCATCTTCAGCATAGTAACGTAAGCCTAGTTCGTAGTTAAGGCTTTCTTCTTTATCAGCTGTACCACTTGCACTCGGAGGAGAAAAGCCTTCATTAATACCAGCATAGATAGCTACTGAATCCGATACTTGATAGTTAGCACCAATACCAAACACTAACGCATCAACTTCTTTCTTTGTACCATTGCGATAGAAATTAATATCTTCATAACGTACCCCCGGAGTAACTGTTAAATCGCCAAAGTTAAGGTCACCTTTAATATACACAGCCTGAGCATAAGCCTCTGTAAGCCTGTCACTCTGAGGAGTTTGAGCACCGCCTACAGCATCTATAACACCATCAGTAATACCGAAATCTTGTTGGAACTGATCTCTCTTTTCAAAATCTTTATGTAATAAAACACCAAAATCCACAGCATGATCATCATTAATATAATATGTGGCATCAGATTTTATCCCATCAGACCTATAACTACGCTGGTTAGCGCGATAAGTTAATGTACCGCTTGTTCCAGTATCGCCTCTTAAAATAGCAGTTGAAGTGGGCGTTGCTATTGCATCGCTTAATCCTGAACCATCAAGTTGACGCACTCTAAACCAGTTACGGAAGAAATCATTTCTATAAATAGTATTTACTACCTCAAAATTTTCACCTTCATAAGCATGAGTGAATGAATAGTTTTTATGACGAGTATTTAGCGTGTCATTGGCAGATGCCGCATAACGCTGATAAGCATCAGCTGCAAAATCAGCATCAGAAATTCCCATGTAAGTTTCTTGAGAATTTTCATAAGTAGCACCTAATTTAAATTCAAAACTATGACCATTATCAGCTTCGTAAGATAATTTAGCCATTCCATCGCGAATATCGTAACCAGTATCCGCACCATTTGGTAAATCTTTAAAGCCTGTTGTAGCTTCATGACCAAAATCAAATACAAAGCCTAAGCCATCTTTACGCGCGCCATAATTAAATTCTGCACGCTCAGTACCGTAATTACCAAGACCAAGTAAGGCATTGCCACCTTGTTCATCCTCGTTTGGTACAGGCGATGAAATTAAATTAACCGCACCAGAAGTAGTACGCGGTCCATATTTAATAGTAGAAGGGCCTTTTGTTACCTCAACAGCTTCCATGCGCGCAACGCGAGGGAAATAATATGCCGAAGGTGCTGCATAAGGGGCGGGGGCGATAAGTATACCATCTTCCATTAATGTAATATTTCCTGAACGCTCCGAGCGCGATCCACGAATGCCAATATTAGGGCGGTTACCATAACCTTCTTCTTCTTGAATGTTTACACCAGGTACACTTTGTAACACACGATGGATATCTGTATATCCATATTTTTCTAAATTTTCTTTATTAATTAAAGTTCCTGAGCCACCAAGCGTTAAAGCCTCTTCAGCCGAGCCAATAACTAATACTTTCTCAGTAGTTATATTATAATCTTCTGCATACGCAGAAACAGATAAGCTAGAAGTTAGTAGGGTTGTTAATAATAATTTTTTCATTTTAAATTTATCTTCACGCACTAAACTGCGAATGATTTGCATTTGCAGTACTTATATGTTATAGTACACCTAGTCAATAACTAAATGATAATAATTCGCATTACCACTTGCAATATAGTTGCGAACTATTATTAATATTAACAACAATGAGTATTCGTTTATACATATCGGCCTTTATATCTTGTTCCGTTTTACTGGGCTTGTTTGGCTTAATGGATGCAAACGCACTTTTAAGTCCTAAAAAGCTAGCATTTGAAGGTTCAAAATATCAAGCTACATCAATATCTTTTGTTACTAAGCGTAAAACTATAAAGGCAGAAGTAGCTAAGCTAGCAGTTAAACAAAAAATTGTTAAAAAGATTGTTGAAAAGGTAGAAAAAAAGCCTGTTGCTAAGAAGTTAGTGAATGTTACAAAAAAACTACCAACTACCAACCAGCAACTACCAACTAAATCAATACCTACTATTAAAGGCTCTAAGCTTGTAACAAATATGGTTAAGCCTAACTACCCACGTCGTGCATTAAAGCGTAAGCAGCAAGGCACTGTATGGATTAAGGCTTTATTAAATACGGATGGCAACATCTCTAATGTTAAAGTTGATATTTCATCTGGTCATAGATCTCTTGATGAGTCTGCATTTAAAGCAGTTCAGAAATGGAGCTTCAACTCGTACAAGGACTCTTTAGGCAATAGCTCTAAGGCATGGGTTAGTGTTCCTGTTGAATTCAGAATATAATATATTTTATCATGCAAGTATTTCAGTTATTAGGATATTTTAGCTACCCGCTAGGACTTATGGCATTCATTGCTATAACCATAGTGATTGAACGTTTTATATTTTTCAATTTCCGCTCTTCAGCTAAAAAATTAGCGCCATATAAAAAGCTAATAGATGATAACAACAAGCTAGAGAAGCCATTACGCGACGAATTAGTTAGTAATGAGTTCAGCATACTTGTAAAAGAATATTATTTTGGCGTTAAAATGTTGCGTATGATAGCAGTTCTTTCACCAATGATAGGCCTACTGGGAACTGTAATAGGTATTATTCAAGCATTTGAAAAGATATCAGGCTATGAAGGGCAGGTAACGCCAGCTTTAATTGCTGATGGTTTATGGATGGCAATGGTGACCACCGCGGCAGGGCTTGTTATAGCTATACCAGTACTTTTCTTTGCATTCCTATTCTCACGCACAGCAGAATCAAAAACTGAAAACCTTTCACGAGAATTAAACAAGTATAATATATTAGGTAATGATTAGTTCTCAAAATAACTTTAAAAAGGACGAGCTATTCAATGACTTCGCACCTGATCTAACGCCGTTAATAGACGTACTATTCATGTTGATTGTTTTCTTGATGTTAACAATTAATGCAGTGCCTTTAGCAGTAGATTTAAAACTACCTGAGGACTCACAAGGCGTGGCTAAAGAAGTTCAGAATGATAAAGTTATCAAGCTAACTATCCTTAAAGATTCATTTAAGCTAGATGATAAAGAGTATAATAACTTCAATGTCTTAACGGATGAATTTAATTCAATCTACTCTAAGGAAAAGCCTGTTATCATAGAGTCGGATAAAAACGCCGCAGTTAACGACTTTATGAAGATAATAACTTTCATGCAAAAGCAGGGCGTTCAAAAACTAGATATCTTAACCGAAAGTCAAGAAGTAAGGGAGTGATTACATAGGTGATAATGTAAACTCTTTAAGCTTTTTTCCTTTCGAGTTGCTCATTACAACTTCCATATATCTCTCAGCCAAAGTGCCAGCCCAAAATATATCCATTTTTACAACATAATTCTTTCCGCAGTTGTGAACATTCCAAGTTTCTTGCCAGCTCTTTTTTTGTTCACCGCCAAATATAGCTCTTTCATAAACTACGTAAGGCTTGGTTATATTAGAGTTTGTGACGTCAAAATCATTACAATCTTCATTTGTTAAATCTAATATAACATCTTTAGCGCTATTATATATCCCATAGCCATAATATGTATTTATATTTGAATTGCCATGGAACTCTGTTTCGCCTGGAATCCAACCTCCGCAAGATGATAAAAAGAACGATATAGATATTATGCTCAATAATTTTTTCATAATTTTTAATATATTATTTATTTTATAAATATGGTGACTTACGGAAATTTACCGAGAAGTTTCTAATCTTTCTATTGTCCATAGTAGCCAGTGTTATATCAACTATCCTTAGAATAGATCGAATTTTTTCATTATAAATAACCTTTAATTCAAGTCCTTTCTTACAATTCTTATAAGTCCAAACTTCTTCTCCTCTAATATAATCAGATTCTTCTACTTTAGATAAAGATTGAGCTTCGATTAATTTAAAGTCATCACATATTTTGTTAGAGCGAGAAGCAATGTAAAAAACTTCGCTATCAACTTTATCCCTTACACTTTGATTCCAAGAATGTCGGCTATCACCTTTTATATCATTTTTAAAGCATGAAGTCAGTGTAAGGCAAATTAATGTAATGTAGAATATTCTCATAACTAACTCCTAATAGCTCTAGAGCCGGGTTTTACTGCGGTAGAGCCACTTAAATGTTCAGGAAGGTCAGCAGGGTCATAAGATTCTATTTCAATCTCTGCCAATGAATAAAGCTCAGTTGGTGCAATGGGGTTTTTATTAATATTTCTATTAATAATACAGGCTTCAAAAGAAACTTCACCACCAAGACTTTCTACTTTACGGATTGTTTCCAGTGAAGACTTGCCTGTGGTCACAATGTCTTCAATAACAACTAATTTGTCATTGTTATTAATCTCAAAGCCACGCCTAAGTTCAAATTCACCAGCAACACGCTCTAAAAATATAAATGGCTTATTAAGTTGTCTTGCAACTTCATAGCCAATAATTAAACCACCCATTGCAGGTGCAATAATTTTACTAACATCTGAAAATGCGCCAACACCAATAGATTGAATCAATGCAGATGCAATTTTAGCTGTATTCTCAGGCTTATGTAAAGCCAATGCAGATTGCAGGTAAGTATCAGAGTGTAGCCCTGAAGATAAAATAAAGTGACCGTTTAATAGTGCGCCTTCATCTTTGTATAATTGTAGTATGTCCATAGCTTAAGAGTTATACACTAAGCAGCTTCTTCGTCCTCATCTTCCTCTTCATCTTCTTCAAATTCACCGAATTCTTCAAAGTCATCAAGATCATCAAGGATAGGTTTGGCTTCTTTAGCGTCTTCTGCTTTCTTATTATGGATAGAAATAATATCAAGTATCTCTTTCTCTACATCTTCAGAAGGGCGGTCTTCTACAATGGCAATTTCTTCAGTTAAGCGAAGCAGCGCCTTCTCATAAATAACACGCTCAGAGTAAGATCTATCAGGATCTTCAACATTTTTATGCAGGTCACGAACAACTTCAGATAAAAGAATAATGTTACCTGAATTAATTTTTGTTTCATATTCCTTAGCGCGTTTGCTCCACATACCACGACCAACACGCACTTTAGAGCGTAATGTTTTACGTACTCCAGCAATATCAGCTTCAGAAACAGGTATACGCAGGCCACTAATTTCTAAACGATTAAATGGAATGCGAACAATAATTTCATCCTGAATTTTATTTCTAGGAAATTTAAGAACTAATAAATCAAATTTCTCACCAGCTATTTCTTGGGCCTCAACCGCGGTAAAAGTACCAACACCATGTGGTGGGTAAATTACTAAATCGTTTATTTTGAAATCAAGCTTTTTAAGAAGTTTATCTGACATATATAGTTCCTAATGAATTAGTTAATTAAATTAACCATTAATAAGTTTTAGTTTGTAATCAAAGCTGGGCTTTAATCAAGAGGATTTATAGCACAAAAACGACCTATCTAGAAGTGTTTTTTATTAAAAAAGTAAAAATACAACTCTAGATTGTAATTATAAGGCCTTAGCTACCAAGTCTACAAACGCCTCTGTAGTAGAGCCAGACTTGCCTACAATGTCACGCGTCGCACTAGAAGTTGCTTGAACTTTTAACATAGCATTTTCTAGTTTGTCAGCAAACTCAACTATTCCATCATCGCCATATAATTCAGCTGAATAACGCATTGCACCACATAGGCCAACTACAAGGCCAATAGGATTAAGTGATGTTTCCTCGCCTTTTAAGCGCCTACGCTCCATATCAGAAACCGTACCATGCGATGCTTCAAACTCTTTAATAAGCGTACCATCTTTAGCCTTACCAATAAGTGTAGACTGAATAAATCCAGGGCTACGATGCAGCTGAGAAATAAGGTCAGTCAGCATATCGCCATCATAGTTATGCGATGCCATAGCAAAACCACCATCTTTCCATTTAACTAGGCTCATACATGCCGCATCAGATATCTGATGCGCTAACTCGCCATCTGAATATTCAAGTAAGTTTAGTGCATTAAATTGCTCTTTAAATTCTTCATTAAAAATATCGCGGAAGATTTTCCAAAACTCTTCTTGCCATTTAAATACCGTTTTCTTCGTAACAATGTATGGTGTAACCTTGGCATCTAACGCGCGCTGAAAGAAATAACGTGCCATATCGGGCACGGAATCAAGCGGATTATTATACGTAACAACTACCTCGTTCTCATGGCTTAACGGACGCGTAAATAATTCAGTCTCTTTACCCGCCTCATCAATATGAATGGTTTTCAATGTACCTTTGCCAGAATTAGCAAAACTTGCGCCATATTCGCCACCAATCGCTTGCCTATCAAAATAAACCTTATTCTTGAAACCAAGCTCCATGCCTTCTAAATGGATAGTATCACGAGAAATAGTAATACCATTCCACCCCTTACGAATAGCACCATTAGGTGAACCAAGCGTATTCTTTAAGCCCATCTCTCGCTTTTGTTTAGCAGTTGGTGTAATTGTAGGTTCTTTAAATATAGATTTAATACGCGCACCGCTTTCGACTAAATCTGCTAATACTTGATCATTAGTTTCATCACGGCTTTTACATGAAAGGTCAAAGAACTCCCAGTTAGATATATCAACATGTGGTTTAATCCACTTATCTAAAATTACTTTCATTCCATAGCGAGTCATTTCCTCACCTAGAATATATACCATCTTCGGAGCTTTAATTTTTGTCATAAAAATTTGATAGCTTATCTCTTTGCGAACTCAAGCTATAGTTAAATGTTCTTTTTCTTTTTCTAGTTCTAGTAAGCGGTTTTCTAATTGAATTACTTCTGAATTATCTTTTTGATCGATGGGCCAGCTATGCACAACATTTGTTCTATTTTGAGAAATTTTTCCTGAATAATGTATCGCGCCACTATCAATTACATATGGTAAGCCACTTTCAGGCATCAAACCTATATTATCTAGTTTGTCATCCGAGAAAACAAAACCTTCAGAGGCTAGGGCTTCCTTAAGGCTTTCTCTATGAAGGTCGTTAATATCTTTGGTGTTCATTTGAACGTGTAGTTCAATATGTATAGGAACTTGTCCCATATCATAACCTATAGTTCGTTTTCTTAGAGGTCTAAGAGAGTATATGCTATTAGGAGTTTCAGTTTGATGATTTTCAAGTCCATTATTTATTTTAACTACAAATTCACCTTGATATGAAAATAAAAGTGCATTGTTCCCTTTCTTTGATTCCATGGGGGTAACTAGATGGGCATCTATCCCCTTTCCAGTAAGAAATTTAGATACGCTTCTACATAGCTGTTCTCCTAAGTGATCGCCATATACGCTTTTAATTGCAGAAAGTATGTTAGATTTTCTTTGTGAAAGAACCATATAGTTCTAGATTAAGAAATACCTTTGCCAGATTCAACTGAAATAACTGAAATAGTTTCATCAGATTTTCTAGCCATCTGCTTTTCAGAATCTTGCTTACGAACGCCAGTGCGAGTACGAAGCGTTAACACAATAGCGCCAACCATAGCCACAAATAGAATTAGGCCAGAAAGTTGGAACGGATAGATATAGTCAGTATATAATACTGCGCCAATAGCATGAGTATTGGTTTTACCATTAGCTACTACAGCATTAATGGCGCTAACTTCAGCAGTGTCAGCATTAACAATCATTATAAGCTCAGCGCAGATGATACCTGCAAATATAAGCCCTAACGGAGCATATTTTAAAAACCCTTCACGCAGTTTAGATAAGTTGATATTTAACATCATCACCACGAACAGGAAAAGCACCGCAACCGCGCCTACATATACAATTACTATTAGCATAGCTAAAAATTCTGCACCTAATATTATAAATAAGCCGGCCGCATTAAAGAAGCATAGTATAAGGAATAATACTGAATAAACAGGATTGCGTGAAGTGATAACGCCAAGCGAAGCGCCTACTAAAATTGCCGATAATATGTAAAATATAATGCTAGTCATTATCTATATACCGCGTCTGCTTCAATCATGGCCGCTAACTGAGACTCCCAGCGCTCACCATTCTCTAGCAATTTATCTTTATTATACAAGAGCTCTTCATGAGTTTCTGTGGCAAACTCAAAATTAGGCCCTTCAACAATTGCATCTACGGGGCAAGCCTCTTGGCAGAACCCGCAATAAATGCACTTTGTCATATCAATATCGTAACGAGTAGTTCTACGTGACCCATCTTCACGCTCTTCTGCATCAATTGAAATTGCTTGTGCAGGGCAAATAGCTTCACATAACTTACAGGCAATACAACGTTCTTCACCATTAGCATAACGGCGCAGAGCATGCTCGCCCCTGAAGCGCGGTGAAATTGGAGATTTCTCATACGGGTAGTTAATAGTAACCGACTTTTTAAACATATATTTAAATGTTAAAGCCATACCCTTAGCAATCTCTAACAATAATAATCTTTTTCCTGATAATAACATATTAACTAGGTAAACTCCCTGAAGCTATTAAATAGCCTGAAATGATAACAACCCAAACTAAAGATATAGGCAAGAACACTTTCCAGCCTAACTTCATTAATTGGTCATACCTATAACGAGGCAACGCCGCACGCACCCATAGGAATGTAAATAATAATAACGCAATCTTTAACGCAAACCATACAACACCTGGAATAAACGCTAAACTCTCATGCGGAGGCAACCAACCGCCTAAGAATAGTATCGTCGTTAACGCACTCATTAATATCATGTTTGCGTATTCTCCTAAGAAGAATAAGGCAAATGTCATAGATGAATATTCTACGTTAAAGCCGGCAACTAACTCAGCCTCAGCCTCTGGTAAGTCAAACGGATGCCTGTTCGTTTCCGCTAATACAGAAATAAAGAACACAATAAACATAGGGAATAATAGAAAGAAATATTCACTAGAGAATGCAAACCAGCCCACTTCCGCTTGTTTCATTACAATGTCACTTAAGTTCAGCGAACCAACGCACAACAACACGCATATAATAACTAAACCAATAGATACCTCATAAGATACCATCTGCGCCGCACTTCTAATTGCGCCTAAGAATGAATATTGAGAATTTGAAGCCCAACCCGCAATTATAATACCGTAAACCGCTAACGAAGATATCGCCAGCATATATAAGATACCGACATTTATGTTAGCAAATGCATTATTTTCACCAAATGGCACTACCGCCCAGCCCACAACGGCTAATACAAAGGTAATCATTGGAGCTAATACAAATACAAAACTATTCGCACGATGTGGAATGATAATCTCCTTGAACATCAGCTTCATACCGTCCGCCATTGGCTGTAATAAACCAAACGGCCCAGTAACAGATGGCCCCTTACGAAGCTGCATCCACGCAATAACCTTACGTTCCGCCAACGTTAAGTAGGCAACGGCTATCAATAAAGGTAAAACTAATGTTAATAAAACAGTGATACCATACGAAGCTACGTAGCTTGGTATTTCACCTACATAAGACCCAAAGAAATTTTGCAAATATTCCTGCACGGCATAACTTATATTAAAATAGTACTAATCATTCAATATAAAAAAATTAAGAAATTGCTTGGTAAAAAGACAACTTTAGGTTATATTAAGTATAGAGAAAGGAGATTGTTACTACTAAAATATACTTATATTTCAGTAATAATTTATAGGAAATTAACTAAATCTAAATTTTTTAACATTTGTTAACTATTTGTTTACTTTTGAAGGCTACTATAGGTTTATAGCACGAAAAATAGTACGAGAGGCTATTCACAAGTAGAGAAGGTATAAAAATTATGAAAGTATTTACAGAATTTCCAAATCCGACTGCCGTTATGGGCGCAGTAATAGAAGCTGCAGTAGAAATATCAGCTGAGCAATATCAGAAAATCAAAAAGAAAATGCAACAAGTATGGGAAGAGCTATTAGGCCAACCCGTTCCTGTAGCGTTAAGCGTTAAAGTTATCGAAAAAGCGGTAGCCAAGATTCAAAACAATAAAAAATCTAAACGCGAAGAAGAAAAAGGCTGGAGTAGGTGATAATGAGTTTATCTGATGAGCAAATAGAGAAATTAGAAGCTTATAAACAAAAGGCTCTTGAGGAGACTGAATCTAAAATTAAGGATTCTTTTTCAGAGAGTGAACTTAAATTAATTGCCTTAAGTAAAGAAAGTCCTGAAGCGCTCACTAATGAATAATGGAAAGAGATGGGGCTTATTGAAGCAAAGTTAGGCTCTGTAATGTCTAGTGAGAACTTAAGCTATAGAGCAAAGTTAGAGTTATCTGAATTGGATCAAGATCAGAAAGCTCCCTTTAGAAGAGGGGTAAGAACCCCCTCTGATGAAGATGATAGACCAAGAAATAATCTACCAAAAACAGATATAGGCTGGGTCAAAAATGTTATGCACAAGCCTAGCGATCAGAAAAGCAGAGGTAGATTTGAATAATTCCCATTGACTAAATATAAATTTACGCGCTAATTATATCTGATTAACCTATACAATTTCAGGAAGAAGGAAAATGTCAGATAAAAGTAAAGCGCTAGAAAGCGCAATGAGTCAAATAGAAAAGAGCTTTGGTAAAGGCTCAATAATGAAACTAGGCTCTCAAGAGAGTATGAATATTGAGGCTATACCAACAGGTTCAATTGCTCTAGATAATGCACTAGGTATAGGTGGTATTCCAAAGGGAAGAATAATTGAAATTTACGGCCCTGAATCATCGGGTAAAACTACATTAACATTACATATTATTGCTGAATGTCAAAAGAAAGGGGGTACATGTGCCTTTGTAGACGCGGAGCATGCGCTAGACCCTGTATATGCTAAAAACCTAGGTGTAGATGTTGATGAGCTTGTTGTTTCTCAACCAGATACTGGTGAACAAGCCTTAGAAATAACGGATACTCTAGTACGTTCAGGCGCAGTTGACCTTGTAATTGTGGATTCTGTAGCGGCACTTGTGCCAAAGGCAGAAATTGAAGGTGAAATGGGCGATAAGCACGTTGGCCTACAGGCAAGGCTAATGTCTCAGGCATTGCGTAAATTAACAGGTTCAATTAATAAAACCAATTGCACTGTTATCTTTATTAACCAAATTCGTATGAAAATCGGTGTAATGTTCGGCTCTCCTGAAACTACAACAGGTGGTAACGCGCTAAAATTCTACTCATCTGTTCGTTTGGATATCCGCCGTATCGGTTCAATAAAGGATAAGGACGAAGTGGTTGGTAACGAAACTAAGGTGAAAGTTGTTAAAAATAAAGTTTCACCGCCATTTAAGCTAGCTCACTTCGAGATTACTTATGGTCAAGGTATTAATCGCGCAGGCGAACTTATTGATTTAGGTGTAGATTTAGACCTTGTTGAGAAGTCGGGCGCTTGGTTCTCTTACGATGGTGTGCGTATTGCACAAGGGCGTGAAAAGGCAAAGAACTATATGCTTGAAAACGTTGAAGTTGCAGAAAAGCTTGAAAATCAAATCAGAACTGCTTTAACAGGCGAAGTTGTTGAGGAATCTCCTAAAAAAGAAGGAAAAGACGAAGCGGCGGCGTAAAACACTTAAATAAACAAAAATACAAAATGAAAAAATTACTTACCCTATCTTTAATTTCAATCTTAGCATTATCATCTTGCCGTCAAGATGGCACAGTAGATACCAGCCAAGTTGGTCAAGTTGTAGGTGCAATAGCAGGCGCATATGCCGCTAAAGATATCGGTGGCGGTGAAGGTAATACCTTAGCAAGAATTGCTGGTGGTATTTTAGGTGCATATTTAGGTCAGCAAGCAACTCATGCCTTAACAGGTCAAGATGCTTACTATGCTGATGAGGCCGCTCAAGAGAGTTTTGAGACTACTAAGAATAATGCGCAAACACCTTGGAAAAACCCACAAACGGGTCACTATGGTGTAATTACTCCAACTCAAACATACAAGAAGGCTGAATCATACTGTCGTGATTTCACACAGACTATTCATATTGATGGTAAATCTCAGGATGCAACAGGTACTGCATGTCGCCAGCCAGATGGTACATGGAAAATTATTGCACTGTAAGATTTTATGTATATAAATCAGCTATCTAATAAGTAAGAAGATCAATGATTTTAAAAGGAAAACGCGGTGTAATAATGGGACTTGCTAACTCTAAGTCAATTGCTTGGGGTATAGCTAAATCAGCAGTTGATAACGGAGCAGAAATTGCTTTAACCTATCAAGGTGAAACGCTTTTAAAGCGTGTTGAGCCATTGGCTAAAGACCTTAACTGTACAACAATTGTTGAGTGCGACGTTACTGATGGTGACGATGTAAAGAAATGCTTCAGCACTATCGAAAAAGAATTCGGCAAGATTGATTTCGTAGTTCACGCAATCGCATACTCGGATAAAGATGAACTAAAAGGCAAGTACATGGATACTTCATTCGATAATTTCGCAATGACCATGAATATCTCTTGTTACTCATTCACTACAGTATGTAAATACGCATCTGAAATAATGAATGACGGCGGTTCGTTTATTACCTTAACATATTACGGCGCTGAAAAAGTAATGCCTCATTATAACGTAATGGGCGTTGCAAAAGCAGCACTTGAAACTTCAGTTCAATACTTAGCAGTAGATTTAGGCGAGCGCAGAATAAGAGTAAACGCTATATCAGCTGGCCCTATTAAAACTTTAGCAGCTTCTGGTATAGGCGACTTTAGATATATCCTTAAATGGAACGAAGATAATGCTCCACTAGGCGAAAATACAACTATTGAAGAAGTTGGTGGCGCATCTACATACTTACTTTCGGACCTTTCAAAAGGTACTACTGGTGAAGTTATCCATGTTGATGGCGGTTACCACGTAATTGGCATGAAATCTGCCCAACAAGTAGCAAAAGACCTTGGTAAAAAGGAAGGCTAGATGTCCGAAAACTCTTTTGGTAAATTCTTTAAATTCAGTACATGGGGCGAAAGCCATGGCAAGGCTATCGGTTGCGTAATTGATGGTGTGCCACCAATGGTGGACTTATCAGAAGATGATATTCAACCTGCGCTTAATAAACGTAAGCCGGGGCAAAATAAATTTACCACTCAACGTAAAGAACCTGATGAAGTAGAGATTTTCTCTGGTGTATTTGATGGCAAAACCACGGGAACGCCAATCTCATTAATTATCCATAATCAAGACCAACGTTCTAAGGATTATGGCGAAATAAAAGATCAATTCCGCCCAGGCCATGCAGATTATGCCTATATGAAGAAATATGGCATCCGCGATTATAGAGGTGGTGGTAGATCATCTGCGCGTGAAACAGCAATGCGCGTTGCCGCAGGTGCAGTAGCCAAAAAGATAGCGCAAAACATTCACCCTGAACTTGAAGTTACAGGCTACTTAACTCAAATCGGTACAGAACATATTAATCGCGATAATGTTGATTTTGCCGAAATAAATAACAATCCATTCTTCTGCCCAGATGCAAAAGCAGCTAAAGCATGGGAAGAATATGTGGATAATATAAGAAAAGATGGTTCATCCATCGGCGCGGTAATTGAAGTTACCGCAAAAGGAATGCCTATTGGCTTAGGCGAGCCTGTATATGGCAAATTAGATAATGAATTAGCCTCTGCTATGATGTCTATCAACGCAGTAAAAGGTGTTGAAATTGGTGCTGGCTTTAAAGCCGCTGAACTTTCTGGTGAAGAAAATGCTGACCAAATGCGCGGCACTTTTGATAATCCTGAATTTCTAAGTAATAATAATGGCGGAACAATTGGCGGTATATCGTCAGGGCAAGACTTAGTGGTGCGATTCGCCGTTAAACCAACTTCATCCATTTTGAATGAAGTAAAATCTATTGATAAAAACGGCAATGAAATCGACCTTCGCACCAAAGGCCGTCACGACCCCTGCGTTGGTATCCGCGCCGTTCCTGTAGGTGAAGCTATGATGTGGTGCGTACTTCTAGACCATATACTACGCCACCGCGCTCAATGCGGTAGTTAAGTCATCTAAATTTCTATCCAAAAATCTGCGTTCGGCATCTATTGCATCAGCGCCAATAACAACATCATATAGTTCATAGCCATCGCGCTCAACGCGGTATTGCATTAAGGCTGAGGCCTCAAAGCCAAGTAATCCCATAATGCCGTAGTTAACAAACATCATTTCTAGCTGAGCTATTGTGCCTGAGGTTAGTAAGTAAAAAAGTACGGATTGTACAATAAATAATACGCCAGCAAGTAGCCATAAGCGGTTAAACAGCGCCCAAAAAGCACCAAATGCAAACGCATAGATAGAAAAGCCTTGTTGCACATATTTTATATCTTCCAAAGGATATTTTAACTTTGGATTAATATATACATCATAAACACGAGTTCTCTTGAATAACATTGCTTGAAGTTATAATATCGTTTTCATAAACACAAACAGAAACCTAAGCGCTCAATACATTGACCCTATTTAAATACATATCTAAGATTTTTTTAATTAGGCTCTTCGGTGTTTTCTTGTTCTTTTTCAGTGTTATATTCCTTATCGACCTTCTAGAAATTATTAGAATTTATGAAGGTAAGAACATAGATATCTTAAAACTTATGGCATTAACGGTAATGAAGTTTCCTATAGCCGGCGGTAAAGTAATGCCGTTTATCTTGCTAATCTCATCTACGCTTACTTATTTAAAACTTAGTAAAAATTCAGAAATAACAGTAATGCGCGCAGCAGGAATATCATCATGGCGCTTCACTTTCCCGTCAATAATAACGGCCTTTATAATAGGCATAATTTATGTGCTAGTAATCAACCCGCTATTTTCATACTTAACGGATAATTACGTTTATTATTCAAATCGATTCAAGGGTGGCGGTACAGAGTTAGCAAAAATATCTAGCGAAGGCCTGTGGTTAAGGCACGCTAATTACGATAATACCGAATCTATTATTAATGCTAAAAAAGTAGTGCTAGAACCGCAAAATATTAAGCTAACCAATGTTACAGTTTTTAATTACGATGAGGATGGCAAATTTAAAAGCCGTATAGACTCAAACAAGGCAAGGCTTATAGAGCGTAACTGGATTCTTGATAAAGCCATAGTTAGCGATAATAAGCGTAATCAAGCCGAAGTTAGTGATTTCCTTATAGCCACTACAATAGTTGAAGAAGATATCTCCAACAGGTTTATATCTCATGAAACAGTGCCATTTTGGAGCTTGCCAGATTATATTGATAACCTAGAAAACTCAGGATTCAGTGGTACGGAATCTAGAATTTATTTCCATAATATTATCAGCTCGCCACTTTATTTCGTAGCAATGGTTATAGTTGGAGTATTATTCTCGCTACCCAGAAATAGAAACTTCAAGTATGGCATGCTAATAATGACTTCGGTGCTTACAGGTTTCTTTATTTATTTAAGTTCTAACCTAATTTTTTCACTAGCAATAGCAGAGCGTTTACCTGTTATCCTTGCAGCATGGGCGCCAATTATTCTAACATTTTTAATTGGTATAATTGGTAAAATACAATTAGAAGAAAGTAGATGATTTCATTCTTTAGAAATTTCACTTTTATATGCATTCTGTTTGCATTTCTGCCTGCAATTGCAGCAAGCTATATATCTTCACTTGGTGAAATTGAAGCCGAATCTTTAGATTACGATACAGAAGAGCGAACAATATCAGCATCGGGTAATATAAAATTCAAAGACAATAAAGGAAATGAGTTTACCGCCGAAAAAGCTGAACTTAAAGAGGGGCTTTCTAATGGTAAATTAGAGAAGCTTAAGGGCATAATTAGTAACGGCGCAAATATATCTGCCGATGAAATTGAGATAAAAGAGCAGGGCATTTTAGAAATTAAGAAGGCGAAATATTCGCCATGTAGCTTAGTTTGTTTATTCACTGGTGGTAAGAAAACTAGAATTTGGCAAATTATAGCGCGCGATGTGATAATTAACGAAAATGAAAATATCGTTAATTATAAAGACACCACAATGGAAGTGCTAGGCGTTCCAGTGCTTTACACGCCTTATTTAAGTCATATTTTAGATACTAAAAAGTCTCGTTCAGGTTTTTTAATTCCTGAATATCGCGACAGTGGCTTACTAGGAACAGAAGTACGCTTACCTATATTCTTAAGTATGCGCCCTAATTTTGATGTTGAATTCACCCCGCGAATTACCACAAAAGAAGGCATAGTATTTGAATCGAGCGTTCGTCATTTAACAAAATATGGCCAGTATAATATTAATGGCTCATTCACAGTAGCGGACAAAACCAATGGTGA
The DNA here is from genome assembly GCA_020630095.1 of Rickettsiales bacterium. Classification (GTDB taxonomy): domain Bacteria; phylum Pseudomonadota; class Alphaproteobacteria; order Rickettsiales; family UBA8987; genus JAHDCD01. The sequence continues at coordinate 3,098 of JAHDCD010000012.1, read as the reverse complement.
ACGTGAACCGCGCTGGCACATAGATTCATTTGGTGAGCTAGACGTATTTGAGAAAGATAATAAAAATGATAGTCTTTCATTTAAGCTAAACCGCGCTTCAGATGTGGATTACCTGCAGAAATATGGTTACAGCTATTCGGATATGTTGCGCTCTCATATTACCGCGCATAAGAAGTTTGAAAACTCATATCACACAGTAAGAGCGCTTGGCTTCCAAACGCTTAACTCGGTAAGAAATAGACAAAATACCCCATATGTTTTACCTCAAGTAAAGGGGAGTTATAAATATAATAAAAATGTAGACCTTGATTATATTGCCAACTCAATTGAACGTGAGCAGGGCGTGGATCAGTATAAACTATCTGCTGAAGCGAGTTATAATCCAAAATCTATTATAAAAGGCGGGCATGAGCTTGATTATAAGATTAACCTACGCTCAGACTTCTACTTCCATGACGATTTATATATAGGTGGAGCGGAACAAGATGATATTGAATTTAGAATGTTCCCAACAGCTAACGTTTCGTGGAAATATCCGCTTGTTAAAAGATCAGAAAATTTCTCATTACTGCTAGAGCCAACTATAATGGCGCATTACGCACCAGACGACATTAACAAGAATGAAATATCGAATGAAGATAGCTTAGTAGCTGAACTTTCGGATGCTAACTTATTTAATTATAACCATTTTTCAGGAACAGATGTAATTGAAGAAGGAACAACTGTTAATTATGGAGTTAAAGGTTTGCTAAAAAACGCATGGGGCGACTTTAACTTTCTGTTCGGTCAAAGTTTTCATACGAATATTAACGCCAGCTTTAGTGGAACTTCAGGTTTTAGAGAAAAATTCTCAGACTATATCGGTAGAATATCATTCTCAAACTGGCTATTCGATGACTTGTCATGGTCATTGCGCTTAGACCATGAAGATTTTGCGTTCAGAAAAAATGAAATATCAGCCTTAATTAACCACGAAAGGTTAACGCTTGATCTCAACTATATTTCAGTAAATGAAAATGGCTCAGTTAACGATAAGGAAGATTTTAAAATAACCGGTATTGTAAATATCACCGATAGCTGGTCAATCGCAGGCTATACCCAGCGCGACTTACAAAACTCAGACTGGATTGAAAATGGCGCAGAATTGATGTATTCAGGTGAATGCGTGGATGTTGGTGTAAGGGTAAAACGTAACTATTTTACCGGCACCGGCATTGAGCCAGATACCTCCGTAACACTAAAGCTTTCGCTTAAAACAATCGGCGGTAGTTAAGCGGCTTTTAAGCCTAGCTTATCCATTAGTTCTTTATCAGAATTTGTAGAAGGGTTTGGCGTAGTAAGTAGTTCCTCACCATAGAAAATTGAATTAGCACCCGCAAAGAAGCAAAGCGCTTGAGTTTCTTCATTCATTTCTTCGCGTCCAGCAGATAAACGCACATAAGATTTCGGCAACATAATACGTGCCGTTGCAATAGTGCGGATAAAGTCAAAACTATCTACATCGTCAACGCCATCAAGCGGAGTGCCTTCAACTTTAACAAGCTGGTTAATAGGTACAGATTTTGGCTGAGTTTCCATATTAGCAAGCGTAACAAGCATTTTAGCTCTATCATCTAGCTTTTCACCCATGCCAACAATACCACCGCAACAAGTATTTAAACCAGCCTTAGCAACATTATCCAGCGTATCTAACCTATCCTGATACCCACGCGTAGTAATAATTTCAGAGTAAAACTCTTCAGAGCTATCAAGGTTATGATTATAATAATCTAAACCAGCATCTTTCAATTCATGCGCTTGAGACTCATCAATCATGCCAAGTGTCATGCAAGTTTCTAAGCCTAAACCTTTAACTTCACTTACCATTTCAGTTAATACAGCCATATCGCGCTGTTTAGGTGAACGCCACGCCGCACCCATGCAAAAGCGCGTTGAGCCTGCATCCTTAGCGGCCTGTGCCTGCTTTTTAACTTCATTAATACCAATTAACTTCTCTGCACCTAAACCTGTATTATATTTTGCCGATTGCGGACAATATTTACAATCCTCAGGGCAGCCACCAGTTTTAATGTTACATAAAGTACTCACTTGAACCGCATTCGGATCAAAATTCGCACGCGTAATGCTTTGCGCCTCAAATAATAAATCATTAAAGGGCATATTAAAAATCTCTAGAGATTCCTCTAATGTCCAACTATGCTTTGTTTGTGAAGAATATTTCATTAGATAATTTCGCTCAAAATAAAATTGAAGAGCTGCATAATAAACAGATTTTCCGTGAAATATCTACAAAAACTTACGCCATTAATTTCGGCACTAACGATTATTTCGGCTTAACCGATAATGAGTACCTAAAATGCGCCGCAATTAAAGCCACAAAAAAATATGGTGTAGGCGCAGGCTCATCCAGACACGTTGCCGGCAATAACGTTCTATATGATAAGCTAGAACAAGAACTTTCCGATTATAAAAATAAGGAATCCACCGCCATCTTCGGCTCAGGCTACTTAGCAAATATCGGGCTATTCCAAAGCCTGTTTAATAAAGATGATATCATTTTTGCCGATAAAAATATCCACAATAGCATAATAAATGCCATAAGCTTAAGTGGCGCAAATCTTGTTAGATATCAACATAATAATATAAATAGCTTAAGTAACAAATTAAATAAACATCGCGATGATTATAAAAATGCCACAATAGTATCAGAAAGCATATTTTCTATGGATGGCGACTTTGCGGACATCTCTAAATTGCGTGAACTAGCAGATAAAAATAACGCATGGCTAATAATAGACGATGCGCATGGGCTAGGCATCGCACCTAATACAGATAAAGCCGATATTATAGTAGGAACACTTTCGAAAGCACTTGCCAGCTACGGCGGATATATAAGCGCATCAAAAGATGTAATTAATTATATAAAGGCTAAAGCACAAAGCTTAATTTATACTACCGCACTACCATCCGCCAGCCTAGCCTCAGCCAGTAAAGCCCTAGAGATAATTAAGGAAGGCGATGTAACAGAAATATTACAGAGTAATATTTTGTCATTCGCCGACTTAATCGGCGAATCCACAGATCGGTTGATGGATTCG
>JAHDCD010000008.1 GCA_020630095.1 Rickettsiales bacterium | reverse complement strand
GGAATTTCGCTACCTTAGGACCGTCATAGTTACGGCCGCCGTTCACCGGGGCTTCAATCAAGAGCGTGAACCCTCTCATTTAACCTTCCGGCACCGGGCAGGCGTCAGACCCTATACATCGCTTTAACAGCTTAGCAGAGCCCTGTGTTTTTAGTAAACAGTCGCTACCCCCATTTATGTGCCCCCTAAAAATAGTTGCCTATAATTAGGGCACGCTTATCCCGAAGTTACGCGTGTAATTTGCCTAGTTCCTTCAGCATCGTTCTCTCAAACGCCTTGGTATACTCAACCTGTTCACCTGTGTCGGTTTGGGGTACGGTCTAATGTGGAGGCTATTTCCTGGAACCTCTTCACGGCATATTCAATCCAATAAGAATATACAATTTACGAGATCCGTCACCATCCACTGGCTAATGAATATTAACATTATTCCCATCGACTACGCATTTCTGCCTCGCCTTAGGGGCCGGCTAACCCTACTCTGATTAGCATAGAATAGGAACCCTTGAACAATCGGCGGGAGAGTCTCTCACTCTCCTAATCGTTACTCATGTCAGCATTCTCACTACTGATATCTCCAGCAAACCTCGCAGTTCACCTTCGCAGACTTACAGTACGCTCCGCTACCATATCTAAAAGATATTCGCAATTTCGGTGTATGATTTAAGACCCGATACATCTTCGCCGCAGAAGCTCTAGACCAGTGAGCTATTACGCTTTCTTTAAAGGATGGCTGCTTCTAAGCCAACCTCCTGGCTGTATAAGAATTTCTACATGCTTTTCCACTTAATCATAACTTGGGGACCTTAATTGGCGATCTGGGTTGTTTCCCTCTCGTCCACGGGCGTTATCACCCATAGACTGTCTGCCTCGATATACTCAACGGTATTCGGAGTTTGATACGGTTTGGTAAGGCTTTGGGCCCCCCTAGCCGTTTCAGTGCTCTACCCCCGTTGGTAAACTCGAGACGCACTACCTAAATAGTTTTCGCGGAGAACCAGCTATATCCGAATTTGATTGGCCTTTCACCCCTAGTCACAAGTCATCCCCCCATTTTTCAACATAGGTGGGTTCGGTCCTCCAGTAGATGTTACTCTACCTTCAACCTGCTCATAACTAGATCATCCGGTTTCGGGTCTAATGCCACTAACTAAACGCGCAGTTAACACTCGCTTTCGCTACGCCTACACCTAACGGTTTAAGCTTGCTAGAGACACTAAGTCGCTGACCCATTATACAAAAGGTACGCAGTCAGGCCGAAGCCCTCCTACTGCTTGTAGGTAATCTGTTTCAGGAACTATTTCACTCCCCTCACCGGGGTGCTTTTCACCTTTCCCTCACGGTACTTGTACGCTATCGGTTGTGTGCTAGTATTTAGTCTTAGAAGGTGGCCCTCCTATATTCAGACAGAGTTTCACGTGTTCCGCCCTACTCAAGTACATCATAAAGCATTACCTATACGGGACTATCACCCACTATGGTTAAACTTTCCAGAATATTCTAGTTGTCTTTATAATGCAACTGGACTGTTCCCCGTCCGCTCGTCACTACTAGGGGAATCTCAATTGATTTCTTTTCCTACGGCTAATTAGATATTTCAGTTCACCGCGTTCGCTTTTTTTACCTATGTATTCAGTAAAAAATACTCGTTTTACTTTCAAAGGGAGTTACTACATTGCTGTAATAACTGTGCATTGAAAGTAAGAGTGGGTTTCCCCATTCGGACATCTTCGGATCAAAGAGTATTGGCATCTCCCCGAAGCTTATCGCAGCCTATCACGTCCTTCATCGCCTGCACACACCAAGGCATCCACAAATTACCCTTTTCATACTTTTTAATATTACAACCTCAAGCTAGTGGTTGTAACAGCATGAAAATAAACGATTTATTTTCTAAATCCGATTCTCTGAACTTACATGTGCATGTAAGTTCGATTTATTAAGTAATCCAAAAACTGAGATCACGATACCGTATATTGAACTAAACTCTTCATAAATAGAATTGTCTAAATAGTTTCATAACTTTTCTCGCGAATAGTTATGAAGGTAATATACGTCATATGACTCAATTGTCAGATGCTTTTGTTACCCAAACTAAGCCTTGCTATAATTTAATATATTATAAACCTGCGAAAAGACATGTCTGATAGGTTTATAAACAAGAAATAATTTGTAAATTTCTGATTAACGATGTGCCGCTAGATTTGTTAACTTTTGCAAGTTGCCTCATCAGGCGGTGAGAAAGGTTATAACAATTTGAGAACATGGAGTCAACGGGTAAAGTGAGAAAAAGTTAAAAAAGTTTCACTTTTATTTTGATAGGCTGAAATATAAGGTTTTTTATCTATAGTTGAGGCTCGATATTTTCAGCATCTTTCAACCAAACCCTTTCCGGCATCTTGGATCTGGGCATAGCCTTACCAAGTAAAGTGCTCATAACATCCCACGACCTTCCTTTATCTCTCTTTAATCCTAAAGATTCCCTTATATCACCTATAAGGTCTTTAGAAATTTCATTGGGCCGCCCTCTTCTATCGAAAAATTCTCTAGCCTCTTCGCCTGATAGTGATTTTTCAGGGTATATTACATTGGAGGCTAGCATTATAACAGACTTCACCACTTCATCGCTAACTACAAAACCCTCTTCAAACTTCTGCCCAGGATGGCCATTCGCTAAGAAATTATCTCGCTCTTTTAAAAGATACTTTAATCCCAACTCATCCAAATCTTTCATGCTATCTACAACATTATCTATAAGTTTTGACAGCGGCTCATCGTTATTAAACAGCGCAATGTATAATCTTTTTAAATCTGAATTCTGCCAAGATCCCGTTGGTATAAGCTTTTTACCGCCTTTTAATTCAACATGTGGACAGGTTATTTTTGCATGATCATAATTTTCCTTATCATTAAAGACCCCGCCCCTTCCACTAAAAGACGCTACAATTAGATCCTTTCTTTCTCCAACATCAAAATTTGGAATTGGAGCTTCAGGGTCTGGATTTATTTTATTATTATCGCCCGCGTATAGACCACTTCTATCATTCTCTTCTACTGCAATATCACCATAAAAACCGGCCCCATCCTCAGAGGCCTTAGCCTTTTTGACTATTGAAACGCCCGCATAATCCATAACCCTATCAACAAAAGCTTCCAATTTGCTAAACCTTGCAAGAGTTTCCTTATCTTTTACTGTATCCACACCTTGTGAAATCGAATCACCTCCATCCAAGTCAAAGCCATGATTATTTTCCAAGATGCCAATTAAATATATTAGGCCATCAATCTTTGAATCATCTATAAATAAAGACCCTTCTTTAAGTTGAACTGGCCACTCTTCAGCTCTGTATGATTTTAAGTCACTCATTATACCATCTACAATAGGCATATATGATTCATCTTTTTTAACAGCCTGCACCATAAGCGCGCCTAAATAATCCATTTCTTGACCACGCGCATTATATAGAAGGTCTGATAATTCATTTAAACCAGAGGGTAACCAGTCTTCCTTTGAAACCTTTAATCCAACCGAACCTTCATACTCATGGGAAGTATGTTTAATTCCAACATCGAAAGTTAGCTTACTTCCGTGGCCTGCGGTAAATGAACGTAGCAAAGATTTTTTTAAAGTAGGCTCAGGGTCACGATAAGCTTCAGCAACTTTAATGCGCTCAATATCCCTACCATCTTCAAGGCCAATCTCATCAATTAGACCTTGTAATATTTTTTGCTGACCTTCTTCAGTTTGCGCCCTCGCCAAATCTGCCGACTTATTACCATATCGCAACGGCTCTCGAAGGTTTAAATCTTTGAATATAGGCTCTTTTTCATCAGGGGCTAAATCTGCATTTTGTAGACCAGAGTCGAACTCCATTCTTTCAATTGGAGACCTATGACTAAAACCCGATAAATTAGTGATATTATCAAAAAAGCCCTGCTCTAAAATAACCTTGCCCGTAGATAACTCAACATCCTCATCATCAGCGATGAACTTATCACCATTTTCAGGCAGTAATTTATCACTTTCATATACAAACTTTACTAGATTTACTAGATTATCAACCTTCTCAGCATCTATTCTTATAGCGCCACCTGCCATTTCTGAAGTTAGCTCACCATCCATTAAAGCTTTTCTGTCTTTTATTATAGCTTGCGCATATTCGGCGTATTCTCCGCCCGCTTCAACCGCACCTTCCAATAATGTATCGATATACATATTCTCAGCCACTGGGCGAAGTTTACTTGAATAAAAATGCTCAAAAAGCTGTTTTAAATCCGACTCATTCCAAGCTTCTTCTGTGAATTCCATTTGAACTGAATTATCCGCAGCCACTGCCCACTTAAATTCAGCATTTATATCTACCGAACATTCATGTCCGCTAATTTCAAACTCGCTAAATACACCTTCATTTAAGGTATTCGCATCTATTTTCTTTAATAGCTCTGCACGCTCTTTTTTAAACTTTTCTTGCGAGTAAACCCCTTCCCAGTCTAACTTAGGAGATTCAAGCTCTGCCATCATATCACCCATCCTCTGAGAGATATCATCTAAATTGTCACCATTAGGATTGCTGGGTATATCAACATCACTCTGATAAAATGACTTTTGTCTATTTACTTCTTTTTTTATCCCACTCAAGCTAGGTGCATCTTGCAAATTTGGGCCATCACTTAAGCTAGGAGAACCATCTAAACTCGGCGCGCCACTCAAACTTGAAGCATTATTTAAACTTGGAGGGCCATTTAGGCTTCGTGCCTCTTTCGTAGGCAATTCTACATTTAAATTATTACCAATCAAAGCTTCTACCAACTTCTGATTTTCAATATAAAGACCCTTTATTTCATCGCTATGCTCTACAAAATTTGATGGGGATAAAAAGTTTACTAACTGAGAGCAAGTATCTAAAAGAAAAACTATATCCCTTCTTGAGATTTCCTCTGTATATGATGCAGATACATCTTGAGCGATCTCATAATTATCAAAAGTCTGAAGTCTTTCACCCTGTCTCTTTAGAAATTTTTTACTTTTAATAGCCAAATCTGAACCTTCACCCAATGACCAGTCTATAACCTCGTCAAAAAATCCTAACTCCATCAGACCAGACCTATGTATTGACTTTAATACACCCCTTATAGGAGAGTTATCCCAATCTTGAATAAGAAAAAATTCTTGCTCTTTTTTACCATCCGCACCTCCTTGTACGCGAGTCTCTCTAGTGTAGTTCACATCAAAAGAAACCCTATACTCACCATGTTCTGCGCTGAACTTATTACCTATTAAACCCGCTTCAAATAACCTACCATTTGAGCCAATTGCCGATTTAAATTCGGCATAGTCCTTACTAGGATATATTTCTGTATCTTCTTTTACCACCCTAAAAAACTAACAGATATAGGTTAATTTTTTGTTAAAAAAGTAAAATAAGTACCTTGATATTTATGTATTTTGTATATATGGTAACGTAGTTTATTTTTGAGAAGGAAGGGGCTATGGAAGCGATTAAAATGAAGAAAGACGATGGATCAGATGCTATTGATGTTACCTCGGTAATGAGCATGTTATCTGATAAAAAAGTTCTAAAGAAAGAGAATAATGTTGTTGAGCTTAACGCCCATAAAGGCACCAACTCACAAGAGATACAAGCTGCTAATGATTCCGTAGCTGAGTCTGTTTCTGTGAATGCTAAATCTAATCCTGCATTCAAAGCTATTACTGCACTCTCTGTATTAGCTATTATTGGCTATTTACTGTATGCTGTTTTTGCTACTGGCGAGGTTGCAGTTTCAGAATCGAATGAAATCGACTGGGACGGCGTAAGAAATATTCTTACTGACTAATTTTGATATGAAAAACTTCTTTAAAATATTTGCCATTATTATAATGGCTTACAGCTTTACATCTGAAGCTAAGCAAAACATCAATATATATACAGGTTCAAAAACTGGTACTTATTTCCAGTTTGGCAATGACATTAAAAGCATTGATGATGATCAAAACCAATTTGGTGTTACTGTTGTTGAGTCATCTGGTTCAATTGACAATATCAAGCGCATTGTGGATGATGGTAAGAAAGGAAATATTGCCTTTGGCATTGTTCAGTCTGATGTTCTTGGATTTTTAAGCCGCTCTGAGAATGAATTAACACAAGAGCTTGCTAAGAATTTACGCTTAGTATTTCCCTTCTATCAAGAAGAAGTGCATATTTTAGCATCCACAAAAATTAAAAAGTTTTCTGACCTTAATGATAAAACAGTTGCTGTGGGCCCTGTGGGTTCCGGCTCTTGGTTAACAGCTAAGAATATGTTTAACCTTACAGATACTAAACCATTAAAAACATTGCGTATATCACCTGAAGAAGGAGTATTAGCGGTTTTATCTGGCAGGGCTGAAGCGATGATATTTGTGGGTGGAAAACCTGTTAAGTTATTTAAAAACCTAGAGGCACTAGAAAATCTTAAAGATTATAAAAAGATGTTAGCGAAGACTCATCTGCTTAATATTAAAGATAGAAGAATATTAGACGAGTATATCGAATCTAAGATTCAGGAAGATACTTATTCATTTCTAGATAAAGAAGTTAGCACTGTAGCAGTGTTATCTATGATGGTTTCTTATGATGACACTAAGCGTAACTCTGGTGAGAAATGTTCTATTGTTAAAGATTTCTCTGATGAAGTTTCAAAATCTGTTGGCATTTTAAAGGATGATGGCCATATTAAGTGGAATGAAGTTGAGTTAGCAGCTGAGGTTGGTAACTGGAAAAAGGATTCATGCTCATCGGAAGAGTCTGGTGTGGCTAATATTGAAAAAGACTTATTTGAAGAACTAGAGAATTAAGATGACTATATCTTTCCCTGAAGAAATTAAAGCAACACAAGAAGGCGACATTATAACAGTTGATGGCAAAGATATTATTGCTGCATTAAAGTTCCTTCGTGATGATAAAGATAATAAGTATAAGCAACTTATTGATCTTACTGCCGTTGATTACCCTAATCGTGCAAAACGCTTTGAAGTGGTATATCTATTATTGTCATTACATCATAATAAACGCCTTACTGTTAAGTGTAATTTAGAGGATGGCGAAACTATAGCTTCTGCGAATTCTGTATTTTCATCTGCTAATTGGGCGGAGCGTGAAGTATTCGATTTATTCGGCATTAACTTTGAGAATCACCCTGATCAGCGTCGTATATTAACTGATTACGGCTTTGAAGGTAACCCTTTGCGCAAAGACTTCCCATTAACTGGATATAAAGAAGTACGCTACGATGATACTCAGAAGAAAGTTATTTATGAAGATGTAAAGCTTGATCAAGCTTATCGCTCTTTCGATTTTGAATCACCTTGGGAAGGTACCGATTATAAATTACCCGGCGATGAAAAAGCTAGTTAACTCTCTTTTCAAGACCTTAATTGAATCTTATATATCCTTATTTTCTTCTGTTCGTTGCGATATGCGGGGGCAAAAAACCATTCTTGGTAGCTGTTTTTATAAAAACAACCAAATGACTTAGCTACTCTATAATTTTCTATAAAAGTTAACTTTGTTAACCATATTTCCTAGTTTTCTGCGGTTTTTGGACGTTTTTCCTATTGTACCTGTGTGTATTTTCTGGTATACAACTTTAAAATTTACAACCACAGTAAATAAAAATTAGGTTTTTCTTCGTTTTGTTAACAGTTTTTTAACCTAACTGCTTCATACTGTGAATATCGAGTAAAGATTGTGAGTATTAAAATGTATAAAAATATCAAACTAGCATTAGTGTTATCAATTTCAACTTTCGCGTTGTCAGCGTGCGATGTACCGACTCTTCGTTATAATGAAGATACGGCATCTTATATTTGCCCTTGGGAAAATGCACCGGCATCTCGTACTAAGAAGGTAGTGAAGAAGACTGTATATAAGAAAGTACAGGCTGATTCTCCGAATGCTATCTTAGTAACGGAAGATGGTAAAGTGTTCAAAGGTAGAGCTGAACAGTTTACAGGTAATAAAGTAGCTAACTAAAATAAAAAATAACAACTAAACTTAAGTGCAAGATTAAGTAAATTGGAGTAGTGTAAAATGAATAAGTTTTTAATAAATGCTTTGGCAATAACTACCGTGATGGCTGTATCCAGCTGTTCATGGTTTCAAGGTTCTGAGGATGAAGAAGTGGTTACAGAAGTAACTACCCTTGCACCTGAGAATGTATCTGTAGTAAACGTAACTAAAGAAGATGCTTCTTATAATGTAGCACCTACAACTGGCACGGTTACTGTTCCAGAAATTAATTACACAACACCAACGGTTTCAGCACCTGCGGTTAATCTTAATGTTCCTAGCGTTTCGACTGCTGGTGTAAATGTTAACATTCCTAATGTAAGCTACGCGGTTCCAACAACAGCTCCAACATCTGTAACAGTTGAAGAAACTACTTCAATTCCTTCTACTACTATTGTTGCGGCTCCTGCTACTAACGTAGTTTCAGTTCCTTCGGTTGACTTATCTCAACACCAAGGCCAACATATGGTTGCGGCTGATTGTGCAGTAGGTACTGAAAATACTGAAAATTGTGGTAATGCTTCTCGTGTTGTTAAACGTGTTAAATATATCCTTAATTATGACTTAGCTGGTGCTACTAAATCTGCAATGTGTGGCAGTAACTCAATTGATGGCGCTATGAAGAAGGGTTGCTACTATGTAGCTCCTAAACAGCAAGCACCTGTTGTAGTTAATTATTCTCATAACCATGCAGATGGTACAGTTCACGATCATGGTGCTTACGCACAAGGTCATAACCATGCTCCTACTGTAATTAACTATTCTCATAACCATGCAGATGGTACAGTTCATGATCATGGTGCTTACGCACAAGGTCATAACCATGCTCCTGCAGTTGTTGAGCAACCATTACCTGCTGGTTTAGTACAGAAAACTGTTGCTGAACTTCCTGAAGGTTCTGTTGTAACTGATGAGAAAGCTAGATTATACATCGACGATGGTAGAGTATATGAAGGTAAATCAGTACGCTTACCTAACGGTCAGTACGAGTTAGTTGAATTCTATAGAATGAAATAAGTCCTAGAGATTTAGAGATTCTGAGAATTAGAGATTTAGAAAAGGGTTGCTTATTTGCAGCCCTTTTTTATTGCCTGAATTTTTATTGAAGAAATTAATCTTTGAAGAAATCTCTGATGTATTTCTTTACATCCTTTGAATCAGAGATTTTCATAACATTATTACGGAATTCAGCTGCGCCGCGCATACCGTGGGCGTACCATGCAACATGCTTACGCGCTTGTTTAACGCCTATACGCTCGCCGTAATGTTCTAGAATATGCTCGTAATGCTCTAAAATAGTTTCACGAACTTCTTTTATTTCTGGCATATGAGCCGCGCGCTTACCGGTTTTTATATAATTATCCGCGTCGCGGATAAACCACGGCTTACCATAAGTTCCGCGACCAATCATTACGCCATCAGCGCCCGATTGTTGTAGCGCGTTATCAATGTCATCTAGCGTGTTAATATCGCCATTTACAATTACAGGGATATTTACCGCATCTTTAACTTTTTGTACAAACTCCCAATCTGCTGAACCACGATACATTTGGCAACGTGTGCGCCCATGGATAGTTAACATTTGGATGCCGCATTCTTCTGCAATACGTGCTAGCTCCGGCGCGTTAAGAGAATTATTATCCCAGCCCATGCGCATTTTAAGAGTAACCGGCACTTTTACTGCGTTAACTGTTGCCTCTAACACATGGTGAGCTTTTACTTCGTCGCGCATCATAGCTGAACCCGCATGGCCCCCAACTACCTTTTTAACTGGGCAACCAAAGTTGATATCAACAATATTTGCTCCCCTATCTTCATTTAACCTTGCCGCTTCTGCCATAACTTCAGGGTCGCAACCTGCAAGTTGAACTGACATTGGAAATTCCTCTTCGTGCGTATTTCCCGCTTTGCGTAAAGATTCGCGTGTTTCTAATATCATTGCGCGGCTTGCTATCATTTCGGATACAACCAAGGGCGCGCCGTATTTCTTAACGAGCTTTCTATATGGGTAGTCCGTTACGCCGGAAAGGGGCGCAAGAATGGCATTACCATCTAGTTCTATATTACCTATTTTAATTGGCTTGAGCATTACGAGTGGCTACATTATATATATTAGCTATGTCCATTTCAATCATAGATTACGGTGCGGGTAATATACACTCCATTGCGAAGGCTGTAGCTAAGGTTGCTGGCGGTAAAGATTATAAAATTACCAATAATCCTGCAGACATTCTGGAATCTAGCCATGTAATTCTTCCTGGAGTTGGTGCATTTGGCGACTGCGCACAAGGATTACGTGCCATTGAAGGACTGGAAGATGCTATCAAAAAATATTGTAACGAGCTTAAAAGGCCGTTTTTAGGTATTTGCGTTGGCATGCAATTACTAGCTGAACGCGGATATGAAAATGGCGAGTTTGAAGGTTTAGGATTAATTGAAGGTGCTGAAGTTATACATTTAAACGATTATTTTGATTCGTCATTGCGAGCCCTTAGGCGAAGCAATCCATTAACAGATCTTTCCAAGCCTACGAATTCGTTGATGGATCGCCACGTCGCTGATGCTCCTCGCGATGACTTTGTCAAAATTCCGCATATGGGTTGGAATGAGGTTTTACAAGGTAAAGAGTCTGAAATTTTTAATACTATTGAAGATTCAGAGGATTTTTATTTTGTACACTCATATGCAATGAGTGATAATGAATGCGTAACCGCTACTTGTGATTATGGCTTTAACTTTCCATGCGCGGTACAAAAAGGGAATATTTATGGGGTGCAGTTCCACCCTGAGAAATCTGCTACCGCTGGTTTAAAATTAATTGAGAACTTCCTTAAAATTTAACCAATTAAATCTTCGTAAGTTTGGCGTTGACGGATGATTTCGTATGAGTCGCCATCTACAAGAACTTCCGTTGCTAGAGGCCTAGAGTTATAAGTTGAGCTCATAGTTGCACCATATGCACCGGCGGAGCGGATAGCTATTAGCTCTTCTGGCTCAAGTTCAGGTAGCTTTCTATCCTTACCCATAATATCGCCAGTTTCACATACTGGGCCTACAATTTCCATATCAATAAGTTCATCGCCTTTTTTAGGTTCATTAGTAGGGATAATTTTATGATACGCATCGTATAAAGCTGGGCGTGCAAGGTCGTTCATTGCGGCATCAATAACTAAAAAATTCTTTTCCTGAGTTTTCTTTAGATAAATTACCGATGAAACTAAAATGCCCGCGTTACCTGCGATCAATCTACCCGGTTCAAGAATAAGCTGAACATCTAAATCTTTAACTTTACTACATATCATTGCGGCATAGTTAGATGGTGTTGGTGGCGTTTCACCATCGTAAGTGATGCCTAGCCCACCGCCTAAATCTAATGTTTCAATATTATGACCTTGCTCGCGCAGGCCTTTTACCATGTCGATTATTTTGTCGAACGCTTGCTCGAAAGGGCTAAGTTTAGTTAATTGCGAACCGATATGGGTTGTTATGCCCTTAACTTCAATATTATCTAGCGAACCTGCTAGTTGATAAACTTCTTCGGCTGACTGCCATGCAATGCCAAATTTATCGCGCGCCCTGCCAGTTGAGATTTTTTCATGCGTTTCAGCAGCAACATCTGGATTAATTCTGAATGCTACAGGGGCTTTTTTACCCAGCGTACCCGCTACTTCATTTATAGATATAAGCTCCTCACGGCTTTCAACATTGAATTGCTTAATGCCCTTATTCAGTGCGTAGGCGATTTCTTCTTTAGTTTTACCAACGCCCGAAAATACGATTTTTGATGGGCTAATGCCCGCTTTTAAGGCGCGCATTATTTCACCTTGAGATACAGTATCCGCGCCTGAACCTAGTGAGCCAAGTAGTTTTAAAATTTCTACGTTGCTATTAGCTTTTACCGCGAAACAACAAAGGAAATTATTAAGCTCAGAAAATGATTTACTAAATACATTAAAATGACGTTCAAACGTCGCCTTAGAATAACAATAGAACGGCGTTCCAACCTCGTTAACAATATCTGCAATAGGTGTGTTTTCGGCGTGTAAAACACCATCTTTATATTCGAAATGATCCATAACCTAAGCGTGATTATTTATCGTTAGCGGCTTGCTCGGCTTGTGCCTTGGCAGCCTCTTCAACGCGTTGCTTGTATAAAGCTGCGAAATCGATTGGGTCTACCATTAATGGTGGTAAGCCGCCATCGCGGGTGCAGTCTGAAATTACACGACGAGCATATGGGAATAAAAGCGTTGGGCAGTGGATTAATAGAATTGGTTGTAATTCTTCTTCTGCAAAGCCTTGGATATTAAATAAACCACCATAAGTAAGCTCAATGATGAATAGAGTTTCATCTGCCGTTTTTGCGGTAGTATTTACTGTTAAGATAACTTCAAAATCTGCTTTACCAATTTTCATTGCCTTCACATCAACACTGATATCAATTTGAGGGCGCGACTCAGGATTTGAAATTGAATTAGGTGCTTTTGGGTTCTCAAACGATAGGTCTTTTATATATTGAGCCCTGTTTTGAACGATTTTTTCTTGTGTATTTTTCTCTTCTTTTGCCATAGTGGTACATGAATACTTTAGCGGTGAGGTTTATCAAGATAAATATCACTTTAAAAATGTTCAAATTTTTGTTATTTATAGTTTTATGGGTTTTTCTATAGACACTCGAACAATTAATGACGGCGATATTTTCGTTGCGCTTGAAGGTGAAAACTTTAATGGGCATGATTTTATTGAAAAAGCATTTGAAAATGGCGCGAAGGGCGCGATTGTTTCTGAGAATAGAGATTACAATATTACCGAGGAACAGGCTAAGCAGTTAATCTTAGTTGAAGATACACTTGAGGCATTAACAGAAATTGCGCGTGAGAAAAGGCAAGCATCTGATGCGGTATTTATAGGAATTACGGGTTCGGTGGGTAAAACGTCTACCAAAGAAATGCTTATGCATTGCCTGAAGGCCACTAAGCAAGTTTACGCTACAAAAGGTAATTTTAATAACCATATTGGGTTGCCGTTATGCTTAGCTAACATGCCTGATAACACTAAATATGCGGTGTTTGAAATTGGTATGAATAATAAGGGCGAGATTGCTGAGCTTACTGAAATTCTTCAGCCAGATATTGCTATAGTTACCGCTATTGCGCCAGCGCATATGATGAACTTCAAAAATTTAAAGGAAGTGGCTGAGGAGAAATCTGATATTTTTAAATATGCTAAAACCAGCATTTTTCCTTCAGATATTAATGAATTGAAAACCATGTTAAAGAAATCTAGCCATTGTGCGCAGGTTATTACAATTGAGGATAAAGCCTTTGGTTTACAAAACTCTTCATTGGTAATGTCCGCCTTGAATGAGGTTGGTTTAAATGGTAATGCAGATGAATTGCGCACCTTTACGCTACCAAAAGGTAGAGGGCAAACTATTGATTTACCTAACAATATCACCTTAATTGATGATAGTTATAACGCATCACCAGATTCTATGGCTTTAGCGATTAAGAATCTATCTACACGCGAAGGTAAGAAAATTGCCATTTTGGGAGATATGCTTGAGCTTGGTGATCACTCCGAAAAATATCATGCCGAGCTTGGGCCATTGATTATTGAATATGGCATTGATGAAGTTATTTGCGTTGGTGAAGAGATAAACCATTTATACTCAGAAATTCCGATGCATATGCGCGGTGGGTATTTCTGGAATATCGAAGATTTAATATCTTCAATTAATACAGAATCTTATAAAAATTCGACAATTTTACTTAAAGGCTCTAATGGAATCAATTTAAGTAAGTTAATTCCAATTCTTACAGAGCAAAAATCTCAAGTAGCCTAACTTGCTTGACCATAGTTTTTTGCTAATTTTTTATATGTAAATGAAGCTTTTATAACGTCCCATGACTTAGGTAGGAAAGAGCCCTGCTCTACGTTATGCTTGCCTATCTTGAAGCTTAAGCGCCATTGCTTAAATAATACTCTATAGGCTTCAATTAAACTTATATGTGGTGCATAAATATGAGTAGCTTCTGCACCTGCGGCATTTACTTCAACTATTTGAAAATTAATGCCCTTTTTCAGATCCTCATTAGAATTATATCTAATATCAAAACGACCATAATTAAAGCCATTCATTGAACCTGCAATTTCATCTAAACGTTGTAATGTTGAATCAAAATTAACATCCCGTAATTCATCAAAAATTGTACCTTGGCAGTGATTGCCAGATTCAACAAGTTTTACTTTTTCGCCTTTTTTAGGAACATGGCTAGCTTTCTTGCCAAAGCGCTTTAAATAAGTTCCTGATTGATATTTAGCCCTTGAATCATTGAAAATTAAATCTTCAACATTGGATATGCCATTACCAATAAGAACAGGGAATATTTTTTCAGTTGCTGAATATATATATGCAGGCTTGTTAGGCTCTTTCATATAGAACAGACCGACCTCTTTATTAAAGGAAGAATATTGTTGAATAACAACATTATAGTTAACCTTCTTAATGTGATTAATTAATTCATTTTTTGAACTTATCTTCTTAACATCTGCACCGCGATGACCTGTGTTTGGTTTAATAATTATTGGAAAATCCAAGCCCTCTTTTTGCATGAATTCAAGCACACGCGTTAGCTTATCTTTGTCTTCTTTGTTTATTAATTTAGATTTCAACTTTGCAGGGTTTACCTCTGATATAAGGTCAAAAATCTCCTGCTTACCTACTAGCATAATATTAGTATGGCTTAAGCATGGATTAACTGAAGCTGGATAAAATTTAAAACGATTAAGCGCATAAAGTACTAAAAAATTGATTATCACAGGGGTGTAAAAGAACCAGTAGCCCCAGAATTCGAAATATCTGTATTTTAATAGGTTATATTTTATTATTTTTAGTCTTGAACGAAAGGGCATTTTTAGGTATATATTTATTCCTATGGCTAGAGTTATAAGGGAAATATCTACTAATAACACATCTAACTTTGTATCTACTACTAACGATATAAAGATTACTGTTAAGCCTCATTACTTGGATAATGAAAGCGAGCCAGAGAAAGCTCATTATGCTTTTGCTTATCATGTGAAGATTGAGAATCACAAAGAAACTCCTGTAAAACTATTAGGTCGCAAATGGAATATTACCGATTCAAAAGGTATGACATCTACTATTGTTGGTGATGGTGTAGTTGGTAAACAACCTGTAATTTACCCTAATAGTTCTTTTGAATATGCTTCTGGTACCAATCTTATGGAGCCTTCAGGAGTAATGAGTGGTGAATATATCATGGAGGACATCGAACTTGATGATAAGTTTGAAGCTAATATCCCTTTATTCTCTCTAGATTCTGACATTCAGAAATCTATGCCCAATTAACGCTTTTTTTAATACAGTTAATTAATAAATTAGTTAAAATGGAAGCCGATGAACTTACTAATGGCAGTTTATTGTCTTTTCTAAATTACATTTTATTCACGATGCACTTTAGATACACTTGCTACGCGGCGCAACAATTGATAGAATAATTGAGGGTGACGGCCCTCCATCTAGGTTTTAGCTTACTACAAATACACCTTTGCGAGCGATTAAGTTTGCTAAGAAAGTATTATTAGATTTCTTATAATTTGAAGATGACGATACAAGATAGCCCTGCTCGGTTATATTTCCACCAACTTCATTAATTAGGTTTTTCATATCCAAAATAGTGGAAAAGTGAATATTCGGCGTTTCATACCATTCATAAGATAACGACTTAGTAACCGGCATTTTACCGCCAAAGAAAAGGCTAGCTCTAGTTTTATAATGTCCAAAATTGGGAGTTATAATAATAACCTCTTTTGAAACCCTTAAGGCTTCCATTAAAACCTGTTTAGGATTTTCCATAACTTGTAGGCTATTACACAAAATTGCATAGTCGAACGAGTTATCCTTATAGCGTTTTATATCCTCATCCGCATTACCCTGTAAGGTTGATAAGCCTTGTGATAAACACACGGCAACATTGTCAGAGTTTATCTCAATGCCCTGTTCATTGCATTTTTTTTTATCTCTTAAGCTTTTTAAGAGTTCACCAGTACCACAACCGATGTCCAAAATGGCAGAACCCTTTGAAATATAGTCATAAATTATTTGATGCTCATTGTTCATCTTATATGAAGATACGGAGGTTAAATTCTTTGTAAAGCCTGATAAATCCTTAATTTTATTAACTTTTTCCTAAAAATTTGTTTGACATAATGCACCTTAAGGTTATATCCCACAAATTAGCGGAAAAGAATTCCGCGAATAATGGTGGGAAAGAATCCTGCTATAAAAACTTAAGTAGAGTTTAGTTATGTTTATAAAATCTTCAGGTAGAGGGTTAATCCGCGTTGCAACTGCAACAGCCTTAATCTTATCAACAAGTTCAATTTTAACACCTACTGCTATAGCAGCATGCACAGCCGCTACCTCTGGTTCGGACAATATTGTTTGCGATGGAAATTTAGATTCTGCATTTGATGCACTTGGTGGTGATGATGTGATAACATTCGATGTCACAGGTGATATAGCAGAAAATGCGGGTGATGTTGCAGTACTAAACACAGGTGACGGAAACGATACAATAATCGTAGATGATAGCTTAGTTGCAATTGGTGGTGGTGGTGATGCTACAATAGATACTAGTTATGGCGACGATACTTTAAGCTTTACTGGCTCAGGCTTATCTGGGGTTTATATAGGTAGAGATGCTACTTCAAACGTAACAATTACAACTGGTGCAGGTGCTGATTCAGTAACAATTGATCGCTCAAGAACAGCTACAGATGGTAACGCCACAATAGATACAGGTGACCATAATGACCAAGTTTATGTAAAAGATACAATCTTTGGAGACTTAGGTGATGCCGATATTTCAACAGGCGCAGGTGATGATATAGTTACCTTTGAAGGGTCCGATTTAGGTACAATTGCTAAAACTCCTACAATTGATACAGGTGATGGCAACGATACAGTAAACTTTAACGATTCAGCTGCCAGTTTTGTTTCTAGTATATTAACTGGTGTTGGCGATGACACAATTAACATAGATGATGCCTCAGTAATCCACTCAGGTGCAACGCTTGATTCGGGCGATGGCAACGACAATCTAAATAACCAAGGTTTAATAATTACAAATGTTCAGCTTAATAATGGTGATAATATCGTTCATAACGAAGGCGCAATAACAGGAAATGTTACAATGGGAGATGGCGATGACCGTTTCTATGCGTATACGGGTAGTTTAGTAACTCATGTTGATGCGGGTGCAGGTGATAATCTTCTGGTTCTTACTGGCTCTGGCTCATCAACTTTAACTTCAAGACTTCCTTCAATTGCTGGCTTTAATAAACTACGCAAGGAAGGTACTGGTACTTGGAGATGGAATATAAACTCAACATTTGCAGATCCTGTAGAGATTACAAATGGTATATTTGAGCTAGATAGAACTATGATTGCAGATGTAACTATCGGTACTGATGGGACATTAGCAGGTACAAATGGTGTGATTGATGGCTTGGTTACCAACTTAGGACAAATTGGTGGCTTACTAAGTACAACATCTCTTAGCGATACAATTATCAACCAAGGCACTATTGTTTCAGGATCATTCCTAAGCATGGGTGATGGTGATGATATATTTAACAATACTGGCGGTGCTGTTAATTCTGGTGACATAGTAAATATGATTCCAGGTTTAGATATGGGCGCTGGTTCAGATACATTTATCAATACAGGTGTAATTACTGGTTATATTACACTAGGTGATGATGATGATACTACTACTATTACACAAAGCACTACAAATGGTGGTGGCTTACTTGATGGTGGCACAGGATTTGATGTTGTAGATTTAAATACCACTGAAACTACTCAGCAAACTTTTGATGCATCTCACTTGCAGTATATTAACTTCGAAGAATTACAGGTTAATAATGGTAACTGGTTATTTGAAGGCAATACGCAAATGAACATATTTGCTAACGCAGGTTCATCAACTACCCTTTCTAGCACATCTTCAATTACAGGTAATTTAAATATTGAAAATGGTGGTTACGTGGATGCACGTGGTGGTACAGTTATAAACGGGAATCTTAATACTGATGGCGTTTTAGATATAGATTCAACAGGTTATGGCACTGTTACTGTTAATGGTGATGGTACATTTGGCCCTAACTCTGTAACTAATATTGAGCTGGATAACGATGGCGCAACTACCGACTATATTCACTTAACTGGAACAGCTAATTTAGATGGTACATTAAACTTAATTCCAACTGGACAAGTTCCTTTAGGTTCAAGTTATACAATTTTAACTGCTGATGGCGGTTACAATGGTGAATTTGCTGCGGTTAATTCAATTGGTGGTTTATTCTACGAAATGGATTACTCCGATCCTAATAATGTAAATGTAAGCATTACACTTGATTTACCTACAGGCGGAACTCCTAACCAAGATATTGTTTCTAACTTCTTGAATAATGGTATTAACACTGGTGGCGCAACATTTGGTGAAGATTACACGCAAGTTATGCTTAACTTAGCTAGCTTAAATGGTAATCCTGCCATTAATACAGCAGGCTATATATCTACTCCTTACTTTGCTGCAGTTGATATGCTTTCTCCTGAGTTTTACGATGCGTTTACTCAGACAAATATGAAGGCTGCTACAAACTTTGCATATACTATGATGGATGCAACCGGCTTTAAGAAAGAGCCTACTAATAAGTCTTTAGCTGAAAATATGCAAAATGTGCAACCTATCTGTGAAGGCTTAAACAAGCAATTCTGTAGAAATAATGCAGAAGTTTGGGTTGTTACAGAAGCGAGATATGATGACCATAATGCCGAGCCTGATTACATTGAGTATGAAAATGTAGCATTACAGTCTACCGCAGGTGTTCAGCAAACTTCTGATGATAATAGAACTATTGCTGGTATCGCAGGTTCATTCTTCCATAACAATATTGAAGTAGATGATATATCTGATGGTGAGACTATGGGTCTTATGTTAGGTGCTTATGCTAAGCATTTAATGCCTAAGAATTATGTAGTATCTGGTTCAATTTCAGGTGGTTATGCTAACCAAGAATCTAGAAGAAGATTAAGGTTTGCGGGTATTGATAGAGTTGCTGAAGGTGATTTTGGCACTTACTTAGTTAATGCTACACTTGGTTTAAATAAAGAACATACACTTTATAATATCGACTTTAACTTCCTTTCAAACTTATCTTGGACTTACTCTTATCAGAAAGGCTTTACAGAAACGGGAGCTAACTCCGTTAACCTAGTAATGGATGATGTTATTCAAGATAGAGTTGATGGTAGAGTTGGCGTAGAAGCTAGAAGAAACTATGCTTATAACGGCAGAATCTTCGACCTATATGGCGGCTTATATGCAAACCAAATTTTACATAATAAAACTCCAGTTTATCAGGCTAAACACCAAGGCCAACCTGCTACAATGGGTGCCTTCAGCGTAGAAGGACAACATTACGAGTCTAACTTTGAAGCTATGGTTGGTGCTGATTTACTTAATACAGAATTCACAACCTTATCTGCTGAGCTAATTGGTTCATTAGGTAGATTTGGTGATTATGTAGGTGGTAAGATCACAGCGTCTTACGACTTCTAAGAAAAAAGTTTCTCCCACTTCTCTCAAGTTCTAGCCCTCGTAATTTATTTTGCGGGGGCTTTTACTTTTGGCGTACTCCAGAAGATATAATTCGAACGTTGAATTCGCTCAACTCATTGATTTATAAAGAGCCTAAGTATAGATTGATACCCCAAATACCCCTGAAACACCTATGAATAATATAGATGGAATTATTTTAGCACAAGAATAAAACATGAAGATGAAAGGCTAGAAAATAGTTTTAATTTTTACTTAGACCATTAGCGGCAATTTTTAAAATCATTTGCTCGTATGTTATATTTAAATTCAACATACATGATCTATAAAAGTAGCCCTTGCTTAGGCCGGGCATAAGGTTAGCCTCTATAAAGTGAGGCACTTGATCTTGATTCATCTTAACGTCAATTCGTCCAAATGATTTTCCACCCAATGCTTTGAAAGCTGCTTTTGCAACTTTAGATAGCTGCTCATGAATTTGCAAATCTGTAACCGCAATAACCAGCTCCAAATCATTCTTTTTAATATCATAATCAAGAATACGCTGACCATTTTCATTTTCATCAGCAATAATTTCTATCGGCATTGCAGTTAATGTTTTCGTTAAATGATCTTCAAAAATTCCAACGCTATATTCTTTGCCAGATAGATAAGTTTCAACTAACGAGCGTGAGCCTTGATTTTTATGAATTTCGGCAACCTTGGCTAAAAAACTAGGAAAATCATTAACAAATGAATTAGCATCTATGCCCATGCTATCTCCACTTGATAATGGCTTTATGAATAATGGAAAAACTATCGGTAATGACTCTTTTGTTGTATACTCACCTACGCCAGTAGTAAAATATTCAGCGGTAGCAATATTAGAATTTTGCATGATATTCTTAGCGTGGCTCTTATTTCCTTCGCTATCAAGCGCCTTTCTATCAGATGCTATATAGGCAATATTATGTGTATCTAAATAATCATTTAGCCATAAATCTTTATCACGAAACTCAAAATATTTTACTCCTGAAAAGACAAGATCAGGCTTTCTTGATGCTAACGCCTCCAAATCATTAATAGTATTAATTTTGGTAATATTAACGTTTTGATAATGACTAAATAAAATCTTTAAAATTAGATTTTCATCTAATTCAATGCCAATATTTCTAGGGTGAATAACAGAGCCATCAAAACTAGGATCTACAACGATTTCTATTATCTTTTGTATTTTGGTAGAAGAGTTTCTTGTACTTACGTCTGTGGTTGACTTTTTTTCTTTGGGCAAAATATATCCTTTGTTGCTCGTACGCAAAGCGGTTGATAGACGTACATTTTTTAGAGATGTGATTAAGAAATTTGCAGAATCACACTTCTGCAATGAATTAGCGTGCTACAGTAGCAGAGTTAATTTACTTAGATATAAAAACTTTATGTAAGGCGAAACCGTGATGCGTTATATTATAGGAGTGAAAGCTACATGGTGTTCCCCTGCGGAAGTCATGAGAACCCTAAATTCTATTAACATACTGATTTATAAAGAACCAAAGTATAGAATGATGCCCAAAATTCCCCTGAAACGCAAACGTAGATAAATCTGTTTTTCGTTAATTTCAATAATTAAATAGTAATCTTGCCATGATATAATATCATTATTGAGTTATGAAAATGGATATTAAATACCCGATGGTTTTTATTGATGAAACCGGAACTGGTAAAGGGGAATCTCATTTTGGTATAGGGTTCTTAAAATTATATGATTCTTACAATGTTTCATCAGCTCTCTTAAAGCCTCATACCAGAGCAAAATCTATGTTAGCTTCAAAAAGAAAAGAGCTAAAGAGAGAATTACAGGAATCAAAAAGAGATATAAAGCCATCGGATCTTAATTTAATGATGAGCTCAACAAAGCATAATGAGTTTCATTTTACGGAAATTCAGCCAAAAAACTTAGATAATTACCTTGCATTGCTTGATGTGATAAAGGACATAAAATTTCACTTTTGTGCTTTGATTGTAGATAAAAACAGCTCTGACTTTAATCCTGACATGTACAAGAATCCTTGGGATTATTATGTTAGACTATTGAGAATGTTATGCGAACATAATTTAGATGAGAATGATAAAGCAACTTTAATTACGGATTATATAACAAAGCCAAAAATATCAACGAAAGATCTGGATAAAGAGCTTATTTCAACTGGTAAAGTTACGAATGTTCTGCCGGTTGACTCTGTTGGCGTTTCACTAATTCAACTATGCGATATCTTTTTAGGTTCGGTTGCTTTTGTGAATAAATGGAATGCTGGTTTTGTTAAGGAATCTAACAACTCGGCTGCTAGAAAAACTTTTGTAAAAGAGCTTTGTAAAACTATCAATATAGATTCTCCAAAAGATTTTTTAACTAATAATACGTTTAAGAATGATGGTAAATATTTCAGTGTGTGGCACTTGAAAATGCAATAAAAAAGGCGTGGATACCTAAACTAAAGTTCCACGCCTAAAATTATTATAAACCTAAATCTTCATGAAAGTCAAGTAATGTCAGTAAGATAATTATTCCAACCTAATGCGAATAATAAAAAAATCAACAAAATAGGCTTTTATGGCGGTATCAGAAATTTATTTATATCAATAGGTTAGGTGTTCGAACATTGGCGTGCCTGACAGGACTCGAACCTGCGACCTTAACTACCGGAAAGTTATGCTCTAATCCAGCTGAGCTACAGGCACTTATGTTTTAGATATACCACCTTACCTTTTATATATTAAATCAGATTTGACACTTATTTATTTGCCGCTACTCGCGGCGGGGCAGCTGAGCTACAGGCACTTATGTTTTATGTTTGTGTTTATGTTTGTGTTGTGTAAACAGTTAAGCACTTATATTATTAATAAAATGAATATTCAATTTACTAAATTCCGTAAAACTGCATTTCTAGGCTCTATTGTTTTATGCCTGTTATCATTCTTCCTTATTTTCACTAAGGGTATGAATTTTGGTATAGACTTTACCGGTGGTGTAGTAATTGAATTTAGAGCAGAAACTGATGTTGATACATCTAAATTGCGTAGTAACTTAGCCGATGGTGAATTTGGTGATTTTTCTATACAGAATTTTGGCTCAGCGAAAGATGTCTTAATTCGCATTGAGGCGGATGAATCTGATAAAAAAGCGCAAACTGAAGCAATAAACAAGGCTAAGACCATAATTAATAGCACGCTAGGCGGTGTAGATTATAGAAAGGTGGAGAGCGTTGGTACTACTATTGGTAATGAGCTTAAGATAAATGCCGTATTAGCGCTGTTATTTGCGTTTATAGCTATCGTTATATACATTACTGTACGCTTTGAGTGGCAGTTTGGTTTTGGTGCTTTAATTGCCTTAATTCATGATACTATACTTACACTTGGCTTTATGAGCTTTATGGGCATCGAGTTTAATGTATCTTCTATTGCAGCTATACTCACTATTATTGGCTATTCTATTAATGACTCGGTAGTTATTTATGACCGCATACGCGAGTTTATGCGTAAGTATAAAAAGAAAGAAGTTAAGGAGCTTATTGATATATCGCTTAACTCTACTATGCGCCGTACTATCCTTACATCAACTACAACGCTTGCTTCGCTTGTTGCGTTAGTAATATTTGGTGGCGCCGTTATTAAAGGCTTCGCCTTAACGGTTCTATTTGGTGTTATTGTGGGTACTTATTCATCTATCTTTATTGCTGCGCCACTGCTTTTATCTATGAATGTGGTTAATATGGCAGAGAAAGAGCGCCTGCGTGAGCAACGTGAAAAAGAAGAGATGGAACGATTTACTAGTTAAAAAAATTTTATCATTCCCGCGAAAGCAGTAATCTCACTTCGTGAGATTACTGAAATCCCCGATCAAGTCGGGGATGATGCAATTTAGAACTAGCGACCGAAGATGCCCTTTAGTAGGCGCGTGGCGAGCTTGGTAGACATTGAACGAGCAAATGATTTAGCTGAAGCCTCCCATACTGTTTGGCGACTTCTGCCCTTTGATTTGCGAGTCTTTTTAACTTTATCTTCTAAAGCCGCTTCAGACTCCATAACTTTACGTTTAGCCTCTGAGCGCTCCTTTAACATCTCGTAAGCGGATTCTCTATCTATAGTTTTATCGTACTTGGCTGCGAACTCGGACATTGCAATAATGCCCTTAACCAACTTAGGATTAGCCGGCCCAAGTTTAGACGATGGCGGACGGATAAGCGTACGTTCAACCATACTTGGCACGCCTTTTTTAAGTAATGTAGAAACTAATGCCTCACCTACGCCAAGTTCCATAATTACTTTCTCAGCATTAAATTTAGGGTTCGCACGGAAAGTTTCCGCTGCCGCCTTAACGGCCTTCCTATCCTTTGGGGTAAATGCGCGGAGCGCGTGTTGCACCCTGTTACCCAATTGCCCTAGTACCGCTTCAGGCACGTCTGCTGGGTTTTGCGTTACAAAGAATACGCCGATACCTTTTGAGCGGATTAGCCTAACCACCTGCTCTACTTTATCTAGTAAAGCTTTCGGGGCAGAGTCGAAAAGTAAATGCGCTTCGTCGAAGAAGAAAACCAGTTTTGGTTTCTCGCTATCGCCCTGCTCTGGCAGCAATTCAAATAATTCATTTAGCAACCAAAGTAGGAACGTTGCGTATAGTTTTGGACTTTGGAAAAGCTTTGATGCGCTTAAGATATTTACGATACCGCGCCCATCCTCAGCTTGTTTAAAAAAGTCGTTAATATCTAACGCAGGTTCGCCCCAGAAGTTTTCAATCCCCTGCTCTTTTAAGCTTAATAATTTACGCTGTATTGCGCCAACTGATGCCGCCGATACGTTACCATATTCTTGGCCAATTGAGGTGCGGTTCTCAGATATATGGTTAAGTAGCGCGCGCAAATCCTTTAGATCGATTAAAGGCATTTCCTTTTCGCGGCTAATAATAAATGCTATGTTTAGAACACCGCTTTGGGTATCATTCAGCCCCAGTAGTTCGGCTAATAATAGTGCGCCCATATCTTGCACTGTTGTACGGATTTTATGTCCTTGTTTGCCGTATAAGTCCCAGAATGTGGTTGGGTAATCTTTGTATTGATAATTATCGAAGCCTATAGTTTTAGCGCGATTCTCTAAAAAATCTTTTTCAACGCCAGCTTCGCTCATGCCTGAAAGGTCGCCCTTAACGTCAGACATAAATACTGGTACACCAGCTTCAGATAGACCTTCGGCAATAATTTGTAAAGTTACTGTTTTACCAGTACCCGTAGCGCCTGTAATAAGCCCGTGGCGATTGGCATACTTAAGGTTAAGCGCCTGTAGATTATCTGCCGCTTCAGTATTGCCAAGTAAAATATGATTTTCAGGTAAACTCATATTAAAAGATTTCAGCTATTTGGGTTTGAATGTCAACAGCTGCTTTATGCGGGTCTTCGGCTTTAGATATTGGACGGCCGACAACTATATAATCTGCGCCGTTAGCGAAAGCTTGTTTAACGTTAACTGTGCGACTCTGATCGTCTGCCGTTGCAAATGGCCTAATGCCAGGGCATACAGCAATAAAACCATCTGGTAGAATGTTTAAACTTTTTAATTCCTCCACTTCAAGACCAGAGCATATTAAACCATCAGCTCCACACGATAGTGACTCTGTTGCCTTATTTTTAACAATTTGATTTAAAGATAAGTTTGTTCCGTAAATATCAAAATCCCCTTCACTCATTGAGGTAAGAACTGTTACAGCTAATATTTTTGTATTAGTACCTTGAGCACCAGTTCTTGCTGCAATTACAACAGTAGGCTCTCCATGGACTGTTAGAAAATTAATACCAAACTTTGCTATAGTTTTTGTAGCTTGCTCTACAGTATTAGGAATGTCGTGATATTTAAGGTCAGCGAAAACCTTTTTACCTTTTGATTTAAGATATTCTAATGTTTTGAAATATTCACCTGAGGCATTTAGCTCTAAACCGATTTTATAGAACGTTACTGCATCACCTAAACTATCAATAGTTTTTACTGCATCGCTATAATTAGGAACGTCTAAGGCAAAAATTAATCTATCTTGAGGAGCAATTGACATGAGGGCAAGAATAACAAGGCATAAAAAAAGGGCAATGCAGATATGCATCACCCTTTTAATTTAGTTTTGTTTAAAACTACTCAGCGGCAACCTCAGCTAGTTCAGCACGTTCAGCTTCAACTCTAGCGATGTCAGATGCGCCCTTAGCGAAGATATCTCTATCTACAAACTCAATAATGGCTGTAGGAGCATTGTCACCATGACGCTTACCAGTTTTAATAATTCTAGTGTAACCACCATTACGCTCTTTGTAACGAGTAGCTAATGCTTCGAAAAGTTTTTGAGCATGTGAATTTGAATTCAAACGAGAAATAGCAATACGACGGCTGTTAAGGTCGCCTCTTTTGCCTAAAGTTACTAACTTCTCAACGATAGGACGAAGTTCTTTAGCCTTAGCAACAGTAGTTTGAATTTGCTCGTGCACGATTAAGTCTTTAGCCAAGTTTTGGAATAAAGCTTTTCTGTGTGAGCTAGTTCTATTAAGTTTTCTGTGTTTGATTCCGTGTCTCATATTAACCTCTTAGGTCCATAAGCTATATTAAGCAGCAAATGGGTCTTCGTATTTCTTAGATAAATCTTCAATGTTCTCAGGTGGCCAAGCTTCAACTTCCATACCGAAGTATAGGTGCATTTCTTGAAGAACTTCTTTAATTTCATTAAGTGACTTTCTACCGAAGTTAGGAGTCTTAAGCATTTCGCCTTCAGTTTTTCTAACTAGGTCACCGATGTAAATAATGTTTTCGTTTTCTAGGCAATTTGCTGAACGAACAGAAAGTTCAAGCTCAGTAACTTTGCGTAGTAAATTCTTATCGAATGGAAGATCATCTTCCACTTCTTCTTCAATAGTTGCGATATCATCAAAGTTGATGAATGCCTGTAACTGGCTTTGTAAGATTTTAGCAGCGAAAGCTAATGCATCTTCAGGAGTAACTGTAGAATCAGTTTCAACTTCTAATGTTAGTTTATCATAGTCAGTAACCTGACCAACACGTGCATCTTCAACTGTGTAAGATACTCTTTTAACTGGGCTGTAGATAGCATCAATAGCGATAGAGCCAATTGGAGCATCTTCACCAGTAAACTGGTTAGCAGCAACATAGCCTTTACCAGTAGAAATTTCTAATTCCATATTAATTGAAGCACCTTTCTCAAGCGTACAGATAACTGCATCTTTAGAAATGATTTCAATGTTTTGGTTAGTTTCGATCATGCCAGCAGTAATAGTAGCTGGACCTTCAACTTGTAAACGAGCACGTTGCTTTTCAGGAGCGTGAGCTTTAATAGCTAAGTTTTTTAAGTTAAGTACAATTTGTACAACGTCTTCACGTACACCTTCAATAGATGAAAACTCGTGTAATACGCCATCAACCTTTAATGAAGTAACAGCAGCACCTTGGATTGAAGATAATAATACGCGTCTTAAAGCGTTACCGATAGTAGTACCAAAACCACGTTCTAATGGCTCAACTACGAAAGTAGCTCTTTGTACGTTATCGCCTTGAACATCAATGCTCTGAGGCTTAATTAACTCGTTCCAGTTTTTTGCTATAATTGCTGTCATAATAAATTCTTTCGAGTTTAGGGTTTTTGTTATTAATTATACTCTACGCTTTTTCTTAGGGCGGCAACCATTGTGTGGTAAGCCAGTAACGTCAGATAATGAAGCGATAGTGAAGCCAGATGATTGTAAACCGCGTAATGCAGATTCTCTACCAGCGCCTGGACCTTTTACTTCAACGTCTAATGTTAATACGCCCATATCTTTAGCGGCTTTACCAGCTCTATCAGCTGCAACTTGCGCCGCGTATGGAGTAGATTTTCTTGAACCTTTGAAACCACATGCACCTGCAGAGTTCCAGCATAATACGTCACCATTTTGCTCTGCAATTGTGATGATTGTATTGTTAAAGCTTGAGTATACGTGAGCTACAGCTCTTGATACGTTCTTTTTTGTTTTTTTCTTAGGTGCCATTTTATTAAGATTTATTAAGATTCCTTAAAAATTATTATTTCTTCTTACCTGCAATTGGAACTGCTTTACCTTTACGAGTTCTTGCATTTGTATGGGTTCTTTGACCACGAACAGGTAACTTTCTACGATGACGTAAGCCCTTGTAAGAACCTAAATCCATCATAAGTTTAATGTTAGTAGTAACTTCACGACGTAAATCACCTTCTACGTTTACGTTAGCATCAATGTACTCACGGATTTTAATTACTTGAGATTCGTCAAGCTCATGCACACGAGTATCGCCTTCGATTTTAACAGCATCGCAAATTTCTTGCGCAGTTGTTCTGCCAATGCCGAATATATAAGTAAGGGCAATAAATAGTTTCTTTTCCTTTGGTATATTTACACCTGCAATACGAGCCATAACGTCAAGTTCTTTAGTGGTTTTAAGTTAAATTCGATTAAGTCGAGCCACTACCTCAAAAAATCGTGAGCTTTAACTTATATGAATTTTTAGTGGGAAGTCAAAGGGTTTTTATAAAAGATTTGCGATTTCTTTAGATACTTCATCAACCTGAGCCTGACCATTAATATGGTTTGTAATATCGGCATGGTTTTCGATGAAGTAATTAAGTACAGGAGCAGTTTTCTCAGTATAAACATTCAAACGTTTGGCGAATGTTTCGACGTTATCATCACCACGCACTTTGCCACCAGCTTTGATGGTTTGCTCAATACGAGTCTTAACGCGCTCAATAAGCTCTTCGTTAGGTACTTCAATATTAATTACATTGGTTACCTTTTCACTGTTAGCATTTAGCATAACATCTAACGCTTCAGCTTGAGCAACGGTTCTTGGGAAACCATCTAAAATAAAACCATGCAAGCAATCCTCGGAAGCGATGCGGTTTTTAATAACCTCAATTATATGCTCATCAGAAACTAGCTCGCCTGAGTTCATAATTTCAGCCAAAGTTTTATCTTCAATAGCTGCCGCGCGTAGCATGTCGCCAGTAGACAGCTGGGGAACTTGCAATTTATCCTCAATTATCTTTGCTTGCGTGCCCTTGCCTGCTGCAGGTGGGCCGAATAATATGATTATCTTTCTAGCCATTAATTACCCACGTAAACGAGATTTCTTTAAGATGCTACTATATTGCATAGCGAACATATGTGATTGAATTTGAGTAAACGTATCAATTACCACGTTAACCATAATTAGTAGCGATGTACCACCTAGGTAGAATGGAATTGAATATTTAGATATTAACACTTCTGGGAATACACAAACTAAAGATAAGTATAAAGCCGCTACAAAGGTTAATCTTGCTAAAATTGAGTTTAAGTAATCTGCAGTTCTAGCACCTGGGCGAATGCCGGCGATGAATGCGTTAGATTTCTTTAAGTTCTCAGCAGTATCGTCAGCGTTGAATACGTTTTTCGTATAGAAGAAACAGAAGAACGTAATTAGCACAACATACATAGCAATATATAATGGCTTACCATGCCCCATATATAATGAGATAAAGTCTAGCGTACTGCCATCTACCGCGCCACCTGCAAAACCAGATATTGTAGTTGGGAATAGTAATAACGAGCTTGCAAAAATTGGCGGGATAACACCTGCAGTATTTACCTTCAATGGTAAGTGAGATGTATTACCTTGCACACCGCCTTGAGCAGTTTGCTGTTTAGGATATTGCACCGTTATTCTGCGCTGCGCACGCTCAACATATATTACTAATAATATAAGAGCCATAACCGCTAGAATAACACCAATTAACATTGGCGATGAAATTGAACCGTTGCGCGAAAGCTCTGCAAAGCTTGAAACCGCACCCGGAAGTTCTGCTACGATACCCGCGTAGATAAGTAACGAGATACCGTTACCGATTCCGCGTGAAGTCATTTGCTCACCTAACCAAACTAGGAACATTGTACCACCTACAAGCGTTACAACTGTTGTTAGGTTATAGAACATGCCTTCGCCTAGGTATAAGCCACTTGATTCTAAGAAACGTGAAATTGCGAATGCTTGGAATGAAGCCATAGCCACTGTACCATAGCGCGTATATTGGTTGATTTTCTGCTTACCACGTTCGCCCTCTTTCTTTAATTCTTTAAGCGATGGTAAAATTACTGAAAGCAACTGTATTACGATTGATACCGTAATATATGGCATAATTGATAGCGCAAAAATAGTCATACGACCAAGTGAACCACCTGAGAACAGGTTGAATAGGCCGAATACACCACCTTCAAAACGCTCTAGCTCTGCCGCTAATTGCTGTACGTTAATACCTGGCATTGGTACGTATGTACCGAAGCGGAACACCACTAGGCACATAATTACAAAGAAAATTCTCTTTCTAAGACCCGCCATGCTTTCGATAGCATTAGAGTCTATATTAGTCTTTTCCGACTTAGATTTTCTAGGTTTAACGTTAGATTTTGTGTTTCTTGTATTTCGACTTCTTGCCATTTTTTAATAATCTCGGATATATCAACGTGGTAAGATATAAAGAATGCTAATAAAGGCAAGAGTTAAGAAACTTCTATATTTATATACAATATTTTGTTAACTTTAGATTATGTCTGATAATGTTGAATTATATGAGAAATTAATAAATGCCGACTTAAAGCATGAAACAATGCACCCCCTTCTAGATGGCTGGTTTGAAGAGGAAGCAAAAGTATTGCGAGATAAGAATGCGAGCTTTACCAAGGTAGGTTTAAAACCTATACACTCCACAGATAATATAAACCATATGAAGCGAAATCTTCTTGGGGTTTTCGATGGTGTTGTTTTTAGATTAAAAAATACACTTAAAGCCCAAGAAACTGATCAAGGCAAAGAAATATGTGGTGAAAAGTTGCAAAATATATTATCAGGCCAATCCTTTGAAGATAGAAACTTTCCAGAAAGAAAGCTAATTGGCAAAGCGGTTTATAAAAAGTTTCTAAGCCACCTAGTATTGGCGACTTAATCGACTTAGATAAAAAGCCCGAGATTCACAAATAAAAAAGGGTGTCGATTGACACCCTTTAGTTTTTGAAATTTAAAGTTTTACTATACTAGCTCAACTTTACCACCAGCCTTCTCAATTTTTTCTTGAGCAGCTTTAGACACTTTGTTTACAGAAATTTCCACAGAGTTTTTAATCTCACCGGACGAGAGTAACTTAACAGGCTTAGTACCGCGGATTAAACCAGCTTCTTTAAGAGCAGTTAGATCAACCTTACCTTTTAAACCTTTAGCCTCAATATCAGCAACGTTAACTACTTCGAACTCAACTCTATTATAGTTATTAAAACCACGCTTAGGTAATCTACGGTGGATAGGCATTTGACCACCCTCAAAACCTTTAATAGCTACACCTGAGCGAGATTTTTGACCTTTAACACCGCGTCCACAAGTTTTCCCCTTGCCAGAACCGATACCACGGCCTACGCGCTTTTTGCCTTTGAATTCGCCTTCGTTAGATGATAAACAATTTAATTTTACAGTCATGGTTATGCAACCTCTTCTACTAAGTGCTTTACCTTATCAATAGCACCACGAATAGATGGTGTATCTTCAAGTTCAGACACTTTGTTAAGTTTATTTAAGCCTAAGCCGATTAAAGTTTCACGTTGACCCTTCTTGCGACCGATAGCTGATTTAGTTTGTTTTATTTTAATAGTTTTAGCCATTTTGCTTAACCTTTAAATTTCTATGCTGCTTCTACGTTGTTATCTAACTCGTCTTCACCAAGTTCAACCGAACCTGTTTGACCAGCTTGACGTTGCTTGATGATATCAGAAACCTTTTTATCTCTTCTGTTAGCAATAGCTTTCGGAGATTCGATTTTAGATAAAGCATCTAAAGTAGCTCTTACCATGTTGAATGGATTAGAAGTACCATTAGATTTTGCTACAACATCTTTAACACCTAAAGCTTCGAATACAGCACGCATAGGACCACCAGCAATAATACCAGTACCTTGTGGAGCCGTTCTTAAGAACACCTTAGCCGAGCCATCATGCCCTTTAGCATCGTGATGCAAAGTTCTAGACTCACGTAATGCAACACGCATTAAGTTTCTTTTTGCCGATTGTGTAGCTTTCTTTTTAGCATCGATAACCTCTTTCGCCTTACCTCTGCCGAAACCTACTCTACCAGCACCATCGCCTACTACAACGTAAGCAGTGAATGAGAAATTTCTACCACCACGAACTACTTTTGTAGTACGATTGATAGTAATTAACTTCTCAATAATTTCGTTTTGCTCCTCATCAATCGCTAGCGATTTCTTTTTAGAAGCTAATAATTTAGAAATATTAGTCATATTAGAATTTAAGACCTCCTTCACGAGCAGCCTCAGCAACAGCTTTTACAACGCCGTGATACTGGAAACCACCTCTATCAAATACCACTTGTTCAACACCAGCTTTTTTAGCCGATTCTGCAATCTGTTTTCCAAGCTCAGTAGCTGTAGTTACATTTGCAGAAGCCTTGCTGTTTAAAGTTGATGCAGATGCAACAGTTTTACCTTCAAGGTCATTAATTACTTGTACATATACGTTTTTGTTAGACTTGTGTACAGATAATCTGAATTCAGAATTAGCAACTTTCTTCAGTTTGTATCTGTTACGTCTAGCGTTACGCTGTCTATTTGTTTCTTTATTTAACATAGTTTCTACCTGTTAATTATTTCTTCTTACCTTCTTTACGAACGATGTATTCATCCTTGTACTTAATACCTTTACCTTTGTAAGGCTCAGGTGGACGGAATGAACGGATATTTGCGGCAACTTGACCTACCAATTGCTTATCAAAACCAGAAACCTTAATTTCAGTTTGTGATGGGCATTCAATTTTTACACCAGCTGGAGCTGTGTACTCTTCTAAGTGAGACTTACCAAGAGTTAATGAAATTGCAGAACCCTTCATTGCAGCCCTGTAACCTACACCATTAATCTCTAATTCTTTTGTAAAACCTTCAGAAACGCCAGTTACTGCGTTTTGAGTTAGTGAGCGAGAAAGCCCCCAGAATGCCTTTAAATTGTCATTAGCTGGAGTGAATTGTAACTCTTCACCTTCTTGCTTGATTTCAATTCCATCGAACTTTGGAACTTGAAGTTCACCTAATTTACCTTTAACCGTAATTTGAGACTCTTCAATTTTGATCTCAACACCGGCAGGAATTTGAACTGCTTTTTTACCTATTTTACTCATGATAGTTTAAATTTTCCGCGTGTTTATAACATTATAAACACTGGTTTTCAACTGTTAATATTAATGTGTTTAACTGTTGGTTAGTACACTGAACAAAGTATTTCGCCACCAACGTTTAATTCTCTAGCCTTATAATCTGGGATTACACCTTTTGAAGTAGAAAGGATTGATAAACCTAAGCCGTTGTAAACTTTAGGCATATTATCTACACTGAAGTATTTACGTAAACCGGGTTTAGAAATTCTTTTTAACTCTTTGATAGCAGGTGAAGTGCCGTCATATTTTAATTTAATGCTTAAGTTACCCTTGTTAGCTTTATCGCCTTCAACTGTGTAAGACTGAATAAAACCTTCTTCATCAAGAACTTTAAGAATGTTTTCTTTTAATGTTGAATATGGACAAATACAGTTAACGATCCCAACCATTTGGGCGTTTCTGATTCTTGTAAGCATATCTGATATTGGATCTGTGTGAGCCATAATATTATTCCTTTTCAGTAGTGGTTAGCTTGCGCTCCTGTTACCATATTGATTTAATTACCAACTTGATTTAATTACCCCTGGAACTTCACCAGTACCCGCCATTTGGCGAAGCATGATACGTGAAATACCAAATTTTCTATAATAACCACGAGGACGACCAGTGATTGCACAGCGGTTACGCTTGCGGATTTTGCTTGAATTTCTGTTTAACTTATCAAGCTTAGCAACAAGCTCTAGACGCTCTGGAAGTGCTAGATCTTTGTTTTTAATTTGAGCTTTTAGTTCATCGCGCTTCTTTTGAGCTTTATTGTTTAAAGCTTCACGCTTGATGTCTCTTTGTTTAAATGCTTCTTTTGCCATAATAGTTACTTATGCAGCTTTCGCCTCTTGTTTTGCTAATTTATTGTTAAAGCTTTCAACATCTCTGTATGGGAAGTTAAACGCTTGTAATAAAGCTAGAGCTTCTTGATCTGTTTTAGCCGTAGTTACAAAGTTAATATCCATACCACGAACTTCAGAGATTTGATCGTAAGAAATTTCTGGGAATACAACTTGCTCTTTTAAGCCTAAATTATAGTTACCTCTGCCATCGAAAGACTTAGTAGTTAAACCTCTAAAGTCACGAATACGTGGCATTGCGATGTTAACCAATCTGTCCATGAATTCGTACATTCTTGTACCACGTAAAGTAACAGACACACCGATAGGTGCATGCTCACGAAGTTTAAATGTTGCGATTGATTTTTTAGCTTTACGCACGATTGGCTTCTGACCTGAAATAGCAGTTAGGTCTTTTGAAGCTTCTTCAATTACCTTCTTGTCGTTTAACGCCTTACCACAACCCATGTTGATTGTGATTTTTGTTAACTTTGGAACTAGCATCACATTCTTATAACCAAACTCTTTAGTTAGATTAGGAATGATTTCGCTTTTATATGTTTCAAATAATCTAGCCATTATAATTCTCCCTATACAGCCTCACCAGTTTTGCGGTTGATACGAACCTTCTTATCACCCTCAACTTTGTAAGCTAATTTCACACCTTTACCTGACTTGTCGTCAAGGAATGCAACATTTGACACATCAAGAAAAGCTTCTTGTTTTACAATGCCACCACCTTGCATTTGGTTAGGCTTCTGGTGTTTAGTAGCAATGTTTGCACCTGCAACTTTAACCTTACCGTTCTTTCTATCAAACGCAGTGATTTCACCAGTTTTACCCTTATCTTTACCATTAAGGATAATAACCTTATCACCTGTTTTTAATTTATATTTAGCGTTTTCGTTAGCCATCTTAATTACTTATAGCACTTCTGGTGCTAGTGATAAAATTTTGTTAAAACCTGCCGCACGAAGTTCACGAGCTACAGGACCAAAAATACGAGTACCAATTGGCTCGTTTGTTTTACTTAATAAAACCGCCGCATTCTTATCAAACTTGATAGATGTGCCATCTTTACGGTTTAATTCTTTCTTAGTACGCACAATTACAGCACGGTAAACTTTACCTTTCTGAGCTTTACCACGAGGTTGCGCTGATGATACAGAAACAACAATGATATCGCCAATTGAAGCGTGTCTTCTTTTTGAGCCACCTAATATCTTGATGCATTTAACTTTTTTAGCACCAGAATTATCAGCAACTCCCATTTTTGATTCTACTACGATCATTTTATTTCTCTTCTATTAGTTCCCAAGTCTTACGTTTAGAACGCGGCTTAGATTCAATAATTTTAACAGTATCACCTACAACAGCTTTATTTTGCTCATCGTGTGCGATAAATTTCTTAGATCTTTTCATGATCTTACCGTATAAAGGGTGCTTAACCTTGTACTCTACAAGTACGTTGATTGATTTATCACCTGTCTTTTTTACTACAGTACCTTGTAATGTTCTTTTAGGCATTTGCGGCCTCCTCTACTTTTTTAGCTGTAATAGCCGTTTGAATTTGAGCAACCAATCTTTTGTTAGCTCTAATTTCATGTGGCTTTGCAGGCTCACCAGATAAAATAGCGAAGCGTGAATTATAAAGCTTCTTTTTAGTATCTAGTAATAATCCACTTAACTCATCAGCAGTTTTGTTATTTAAATCTTCGTATTTCATTATTCGTCTACCTCATCACGTTTAACGAATTTGCACTTAATAGGCATCTTCGCAGCGGCACGCTCAAAAGCACCTCTTGCAGTTTCTTCGTCTACACCACCAAGCTCGAACAAAATAGTTCCCGGTTTAACTTTTGCAGCCCAGTATTCTACAGCACCCTTACCTTTACCCTGACGAACCTCTAATGGCTTAGCCGTTACAGGAGTGTGAGGGAAGATACGGATCCATAACTTACCTTGTCTTTTCATATGGCGCGTTATGGCACGACGTGCAGACTCAATCTGACGCGCAGTAATTCTATCCGGCGCAAGAGCCTTAAGTCCGAAATCACCGAAATCTAAGTTGAAGCCAGAAGTTGCAGCACCTTTAATACGCCCCTTATGCTCCTTTCTGTATTTTGTTCTTTTTGGTAATAACATCTTTTATCGCCTACTTAATGTTGCCTTTAATTCTTTTCTCATGACCCATAGGATCATTCGTTGGTAATTCACCTTTATAAATCCAAACCTTAATACCAATTACACCGTAAGGAGTATCAGCTTCAGAGGTCGCATAGTCTATATCAGCACGAAGAGTATGTAAAGGAATTCTTCCCTCTCTGTACCACTCCTCACGAGCGATTTCAGCACCGTTTAATCTACCAGCACAATTAATCTTGATACCTTTAGCACCAAAACGCGTTGAAGATTGTAATGCACGCTTCATTGCACGCTTATATGCAACACGTCTTTCTAACTGCTGAGCAATACCATCTGCAACAATTTGCGCATCAAGCTCAGGCTTTTTAATTTCGTTAATATTAATAGCAGTTTCCTTACCAGTAATATTTTCAAATTTCTTTTTTAACCTTTCTAAATCAGAACCTTTTTTACCAATGATAACACCAGGCTTTGAAGTGAAGATATTAACACGAACTAAGTTCGCAGAACGCTCAATAACCGTACGGCTAACACCAGCATTCTTAAGATTCTTTTTAATATGCTTTTTAATTTCTACATCTTGGTGGAATGCATCTCTATACGCATCACCAGCAGCAAACCATCTTGAGTCCCAAGTTTTGTTTGCCTGTATTCTAAAAGCTATTGGATTTACTTTTTGTCCCATAATAAAATCTACTACTTAGTAGCCTCCTTCTCTGCTAGAGTAATTGAAAGCTTACTAAAATGTTTGTGAACTCTGAACGCTCTACCACGGGCACGAGCCTTAACGCGTTTTAGAGTCATAGCCTTACCAACGTTTACTTCTTTTACGAATAAATCGTCAGCGTCTAAGCCATGGTTATTTTCTGCGTTAGCGATAGCTGAGTTTAAAAGCTTCTTGAAGTCAAATGACTTACGCTTTTCGCACGTTTCTAAGTTATCTAAAGCCACATCAACCGCTTTACCACGAATAAGACCTGCGATAAGATTCATTTTCTGTGCAGAGCCTTTGATCATAGAAAGACTAGCCGATGCTGTATTTGTATTATTAGCTGTCATAGTTATTATCTCTTCTTAGCTTTTTTATCCACACCGTGACCATAGTAAGTTCTAGTAGGAGAAAACTCACCTAACTTGTGACCTACCATTTGCTCGTTCACAGCAACTGGAATGAATTTGTTACCATTATAAACATGGAAAGTTAATCCCACGAATTGAGGGATAATAGTTGATCTGCGTGACCAAGTCTTAATTGGCTTGTGTGAGCCGGTATTACCAACTACAGCTTTAATTAAGCTTCTGTCTACATATGGTCCTTTCCAAACTGATCTTGGCATATTAATTACTCCTTAAGTTACCCTACTTTTTCTTGTGGCGAGTTGTTACAATAAATTTACTAGACTGCTTTTTCTTAGAGCGAGTCTTATAACCCTTAGTTGGAACACCAGTAGGTGAAACCGGATGTCTACCACCCGAAGTTTTACCTTCACCACCACCATGCGGGTGATCTACTGGATTCATCGCAACACCACGAACGTGAGGACGAATACCCTTCCAACGAGAACGGCCAGCCTTACCAACTTTAGTGTTTTGATTATCCGAATTTGATACAACACCTACTGTTGCACGGCAATTATCAAGAATCTTTCTAGTTTCACCAGAACGAAGCTTAATAATAGCGTAACCCATATCCTTGCCTAGAAGCTGAGCATAAGAGCCAGCAGTTCTAATTAGCTGACCACCCTTACCAGGCTTAAGCTCAATGTTATGGATTGCAGTACCAGTAGGAATATTTTTTAATGGAAGTGAGTTACCAGTCGT
The DNA here is from genome assembly GCA_020630095.1 of Rickettsiales bacterium. Taxonomy (GTDB): domain Bacteria; phylum Pseudomonadota; class Alphaproteobacteria; order Rickettsiales; family UBA8987; genus JAHDCD01. Next base: position 67,163 of record JAHDCD010000008.1, on the reverse strand, counting down.
AGCATCAACGTTTTCACCGCTTTCCACAACATCACCAGACTTTGTGCCACGAGGTGCAACAATATAAGCCTTCTCACCATCAGTATATTCAATTAGAGCAATAAATGCAGTTCTAAATGGATCGTACTGTATATTTTCAACAGTAGCCTTTACACCATCTTTTTGACGCTTGAAGTCAATAATACGATGCTTACGTTTATGGCCACCACCTTTATTCTTTGAAGTATTATGGCCGAACGTATCCCTACCACCTGATTTTCTAGCACCTCTAGTAAGAGACTTTTCAGGTTTACCTTTGTGTAACTCAGAACGATCGATAGCAATAGTGCCACGAAGTGAAGGAGTTGTAGGTTTGTATAGTTTTAATGCCATAATAAATTACCTTATTTAACCTCAGCCGCTAAATCTACATTTGCAGACCCGATAGTTACAATTGCCTTTTTATAATCATCACGCTTACCAAGTTTACCACGGAAACGCTTTAACTTACCTTTAACGTTAAGAGTATTAACGCTAATTGGCTTAGTTTTATAAATCTCTTCGAAAGCCGCCGCAATCTCAGTTTTAGTTGCATTAGTTGCAACCTTAAGGGCAATTTTACCCTCTTGGGATTCGTCCGTAGTTTTCTCAGTAACTACTGGGCTTAAAATTATGTCGTATGCAGTTTTTGTCATTATACTTACGCTACTTTATTTTGAATTGTTTCAATGCTATCTTTACAGATAACAATTTTATCGTAAGCAAGTAATGAACGGCAGTTAACCGCGAAGTCAGGAAGGAAATTTGCTCCGTGAATATTTCTTACAGATTTATGTAAGTTTTCAGAGCTTTCAGGATTTCCAATAAATAGAACCTTATTTTTATTATCGGCTACTAACTTATTGGCTCCTAGCAGTTCCACACCAGCCTTTGTAGAGGGCTTGCTAACAGTAAAATTGTCAAAGATTACAACATTATTCTCTTTAGCTTTTAGAGATAATGCATGACGTAAACCAAGTTTACGGATTTTCTTGTTTAGTTTAGTTTCCATGTTGCGCGTAGTTGGACCATGTGCAACACCACCACCTCTCATGTGAGGGGCAACTTTAGAACCCTGACGAGCGTTACCAGTACCTTTCTGACGGAAAGGTTTTGCAGTAGTAGCTTTAACATCAGAGCGACCAAAACTATTAGACGAACCAGTTTTAGAACAAGTATCCTGCCATCTCACAACACGTGAAATGATATCTAAGCGAGGGTCAAGACCGAAAACATCTTTGTTTAACGCTTGAGAGCCAGAAGCTTTACCAGATATATTTGTTACTTTTAGTTCCATCTTAAAAATTTCAGATGCGCATTATTACTTAAAATAGCGCCGTTAGTCAATTACTAATTTCTTATTTCTTGTTAATTTGTTTTACCGCTTCGCGAATTAATACTTCAGCGCCTTTTGCACCAGGTACAGCACCCTTTACAAAAATAACAGCCGGCTCATTTTCGTTAGCAGCTTCAATTTTAACAATCTTTAGGTTTTGAGTAGTCTTTTGTACGTTACCATACTGACCAGCCATCTTTTTACCTTTAAATACTTTACCAGGATCTTGACACTGACCAGTTGAACCGTGCGATCTGTGAGATACTGAAATACCATGCGAAGCCTCTAAACCTTTAAAGTTCCAACGCTTCATACCACCAGCAAAACCTTTACCTTTACAAACTGAAGTAGTGTCAACTAACTGACCTTCTTCAAATGTTTCTGCTGGGATTTCTTTACCAACTTCAAGACCTTCAGTTGAAGATACAATGAATTCGGCAAGTTTGTTTTTAGCTTCAATTTTATGCTTAGCGTAATAGCCCTTCTGAGGCTTAGCTTGTCTGCGTGAAGCATTGAAGAAACCCACAGTAATGCGACCTGCTTCTTCATCAATTTCTGTTACCACGTTAGGGGCAACTTCTAAAAGTGTTACTGGGATAGCTTGACCACCTTCGAAGTAAGTGCTCATGCCAAGTTTAGTAGTGTAAATTCCTGTTTTCATATTTTCCAAATTGCACCGCAACTCGCGTTACGTTGGTATGGTTAAGTTTTTAATTAAGCAGCTTTAAGGATTCTAATATTAACCTCAACACCTGCTGGAAGGTCTAACTTACCTAACGCCTCTAAAGTTTGAGCATTAGTTTGTATAATATCAATCAATCTTCTTTGAGTTCTGATTTCAAACTGCTCACGCGACTTTTTGTTTACGTGCGGTGAACGGTTTACAGTAAATACGTTACGCTTACGAGGCAACGGGATAGGACCGCGCGATACTGCACCAGTACGCTTAACTGTGTTTACGATATCTTCAGAAGCTCTATCGATAAGTTTTTTATCGAACGCTTGAAGTTTAATTCTGATTTTTTGATCTTCCATATTAATCTAGCTAATTATTGAAACGGATTAACCCAAAGGCTTCCGAATCGGAGCGCACTTTATAATCCAAAAGTACCCATCTAGTCAAGAATTAAAATCGCTTAACCTTTTATTAATATTTACAGAGTAAAATAAGAGTATCAATTTAACGAACTATATTATGCCAAACGGAAGCTAACAAGCCCGATTATTTGCAAAAAGACAAGCTAAACGAGATGCCGCAAATGCAAGGCGAACAGAAGACACACAACAAATTGAAAGCTCTTTAAGCGAATTTGAAGAAATGCAGGAAGAAGCAGAGCAAACAGCATCTGGCGATTCTGAACTGTACACCAGTGATACCGTTACAGAGAACAAACTAAAACACAGGGCAGAAAACACCCAGTCGCCAGCAATCGGAGAAAATGCCGAACTCGCAGCACTACTCGATAAAGTTGGAATAAAACAAGAGCAAGGCGGTAGAGCACCAGGCGAGTAGATTACTCTTCAGCACCCTCAGCAGCCTCTTCATCACCTACAGTAGGCACCTCAGCTGAAGCATCAGCAGCCACATCAACAGTCTCTTCTTTCTTAGCCCTACCAGCAATGGAAGCTACAGTGAAGTCACGATCCATAACAGGCGTTACACCCTCAGGATAGTCAAGAGAATGCGAGTGAACAGAATCTTTAACCGCAAGGCCTTTTAATGATGCAATTAAGAATGCAGGTACATTTTCAGGAAGTGCAGTTACTTCAATTTCACGACGAACAACGTTTAATACACCACCACGCTTTAAGCCTGGAGATAATTCGTCGTCAATAAATTTAACCCTAACCCATACGTTAACCGGCTTGCCAGCAGGTACAGCGTAGAAGTCTGCGTGTAAAGGCCAGCCTTTAATAGGGTCAACCTGAATGTCACGCGGAAGTACATCAAACTTTTCTTTACCAGCTTCAATAGTGATAATTCTAGACTTAAAAGATGCACGTTGAATTTGCTTAGTTAAAGCAACCTTATCAAGAACAACAGAAACCGCAGGTTTACCTTCACCATAAATTATGCACGGCACTTTACCTTGACGGCGTAACTCACGAGAATTTCCCGTTCCTGTATTGTCTCTAACTTCTGCTTTTAAAATAATGTTGCTCATTTTACTTTTCCTATTCAAATAATGTTGAAACCGAAGTTTCATCACTGATGTTTTTAATTGCCTTTGCCATAAGCTCAGCAATTGAAACCACCTTAATTTTGTTACAATCCAAAGCCTCTTGCGTTAATTCAATTGAATCCGTTACGGCTAAAGTTGTTAAATCTGAGTTACTTACCCTCTCAATTGCCTTACCCGATAATACAGGGTGAGCAATATATGCAGCAACTGATTTTGCACCCTTTTCCTTTAAAGCGGAGGCTGCGTTGCATAAAGTGCCGGCGGAGTCTACAATATCGTCAACGATAATGCAATCCTTATTATGAATGTCGCCAATGATATTCATAACCTCACTTACCCCAGCCTTTTCACGCCTTTTATCAATGATGGCAAGATCTGCGTTTAAGCGCTTAGCATAGCCACGCGCGCGCACCACACCACCCACATCTGGCGATACAATGCATAGATTTTCTGGCGCAAAGTTTTTCTGCACATCACTTATAAGTACAGGCGATGCATATAAATTATCTAGCGGGATATCGAAGAAACCCTGAATCTGCCCCGCGTGAAGGTCCATAGTAAGGACCCTATCCGCGCCCGCAGTAGTAATTAGATTAGCAACAAGCTTCGCTGAGATTGGAGTACGAGCCGCAGGCTTTCTATCTTGCCTTGCATAGCCGTAATATGGAACTACCGCCGTTATACGACGCGCCGATGCACGCTTTAAAGCATCTATAGAAACTAGAAGTTCCATTAAATTATCATTAGCCGGAGATGAGGTTGGCTGGATTAAGAATACGTCCTCACCGCGAACATTTTCATTAACCTCAACAAAAATTTCATTGTCAGCGAAGCGCTTAACCTCAGCATCCATTAATGGCTTACCAAGTACATTGGCAATATCTTCTGCCAGTTTACGATTACTATTTGCGCTCATTAACTTCATAGGTGCGATATTATATATTTAATCATTATGCTATTGTAAATAATTTAGTTAAATATTAGGGTGGATAGAATGAGAAGTCTGTATCATTTTCCATTAGAGCCGAAGAGCAGAATGGTTCGCATATTACTAGCTGAGAACGCACTTGAGTTTGAGCTGATAAATGAGGAATATTGGAATAGGCGCGAAGGCTTTTTAAGCCTTAACCCCGCGGGGGAACTACCCGTACTGCAAGAAGATACGGTAACTTACATATCTGGCACATGGGCGATTATTGAGTATATAAAAGATAAATATACCAAGTTTAACCATCTGGATGGCAATTCCAATCAACGCGCGGAAATTCGTAGAATTACCGAATGGTTCTTAGGCAAATTTAATAATGAGGTTACACGCTACGTTTTAAATGAACGTTTAATTAAACACGTTACCAATGGCGGGTACCCCGACAGCAACACACTTAGAATAGCTAAACGCAATTTGGATTACCATTTAAGTTACATCGCGTTTTTACTTGGTAGAAATAAATGGCTAGCTTCAGATAATTATTCACTGGCGGACATTGCAGCTGCAGCGGAGATATCTGTTTTAGATTATTTAGGCGAGATTCCCTGGGAAAAGCATCCGCAAGTTAAAGAATGGTATGCGGTTATAAAAAGCCGCCCCGCCTTTGAAGAAATATTAAAAGATAGGGTATCAGGCTTCATTCCACCAAAATATTACGCTAACGTTGATTTTTAGTGTTGATAATAAGGATATCGGGTTTAGTGGTTAATTAGGTTAACCAATTTATTTGCTTTACACTCGCTCGCTACGCGGTGCAAAAGTAGCTTCAAGCTACTTTTGATAATAAATTCTAATTTTGATAAAATTAGAATTTATTATTTTTATTATAGAAGGAAGAATATGAAATTCTTATCAAGCGCCTTTATTGGCTTAAGTTTAATCGTAGGTAACGTGTCTAGTGCCTCAGCTCAGTTTGACGTTGTAAATTTTGCTAAACAGCAAAATGCGCAAACTGTACGTGAGATTACTGTTATTGGTAACAGGCGCGTAGAAATTGCAACTGTACGCAGTTACGCAGATGTTAGAGTTGGCGATAGGGTTTCTAAAGATCAGCTGGATCAAATTTTAGACAATATATATGAGAGTGGCTTATTCTCAGATGTTAAAGTTGCATTTGATAATGGCTTATTAATTTTAACAGTTGATGAAAACCAAGTTATCTCGGATGTATCTTTTTCTGGTAACGATAAAATATCTGACGAAGATTTAGAAAAAGAAATTACACTTGTGGCGCGTAAAACATTTACTAAGGCCGCTGTTCAAGCTGATACTCAAAGAATTTTAGACCTTTATAGAATTAAAGGACGCTTTGATGCTGAAGTTACTCCTAAAATTGTAAACAAACCGCAGAACCGCGTTGCGCTTATTTATGAGATCAATGAAGGTGTGCGTTCAAGAATTAAAAATATATCTTTTGTAGGCAACCAAGCTTTCAATGAAAGCAAATTAAAAGGTACAATTTTAACAGAGGAAAGCGCTTGGTATAAATTACTTGGTGCGCAAGATAATTACGATGAAGATAGACTAGAGTACGATAAAGAATTACTTCGTAAGTTTTATTTATCAGAAGGTTATGCTGATTTTGCTGTAACAGATGTTGCAACAGAATATAAGCCTGAGTTAAGTGAGTTCGAAATTGTTTTCACTGTAAACGAAGGTATGAGATATAACTTTGGCGAGTCTACTATTTCTGCAAATATTCAAGATGTTAACGTTGACGATCTAACTGGCTTAATTGCTAGTAAAGCTGGTACTCATTATAACGCTGATTTAGTTAGAGAAACCACAGACGCAATATCTGGTGAACTAGGTGATATTGGTTATGCATTTACTGATATAAATACCAAGTTAAACCGTGATAAAGAAAACGGCATTATTAATGTTGCTTATAATATATCTGAAGGGCCTAGGGTTTATGTAAATAGAATTAATATTGAAGGTAACGTTCGTACGCTTGATGAAGTTATTAGACGTGAAATTAAAGTTGCTGAAGGCGACCCTTATAATACATCTAAAGTTAAGCTTTCTGAGCGTAGAGTTAATAATTTAGGATTCTTCTCTAAAGCTAGGATTCAGCCCAAGAGAGTTGCTGGTTATGACGACAAGATTGACCTTAACGTTGGCCTAGAAGAAAAATCTACTGGTTCATTAACGTTTGGCGCAGGTTTCTCATCTACCGATGGCGCTCTTGGTGAAATTTCATTATCTGAGAACAACTTACTCGGTACGGGACAAAAACTTAACCTTAACTTAAGGTTGTCTTCAGTTAATCAGCAATATGAGCTTGGATTTACTGAACCGCGCTTCTTAGGTTATGATGTTTCTGCTGGTTTTGATCTATTTAGAACTGAGCGTAATAAGGCATCTTCATTATCTAACCGTTCATATGATAACCGCTCTACTGGTGGTTCATTAAGATTAGGTTATAAGATATCTGAGAATTTATCTCACTTAATTAAATATACTTACCGATCGGATGAAATTACGAACATTGATGCTGGTGCATCTTCGTTCATCCTAGCTCAGGCTGGTAAAACTGATACATCAACTATCTCAAATACATTTATTTACGATACGCGTGATAATAGATTCCTACCTAATCAGGGTTGGTTAGTACGCTATGGTATTGATTTTGCTGGTTTAGGTGGTGACGCTAAGTTTGTAAGAAACCAATTAACAGTTTCATATTATACTCCTGTTTACTTCGAAGATGTTATCTTAAAACTATCTACTACAGCTGGTCATATTACTGGTTGGGATGAAGATGATGTTAGAATTCAACACCGCTTCTTCTTAGGTGGTAATGATTTACGTGGTTTCAAGCGTGATGGTGTGGGTCCTCGTGATACTGCCACTAATGACCCTCTAGGTGGTAATGTTTATGGTACTGCAACTGCAGAAGTTCTATTCCCCCTTGGTGAATGGGCTGAAGAGTTAGGCTTTAAAGGCGCTGTATTTGGTGATGCAGGTTATTTAGTTGATCCTGATGAAACTGGTGTCTTCCATAATGATGACACAGTTAGAACATCTGCTGGTCTTGGTTTAGCATGGCAGTCTCCGCTTGGTCCGTTACGTTTAGATTACGCATGGCCAATTACATCTGAAGACTATGACCAAGAAGAGCGCTTCAAGTTCTCGTTTGGTACTCGCTTCTAATTTAATGAGAAGGTTTATTTAAGCTTGTAAGTATTAAAAGTTAACAATATTAATTGATCTTGTTTTTTGTAATTTAAAAAGTACTTTTTAAATTGCATCCACTGCTACGCAATGGAAAGCAAGCCCAAGCTTGCTTTGTTTACATTTTAACGTTGACATTCGTAAGCTCATGTAAACCTTAAAATATAAACACTATGAAAAAATTACTGACATTTTTATCTATTTTAATTTTAGCTACTGCTCCTGCAGTTAATGCTGCTGATAACATTGCAATTGTTGATGTTGAAAAGATTGTACAAGAATCTAAGGCTGCAAAGCATCTACGTGAACAGCTAGATAAAAGGAAGGATAAAATTAAATCTGAACTAAAGAATAAAGAAAAAGAACTAGAGAAAGATAAGAAGAAGCTTGAGAAGCAGAAATCTGTACTTTCTGAAGATGCTTTTAAAAAGAAAATCACCACTTTCCGTGAAAAACTTATGAGCATTAATACAAATCTTAAAGAAAGAACTGATAAACTAGAAAGCTCTTTCCTAAAAGCTTTAAAGAAAATTGATAAAGTTACCATGGAGATTGTAGGTAATATTGCTCGCAAAGAGAAGATCACTATAGTTTTACCGAAGAATAAGGTTCTATTCTATAAAGGTGGTAACGATATTACTGATGCTGTGTTAGAGCGTTTAAATAAGAAACTTACTAAAGTTGATTTAGATTAATCTGTTGCAGAGAATGTAATTAGTTTTAAATTCAAGGGAGCTTAAGCTCCCTTTTATTTTGTCAGAAAACTCTAAATATTCCGCTAAACTGTTTGAAGACATCACTTCATTAAAAGGTATTGGCGAAAAGCTTGCACAATTATTAGGTAATTACGGCATATTAAAAGTTAAGGACTTCCTATTCTTTACGCCGCGCACAATTATTGACCGCACGTTTACTCCTCAAGGTAAAGATTTAACCGAGGAAGATGAAGGGCGCTATATAACTATAAAGGCTGAGGCTAAGAGTTATAACATTCCACCTAAGTTTGTAAGCCGTCCATCTAATATTGCATGCGTTATGCAAGATGGAACTCCGTTAAAAATTACATTTTTTAATGTTTATGGTACGTTTCTAGAGGATTTATTACCCAAGGGGCAAACGCGAGCTATTTCAGGTAAGTTATCGTTTTATAATAAGAAACCTCAGCTTATTAACCCCGATTTAGTACGCCCTGAATATGAGTTTGATAAAGTACAATCTATTGAACCCGTTTATACCAAAATATATGGCATAAGCTCAAAGAAGATTGAGAATTATATTAAGGGTAGTGTTATATCTTTAGTACCAGATTATTTGGAATGGCACTCAGAGGATTTCCTAAAATCTAAAAATTATCCGACATTTTATGAATGTTTGCATGCGCTACATAACCCAAAAGATTTAGAAACGTTAGAGCCTGAATCTATTTATATTCAGCGTTTAGCTTTTGATGAGCTTGTTAATTATCAGCTAAAAATCGTAAAACATAAAGTTAAGCGCAAGCGTGAAAAAGGTATAGCTATAAAGGGTGATGATAGCTTGATAGATATGCTTACAAACTCCCTGCCCTTTACATTAACTAATGGCCAGCAGGGTATTTTAAATGAACTTTATAATGATATTGCTTCAAACACACGCATGAACCGCTTGCTACAAGGTGATGTTGGTGCGGGTAAAACTGTTGTGGCGCTGTTAACTATGCTTAAAGCAGCGGAAGGTGGCTATCAAAGTGCGCTTATGGCGCCTACAGAAATTCTGGCACGTCAACATGCTAAGTGGATTAAAGAGATTTGTATTACCGCAGGCATTGAGCTTGGCATTGATGTTATTACAGGCTCTACACCTAGTTTAGAAAAGGATATAATTTACAGAAAGTTAGCTACTGGAGAGATTGATTTAATAATCGGCACGCATGCTTTATTCCAAGATAGAGTTATCTTTAATAATCTAGCGTTAATTATTGTTGATGAGCAACATAGGTTTGGTGTGAATCAGCGTTTAGCCTTAAGCGAAAAAGGTGAAGGGGTTAACGTGCTTATGATGTCCGCAACACCAATACCGCGTACGCTAGCTATGACCATTTATGGCGATATGGACGTTTCTTCGCTTACTGAGAAGCCCGCTGGCCGTAAGGAAATTAAAACTGTTGCTCTGCCTAAAGGGAAAGCTGGCGAGGTTGCGGCAAGGTTAGATAATCTGGTTAAAAAGGGTGAGAAAGCCTTTTGGATTTGTCCGTTTATTGATGAAGCTGAAACTGATGATGAATTCTTTAAAGATGTTACTCCAGCGGAGGAGCGCTTTAAGGAGTTAAAGAAAGTTTATAAGAACCGCGTGGCTATGGTTCATGGACGCATGAAAGAGGCAGAACGCGATAAAATTATGCGCGAGTTTCGTGATGGTGGTTTTGATATTTTAGTTGCTACCACCGTTATTGAAGTTGGCATTGATATTAAAAAAGCGACTACGATTATTATTGAAAATGCGGAGCGTTTTGGGCTTGCGCAGTTGCATCAGCTACGTGGACGAGTTGGACGTAACGACAAAGATTGTTCGTGTATCCTATTGTATGGTAAGTATTTAAGTGAAACTGGGCAAAAGCGTTTAAATGTACTTCGTGAAACTAATGATGGCTTTAGAATTGCTGAAGAAGATTTAGATTTGCGCGGTGCAGGCGATTATGTAGGTACGAAGCAATCGGGCGTTCCAGCATTTAGAATTGCTAAGCTTCATGCACATAAAGATTTGTTAGAAGAAGCACTTTCTTATGCGAAATATATGCTTGAAGGGCAACCCGATAAATTACAAAGCGATGAATGGCAAATGATGCAAAAATTATTCGATTGATTAATCAATTGATGTAATGAAATTCTGCATCTATCGAAGTACAATACATAATAAAACAAATTACTAAAATGGATACAATTACAGCAATTAAAGAGCGCAGAGCAGTTAAACATTATGATGCTAACCATGAGATTACTCAAGCAGAGTTAGATGAGATTATTGACGTTGCAGCACAAGCGCCATCGTCATTTAATATTCAGCATTGGAGACTAGTAAATGTTACTGATAAAGGTTTGCGTGCTAAAATACGCGCTGCTGCGGTTGATCAAGCGCAAGTTACGGATGCATCACTTTTATTTGTACTTTGTGCAGATGTTAAAGCTTGGGATAAAGAGCCTGCAAAATACTGGAGAAACGCACCAAAAGAAGCACAAGATATGCTAGTACCTTGGATGGGTGAATTCTACCGCGGTAACGAGCAATTACAACGTGATGAAGCATTGCGTTCAGTTGGTTTAATTGCGCAAACTATTATGCTTTTTGTTAAGGCTATGGGTTATGATTCATGCCCTATGATTGGCTTTGACCCTGATAAAGTTGGCGAACTTATTAACTTACCTGACGATCATATTATCGGCATGATGATTACTATTGGTAAGGCTGTAAAGCCCGCGTTTGACAAACCCGGTTTTATCGAAAAATCTGAAATGCTAGTTGAAAATAGTTTTTAACTCCTTGGGGAGGGAGTTATTAATTAGGTGATTGCCCTAGATCATCAGTATCCATATCAATTTCAAGATCTAAATTTTCTGGCTCTTTAGCCTGATCTGATTGCTTGAGTAAGACTTCAGCATTTATTCTTCTATTTGTCCAATATTCTGGAGATATATGTATTGTTTCAACAGCTTTATTATAATGGGTGGTTACTATAGGACCACCTCTAAAATTATGATTTCTTATTGTTCCAATTAGATATAATTGATCTGGCTCTAAATTGCCAAACTCACTTCTTTCTATCCAATGGCCATTTCCGGATCTATTTCTATTTATTTTCCACGGCACGCCTATAAGTAAATCTTCAGTTTCTGTTACTATATCGATTAATTCATTTAGTATGATCACTTGGAATTTGAGATTTATTAAACTCTAGAACAGCCCCTTTTTCAGAAATTGGACTTGAAGCAGTTTCTGTATCAAAACCTAGCTCTGAGAGTAGTTTTATAGCTTCATCTCCCTTAACATCTCTTCTTAAATAAAGAATAAATCTTTCTTCACTTCCTCCAGATGGAACCATTTTATCAAAATTTAGCCCTACACCCTCTTCATAAGGAGGAACCATTTCAGGAGTAGTTTTAAGGCAATAAAATTTTTCTGCTATATTTTCCGCTATAGATGGCATACTGCATAATTTAAAAAGCATCTTATAACATAAAGTTGCGATTGCTTAAAGGAGTTTTTTTAATTAATTGACCTATCTTTAAGGTCGCGTATTAATAGATGCCATGTTCAAGAAAATATTAATAGCTAACCGCGGTGAAATTGCTTGTAGAGTTATTGCTACGGCGCAGAAAATGGGAATTAAAACCGTTGCTGTATACTCTGATGCAGACTCTAACTCTTTACACGTGCAACGTGCAGATGAAGCGGTTTATATTGGCCCTTCTCCAGCGAATCAGAGCTATTTAGTTGTTGATAATATTATTGATGCGTGCCGTAAAACTGGCGCTGAAGCGGTGCATCCAGGTTATGGCTTCTTATCTGAAAATGCAGAGTTTTGTAAGCGCTTACAAAAAGAAAATATTGTATTTATTGGTCCAGATGTTGAAGCTATAGTTTCAATGGGTGATAAAATTTCAGCTAAGGAAATGGCTGAGAAAGCCAAGGTTACTACTGTTCCGGGTTATAAGGGTGAAATTAAAGACCCTGCGGAAGCAGCAAAAATTGCTAAAAAGGTAGGCTTCCCTGTTATGCTTAAAGCTGCCGCTGGTGGCGGTGGTAAAGGTATGCGTATTGTGCATAAGGAATCTGAGATTAGCCAAGCATTTGAAAGTGCTACTAACGAGGCTATAAAAAGTTTCTCTGATGGGCGTGTATTTATTGAAAAATATATTGAGAATCCGCGTCATATTGAAATTCAAATAATTGCGGATGGTCATGGTAACGTGGTTTGTTTAGGTGAGCGTGAATGTTCGATTCAAAGGCATCATCAGAAAGTTATTGAGGAAGCGCCTTCGGCATTCTTAACGGATAAAACGCGTGAAAAAATGTATAAAGAATCAGTTTCGTTAGCGAAGCAGGTTAAGTACAAAAATGCTGGTACAGTTGAGTTTATTTGCGATCAGCATCAGAACTATTATTTCCTAGAAGTTAATACTCGCTTGCAGGTGGAACACCCTGTTTCTGAGCTAGTAACTGGTTACGACTTTGTTGAGCTAATGTTTAAAGTTGCGGCAGGTGAAAAATTACCATTTACACAGAAAGATATTAAACTAACTGGCCATGCAATTGAAGCGCGTGTTTATGCGGAAGACCCGAAGCGTGGTTTCTTGCCTTCTACTGGTCGTATTTCAACTTATATTGAGCCTGATGCTTCAGAGAATGTACGTATTGATACCGGCGTTTACCAAGGTGGTGAAGTTTCGATGTTCTATGATGCGATGATATCTAAACTTATCACTTATGGTAAGGACAGAGATACCGCGATTAAGAATGCATTAGATGCGCTTGGTTCTTATGTGATATTAGGTGTAAATCATAATATTTCATTCTTGGAGGCTATGCTTTCGCACCCGCGCTTTATTAAGGCGAACCTTTCTACGAACTTCATTGCTGAAGAATATTCTGATGGTTTTGAAGGTGCAGAAATTACTGAAGATATTACTCGTAACTTAGTTGGCGTTGCGGCGTTTATTCACTTTAAAGATATTTATCGCGCAATAACTACTGATCAGCAAGTTGATGGCCGAGGTAGAGCGATATCTACAAGACAAGTTGTACAAATTAATGAAGATGATTATTCGGTTAATTTATTACATCGTGATGATGAAGAGCTTCGTATTGAATATCAGAACCATATTTTCAATATTGAAAGTAATTGGTCACTAGGTTCAAAGCTTTTCCGCGGTGAAATTAATGGTGATAAATTATCTTGTAAAATTGCCCGCGTACCGGGTGGTTATGTGCTAGAGCATAGAGGGTCTATTGCGAATGTGCGTGTGCGTACTCCGCGTATTGCTGAACTTTCTGAACATATGCCACGCTTTGATGATGCCGCGCATTTAGGTAACTTAGTTGCGCCTATTGCTGGCATGATTGTAAAACATAATGTTAAAGTAGGCGATAATGTTGTTAAAGGTCAAGAGCTGGTAGTGCTTGAAGCGATGAAGATGGAGAATATTCTTCATGCGGAGCGTGATGGCGTAGTTAAGAAAATATTCGTTAAAGCTAATGATTCTGTTCAAGTTGACGACGATATAATCGAGTTCGAGGATTAATGTCCAACAAAGATAAAATAGTAATTGCAGTTCCTAAGGGGCGCATATTAGAAGAATTAAAACCTATATTTGAAAATGGCGTTAAGCCTGATCCAGATTTATTTTCTGGCAAATCTAGGGCATTATCTTTTTCTACTAATAATCCTAATATTGAAATTATTCGTGTACGCTCATTTGATGTAGCAACATTTGTTGAGTATGGCGCGGCGGATATTGGTATTTGTGGATCAGATGTAATTGAAGAATTTAACTTCGATAATATCTATATTCCGCATGATTTGAAAGTTGGCACTTGTAGACTTTCGCTTGCATGTCCGAATGAATTTGAGGGCGATGTTTATAAAAGACCATCGGTTGATATTGCAACAAAATATCCCAATATTACAAAGAGATATTTTGAAAGTAAAGGAGTTCAAGTTAACTGTATAAAGCTAAATGGCGCAATTGAAATTGCTCCGCGCTTTGGTATGGCAGATTATATTGTAGACCTTGTTTCTACGGGTAGCACGCTAAAAGCTAATAATATGCGTGAAGTTGAGAGCTTGCTGGAAGTATCATCTAGAATTATTACCAACCGCGCTTCAAGTAAAACTAAAGAAAAATTCATGAACGAAGTTATTGGTGAGTTAACTAAGAATGTCTAACGTTGAGCAAATAGTTACCGATATTATTGCTGATGTTAAGCAACGTGGTGATGATGCGGTATTAGAATATACTGAGCGCTTCGATAATACATCACGCATTGAAGTTACCAAGGAAGATATAAAACAGGCTTATGAGAATACACCCGATGAACTTGTAAATGCGCTAAAATATGCGGCGGCAAGGTTGGCGGATTATCATAAACGCTGTAAACCAAAGGATGAGATTTACGAAGATGAGCAAGGTAATACTCTAGGGTGGCGCTGGACTGCGATTGATAAGGTTGGTTTATACGCACCTGGTGGTAAGGCAAGTTATCCTTCAACAGTTTTGCATAATGCTATACCTGCGCGCGCGGCTGGTGTTAAACATATTACTTTAACAGTTCCCAAGAAGGATGGTGAACTTTCGCCTGCGGTTCTAGTTGCTGCGGACATAGCCAACGTTGATAAAATTTATACTATTGGTGGCGCACAAGCTATTGCGGCGCTGGCGCATGGTACTAAGAATATTGAAAAAGTAGATTTTATTGCTGGCCCTGGAAATGCATTTGTTAATGAAGCGAAAAGACAAGTTTATGGCTTAGTTGGCATTGATACCCTAGCTGGGCCATCTGATGTTACTGTTGTTTCAGATGATAAAAATACTCCAAAAGATATTGCCTTACAATTGTTAGCTCAAGCGGAGCATGATGAAATAGCGATTGCGAATCTAATTTGCTTTGATGAAGAGTTTGCAATTAAAGTTAAGCAGGCTGTTAATTTACAATTGGTGGAGTCTGAGAATCAAATTGCAGGTGCTTCATGGAAAGATAATGGCAAAATTTTTGTGGTTAAATCTTTAGAAGAGGCCGCTGATAGAATTAATGATCTTGCGCCTGAGCATTTAATGCTTCGTTTAGACTCATTTGAAGCGAATGATTTAAAAAGAATGGTGCGCCATGCAGGTGCAATCTTTGTAGGCCGTTACACAGAAGAAGCTTTAGGCGATTACGTTTTAGGGGCGTCACATACTTTGCCTACTAATTCCTCAGCTAGGTTTTCTGGCGGGTTATGGACAGGGTCATTTATGAAGCGTTCTTCTATTGCAGAAGTTAAAAAAGAGGCTCATGAGGAACTTGCGAAACACTCAGAGATTATTGCTAAGGCTGAAGGATTGCATTTCCATGCGAAAAGTGTTGAGGGTAAAAGCTCAAAAGGGTAAAAGGGTAAAAGTGCTTTTAACCTTATAACCTTTTCCACCTTTTAACCTTAGTAAATGTTTATACATCTTGAAAATCACTCCTCGTACTCGTTGAGCCGTGGTTCAATACGAGTAAAGGAGCTAGCTTCAACTGCGGCAGATATGGGAATGCCAGCGGTAGCGATTACTGATACGAATAATTTATTTGCTGCGCTTGAATTTGCCCTAGAGGCTATAAAGAAAGGTGTTCAGCCCATTATAGGTATTCAACTTGATTTACTGCATAATGATACGAAGCATAGACTTACGTTAATTGCTAAGAATGAGGAAGGTTTTCAGAATTTATTAAAGCTAAATAGTGAGTTTTACATTGAAAATGAAAACTATGTTGAGCTTGAATATTTAAAAAGCCATTCTGCTGGTATTTTCTGCCTTGCTGGCGCGCAAACAAGTCTTGCGTATCATGAAGATTTAAAAGCCGTTTATGATGATAATTTCTTTATAAAAATTATGCGCACAGGCGGTGATCAGTTTGAAAAGAAAATATTAGAGCTTGCTGAAGAAAAGCAAATTCCGCTTGTTGCAACGAACGATAATTACTTTTGGAAGGAAGAGAATCATGAGGCAGAGGAGGCTTTACTTTGTATAGCTGAGGGGCGCTATTTGACGGAGGATGACCGCCCTACTATATCGAAACAGCAATATTTTAAGTCTATGGAGGCGATGGAAAAGCTATTTGCTGATATTCCAAGCGCGATAGAAAACACAGTTAATATTGCTAAAAGCTGTACTTATTATCCTAAAATTGTTGCACCAATGTTACCTAGCTTTCCATGTGAAGAAGGACGAACGGAAGAAGATGAATTACGTGCCGTTGCCGAACAAGGGTTAAAAGAAAGGTTAAATATCAGTGAGATAACTGAAGAATTTAAACATTATTTTGAACGATTAGATTATGAGTTAGGAATTATTAACCGCATGGAGTTCCCTGGTTACTTCTTGATTGTATCGGACTTTATACGTTGGGCGAAGGAGCAAGATATTCCTGTAGGCCCAGGGCGTGGTTCTGGTGCGGGTTCAGTTGTGGCATGGGCGCTACAGATTACCGACCTTGACCCTATACGTTATGGCTTACTATTTGAGCGTTTCTTGAATCCTGAGCGTGTATCTATGCCGGATTTTGATATCGATTTCTGCCAAGAACGACGTGATGAAGTAATTTTATATGTGCAAGACCGTTATGGTAAAAGCCAAGTGGCGCAGATTATAACGTTTGGTAAGTTACAAGCGCGTGCGGTTATTCGTGATGTTGGGCGCGTATTGCAGATGCCTTATGGGCAAGTTGATAGGATATCAAAGCTAATTCCATTCAACCCGATTGACCCTGTTACGCTACAAAAAGCGTATGATATGGATCCTGAGTTTCAGAAGGAAGCTAAGATGGATAGTTCTGTTGCAAAGCTGATTGATATTGGTTTGAAATTGGAAGGAATGCATAGGCATGCATCTACCCATGCGGCGGGCGTGGTAATTGGCTCGAAAGATTTAGATGAGATTGTGCCATTATATTCGGATGGCAAATCTGAAATGCCCGTTACGCAGTATAGCATGGTTTATTGTGAACTTGCTGGGCTGGTTAAATTTGACTTCTTAGGTTTAAAAACTCTTACCACTATTCAAAAGGCGGTAAAGCTTGCTAACGCGAAAGGCAACAACATAGATATTAATAATATCCCGATTGATGACAAAGCTTCGTTTGAAATGTTGGCGAAGGGTGAATCTACTGGTGTGTTCCAAATGGAATCTAGTGGTATGCGCGATGCGATGCGTAAGATGCGACCTGACTGTATCGAGGATATTATTGCATTAATTTCGTTATATCGCCCAGGGCCGATGGAGAATATTCCAACGTATAATGAATGTAAGCATGGAACGCAAAAGCCTGACTATAAGCACCCGAAATTAAAGCCATGTTTGGAAGAAACTTATGGGGTAATTATTTACCAAGAACAGGTAATGGAAATTGCCAAAATTCTTGCAGGCTACAGCCTTGGTAAAGCAGATTTACTTAGACGCGCCATGGGTAAAAAGAAGGTTGAAGAAATGGCAAAACAGCGCGTTATGTTCCAAGAAGGATGCGCTGAAAATGATATATCTAAAGAAGAGGCGGATAAGTATTTCGATTTAATTGAGAAATTTGCGGGTTACGGCTTTAATAAATCGCATGCAGCAGCTTATGCCATGATTGGGTATCAGACCGCGTATTTAAAGGCGCACTACCCTGTGGAATTCTTTATAGCTTCGATGAATATGGACATTGGTGATTCGGATAAATTATCTATATTCACCGAAGCTACACGCAGGGCTGGTATTGAGATTTTACCGCCTGATATTAATCGCTCATCTTCTCACTTTAAAGAAGAGAATGGTAAAATACGCTATGCGCTAGGTGCGCTAAAGAACGTTTCTGTTGGTGGTTCGGAAGAGCTAGTGCGTGAACGTGATGCAAATGGTAGTTTTACGAGTTTACAAAACTTAGCATCCCGAATTACTACGAAATCGCTTAATAAACGTTCAATTGAAAGCCTAGCTAAAGTTGGAGCGTTTGAAGGGTTAGAGCCTAACCGCGCAATGATGTTTGAGAATGCGCCATTAGTTACCGATTATGCTAATAACTTAGAGAAGGAGCGTAATTCTGACCAAAATAGTCTATTTGGCGGTGGAGCGGCAGTTGAAGCTGAAATGCCCTTGAAGCTTAGAGAGGCTAAAGAATGGAATGATGCCCAGAAAGTTAATGCCGAGCTTGAGGCTTATGGATTCTTCCTTATGGAGCATCCGCTTGAGCAGTTTGAGCATATATTAAAGAGGCATAAAATTACCAATGCGGGAGACTTAGTTAATTTACGCGATGGTGAGCAGAAAATAACCTTAGCGGGCGTTGTACTGCGCTCTATCCATAGATTTAAGGGTAAGAAACGATTTAGTTATATTTATATTTCTGATAGGTCTGGTACTGTTGAGGTATCAATATTCAATGAGCAAGTGCTTGATGCAAGTCGTGATTATTTGGATAATAAACAGCCTATTTTAGTGCAAGCAACTGCACGGAAAGATGAAGGTGGTACTAGAATTTTTGTTGATGGGATTTCTCCGTTAAAAGCGGAGGAGGCCAATATTAAGCGTAAAATTACTATACATTTAAACTCAAAAGGAGCGCTAGATAGCCTAGAAAGCAAGCTATCTGCGCTTCCTGCAGGGAATGATAATTTGTTTTATTTCCTTGACTTGGAAGAAGAAATAGGGATTAGATTCAAGTATAACAAGCGGTTAAAGTATGACCCAAATGTTATAGAAGAAGTAGAAAAGCTTGATTGCGTTTCTAAGGTTGAAGTTAGCTAGGATTGGCTAATTACAAAGGATTCCAATGTATGGAGTCGTAAGAAAAACAGGTAGTTGTATGAAAAATCTATATATAATAGCGGGATTAATCTTTATCCACTTGCTACTAATTTTTAATTTAAACGCTCAAGAGGCTGATGGGCTTGAAGAGCTTTTGGGCTCTGATGACTATTCAGAAAGTTCATCTGGTGGTAACTTACTAGAAGGTTTAGAAGATTTTGATTTAGCTGATTTTGATGCTGAAGATGAAGCTGTAGAGTTTGAATTTGAAAAGGAAGTGGTGGAAGAAGTTAAGCCGTTTGTATCTTCAAAAGATTTTACCGAGAATGAGCGCGTTAGAAGGCGCTTAAACTACATAGAGCGTAATGGACATAGAGTTTCACCTATTACTCATAAAAGAGCTTACAGAAAAAAGAATAATCACTTAACACCATTTCAATTTAGTGAAGATTATCAGCGATATTTGCTAGTGGCCGCTGCGCGCGGTGAAATTGATGGTGTGCGTGCATTACTAGATAAAGGTATGGATGTTAATCAGACTGATATTTATGGCAATACACTTTTAATGCTGGCTACGGCTCGTGGGCATTCTCAGATGGTTAAATTTTTAATACGTAGAGGTGCTGATCCTAAAATTACTAATGATAAAGGCGAAAACATGGTTCATGTTGCCATTAGAAATAATAATATAAATGCGTTTGGCCCTCTAGTTAAACTAGGTGTAGATATTAACGGCAGAGATTCTGGTGGTAATACGCCATTTATGCTAGCGCTTAAAGAGGGTAAAATTGATATGGCTAATAAGCTTTTACATTATGGTGCTAATCCTAATGTGACTGATAATGCTGGGTTAAACTCATTACATATCTCCACAGCACTTGGTTATGATACTTTAGTAGAAAGAATGCTAAGCTTAGGTGTTGACCCACTAGTACTTACGCCAAGCGGAAGTACTGCAAAAGAAATTGCTCTAGTTAATGATTTTAGAAGAATATTTGAAATTCTTGATTATGCAGAACATCAAGCATTTGATAATATTGGAAGCGTTTATGCTTTAAAGAGAAATGGCTTCAATGGCAGTGCTGATATTGACATTAAAGGTATCGCAACTCCATTCCAAGGCGATATTCAGTATGAAACGGATATATCTACTTACTCTGGTGAAGGCGCACTTCCTAGCCGTTCAGCTTGGAGATTTGATCCCAAGAACCAAATAAGTATGAAGCCTACAGTTACACTTATTGAAGTTGAAACTGCTGAAGAAGAAGAAAATGAACATTGGGGATTTGGCACTAAAAATGAGATTAAAATTCCAAACATATCTAGTAGCCCTGCTCCCGCCACTCAAATAAATATTACACCGAATGTTCCATCTGTTCAGCCTACATCTAGCATTAAAGCACCTAGCTTTGAAGATTTTCTAAAATCTAGTAGTTAATGTTACTATTTAACTACATTTGAGTAAAATATTAACGCTGTTAATTAATTATTGTTGCAATTTGTTTTGAAAGCCTTAGTGAGTCTAGTCTAATAACTCTTTATTCAAAATGATTAAATTAAAAATTGCAATTGCATCTCTATTAACTTTATCTGCTGTTACTGTTGCCTTATCTGGTGCGTCTGCTGATGAAGCTGATCACACTACTTATACTGGCTCTATTAAAGCAGGTTTAAACGTTGCTGATGGTAACTCTAGACAAACTGATTACTTCTTAGAAGCTAAAGGTACAGCTGACTACGGTGATTTTGGTATTATCGAAGGTAGAGCTTATACTTTTGAAACTGAAACTAGTGGCACAAGAACTGTAAAGAATCATGGTGTTGACGCTAAATACAAGCGCATACTATCTGAAGATTTATTCTACGGCGTTGGTGCATCTTACTTCTCAGACGAAATTGCTAACTTAAAGCTTCGTTATACTGTTGGTCCATTTGTGGGTTACAAAGTTTTAGAAGATGAAAAGCAAAAACTTAACATTGAAGTTGGTGCTGTATACTTAATTGAAGATTTCTCTAATACTGGTGACTTCTCTGATACTGAGAACGTTTCTGGTAGATGGTTCTTAAACTACGAAAGAAAATTATTTAACGATGTTGTTTCTTTCTTCCATAACCATGAACTTTTAACTTCATTAAAGGATGCTGAAGATTTCATTGCTACTGGCGCTACTGGTTTAAAATTCCCAGTTGCTAAGTCTTTAACTGGTTCAGTTGAACACAGATTCAGCTTTGATAATACTCCATCTGCTGGTAAAGAAAGATTAGATAACTACTATATCTTTACTATTGGTTATGAATTCTAATTTTAGGATTTAAAACTTAATTTAAGAAGCCTCGCTTTATAGCGGGGCTTTTTTTATACCTGAGTTTATAGATTTATATAGTAAATTTGCTATCAACAAAAGCTTTAGCTTTTGTTGCACCGCGTAGCGAGTGTATCTAAATTACATCGTGAATACGAGGTAATTTAGAAAAGACTATAATTAAAGACCGATCCCCATAGAGGCGTCTTTTTTATCATTAAATAGGATTTCAGAAACATAACGACGACCGCCCTTACCTTTCTTTAATTGCACAACAATATCAATTACGTTCTTGATATACATCATGATTTCATTACGCCCTAAACCGATATTTGCCTGAAGAAGCATTAGAGCTATCTGCTCGAATGCTAACATTGGTGAATCTGCATGAACTGTTGCAATAGAACCTGGGTGACCAGTGTTAATTGCACGTACGTATGAGAATGCCTCAATACCACGAAGCTCACCTACGATTATTCTATCCGGAGCCATACGTAAACATGCCTCAATTTGGTCCTGCGCGGTAATTTTTGCTACACCCTGACCACCTTTAGATACAAGTAAATGTACCTTGTTGGGCTGTTTTAAACGGATCTCACGAGCATCCTCTACAGTTATTAAACGTTCAGAATGGTCAATTGTAGTAAGTACAGCATTGGTAAACGTTGTTTTACCTGTTGATGTACCACCTGATACAATAATGTTTTTCTTGAAGGCAACGGCCTCGGTGATGAACTTCTTAATTTGTTTTTTATCTAAATATTCACGTAGAACATCTACGGATTCATCTTTAATTGCTTCAGTTGCGGTATCTTCGAAGGCTCCAAGTTTTTCATACTCATCCATTGAAAGGTCTAGTACGTCATACTTACGAATAGACATGATAACCTTGTCATCTTCACATGCCGGTGGGAAAATTACCTGCACACGATAACCACCTGGAAGAGTTGCCGAAAGTAATGGCTTTTCTTCTGAAATTTCTTGGTTTGTACTTTGTGCTATCAGACGAGCCAATGACTTTAAATGATTTAAATCTAGTTCTGGGCGCTCAAAATAATGCCTTTCACCTCTACGCTCAATCCATGCGCCACCAGGTTCATTTATAGAAACCTCGTTTACGTTCTCCATATGGATTAACTCCATAATTGGTCCGAGATATGTATTAAGAGCAGGTAAGTTCATTTTATATTAATTAACGTAACTAACTGAGTTAATTACACTATCAGGGAAGATTACATCTTTATTGATAAAAACTTTTAATCTGGTCCCCTGTTCAACGTTAATAGTTGGTGTAACGCTTAAGTTCTGCGTAATAATGCTTCTTAAAATTTCTGAGAAGCTATTAATACCGCTAAGCGCTGCAATGTCGGTAATGTCACCAGCTGTATTAATACTACCTGAAGTGTTTTCAGTTTGCTGAATACCAATACCATCAGTTGCCGCTTCAACCGCCGCCGCTAAACCAACTGTTAGTGTAGTTGATAAGAAAGCATTAGCAATCGTTGGCAAGTATTTTCTATCTACGCCACCTAATACGCCAGATCTACCCATTGTATCTGTTGCAGGAGAACCTATTGCGGCATCTAACCCATCTGGACGGATTAAGCGAGTCCACACCATATTTACACGCGCTTGACCGCTTGAAATTTCTGTACTGTATGAACCGATTAACCTTGAACCGCGTGGGATAAGGATATTTCTACCTTTCTCTGAATATACATCACGAGAAACTACAGCTCTAAGTAAGCCGTTTAATTCTGTATTAATTGCGGTTTCTAGCACCGCATCAATCATTTTACCTTGCAAGATAGTGTTCGTTAACTTGTAAGTTCTAGTAACTGTTACATTTGCTGAAGATGTTGTACTTAAGAATACGTTTGGTAAAGCTTCATCTGCGCCACCTTCTCCAAATAAGCCACCTAAACCGCCACTACTGCCTCCGCCTGAAAATAGAACCATGTTAGATCTTACTCTTTCACCTAAAGATGTTGATGATTCGTTGTTAGTTGTTTCGATAGGCTCGTCATATGTTGGAATAGGATCCAAAATTAATGAGCTTGGTGGACTAATTGCAATTTCTTCTGGTGGCTTAGGAGGAATGATAAACTCCTCTTCTTCCTCTATAGGAACTTCAGCTACAATAGCTTCCACCTTTTTATTTTCTGAGAAGATAGTTTCCTCTCTTTCTTTTTTAGCCTCTTCAATACGCGTACTTTTATTTGAAGAAGTGATAATATTAAACAAGAAGTAAGCCGCTACTAATACAATAATTATTATTAGAGCCTTACTCTTTTTACCAGATTGTACAACTTCAGGAGCGCCAGAATCTAGCTCTTCCTCATTGTCTCTATCCATACGCTTTTCCCTTGAATCATTGTAATTAGACTCGTCTTCTACGGGCGCTTTTTTCTGATCATTTAATTCGTTATTAACCTCATTCTTTTCATCGTAAGAATCAGCATGAAGTTCTTTTGTTATGTTTTTTTTATCTGCCATCGTTCAATATGGTTTACTACAGATGCAAAGCTACATGCTATAGGTTAAGATAAAGTTAACAAAATTAAGAAAATTTGTAGTTGGTAGCTAGAGCAAGTTAGAACCTTCCAGAAGATATTTCTCCTGTTAATATTAATATCACATTGTGAATCAGGAAGAGGAGGATGAGGATTTATAGTCTTTTCTAATTTACTATATTAAAAAAATCGTCATTTTTTAGCAAAAAATGCGTGTTTTTTGGCAGTTTTTTAATGTTTCTTTCTAGGACTTATCCTAAGTGCCATTGAAATATAAGGTTTTTTAAAGGTAATCTCGCTAGAATATTATTTTTTAGAAGAAAACGGGATTTTTGTTTTTTCTATATTCTGGAAAATGCCTTTTTATTAAGCTGCTACGCCTTTAGATGTAGAATATTCGAAATGATATTCAGTATCTGGGAAAACGTGCTTGTAAGCGCTATGGGCGGCCATTGCTGCTTCAGAGAATCCACATACGATTAGCTTTAATTTACCTTCGTAAGTGGCAATGTCGCCAATTGCATAAATGCCTTCAGTGCTTGTTTGCGCGTTAGATTGCGTAGTTTCGATATGCTTCATGTGGAGGTTTAAGCCCCAGTCTGCTATTGGGCCAAGTTCCATTGAAAGGCCGAAGAAAGCCAATAAATTATCAGCCTTTAGTGCCTTAACTTCGTCATCTAATGTGGCAACATTAACCGCTTCTAGATTGCCATTTTCACCTTGTAGTGAATGTAACTGATATGGCACAACAAGGTCAATTTTGCCCTGCTCTACCAGCTTATGCATTTTTTCTACTGAGTCTGGCGCGGCGCGGAATTTAGGGCGGCGATGAACTAAGCTAACGCTTTTTGCCACTTCTGAAAGTGAGATAGCCCAGTCTAAAGCGGAATCGCCACCGCCGGCTATTACAACGTCTTTGTCGGCAAAGTCTGCGCGTTTGCGAACCATGTAGTTTACACCGCCATTTGCTTCGTAACTCTCAACGTTTTCTAAAGGCGGGCGATTAGGGCCAAATGCGCCACAGCCCGCAGCAATAATTATTGCCTTACATTCAATTTTTGTACCTTTATTTGTTTCTAACTGCCAATTACCCGCTTCGCCTTGTACTTTGCATACTTGTTCGCCTAGTACATATTCTGGCTTAAAAGGTTCAGCTTGTTTTTCTAAGTTTGTGATTAAATCGCCAGCATCAACCGATGGGAAACCTGCAATATCATATATAGGCTTCTCCGGATAAAGTG
This sequence comes from Rickettsiales bacterium, assembly GCA_020630095.1. GTDB lineage: Bacteria > Pseudomonadota > Alphaproteobacteria > Rickettsiales > UBA8987 > JAHDCD01. Next base: position 41,906 of record JAHDCD010000008.1, on the reverse strand, counting down.
CCGTGCATTGGCCACCCACAAAGTCTAGCGCGTCTACTACAACAGTATCCATTTTCATCATGCCACATTCAAAAATAGCAAATAAACCCACTGGGCCAGCACCGATTATACAAATATCTTTTTCTATTTTATTGCTCATATTTTCTAATTTTATTCTAGCAGTAATCACAGCCCTGTTTTATTCAATGTCGTACAGCTCAGGAAAACCGGTACCCACTTTTCCGAGCCTTCGCTCCGTGGCATCCTTTTTAATCATGGTAGTTTTATACAATGGCATGGATTTTTAGCAAACAAATATGTTGCATATATAAATGCTCATAATAGTTTGAGATTTGGTATACTTAACTCATGTAGGTTTTGATCTTAAGAATTTTATTCATAACTTTATTACTTCTCCCTGTTGGCGCTTCAGCTTACAGCACTGTTTCGCGCCCGCTTACAACTGATTCTCGTGTTAGAACAATGGTATATAGTGAAAATGAGGTTTATAAGGTTGCAACATTCTTCGGGTATCAGGCTAATATTGAGTTTAGACATGATGAAAAAATTAAAACTATTTCAGTAGGTGATCAAATTCCATTTAAAATTACACCACAGAATAATAGAATTTTTGTTAAGGCCAACCAAGACGGCATGATAACTAACATGACTGTACTTACTAATAAGCGTTCGTATCTGTTTGAGCTTACTTCAAAAAAGGAAGATAGAGATGCGCAGATTTACGTAATGCGCTTTTACTACCCTGATGACGGCTTTAATGATACTAGAACATGGGAAAATAATGCCATTAAAACTAAACCACGTGGTATTCGCGATGGTGTAGCTAAAAAAGAAGCTGGTCGTAAGGTTGAGCGTAAATTAACCGACAGTAACTTTAACTATAAGTATACTTATGTTGGACCAGATTACTTAAAGCCTCATAAAATATTTGATGATGGTAGAAGAGTTTATATTGAATTCCCTAAAGGTAGATTGCCAGAGATACGTCAGGTAACGCCACAAGGGCAAGAAGTTCCATTACAAACTGGTAAAACTGGTGAGTTTACTATTTTAGATAAAGTTTACCCTAAAATGGCATTCTATTACGATAATCAAGTATTATGCGTATTTAATGAAGGTTATGGCGTTGCAGGCTCTAGACCCGTTAGCGCACCAGCCGCACCACTTCTTCAAACACCTGCACCAGCTGGAAATATTCAGGTAAGAGCTCCTTCAGTGCAGTTACCGCAGATTCCTCAAACTCCTAGTTTGCCATCTGCACCAAGATTACCTTCAGCTCCGCAAACTTTAGCGCCTAGCATTCCTAATTATAGCGTGCCTAATATAAACATTGGCGGCCCTACTATCTCCGGTGGTGGAGTTACAACAACTCCCGTTCCTTCATTTGAAGATTTCTTAAAGAACTCTCAATAATTACAGAGCTATAACTATAGCTCTAACCAATTATTACCGATTGAAGTATTAACTGTTAGAGGAACATCTAAATGCATGACATTTTGCATTGTTTTAGTTAGCTTATCTGCCACTTCTTGGACTTTATCTTCTGGTACTTCTAGCAGTAATTCATCATGAATTTGTAGAACCATATAATCTAGTAGCCCTGCATTAGCACATTGTATCATGGCTATTTTCATTATATCAGCCGCCGTACCTTGTAGCGGGGCATTAATGGCTGCGCGCTCTGCAAATTGGCGAAGCATTGGCATTTTTGAATTAATATCTTTAAAGTATATCCTTCTATTACAAATAGTTGATACATAACCATTCTCGCGCGCTTCAGCTATATTTTTATCCATATATTTGCGGATATTAGTGTACTGCGTGAAGTAACGGTCTATAATATCTGCAGCTTCCTTATTTCCTATACCTAGCTGTTTAGCCAAGCCATAAGCGGACTGGCCATAGATAATACCGAAGTTAACAGCCTTTGCATCACGGCGCAGGTTCTTATCCATATTATCTAAATCTGCCCCCAAAACTTGCGCAGCGGTAATTGCATGGATGTCCTGCCCTTGCTTAAAAGCCTCTATAAGCTCTGGTACTTGCGCCATGTGCGCCAGTAAGCGTAATTCAATTTGTGAATAATCTGCCGCTACTAGTTTATGCCCTTCTTTAGCAATAAATGCGCCGCGGATTAACTTGCCATCTTCCGTACGGATTGGGATATTTTGTAAGTTAGGCTCCAGCGATGAAAGTCTACCCGTTGCCGTTGTAGTGTTGCCAAAAGTAGTATGAACACGGTGGTTATTTACAGAGCTCGCCTTATGCGTTAAAGGCTCCGTAAATGTTGAAACCAACTTAGTTAAACTACGATATTGAATCACCTTTGTTGCAATTATATAACCTGCATCTTCTAGTTTTTCTAGCACGTCAGCTGATGTACTGTAAGCGCCTGATTTCTTGGATTTTTTACCACCTTCAAGCCCCATATTATCGAATAGAACCTCACCTAATTGCTTCGGTGATGAGATAAGAAACTCTTGTCCTGCAAGCTTATATATATCTTTAGAGAGTGTTGCCGAGCGCTCATTAAATTTAGCCGTTAGGTCTTGTAAATATGCAACATCTATCTTTATGCCGCGGCTTTCCATTTTATATAGAATCTCCGCTATCGGCTTTTCCATAGATTCATAAATTAAGTAGGCTTTATGCTCTAGCAATTTACCTTTTAACTCATGGTATTTTTCAAATAATTCTTTGAATTTTTCTATTGGCTTTTCTTCTACTAAATCTAACTTTTTAGAGGTACCATAAAGTGAATAGTTTAGTACCGAAATATCTTCAAAACCTTGTATATTTATATCGAAGAAATGCGATACTGATTTAGAATCTATCAGAACCTTTTTTACCGCTTTATTTCGTAAGTATGGCTTTAAAATATCAGTATAATCCAATGAAGAATCAAATAATGAGTTTTGCAGTTCTATTTCAACCGACTGAATAGAGTTATTCCACAGATACAATATGTTATTATTGATAATTAAGTAGATAGCTGAGCTATTTTTTAAGTATTCTTCTAGCTCTTCTTTGTTAGAAATCGTGACGTGTTTCTTTAAATTAAAGTCTAGTTTTTGCGTTTGCTTTTTAGGCTTATCTTGAGCCGTAATTATAACTTCACTACCCAGCTTTTTTAATACAGATTTAAAACCATGCTTTTGTAAGAATGGAATGGCAATTTCGTTATCAATATCCCTTAACTTTAAGCTATTGAGTGGATGATTTTGTGGGGTATCAAAACATAAGCTGGCAAGCTTGCGTGATAGGTATGCCTGGTCTTGATTATCGGTTAAAACTTCGCGACGTTTATTTTGTTTAATCTTATCTAAATTGGCAAAAATACCCTCTAGGTTATCGTAAGTATTTAAAAGTTCTGCCGCAGTTTTAGGCCCAATAGATGGCACACCCGGAATGTTATCGGAACTGTCGCCCATAAGCGCCAATACGTCCAAAACCTGTCTAGGCGTTACACCGAACTTTTCTTTAACCTCTTCAATGCCTATTTTACGCTTTTTCATGGTATCAACCATGAAGGTATTCTCGTTTACCAATTGCATTAGGTCTTTGTCGGAGCTTACTATATAGGTTTCAAAGCCATCTTCACTTGCATGCTTTGCATATGTTGCAATTATGTCATCAGCTTCAAAGCCGACTTGCTGTTCATGTGGTATATTTAATGCATCTACAAGCTCACGCACTAAAGTAAATTGAGGAATTAAATCTTCTGGAGCCTCAGGGCGATTAGCCTTATATTCAGGGTAAATGTCATTGCGGAAGCTTTTCTTACCAGCATCAAAAACTACCATTAAAGAATCATCATTCGTTAGACCATCGCGTAACTGCATTATCATGTTAGCGAAGCCATATACAGCACCTACAGGTGTTCCTTCAGGGTTGGTTAATGGTGGCAAGCTATGATAAGCACGGAATAACCAGCTATAGCCGTCTATAAGGTAAAGTTTTGACATACTGCATTAGAATAAATATAATAGATGTTAATGTCATTCAGTATTACAAATAATGCAGCAGAACGTATAGCACAGTTACAGGCGAAGGAATCTGCTGATATGCTTTTTAGATTATCAGTTGATGGTGGTGGTTGCAGCGGCTTTCAATACAAGTTAGATTTTGATAAAAAGCAAGATGGCGATACTGAATTTAATAATGGCGAAACCATTGTTTTAGTTGATGAAACTAGTATGGAATTTATTGATGGTGCACAGCTTGACTATGTTGAGTCTTTAGGCTTTTCTAACTTTGAGATAAAAAACCCTAACGCATCATCTAGTTGTGGTTGTGGTAGCTCATTTGCAATATAATTATGGAATTTTTTGAAATATGGGGATACGGAATTGGCTTTATTGAACTAGGAATTGTTGGCGCTGTAGTTATGGCAATTCTACTCTCACTAGATCTTTTCTAAGCTTTAAAAATGGTATGTCTTTTACCTTCAAAAAGCTTACTTAAAGGGTTTCTCTCTAAACCAGAAGTTATCACACAATCTATGCCATTATCGTTGCATAATTTAGCTGCATCAATTTTTGTAATCATGCCACCAGTGCCTTCAAGCGAGCAAGATCCACCTGCATAAGATTCTATTTCTTTAGTTATTTCAGCAACTTCATTGATAAACTTTGTATCTTTATTTTTATTAGGATTTGAATCGTATAAACCTTCAACATCTGAAAAAAGAATACATAAGTCAGATTTTGTAAGTTTAGCTACTTGAGCTGCCAATGAATCATTATCTCCGAAAACTATTTCTCTTGTAGCAACTGAATCATTCTCGTTAATTACTGGAATAATTTGTTCTGCAAGCAAATTATTAATGGTTTTTATTGCATTTTCGGAGCGTTTTTTAGTTTCAACATCTTCTGATACAAGTAATATTTGTGCGACTTGTAAGCCTAATTTTTGTAAATTTTTATGATATAAACGCATTAAACGTGGCTGACCAACGGCTGCTGCGGCTTGTTTTTGTGAAATACTAAGGTCGCCGGTTGATTTTATAAATTCGCGACCTGCTGCAATTGCGCCAGATGAAGTTACAATCACCTCAACTCCTTTGTTTACTAAATTTGCGATATCTTCGCATAAAGATTTTAACCATAGCTCATCTATTGATCCGTTGCGGTATAGCAATGATGAGCCAATTTTTATAACAATTCTATTTGCCTTTCTTAGTTCCATCTCTACCTCTTAGGAAGAAGAACCACATTATTACAATAATTAGCGCCAATGTAAACCATGTAACAATATACTGCATATGCTGGTTATAGAAGTTAATCTTATTAGGGATGTTTCTTGGTTTAGCTTCCTTCGAGCCAATTTCCTGTAGAACCATACCCGATAAGGCATAATTATTACCCTTAGATTTTAGATGATTTTCTATCTGTAATTTATCTATCCAAAACCATAGGTTTTCTTGTGGATTATTGTGAGGCATGTACCATGGAGCATCACCTGTAGACTTCCTAACTACGGCATAAATATCTGTTCTAGTAGACTTTTTTGAGTAGCTCCCAGCTTTATAATCAGCAACACTTACCCAGCCGCGATTAACTAGTGCAAGCTGATTATTTTCTAATAAAAATGGCGTTATAATATGGTAACCTAAGTAATTTTTACTGCCTGAATTATTTAAATACTTCCCTGCAAGCGCTATCTCATATTCATGTAAATATTCGCCGTTAAGGAATATTTTTTGGAATAACTGCCTATCCGCATCAAAATTATTAATATCTATCTCAACAGGCATTCTTTGAGCCTGACTCTTATTATATTGAGTGATTAAGGCATTTTTCTCTGCTCTGCGTTCAACCTGCCACGAACCAAGTTGGATTGCCACAAGAACGCATATCAGGCAAAAGAAGGTGAAAAGTTTATTCTGTTTAATTTTTTCTAGCACGAAGTTTTAACGTTAAATATATGAACGCCAACACTAGAACGTAGAATATTACTTGCAAGGCCATTGGTTTATCTGCATATCCAATAAATGCGTGCAAGAATGAACCTAAGTGCGATTTCTTTTCTAGTATATGCGTTGTATCCCAAGCAATAGCGGTTAGGCTTTCAGGAACTATATCTAACTTTATTAATCTTTTAGCTAAGCTAGCGGCCAAGCCAGCGGCGATTAATGAAAGCAGGACAGTTGTAGTTTTGAAGAAATAGACAGGCTTAACCTTTATCAAGCCAATAAACAACAATGCACCGATCAAAGCACCTATTAAAAAGCCAATAACTCCACCTATAATTACATTTGATAATGTTTCGCCATCTTGAATTAATGATGCTGAAAGTAATATTATTTCCGCCCCTTCTCGTAATATTGCTAATGCTATAATTAAGGTTAAGCTCAAGAAAGTTTTGTCGCCCGCGCGGATTTGTGATGCTGTTCCTCTAATATCTGAAGTTAGTTTTTTTGCATGGGACTGCATCCATAACACAGTCCATATAATTAAAGCGCAGGCCGTACCTAGAACTAGTGATTCAATGAAGTATTCATTATATTTTGTTGCTGATTCGGATGCTTGATTTAAGAAATATGCAATTGCAACAGAGCCAATAATTCCTGCCAAAACGCCGATTGAGATGTATTTTCCTCTACCCGCAATGCCATTGGTTGCAGCTAGTACCGCACCGATGATTAAGGTAATTTCTAATGATTCTCTAAATGTGATTATAAGTGAAGATAACATTCTTCTACAATAGCTAGTTGCGAATCATTTGCAACTAGAATCTTAAGAGCGCTTGAAAATAGTTCCCTCGCGACGGATTTTTTGTTGTAATTTTAATACACCATAAAGAAGGGCCTCGGCTGTTGGTGGGCAACCTGGCACATAAACATCTACAGGTACAACTCTGTCGCAACCGCGAACTACTGAGTATGAATAGTGGTAATAACCACCGCCGTTAGCGCATGAGCCCATTGAAATAACATAACGTGGCTCAGGCATTTGGTCGTAAACCTTGCGAAGCGCTGGCGCCATTTTATTTGTTAGAGTACCGGCAACAATCATAACGTCTGATTGGCGCGGTGATGGGCGGAATAAAAGCCCGAATTTATCCATATCGTAACGAGAAGCTGCGGCTTGCATCATTTCAACTGCACAACATGCTAAACCGAAGGTCATTGGCCAAAGTGAACCAGAGCGCGCCCAGTTTACTAGGTCGTCAATTTTTGCAGTTACATAACCTTTATCTTTCAGGCCATCGGCTAGAGGATCTAAAATTTTATTCTGATCTATTGGTAACTTTGGTGTTGTCATCACGTGGCTTTATAAATTATTTGTCTGCACTATCAAAGCCTTTTTTTCGTAAAACGCAGGAATCGCATTTACCGCAAGCCTTACCTTCTGGTGAAGGGTTGTAGCATGAGAATGTTTTAGAATAATCCACGCCCAAGCTATGGCCTAATTTTATAATTTCAGCCTTGGTTAAATCTATTAATGGCGTATGGATTTTTAGTTTCTTTTCGTCTTGCGTGTATGATAAACCTAGGTTTGCCATTTGCTCATATTGAGAAATAAAGTCTGGGCGGCAATCTGGGTAGCCAGAATAATCTAACGCGTTAACGCCGATGAATATGTCGTAAGATTGAAACGCTTCCGCGTACGCTAAACAGTATGATAAGAATATTATATTCCGCGCAGGAACATACGTAACTGGAATATCTTCTGAAGCACTGAAATCAGGGACTTTTTGCGATTTATCTACCAGTGCAGAAGTTGCAAATTGATTACTGTTTATTTCAATAACCTTATGCTCCGCACCATATCCTTCAGCAAGTCTTTTAGCATAATCCAATTCAACTTTATGCTTTTGATTATAATCAAAAGAAATACAAATAGGTTCAAAACCTTGTGACTTTGCGAGCGCCAAACAAGTAGTACTATCTAGCCCACCGCTAAAAGATATTATTGCTTTTTTATTTCCCATATTGAAGTTGCCTATAAGATAAAGCTTCAGCGATATGTTCTTTTTCAACTGTTGCCGATGAAGCTAAATCTGCGATTGTTCTTGCCACTTTTAGCACTCTATTATGCGAGCGCATAGATAGGTTAAATTTTACTACCGCCTGTTTTAACATATCTTCACCATCTTTTGAAGGGGTAGAAAATTCTTTTAACAATTCACCTTCAGCTTCTGAATTAGTTAAAATATTCTCGTGTCTATTTGCCTGAATTTTGCGTGCGTTTAATACACGCTGACGAATATCTGCGCTTGATTCAGATTCATCTTCAAATTCTTGATACGGGTTAACCGCTGGCACTTGGATATGGATATCGATCCTATCTAACATTGGGCCAGAAATTTTAGATTGGTAATCCTTACCGCAAATTGGCACTTTATTGCACTCACGCTCAGCATCACCCATATAACCGCATCGGCATGGATTCATGGCCGCGATAAGCTGAAAATTAGCAGGGTACGTTACATGGTTCTGCGCGCGAGCAATCGCAACTTCACGAGTTTCTAGTGGTTGGCGTAAGGAATCTAGCACTACTCTATTAAACTCAGGTAGTTCGTCTAAAAATAAGACGCCATTATGCGACAGTGATATTTCCCCCGGCTTTGCCTTTGCACCACCACCTACAAGCGCAGGTATTGAAGCTGAGTGATGCGGATCACGGAAAGGGCGCGCGAATGAAAGCCCTTCGTTATCATTTACTACACCTGCTATTGAATTAATCACCGAAACCTCAAGCATTTCCTTTGGGCTCATTGGCGGAAGTATAGAAGGTAAACGCGATGCCAACATTGACTTACCAGAACCTGGGGGGCCAATCATTAACATATTATGACCGCCTGCTGCAGCAATTTCTAGCGCGCGCTTAGGCTTTTTCTGCCCCTTAACATCTTTAAGGTCTGGATATTGGATATTATCGTTATTAATATCGTTCTTATTTGGCTTTGGTAAAATTACCTCGCCATTAAAGTGCTCAATAAGCTCAGTTAAATTACTAGCTGATATAATTACAATCTCGTCATCAGCCCAACTAGCTTCTGGACCATTAATTTTTGGGCAAGTGATAGAAAAACCGCGCTGTGCCGCACCCATGGCAGCAGGTAAAACGCCCGAAACTTGAGTTATTGAAGCATCCAAAGCAAGTTCGCCCATGATTATGTTATTCTTCAAAGCTGACTCTGGAATTATCTCCATTACCATTAATACACCAAGTGCGATGGGAAGGTCATAGTGAGAACCCTCCTTGGGTAAATCTGCTGGAGAAAGGTTAACTGTTATGCGTTTAGGCGGTAAATTTATACCCATTGACGACAATGCCGCACGTACGCGCTCCTTACTTTCGTTAACGGCTTTAGCAGCTAAGCCAACAATATTAAAAGCCGGTAAGCCAGAGCCCATATGAACTTGAACTTGAACCTCTTTAGGTTCAACACCAATAAATGCAAATGTATGTGCGATAGCAACCACTAAGAACTAAACCATAGATAGTAAATATATATTATAACAAGAAATTTCTATTGCTCCATTAACTATAATGTATATTAATCGTGGGCGATGGAAATTGGTTTAAATCATTATTTAATTCTAGCAGTAATATTGTTTACTGTTGGCGTGTGCGGTATTTTTCTTAACCGTAAGAACGTGATTACAATTTTAATGTCTGTTGAGCTTATTCTGCTTGCCGTTAATATTAATCTAGTTGCTTTTTCAAGCTATATGAATGACTTAACTGGTCAGATCTTTACTATATTTACATTAACTGTAGCGGCGGCTGAAGCGGCAATTGGGTTAGCGATATTGGTTGTTTATTATCGTAATAAAGGGAATATCGAGGTTGAGGAAATTAACACTTTAAAAGGATAAATTGTTTGAGAATATTGCAATATTCGCACCGTTACTTGGTGCAATTATAATTGGTTTATTTACCAAACAGCTTTCTGTGCGCACCTCTCATTATGTTACTTGTGGCTTAATGGGGCTTGCGGCTTTATCTGCTATTATACTATTTAATAGGTATGCTATTAATGCCAATACTGCAGTTCTTGATTTATTTACATTTTTAAATGTTTCAGACCTTGTAGTTAAATGGCAATTACGTTTTGATTCACTTTCAGTGGTGATGATTCTGCTGGTTAATTCAGTTTCGTTCTTAGTACATTTATATTCTATTTCGTACATGAGCCACGATAAGCATCAGCAAAGATTCTTTGCTTACTTGTCGTTATTCACGTTCTTCATGTTAATGTTGGTAACCTCTAACAACCTAGCGCAATTATTCTTAGGATGGGAAGGCGTTGGTTTAGCATCTTATTTACTGATTGGTTTTTGGTATAAAAAAGAAAGTGCAAACTTAGCTTCTATGAAGGCATTTATTGTTAACCGCGTTGGTGATGTTGGTTTAGCTATCGGTATATTTGCGTGTTACTTAACATTTGGCTCAATTGAGTTTGATACCATATTTAAAGATGTTCCCGCGTTCTTGCGTGATAATGTGAACTTCTTTGGATTTAGCATTCCTAATATAGATTTAATAGCAGTGGCGTTATTTATTGGCGCTATGGGTAAGTCTGCTCAGCTTGGCTTACATACTTGGTTACCTGATGCGATGGAAGGCCCTACTCCGGTTTCGGCGCTTATTCATGCGGCAACAATGGTAACTGCGGGTGTATTCTTATTAGCGCGTATGTCGCCTGTATTTGAATATTCGGCATTTGCCAAAGATATTATTATAGTTGTAGGCGCATTAACTTGCATTTTTGCGGCATCTATTGCCTTAACACAAAACGATATTAAACGTGTTATTGCTTATTCAACTTGTTCGCAGTTAGGTTATATGTTCTTTGCGTGTGGTGTTGGCGCTTATCCTGCGGCGATATTCCACTTATTTACGCACGGCTTCTTTAAGGCCTTATTATTCTTAGGCGCTGGCTCAGTTATTCATGCAGTGCATGATGAGCAAGATATGCAGAAAATGGGCGGCTTGCGTAAGAAGATTCCGTTTACATATATTATTATGCTAATCGGTACTTTGGCTATTACCGGTGTGCCGTTATTATCTGGCTTCTACTCTAAGGATATGATTTTAGAGAGCGCTTATGCGGCGCATGGTTTAGGTGAGTTTGCATATATTCTTGGTATTATTGCAGCTACATTCACGGCCTTTTATTCTTGGAGATTAATCTTCTTAACTTTCCATGGTGAGTTTAGAGGTGATAAAGAAACGTTTGAAAAAGCTCATGAAGGCCCGCTAGTTATGAAGCTGCCATTGGCATTACTTTCTCTTGGTGCATTATTAATTGGTGCTATCGGTTATTATTTTTGGGGCATGGTAGATGCTGACTTGCTATTCTGGAATGGTTCAATATTTATGGATTCGCATGGCGGGCATAATATATTAGAAGATGCGCATCATGTGCCAACTATTGTTGCCAAGTTACCTATTATTGTTGGTGTAGTTGGTTTAATATTAGCGTTCTTTGCTTATGTTAAACGCGCTAAAATTATGGATTCATTAACACGTGCATTACAGCCGATTCATGAAGTTCTATATAATAAATATTACGTTGATGAGCTATATGAGACTATCTTCATCAAGCCTTGCCAATGGATTGCTAATAAGTTCTGGAAATATGGTGATGAGAAAGGCGTAGATGCTTTAATACCTAATGGCGCGGCGGCGGCATCTGGTTTATTTGGAAAGGTTTATAGCAAAATTCAATCTGGTTATGTGTATCATTATGCGTTTGCAATGCTGATAGGTATAGCCGTTATTTTAGGTTACTTAATTTACATTTATAAAATATAGTTGTTTGTAAATTAGAAAGCGTAAGCTTTCTAATTTACAAACATTGCTACACAATGCAACTCAAGCTCAAGCTTGGTTTGGTAGATTTTTTTAATTAACACTCATTACACTCGTGTGATTTAAAAAAAACTACAAATGCCAATACTATCTATAATAACTTTCTTGCCGCTTTTTGGCGCTTTGTTTCTACTTTTTGCTAGGACAGGCGAAACTAATGAGCTTAAAGAAGAAGCTTATAAACGTATTAAGTTTGTATCTGTTTGGGTTTCGGGCCTAACTTTTTTACTTTCACTATATTTACTATTTAAGTTTGTACCTAACAGTTCTGCGTATCAATTTGTTGAAGAGTATAACTGGTTCGGTAAAGATTCTGGTATTGCGTTTAAACTAGGTGTAGATGGCTTATCTATTTGGTTTGTAATTTTAACGGCATTCCTTACGCCAATTTGTATTTTAGCTAGCTGGAAGAATGTTACTTTCCGCTTGCGTGAGTTTATGATAGCCTTCCTTTTATTAGAAAGTTTAGTTATCGGGGTATTCTGCTCACTTGATTTATTACTATTCTATATATTTTTTGAGGCTTCGCTTATTCCGATGTTCTTAATAATTGGTATATGGGGTGGTCAAAATAGAATTTATGCATCGTTTAAATTCTTCTTATATACACTTGCTGGCTCGGTACTTTTCCTTGTAGCGCTAATTTATATTTACTCGAAAACCGATACTTTAGACATTCCTACCTTACAGGAAATTGCACCGCAAATATTTACTAAAGAAGTTCAGATATATTTATGGCTGGCATTGTTTGCATCTTTCGCAGTTAAGATTCCAATGTTCCCTGTGCATACGTGGTTACCAGATGCTCACGTACAAGCACCAACAGCGGGCTCAGTTATTTTAGCAGGTATTTTATTAAAGCTTGGTGGTTACGGGTTTATCCGTTTTTCACTGCCAATGTTGCCTGACGCATCACTTTATTTCCAAGACTTCGTATTTATTCTTTCGGCTATTGCGGTAATTTACACTTCATTAATAGCTCTGGCGCAGACCGATATGAAAAAGCTGATAGCGTATTCATCTATCGCGCATATGGGGTTTGTTACGATTGGTATATTCACTACAAACCAAATTGGTTTAGAAGGTGGTATTTTCCAAATGATATCGCACGGCGTTATATCTGGTGCGCTATTCCTTTGTGTTGGCGTTATTTATGATAGAGCTTTAACTAAAGAAATTTCACGCTTAGGTGGTTTAACTAACTTAATGCCGCGCTTTGCATTGTTTATGCTGATATTCGCATTTGCATCAATTGGCTTACCTGCAACAGCAGGTTTTGTTGGTGAATTTATGGTACTACTTGGTGTATTCCAAGAGAATCCGGTAATATCTGCATTGGCGGCAACAGGTATGGTACTTGGTGCTGGTTATACGCTTTTCTTAGTTAAGCGTGTTATGTTTGGTGAAATTAAGCCCGCACTTGCAGAGCTTAAAGATATAGACTTACGTGAAAAAGCGATTTTGCTTCCACTCGCAATATTAACAATTGTTTTAGGTATTTACCCTGAGTTGGTACTTGGAATTGTGCATGCATCTGCTGAGAATTTAATTAACCAGTGGGTTAAATAATTTACATTATGTTAGAAAGTTTAAAATACATAACACCTGAGTTAATATTAATTATTACAGCATTTGCGGTAACTTTGATTGGCGCATTCTCTGAGAAACTTGGTAAACATGCACCAAAGATTGGCTTAATTGCATTAGCCGCTGCACTTGATGCCTGCTACTTACTATATACCGCGGAGCCTCAAGTTTTATTTAATGGCTTTTTTGTTATTGATAGCTTTGCCTTCTATGCAAAAATGTTAATCTTGGTGGCAACCTTTTTTGTATTGCTACTATCGCTTTCCTATAGATCTCCCGACGTACGATTTGAAGCTACAATAATCATATTATTAGCGGCAGTGGGTATGTGTTCACTAGTTTCTGCTAACGACCTTATCTCAATGTATATGTCGATTGAGTTAACTTCGCTTTCATTATACATAATGGCTGCCTTTATACGTACTGAGTTACGTAGCTCTGAGGCTGGTTTAAAATACTTTATGCTGGGTGCGTTAGCATCGGGTATATTATTATTCGGTTGCTCGTTTATTTACGGATTCGGCGGAAGTACAGACTTCGCTGAGTTGGGCACTAAATATACATCTATAAAATCATTACCTATTGAAGTGCTTGTTGGCCTTATATTAGTAATGATTGGTTTATTCTTTAAAATATCGGCTGTGCCTTTCCATATGTGGACACCTGATGTTTATGAAGGTTCGCACAGGCTATCTGGAGCATACTTTGCTACCGCTCCTAAAATTGCGGTATTTGCACTGTTAATCCGTTTACTACTTTCGCCATTCTCCGACCTTTCGGGTGACTGGGGGCAAATAATTAATTTCGTTGCGGTTGCATCTATGGCGGTTGGTGCCTTTGGTGCACTAGTACAAACGAATATAAAACGACTACTTGCCTATAGTTCAATTGGTCATGTTGGTTTTGCATTGCTTGCGCTTACACTTCCTAATGGTGAGCAAATTCCTGCGATAATGATCTATCTGACTATTTATTTAGTTATGAGCATTGGCGCATGGGCTTTAGTTATTTCAATGCGTAACAAAGATGATAAGCATTTACATAATATTTCAGATCTTGCAGGGCTTGCGAAATATAATCCAGTACGTGGTTTCTGCTTTGCGGTTATTATGTTCTCAATGGCGGGTATACCTCCGCTAGCGGGTTTCTTTGCTAAGTTTGCCGTGCTTAAAGGTTTAATTGTAAATGATATGATTATCCAAGCATCTATAGCAGTTCTACTTACTGTAGTTTCAGCTTACTATTACCTTAGAATAATCAAAATCTGCTACTTTGATGAAGAGCCTAATGATAATGAAAAGATTGCCGACCTTGAATCTGTTAGTGTAAGAATAACGATATTCTGGACAGTGGTTGCTAACCTTCTATTTATTATCTGGCCGTCAATTATTACAACAATAACATCTGCTTTAGTTATATTTTAATATATAGTTTTTTCTACTTTAGAAGAATGTTATCTTGTAAATTAGATACACTCGCTACGTGGTGCAACAAAAGCTAAAGCTTTTGTTGATAACAAATTTAATTTTCAGAGCTAGTACGCCCTAAATTAGAATTTACTATAGTTTCAGCCAATAAAAAAGCCCCCTAATTAGGAGGCTTTAATAATGATTCCCGCCTACGCGAGAATTACAACGTAGGGAGAATTAAGCGGCGATTGTATCTAAGATTTTCTTAACTTCATCAGAACTCATTTCTTTTTCTACAACTTCAATCTTTTCTAAGATTTGGTCAACTGCCTTTTCTTCTAAGATAGGACCTTTTAGTTGCTCGATAGCTTGAACGTTTTGCTTATAGTAATTATAAACTTGTTCAGCTTGCCCAGGATACATTGCAGCTTCACGCTTAATAGCTTCTTCAAGCTCTTCATTAGAAACTTTAATGTTATTATTGATGCTATAATCAGAAAGGATGATACCTAGCTTAACTCTACGCTCAGCTAGTTCTTCAATTTTCTTAATATCTGGTACATCAGCTTGATTTTCATCAGCTTCTTTATTTGCAACTAATTGCTTAGAAATAGCATCCTTCTCAAGTTCAATCATAGACTTTGGAAGTTCAACTTTACAAGAATCAGAAAGCTTATCGAATAGGTCTTTCTTAACAATAGAACGTGCAACATTATCGTTAGAGCGCGCTAAAGTATCCTTTACATATTCACGAACTTTTACAGCTGACTCAAAGCCATTTTGCTGAGCAAATGCATCGTCTAGTTCAGCATCAGACTTTTCGTGGATTGAGTTTAATTTACACTCAAACTTAGCTGGCTTACCAGCTAATTCTTTAGAATGGTATTCTTCAGGGAATGATACGTTAACATCGAACTCTTCACCTATTTTCTTGCCTTCAATTTGCTTTTCGAAGTCGCCAATGAATGAGTTAGTACCAAGTTCTAATTTATTGCCTTGCGCTTCGCCACCTGCGAAATACTCACCTTCAATTGAACCTTTGAAGTCGATATCAACAATATCACCATTTTTAGCTTCTTTACGATCAGTTACTTCTTTAGTACCGCGACCTTTAAGCATATTAGAAATAGTTTCTTCTACCTCTTTATCTTCAACTTTGATAACTGGCTTTTCAACTTTAATGCCCTTTAAAGATAATTCTTTAACTTCAGGAAAAATTTCAATTTCAACTTTATATTCTAGGTCTTTACCTAACTCAAAAGTGATAACTTCAATTTTTGGCTGAGAAGTAGGACGTAATTTTTCTTTAGTAAATAAACCTTCAGAAGAGCTTTGAACTGCTTGGTCAATAATTTCACCAGCTAGTTGTTCGCCATATTTACGTTCAACAACTTGCATTGGCACTTTACCAGCGCGGAAGCCATCAAATTTAGCTGTTTTCTGAATTTGTGCTAACTTAGCTTCTTTTAGCTTAGTTAACTCTTCAGCTTTAACTGTTACTTTAAATTCACGCTCTAAGCCTTCATTTTTAAGTTCTTCAAATTTTACGTTTTTAATATCAATCATTTTTTATACTTGTGGGAAGTGATAATATACTTATCTTTTGTTAAATAACAATAAGGAAAAAACATGGCAGGACACAGTAAATGGGCAAACATTAAACACAGAAAAGGTGCGCAAGATAAAAAGCGAGGCAATCTGTTTACAAAACTGGGTAAAGAATTAACTGTAGCCGCTAAATCTGGTGACAATCCAGACTTTAACCCTGCACTAAGGCTTGCTATATCTAATGCGAAGTCTAATTCTATGCCGAAGGATAAAATTGAAACGGCTATTTCGCGAGCGTCTGGTTTAAGTGGCGATAATTATGAAACTATTACCTACGAAGGTTTTGCTGGCGGTGGTGTGGCATTAATTGTTGATTGCTTAACGGATAATAAGAATCGCTCAGTTTCTGAAGTGCGTACTTGTTTATCAAAAAATGGTGGAAACCTAGGTGAGAATGGCACAGTTTCATTCATGTTTGAGCATGTTGGTTTTATTCAGTACCCAGCGGACAAAGCCGCAGAAGATGAAATGTTTGAGCATGCAATTGAAGCTGGTGCTTCAGATTGTTTTAGTGATAAAGAATTCCATACAGTAATTTGTGCGAAAGAAGATTTTGCTTCTGTTCGTGATGCGTTAACTGAAAAATTGGGCGATGCTGAGACTGGACGTTTAATATATCAGGCTAAGGATCCGCTAGAAATAGCTGAAGAGGCTTCAGAAAAATTGGAATCTTTAATTGAAAAGTTAGAAGATTTAGACGATGTACAATATGTGTACTCTAATGCCGCTTAACTTGATTTTTAAATAAAAATATTATATAATTATAACCATGTTTGCTAATTTAAATGATAAGTTTACTCATCATATTATCTTGATGATAACTTTTGGCGGTCTTTTTGAGGCAATAGCTAGGGATTCAAAATTATTTATCCTTGGTGCTATGATTGGATTATTTGTGTCTATGTATACGCTTTCTGATTTGAAGATTAATAAAGAAAAGTAAATGTTAAACCCTGAATTAATCCTTCTTATTTTTTCTGCCTTGGGTCTTATTGCATCTGTTGTTAATTCAAAATTATTTGATAAAAAGTTAACTGGTAAATACGCGTTTATTTACCTTACGCTTGGTTTTTATGTTGGCACAGTGATTACTACAATTCTTTTCCTTGGTGATAAGATTGAAAGATGTTCATTTATAAACCATGAGCTAGCTATTTATTTATTTGGCTTGTTTATGTGGGGTAAAATTGTAATTTCAGAAATAATCTCTGATTTTAAGGTTAAATAGTGTCTAAATACCGTCCCATATTATTAGTTTTAGGGGTATTATTGTTAATAATATCTTTCGCGCAGTTGCCGCCATTTTTCTTGGATACCTACCTAGAGCATCCAAACTCTGAAGGGTTTTTGAGTTCTATTATTATATCTGCATTCGTTGGTGGCGCGTTATTCTTATCTAATATGTCTGGTAAAATTCAGCAGAATTTGAATATTAAACAGGTATTATTGCTAACCTCGCTCTCGTGGGTGATGCTGGTGCTGTTTGCATCTATACCAATGTATTTAGCAGCGGTTGACCTTTCTTATACTGATGCGTTTTTTGAATCTATGAGTGGTTTAACTACCACAGGCGCTACGATAATTCCTGATTTGAATCAGCTTTCTAAGGGTATGCTATTGTGGCGCTCAATAATTCAATGGCTTGGTGGCATTGGTATTATTGTTATGGCGATGGCGATTTTGCCGTTCCTACGTATTGGTGGTATGCAATTATTCCGCAGTGAAAGCTCTGATAATACCGAGAAAATATTACCACGTGCACAGCAAATAGCGGCGGCGATATCTGGCGTATATTTATTTTTTACGATTATCTGTTTTTTTGCATATTACTTCGCTGGAATGACATTATTCGACGCGGTAAATCATTCATTTACCACCATAGCTACGGCAGGTTTTTCTACGCATAACAATAGCTTTGC
Organism: Rickettsiales bacterium; assembly: GCA_020630095.1. Lineage (GTDB taxonomy): Bacteria > Pseudomonadota > Alphaproteobacteria > Rickettsiales > UBA8987 > JAHDCD01. The sequence continues at coordinate 23,555 of JAHDCD010000008.1, read as the reverse complement.
GTATTTTGACAACCCTTTAATTGAATGGATTGCTATCGTGTTTATGCTTGCGGGTGGTATACCATATATCCTTTATGTTCAGGCCTTTAAGGGGAAGCTTTCGCGCTTAGTAACAGATGATCAAGTTAAGCTATTTATACTCATGTATATTTTTGCGCTGATAATTACTATTGCGTTCCTTAGCCGTGAATATCCGTTGCATTTGGCGATTAGAATGGGGGCATTTAACATTACCTCTATATACACCACAACTGGCTTTGCTAACTGGGATTATAGCAATTGGGGCGCGTTTTTAATTGTATTCGTATTTATGATATCGGTCTTCGGTGGTTGTACAGGATCAACAACCGGTGGCATTAAAACATTCCGTTTTTATGTAATGTTTCAAACGGCTTGGAATCAGATTAAACAATTAATTCAGCCACATGGTGTATTTCGCTATAAATATAATGGTAGGCAGTTGGAGCCTTCATCTATATACTCGGTACTGAGTTTCTTTATACTATTTGCGCTATGCTTTACTGTTATGGCTATTGCACTAGCATTTACTGGGTTAGACTTCTTAACGTCTATTTCTGCCGCAGCGGCTACAATGGCTAACCTTGGCCCTGGTTTAGGTGATGTTGTTGGTCCTGCAGGTAATTATTCTACGCTTTCAGTTTCAGCTAAGTGGATACTTTCATTCGGTATGTTATTAGGCCGATTAGAGATATTCACCATCCTAATATTATTCACCCCGTTCTTCTGGAAGAAATAGTTATAATTCTTTCTTTTTAAACTGGCATTGCTCTATTATTCCGCAGTTTTTACAGTCCGGCTTGCGAGCCTTACAAACGTAACGGCCGTGGAGAATTAACCAATGATGGGCATTAAATAAATAATCTTTAGGAATAGATTTATAAAGTTGCTGTTCGGTTTTTAAAACATCTTTTGAACGCGCCAAGCCAATGCGGTTAGATACGCGCTGAACGTGAGTATCTACCGCCATGGTTGGCTTACCAAATGCACAATTAAGGATAACATTGGCGGTTTTACGCCCTACTCCCGCTAGCTTGATAAGGCTTTCCATATTGTCTGGCACTTCGCCATTATGATTATCTAGTAATTGTTGAGAAAGTATAATTACGTTCTTCGCCTTAGAATTAAATAGCCCGATAGTTTTAATGTGATGCTTTAACTTCTCCTCGCCTAAGGCAAGCATATCCTTAGGATTATCAATAAGTTGGAACAATTTCTTTGTGGCCTTGTTAACACCAATATCAGTAGCTTGCGCAGAAAGCACTACCGCAACTAGCAATGTATAATTATTTACAAACTCTAGTTCAGTAACTGGATTTGGATTATCTGTTTTAAAAAATTCAAATATTTCAATCTTTTCTTCTTTTTTGAGTGCCATTGTAAAATTAACTTGGTTTTCTTAACCTTATATTAACCCCGCTGTAATAAAATATAAATAAGTTGAGTAATTCTTTTTTAGTTTCACTCGCTACGCGGTGAAAACTAGCTCAAGCTAGTTTTTTAATTACTCCGAAATTTTATTAAATTTCAGAGTAACTATAGTAATCCTAATGCAAAAGTTTTAGGGAGTTTTAAAAATGTTAATGAATAGTAATTTAAATATTTTAGCCGTAGATGATGAGCCATTAAACCTAGAGATTATGGCTATCACATTAGAAAAAGAAGGGCACAGCGTAGAATGTGTTTCTAATTCAGGTGATGCAATTCACGCGCTAACTGATAATCCAACAAAATATGATTTAATTCTGTTAGATCGCATGATGCCAATTATGGACGGCATAGAATGTATGACGCGTATTAAATCATCTGATTCACTTTCTCATATTCCAATAGTTATGCAAACTGCCGCTTCAAGCGAGGCACAAGTAGCTGAAGGTATGAATTTAGGTAGTTATTATTACCTTACGAAGCCTTATACTCGTGAAGATTTATTATCTGTAGTAAACCGAGTGGCTGAAGACTTAACTAGCGGTGATACGCAGGATAATATCACTGAGGACCTTAAAACTGAAATTATTGAAGAAGGTCGTTTTTCATTCAAAATTAAGCGTATTAATGAGGCGGTTCAATTATCGGAACGTATTTCATCTTGGTATGCAAACCCTGAGCGCGTTAGAAGTTCTATTAAGAAGCTTTTATCTGTATCGGTTGAAAATGCCAATTTAGGTATGAGCGCTGAAGAGAAGTTTGAACTTTTATCTAAAGGTATGTGGGATTCTGAGGTTGTAAAACGTCAGGAACTTGCTGAAAATAAAGATAAAGAAGTTAATATTGAGCTTGTGGAAACTAATAAATATGTAGATTTAGTGGTTTCGCATTCATCACGCGACTTCTATTGGGACAGCTTCACCTCAGAGGACAGAGAATTAGCCCTAGCGCTAGATAAGTTCGATGAAGTTATCATCAATTCCCAACGCCAAATTACTGTACGCGTTAATTTGATATAGTTTTATTACTAACGAGAACGTTTTAACTCCGGATGTTCATATTTATCTGAACTCCAGATTAACGCCTTTGGATCTTCTCTGAATGCTTGTGAAACTTCACTTTTTAGATCATCTCCTAATCCAGATTCCAATGAATTGAGAACGGATGTTAATAGCTCAGATGATAAGAATGATTCAAAGATACCCTCTATCGTTAACTCATTTTTATAAATAAGCGTTGTAAGCCCTTCTGAAATTTCTTTATCGCTTCTTATCTCATCTTCAAATGAGCCTTTGTTAGCACTCGCATACATAGATAAAAGTACTGTTATTACTGATAGATAAGGGTCTCCATCAGCTGGAAACTTTTTAAATTCTACTTTAAAATCATGATCCATAACTGAAACGGCGTGAGCTTTTAGCAACCTTGATATTTGATTGTCATCAGATGCACTAAATAGTAATGTTGATGCTAAAGTAATATCTCCATCTTCTAATAAAGATTCTTGCAAAGATTCAATGGCATCTATTGTAAAATGTAGTCCTTGAATAGTGTCTCTTTCTTTGTCTTGAGCATCAAATGATACCTTGCCACCCTTATTTAAAGATTCTAAATTTACTAATCCTGATTTCAAATCCTCTATAGCCTCTACTAGAACTAAGGCTCTATTTAGATCTCCGTATTCTTGTGTATCATGGGTAAATACAGCCTCACTCGACTTTCCGTCTTTATATATATGATAGTATAGGACTTTCACCTAATGCCGTTGCCGAATTTATTTTATAAACATCATCATTATGCCTTTCTGACTGGGGTAAGTATCCACCTAAAATTTTATCCTCTTCCGATGAGTAGGCTACACCCTTCTCTGTAATAAACTCTAATTCTGCTCCAATTCTGATATCAACACCTTGATCTTTTAACTCATTTATTAATAGCTCTATAGCCTTTATAGCAATTAATCTATATGCGGTAATATTTCCTTTATTGGGATTAACTTTTCTTTTATCTAAAGCCTCAACCCATGATTTACTATTTTTATATATAGTCACATTTCAATAGTAGCATTAAGTTATTAAGAATTGATTAATAAGACACTTCCAAGTCTATATTCCGGCTGTATCCTGTAAAAACATTGTTAATCTGAGAGGAATGGAGATGAGGTTTTTAATAAAAAACGTTATTTTCTTAATTTAGTCGAACGCACCAGAAAAACCGGTACCCACTTTTTCGGCGCTTACGACAATTTTTTATTAAAAAATGGACAAAAAACGCGTGTTTTTTAACATTTTTTGACGTTTTTTTAGCTGTTTTTTGTAGTAAAAAAACTAACCACCATTGAAATATAAGGGTTTTTAGAGATTTGGACGCTAAAATATTATTTTTTTGAAGATTTTTAGAGAATATTAGTTTTCTATATTATGGAATTTGTACTCACTGCGGCTGCGCCTTGCTGCGTATCAAACGCTAAGTTCGCTAATGCTCACTAATCTTTTTGTCTATATTTGAGAAACTATAGTAAATTCTAATTTATATCGTGCTAACGATTAAATTGGAATTTACTATCAACAAAAGCTTGAGCTTTTGTTGCACCGCGAAGCGAGTGAGCCTAAATTATATCGTATACACGATGTAATTTAGAAAAGACTATAATGATTAACTAGCTTTTTTGTTGTTGATAACCATATCAAGGCGTAGGTTTTCAAGTAAGAAAATAAGCTCTTCTTCAAAGTGAACATGTTGCTTTTTAAGCTTCGCAGTTTGAATTTCATGCGAAGGCTCAATATGAGTATTATTTAAATAGCACTCTGCCAAGAAATCAGGCTCGCCTATGCCGAAATCAGCTTTATCTTTAGCGATCTCAATAGCGATTTCGTTAGGGTTAGTTAAGCCTGTTATTAACTCTTTGTCCTTAGTATCAATTACACCTGCCGTACCTGATGGTAGCATTTTTGAACGCTCTAGAATTAACAACACATAAGATAGTGGAGCGTTCGTATGCAGTTTGTTTTCGTATGCATTTGCATACATATTGGGCATTTCACCATCACCCTTAGTGAATGTTGCTTTTAAATTTTCAAAGTTAAGGAATTCGGCGATTTTGCCTACATCTTTTGAATTGGTAAAATCTATGGCTAGGCCACGCTCATGCTTGATTACAAGCTCTACTTGATTGCCGTCCATGCGCATTTCTGAAGGGTAAATCTCGTAACGTGTTTGGAACCCCTCATCTGCGAAAAATATTTCGTTAGATAGTATCATTTTTCCTCTCAGTTCCAATAATACTACGGAAAAGGTTAACAAACTGTTAAGAAGTTGGAGATTTACTTAGAAAGAGTGCTTAACTAGCTTAGCAAAGGCCTCAGATCTATGGGATATTTTGTTCTTAATTTCCTTAGGCAATTCGCCAAATGTTTGATTATAGCCTTCCGGTATAAATATAGGGTCGTATGCAAAACCATGCTCGCCGCGTTTAGGATAAGTTAATTTACCGTGACAATATCCTTCGAAGGTTTGTGTAAAGCCGTCAGGGAAACATAAAGATAATGCGCAGGTAAAATGGGCTTTTGCTCCCTCGATTGGCTCGCCTTTATCTTCAATTGCTTTTTTTATTTTTAAAATAGCATCGTTAAAATCACGCGAACCATCGGGTTGCTTTGCCCAACGTGCTGAATAAATACCAGGTTCGCCGTTTAATAACTCAACGCATAGGCCACCATCATCTGCCAATGAAAGCTCGCCTGTTTTCTCCATAAAATAGCGTGCCTTTATTTCTGCATTTGCTATAAAAGTGTTGCCATCTTCCACCGGCTCTTCAAAGTCATAATCAAAACCCGATTTAATGTTTGTTATACCACAAACCTCTAATAAAGCCCTGATTTCAGGTACTTTACCAGCATTATGCGTTGCAATTACAAGACTATTGCCCTGCACTTTTCTATAGTCTGATGATTTTAATATCTCGTTCATTTTTGTTACCTGATTCGGTGTAGTTTATTTGAATTTCAATGCGATTCTTAGGAAGCCAATTTTCTGCCTTTTGCCACCATTCAATTATTGTTATGCCTTCGCTAAGTGCATCATCAAGAGATAAATCCTCTAGCTCTTCTTCATGTTTAATTCGGTATAAATCGTAATGGTAAATCTTTGCACTTCCGCTTTCATATGTTTGGAGTAAATTGAAGGTTGGAGAGGTTACATTCTCATTGGGAAGAAATTTATTTATTAAATATTTTGTGAACGTAGTTTTACCCGCACCTAAATTACCTGTTAGGCAAACTACATCGCCAACATTCATTTCAGATGCTAATTGTTCAGCAATGTTTTGTAGTTCTTTTTCTGAAGAGATTTTTATTTCTCTAGACACCATAACATTATAGATTTTTGGATATGAAGACGATTTTCAGCCTCATCAAATACAACAGATTGAGCAGACTCAAAAACTTCTTCTGTAACTTCACTACCTTTATACGCAGGTAGGCAATGCATGAAAATTGCAGTATCTTTAGCTTTCCTCATAATGTCCGAAGTTACTTTATATTCTGCTAAGCGGGCTTGCTTTTCACTGGCAGTATGAGAATCATCACCCATTGAAACCCAAGTATCTGTCGTAATAAGGTCTGCATTTTCTGCCGCCTCTTCTGGAGTTACAGGGTCAAGCTCATTAGGGGCAAATGCCCTTGGGCAAGCAACTTTTATTTCAAAATCAAAAATCTCAGCCGCTTCTAACCAACTTTGAGTCATGTTATTGAAGTCACCAACCCATGCAACTTTCTTCCCCTTAATATCACCTAACTTCTCTTCAAAGGTCATAATATCCGCCATAACTTGACAAGGATGAGAGCGGTCAGTTAATCCATTAATAACTGGCGCTGTAGAATATTGAGCAAAATCTGTAAGTTTGCTATGCTCAAATGTGCGGATCATAACAAGGTCAACGTAACGGCTAAGTACACGGGCAGTATCCGCGATAGTTTCGCCTTTACCCATTTGTGAGCTTGAAGATGTTGTAACAATTGCGTCACCACCAAGCTGGTTAATACCAACTTCAAAACTAAAGCGCGTACGCGTTGAAGGCTTTTCAAAAATCATCGCAAGCTGATGCCCAAGCAATAAATCTTGTTGTATAGGATTCTTCTTTAATTCATGAGCTCTTTTTAAAATTGCTTTCAGCTCAGAAAGAGGAACGTTTTTTAGATCTAGAAAATGCCTCATAATTTTTACTTAAGGAACTTAGATAACAACTTGTGAGATAATTTCAACTGCTTCGTTAATATGCTCTTCCGTAATGTTTAAAGGTGGTAATAAACGAATTACATTATCCGCCGCAGGAACAGTTAAAAGCCCCTTCTCACGCAATTCCGCACAGATATCTTTATTATTAAGTGATTCATCAAGTTTAATACCTATCATTAAACCTTTGCCACGAAGTGAATGTTTTGGATTAAGATTTTTCTCTAACTTAAAGCTTAATGAAGTTGATAGGCTAGTTACATTTTTCAGAAAATCTTGAGTATTAATTTCATCCAGAACCGCATTAATAATCGCCATTCCTAAAGGATTGCCGCCATAAGTAGAACCATGAGTTCCGGGTATCATGCAATCTCCAACTTTTTTTGAACAAATAACTGCCCCTACAGGATAACCTGAGCCTAAACCTTTAGCCGACATTATAATATCGGGTTGAATATCTGAGTATTCATAAGCAAATAATTTTCCTGTTCTACCAATGCCGCTTTGCACTTCATCTATTACTAATAAAGCATTATGCTTTCTAGCAATAGCTGCGATCTCATTAAGCATTTCTTCTGGTATTACATTTATACCACCTTCGCCTTGAATTGGCTCAAGCATAATTGCAGCAGTTTTATCTGATATAGCATGATTTAAAACCTCTGAATTCAGGGGGATATTAATAAAACCGCCCAGTGCAGGTTCAAAGCCTTCTAGGTATTTACCAGCCGCAGATATTGTTGCTATTGTACGACCATGAAAAGCGCCGTTAAATGTTATTATTTCATTTTTATCCGTTTTATTTTGCCAATGGTAACGGCGTACCATTTTAATAGCTGTTTCGCCTGCTTCCGCCCCTGAGTTGCAGAAAAAAGTATAATCTAAATTACTTGCCTTACATAATTTTGAAGCAGCCTCTTCCATGCCCTCAACATGATATAGATTAGATGTATGGATTAACTTCTCTGCTTGAATTTGAATAGCTTCGGTTATTTTAGGATGGTTATGCCCTAAAGAATTCACTGCAATTCCAGATGCGAAGTCAAGGTATCTCTTACCTTGATTATTATATAAATATGCACCCTCACCCTTTTCAAAAGTAACTTCTATTCTGGCATAGTTTGGTAAAATGTAAGACATTATTCAGAGATAGGTTTTAGTTTATTCAACATGATAGTTTTCACCTTCTCAGAATAAGGTTTAGACGATGAACCAAATACAGGGTTAGGCCATGCATTATCACCTTCGTACCTGCCGATAATATGTATGTGCAATTGCTTAACCTGATTACCAAGTGTTGCGACATTCATTTTGTCCGGTGCAAAAATATCTTGTAACTTTCTACTTACAAAATTTATCTCGCGCATTAGTGCTATCTGCTGCCCCTCAGATAGATCCGTAAGTTCAGTTAAACCTTCAATTTCAGGGATTAGTAAAATCCATGGGAAATTTTGGTCATCCATAAGCCTAACTTGGCATAGGTTAAGCTTTGTAAAGTAATGACTATCCGCTTCTAATTTTTGATCAATAATGAACATGTTAACTATTTATAATTTGTTTGATTTTATTGATAGCTTTTTCTGCGTTAGCAAAATTTGAGCCCCCAGCTTGGGCAAAGTTTGGCTTACCGCCACCACCTTTACCACCAAGTATTCCCGAAGCTTCTTTTACCATATCAACGGCTGAGAACTTTGTAGTTAAATTATCTGAAACTGTGCAAATAATACCCACCTTATTATCTTCGCATGCGATTATTGCACCTATTGTATTTTTGTTAGATTTATAAGTAGATGCAACCTCGCGCAAATCATTAATGGACACACCGTCTTGAACTAAGTATTTAAATGTAACTTCGCCAATAAACTCTTCTTTTTCATTAGCTTTAGCTCCAGCTTTTTTGGCATTCTTTAAATCTGAATTAAGCTGTTTGATTTTATTTTTAAGATCATCAATTTCGGTATCGCGCGTGATAATTTGAGTGTCATAATATTGCACGGCTTTATCACCAGTTACACACTCAACACGCCTGATTCCAGAGGCTATTGAACCTTCCTTGATTATTTTAAACAAACCGATATCACCAGTGCGTTTAATGTGAGTTCCACCACATAGCTCAACTGAATCGCCCATTGAAACTACGCGAACTTCATCGCCATATTTTTCACCGAATAGTGCGAGTGCGCCTTTTTCAACAGCTTCATCTGGTGATGAAATTTCTGTTAGTGCAGATTTATTTTTTAAAATTGCACTATTTACCTTATCTTCGATATTTTTTATCGCGGAAGTGCTTAATTGTTCATCGTGAGAAAAATCAAAGCGGAAGTAATCAGCATCCACTAAAGAACCTTTTTGAACAATATGATCGCCTAGAGTATCGCGCAAAATTTTGTGTAATAGATGCGTTGCAGAATGATTACATTTAAGTTTTTCTCTACGTTCAGAATTAACTTTTAATTCAACATTATCACCTTCTTTAATTTCAGAAGCATCTTTAACAACATGAACATGGAAATGTTGCTTTTTTATTGTATCCGTTATTGAAACTCCTGCAAGCGTGCCGTGATCACCTTCCTGACCGCCTGAGCGCGCATAAAATGGAGTTTGATTTGTAATTATATATTTATTATCAATTACTTTTAACACCTGCCCTTGCGCTTGGAGGGTTGAATAGCCTAAAAACTCTGTTGCTGGAAATTCATCAGCCAATTCAAACCATATTTTCTCTTCCTCTTTACTACCAGAACCTTGCCATGCGGCACGCGCTCTTTCCTTTTGCTCCTGCATAGATTCTTCAAAACCTTTTGTATCAACTTCAACTTCGCGAGAACGTAGAATGTCCTGCGTTAAATCTAGTGGGAAGCCATAAGTGTCGTATAACTTAAATGCAACATCACCTTTTAATGAATCGCCTGATTTCAGGGCATTTGACTCATCATCTAACAGTTTTAAGCCACGCTCTAACGTGCGTTTAAATGCCTCTTCTTCTTTAAACAACGTACGTTCAATAAGTGGCTTTGCTTTATTTAATTCAGGGAAGAAATCAGCCATTTCGCTTGTTAACGAATTTACTAATTTATGCATTAACGGGTCAGCGCAACCTAGTTGATGAGCGTGGCGCATTGCGCGGCGCATTATTCTACGAAGCACATAACCGCGCCCCTCATTTGATGGCGTTACACCATCAGCAATTAAGAATGAAGTTGAACGCAAATGATCCGCGATTACACGAAGTGATGAGTTATCTGTTTCAACTTTATTAGGAATATTAGATTGAATATTATCGATTAAATGTTCAAATAAATCTATCTCATAATTGCTGTGCTTTCCTTGTAATAAAGCTGCCATTCGCTCTAAGCCCATGCCAGTATCAATGGATGGTTTAGGTAGTGATTTCATCTCTCCATCTTCTTGCCTATCATATTGCATGAATACAAGATTCCAAATTTCTATAAACCTATCACCATCTTCTTCCGCCGTTCCTGGTAAACCACCCCAAATATGATCGCCATGATCATAAAATATTTCTGAACATGGTCCACAAGGCCCCGTATTGCCCATTGACCAAAAGTTATCGTTAGTATTGATTTTGATAATTCTATCTTCTGAACCTAAAATTTTCTTCCATATATTATACGCTTCATCATCTGTGTGGAAGGTGGTAAAGTACAATTTATCTTTTGGTATGCCGTAATCTTTAGTGATTAAGTCGTATGCCATCTTAATAGCATCTTCTTTAAAGTAATCACCGAACGAGAAATTACCCAACATTTCAAAGAATGTATGATGACGAGCGGTGTAGCCTACGTTATCAAGGTCATTATGCTTACCGCCAGCGCGGACACATTTTTGTGATGACACCACTGAAGGAGCGGGGCGCTGCTCATTACCGGTAAATACGTTTTTAAACTGCACCATGCCGGCATTAGTAAACATTAAGGTAGGATCATTATGCGGAACTAACGGGCTAGATTTTAGCTCAGTATGTCCATTTTTTTTAAAGAACTCGATGAAGGTTTCTCTTATTTGTTTTAACTCGCTCATTTCAGGTGCATTTATAATTGCCATTGAATTTTATACAATATATAAAAACGCCATGCCGATAGCTAGTATAAACGGAAAAGATATTGAATTTGAACAAGGAATGAGTGTTATCCAAGTTGCGGATAAGGCTGGTGTGGAAGTGCCACGCTTTTGTTATCATGATAAACTTCAAATTGCTGGTAACTGCCGTATGTGCTTAGTTGAAATTGAAGGTGGCCCGCCAAAGCCTGCCGCTTCTTGCGCTATGCCATGTGGTGATGGTATGAAAATCCATACTGATACGCCAATGGTAAAGAAGGCGCGCGAAGGAGTTATGGAATTCTTACTTATTAACCACCCTTTAGATTGTCCTATTTGTGATCAAGGTGGTGAGTGCGACTTACAAGACCAAGCAGTTGCTTATGGCAAATCTGGTTCGCGCTATGAAGAAGAAAAGCGCGCTGTAAAGGATAAAGAGCTTGGCCCATTAGTTAAAACAGTTATGACTCGCTGTATTCAGTGTACGCGCTGTATTCGCTTTATGGATGATATTGCTGGCACATCTCAGCTTGGTGCTACTGGCCGCGGTGAGGATATGGAAGTTGGGACTTTCATTGCACAAAATATTACATCTGAACTTTCTGGTAACATTGTAGATTTATGCCCTGTTGGTGCATTAACAAGTAAGCCGTATGCGTTTAAGGCTCGTTCATGGGAATTAAAACGTACGGAAGGTATTGATGTTATGGATGCGGTTGGTTCGTCTATTCGTATAGATTCAAAGGGTAATGAAGTTATGCGTGTTGTGCCACGCTCGAACGATGAAATAAATGAAGACTGGATTACAGATAAGGCGCGTTATTGTTATGACGGGTTACTGAATCAGCGCTTAGATAAGCCATTTATAAAAATTGACGGCAAGTTCAAGGATTGCACATGGGATATGGCGATTGAGAGAGCTTCGGCAAAAATAAAAAATTCAAAAACATTAGCATTAGTTGGTGGATTAGCTGATGCAGAATCTATTACAGCGCTAAAAGATTTAGCGGAAGGTATTAATGCAGAATATGATTGTAGATTGAATGATGAGAATTACTCAACTACGAACCGCGCTGGGTATATTTTCAACAGTACAATTGAAGGGACTGAAGAAGCTGATAAAATTTTAATCATTGGTACTAATCCGCGTTATGACGCAGCTTTAGTTAATGCTAGAATTCGTAAAACTGTGGTTCAAAATGGAACTAAGGTTGGAATTATTGGTGATGGTGGCATATTTAACTACCCAACTGAGAATTTAGGTAATGAGGTTAAATTCGATTTCTTAAAAGGCGCTAAGAAGCCTTTAGTTATCCTTGGTGAGTCATTAGCTAGCCGACAAGATTGGGATGCAATCTTAGAAGATGCTAATAAAGCTGGTGAAGTTAACGTATTAGTTAAAGATGCCTCTAAGGTTGGGGCATTAGATTTAGGTTTTGTATCTAACGAGAAAACCACAACATCGCAAAAATTAGAAAATGCTGAAACGATTATTCTTTTAGGTGCGGATGAAATTGAAGCAGCTAAATTAGAAGGAAAGTTTGTAATTTATATTGGCTCACATGGTGATGCAGGTGCTAACGAGGCTGATGTTATTTTACCTGCGGCAGCATTTACAGAAAAGCATGGGACTTATGTGAACTTAGAAGGGCGTGTTCAGCGTTCTCAAATGTGCGTTTTCCCTGTGGGTGATGCAATGGCTGATTATAAGATAATCAATAAGTTAGCAGAAACTTTAAACGTTGAAGAACGTTATTCTACTATTACAGAAATTCGTGAGCGTATGGTAGAGATTAACCCTATTTTTGATACTCTTGATGAAATAGTGGAAGCTAAATGGGTTACTAAAAAGACCGCTAAAACTATCGGTCATGATGCGGTTACTATTGACGAGAAAGATTTCTATCAGACGAACCCAGTATTGCGAGCATCAAATATTATGGCTGATTGCTCAAAAGAACTATGGGCTAATAGAGCTTAGTTTAGTGAAAGTATAAGTTATTAATTAACTGCAGATTCCAGAATATAGAAAATTAAAAATCTCTTAGAATCTTTCAAAAAATATATTTTGTAGGTACTTTTTGCAAAATATCCTTATATTTCAATGGCAGTTAGGATATTTCCTATAAAAAACAGTCCATTTTTTGTTAAAAAATGAAGAAAAAATGCAACTTTTTGGGCATTTTTGAGCATTTTTATACTGTTTCCATACCTTATTCACGATTTACCTTATCATTATAAACATAAATGAAGTTGCTCTGGAAGTGCCTATCACAACCAAACAAAACTAATGGTCACCTAATATTTAACCTTGCAAAGGGATGGCGGTAAAAGTATCACATTTGTTGTAGTTTAAATTATAGCCTTTTCTAACTTTCAATAAGTTCTTATTGAAAATTAGATTCGCTGGCTACGCCGCGCAAGAGTGACTTACGCCACTCTTGATAGTAAATCCAAATTTAAATGCTAATGCATTGTAAATTAGAATTTACTATAATGTATGACTGATACAGCTAGTTCGAAGTTTGATAATTTAGTACAAGAAGTTGATTTAGGCGGTAGGCAGCCGCAATCTAAGATAGTTCTTAACCTAATGCTGTGGGTAGCGTTTTTCTGGTCTTTATTCCAGTTATATGCAGCATCTGAATTACCGAATATATTGGATACAAAAATATCTGAATGGGGATGGGATATTGGCATTTGTAATTCGCTGAACTTTTTCTTTAATTCTTGGGCGGTAAAAGGTGCACTTGAGTTTATAGGTGGTGAGCTTACTTACGATTGTACACGCTTTTCATTCGTTATGGATAGCACCAAGGTGCGCACGTATCATTTGGCATTTGCGTTTTTCTTAAGCTTTTTGGCATTTCCTGCCACGAAATATTGTAGCCGCACAAAAGTGCCTTGGTATGATTGGGTGTTCCTTATTTTATCAGTTTTCTGTACGTTATTTATAATAATTTGGTACGAAGATATCGCCAATAATAGCGGTAACTCAGAGTTTCAATGGATAGTTATTGCGGGGCTTGGTTTACTTTGCTTACTTGAAGCAACGCGCCGTTCACTAGGGCTTCCATTAGTTATATTGGCGCTTATTTTCTTAAGTTATACGTTACTTTCTGAATCATCTTGGATGCCTGAATTACTTAGAATAAAGTCTAAAAGCTTTGAGAAGGTGATGGAATTGCAATGGCTTACTACCGAAGGTGTATTTGGCAAGCCGTTAGAAGTTTCAGCAAGCTTTGTATTTTTATTCGTATTATTCGGCTCATTATTAGATAAAGCGGGCGCTGGTAATTATTTCATTAAATTAGCGTTCTCGTTACTTGGGCATTTACGCGGTGGGCCAGCAAAGGCCGCGGTTTTATCTTCAGGGATGACAGGATTAATATCTGGCTCATCCATTGCGAATACAGTTACTACGGGAACATTTACCATTCCATTGATGAAGCGCGTAGGCTTTAGTGCAGAAAAGGCTGGTGCAGTTGAAGTTGCGGCAAGTGTGAATGGTCAAATTATGCCACCAGTTATGGGGGCGGCGGCGTTCTTAATGGTAGGGTATTTGAATATTCCATTAACTCAGGTTATTCAGCACGCGTTTTTGCCAGCGGTAATATCTTATATAGCACTACTTTATATGGTGCATTTGGAGGCGCTAAAAGCCAACATGGTTGGTTTGCCAAAAGCCGTTAAACATAAATGGTATATGCGCACTTTATTTGGGAGCATTACAGTTGCATCTGCCATTATTTTAGCTGGGCTGATTAATTTAATATTTGGTGATTCAGGATTAAAAGCACTTGAGCAGCAATATGATTTTGTGGCGCAATTTTATAATTGGATAGTTTATGCGCTTATTTTTGTAGCTTACGTTTTCCTTGTTTGGCGAGCGTCTAAAAAGGCGAATCTTGAAATTGATGATGCGGAAGCGCCAATAAGAAACATTCCAGAAACTGGTGCTACGGCAGTTACGGGTGCATATTATGTGTTGCCGATAATTGTACTTATTTGGAACTTAATGATTGAGCAATATTCCCCTGGAAAGTCTGCGCTTATGGCTACAATGTTGATGATATTCATTGTGATCACCCATAAGCCGTTAAAGGCGGCATTTAGGCGCTCTGGCCGTTGGAAGATACGTTTAAAAGAAGGTATTTCCGACTTTTTTGATGGCATGGTTGCAGGTGCGCGTAATATGGTTGGTATTGCTTGTGCTACAGCGGCGGCAGGTATTATTGTTGGCGCGGTTACGCAATCTGGACTTGGCCCACTTTTAATTGAAATTGTAGGCAATGTTGCGGGGGATTCTATAATGGTATTATTACTGTTAACCGCGGTAATTTGTATAATACTTGGTATGGGTTTACCTACTACGGCGAACTATATTATTGTATCTCAGCTTATGGCTGGAATTGTAGTTTCAATTGGTGCGCAGAATGGCTTAATTGTGCCATTAATTGCGGTGCATTTATTTGTATTCTATTTCGGTATTATGGCCGATGTTACGCCTCCTGTGGGATTGGCGAGTTTTGCCGCGGCAAGTATATCTGGCGCGAATCCAATTAAAACTGGTTGCGTGGCATTTATGTATTCATTGCGTACAGCAGTTTTGCCATTTTTCTTCCTATTTAATACTGACCTTATTTTATACGGCGTAACTAGCATTTGGGATGGCCTATTTATTTTCGCTTACGCGTGCTTTGCGATACTTATATTATCATCTGGTATTCAAGGTTGGTTCTTAATTAAGAATAGATTCTATGAATCGGCGGCACTTATATTAGCTGCAATAATGATATTTATTCCGCAAACTGCGGTTGATAAAGTTTACCCTAAATATGTTGAATTAGGTAAGAGTCAATTTGAGGTTGGTAAAACTTTGTTAATAAAAGGTGAAGGTGTGGCGGAGTCTGGTGATTTAGTTAGATTTAATAAAGAGCTGGAAATAACTTCAAGCGCGTCACTTAAAGATAATTTAGAAAATATAGGCTTGGAATATTATCAAACGAACGCTTCAAATCAGGACATTTATGAAGTGCCATTTGGTACGATTATAAAAGGTTTTGTACCGCAATTCGATATTATTGTTAATGAGGTTTATATATCGCAAGATCAGCCGAATAAATATTGGGCTTACTTGCCAGCATTTATTTTAATTGGATTAGTTAGCTTTTTACAGCTATTAAGAAGGCGTGCTTAAGGAACGTTTTACAGAGAATATATCTTTATTAGATGCCAAAATTAATGCGGTATTTTCTAATATAAAAGATTCTCAGCTTAAAGAGGCTATGCTTTACAGCCTAAATAATGGCGGGAAAAGGATTCGCCCTTTCCTTGTTATTGAAGTTGCACGTGCATTCGGTGAAGTTAATGATGATGTTATAACTTGCGCGCTTGCGGTTGAGCTTATTCATACATTTTCATTAATTCATGATGATTTACCTGCGCTTGATAATGATGATGAGCGTCGTGGTAAGCCAACGAGTCATAAGAAATTTGATGAAGCTACTGCGATTCTTGCTGGTGATGCGTTATATAATTTAGCATTTGAGATTATTCCTGAGAAATATACAAAAATTATAGCTACAGCCTGTGGCGCTAATGGTTTAATTGGTGGGCAGATGATGGATTTATATAATCCACCTGAATGCGTGCGTGATATTGACGAAATTCACTCCCTTAAAACTGGAGCTTTATTTGATGCTTGTTGTAAACTGGGTTTACTAGAAGCTGGTAAAGATAAGGATGTTTTAAAGAAATTTGTATATTATTTTGGTATATTATTCCAAATTACCGATGATATTTTGGATGCTAACGAAGGTGATGTTTCGAGCGAGTTGAATTATGTGAATTTAATTGGCATGAAAAATACTAATTTACGTTGTGAGGAGATATACAAGTTAGCACTTGCAGAGCTTGGTAATTTTAACGCGCCAATTCTCGAAGAACTAGTTACGTATATTTATAATAGGGATGTATAAACAATCAGACATAATTAACCAATTTAAGGATTGGTTTGATGAAGCGAAGAACAATAAAAATATTCTTGAGCCTACGGCAATGTGTCTTGCATCGGTTGATGGCGCAGGTAAGCCATCGGCACGTTTTGTACTTTTAAAATATGTTTTAGATGAAGGCTTTGTGTTCGTATCTAACTATGAAAGTCGTAAAGCGCATGATTTTGAGGCTAATAATAATGTAGCTTTTACGATGCACTGGGAACAGCTGGAAAAACAGATACGCGTTGAAGGGGTTATAAAAAAGGCTTCTGCTGAGATATCTGATGAATATTTTAATTCACGCAAGCGCGGTTCACAAATTGGTGCTTGGGCATCTATCCAATCTGAAGAACTTAAAGATTACAAAGAGTTAAAGGATAGAATCAAACATTTTGAAGAAAAATTTGATGGGCAAGATGTACCGCGCCCTGAAAATTGGGGTGCATATTTAATTGAGCCGTCTCGTGTAGAATTTTGGGCGCAGTTAGAATTTAGGTTACATAAACGCGAAGTTTTTGAAAAATTAGGTGATAATTGGACAAAAACCCTACTTTACCCTTGATATTTATGATCTTTTAAGTTATAAAGCGCGTACAAGAGGTTAGAATCCTTTCTATATTTCTTTTACAATTCCCAATTTAATTACTGAATTTATTATACTATTATGACTACTACTGAAACTTCAGCAGAGAAGAAAACACTATCTTTAGGCAGCGCTAAGAAAGCCGCTTCAGCATCTACAGATAAGCCAAAGCGTGCTTATAAAAAGAAAGGCGATGATAAAGCTAAAGACGATTCTAAGGCAGCCGCTCCGAAAGTGGTATTAGAAGAAGTAAATGAAGATGAGCAAGCGCAAGCGCACGTTCAAGCGGAAGACATTATTGAAGAAGATGCCGCTGTAATTGAAGATGATGAGAACGTACTTTACGTTCATGATTTAAGAAATAAACCAAATGATCAGCTATATGCGTTAGCGCGTGAAGCTGGCATGGACAGCCCATCTACCATGGCTAAGCAAGAACTTTTGTTCGTGCTATTAAAGCGTATGGCTAAAATGGATGGCAAAATAATTGGCCAAGGTGTTTTAGAAGTTTTACAAGATGGTTACGGCTTCTTACGCTCGCCAGAAAATAATTATCGTGCAGGGCCGGATGATGTATATGTTCCGCCTAATTTAATTTCTCGTTTTAACTTAAAGTCAGGTGATACGGTGCAAGGTAAGTTGCGTCCACCAAAGAATAATGAACGTTACTTCGCGTTAACTTATGTAAATACAGTTAATAAAGATACGATTGAGCGTTCGAAGAAGAAAGTTAACTTCCAGAACTTAGTTCCTTTATATCCGAATAAGAAGATTAAAATGGAGCTTGAGGATAAGTCTGCTGATAATAAATCAGCAAGAATTATGGAGCTTGTAGCACCAGTTGGTAAAGGACAACGTTGTTTAGTTGTTGCACCGCCAAAATCTGGTAAAACATTCCTATTACAAACAATTGCTAAATGTATTGAAACTAATCACCCTGAGTGTGAACTTATTGTTCTACTTATTGATGAGCGTCCTGAGGAAGTAACGGATATGCAACGCCGTGTTAAAGGTGAAGTGGTATCATCTACGTTTGATGAACCGGCTTACCGCCACGTGCAACTTGCTGATATTGTTATTGATAAAGCCCGCCGTTTAGTTGAGCATGGTAAAGATGTTGTGATTCTACTTGATTCAATTACTCGTTTAGCGCGTGCGTATAATACGGTTGCGCCTAGTTCGGGTAAGGTACTTTCTGGTGGTGTTGAGGCGAATGCATTGCAACGTCCTAAGCGTTTCTTTGGTGCTGCACGTAATACAGAAGATGCTGGTTCATTAACAATCATTGCTACGGCATTAATTGAAACAGGGTCTAAAATGGATGAAGTTATTTTTGAGGAATTTAAAGGTACAGGTAACTCGGAAATTGTACTTGATAGAAAGCTTTCTGATAAACGTATTTTCCCTGCGATTGATGTTTTAAAGTCTGGTACTCGTCATGAAGAAAAACTTTATGCTGATGGCGAGATGAACAAGATTTGGATTCTTCGTAAGATTATGGGTAATATGGATAATCAAGCTGCGATTGAATTCTTATTAGAGAAAATTAAGTTTACTAAAAATAATGCTGAATTCTTCGATTCGATGAATAAGTAGTTTAGCAAGGGTTGGCAAAATTAGCTTTTTGGTTTAGAGTTTTCTTTACGCCATTTGGCTATTTCAGCGTGGTTGCCGGATTTTAGGACTTGTGGAACTTCACGTTTGCGCCAAATTTCAGGCTTAGTATATAGATCATACTCTAGATCACCTTCTTCATTATGACTTTCTTCTGCTAGGCTTTCTGCATTACCTAAAACTCCATCAATATTGCGTAGTATAGCATCTATCATAAGCATGGCTGGCAGTTCACCGCCAGAAACTATATAATCGCCAACTGATACTTCCTCGATATTATATTCGTCAATAATGCGCTGATCTATACCCTCGTATCGACCGCATAGTAATGTTAGAGTTTGGGTTGGAGTTTGTGTAGCTAGTTGTTTAGCCATTGATTGTGTAAACTTTCTACCACGAGGTGAAAGGTAGATTATTTTATGACTATTTTTAGCTTTGTCATTTCCGCGAAAGCGGTAATCTTTTTCTTGATCTTGCATAAGATCCCCGCCTTCGCGGGGATGACGATGGGAAGTGGGAGGATGACAACCCACTGACTCTAAAGCCTTTGCGATGGGTTCGGCTTGGATAATCATGCCAGCGCCACCACCATAAGGGGTATCGTCTACCCTGCCCCATTTATTGTCGGTAAAATCACGGATATTAATTAAGTTATAACTCCATAATTCCTTTTCCAATGCGCGCCCTAGAATTGATTCCTCAAGATAGTTCGGAAACATATTTGGAAAAAGAGTTAGGATATTGAAATGAATATTCATAGCGGGGATTAGCAAAACTAGCTGGTGAGTAGCGAGGGTTAGCTATTGTCTTTATGAACTTTAGCTATAAATGCATTTAATAATTTAGCGACATCTTCTGATAATTTATATTGCGCAATATGTTCTTCTTTACTTATAAGATCTACTCTACTTGCAATAAGCATTTGCGTTTGGAGTTCATATAATGAACCTCTAGAAATTTTTAGAAATTTAAGAAAATCTTTTGCAGTTCCTCTTCCTTTGCCTTCTGCAATATTTGAAGGTACAGATAATGAACATCTTATCATTTGATCTTTAAAACTATATTCACCTTTAGGTAGCTTTTTACATAGTAAATATATATTTTGAGAAAGTTCGACTGATTTTTTCCAAACATCCAAATCATAATATGGAACAATTTTTTTCATTTTGCTAATCCTCGCTACACACCTGCCACGCCCCCGCTAACCCTCGCTAGAATTGGCTAATTTTTCGGCTTGGTCGTGAGCAGTTAACGCATCTACGATTTCATCTAAATCGCCGCCGTTAACAATTTCATCAATCTTATATAAAGTTAAATTTATACGATGATCCGACACGCGGGATTGCGGGAAGTTGTAAGTTCTAATTCGCTCAGATCTGTCGCCTGAACCAATTTGACTTTTTCTATCAGCGGAGCGAGCTTCATCTATCTTTTGGCGCTCATGGTCATAAATACGCGCCTTTAAAATACGCATGCCTTTCGCTTTATTCTTATGCTGAGACTTTTCATCCTGCTGTGAAACTACGATACCCGTTGGTAAATGGGTAATACGAACCGCAGAATCGGTAGTATTTACCGATTGTCCACCAGGGCCAGAAGCGCGGAAAATATCAATTTTAAGGTCAGTTGATTCATTAATTTGAACGTCAACATCTTCAGCTTCCGGTAATACAGCAACTGTAGCGGCAGATGTATGTACGCGCCCTTGCGTTTCCGTTGCAGGCACACGTTGTACGCGGTGTACGCCCGATTCATATTTCATTCTTGCGAATACGCCTGAGCCGGTAATAGATATTTGCGCATCCTTTACACCACCAACGCCAGAGCTTGAAACCTCTAATATTTCAAACTTCCAACCTTGTTTGTCCGCGTAACGTTGATACATGGTTAGTAAGTCCATACCGAAAAGTGCAGCTTCGTCGCCACCAGTACCAGCACGGATTTCTAGGATAGCGTTTTTTTCATCGGCTTCATCTTTAGGAAGTAATAGAATTTTAATCTCCTGCTCAAGCTCAGGAAGTTTTGCCTCATTCTCCTCTAAGTCCATTTGAGCAAGCTCTTTCATTTCCTCGTCATCTGCCTCCAGCATTTCTTTTGCATCCGATACAGCTTGACTAGCATCTAAATATTCTTGAATAACTTCAACCTTATTTCCTAGGTCAGCATATTCTTTAGAAACCTTAGCAAAATCCTTTGAGTCCATTTCAGCAGGGTTGGCAAGCATATTGCCTAATTCAACGTGGCGCTTAATAATATTATTTAGATTATCTTCAAAAGACATAGACTGAAGGTATAAGCTTAAAAGCCTAAAAGGTCAAAAGATTTACCTAGACTGAGATCCTTCTTTAGCTTTCCCTTTTTCTGTTGCTACTGGCTCAGGTGCTTTAGTGGAATCTGTTTCAGCTTCTCTAGCTTTTCCGTCAGTTACAGATTTATGTATTAACTCTGCCATTATAGATTCAACCAATTTATCCGTTATACTATCTACTACACCATTATCTAATAATGTAGTGATAGATCTATCACTATCACTTATAGCCTTCCACGCATCTATAATACCCATTGAAGAGGCGCCATCTTTTTCGGACACTTTGGATTGAATATTAACCTTTACCACAGGGTCAACTTCTGGACTGTAGGTGTAGCCATCAAAGCCATTAGACTCTAAATGCACCTCAACCCCCATATTGTTAAGCTTTGTATAAGTTACCATTGTGTAAATTTTTATTATATCTACTTCGTTTATCTCTCTTCCTTCTCCTTCTTTGTCACTAATAAATTTTACCCCCCTTTCATCTGGCTGAACTAATTCTAATACTACAGCGCCTAAATGATCTAGCTTTGGGTCTTCATCTTCTTGATTATCAATACTATATTCTCTTTCTTCTTCACCTTCACCAACTACAACTATTGTTTTGTCTGCTTCAGAATGAAATCTAAATTTCATCTTATTCCAAGATCCACCTTTTTTAGGTAACTTTGATTCCTCCTCTCCAGAAATTATCCATTCGGGGTGCGCGCCACTCGCACTTTGAGACATAGCTTCTTTTATGGATAGCCCTGAAATAATTACAGCTGTAATTATACTAGCGATCTCTTTTGCATTTAATGACATAACTCAATGTTAAACAATATTGGTTAAATAAACGTTAACATTATTATGGTATTGATGGGGGCGTATTTTTGTTTAGAAATAAAACCTTTATTAGCTTTTTATCATATATTTTTGATTACCTAGAATAACCCCTTTAGTCTATTTATCTAATTGAATAGTAAGCAGTTATTAATTTTTTTAAAAAAAAGTTAAAAAAAGTTAACTTTAGCCGTTGACTCCATGATCTGTTTTAGTTATAAACTTTCTCACCTCTGCAGGAAACATCTTTAGAGTTTAACTTTAAAGGGCTTCGCCAAATCGGTTAGTCAGGGGATCAAATAGTGAATCGGAAGATTACGTTATTACAAGATATTTTAGTAATAACCGATATCAAACGGATAAATGAAGACGGTAAAGGCAATGAAAGCCAACTTGAACCGGTAGGTGACTAGTTGAAATATATTTGCGTAACCGTAATCGTTATCGGTAATATAATAACAATATGTACATGTAATAATTATTTTTAATAATTATGTGCACAACCGTTAATATAATTAATTTTATAAACAATTATGTGAGTTACGCTAGGTTCAAAATCCATCACCGATAAGTTTCCGCTTATCACCGGTGGTAACTCTTAACTTAAGAGTTTGATCCTGGCTCAGAATGAACGCTGGCGGCAGGCCTAACACATGCAAGTCGAACGAGAACGCACCTTCGGGTGTTAGTAGAGTGGCAAACGGGTGAGTAACACGTGGGAACATACCTTTTAGTCTGGAATAACAGTTGGAAACGACTGCTAATGCCGGATATTCTCTACGGAGGAAAGATTTATCGCTAAAAGATTGGCCCGCGCTGGATTAGCTAGTTGGTAAGGTAAAGGCTTACCAAGGCTACGATCTATAGCTGGTTTGAGAGGATGACCAGCCACACTGGAACTGAGACACGGTCCAGACTCCTACGGGAGGCAGCAGTGAGGAATATTGCGCAATGGAGGAAACTCTGACGCAGCCATGCCGCGTGACTGAAGAAGGCCTTAGGGTTGTAAAAGTCTTTCAGATGGGATGATAATGACGTTACCATCAGAAGAAGCTCCGGCTAACTTCGTGCCAGCAGCCGCGGTAATACGAAGGGAGCTAGCGTTATTCGGAATTACTGGGCGTAAAGCGCGCGTAGGCGGTTCTTTAAGTTAGATGTGAAAGCCCAAGGCTCAACCTTGGAACTGCATTTAAAACTGGAGAACTAGAATCAGATAGAGGTCAGTGGAATTCCTTGTGTAGAGGTGAAATTCGTAGATACAAGGAGGAACACCAGAGGCGAAGGCGACTGACTGGGTCTGTATTGACGCTGAGGTGCGAAAGCGTGGGGAGCGAAAAGGATTAGATACCCTTGTAGTCCACGCCGTAAACGATGAATGCTAACCGTTGGCAGGTTGCTGTCAGTGGTACAGTTAACACGTTAAGCATTCCGCCTGGGGAGTACGATCGCAAGATTAAAACTCAAAGGAATTGACGGGGACCCGCACAAG
>JAHDCD010000007.1 GCA_020630095.1 Rickettsiales bacterium | reverse complement strand
CTTAAGCTAATTTTGATAGTAAATTCAATTTATTACATGAATTATAGTCTTTTCTTAATTACATCGTATTCACGATGTAATTAAAATACACTCGCTACGCGGTGCAACAAAAGCTTTAGCTTTTGTTGATAGCTATAAATCGCCATTATAAATATATATTTTTTGTTAAAAATACTCAAAATAAAAAACTCTTGGCAATGTGGCAGGCTTTGCTCTATTATTTTAACAATATGTCAAAAGCTAAAGCCAATACAAAGCTACAAGAGGTAGACTTTTCAAAAAAACAATTATTAGATTTCTATACTAAAATGGTTAAAATACGCCGTTTTGAAGAGAAATCTGGCCAGCTATACGGCATGGGCCTAATTGGCGGCTTCTGCCATTTATATATCGGCCAAGAAGCGGTAGTTGTTGGCATCCAAGAAAATTCAAAAAAAGGTGACCAAATAATCACAACATATCGTGATCACGGCCACATGATAGCAGCCGATACTGACCCATATATTGTATTTGCAGAATTATTAGGTAAAGCAGATGGTTGCTCACGCGGTAAAGGCGGTTCAATGCATATGTTCGATTTAGAAAATCATTTCTATGGAGGTCACGGCATTGTAGGTGCAAACGTTCCAATAGGTACAGGATTAGCATTCGCAAATAAGTATCGTGGCAATGACTTTATTTGCATTGATTATTTCGGCGATGGCGCGGCTAACCAAGGCCAAGTATACGAAAGTTTCAACATGGCAGCTCTTTGGGACTTGCCTGTTCTATATGTTATCGAAAATAATGGTTACGCAATGGGTACAGCGGTTAAACGCTCATCTGCAATGACTGAACTTTACAAACGCGGCTCCGGCTTCGATGTAGCTGGCGACCAATGTAACGGCATGGACGTATGCGACGTTTCACGCGCGGCTAAGAAGGCCATTGATTATGTTCGCAATGAAAGCAAGCCATTTATTTTAGAAGTTAAAACTTACCGTTATCGCGGTCACTCAATGTCCGACCCTGCCAAGTATAGAACAAAAGAAGAGGTTGAGGATTATAAAAAGAATTACGACCCTATTACATCTGTTAAGAATTTAATTATTTCATGCGGTTTTGAAACTGAAGAGAAGTTAAAACAAATGGATAAAGACATTAAAGCATGGGTTAGTGATGCTGCGGAGCGCGCCAAAACCGCACCTGAACCTGAATTAACTGAGCTTTATACTGACGTTCTAAACGACTAATGGATATCGAATCCTTAAAACACACTTCAAAAGATTGGTTCAGAGAATTACGTAACCAAATTTGCGCTGAATTTGAATCTATAGAGCAAGAGTTCGACCATTCAGGCGAATTAAAACTATCACCCGCAACATTTGAACGCACCTACTGGGACAGGGAAGATAATCCCGAACTCGGCGGTGGCGAGATATCTTTAATGCGCGGCAGAGTATTTGAGAAAGTAGGTGTTAATATATCTACTGTTCATGGCGAATTTTCAGAAAAATTCAGAAAAGAAATCCCCGGCGCATCTGATGATGGTAAATTCTGGGCATCTGGCATTTCATTGGTAGCGCATATGCGCTCACCTATTGTTCCTGCAATTCATATGAACACTAGATTCATATCTACCACAAATAAAAGCTGGTTCGGTGGCGGAGCAGACTTAACACCTATGCTATTTGATAAAAATAAACATGGTATTGAAGAGTTTCATAAATCTATGCAACGCGCTTGTGATTCTTACAGCCCTGCTTGCTACAATAAATATAAAGAAGCCTGCGATGATTATTTTTATCTAAAACATCGCGATGAAGCACGCGGTGCAGGTGGTATATTTGTAGATTACCTTGATGAAGGTAGCCGAGAGCATGAATTTGAGTTCATTAAAAATATTGGCAAAGAGTTCTTAAAAACTTACCCCGAAATCATTCGCCATTACGCAAAAGATACTTGGACTGCAGACGAGCGTGAATATCAATTAAATCGCCGCGGCAGATATGTTGAGTATAATTTACTCTATGATAGAGGTACTCGTTTCGGCTTAATGACTGGCGGTAATACCGAAGCCATTTTAATGAGCCTACCACCCGAAGTTAAATGGTAGTTTCTCAAATATAGAATCGCTAAATTTAGCAGAAAATATATTTCTTAAGCAAAAAAACTCTAAAAAGCCTTATATTTCAATAGCCACCATAGTTTATTCAACAAAAAAAGGCTATAAAACCTTTAAAAAATGGCCAAAAAATGACGTTTTTTATACATTTTTGAGCATTTTCTTTCACCGATTTACAATTTCAGAAGCTAATTTTTCAATTTGCTTTATACTAAATAATCAATAAATTAAACTTATGCGGAAGGCTGAAATAAATAGAGAAACAAAGGAAACCAACATTAGCGTTTCTATTAACCTAGATGGTACGGGTACGTATAATATCTCAACTGGCATTGGCTTTTTAGACCATATGCTTGAACAACTATCTAAGCACTCGCTAATTGATATGGATATCAAGGCCGAGGGCGATACTCATATTGACTTCCACCACACTACTGAAGATGTAGGTATTGCGCTTGGTAAGGCTGTTAAAGATGCACTTGGCGAACGTAAAGGTATTTCAAGATACGCATCTGCTTACCTACCAATGGATGAAACATTAACTCGCGCCTCGCTAGATATATCTGGCAGACCATTCCTTGTATGGAAAGTTGAGTTTACGCGCGATAAATTAGGCGAATTCGATACCGAATTATTTAGAGAATTCTTTGCAGCCTTCGCTGGCAATGCAGGCATTACTCTACACATGGAAAACCTATATGGCGAAAACTCTCACCATATTGCCGAAAGCTGTTTCAAAGCACTAGCGCGCGCGCTAAAAGAAGGAATAGCCATTGACGAACGTATTAAAGATATTATCCCTTCTACTAAGGGACGACTTTAATTTATAATTAATGAGATACGTAATCTTAATATTAATAGGCTTATTAGCCTCATTCAGTGCATCTGCGGTACAGTACGATGTTAACGCCGATTTATTCTGTAAACCAACTTCTGAGTTTAAAATGTATTTCACTCCTGAGAAGCGTGAGATAGTAAACAGCAATAATTTACGTAAAATTCCTAATGATGCTTGGTTCTCTAACGGCGCACATATTAAATTCTTAGGCAAAGTGCTAGATAGTAACTGCATTCCTGTACAAAATGCCGTTGTAGAAATTTGGCAAAACGATGCTGATGCAAATAATTTCCGTAACGCTCAATCTGATTATTTTAATGGCTCAGGGCGCGCTGTAACAAATAACATAGGCGAATTCCTATTTTTAACGGTTATGCCTAAAACCAATCATAGCGAAATAGCTCCTACCATAAATGTACGCGTTCGCCATAAAGAACATGGTGAGCTTATGACTAAGGTTTACTTTCCGTACCACCCTAAAAATGCGTCAGATACCGAATTTCTAAGCAACGTAGATAAAAACATTATCATGGCCACTCAATATATTGGTGATGAGCGCGTTCCTGATAAAATCTTTATTCATGACATAGTTTTTGATGCAATGAGTACAGAAGACCACTATTAATATAATAGTAGGATTTATTAGTGAGAATATTTGGCGGGAAATATAAGTTTAAGAAAATTAAATCTCATGATGATGAGAACCTGCGCCCTACTTCAAGTCGTGTTCGTGAAACCATATTTAACTTACTAAAACATGGCCGCTTCCAAGCTCATGATGACTTCATTCCAGATGATAACGATAGCCGTATTATAGGCAGAAAAGTTCTAGATTTATTCGCTGGTACTGGCGCGTTAGGCATCGAAGCATTATCTTATGGCGCAGACTACGTCACTTTCATTGATCAGGATAGGCGCAGAACAAAACTTCTTAAAACCAATGTTGAAGAAATTCTTAACGATGAAAATGCTGAAGTTATAAATTCAGACTCAAAAGACGTTCCCGATGCAAAATACTATCCCAATTCCACTCCTGTAGATTTAGTATTTCTTGATCCCCCTTACGATAAAAATTTATCATCTTTATCAATTAAAGATATTGAACAGAAAGGTTGGCTAGCCGATGGCGCAATTATTTTAGTAGAACATACTAATCATAATACATTCGACCTAAATGAAGATAAATTCAAAATACTAGATACTCGCAAAACGGGCATCACCCACCTTACAGTTATCCAGTATCACTCAACGTGACATCTCATCACCAATTAATCCAGAAACACTTCCTATAGAACTTCCATTAATAATTAAAGTCCGACCTTCTCTTGTTATGCATGATATATTACTAGCAACCGTTCCTCTTAGAACTACATCTTTATCAGATTTTCTTTCACAATAAAATCCCTTATTCGTTCCTTTATTTGTAATAGGATCACGTTCTAAAAAGTTAAGTATATTAGATGTATAAACAGCTTGAATATCCATATTGAGTTCTTCAATCGCCTTCCCAAGCATAATACTTGTTCTATTATCTGCCAAATCAAGATTACAAAATGCAATCCTTCCTTCTCCATACATCGATCTAACTTTATTAAACACATCCGGAGTAATTATATCGCTAGTTAACTTTACCCTATGAGAGTCATTTGATGCAGTTTCATACTTAAGGCTATGTCCAAAAAATTGATATTCCAATCTACTATTTAAATTATCTAAATATGATTGAAAATCATCATATGTAAGCATATGATCCAACAAATCTTTCCAAAACTTTTTTTGCTCTGGGTTAATATCCAATAATAAAGCGTAATTAGAATCAAGCTGACTAATTAAACTAAAATTTAATATGCCAGCAAAACCAATATATAAACTATTTTCTTGAGAGGCATTTTGTATATATCCTAAATCAATTCCATCCTCACCTACTGGTGTAAAGTGTACCGACTTAGAACCTATTAGATCCCTATCAAGAAACTGACAATTTTCTTCTATCCAGCTTCTAAAAGTATATCCCTCAGGAATATTTGACTTATTAGACATAAGTTTAATTATACTATAAAGGAATTAACAAACCGTTAAAAAAGAAGGCGTTGCACAATAAATATAGGCGTATAATAAATTACCCCCTCTTCCCGAGGGGAGAGGGTATTTCTAGGGCTATCTATAATTATTGTGCAATGCTAAAAAGAAAACCCGCCTGAATAATAATTCAAGCGGGTTCTTACTTCCAAATATAATAGCGTAAGCTAATTACATATTGTGGTCAGCTAAGATAGGATTACCATTAGCGTCAATAGTACAAGAGTACGTTGGTGCTGGCTGAGGCGCTACATAAGATTGAGTAACAACTGGCGCAGACTGAACAGGAATTGTTCTAGTTACACCAACTGGCTTAATCTGATGAGTAACAATTTCCTCATACTGAACAACTTTCTTAGGTGCAGCTCTACGAATAACTTCTTGCACTTGTCTAGCTGGAGTTTCCACATACTCAGTAATAACCTCTTGCACTTCCCTAGCCGGTTGTTCAACTAATCTCTTTACTACTTTTTGCACAGCCTTAGGCTCTTGCGGTACGCGGTAAACAATTACTTCATGATATTCTAAATCTGGCTGTGCAACATACTCAGTTACAACATCCTCAACTTCTACAGGAGCTTGAGGAACCATTTTAGTAATAACTTTTTGCACTGGACGGCGTTCACCAGGAATAGTTTTAGTCACGTATTCCTCAACAAACTCACCATCACAACACTCATATTCATGAGTGATAATTTCTTGCGATAAGATAGGCGCACGCTGATCATAGTGCGATAAATTATCTCTATACTGAACGTTAGAGTCACCAGTTACTTGTGGCTGATAAGAATAAGTAGCCTGAGCTGGTACTGCACGTTCAATTTCAACAGTTCTAGTTTCCACAACTGGTTGTTCAACAACAACAGTTTCAGTTACCACTGGCGCAGATACAACAACCTCAGATACTACAGGTTGAGATACTGTCTCAGTAGTATAAGTAGTAGTCGTTGTAGTTACTGGTTGCGCTACACGCTCAACAATAACTTCAGCTTCAACTGGTATAGCTTGAACAGAAACAGAGTTAGGCTCTGCTAGTTCAATCTGAACTTCGTCGTTAGAAAATTCGAAAACAGAATCAGGATAAGCTTCTACAAGTCTACCTTCTTCTACGTATAATCCACCTGCCTGTACGGCCGATGAAAATGATGCCATTAACGCAGTAGCGCAAACAGCTGTTAATAATTTTTTGTTAATTTTAGTCATCTTTGCAATCCTCAATAAATTTGGAAGTTAATACATACCACAAAATTCGCCTCAATAAAAGAGGAAAACTCTGCTGGATACTCACAGTAACCCATTGTAAGAGCTAATAGTTAATAAAAGGTTTACAAAATTAAGATTTTAACAGTTTTTTTCGTTGTTTGATGCAAAACTAAAGGGTATCCCTTACTTTCAGAGTAAAAATAATATGTTCTAATTAAGCGCAGCGCATAGAACATATTATAAAAAGAAGCTTTAGCTGCTTTTTCACCGCGAAGCGAGTGTATCTAATTTACATTGCAAACAAGCAATATAAATTAACAAAAACAAATTATGAAAAAATTTCTTCTAGCCCTTATAATAGCAATATCTATGCCAAGTTTTTCTACCGCTTGTGAGGTTGGCGTAGAAAAAAACTGCTCACACGGCATAACTTTATATGGCGATTTAAAATATCCTGCTGATTTCAAAAACTTCGATTATGTAAATCCCGAAGCTCCAAAAACTGGTGAAATTCGTTTAGCGGTAACTAATAGCTTCGACTCTTTAAACCCATTCGTATTAAAAGGAGTATCTGCACCAGGTGTAACATCTGTATATGATTCACTATTAACAAGCTCAGCTGATGAGCCATTCTCATATTACGGGCTACTCGCCAAAGCCATTAAAAAAGAAGAAGGTAAAGTAACCTTCTATTTACGCAATGAAGCTAAATTTGCTAATGGCGAAGCATTAACCGCTAAAGATGTTAAATTTACATTCGATACCTTAATAGAAAAAGGACATCCTTTATATCAACAATATTACGCGGACATTGAATCTATTAATATAGATGACAATGCCGTTACCTTTACCTTAAAAAAGGGGCATAACCGCGACCTTCCTATAGATATCGGCTCGCAAGCAATATTCTCTAAAAAATTCTATACAGAAAACGACTTCTTAGATTCTGCAAAAATATTACCTGTAGGCTCTGGTGCATATCAAGTAAGTGAATTTGATGTAGGTAAATTTATTAAATTAAAATTACGCGATAATTACTGGGCTAAAGATTTACCTGTTAATGTCGGTCGCGCTAACTTTCAATATATGCGCTACGACACTTACCGCGATTACACAGTACTAGTAGAAGCTATTAAATCTGGCGAATATGACTTTAGACAAGAGAACGTATCTAAAAATTGGGCAAACGCATATAATATAGATGCCGTAAAAAATGGCGAACTTATCCGCGAGGAAATTCCTCATAAGCTACCTACAGGTATGCAAGCGTTCTTATTTAATACGCGTAACCCTATTTTCCAAGATATCAAAGTACGCCAAGCTATCGGCTACGCATTCGACTTTGAATGGATAAATAAAAACATCTTCTACGATGCTTACAGCCGTAACGACAGCTACTTCTCAAACTCTGAATTTGCCTCTGAAGGTAAAATATCTGAAGATGAAATGGCCTTGCTAGAACAATTTGCTGAAGATATCCCACCTGCAGTATTCGATTCAATTCATGTAAACCCTAAAACAAATGGCTCAGGTAAAAACCGAAAACAATTACGCACTGCTAAGAAAATATTACAACAAGCGGGCTATAAACTAGGTGATGACGGCATTTTAGCTCACGAAAAAACTGGTCTTAAACTAGAGTTTGAAATCATTATCAGACAATCTGTATTCGAACGCGTATTTGCACCCTTTATCCAAAGCCTTGAAAAGCTTGGCATAAAAGCTACATTGAAAAAAATTGATACCGCTCAATTCAAAGAACGTACTGATAAATACGATTACGACATGATAGTAACTGTGCTTGGTGTAGGCAATTCACCATCATTTGAGCAATATTCCCGCTACCATTCGTCTCAAGTTGATATTGAAGGTGGCGATAATTTAATCGGCGTTAATAATCCTGCAGTAGACTTCCTTGTTGAAAATTTAGTTAAAGCTGAAAACTTAAACGACCTTAAACTATACTCTCAAGCTCTCGATAGAGTACTGTTAAATAGTTACTACGTTGTACCTAACTGGAACGTACGCTCTTTCCGCTTAATCTATTGGAATAAGTTTGGTAAGCCAGAAACACGCCCAGCTTACGGCATCGGCATGGATACTTGGTGGATAAAATAAAGACCATCATTCCAAAGTTAAATATAGAAACCCAGTCATTCTAACATTCTTAAGAATGTTAGAATGACTGACAGTTAAACACTGAGTACATTCTCAGTTAACTTTAGTATCTCTAATATTTTTGAATCTTTTATATGAAAAATTGAAACTTTACTAACTACATTAATTTTCAAAAATCCATAAACCTTCATTTTATTTAAATGGCCCGCTACAGACTTATAATCATTTTGCATTATATCTGAAATTTCCTGAATTGACCTAGGCTTCTCAGCTATCATTTTTAACATTAATATTCGCGAAGGATTAGCAAGTATCTTATATAGATTAACCATTTCATCAACTTTATCATAACTACTGAGTGCTTTAGACATTCTAACATTCTTAAGAATGTTAGAATGATTGATCAACTATATTATTAAAATAGATTATTCAAGAACGTCCAAATAAACGTTCAATATCCGGCAACGAAAGTTTAACAAATGTAGGTCTGCCGTGGTTACATTGCCCTGAATGTGGAACTTCCTCCATCTGCCTAAGTAGCGCATTCATTTCCGTTACATTTAACACACGCCCTGCCCTTATGGAGCCATGACAAGCCATCGTACCATATATCTCGCCTATCATTTCTTCTAAACTTAAAGCCTCGCCATATTCAGCAACCTCTTGTGCTAAATTACGTATCAAACCTTTAATATCAGAATCACCTAACACCGCAGGAATTGCAGATACCCTAACCGCGCTTTCTCCAAAAGCCTCAAACTCTAGACCAAATTTAGCAAGCTTTGGGTACGCTGAAATTAAATCCGTAAATTCTGTTTCAGATAAATCCACAATCTCAGGAATCAATAAATTCTGCTTCTTAATCTCTTCGCCCTCAAGTTGAACTTTTAAACCTTCATAAACTAAACGCTCATGAGCAGCATGTTGATCTACTAAAATAAAACCATCTTCCGTTTGTGAAACAATATATGTTTTATGTAACTGAGCCACTGCAGCACCCATTTTATTCTGCGTATAATCCACCGCTTGCACAACAGGCTCATAGGTTTTAGCTAATGGCGCAATCTCGTTTGCTACAAACGAACTACGCTGATAACTATCATTTAAAACATTTGCAACTGGCGTATTATAATTAATGTTACTCTGTTGCCTAACACCCGCTTGAGACTTCAAGGAGCTATTAATAAAATCCGCCGCCACAGTGCTAGATGCTTTTTCTCCTTCAGCTAATATTGCACGTTTCAAACCACCAACTATTAGAGAGCGCACTAGCTGATTATCACGAAAACGAACTTCTAACTTTTGCGGATGAACATTAACATCCAACTCATCCGCAGGTATATTTAAAAACAGCACACATACAGGGTGCCTACCACTAAATAAAAAATCTGCATAAGCCGCACGAATACAACCTGTTAACATTTTCTCTTTAACTAACCTACCATTAACAAACAAAAACTGCTTATTAGAAGATGCCCTATTATAGGTCGGTAAAGATGTATAACCCGTAAGCTCATAGCCTTCTTTTTCTAAGTTAAGCTCTATCGCATTCTCATAAAAATCTTTCGCTACAACGCTACCAATTCTCTCCGAAAGTATTTGATTCGCTGGACAGTTAAACTTTTGAACATCATCATTAACAAACTCAAAGCCAATTTCAGGGTTAGCCAGCGCCATTGAATTTATAACCTCAGAAACCTTATTTTTCTCCGCTTGATCTCCATTTAAAAACTTTAACCGCGCAGGCGTTGCATAAAATAATTCTGATATCTCAATCAATGTACCTTCATTAATTGAAGCGGGCATAATTGCTGATACTTCACCGCCATTAACCTCTATCGCAAAGCCATCATCCACTCCACGCGCCTTAGATGATATTTTCAATTTAGCCACAGCGCCAATAGATGCCAACGCTTCCCCTCGGAACCCATAATTATTGATATTTAATAAATCCTCATCAGGTAGTTTTGAAGTAGCATGCCTTTCAACCGCTAACGGCAAATCATCCGCTATAATACCTTTACCATTATCACGTATTGAAATTAAATTCTTACCACCCGATCGAATAGAAACTTTAATTTTCGTAGCACCTGCATCAATAGAATTTTCAATAAGCTCCTTCACAACTGAAGATGGCCTTTCCACCACTTCACCCGCCGCAATGCGGTTAATAGTAACCTGTGATAACTTCTTAATACTCATTTCACTAATGCCTTATGCCTAAGCACTTATGCCTCATAATCAGGTTTCGTCCATCCCTTAGGGCTAAGTGTAAATATCTCTACACCATCTTTTGTGACACCAATTGAATGCTCAAACTGAGCGGAATCTTTCTTATCTTTTGTAAGCGCTATCCAACCTTGCTTATCGCGCTTATCCATTTTTGTTAAATGCGTGCCGATATTAATCATCGGCTCAATGGTAAAGAACATACCTTCCTGCAAAGTAACATCCTGCAACCTCATACGCTCAGGCTCATGCTTCGCTACATCATAATGCAAAACATTAGGCTCACTATGGAATGTTTTACCAAGCCCATGACCACAAAAATCACGCACCACTCCATAATTTATACCATGCTTTTTAACATAATTCTCAATCGCAACGCCAATATCACAAACCTTTACCCCAGGTTTAACTATATTAATACCTGCCATCATAGCCTCATAAGTAACATCAACTAATTTACGCTTAAACGGCTTCACATCACCTGCATAAAACATGCGCGATGTATCACCATGCCATCCATCCAAAATAACCGTAACATCAATGTTAACTATATCACCATTCTTTAGCTTATATTCATTCGGAATCCCATGACACACTACCTCGTTAACCGATGTACAAATAGATTTCGGAAAACCACCGCCAGTAGTTGAATATTGATTAGAACCTTCATAATTCAATGGCGCAGGAATCGCCCCATGTTCTAGCGTAAAATCATGCGCTAACTTGTCTAGCTCTTCAGTAGTTACACCAACCTTAACAAACGGCGTTAGATAATCTAAAATCGATGCCGCAAGCTTACCCGCCTTACGCATACCTTCAAAATCTTCAGGCTTATGAATAGTAATTTTTGACATGATATTGTTTATATCCTATTCATTTGCTTATGGAATATATTTTCTATCAATTACTACACACCCCGCTTGAGCGCGGCATTCAGCCCTTACTAGGCAAGGCTCTTGATGGTGACAATAAAATGCTAGTAATCTTCAACTCGCAAGAGCAACTAGAACGAATTGATCAATCACTTTGGAACTTAGGTAAAGCATCTTTTGTGCCGCACGGCAAAGCAGGAGATGGCAAC
Source organism: Rickettsiales bacterium (assembly GCA_020630095.1). Taxonomy (GTDB): domain Bacteria; phylum Pseudomonadota; class Alphaproteobacteria; order Rickettsiales; family UBA8987; genus JAHDCD01. The sequence goes on along the minus strand of JAHDCD010000007.1, from coordinate 106,976 downwards.
GATGAACAACACCCTATTTACCTAAGCGTTGAAGAAAATAATATCAATAACGCCAATGTTTTAGTTAACCTAACGCAAGATATTCCAAGCTCTGCCACCAAATATTCAAAAGTGCTAGATATGTTTAACGGCGCAAATGATAATGAACTTACCGCCGCCCGCACACGCTGGAAAAAACTAGCCGATGAAGGCGGACATAAACTAAAATATTTCGAACAAACTAAAGACTCTGGATGGCAACTGAAAGCCGAGAAGTAACAAAATATTGTCATTCCCGCGTAGGCGGGAATCTCCTTCCGGAGCTTCCCGAGATCCTCGATCAAGTCGGGGATGACAAACTTAAAAATGAAGAATAAAATTCAAATATCCGATCTACCCGAAGTTCGCGGCAAATATCGTGAAAATGTAGATCTATCTAAATCCAACTGGTTCCAAGTTGGTGGATTAGCTGATATTCAATTTAAACCTGAAGATACTGAAGACTTAAGCCATTTTATTAAAAATTTAAACAAGGATATCCCTTATTATATCATCGGCGCTGGCTCTAACATTATCGTTTCAGATAAAGGCGTTAGAGGTGTAGTAATTAAACTTGGTAGAGAGTTTGCCAAAATGAAAACTGAAGGCAAAACCACCACCCTAGGCGCAGCGTGCTTAAACGCTAATGTTGCAAGTTACTGCATCAACGAAGGGCTTGGTGGCATTGAATTCTTAAGCGGTATCCCAGGTTCTATCGGCGGAGCATTAGCAATGAATGCCGGCGCTTACGGCACAGAAACATCAGACGTTTTAATATCCGCCAAAGCAATAAACAAAGCCGGCGAAATAATTGAATTACAAAACGCAGACTTCAACTTCTCATACCGCCATAACGGCTTACCGCGCGATTACATTTACATTGAAGGCACATTCAGAATTGAAAGTGAAGAACCAAATATCGTAGCGGAACGCATTAAGAATATTCAAACCAAGCGTGAAGAAACGCAACCCATCCGCACCCGCACTGGCGGCTCAACCTTTAAAAACCCAGAAGGGCATAAAGCTTGGGAATTAATTGATAAAGCAGGCATGCGCGGCGCACGTGTAGGCGATGCCCAAATGAGTGAAAAACATTGTAACTTCATGAATAATCTTGGGCAGGCCTCTGCTAATGATTTAATTGAATTAGGCAAGCAAGTAACCCAAGCCGTTAAAGAAAAAACTGGCATTGAACTTAACTGGGAAATCAGAGTTATCGGCTAATGCCGCTATCCGAAAAAGATAAAAAATTCATTGAAAACGTTTACTGGTGCGGACCAAAAATAGCCAACTGGCTCGGCGAAGTTGAAGAACTAAACTCATTAGAAGAACTAGCCGAATACTCACCTGAAGAATTACAGCATATGGTCTTTGAGGCAATTAATGACAAAATCGCCTATAACAAACATTTAATAAAATCATTCGAAAATATAATCGAAGCTATAATGAATAGTCATTCGCCTACTTGATAGGCGAATCCATAAATAGATCCATCCACAGAACAAAATATTAGTTGATGGATTGCCCGATCAAGTCGGGCAATGACCCAATACATAAAACACAATACTAAATACTTTCCTTAATCTTCAATAAATCAGCCCAGAACTCACGTTTTAATGGCGGATTACGTAATAATAATGACGGATGATATAACGGCACAGCGCGAACAGACTTATCCATAAAATCATTTTTATATTCTAAATCCTCACCATGGCATTTAGTTATTTTATGCTCCTTACCCATAACTGTCATAAGCGCATTACCACCACAAAGCAGTAAAATATCAGGCTTAATAAGCGCAATATGCTTTTCTAAAAACGGCTTACAAGTACGATTCTCAATTGGAGTAGGAGTTCTATTACCCGGAGGGCGCCAGAATACACAATTAGTGATATATAAATTCTCCGCACGAGTTACTCCAATATAGCTTAAAGCCTTATCAAGTAATTGCCCACTATCGCCACAGAACGGAATCCCTTTTTCATCCTCCATAGCACCAGGGGCTTCACCAATAAGCATTATTTTAGCTTGTGCATTACCATCCGAAAATACAACATTTTGAGCCGTTTTACATAATGGAAGCTCTTTATAATTATTCACCGCTTCACGCAGTTCGTCCAAACTATTACATTTAGATGCTATCTCGCGCGCACCATCTTCCAATTTCTGTTTCTCTTCCTTTTTCACGTTTTCTACAACCTTTAACTCAGGCGCCTTAGCTTCACTAAAACCCTGATTACCTACTTCCTCTCCCCTGATGCCTGATGCCTGATGCCTGATGCCTTCTGACGCAATCACCGCATCTGCCCCCATATCTACCTGAAACTGTAATGCCTCTTTTAAATCCATAAGCTAATCCTCGCCACACACCTGCTACGCCCCCGCTACACCTCGCTAAGAAGATTCTCCAAGAATCTCCTTCCAAACTCTATACCTTCAAGGTTTATGGCATGGTCAAGATTATTGCAAGTTAAGGTTTTAGCCTCAACACCAACCTTAGCTAAACGCTCTTTAGCATCTGCTAAATGTTCATATTCAACTACATCATCAACATTACCATGAGCCAACGCAATGTTAGAAGTTATCGCCTTAATTTCTGAAGGTAAAAACATTAAACGGCCAGAATATCCAAGTACGCCCTTAATTTTATGCCCCGCCATGCCTTCCATAACGGCCACATGAAGCGAAAGCATGCAACCTTGCGAAAATCCACTCATTATTGCATCTTCCCAAGTAAGTTTATAATTCTCTAAACGCTCCAATAAGAAACTTTGTAACACAGAGTAACACTCGTCCACACCGCGTTTAACATCTTTAGCCGGTAAGCGCCCACCAGTTCTCATATTAAATATTTCGAACCACATTTTACCGCCACCGCCCATGCTATAATCATACGGAGCATCCACCACGCAAAACAATATATCATCCGAAACATTAAGCTCATGCGCTATTGGAATCATATTTTCCTTATTAGACCCATACCCATGTAGAATAAACACGATATTTTTAGGATTTTCGGTATTACCTATTTCAATATATTTTAACGTCATTGCGAGCGACCATTTAGGAGCGCGGCAATCCAGAAATATATCAACACGTTAAGATCACTGGATCGCCACGTCACTTCGCTCCTCGCGATGACGACAACTCTATTTTTAATACTTTACAGCTATACACTAACTAAAAAATACTACCAACTACAAACTAAAAACCACCAACTATTTAATACTTGATAGCTAATTAACTTATCAGTATAATCTACCGAGTTATGAAAAGATATATTCTTTTAATTTTAAGCTTAATCTCCCCTTCATTAGTAAATGCTAAGCCTGAAGGCTACTCCGAACCATGGCAGATCGGCTTCCAACCGCCTGCATCTCCAGTAATGGAAAAGGTTATCGGATTCCATGATTACCTTATGGTTATCATAACAATTATTACAGTTTTCGTAATGGCTTTACTTGCCTATTGCATTTGGAAATTTAGAGCATCTAAAAACCCTACTCCAAGCAAAACTACGCATAATAACTTACTAGAGTTAATCTGGTTCGCCGTTCCAACTTTAATCGTAGTTGCGATCGCTATTCCATCTATTGGCTTAACTAGATTCATCGACAAAATACCAGCCACACAAGAAGCTGGAAAACAATATGACAGCTTAACGCTAAAAGTTGTTGGGCACCAATTCTATTGGGAATATGAATATCCAGAATCTGAAGTAACTTTTGAAAGCTACTTAATTGAAGATAAAGACTTAACCGAAGGTCAAATTCGCTTATTAGAAGTAGATAACCGCGTTGTTCTACCTATAGATACTAACGTTAAAATCCTTTTAACATCCGCTCCTAACGGCGTAATTCATAACTGGGCAATGCCTTCTTTAGGCTTAAAGCTAGATGCTGTACCTGGTAGACTTAACGAAACTTGGGTAAGAATTAACAGACCAGGTACTTACCGCGGACAATGTTCTGAGCTTTGCGGCCCAGGTCATGGTTTCATGCCAATCGTTATTGAAGCGGTTAGCAAATCTGAATTCCAACGTTGGCTTAAGGAGCAAGGATAAAAATATACTATGTCATTCCCGCGAAAGCGGGAATCTCCTAAAGGAGCTTCCCGAGATCCCCGATCAAGTCGGGGATGACAAACATAAAATTAACATAAACACAAACATAAACACAAAAAATGGCACACGCAAATCCTACAGGCTGGAGAAGATGGTTACTTTCAACAAACCATAAAGATATCGGCACATTATACTTAATCTTCGCTATCTTCGCAGGTATCGCAGGTGCAGCATTTTCTGTTGCATTCCGTTTAGAACTTGCTGAACCCGGCATTCAAGTATTAGGTGGCGACCACCAATTATATAACGTACTTATCTCAGCCCACGCTATTATCATGGTATTCTTCATGATAATCCCTGCAATGGTAGGTGGCTTCGGTAACTGGTTTGTACCTTTAATGATAGGCGCACCGGACATGGCATTCCCGCGTTTAAATAACATCTCATTCTGGTTAATTCCGCCTGCATTTATCCTGCTATTATTATCATCTGTGGTAGATGGTGGCGCAGGTACTGGTTGGACATTATACCCGCCGCTATCCTCATCAACAGGACACGCAGGTATGGCAGTAGATTTCGTAATCTTCTCGCTTCACTTACTAGGTATTTCATCAATTTTAGGTTCAATTAACTTAATTGTTACCATATTCAACATGCGCCCTAAGGGGATGACTTTATTACGCATGCCTTTATTTGTATGGTCAATTTTAATTACCGCCTTCCTACTATTATTAGCAGTACCAGTTCTTGCCGGTGCAATTACTATGCTATTAACAGATAGAAACTTCGGCACAAACTTCTTCGACCCTTCAGGCTCTGGCGACCCTGTTTTATTCCAGCATTTATTTTGGTTCTTCGGTCACCCTGAAGTATATATTATTATCCTTCCAGGTTTCGGTGTAATTTCGCATATCGTAGCTACCTTCTCTAAAAAGCCAGTATTCGGCTACAAGGGCATGGTTTACGCAATGAGCTGTATCGGCTTAGTTGGCTTCATTGTATGGGCTCACCATATGTTTACCAGCGGAATGGACGTTACCACAAGAATTTACTTCTCGCTTGCCACCATGGTTATCGCAATACCTACCGGTGTTAAAATATTCTCATGGATAGCAACCATGTGGGGCGGTTCAATAAGCCTTAAAACACCAATGCTATATGCTATCGGCTTTATATTCATATTTACGCTAGGCGGGGTTACTGGCGTTGTACTTTCTAACGAATCAATGAGAGTACCATTCCACGACACTTACTACGTAGTAGCTCACTTCCATTATGTAATGAGCCTTGGTGCAGTATTCGCAGCCTATGGTGCATTCTATTACTGGTTCGGTAAAATGAGCGGTCGCGCATATAACGAAACTTTAGGTAAAATACATTTCTGGTTTACGTTCTTTGCAACAAACTTAACCTTCTTCCCTCAACACTTCTTAGGGTTAGCAGGTATGCCACGCAGAATTCCAGACTATCCAGATGCTTACGGCCCGTGGAACTATTTATCTACAGTAGGCTCAGTGCTATCTTTAATCTCAGCATTCTTATTCGTATTCATTATCTTCCATACTTTAAAGAAAGGTAAGCGCATAAAGAATAACCAATGGGGTGAAGAAATGCATGAATCTGATTATGGTAAGGATGGCGGTATTACCACGCTTGAGTGGACAGTACCTTCGCCACCTCCATTCCACTGCTTCGAAGATACTCCAAAACTTACGTATCTTGAAAAGCACGACCCACACCATTAATTGGTAACGGCATAAAACAAAAAGGGGCCAACGAGCCCCTTTTTTATTATCTTATTAAAAATTATAAAACTCTACTTAAACTTTTCCCAGGCCATATCCCTAACCTCTTCAGCTTTATATGTTGGAACATTTTCAACAAACTGTGCTAAATCCTTAAACTGAACTGCAGCCATAGTTTCTCTACCATTGCCACCACAGCCAATTTTTTCTCCCAAATGCCTAGCAAGCCTACCCGCATCAGGGTAACCATTAGTTCTAATGCTCATTAAAACAGAACCATCGCCCTTCTGATACCAAGCCAAGCCAACACCCGGATTAGTACCTTCCACAGCAATATCCAGCAATGCCTTGGTAACGTATCTACCGAAATGTTTAACATCACCATTAACAATAGGAATATACATAATTGGCGCTCTTGGAATTGGCCTTAACGCCGCATATCTAATATTTTGTAACATAAGGGCTATATTATTTTCTTGATCCGCCAATATCGCGTAACCACTCTCAATAGCTTCGCTTTTACCAACAGACATTACCTTACTTAAAGATTCAAAAGCCTTCTCCGGCGAGCTGTGAATATCATGAGAGTCTATAAAAGACATTACAGCCGTATCCTCAGTAGATGGAAACTCCGTTGACTGCTCCATCATATTAATCCATTCAAATAGCTCAGGTAATTCATCTTCAGGAAAGAAATGTTTCCATGTAAGTGAGGCCGCCGAAGGCTCCTCAATATCAATTTTCAACTCAAGCTCAGGGGCCTTAAACCCTTTAGAAGCTTTTGGCTTTCTATATGACTTTAAATCTTCATTATGGTGATCCAAAATTGTTAAAGATTTCAACCTAGGCTGATTATCATTCTCCTCATCTGGAGATAGTAAAATATCAATAACATCCTGCGCGGGATAATTATCTACAAAATACACCTCTGAATCAGCTCTCACATTTTCTAATATCTTTTCTTTTCGTGATTCAGGATTACCATGGAATATTGGAACATAATTAATTCTTACATTAGAATCATCTGCAAATTTCCTATGAAAAACCCACGCTGAAGATGCTCCATCAATGCATGGATCATCATAAAAAAACCACTAAATCTCTCTTCTCACCTGTATCACTCATACAAAATAAATATCACAAAATTAGGAAATATACAACTTTATATAAAACCCCTTCCGCAGCTTTTCTAATAGCATAGGCTAATATAGTTATTAACAATAAGAACCGACAGGTTCGTTTGTAATAACTATAATACATCGTTAATCAGCCTTTAACCAAACCAACGGGTCATTCGTCGACTTGATAGGCGAATCAATTTCAAGAACCAAGGTCTTGATTCATTCTTTAAGAATAGCTCTGTAACAATGAGCTAGTTATGGATTCGCCAGTTAAACCAGCGAATGACAAGTGAAACTTCATTTTTTTACGTTTTTTTGCCATATTTTGTCCATTTTTGAACGTTTTTTGAAATATTACGCTAAATAACAAGTCTATATTTTGTGTAAAATCGTAATAAAAGCCATCAAAATGCCACACACACCCTATATCTAGACACCAACATATTATTTTTTAACAATTAGAGATTTTGAATTTTTTCCATATTTGAGAAAATTACCACTAACCAACTGAAATACCTAGATATCTGGAAATATCCAGATATCTAGATTTACCCCCCTTATTTCATCACAAAATTAATAAGTAAACATCAACTCAAACTCAAAACATCCTATTGCTTTAACTTAGTTAACTTTTAAACTCCCAATTATGGACTACATTAGAAGCTCATTAATTCCCGGTGAAAAAGTTATAAAAGTCGGTCAACTTCATTGGATGGCCTACATGGCACCCATTTTAGCATTAGGCTTTGTATTTTTAGGCTCATACTTTGTATTTGCTAACACAAATGATAATGGCGATTTCGGACCAATAATACGCAAAGTAACCATGGTTTTAATGATAGCCGCAACCGCGCGCTATACATATTCGATACTATTTAAGATTTTTACCGAATATGCAGTAACATCGAAAAGGGTTATATACAAAACCGGCGTAATAAGACGCATAGTAGTTGAGCTAGCTCACTGGAAAATTGAAGGTATGTTCGTTCGTCAATCTGTTTTTGGCAGACTATTTGGCTACGGGACAATAACCTTTACTGGTACAGGTTCTAAGGAAGATGAAATAAACTTTGCCTTAAATCCTATGGGCTTTAGAAAAACCGCTTTTGAGGTTTACGAAAGACAGAAATTCGGCTATTATGACAAGGACGAAGCAAACGCTTTAATGAAAGAGAATATTAATAATAAGAAGTTTTAATGAACAACGTATATCAAAATACCATAAACAACGCCGCTAATTTAAGCGGTGTAGGTTTACACAGCGGCTCTAAGGTTAACCTTAGCATTTTACCGGCTGAAGAAAATGAAGGTATCTGGTTCAAACGTAAAGACGTTGTAGGCTTTAACCCGCTAGTAAAAGCTGATTACAAAAACGTAACGCAAACCACTCTAGGTACAACTCTTGCTAACGAGCATGGTACAATAGTTGCCACAGTGGAACATTTAATGGCTGCACTTTGGGGCGCAGGTATCGATAATGCCATAATTGAAGTTGAAGGCCCTGAAATCCCAATAATGGACGGCTCATCTGAACCTTTCCTAGAAGCGATTTATAAGGCAGGTGGCGCAACTGACCAAACTGACAAAATCCAATATATCAAAGTTCTAAAAGACATTGAATTTGAAGATGGAGATAAGAAAGTTTCTATATCACCTGACAACTCATTTAAGGTAGATTTAGAAATTGATTTCGATGATGAAACAATTGCCTACCAGCGCGATTCATTCGACTCATCAAAAACCACCTTCGCAGAATATATATCTAAAGCGCGCACGTTCGGCTTTGAACATGAAGTAGAATATTTACGCTCAAAAGGGCTAGCACGCGGCGGCAGCTTAGATAATGCCATTGTTGTGAGTACTAAAAAAGGCATACTTAACAAAGAAGGTTTACGCTTCGAAAACGAATTCGTTCGTCATAAAATTTTAGACGCTATCGGCGATTTATATTTAGCCGGCGGAAAACTATTGGGTTCAGTAAAAGGCTATAAATCTGGCCATGAAGTTAACAATAAACTTCTACACAAACTATTCGCCGATTCTAGCTCATACGAACTAGCTACAATATCTTAACAAAATTTTAATCTTTATAAATTATCCTAGAATTGTGGATAATTTTAATAAAGCCAAAGAACATATTCTTGCCAACTATCAAGATTGGATAAGAGCTAGTAAATATGATTCTATTATTAAAGCATTCTCAAAATTTACACCTGAGCAAACTTTAGAAATGCTAAAAACAGATGATGGCGTTTGGGATGAACCAATTGGCTTTGGTATTTCATGGCGACACCCATCAAAATTCCTTGAACTCTATGATACATTAAAAAAAGAACAAAAAGTCAATTTATTAGAATCCGAAAAAGGCCCTTCTATCAGAAGCATTCTTATACAAGCTCTTACTTTTACTTGGGGAAGAAATAATGACATTAAAAATCTTTCTATAGTTTTCAACAACCTTGAAAGCGAAGAGCTATTGGAAATGTTAATTAGTAATGAATATGGGCTAGAACACACAATGTCCGTAGGTAATAGACTTGTACAAGAAGCTGGTAGGTTCTTTATAGAATTATACTCTAAATTAGAAGATCAACAAAAAGTTACCCTTTTAACAAATCCTAACGGTCAGAACCAACACTGCATTTCTCATTTAATTACCGGCAGACCAAGAACAGAAATAGATGGAAAAAGCTACTGTGGAGGAGATATAGAAGATTGGGAAACTAAAAAGCTAAAACCTAATGCCAGACCTGTAGAACAATTAGATGAACTAATATCTGATTTACCTGTAAAATTACAAAAGCAGGTTATCTTCTGTAGCCATATATCTATACCTAATTTAGTCTATCAAGCATATGGAGATGGAGTTAGAAATCTTAGAAAAGAATTATTAGAAATGGCAATTGGTGAAGAAGAATTCTCTAATCTTGAGTTTACTGATACCGAAATAATAAGAAAAAGACCTGATGGAACTACAGTAAGTTATGACAAATATGATTTTCAAAACACAAGAGACTTCTTAGAATATTGCACTCAACATATAGCATGTCAGGCATTATTTAATATTTGCCCAGAAATTTGTGATGAAGAAATAACAGAAAACCCCTTCGACGAGTCTAAACAAGGTCATTTAACAACCGTTATTTTAGAAACTTTCGATGAATTTGGAATTAACTACCTTGATGTTTTAGACTTTTCTAGAGAATGGCACAAACCAGGTAGAGGTGCAGAAATAGGCGTAATATTAGATAAATACTTCCAAGATGAATGGCATATACTTCCAATAGGCACAGAAGAAAATATTGCAGAAACAACATTAACCGTCGGTAATAAAACCTATTTAGTAACTGTATTAAACAGCACGGAAGAATTATACCAACATGGCAACGAGTATGGTAATTGTATCGGTAAATCTTCTAAATATGGCGAAGCTTGTTCAGCAGGAAAAGCACATGCCTATGATGTTAGGGATATTACAGGTTTAGAGTTACCTTTAACACAACAGCAGTTTGAAGATGCAAAACATAGTACATACTTTTTTGAACTGCCTAATAAAGTAGAACATGAAAACCATTCAAAAGCAAAGAAGAATGGCAATCTTAAAGATGTCCTTACAAAACTTACTAAAGACTCAATAGTAAAAGCCGTTAAAAATGAAACTCCTTTAGGCTCAATTTCTGGTGAAGATAAAACACGAACAGCAGCAGAAAGAATCACTAAAATGTCTACAAATATTGAACGTTTAAGAACATTTATAAAAGATTTTATAATCGACATATCAATTGAACAAGATAGATCTGTACATCCTATTCACGGCAATAAAAAAGTTTCTATTCTAAGTGGATTTGGCGAAATAGAGCACCACACTGATTACCATACAAGCAGGCCCGCTGAGCCTAAAAGTTCATTTGGAGCTAAAAGCCCAAAAAAAGAAAAACATGTTAGACGTGCAGAATATATAGCAAAAAAACCTGATGGATCAGAACAGTCTCTTGATGCCAGAGTTGACCAAGTAATATCAGTATTACAGGAAAAAATCCTTGGCTACTTAAAAACTAATTACAATTATTTAGATACTCAAACAATAATAGAACCTAAAGCCTTTACCCCAGTTAATAGAGCTCAAGAAATAAAACCTGAATCTAAAACATTAGAGCAAGGTTAAGCAGCTAAACTAACCTTATCTCCTGCGTGAATAATAACGCGCCCAGCAAGTTCCATTTCCATTAATACAGATTGTATAACCTGAGCCGAAGAGCCAGTCTCTAATATAATTTCTTCAACACCCACAGGCGCACCGCCTATTGCTTGCTCCACAAGATTACGAGCATTAGAAAGTTCACTATCCAGAACTTTACTATTATCCATAAAAGCAAAGTCTAACTCTGTTTGCGAGTCCTTCATTAGCTGAATATTATTCATCACACGAGAGGATGCACCCAATAACTCCTCAATAATTTCTTTCGGATGAGTTACCAACTTCGCCCCTTCTTTTATTAATTTATTAGGCCCACTAGAACGCGGATCAAGCGGCGACCCTGGAATAGCATAAACATCCCTTCCTTGCTCTCCTGCTAAACGTGCCGTAATTAATGAACCTGAACGCTCCGTTGCCTCAACCACTAATGTACCCAACGATATTCCTGATATTATACGATTACGCCTAGGGAAATGCTCCGGCTTTGGCATCATACCCATCGGCATTTCAGCAACAATCAATCCACGCTCTTTTAATTCATCGTAAAGAGTAGTATTTTCTTTAGGATATATATAATCAATACCACCCGCAATAACCGCAATTGTACCCGTTCTCATAGATGCTATATGCGCTGCAGTATCAACACCACGCGCCATACCAGAAGTAACCACATAACCCGCTTTACCTATCTGCTTAGCGAAATCTTCGGCTATCTTTTTACCATTAATAGATGAACTCCTAGAACCAACCATTGAAAACGAGCGCTTAGAAAATAAATCAACATTTCCTAATGTACAAAGTAACGGCGGGTTATCTGCTATATGCCTTAAATATTCAGGGTAAACTTTATCGTCAGATAATACCACGCGCCCACCCATTTCATTCAACTTATCAAGTTCAGCCTTAGCTTTACCTTCATCATAAAGTTCTAATGGCTTCTTAGCGCCACCACGTTTTGAAAGCTCCGGCAAAGCTTTTAACGCAGATTCCGCATCTCCATAATTATCAATTAATTTATAGAATGTTTTAGAACCAACTCGATTTGTTCTAAATAATCTTAACCACGAAAGTGTTTTATTATATCCCGACATTTTGACGAGGGTAGAACATCAAATTTAGGTAAGTCAACTTAAAAAGTTGTAAAAATATTTATTAACTAAACCCGTTCTCCTTCTTCCATTCTTCAATAAAATCTAAAGCCTTTTGGTCAGGGTCCGGAATATAATCAACATAAACAACTTCACCATATTCCTCAATTGTATCAACTTTCTGACTCTTATCATAGTCGTCATACATTTTTACAGCCTTCTCCTTATCACATACAATATAGGCAATAAACTCGCGCCCAGTTTCAACAGTGCGCCCTCTATATAGCATTAGGGTTTTCTTCCCCTCTAATTTAAGCTTTTCAGTAAAAGATAATGGCATAGTGTATCAATAGCTATCCTAATGAAAAAATTATTCAACATAAAATCTAATGTAAACTTCTTAAGATATCTCGCTGAGTATATTTTAAATAATTACAATGAGTTAAATAGGCTAGAAATAATACTTCCTACGCGCCGTGCCGTTAGGAAATTAAAAACCGAACTAGTTAAACAAAATAATGGCAAATCAATAATTCTGCCTAACATTTGCGCCATAACAGATATCGGCTCAAACGATATTAACTTCCTAGCAATTCCCAACGCGGTAAATCAATTTGATGCACAAATTAAATTAACCGAAATAATAGAAAATTACTTTAAGGATAAAGAAGTTAAACCAAGCTTTAAAAATGCATATTTACTAGCTAATAATATTTATAATTTATTAGATGAAATTGAAGCCGAAATAGCAGATTTTAATAAACTTCACACAGCAGTTCCGGGGGACTTTGCTCAACATTGGCTAGAGAATCTAGATTTTATAAAATACTGCCACACCGAATTTTATGATTACCTAACGGCAAAAAACCAAGTCCTACCCTCAAAACGCGTTAATTTACTATTAGAAAAAAAATTAGAACTAATACACCATCCACTAATTATTGCCGGCTCAACCGCCAGTAACCCTGCTACTAAAGACTTCATAATCAAGGCGCTTAAACATTCCAATGTTAAAGTTTTCTTACCAAATTTCATTCCTAAAAAAGAACAGCCAAGTGCGAACCATCATCAATATAATTTATATAATTTAATACACGAGCTAACCGAAAAAATTGAAAATATAGACTCTGAACTCTTAACAGACTTAAACCTATATGAAGCCAACTCTGCCGCAGATGAATCTTTATTTATAAGCCTAAAAATACGCGAGATTCTAGAGCATAATCAAAATGCTAATATTGGTGTAATTACTAATTCCAAATCTCAAGAAACATCCATTTATTATAACTTAAAACGCTTCGGCTTAGAATTAGACATTTTCAGTGGCACCCCCTTAAACCAAACTTTAATGGGTAAAAAGCTTCTACTGCTTGTTAAAATATTAAAAGATAATTTCAGACTAATTGATATCTTATCATATCTAAAATTATTAAATAAAAACACCACTGAACTAGAAGTCTATATAAGAAAAAATGGCTTGTTTAAATTAGCACAAATTGAAGTTAAATACCCAGATATTTTTACGCGCTTTGATAACTTAAAAAATACTACACATAAACTTAATAAGTTAATCGAATTCTTAAACTCTGATGATGAAGATTTTTATAACTCAGAAGAAGCTTCAACCTTCATGGCGCTTATAGATAATATATCAAATTTAAAATCTATAAAACTAGACACCTATAAAAAACTATACGAAGCGCTAAATACCCTTCTTTCCGGTGAAGTTTATAACCCACCACCAAAGTTCCAAAATAACATCGAGATTCTATCTCCACTTGAAGCCCGTTTACATAATTATAATTATGTCTTTTTTGCAGGACTTTATTCAGGAAATATGCCAAGCGCTATTACCGCCAATTTCTTAAATAACACCATGCGCGAAGAAATAGGCTTACCCGAAATGGAAAAGAAAACCGGCCTAGAAGCGCATGATTTTTATAGCTTAATTTTCGGCGCAAAAACCGCCTTTATTTCATATCCTAAAAAGCTAAATTCTAGCACGTCATGCGTTGCATCTAATTGGCTAATAAAACTGCAAAAAGATTACGAGATAAATAATATAACCGCACAAGCTTCAAAGATTAATAAGGCATATTTAAATGAGCACCCTAAAATAACTTACCCCGAAGCGGTAGGTATAGTGCCAGATAATATAGAACTATTCCAAGAAACTTACGCAACAAATATTGAACAATTAATGGCTAACCCTTACGGCTATTACGCAAAGAATATTTTAGGACTTCGTAAACTCTCCCCTCAAGCGGAAGATTATAACCTAGCCGATTTCGGTAATATTGTTCATGAAATTCTAGAAGAATATTTAAAATTAAAAAAGGCCCTTCCGCTAGATGAAATTATACAGGATAAACTAAAGGCAGTAGAAAAAACCACTCGCAAAATTTGGCTTCCTAAAATTCAAAAAATTGCAAAATGGTTTTTAAAACAAAATATTGCCGATGAAGTTACCGTAGAACAAAAATTCACCGCTGAATTAGGTAATTATATACTATGCGCTAAAATTGATAGGCTAGACCTAACCCAGCAATCTGCCAAAATTATTGATTATAAAACTGGCTATATTCCGGCACAGTCCGAAATTGCTAAAGGTGAAAAGCCACAAATGATAATTGAAGCGCTAATTATCCAAAATTCAAACCTAAATATTAATATAATTGAAGCCGAATATTGGAAACTTTCCGCTAAAGACAACGCAAGCCATATTAAAAAAATTAAGGACATAGAGAATCTAACCACCGAAGCCCAAATTGGTATTAAAAATCTACTAGATCACTTCGTAAATACCCGCACCTTTGAGCTCTACCCTATACCTTCACGCATTCCCAAATATGACGACTACGCGCACCTAGCCAGAGTAGACGAAAACTAGCATGCTTCCCCTTGAAGTTAATTAACTCTCTGTTAGAAATATTCCAATATGCTAGGTAAACCTCAAACAGTCGCAGTTTTAGATATTGGAAGTTCCAAAATCTGCTGTTTGATAGCCAAAATTGAGCCAACCGGCAAAATATCCATACAAGGAATTGGCTACCATATGAGCCGCGGCATAAAGGCCGGAATCATATCAGATATTGAACAGGCTAAATCTAGTATAATAAGCGCTGTTCAAGCCGCTGAAAAAAAAGCTGGCATTAACATTGAGAAGGTTGTTGTAGGTATTGCCCCACGCGATTTAGTAATTAAAAAACTCCACGTTAAAACTAATATCTACGCAGAAACTGTATCTGAAAAAGATATCCAAAAAACCATTCAAAAAGGCTTTGAAGTTTTTGAAAACACCGCGATTGTTCCACTTCATTCTATACCAATTGATTACAACTTAGATGGCGTAGAAAATATTGATAACCCAAAAGATATGCTAGGTAATGACCTTACTGCCCGCTTGCACGTTATTGGCGTTAATTCAAAAATTATAAACAATATTTCCGCTTGTCTAACTAACTGTAAACTAGAAATTCAAACCTTTATATTAAACCCGTACGCATCGGCTTTGGCATGCATTACGGACGATATAAAAGACTATAACCTAATGGTACTAGATATAGGCGCTCATCTAACTGATATTGCCGTATTTATTAATGGCGCGCTAGACCATGTAGATACTGTAACGCTTGGCGCAGAAAATATCTTAAAAGATGTTTCCGTAGTACTTGCCATCAACCCCAAAAAAGCGCAGAAAATCCTTAATATGCACGGCGGTGTTGGACTAACCAATTCATACGAAGATGAATTCATAGATATCACTGAAGAGCAAGCCGGCAGGAAATTCCATAAAAATAACCTTAATGTTATTCTAGATAGCGAAGGCGTAAGCCAAGTTACTCAACTTCACTTAAATGAAATTATTCATGCCCGCGTAAGTGAAATATTTGAGCAGGTTAAAGCTAAACTCGGCAAGCATACTAATAATTTAGCCAACTTTAAACTTATCCTTACTGGTGGCGCATCCGAACTTACCGACATTAAACACCTAGCCAAAGAAACCTTCGGCACAAACTCTGTTGTAACCGGCGTTTTAAAAGAGAAAATTAACAACGAATATAACGCCGAAAGCCTTAGTTCATCTATCGGCATGCTTACTTACCTTGCAAGCGAACATAACGCCGATAATTACCTTTTGACAAAGCGCGTAAAAATGAATAAATCTAATAACAAGAGTGGTTTTCTAAACAGAATTGTTGACTTATTTCGCGGCTAACCTTAAGTTGCAATTAGGCAACACAAAAATTTATACATTATAGGTAAGGATTTAAATGGCTATTGAATTAAACATCCCAGAAGCAACTAACTTCAACCCAAATATCTTAATATTCGGTGTAGGTGGCGCAGGTGGTAACGGCGTTGGCAACATGATTGATACTGGCGTAACTGGTGTTGAGTTTGTAATTGCCAATACAGATGCTCAAGCATTAGAGTCTAACCCTTGTCAAAACGTAATTCAACTAGGTAATTCAATAACTAAAGGCCTAGGCGCAGGCTCATACCCAGAAGTTGGTAAAGCTGCCGCTGAAGAAAGTTCAGACCAAATTGATAACTACCTAGAAGGCAATAATATGGTATTCATTACTGCTGGTTTAGGTGGTGGTACAGGCACTGGCGCCGCGCCAGTAATTGCCAAGCGCGCACGTGACAAAGGCATTTTAACAGTAGGTGTAGTGACTAAGCCATTCCTATTTGAAGGTGCACACCGCATGAAAGTAGCTGAAGCCGGCTTAGAAGAACTTCAAAAACACGTTGATACTTTAATTATTATCCCTAACCAAAACCTATTCAGAATCGCTGATAAGAACACAACATTCAAGCAAGCATTCGGCTTAGCTGACAGCGTTCTATCAGCCGGTGTATCAGGCATTACAGACCTTATAACTCGTGCCGGACTAGTTAACCTTGACTTCGCAGATATCCGTTCCGTAATGAGTGAAATGGGTAAAGCAATGATGGGAACAGGCGAAGCTGAAGGTGAGCATAGAGCCCTTGAAGCCGCTGAAGCCGCAATTAACAACCCACTACTTGATAATATTTCAATGAAAGGCGCAAAAGGCGTTATTGTTAATATTACTGGTGGCGACGATATTACTCTATTCGAAGTTGATGAAGCCGTTAATAGAATCCGCGATGAAGTTGATGATGATGCAAACTTAATCTTCGGTACATCTTTACTTTCGAATATGGAAGGCAACTTACGCGTATCTGTTGTTGCAACAGGTATTGAAGCTGGTGCTGCAGTTACAACTTCAAACAATAAAATTGAAAGCTACAAATCTTCACTTGGTAGTAATACTGGCGCTGGTGCGGCAGCTTCTCAAACACAAAAAACAGAAATTGAACAACCGATAATTAAGAATGATAGCTTCATTCCTCCTGCACCTCAAGTTCCACAAGCGCAAAAACAAGAAGTAGCTCAAGCTGAACCTGAAATAATTGAAGAGCCTATCGAAATTAATAATAATGCAGAGCCAAAATTCTTTGAAAAGCAGGAAAAGGAATTCGAGGCCGCTAATGATTTCCAAGAAGCAACTGAAACTGCTGAAGCAACTCCAGAAGTTCCTGCACAAGCTCAACCACAACAACAAAATTCTGGTAGCAGTCTATTCAACTCATTATTTGGCAAGAAAAACGCTGAAAGCGATGAATCTGCATCATCTGGCGACCAACCTGCTGAAACAGCTAATGTTCCTGCTGAAGCTGAAGATGACGACCTAGAAATCCCCGCTTTCTTACGTAGAAAATAATTTGTAATGTTTTAATTAATGCTAATGAATCTATTTAGGTAACACAACCTGAATGGGCATGAAAAAAACACTTATTAGAACTTTAGCAATATGTCTACTTGTATCTTTACTACCCTTAAGCTCTAACGCTCTAGGAGCTAATGTTGGCGATAAAATCCCACATGAAATAAGCTCTCAAAAAGCCAATGGCGCGATTATTAATTATACAAATTTTTCTGGTGAAAAAGGCCTAGCTATTATTTTCATTCGCTCGGTAGATTGGTGTCCATTCTGCAAAAAGCAAATTAAAGAATGGAGTAAAAACTATAAAAAATTAAATGAAGCTGGATATAAGGCTATCGCTGTAACTTACGATAGTTTAAAAGAAGTGAATAAGTTTACTAAAAGGTACAAAGTAAAATTCCCCGTAGTAAGCGATACTGAATCTCAGATTATCAACGCGTTTGGAATCTTAAATGAAGAGCCTAAAAAAGGCTCAAGATTTTATGGCATCCCACACCCTCATATTTATGTAGTAAATAATGAAGGTATAATCTCTCATAAATTCACTGAAGAAGGTTACAAAGATAGACCAGAAATTGATATCATTTTTGATGCTTTGAAATAGCCTTGCCAATCCTAGTAAACATTGCTAAACCTTGCATTTAGCAATGCAATATAAATTTAAAGCGGTCGATGATTCAGGCGATATAATGAGCGGTAAAATGCAAGCCAGCTCTCTTGGCGAATTAGAATCTAAATTAGAAAACCAAGGCCTATCTTTATTATCGCATAGCGAGCTAAAAACAAAAATCGCTAAAGGCTCATCTTTATTCTACAAAGTAAAACCTAAAGACCTTGTAATGATGTGCGTTCACATGGAGCAATTAGAGCGTGCAGGTGTACCATTACTTGAAGGCCTAGCCGATGTTCGCGATGCCGTAGCAAACCCACTATTCCGCTCAGTACTTTCGGACATTCACGATAATGTGCAATCTGGTGAGCAATTATCTGCCGCGTTAAGCAAACATACAGAAATTTTTGACGAAGTATTTATCGGCCTAGTTTCCGTAGGTGAGCGCACAGGCGACTTAGCACGCTCATTCCACCATTTGCAGGAACATATTAAATGGACCGATAACTTCAGAAGCAAAGTTAAAAAAGCCCTTCGTTACCCAATATTCATGTTCTTCATTATCATTGGTATCGTAACAGTAATGATGACCTTCGTAGTTCCACAAATTACCGAGTTCTTAAACACTCTAAAGATCGAACTACCTTTCATGACACAGGCCTTAATAGCCACATCCGAATTCTTCCAAAATTACGGACTCATAATGCTAGTACTCATGGTGGTAACTATAATGGTATGTTCAGTATTATATAAAATATCAGATCCGTTCCGCTATTATATAGATTCCGTAACCATAAAAGCCCCCGTATTCGGCAACATGATATTAAAGTCTAATATCTCACGTTTTGCACACTTCTTTACCATTACATATTCAAGCGGTGTAGAAATATTAAAATGCTTAGAATCCGCCAAAATGGTAATGAGCAACATGGTACTAAAAGAAGGCGTAGAAGACATCATAACCAGCGTATCTGGCGGCGAAACCATTGCCAGCTCAATGGACAGAACCGGCCTATTTCCTAACTTAGTGCTACGTATGTTCAAAGTAGGTGAAGACTCAGGAAATATGGAACCCGCACTGCGCAATATTAACGAATTTTACGACCGCGAAGTTGAAGATTCTGTAGATATGATGGTCGGCGCCATTCAGCCAATGTTGACAATGACTATAGGTTTACTATTAGTATGGATTATCCTTGCTGTATTCGGACCTTTATACAGCAACATGACCCAAATGTTCTAATGAATAACTCTGTACGATTAATAATTGCCCTTGCCATAACTATTATAGCTGTAGCCTATGCTTCGCTTAATTTTAAAGATATCAAACTAGGTCTTGATTTGCGCGGTGGCTCATACCTGCTATTAAGCGTAGACTTTGATGAGTACATGGATGAGCAGGTTGAAAACTTAAAAGATTCAACTCGCGCAGCATTAATTGACAAAAAACTAGGCTATAAAAATCTTTCCACTTCAAAAGATAAAGTATCGGTTGAAATACTGGGTGAATTTGATGAATACGCAATCCGCCGTGAAGTCGACCCTCGCGTAATGAGCGTTGCAAGCGCAAACAAGCTAGAAATCTTTTTTAAAGAAGAAGAGCTAAAGAAAATAAAATCTAAACTAATTGAACAATCTATCGAAATCATCCGTAGACGTGTAGATGAAACAGGTACAAGAGAACCTATTATTCAGCGCCAAGGTGAAGAAAGAATCTTACTACAAGTTCCAGGGTTAGAGAACCCTGAAGAACTTAAAGATTTACTAGGTAAAACTGCAAAACTTACCTTCCACCTACTACACAGAAAAAATAACGAACGTGTAAACAATCCAAATGTTCCGCTAGGATTTACTACAAAATCTGAAGTTCGTGGCGTACCTGGTGGCTATAAATTAGCTCAAGATAAAAATGGTTTATATTATCTAATCCAAAAACGCGCAATTGTATCTGGTGAAAACCTAGTAGATTCAAACGGAACAATAGGTCAAGACGGACAACCCGTTGTAGATTTCACTTTCGATACCTCTGGCGGTAGAAAGTTCGGTAACACAACGCGTGATAACATAGGCAAACCATTTGCTATAATGCTTGATAACGTAATCCTTTCAGCACCAGTTATACGTTCGCATATTAATGGTGGCTCAGGTATTATTGAAGGCAACTTTACTCACCAAGAAGTTAACGAGCTTGCAACTTTATTACGTGCGGGTGCATTACCCGCTCCAATCGAAGTACTTGAAGAACGCTCTGTTGGCCCATCTTTAGGACAAGACTCAATAGATGCCGGCAAGATAGCCTCAATAATCGCCCTAGTTTTAGTAGTTATATTAATGCTAATCTATTACAGACTATACGGCTTATTCGCATCAATAGCGCTTACTATTAACCTTGTACTAGTATTCGCCATTATAATTTATATGGGCGCAACATTAACGCTTCCGGGTATTGCTGGTTTAATATTAACAGTAGGTATGGCAGTGGATGCCAACGTATTAATATTTGAAAGAATCAAAGAAGAAAAACTTAACCGCAAATCTTCTGCGGTAGCAATTGATAAAGGCTTCGAAGCCGCTTACAATACTATTTTGGATAGTAACATTACCACCTTAATAGGCGCAGTTATTCTATTTGCATTCGGCACAGGCCCAGTAAAAGGTTTCGCCGTTACATTATCTATCGGTATTTTATGCTCAATGTTCTCAGCCCTAGTATTAACTAGAAGCTTAGTAACTCTTCGCGGTAAGTAATTTAGAAAAGAGTATATTTCATTTGCACACTAAAGGATTTTAAGTTATAAAGCGTTATAATTCTTAATCTTTTTAACAATTAGAAAATTAAAAATGCACCCAACATTAGTAGAATATATTTGGTTAGATGGTCACGTTCCAGTAAGGCAGATGCGCTCAAAAACTCGCGCTCTTAAATTACCAGAAAACCCCAAAATTGAGGACTTCCCTGAATGGTCTTTCGATGGTTCATCAACTGAGCAAGCAGTTGGCACAGACTCTGACTGTATCTTAAAACCAGTAAATTTTATAAAAGACCCTACACGTGGTGAAGGTAACTACCTAGTAATGACCGAAGTTTTTGAGCCGGATGGAGTAACTCCACACGAATCAAATTCTCGCGCGCAATTACGAGCTGTATTAGAAGCCGGCGCTGGCGACCTTGATACATGGATGGGCTTTGAACAAGAATACACAATCTACGAAGGTGTTAAACCTTTAGGCTGGCCTGTAGAAGGCTACCCCGGTCAACAAGGTCCTTACTATTGTGGCGTTGGCTCTAAACAAATTTTTGGCCGTGAATTCGTTGAACATCATGCAGATGTATGCATAGAAGCTGGTTTACTATTCTGCGGTATCAACGCAGAAGTAATGCCCGGGCAATGGGAATTCCAAGTTGGTCCACGCTTCTTTGACAATTCAGAAGATAACGGCGTATTAAACGGCACAGACCATACTTGGTTTGCCCGTTGGTTAGCTCACCGCGTATCTGAAGATTATGGCTACCATATTTCATTCGAAAACAAGCCTGTAAAAGGTGATTGGAACGGCGCTGGTATGCATACCAACTTCTCTACAAATGAAACTAGAGATAAAGCAAAGGGACAAGCCGCGATTGATACTTGTATCGAAAGATTATCTAAAAAGCACAACGAACATATTGTTCTTTACGGCGATAAATTAGAAGAGCGCTTAACTGGCCTACATGAAACAGCTGATATTAACACTTTCTCTGCAGGTACAGCGGACAGAGGTTGCTCTATACGTATTCCACGTGGCGTTGCAGCTAAAGGTTATGGCTACTTAGAAGACAGACGTCCGGGTGCAAACGCAGACCCTTACTTAGTTGCCGCACGTATTTGCGCTACCATTGCCAATGTTGATGAATCTGTAATGGAATTCAAATCTTGGCCAAGAAAAGCATAACTAAGCTTTAATATAAGTAACAAAAAGGGGCTCTATGAAGCTCCTTTTTTTATAGCAGTTTCTAAATGCTAGCACCTCTATCATGGCCCATGCCATAATCCTGATTCTGCAAGAAGTTTTCTATTTGCTCTTTAACTCTAGCTTCACTAGGTATTTTTAGATCACTATCGACCTTACCTTGTGAACTAACATTTTCTTTAAACATCTCCATATCAAATGTATTTTTCCTATGATCCATAGGAGTACCTTCAAGGGCTTGAAGTATTTTTTGATTAAGCTTACTTGGATCTGCATTCAATATCGCAGATTCAAAGTCACTCATTTCTGGTTCATTAATACCATCTATATTTTTCATGTAATGCTTCCTACAACCCCTTGTAATTTATTAATTAAAAGTGCTTTCTTGGAATATTATGTTGCTTACGGAAATCGTGAGAAGAATGATCATCTAAGTCACTCTTGGTTTGCTCTGATAACTTCTTATCGTGGAAAGCTTGTAACGCTTCTACTAAAGATGCCTTTCTATAATTGTTTTTTATTTCGTTAACCATCAACGTTCACCTCATGTGTATGCACCCTAACCACAAGGGTACAGTTATATTAAACCTAGTTCTAGTTTAGTTGTCTTGCGAGAGATTAATGCCGTTTGGAAATAAAGCTGAGCCAACATACTTATCGACTCAGCCTATCACAAACAACTAACTCTAAGTACAATTGTTATCCGAAAATGGTTAAAATATCGTTAACAAAATTAAGTTTGTTCCAAAATATTGGAAATATTATCCTAAAATGTCTCTAATTAATGGAATCGTAACATTCCTACTCTCTTCTATAGAAACGTCATCCAGCTTCCAAATAAGCTCATTTATGCTATTAAAATCACGATTTACACGCTTTAAGATATACTCAATCACTTCATCATTAACTTTTAACTGCCTAGCTACAAAGCACATTATCGTATACTTCTTAATATCTTCATTATCTGGTTGATTCACTTGAATGGCCGGACATTCCTTTAAACGGGTAGTTAAATCTGGTAAGGCAAACTTAAGCTCATCAGGATGCTTAGAAGAAGTAACAATCAACCTCTGTCCTTCCATATTTCTTAACTCATTATAAATATTAAAAAGCTGAACTTCGTCCTCTTCACCTTCTAGCAACTCAATATTACCAAACTCACTTAAATCATAATGCTCTGATAAGAAACTTTTACCTACACCTGTATTGCCATAAAATATCACTGCAAAATGTGGCCAATTATCCTGAGCTAAATAATCATTAGCTTCTTTATTAAACTCACCAATTATAAGTTCATTTTTAACTGAATCTGTTTGAAATAATTCCATTATTTTAAGAACCCCTTTATTTCCGTCATAGCACTACTTATCAACTCTTCATCATCTCCACGAAGAACAATTGAAACCCCATACTCACCGCTCTTCATCTGTGGATAAGAACCAATGTCCACCTGCGGATATTTATTCTGTATATCTCCTAAATCTGCTGCAATTTCGCTTTCATATTTATTAGTAAATATGTTTGCTGCTTTTATTGGCTCTCCGCCTACTAACTCTGCCTTTGCAGCATCTAGCATTGCCGCAAATATTCTAGGAACACCTGCAAAAACATAAACATTTTCTACTTTAAAAGCTGGCGCACCCGTTGCTGGATTTTCTACTAAACTTCCACCCTTTGGCACTCTAGCCATTAATAGCCTAGCATCGTTTAGTTTATCACCATAATATTCTTCTAAAACCTTTCTAGCCTCATCATTAATCTCACACTCAACCCCGAATGCATAAGCTATAGATTCCGCCGTTATATCGTCATGAGTTGGCCCAATTCCACCTGATGTAAATACATAATCATAGCGTTCACGCGCGTAATTAACTGCATCAGCAATTTCTTGTTTAATATCTGGCACCACGCGCCCTTCGCGCAATTCAATACCCATTGCCGTTAGCTCACCGGCTAAATGATGCGTATTCTTGTCGTGGGTACGTCCAGAAAGAATCTCATTACCAATTACAATCATGCATGCCGTTGGACGTTTATTTGCTTTTTGATTCATCTATTTGTAAGATATGCAAAATGTGCACTTTGACAATATTAAAACGCGGTGAAAAATTAATAGTAACCATGAACCGCGATGAAAGCCGATCTCGTGCAAAAGAAATTGAACCAAAGCAATATAATGAGCTTATTTATCCACTAGATACGCAATTTAATGGCACATGGATAGGTGCCCATCAATCA
The DNA here is from genome assembly GCA_020630095.1 of Rickettsiales bacterium. Taxonomy (GTDB): domain Bacteria; phylum Pseudomonadota; class Alphaproteobacteria; order Rickettsiales; family UBA8987; genus JAHDCD01. Next base: position 82,188 of record JAHDCD010000007.1, on the reverse strand, counting down.
AACGGCAATTTCGCTTGCTTACTAAATTACTATGAAGGAACTAATGATACAGCAATAATTTCACGCGGGCATATTATTCCTAAAATACTTAACAACGAACAAATATCTAATTCCGATTACAAGCCGTTTCGATTAGTAAAATATATAAACAACGAATTAGAAATACTTACATTCAACGGACAAAATACAAAATTAGAAAGACCCGCTTTCACTGATCATTTCTTTATAACCAGCTCTTCCTTAGATGAAGAAAAAGTAACCGCTTATCGAAAAGGTAAGTTTCAAGATTGGCTAAAATCAAAAAATTATAAAGATTCCATTCCATCCATTCATTTTCAACAAGAAAAGGGAAATAAAGAATATTCTATACTTGTATCACGACCAAAAACACACACAAAATCGCTAACTCAATTTGTATTTAAAAGAAATGAATTAATAGAAAGCAATTATTTACCTCAAAACTAGCGTAAACCAAAGAAAAAGGAGTTTTTAAGGCATTTTTTAAGATTAAAGCAAAATAAAGGCTTTATTTTGGCTTTAACTGTTATAGTTAGCTATTTGTTAACCATTTGTTAACCATTTGTTAACCATATCTATTATACAAATATATATTGCAAGTGATGTAAATTGGAAATATCTATTTGTAAAGTAGAGACTGGAGAATTGGGAAGAGCGATGACTTTGCCATTTGGCGAAGTCATTAACGTTTTTTAACGACTGAAATAATTAACTAGGTTTGGGTCAAGGATAGTTCGAGGGAACTAGGAATTTTTGTTTATGACTAAAAGAGACTCTAAGACTTCTTGTTTTTTTAAATTTTACTTAGCAACTATCTCGTTGCTGATAATATCACTCACAGCTTTAAGTGCTGAAGCTGCGAACGTTAGTCTTTCGCCTTCAATCACCTATGCCAACGGCACAAATGCCGAGGCTGGTGGAACAAGTGATGGTACCACAGAGTTACCTGATGGTAATACAGTTCAACTGGTGATATCTAACAATGGGGGCGGTGAAGCTTTTAACATATCTGCAACTATAGATTTTGTTGCTTCTGAAATTAACATTCTATCTTCTACAGTTAGTCTAACCTCTTCAACATGCGCTCCCGCTCCAACCGGTGTAGTTTATGGCGGCGTTCCAGGTGCTAGAACTTTAAGCTTTACTCCATCTGGCTATGACATGCCCCAAGGTTGTAATATTATAGTTGAATTTGATGTTGAAGGTAATGTGAATTCTCTTGGCGGTACTCAGCAGTTAGATATAAATGTTATTCATTCCACAAACAACAACAATGGAAATGGAAATGGGAATGGAAATACTGTTACTGCTCAAACATTACAAGATGTGCAAATAAATCGCGGCGCAATATTAGCTGCCAAAACCCCTCCTTCACAAACAGCGGCTGTTGGTGATACTGTTTCATGGGATATTGAGGTTTCTAACACTGGTTTAGGCGGTTTATTTGATGTAGTTGTTGACGAGTCTACAATCAATCCTAGCTCTGCGCTTCAAATTACATCCATTTCATCAGCGTTTACAGGGGTAACTGTTACTGCAGACTCTGCAACCATACCATACTTAGCTTCAGGTGATACTGCTACGATAACAGTAGAAGCTATCGTTACTAATTGTGAGGGGATAGAAAATACAGCGGCAATTAGCGAGAGGACCGGGGTAACTAATACAGATGTTGATGCCTCTGTGGTGTTAGATCTTCAAACTCCATTAATTACTTACTCATTACCGGCAGTTTCTATTCCACATGGCTCAACTGAAACTGTATCTACTACAGTGGATAACGCTGGTATAGGTGATGCAATTGGCGTAACTCTTAGTACAAATTATGATGGGGTATTCTCAGTTAATGTAACTTCTCCTGGTTGGACTTATGCTTCCGGCGCATTTACGTATACTGGCAATGGTGGTACAATATTTGATTCCGAGTCAATCCCTCTAGAATATGAACTTACTCCTCTAAGTAATTGTGGCGGTGAGGTCATTGCTACTAATGGTGTATTACTTTCTGATTATGAAGATACTTGTGACAATGTATTTGCAGTTCCAACAGAGCTTCATCCAATAAATTATAATCTTAATTCCCCTGATATTTCCATAAATAAATCAACACCAGGAAATCAGGTTACCTTTGGCAATAGTGCAACTTTTGATATCACTATATCTGCAATTAACGAAGGTTCTCTTTCTACAAATAATGCAGTTATTACAGATACATTGCCTTCAACAGATGATGTTTCCGTTGGCCCTGCTCCCGCTGGAACTTCATTCTCTTGTCCATCTGATCCCTGCCAACCTGGTGAAGAGGTTACATGGATTGTAACGCCTAGTGCTTTACCGGGGCCTATTACACTTCCTGTAAATGTTTCAATGGATGTTGTATCTTGCACGTCAGGATTACCTGCTGAAACCTTTGTTCCTAACACAGCATCTGTTAGTACGACTTCTGATGCTCCTGCATCTTGCCCTCTATCCGATTCTGATGACTTTACGGTATTATTGCGTCATGGTTCTGGTGATACAACTTCGGCTACTGGTACTTTAAATGGCACCTTAACGCCTATTGCTCCGCTTGATGATCCTAACTATTATGAAACAGGCACTCCTGATAATGGTGATCAAATTTGGCAACCTGGTGAAGGTGAGTTCATTACCATGGAAGGTGACTATGTGTTTACTGCAGATACCGGTACATGGACAGGCTCTAACTTTAGTGATAATTTTGGCGGATTAGCTGGTGCGCAATTAGTTGGTGTCGATATTAATTTGGTTCATTCCGGCGGTACATTTACAATAAATTTACCCCCTTCAGATTCTAATATCACTCAATCTGCTGGTGGATTCTTTGTTGATTTAGGATTTATTGGTACGGCAATTGGCAATGACAATATTGGCAATGCGACGTTAGACTTAGATTATAAATTTACAATTTCAGATTCTGAAATTCTCCCAGGCACTTCAGGTGAGAGGATATTTAATACAGATTTAAGGATAGGTGGGGTTACAGGTTGTGGTGTTGCATTAGATTTCGCAAACCTATTGGGCTATGGTAGAGCAAGTGCGGCTGTTCGGTCTACTGGCCCTGCACAAGTGGCAGTTTGTGAGCCATTTAGATATAGAATGACCGTAGTTCGTCCAGCTCCATCTGATGATGAGCCTAATCCACATTTAGACCCATCAAATATCCAATTTACTCATAACTTTGGTTCGGACTATGTGGTAACTGCAGCAACTCAAGCTTACTCAGGGTCATTTAATGGCGCTGATTTACCTGTAGTTTCTGGCACGGGCTCTGATGTTTATACATATACAAACCCTAATGCCGGTGAAGATAATGAATTACGTTCTAATACATCTTTTGTTGATGTAGAGATGATCCTTCTGCCGACTGCTGGTGGTGGTGCAACGTCATTTACGCCCGCTCCAATAAGCACAAATTTAATTTATGACAACAACCAAACATTCCCTGCTGGTGCAAGAGTGTTTAATGACAGCACAACATTCCAGCCTGCAATTGGTACAGCGGCCAAATTGGCCTTAACTGTATCTCCGCAAACATTCGTAGTTTCAGGCGACACAGCTCAATGGACCATATTTGTTACAAACGTTGGTCCTGCAACTGCAACCGAAGTAAATTTAAAAGATTTAATACCTACAGGTTTATTGCCTAATGCCGCGCTTACCGATGCTGCAAACGCTTCTGATCCAAACATTTCAACTGTAACGGTTGCTGGACAAGAATATTCATGGACTCTGGCTGATATAGCAGCAGGTAGTACAACTGAAGTAACTGTTATAACGGATGTAGATGCTGGTGGAACTTGCTCTATAACAGATGGTACAAATAATATTGAAGCTCAATGGGGTTGTTTAGGTACTGTTCACCAAACAGTTACAAAAGTTGATCCTAACTTCATTTTCCCAGAGGCTCGCCTGGAGATAATGCATGACACTCAATCAACAGAATCCTGCTTATGTGATGAAACAGATGTAGTGGTTATTATAAGAAATACTAGCGAATCTAATATATTTAATGTTGAGGTTGTAGAAAACTTAAATACGGCGACTAACGGCTTAACATTATCTACCACTCCAGACTTTGAAATATCTACTGATGCGGGTGCAACTTGGTCCCCTATAGCAATTAGCGCTTCTAATATCAATGCGACTACTGGTCAAATAACATTTAATTCAACTGATATCCCTGAACTTGCTGAGCTTGCTTCAGTTCCAAATGCAAATGGTGTGCTTTTCTCAGACATTAGAGTTCGTTTTGACATTGTAACTCCTGAATCTTCATCTGGGGCTACGCCAACACTTGATTTAACAGGCTCTGGTGAAAGAAATTGCGGTTTAGCAGCAAGTGTACCTTCGAATTCGTATCAACTTCCTGTTGATGAGCCTAACATTAGAGTAACCAAAACTGGTGTAAATACTACTGCAGAAGGTATTGAAGGAACTGCAGGTAATTTAATTGATGCATCTTTATTTGCTAATGATGTATATGCCGAACCGGGTGATGAAATAGTTTGGAGAATCCAAATTAATAACAGTGGCGACAAAGCCGCACAAAATGTTCGCTTAACTGATACATTGCCTGCAGGCGTTTCTAATATTTCATTAAGCCCAGCTTCAACTCCTGCATTCTCAGCTTCTGGCACGGTATCCTTACCTGATGTTCCAGTTGGTAATACGTTCTATTACCTAACAACAGATGCTCCTGCGGCTTGTGCAGACGATGTTCAAGAAGCAGAATTCACATGGGGTTGTGTTGATAATGGTGCAACTACTCCGTCAAACTTAACTCTGCCCACGGCAACTAATACGGCTAATTTAAATATGCCTACTCCAGGTGTTGGCTCAAGTGCGTTGAATGTTACACAAACATTCACAACGCAAAACTCTTCTGAAACACTAGTACGTGTTGAGGTAACTAATACAGGTGGTGTTGCTAGGTTTATTAGACTTACAGAAAACCTTCCAGATAACTTTAATATTGTAACATCTACAAACGGTAATGTTTGGATAGATGGTGTCTCAGTAGGTACTGCTCCAGTAAATGTACTGCCTACAACTGATCCTAATGATTATGAATTAGATTTAACTGCCTTTACATTATTTAATAACGAGGTTCTTGCAATTGAGTTTACAGTTCAACAAACTAACCATGTTGACGCTACAGAGGATGAGTTTATTAACCCTGAAACAGAGTCAGCAGGTAATTCATTAGATCCTGATAGACCAATATCAGGTATTAACTTCATGCAGTTCGACGCATCCAATGCTTGTGGCCCTCAAGTGTCTGCAGTATCAAATGCTAACTTCGATCCACAAACTCCAGATATTGATTTCATTCAGAATCCTCCTGCGCAATTAGCTACAGTAGGTGATACTTACAACATCTCTTGGGTTGTTATTAATAATGGTGATGCAAACTCAATAGCTGATAATATTGCGTTTGATCTAACTTCAATAGATCCTAACCTAACTGTGAACTCACTTACTGTTGCAGGTATAACGCCTTCGTGTGCTTCTACGTCTGGCTGTACAGCTGCCGAAATTGGTAATATTACTGGTGGTGGTGCTGTGGCAATTATAGCAAACGTTACTTATTCTACTGATTCAGGTGGCGCAATTTTACCAGTTGAAGCTCAAATAAGAGGTGACTTTGCCGTATCGGGTGATGATTACTCTTTAGATACCTCAAGAACGGTATTTTTACCTATCAATTTCGACAAAGCTTTAACCTCAACATCTGAAACATTTACAGCAGACCCTAACTTAGCAATTGGTGAAGAAGTTACTTACACAGTTAACTTTACATTGCCAGATATGAATGCTACCAGCACTCTATCCGCGATTCAAATAAGGGATACCTTGCCTGCGGGTTTAGGCTTAGTTTCAGCAACTGCAACAGGCAATAATACTGTTACCATTGCTTCAACAACAGTTGATGGTTCAGCTTACACGTTAGGTACAACTAACGCTTCTGTAATTGATGATTCAGTTATTAATTTCAATGTTGCCAACTTAAATAATGTTAGTGGCAATGTATTTGAAGTTGAGATTGTAGCTCGTGTCTTGCAAGCTGTATCTAATACAGACGGATCAAGTAAAGTTAATAATGCTGGTTCAACATTCACCTATGATGACACAGCCGACTCATCAACTCCGGCTACTTATTCATCGGATAATGCAACGGATGGCTTAGGCGGCTCAGAATCTGCCTTACATGATGATGTGACAATGACTATTGTTCGCCCTCAGTTAACAGTTGATAAGCAAGTGCGTAATGTTACTGACTCTGGTACATTTGCAGATGCTGCAACTGGTGATGCTGGTGATATAATAGAATACAGATTTGTTGTAACAAACTCTTCAACTACCGCTCCGTTATTTAACATTGAAATTGATGACGCGTTCAGCAATCCAAATAAAATTATACCTCAAGATAATACGGCAATTGCAAATAGCTTAGGTGCCGATACTACAGGCGATAATGTTGTTGATAATACTTCTACAGCAGCGGCTATTACATCACCTTCAACTGTACATTTTGATGAAGCCAATACTGCAATTGCATCAGCTTCACCAGAAATTTCTCTGGCTCGTTTAGATAATGGCGAAACAATTACTTTGTTATACAGAGCTCAGGTTCAAAATACAGTTAACCCATCTGAAATAGTTGGTAACGATGTTGATGTAACGGGTAGCTCACTTCCTGGGTCACTTGGTGATGGAACGAACTCGGATCTTGACGGCGAACTAGTTTTAGAGGCCGAAGATAATTTAGATGTAACTATATTCGGTGCAAGTTCAGGTAAAACTGTAACTGCAACATCTATTGCAGATACTACCAATCCAAATGTAGTAATTGGTGAACAAATTACCTACCAAATTCAAGTTGTTGTTCCTGAAGGTACAATTCCTGACCTTGAAATTGAAGATGCCATTCCTGCAAACTTACAGCTTGTTTCAACTCCAGCAGTAACAATTGGTTCAGCAATATCTGGCGGTCAACCAACCATTAGCCCTGCTGCATTACCAGTGAATGGTGCGATAACATTAACTTACGACTTTGACGGTAGAACCGTAACCCCAATGAGTAGCGTTACGGATAGAACCATAACCATAACTTATGTTACACAAGTTCTAAATATTGCAGCTAACAACTCCGGTGCAACTATATCAAATGCTGCACGTCATACAACGAATGGCGGTACAACATATTCACCGCAATCAACTGTTAACTTAACTACAGTTGAAGCGATACTTGATATCCAGAAAACTGCATCTCCAACAAGTGGTTTTGATGCTGGTGACACTATTACTTATACATTTGTAGTAAACAACACAGGTAATGCACCTGCTTATGAAGTAACACTAGAAGATACAGCTGACACAAAGCTAACATTCGACCAATCTTCATTCTCATGCGCTCCGCACTCTAATGCAGATTACCCTACGGCAAATGAATTTGACTTTGGTGATATTCAGGGAACACCTCAACATATTAGTATCCCTGCTAACGATTCATTAACTTGTACAGTTGATGCAACAGTTAATGATACTGTTGAGCCATCTGAAACATTAGAAAACGATGTAACACTTACAGCTGAATCTATACCTGATACTGCACCACGTACGGATGCAACTGATGGTAACGATGATGGCACAAAAGTTTATACCGATACTGACGATGCGGATATAGTTTCTGCTAATAACTTTAACATTACTAAACTTGTTCCATCTGGCACAGCAGATTACAGAATTGGTGACCTAATTGTTTACAGCATAATTGCGGACTTCCAGGAAGGTACTACGGATAATGTAATTATATCTGATACATTACCTGCCGGCTTAGAAATTACTAATATTGTTGTTTCTCCAGCATCTGGCAATAATGGTTTTACGTACACAGTAAGTTCTGCACCTGCAATAGGTGATACCGGAGCAATTTCATGGAACTTTGGTACAGTTGTTAATGCTGGTGATGCTGACACAACAAATGACTTTATTAACATAGTACTTACTGCCCAAGTTATGGATATTCCGGCTATTACCGCAACTCCTACAACTCAAACATTAACTAATGATGCTGAGTTAAACTGGGACGAAGAAGATGGTACAGATAAAACTGATCAAAGCGATGTTGATATCGATGTTATTCAGCCAAATTTAAGCATAACTAAATCTGTAAGCTCACCAAACGTAGGTGCTGATGGCACAGTGGATTATACAATAACAGTTGCTAACACAGGTGATGCACCTGCGTACGATGTTATTGTTGAAGATACTATTCCACTTGGAATGGAAGATGCTACCCCAACAATAGTGACTTCTACTATTGGAGGTTCTGCGGTATCATTAACATTGAACTATACTGGAGCACCTGTAATTACCTTTGCTACAGCCTCAACTGACCCTATACCGGCAGGTGATAGTTTGGTAATAACTTATAGAATTACGGCTAACTCTGATGTTGGCGCAGGCTTAACATTAACAAACTCCGCTGAAATTGACTCTTCATGTTCACTACCTTCAACAGATGCAAATGCAGCCGAATGTAGGGAATACACGGACGGCCCTGTTGATGTTGACGTAACAACACCAAGTCCAACAGATATTACCAAAGCCGTTGATGCTACTACAGCAAATGTTGGCGAAACATTTACTTATACATTAACTATTCCTGGAACAGCAATTGATGCTCATTTACACGATGTTGTAGTAACAGATACTTTACCTACAGGTTTAGAATTTATAGCTGTTAACGTAGTTTCTGCAGGTACAACATTTGATGCTGGTTTATCTAATTTAGCTGAAAACTTTGTAATGCACATTGATGAAATTGAACCAAATGAACAAGCGGTTCTAGAAATTCAAGTTCGTGTAAACGATGAAGCTGGTAACGTAACTGGTACAACATTTAACAACCAAGCATCTTACACTTGGACAGGAATCGATGGCGGCACAGCAGAACCTTCTATCAATTCAAATACAGTTACAACAACAGTAACTGACCCTGAATTAGTAATTACAAAAGCATTAGATAGTATTACGTACAATACTACAAATGGTGACCTTCAGTCTGGCGATATCGTAACTTATGAAATTGAAGTTACAAACACAGGTGATGGCCCAGCGTATCAAATTATTGTAGATGATATTGCTGAAGATCATTTAGATGCTCCTACAGCAAATATCACTGAAGCTTCTGGTACTGTTAGAAATAATGTAATTGGCGTTAGTCAGGGTGCATCTGGTGGTAATGAAACATGGAGATGGAACTTACTACAATCAGTTCCTGCTGGTGAAAGTGCTACATTATTAATCAGCTTTACGGTGGATAACTCTGTTAATCCTGAAGAAAGCTTAAGCAATGTTGCAAATACATCGTGGTCTTCAACAGTTAGCGATAATCCAGATACTCGCGATGAAAATACAGCAGATACTCCACCTGTAAATGTAGACATAGCTGGCTTCAGTATTACAAAAGCTGAGTTAGGCGATGGCACTTATAATATTGGCGAAGATATTAATTACAGAATTATATTTACCACAGCCAAGGGTACGTTAATTAACTTTAGTATATTTGATAATATGCCAGCGAATATGGAGTTTGTTTCAGCAACAATTACTCCAACGAATCTACAAGATTTAGGTGGTGCTACTCTTACTACTGTTAGCGCGCCTACCGCAGGTGCTACTGGTACCTTAGAATGGGATTTCGGTGACATTGAAACTGCCGTGGTGGGTGGTGCAATTCCACAAATTCAAATTGATGCTGTTATTAGAATAACGGCAGGTGACTCAGGTGACACATTTGATAATACAGCTTCAGCTCAAGACGATAGCTTAACAGAAGATTCTCCTGAAGTAACGGTTACATTAACTGAACCAGAGCTTACATTAACTAAAGACTTAGGCGCTGGCCAAGCAACAACCGTTAATGCTGGCGATACAGTAAACTATGTAATTACTGTTGAAAATACTGGTGATGGTAATGCCTTTGCAGTAGAAGTTTCCGATACTCTACCTGCTGAAGTAACTGATATTACACCAACCCTTGTTTCAGCAACGCTTGCCGGTGTAGCGATTACACCAACACTAGACTTTACTGCTACTCCAATTCTAACATTTACATTGCCTACAGGTACTGAAATCTTACCTGGCACTGCTAATAACTTAGTAATTGAATATCAAGCAACTGTTGACCTTGACGTTGGTCCTAACCAAACAATTACAAACTCTGCACGTATTGAAGAATATTATTCTGCTGACCCTACTAACCCAGACACAGAGCAATATCCACCAACTACACCAGATTCAGAATCGGTTGATACTCCAGACTTTACCGGCGGTATAACTAAGATAGTTGATAATGCAGAAGCTAATATTGGTGATGTAATTACATATACAATTACCGTACCTGATACTGCAGTAAATATAGCATTACATAATGTAACAGTAACAGATGCCGTACCTACTTCATTAGAGGTTCTATCTGCTACAGTAACATCTAGCCATACGCTAAATGGCTCATCTGTAATGAGTGGGAATAATATATCTGCTATACTTGATATATTACCTCCAACAGAGCAATTGGTAATTGAGGTTCAAGCTAGAGTTAACGAAATTCCAGCTAACGATACCACTATAACAGTTTCTAACGAAGCAAGCTTTACTTATACAGAAACTCCAACAGGCACTCCTGAACCACCTACAGACTCACCTCCAGTAGAAACAGAACTTACTGAGCCTAATATTTCTATCTTGAAAACATTAGACAATATTACCTACAATACCGAAGCCAATAACTTACAAGCGGGTGACGAAATAACCTATAGACTAGTAGTTACAAATACTGGTGATGGTACGTTATATAATCCAATAGTAACGGATACTGCTAACGTAGATTTAATATCCCCAATAGCGGATGTTACCGAAGCTTCTGGCGCTGTAAACACTGCAATTGCAGGTACAGCAGGTGCTGGTACTGGCGAATGGACATGGAACTTGGCAGAAGAAATTCCAGCAAGCGGTTCAGCCACTGTACTGGTTACATTTACGGTTGCTAATACTGCTCAACCGTTTGAACAGCTAGAAAATGATGCATCAGTTACCGGTACATCAACAGCAACAAATAACCCTGATACTAGAGATTACTCGGATAATAATGATACACCTGTAATTGTTACAACAGGTGACATTACCATTAACAAAGAAATCATTGGCGATACTACCTATACTATCGGTGAAGATATTACTTATAGAATCACATTTGATGCTATAATGGGCTTAAACAGAGACGTAGTAATTTCTGACTTCTTACCTACTGGTTTAGAATATCGTTCACATACATTTACATCTACCAACTTACAGGCAGCTGGCGGTGGCGCTGTTGCAATATCTTCTGCACCTACATTAGGCGATACAGGCACAATAGTATTCGACTTTGATGATATTGAAGCTGTTAACAATTCAGGAGCAGACCCTATACTTGCTCTAGATATTATAGCTCGCGTTCTAGATGTACCAACTAACATTGATGGAACCACATTAACCAACTCAGCTCAGCTTGATATGCTATTACAAGACGGCACTCCGTTTGTAACTGCAACACCTGGTGTTGACGCTGATATAATTGAACCTGAACTAACTATTGTTAAGGCACTTGCTACCGGTCAAGCTACAGAAATTACAGCTAATCAAACTGTAAATTATGCTCTAACTATAACCAATATAGGCAACTCACCTGCGTTTGATATTAATCTACAGGATACGTTACCTAACGGCTTACAAGACTCTACGCCAACACTAGTTTCTGCGACTATTAATGGTGCAACATTAGCTGTTACAATTGATTATACAGGCACACCAATAATGGTATTTAACTATGATGGTGCAATAGGTCTAGATCCAACTCAAACGTTAGAAATTGAATATCAAGTTACAGCCAACGCAGATATTGGTGCAGGCTTATCGTTAGATAACATTGCTCAAATAAACTCTTATGGTTCATTGCCTGAAGACTCTAATAACGATGAAATTAGAACTTATGACCCTGTTGGTCCTGTAAGTACTACAGTTACAACACCTAGCCCAACTGATATGGGTAAAACTGGTGACCTAGCGAATGCAAATATTGGCGATACTGTTACTTACACACTAACTATTCCTCAAACTCCAGTAAATGTAGCGTTACATGACTTAACTGTTATCGATAATTTACCAGCAGGCTTAGACTATTTAAGCTTCAATGTATTATCATCTCATACAGTTAATACTGGCTTATCATCACTTGATGAAACATTAGAGCTAAGGGTAGACTTACTTGAAGCATCGGGTCAGTTTGTTGTTGAAGTATTAGCTAGGGTTGAAAATCTTCCTGCAAATGCTGATGGCGCTGTGTTAACTAACCAAGCATCCTACACTTATGCACAAGATTCTGGCGAACCACAACAGCCACCTATTGATTCACCTCCAGTAGATACAACTATTACTGAGCCTGACCTAGATATTACCAAGGCACTTAATTCTATTATTTACAATACTGAAAACGGTGTACTTCAAGCAGGTGACCAAGTAGTTTACGACATAACTATTAATAATAATGGTACAGGTACTGCTTACCAAGTAATCGTTGATGATATTGCGGATACCGCATTGGATAACCCAACTGCTGATATTACCTTACCATCAAGTTCAGCCTCTGCTGTTTCAGGTGTAAGCCAAGGTATTACTGGTACAGCTCCTTCTGAAGTTGAAACTTGGAGATGGTTATTAACTGAAGAATTAGACCCAACTGAATCTGCTAGTTTACAAATTACATTTACAGTAGGCACAGACGTTCAACCATTAGATAGCTTACCTAACTTAGCTTCAACTGATTGGTCATCTACACCAACGGATAATCCTGAAACTCGTGATAATGATGGTGATAATCCAGAAGATGATTACGGTGATGATACACCAACTCCTGTAGTTGTTAACGCGGGCGGTATTGATATTACCAAAGCTGAAGTTGGCGATGGTACATATAATATCGGTGAAGATGTAACTTATAGAATCACATTCGATTCAGTTAAAGGTACAATCAATAACGTTATAATTACTGACGCTTTACCTACGGGCCTAAAGTATATTTCTAATAGCTTTACTTCAACTAACGTTGCAGCAGTTGGCGGCGGTGCATTAGCGCTAATTGCTGAACCAACATTGAATGATACTGGTTCATTAACATTCAACTTCGGTAACTTAGCAACTCCTGCAACAGCGGGTACAGATCCGAATCCACAAATTGTGTTAGATATTGTTGCACGTATTGTAAATAATTCTCTAGTTGATAGTGATACTCCTTCTAACACCGCATCACTATCAGTAGATGATGAAACTGGCAATCCAGTAACTGATATCTCTGATCCTGTAGTAGTTGAAGTTGAAGAGCCTTCGTTAGTATTAGCTCTTGATGGTCCTTCTACAGTAGAAACTGGTGAACCTGATACTTATACTATCACAATTAACCATGATCCTGCGGATTCATCTACAGCATACAACCCTACTGTTCATGTTCAAATTCCACCAGAAATGTGTGATGCTGACCCTACAGTACTAGGCACGCCAACTGTAACAGTTGCAGGCACAGCATTAGTTGCCGGTACAGATTATACAGTAACATGGTTACCAACACCTGATTGTCGCTTAGAGTTTGAAATAACTACCGAGCTAGATATTACTGAAGACTTAGTAATTACATATGAATCTGAAGTTAACGATAACACTCCTGATGGCACAACTATTACACCACCTGAAGCTACTATTACTCAGTACCACTCGTATAATTCTGGCGATGAAATACACGATTATGATACACCTTTAGGCACTGGTACAGATGGTACTCCTAATGCAACTATTGGTGATGATGCAAATGATGATCATCCATTTGTATTAGAGTCTCCAGTAATTACTGTTACTAAAGTAGTTGACCAAGCAGTAACTACTCCAGGTTCAACGTTAACGTACACTATTGTGGTTACTAACAGCGGTAATGCACAAGCTGACGATATGGTGTTAACGGATACTCTACCGCCTGAATTTGTAGCTAATACATTGGCTTTAGTATCTACTACGCCTGACCCATTAGATGGCTCATCTACCACCGCAATTACTGGTAACACTATAACAATTACAGACTTCGACATTCCTGCAAACTCTACAGCAGAAATTGTGATCTCTGGTTTATTACCTCCAGTAATGCCCTCAACTACAGAAATCTTTAACCAAGCGGACTTAGAGATTGAAAACTATGATGATGAAGTATCTGACGATCCTTCTCGTGATGATGGTACTGATACAGATGGCGATGGTTCAACCGATGATGATGATCCTACTCTAACTGTTATTGAATCCGCTCCAATTATAGAAGTGGATAAAAACTCTGAGCGGGTACCAAATGATGGTTCAAGCTTAAGCCAAGGCGATACATTACGTTATACTATTTCTGTTCGTAACCTTGGTGATGAACATGCTATCAACTCTGTTGTTACAGATAACTTACCAGCTAATACTGAGTATGTTGCCAATACAACTACACTTGATGGAACTCCAGTGGCCGATATTTCTGGCGACTCGGCATTATTTGCAAGTGATGGTGTAGCTTTAGGTACAGTACAAGCGCAAGCATGTTGTACTCCAACTCCAGCTGACAGAGTAATTACATTCGATGTAATTATAGTTAATTCTGCCAGCCCAGGAACTCCATTACCTCCAGGAACTATAATTGCTAACCAAGCTACATTCGATGGTGAAGGTGAAGGCGATAATGATCCTGTAACTGAACCTTCAGATGACCCTGATACTCCAACTGAAGATGATCCTACAGTTGATATAGTTGGTGATGCCCCAGTTATTGAAGCTTATAAGGCATCCAGTATTGATACCGTTAATCGTGAGATTCATTATACAATTACAGTAACTAATATTGGTAATGTTGACTCAGTTAATACAATATTCACTGATACTCTTCCAAGCAATGTAACATACGTTACGGGCTCAACATTAGTTGATGGTTCTAGCGTAGCGGACAATGTATCTGGCAGTGTTTTAACTCACAATATTGGTACGCTCGCTGTTGGCACTCCAGTAGTAATTGAGTTCGATATATCTTACTCTGCTTCATTACCGGCCGGAACAACAATATCTAATCAAGGTTTAGTACAATGTGATAATTGTACATCTGAACCAACTGATGATCCTGATACTCCAACTGAAGATGACCCTACAATTGACGTAATTGGTGATGGTGCATTTATTGTTGGTACTAAAGATGTTGCCGACCTTAACGGTGGAATACTGAATGTTGGCGATACTGTAGAATACACAATTATTCTTACGAATATCGGCACAGAAGATGCGTTAAATGTAGACTTCTCAGACCCTGGTCCTGCACCTTCAATGAATTATGTAGCAGGTACATTCAAAGTGAATGGTGGTGCATATGCAGGTGGTTCATCTACATTACCTTCAATTGGAATTGTTCCTATTGGTACAATTCCAACAGGAAGCTTTGTAACTATTAAATATAGAATGGTAGTACCTAGCCAACCTTCTGGAACTATCTTTGCTAACCAAGGTACATTCGATTATACCGATACTTCTGGTGACCCTAAAGATGGCGTAACAGATTCAGACATCAACGATGGTCAAGAAACAGGCAACGACCCTTCTGATCCTAACGATGATGATCCTGAATTAGTACAAATTGGCGGTGTTCCAGGTAGAGCAGGTGTACAAGGTACTGTATGGTTCGATACCGACCATGATAGACAAATTACTGGTGGCGAAAACTTCGGTGAAAACTGGATTGTTGAACTCCATGAAAATGGTACATTAGTTGGTACAACAACTACTGATGCCAATGGTGAATACCAGTTCTTAAACTTAAACCCTTCACCTGATTACGAGATTATCTTCAAACATCCAGATGTTGGAACTGTTTGGGGTAGACCTCAATCTGGTGATGCTGATTTCGGTGGAACGGATTCAATTCCTGATGGTACAATAGTTGGCCCAATTATTGATAACCTACCGCTTCTAAACGGCATTATTACCCCAAGTCAAGACTTACCAATTGACCCTAATGGTGTAGTTTACGATTCAATTCTTCGTAACCCAGTACCAGGTGCAATTGTTACCTTACTAGACTCAACTGGTAATCCAGTTCCAGCTGGCTGTCTATTCCCAGGTCAACAAGCGCAAACTACAGCGGCAGATGGTTATTATCAGTTCGACTTATTACCGAGTTGTCCATTATTAGGTGGAACGTTTACGATAGATGTAACTCCTCCTCCAGGATTCATACCTACGTTCCCATCGGCAATTATTCCGCCACAAACAACGGTATTTATTCCGCCGACAATTGGTGTTGCTGTAATTCAACCGCAAAATACTCACCCTACTGGCACGGATATGACCGACTATTATCCAAGCATGCAGATAAGTGCAAATTCGGCTAATATCGTAAATAACCATTTACCTATCGACCCTATTTTAGAAGGCTCAGTAATAGCAACTAAGGAAACTCCTAAATCTACTGTAACAGTGGGTGACCTAGTACCTTACACGCTAACTTTCTTAAATACTCTACCAGCCAACCTACCTAATATGGAGATTGTGGATATTATGCCTCCATTCTTCACTTATGTAGCAGGCTCGGCAAAAATAGATGGTGTAGCAACGGAACCTAATATTACAAATGGCACGTACATGGAATGGCAAGGTTTAACTTTACCTGCTAACGGCACCATTACTGTTACGTTAATCCTTCGAGTTGGCTCTGGTGCTGATATGGGCGACCATGTTAACACTACTTACATGAAAGAAGGTACAACAGACACAATAGTATCTAACAATGCTACTGCAGTTGTACAAATGATTCCAGACCCTGTATTCGATTGTTCAGACTTAATTGGTCATGTTTACTACGACCTTGATGCTGACGGATACTACGATGGTCCAGAAGACTATGAGGATGATAACAATAACAACAAGTACGACCTTGGTGAAGAATTCGAAGATGATAATGAAAATGGCATCTGGTCATCAGGTGAAATTGGTATGCCAAAAGTTCGTGTTGCATTACCTACTGGTGAAGTAGCTACTACAGACTCTGAAGGTAGATACCATTTCGAGTGTGTATCTGTTCCTGATGCTGCACGTGGTTCAAACGTTATTGTTAAGCTTGATATGAACTCAGTACCTGATCAATGGGTAATGACTTCTGAGAACCCTCGTGTAGTTCGCGCTACTCGTGGTAAGATGATTAAAGCTAACTTCGCTCTTGGTAAGATTCGTGAAATTACGTTAGACATTGACGATAGAGTATTCGACGAATGTACTTGGGAAATTGACCAAAACTTCGAAGATGATTTTGATACTCTTGTTCATACTGTAATTGAGAATCCAGCTCATGTGCGCATTGTTTATCGTACTAAAATAGCGGATACTAAAGGCTTACCAAAAGAACGTGTTAATAAAATCACATCTAAGCTAAGACAGAAATGGCGTGACCACAACACCGGCCATGAATTAACTATCCGTGAAGAGATTATCTACACAAGCGAGCCATTAAAGCCTAACGAGTTTGAATGTAAACCATCGGTGCGTCAGTTCATTATCTACTTCCCATTCGATAAATATTATTTGGACTCAGAGGCTCTTAATATTGTTGCGGATCTTGAAAGCTATGTAAAACAGGACAGAACTCGTAAAATGTACTTATCTGGTCACACAGATACTATGGGTACAGATAGATATAATATAAACCTATCTAAGAATCGTGTT
The DNA here is from genome assembly GCA_020630095.1 of Rickettsiales bacterium. Taxonomy (GTDB): domain Bacteria; phylum Pseudomonadota; class Alphaproteobacteria; order Rickettsiales; family UBA8987; genus JAHDCD01. Next base: position 64,329 of record JAHDCD010000007.1, on the reverse strand, counting down.
GATGAAGTACGTGAAAAAATAAAAAGTTTAGGACTAGGTAATAATGTATCTACAAGTGGTTACGAAGGTGAGCGTAGAAATTATCTTAACAAAGGTAATCAATACAGAACCAGACTTAACAGACGAGTTGAAGTTATCGTAAAATAGACTACCAATATAGGGCTTATTTTCTATAAGCCCTATAATTTCTGCATTAGTTATAAAGAGGTATTGATAGTATCTTAATTAGCACGCAAGCTATTACTATCCTCGAATCTTTGTGTTGCTTCTTAATTAACTTAAAGAAAATGGTGCTACTGAGGTGAATCGAACACCCGACCCCGTCATTACCAATGACGTGCTCTACCACTGAGCCACAGTAGCACAAAAAAGATGCTTTCTTATAAGTTACACTTGCTGAAGTTGCAAGTTACTAGTCCATAAAATAAACTTCTTAATATCTTTACCTTCATATAAACCTTTAAGCAAACTTTCATAAGTATTTAACTGCTTAATATAAGCTTCAGGAACTCCGTCAGGTACATTCTTATTAGACTTATAATCTATAATCCAAACTTCATTACCCCTAATAACCAACCTATCTATTATAGCATTTATCTGCTTACCTTCAATTACACCAGAAACTTCCAATTCGGCATATGACTGCGCATCAAAAATATTTTTATGCTCATTATAAACAGCTAAAGCTTTATCATAGATCTCTTGTGAATAATTAACGCCTAACAATAATTCTACCTGCTCCTTATCCATCGGCATAAACTCTAATATCTTATGTAAATTAGTCCCGTAAGACGACGCCTCCGAGGCCTCTTTACTATAATTAAAATTAGTTGAACTCGCTCGGGACACCTTATCAGCTATAAAGGAAACCCTTTGTTTTAAATGCTCTGGCAACGAAATTATATTATCTTTCTCTTCATAAGTATAAGAAATTTCATCCAATAAATCATCATTCTCAGGCTCTTGAGTTAAAGCACAAACATTATACCAACCACCCTCTTTCATATTATTATAATACGTTGCTCCGCATACAATAAGCTGCTGCTTTGCACGCGTTAACGCAACATATAACAAACGCATATCCTCGTCCGCATCCCTTTGTTTATAAGCATCCTTAAGCTCTTCAATATATGATGCGCACTTACCAAATAACGAAATTACAGGGTAAAAATTGCCCTGCTCACCTTGTATTAATTTATCCTTATAAGAGCTTCCGGAAACCACAATATCTGGAATAATAACCACCTTACTTTCCAACCCTTTAGACGCATGCACCGTCATTATCTGCACCTGATTAACATCGGACTTAACTTCCTTTTTAATATCAATTTTCGCTTGAGATATAAAATTCAAAAACTGATCAATTGAATTAATTTCAGATGAAGCATAGTTCTCACAAAAATTTAGGAACTCATTTATTGGCTCTATAACTTCTTCACCAAGTCGTGATATAAAATTCTTTAACTGCTCATTCTCATATAAAACAAAGTTTAAGAACTCATAAACATTCAACTCTAAAGCCTTTGTAACAAATGGTTCTAACTCATTTTCTATAGCTTCATAAATATTTTCACCCGATAATATAACATCTCGAACCTTATGCTCAGAATAATTAAAAATCGGCGATTTCAACAAAGTAGCAACTTCCAATTTATCGGCCTTACATGAAATAACTTTCAGCAAACATAGTAAATCCTTAACAGCAATATTATCAAAAATACTTAATCTATCATTACCCGAAACAGGTATACCAGCATCTTCAAGATTAGCCGTTAACTCTTTAATAAATTTACCATCACGCCTTCGTAAAAGTATCATTATTTCTGATGGCTCACCCCCTTCAGAAAGTAAAATCTTAATCTTGTTAGATACCTGCAACGCCAATTGTTCTTTATAGCTAGAATCCCTGTCTTCGTTTGTTATAGGCAATTTCCACGGAGTATTATCTCGCTCTGCTTTGTAAGAAATAAAAGGTAAAAGCTCAACCTTCCCTTCAATATCGTTAAATGCTTTATGCGCAATTCCATCCGCTAACTTAGATACTGCACCGCGCCTTTCCTCATCTTCAAATATCTTATCAACAAAATCTAACACCGCTTGCGACGACCTAAAATTCATCTGCATCGGCACTTTTTCTATCACGCGCCCCGCGTTAGAAATTTGATTTTCAAAGTAAATATTTGTATCCGCAAATAACAACGGGTCAGCCCCTTGGAAACTAAAAATAGATTGCTTCTCATCTCCTACAACAAACAATGTCCGCTCAATTTCATTATTCGTATCGCCGGTAAAAAAATCATCAATTAGCGCACGTATTATCTGCCATTGATTCAACGATGTATCTTGCGCCTCATCAACCATAACATGCTCAATTGTATAATCGAGCTTATACATAATCCACGGCTTAATATCGGGTTTATTAAACAAGTAAGACGTCTTTTCAATCAGATCATTATAATCCAAAAATGCCGCCTTCTGCTTTAAAAAACTATACTCACCATTAATAAATTCACTTAAAGTAAAAATCGCTTCACGAAGCTTTAAAGTTTTACCTCGTCGCTCATTTTCTAATATCTTTAGCAAGCGCATTTGCTCAGATATTATAACATCTTCCGCCCAAGGATTATTATCCAACTCCTTTTTATTAAGTACTTTTTTACGGAACTCATATTTCTCTGTTAAAAAGATTTTTAAATACTCATCCGCCAACTCTTCATCATTTATAAAATTCTTAATTGCCTCACCATTCGACAAAATATTTGCCAACGACATCAAGCCTTCATAATCACAAAAACCTTCCTCAACTAACTTAAAAGCCTCATTGTTAGAAGATTCTATATCAAACGATTCTGAGATATCACTTAATTGCAAAATCTCTTTAATTAACTTATCCAATTCACTATCAGAATTATAATAAGTAATTATCTCACTCAATGCTTCCTGCAGTTCAGAGTCATCTTTATTCAAAACATTCTGCCACGCTTCTTTCTTCAATTTTATTGAAGCCAACTCATCAATAACACTAAAGAATGGCTGAATATCCGCCTCCATAGGAAAACGTTTTAAGATAGATTGACAAAACGAGTGAATCGTCAAAATATTCATTTTTGCCTGATTCTCTAGCAACTCATCAAATATCTGCTTTGCTTTTAAAACCGTTTGTTGCGAAGGCTTTGATCCCGTTAACTCATCTAAAACAATTTCCAATTCAGCATCACTAGATTCACTCCATTTCTGAGCCGTTTTAAGCAACTTCTCCTGCATCTCCGCGGCACCGGTTTTAGTAAATGTAATACATAGAATTTTCTGAATATCCGTACCTGCCAAACACAGGCGCAATATTCTATCAGTTAAAACTTTAGTTTTCCCCGAACCTGCATTCGCCGTAACCCACACATTAGATGTTGGGTTAGACGCCCTTATTTGTTCTGTAATTTTAGCCACTTCCTAGACGAATAAATACATGCCATAACGCATGATACTTGAATTTTAGCCGTATTATGTTATATAATATAGGCACAATAAAAATTAATGAGCAACTTAATTACATATTCAGGCAATAATTTAGCAACTGATGACGGCCTACGCGCTTACATCAAGCAAGTTAATAAATTCCCTATGCTTTCATTTGAAGAAGAACAGCGCCTTGCCGAAGAATACGTTGCTGAAGGCAAATTATCTGCGGCACAAGCTTTAGTAGAAAGCCACTTACGCTTAGTAGTTAAAATAGCCTATGAATTTAAAAATTACGGCCTTACCATGGCGGACGTTATAGCCGAAGGTAATATAGGCCTTATGCAAGCGGTAAAAAAGTTTGACCCTACAAAAGGCTTCCGCCTTTCAACCTATGCCATGTGGTGGATCAAGGCTTCTATAAACGATTTCGTACTACGCTCGTGGAGCATTGTAAAAGTAGGCTCATCTGCTACGCAAAAGAAATTATTCTATAATTTACGTCGCCTAAAAAATAACATTTTTGGTGAAGGTAGCTCTAATCGCGCTTTATATGACGATGAAATATCAACCATCTCGAACGAGCTTGGCGTATCCGAAAAAGAAGTTGTAGATATGGACACTCGTATGACCGCGTATGATGTATCTACCAATAAACAAGTTAGCTTTGATGGTGAAGGCACAGCCGAATACGGCGATTTCTTGTCCGACGATAATGTTCAAATTGAAGCTGATACACTTGCTGACAATGAGTTTGAATATAAGCGCCGCGTTTTTGCATCTGCTATGCAAGCATTAAACGAACGCGAGCAAGATATTGTTTTACAAAGAAGAATGAACGAGGAAACATCTACTTTAGAGGATCTTAGTAAGAAACATGGTGTCTCAAAAGAGCGAATTCGTCAAATCGAAAACCGCGCATTAGAAAAGCTTCAAGCTTACGTTGCAGAAAATGCATAACTAATTGCACGTTCCACTTGATTTATTAATCCATTCCCATTAATAATGTCCCATCTTTATTAAGATGGTCTGGTAGCTCAGTTGGTAGAGCAAGGGATTGAAAATCCCTGTGTCGCAGGTTCGAGTCCCGCTCAGACCACCATTTCTTAACATTTAGCAATTTACAACAATCCTTATTTACCCACTCAAAGTCAATGTCAGCAAGGCTTTTGAGTCCTCAACTGTCCACAGTTGTCCACTCCGATTTTCGTGTATAAACTTGCATTTGTGTATAAAAGTGTGTATAAAAATATTCTCCGATAATGTTAGTTTATGGAAAGCAAAGGGCAAATAACTAGAGATATAGAATTGAAGAAAGCTAAGAGTGGCGATAAGCTTGCTTGTGGTGGAGGTTTAGTTTTTGATGTTTCTGAGGCAGGAACTAAGGTTTTTCGCTTTCGTTATCGTTATGGCAATAAGCCATTTCTTTATACAATAGGCAGATATGGCAGTGCTGAAGGCGAGTTTACATTGCAAGAAGCAAGGTTTGAACGTGATAGGTTAAAGCGGCTTATCAAAAGTGGTGTTAATCCTAGCTTGGAAAAGAAGAAAGAGAAGATGAAGCTACTGGATAAGGTGGGCGATAATGTTGAGTCTATTGTGCGTGATTGGTTTAAGACTCAAGATGGTAAGCGGTCGGCTGATACTAATGAGAAGAACCTTAAGAGGTTTGAGAAACATATATTCCCTAGAATTGGTTATATGCCTATTCAAGATATTGAAACTAGTCATCTATATGCGGTGTTTGAGCATATTAGTGATAAGCCAAATACATGTAAAAAGATAAAGGAAGATTTAAGAAGGGCTTTTAAGAAGGCTATATTCTTAAAGAAGATTAAGCATAACCCAGTTAGTGAGATTGAGCTGAAAGAGATAGTGCAAAAGAAGGCTGAGAATAATATGGCTTTCTTAGAGGAGAAAGAGTTACCTAAGTTCTTTAAGGCTGTTTATAAGAATAACTCTTTAACTAATCAGCTTGGTTTGTTGCCATTCCATTTTAGTATGCTTACTGCGTTGCGTCCTAGTAATGTGCGTGAGATGAAGTGGGAGTATATAGACTTAGCTAATAATGAGATAGCTATTCCACCTGAGAATATGAAGGTTAGTAAACCTCATATAGTGCCTATATCAAAGCAGTTGCGTAAGGTTATAGAATCCGCAAGCGAGTTAAAGCAACAATCGGATTATGTATTCCCATCTAGTGGCAAGAGTGGTCATATAAGTGAACATGCATCTATGAATATAATACGTAATGCAGGTTATAAGGGTAAAATGACAATGCATGGTTGGAGACATTGCTTCTCAACTATTGCTAATGAGTCTCAGGAGTTTAGTTCAGATGCTATTGAAGTTCATTTGCACCATAGCACTAAATCAAGCAACAAGATAAGAGCCACTTATAATAAGGCTGAATACATGGACGAGCGTATTAGGCTAGTACAATGGTGGGGAGATAAGTTAGAGAGCTTAGGTGCTAAGTTCAACTTTGATATTGATAGTGGCGAAGTTAGTTAATGGTGGGTTAGCCTACGCATCAGCATAGTTGAATTATAGATTCATTAATGTAGCTATATAATATTAGTTACAAACCTTAAACATGGAAAAGCAATTATACTCATTAAATGAAGTAATAGAAGCTGCAGGTATTAGCAGGTCTTACTATTATAAACTACGTGATAAAGGCATTGCACCTAATCATGTTAAGGTTGGTGGTAAGTTAATGTTTAGGGCAAGTGAGGTTAAAAAGTGGATTGCCAGTCTTACATCTAATGAGCCTGTAACGGATAGTTCTACTAAAACACTCTTTGATTTGTCTAATGCATTGCCTGAGTTCAACGACTCTGAATAATCAACTTCCATTTTCCATTAAACATCTTATTCTTTTAAGTGAAGTAAGTGCAATGCTTACTTTGGGGCTTAGTAACCTCTATCTTTACGCAGTGGCTCAAGCACACTGTAAAAACGCTTGCCTTCCTCGATTATGGTCGGGGAGACGGCAATGCATGTCCAAGTCTCACGACTAAAGATTGTCGTGAACCTTTCGTAAAGATGGTTTTACTAACTCCCCGACTACCAAGTTAAGTCAACTGGTAGTCTATTGTTTAATTATAACTAAAGGAGTTAAAACCATGTACCAATATATCAAGTTCTTATCATTAGTGGCTATTGCCACAATCAGTCTATCGTCATGCAGTAATGAAACTATCTATCCTAAAGAGAAAGTAGATGCCTACTTTGATAGCGTTATTAGCAATGGCTTAACACGTGATGAAGTTGAAGCCACTTTCGGCAAGCCATATAAATCAGCTAATGATAACACTAAAGGGCTTGTTTACGTTCAGTATAATCTACTAGATGCCAAGAACCCTGTATATGTTGAGGGTATAAAATATGATAAGTGGGAAGTGTGGAGTTCATTCCATAAGAGATTCATTGCTTATAAAGATAATGTAATTGTTAATCATAGTGATAGCTACGACATGCTTCGTGGTATTAAGCATAAAGCCACTAAAGCACCTAGTGTTACACATGTTAGTGAAGATAGCTCTATTACTATCAAAACAGATAAGAGCGTAAGTTGCTCTAATACTGGTAGTGGCATGAAATGCGTAACTTACTAAAGTGGGGTTAATATGAGTTTAGTTAAAAGACTTCTTAATACTGCAATTACTAATACTCTTGTATTTGTAGTGGGTGCTATCGGCTTTTTGTTACTCACTCACTTTACAGGTTATATATTAGTTCCAATAGTTATTGGTTACTTGATATATGATAGCGTTCTATTGCCATTATATCACAAATTATGTGAATGGAATAAGAGCGGAGATGATTAAGCTTAGTGTTTAACCTTGGTTAGCTACGCAGGGGAATAGGGTTAGTTAGCTACTAACTAACCCTAGAGCTATGTATTTAGTATTGTTAAGTGAGGTAGGTTATTATAGTAAAAAGATTACTAAGTGATGTTGCAACCTATGAGTGTGGTTAAAGGTAAGGTGGTCTATATGTATGTGAACTGATTTAGTCAATTTATGAAATGCTAATGTAATATTTAAAAATAACATGAACATTTCAAGTTTCGGTGTTTTCGATTCACATACGTATATAGGAGGTTGTGTTAAAACAAGTTGCTATTGAGATGTGAGATAGAGGTAGTTGAGGTTAATTAATTTGGATTATCACGTTGCAACCTAATAGTTGAGGGTTACTTTTAATGCAGCGTATGCTCTGTGCAGGGCTATTTAATCTTCCCCCTCATTACTGTTAGCATTCGGGTTGTCATTTATATTACTTTTACTATCATTATTTGTATATTGATCTAAAGCATCTGAAATGGTGTTGATAATTTCATTCTTTTGTGCTTCTGTTATCACTCCTTTACTTGATACTATTGATTTAATTCCCTCGTAAATACTTTCATATGGAGAGTTGCCTTTTAGTTTTAGTATCTCATTGATTTTATCAGATGGATTTCTATCAAGCGACTCAACCATGCGTTCTATTAGCTCGCTGTCCTTCTCGTTACTTAACTCTTGTTTATAACCAAGAACAGATGTTGTTAACGAGCATTTATGGTTGTATTCTTCTGCAAGTTTCTTAGCTAGGATCTTATTGGTGTTGGCTACCCCAACTATCTTTGAAACAAAATACGTTATAGTTGTGAAGATACCAGATACGAATGCGGTAAGGGTGTTGTAACCCCACATCTCTATATTAACCAATATTAAAGATAACAGTATTGCATATAATACTATAACCCAGCAAAGGACTTTATACTGGTGCTTCTTAGCTTCGGTATATTCTTTTGCGTATATTTCAGAGTTGTCTTTATGCTGTTTTACTAAACTTCCTTTGGCTACTGCTCCAAGTAATGTCTTTGCTTCATCTTTGATTTGATTAATTTCAGCCTTGGCATCTTCTATCTCTTCAAGTAACCCTTTTTGTGGATTATCTGAAGATGATTTATTGTATATTTTGTTATGAAGTGAATTAAGCTCTTTTAACTTATCATTATACTCGGCTTCATAGTTGTTTTTTATATCTTCAATAGACTCTTTGAGTACGTCTATCTTGGACTTCAAAGACAAGGTAACCTCTCCCTCTTCATCGGTTTGTGATTCAAATAGAGTCGTGTAGTACTTTTTGATTGCCAGTATTTTGTCTTTGGCATTGGGCTCGTTTGCTTCAATATATTGAACGAACTCTTGAACTGTAGAAAATGCACCTTTCTCTGAGCTCCACTCATTGAACTTGGTATCAATTTGTTCAATTTTATCTAGTGCGGAGTTTATTCGCTCCTCAACACCACCTTCGTTATCGTTAAATATCGAGCCGTACAGTTCATTTAATTCATTTACTTTTTTAACAATTTCTTCACTCTTTTCCGAGTCAAAGTACTCTTCATAGAAGTTGGAAATCTTGTTAATCTCCATTAAAACTTGAGATACCTTCTCATATTCAGTGTCTATCTTTCTTATTTTTGCCTCATAAGAAGATAGTTGGCTTTCATGCTTTTTGTATAAGCTTTGTAACTCCTTCTTTTGACTCTCTAGTTCGTTAAGTAAGTTGTCTGCTGGGTTTGTTTCTGTCATTATACCTATTTGAATTAATGTTCCTACTTCATATAGTGAAGTGCTAAGGGTATTTCAATATGTTGAGGTAGGTTTATCAAAAGTAATGAATTTTTGAAAATATGGTGCATATATTGTGCTTGATATTTATATAGGAGTCCCAGCTTAGGTTTAAATGGGGGTAATAGGGGGTAGGTTGTTATTGATAATTGATATCTGCAAGCTATTATATTTTAACGGGGTGCATAGTTGTCTATGCGAGTGCAAGCTTGGCTTTATAGGTTTGTTTATATGATTTGTGTATAAAAGTGTGTATAAATCTACAACTGCGATTTTAACTGCTGTTATATATCAATAACTTAACTAAAGATAGCGAGTCCCGTTCAGCACCATTAAATAAGATTATATCGTAGAAAGTGCCTTTTCTAGATCAGCAATAATATCCTCAGCATCTTCAATACCTACTGAAATTCTAATCACATCCGCCGTTGCAGATGCAAGAACCTTCTCATCATCAGAAAGCTGTGAATGCGTAGTAGTTGAAGGATGAATGATTAAACTTCTTGAGTCACCCATATTAGCGGCATGAGAGAACAGCTCTACAGAATCAACGATCTTTTTACCATCTTCATCACCACCTTTAATACCAAACGTAAATACCGCACCAAAACCATGATTTAAATATTCTTTAGCAAGTTTATTATAATCATTTTCTTCTAAACCTGGATACTTAACCCAAGAAACTTTAGCATGACCTTTTAAGAAATTAGCAACTTCCATCGCGTTATCGCAATGCTTCTTCATTCTTAACGGCAAAGTTTCTAAACCAAGCATAGTTTGAAACGCATTCATAGGCGCCATAACTGCACCTAAATCACGCAGGCCAACGGCTATCCCTCTGAAAGTAAATGCTAAGTTACCGAAAGCTTCAGCAAAATTTAAACCATGATACGAAGGCTCAGGCTTCGTTAATAACGGGAATTTATTATTCTGAGTCCAATCAAAATTACCACTATCAACAACCACACCACCAACAGCCGAGCCGTTACCAGTTAAAAATTTTGTAGTAGAGTTAATGATAATATCCGCGCCATGCTCAATCGGACGTGTAATGTAAGCGGTAGCAATCGTATTATCTACTAATAACGGAATCCCATTTGCATGCGCTATTTTAGATATCTTCTTAATGTCCGCAACAGCACCTTCAGGGTTTGAAAGACTTTCGCAGAATACAAATTTCGTTTTATCGTTAATCGCATTTTGCAATGCAGATTCATCCTCTAAATCAACAAACTTCACTTTCCACCCATACTGAGCAAACGAGTTCTTAAACTGATTAATCGAACCACCATACAATTTCTTTGATGCAACAAATTCATCACCAGATTGTAATAAATTATGGAAAGCCGTTAACTGCGCCGCATGACCAGAAGCACACGCAATCGCGCCAACACCACCTTCTAAACCAGCCATTCTTTCCTGTAATGCCGCAATAGTAGGGTTAGTTAATCTTGAATAAATATAACCAAGCTCTTTTAAGGCAAATAAATTCGCCGCATGTTCAGTGCTTTTAAACACGAATGAAGCAGACTGATGAATTGGGATTTGTCTTGCTCCTGTTTCATCTAAATTATTACCAGCATGTACGCATAAGCTATCAAATTTCATTTTATTTATAGTTTTTATTAAGAGGATTATGAATACTAAACCAACTTTAATTAGTAAACTGGTTTTTAAAAACAGCCATAAGTTCCCAAACAGCTTCTTATATATAATCTGAATATATATAGCTCTTAAAGCGCTTGGTAAGAACTGTTCCAAATAATATTAGGAATAAAGAGATGATATAAATATACTTAACACTCTCAAAACCTTGAACCGCTGTGTATGAAGAGAAGAATGATTCTCTAAAATTCTCTACCAAATATAATACAGGATTCCACAATAAGTACTCTCTATATTGCGTAGGTATCAGCTCAATTGAAATTATAATTCCTGAGGTAAAATAAAGAATCCTCATTACGAATTTCATGATAAACTTCAATATATCAAATACGCATAATAACGGCATTAAAAAGTAGCCTATTGAAAAGCCTAATAACCAAAAAGATAAGTAATAGTACAAAGATTCCATCTGCTGATCTGCAGTGAATTCTATGCCCAATAAATTAAGCGTTATATATGCAAATAAAGCAATTAATCCATTCAAAGTTAGCTGATACAAAGAGTTTGCCAAAATTATATCCATCGTATGGATACGTGAAAACGAAAGTAAAACCTTGTTTTTCTTTACCGAGTTCATTGCACCTATTAAACTATTTTTAAATAAGAAGTATGGCACAATACCACTTACAATAAATGCTACAGGCTCAATCCCATTTGCTTCAATTCTGGCACCTGCAATTCTAATAGCTACAAAGAAAAGTATATGAGTCAAAGGCTCCGCAAACGCCCAAAAATAACCCAAGCGTTTTCTGCCATACAAAGCTTTAACATCACGCAAATATAATGCAAAAACCACAGTAAAGAACTGCTTTGAATTATTTCTTAAACTTTTGAACATTTAGCAAAATAATTAACCGAAACATCATCATTTATCTCAAAAGAATCTGATAATAACTTATAATCCAACCCCTTTAACTGATTAACATTCAAGCCTTGCTTCTCTAGCATTTCAGCCATTTCTGAAGGCTTAATAAATTTCTTCCAATCATGCGTACCACGCGGTAACCATCGCATAACATATTCAGCACCAACTATTGCCACAGTATAGCTTTTTGCCGTTCTATTAAGTGTAGATAGTATCAGTAAGCCATCCTTTTTAAGCAACCCAGATAACGACTCAACAAAGGTTTCAACATCTGCCACATGTTCAATAATTTCTAGCGCCAAAATAACATCAAACTTTCCCTTTTTCTTCGCTAACTCATCTGAGGTAGTATGAATGTAATTGATATCTAACCCACCTTGCTCGGCATGAACAGATGCAGTCTTAATATTCTCCTCAGACGCATCAATTGCCGTAACATCAGCGCCCAACCTACACATAGGTTCAGCCACTAATCCACCACCACAACCAACATCTAGAAGCTTTAAACCTTCTAAGCTTTCTTTATTGAAGTGCGTTAGAATAGATTCTTTAATATAGCCAATCCTTGCAGGGTTTAACTTATGCAGAGGCTTAAACTTACCATTCTCATCCCACCATTCATCGGCAATCCTTGAGAACTTCTCCACTTCATCTTTATCAATCGTTACGCTCATAAATCTAACTCAAAAAGTTCTTTAAAATCTCATGCCCATTCTGGCTTGCAATGGATTCAGGATGGAACTGCACTCCATAAATCGGTTTATCCTTATGCTCAATAGCCATAATTATACCATCAACTTCAGCAGTAATATTAAACTCATCATTAGGCAAGCTTTCACGTTCAATAATTAATGAATGATACCTCGTTACCTCGAACGATTTATCCAATCCATTAAATAATTTAGATTCAGTATCCACGTTAATAACCGACGTTTTACCATGCACAGGCTCATCCGCACGAATAATATTAGCACCATAAACAGCGCCAATACTTTGATGCCCTAAACACACACCTAAAATAGGAACTTCACCGCCAAATCGCTTAATAACATCAAGCGAAATACCAGCCTCATTCGGCGTACATGGCCCCGGAGAAACCACAATGTGCGTAGGCTTAAGTTCAGCTATTTCATCTAAACTAATTTTATCATTACGAAAAACTTGTACATCTACACCAGTTTGCACTTCCAAGATATAATGCTTTAAGTTATAGGTAAAGCTGTCGTAATTATCTATAATGAGTATCATTACAAGGCATTATAATGGAGAATTTTCAATTACATAGTCAAAATAACTTCCATTACGTTAAATTTAACGCGGATGATATAACCCCCGTTTCAGCGCTACTTAAACTGCGTGATGTATCTGACACCCATGTTTTATTTGAATCCGTAATAGGTGGCGAGCGCCGCGGTAGATATTCCGTTATCGCGCTAGACCCTTATGAAACATTCACCTTCACTAAAGATTCTAAAACAGAGCCCTTTAATGAACTTCGTAAATTCATCCAAAACACCAGTAAAACAAACGCTTTTGCCCAAGATTTACCACCAATGGCAGAAGGTATATTTGGCTACATGAATTACGACATGGTAAAGTTTATGGAGGACTTACCAACCACTAACGAGGATAAAATAAATATCCCACTTAGCCAATATTTCGCTCCTAAAATTACCATAATTTTTGACAACTCCTATGATAGCGCATACCTAATTTTAAGAGGAATTAACGAGGCAGAAGCAAACAGCCTAGTAAAAGAAGTTTTTGAAAGACTTAATGCAAACACGCCAGAAACAAAGGCAATCAGCGTTGGCGAGTTTGAAGCTGAAATAGAAAAGGCCGAATATAAACAAATCGTAGAAAATGCAAAAGAATACATAAAGGCTGGCGATATTTTCCAAATTGTACCCTCGCGCCGTAAACGCGCAAAATTTACTGGTGACGGCTTTAATTTCTACCGTAACTTGCGCCGTTTAAACCCTTCGCCATATATGTTTTACTGCAAATTTGGTGATGCTGAAATCATCGGCTCATCTCCTGAAATTATGGTTCGCGTGGAAGATGGCAAAGCCACTATCCGCCCTATTGCAGGTACTCGTAAACGTGGTGCAAATGAAACTGAAGATAAAGCCTTAGAAGCCGAATTACTTGCCGACATTAAAGAGCGCGCAGAACATTTAATGCTACTTGATTTAGGCAGAAACGACCTTGGCCGCGTTGCTAACAACGTAGAAGTTACCGAAAGTTTTATAATCGAACGTTACAGCCATGTAATGCATATTGTATCAAATGTTGAAGGCGAATTAGCCGAAAATAAAGACGCTATAGATGCACTTATTGCTGGCTTCCCAGCAGGTACAACATCTGGCGCACCTAAAATACGCGCTATGGAAATAATCGAAGAATTAGAGCAAGTTCAACGCTCATTCTACGCGGGAACAGTTGGCTACTTTGCTGGTAATGGCAATATGGACACCTGCATAAATCTACGCACCGCACTAATTAAAGATGGCTACATTTACGCGCAAGCTGGCGGCGGCATTGTTTACGATTCCGACCCTGAATCTGAATATTATGAGACTGAAAATAAGATGATGAGTATCATCAAAGCTTGTGAATAAAAAAACAAAGGGTAGCTCACGCCACCCTTTATTCCAATAAAGCTTCTGAAAGAAAAGAGGTTTATTTCACCCTCTTCCCCTTATCGTTATATCTGAAAATGCCGAATTTAGATTTTGGTAGCCTAAGCAACAAAATCAAACCGACTATAATTAAAATAGCAGAGCCGACGAGGATTCTTGAATCTTCCATATTTTTTATTTAGTTAGTTGTTTGCATTCAAATCAGTTAACCCTCCGGGTTAAAGTTCTAAAAAGAACACAATTACCTCAATTATACCAAAAATTTGTTAAGAAAGTGTTAAAGGAAATATCCTAGAAATAGATACCACCGTACCGTCGGTTCATATTCCTGTAGCCCCTATTAAGTATAGGTGGGTGTCACATAGCAAAGCCAAAACCTCACAAGTGGCGACTCCCGAAGGAATGATCATCGGACTGTAGTGTATAGTGTTACCTAACGAGCACCGCAGTATCTAATAATTATTATATCAGTTAACGAAAAGGTTTCAACCCCCAAGGAATTTAATCAAACGGGGTAAATGTAGCATGAATAATTGCCCATAAACCAACCAATAAACCTAAAATTCCAACTACAATAAACACTGCTACAGATGTTGGCGCATTATTTAACCACTCCCAAAACCCTGCAAAGCTAGCTAAATCCATTTTTAATAGATAATCATAAAATTCATTAAATAATTCTAACATACTAATCCTCTATTTTTTCTGCCTGAATAAGACTAATTTTATTCTTATCCTTTTTAATAATCTTAAACATTACTTTATGGTAATGGAATATCTGCCCTTCTGCTGGAATAACTTGCGCTTCGTTAATTACCAGCCCTGCAATTGTATTAGATTCATGGTCAAGTATCGGTAAATCCCAATCAAGTTCGCGATTAATATCACGAATATGAACATCACCTTTAATCATGTAACCGCCTTTCTTTAACTCGCGGATATCCTGCCTAGATTTATCATGCTCATCTTCAATATGACCAACGATTTCCTCTAAAATATCTTCCATGGTAATCAACCCAAGTAGCTCACCATATTCATCTACTACAAGCGCAAAATGATTTTGCTTACGTTTAAATGCATCTAGCTGATCTTTTAGTTTACGATTTTCAGGAACAAACCACGCCTCCTTCAAAATAGGCCTAATATCTATAATTCCATCAATACCATGATTATGGATAGCACGCATTAAATCACGCGAATGTAAAATACCGATTATATTATCGCCCTTACCCTCATAAACTGGCACACGCGTATATGCACCATTAGCGCATTTCTTAATAATCTCAGATACATCATCATTAGCATTAATTGTAACCATCTCCGAACGATGGATCATACCATCCTTAACCTCGCGCTCAGATAAGTCTAAAATAGATGCCATCATATCCTTATCATCTTTAACAACATCGCCTTCATCATGATGCATCTCTATCGCACCACGCAAATCTTCCTTGCCGTCTATTTCGTCCAAAGCAACCTTATTCAAGCGCAACAACCATAGGAAAAATGAAACAATTTTGTTTACTACAAACGTTATCGGATAAAAAACATAAATCAGAATAGTAAATATCGGCGAAACAAATAAGGCCACTTTATCCGTATTTTGAATGGCAAAGGTTTTTGGTAAAACTTCTGAAAATATCAGCACCATTAAAGTCATAACAATGGTAGCGATAAAAACCCCTTCCTCACCGTACCATTCTATGGCAATTTTAGTAGCCAGCGCCGATGCTAAAATATTTACCAAGTTATTGCCTAATAATATTGCGCCAATAAATTGCTCTTTTTTATCACGCAAGCGCCCAAGTAAAATACCGCGCCTATCACCTTCAGATTTCAACTTATGCACACGAGTTTGCGAAACGCCCGTAAGCGCCGTTTCAGAGCCCGAAAAGAACGCTGAACATAAAAGTAGAAACAAAATATATATAATTACTAGAGTCATTTACTTGTAATCTTGTTTAGCTCTCTTTTTACAAAAATGCTAAGGAAATATAACGAACCTAAAAATAGGCCTAAAAATGATATTAAAAGTACCTGCTGAATATCATCCGCCATTTTTACCCCTTCAGAGGTAATTAAACTATTTTTCTGATGATGCGTGTTCCATATGTAAGGCGCATATTTAACTATTGGAATATTAATACAGGTAAATATCGCAAACCAACTGCCGAACTTCGCGGCATCATAAATATTATCTTTATAAACATTAATTAAAATCAGCAGTGAAATATATATAAACAACTGAATTAATGTAGACGTTAACCGCGCATCCCACACCCAATAAGCACCCCAAGTTTTCACTCCCCACAACATTCCAGTTATAATTGAAACCGCAGTAAGTACCGCGCCAATATAAACCAAAACTTTAGCAAATAAGAATGAACTTAAGTTTTTCCATATTAAATAGCCCGAACATAAGCCCGCCACGGCAATATATATTGCCACCGAAAATACCGATGATGGCACATGAATAAATAGCCATCGCAATGACTCGCCCTGCTCTTTAAAAGTAAATTCTGAAAATAATCCATAATATAATGACGCAGAAAAAAAGCCTGCAAACAGCACTAACCATAGGTTTCTTAAACTATAAAATCTTTTTATGAATCTTGGCCTTAACACAAAGCCACAATAACAGTTCGCATTTACTCATCTAGTAAATTCTTAAACTTTTCATACGAATATAACAATAATAACTCCTTAGATGATATTTCACTTTTATCATATACATCAGCAATTAAGCCTCTCAAATACATCCTAGCTTCGCCAAAGTCGCGTATAGCCTTATTGTAAGGATAATTAGGATTTTTTAGCATAAGATCTTTACTTGAAGCTTCTAACCTTGCCCCCTTAACCCCTGCTAAATGTGAAAAAAAGGATAACCAAGCAATAGCATTATCCTCACGCGAAGCATATATACTGCTAACTGCATTGCTAAAATAATTCGTTAAGAGCGCATCTAAATGCCCCTCAGATCTTTTTAATAAAAATCTAACCTCCATACTTCTCCTACCCCTTATTATAGCAAAATTAAGTTAACCAATAGTTAAGGATGTTAATAAAATACAAAGATGGTTGAAATACTTAAATATTTCACTATATAATATATGTTCGCAATGAAGAATATATTCTCAAAATCTGAAACATCCTTAAAGGACTCAATAGAAGAAGTTATTGAAGAGCAAGAATCCTCTTCCGACTCCATTTCTAATGAAGAAAAATCTATCTTACGTAACGTAGTTTCATTCTCTGAAATGGAAGTTAGTGAAGTTATGATTCCTCGCGCAGATTTCGTATCCGTTGAAGTTAACACCAACTTCGAACAAATTAAGAAGATATTCCAAAGCAATATCCGCACGCGTATGCCTGTATATAAAACCAACATTGATGATATTGTTGGCTTCCTACACATCAAAGATTTACTAGCCGAAGTTATAAATGGCAAAAAGCCTACAGTAAAAGAGCTTGTTCGTCCTGCACTTTTTGTACCACATTCAATGAAAACCAGCACTCTGCTAATGAAAATGCAAGCGGATAGAATCCACATGGCATTCGTTATTGATGAATATGGCGGAACATCTGGTCTAGTTACTCTTGAGAATTTAATGGAAATTATTGTCGGCGAAATTGAAGACGAACATGATGATGACGATGATGCAATTATCTATAAAGTTAGCGACAATGTTTTTGACTCATCTGCCAGAGTTGAAATTGAAGAAGTTGAAGAAGTTATTGGCTGTAAGTTAGAAGTAGACGCAAAAGATGATGACTTTGAAACTCTTGGAGGCTTTATTTACGAACTTCTAGGTAGAATCCCAACAGTTGGTGAAGTTGCCGTATTCGAGCCTAAAAAAGGCAAGAAAATTGAATTCGAGATCACCGAAGCAGATCCTCGTAAAATCAATAAAATTACAATTAGAACTTAACCATCTTTAGACCAATCTTTTGCAGATGCATCTGTATGCAAACCACATTCCGTTTTCTGCCCTTCATACTTATCCTGTGTATGACTCCAACGACCAGAACGCGGGTCTTCCCCAGGCTTAACAACCCTAGTACAAGGCTCACAACCTATTGATAAATAACCCTTTTCAACTAGCGGGTGCTGAGGTAAATTTCTTTTATTAAATTCTTCGATAATCGTATCTTTATCCCAAAAACCTAACGGGTTAACACGAATCCTATTATTCTCATCTTCTTCAATAAGCTTCAAGTCAGCTCTGTCAGATGTTTGGTAACGCCTTCTACCTGTAATTACAGCCTTATAGTTAGCTTCATCTAAATGCCTATTAAGAGGCGTAACCTTCCTAATCCCACAGCATTTATCAACATTACTGTACCAAAGTACACCTTCCGGATCATGCGCTTCTAATAAATCTTTAGGTGGCGTAAGCCTAATAAGATTCTTCAAGCCAAGTAGCCTTTCAATATTATCTACATAATCCAAGGTTTCCTTAAAATGCTTCCCTGTTTCTAAAAATAAAATTGGCGTATTAGGATTAACCTCAGCCACAATAGATAATAACAATGCCGAATATGCCCCAAAGGATGAAAACGCGGCAACCTCGCCTGAAAATTCATCATTCACCAGAGCTTCTAATAATTCATGAGGGCTAGTAACCGCCTCATATTTTTTCTGTAATTCAACTACACTCACTTCTTTTTACTCTCAGGCTTGTTATCCTCAGCCTCTTCTTCGTCTTTAGTATTTAAACCATCTTTAAAGTTCTTCATTCCCTTGCCAATATCACCCATAACTTTAGGCAATTTACCTGCACCAAATAAAATAAGAACAAGAACGATAATTAAAACTATTTGTAACCAACCAATTGACATAATAATATACCTCTCATGACAGATAGTGAAAAATTCACAATAATCAAACTTAATTCAATAGATAGCACTAACGAGGAACTAAAACGCAAGTCTACTGAGTTAAACAATTATACCGTGTTAACCGCCAACAACCAAAGCAATGGTAAAGGCAGGAAGGATAGAACATGGATCTCAGACGAGGGTAATTTATTTGCCTCAATCCTAATTAAAAACGCACCTGTAAAAGAACCCTTTTACTTTCCTTTTATTACCGCACTAGCCATTCAATCTACAATTCCGAACTCCAAAATAAAATGGCCAAACGACATTTTACTTAGCGGAAAAAAACTAGCCGGCATTCTGATAGAAAAATCTAAGAGCAATGTAATCATCGGCTTTGGTATAAATATTACTAACCATCCAACAGATAACACTCTTTATAAAACCACATCACTAATTAACGAAGGAATTGAAATCAATAAAAATGACCTTCTAAACCAAGTACTGAAACAGTTTAACAAATTTGAAAAACTGAATGAAAATGAAGTAATTAAAAAAATTAATAAAAATCTCGCTTTTATTAACGAAAAAGTAACTATTAGTGATAATAATACAACCTATACGGGAAACATTTCTTTTATAGACAACAAGGGTAACTTAGTAATAAATAACAACAACAAACCCGAAACTATAAACTTCGGAGAAATTATATAGAGTATAAAAATGAAAAACATTTACGAAATTATCGGACGCGCTTCACTTCTAGCCATCTTAGGCTTCATAATCGTTAAACTAGGCTTTACCTTTTGGCGCGAATATTATTCTGCCAAAACCGCAGCCGGCGTAATAATAAACAAACAAGGCGAAGAAATCGGCAACATTGAAATACAGCAAGGCCCTAAAGGCGTACTATTATCAATAGATGCGTTCGACCTTCCACCTGGCAAACACGGCATGCACTTCCACATGAAGGGCGATTGTTCAGACTTTGCCGAAGGCTTCAAAAAATCTGGCATGCACATAGGCGGTAAAAAACCTAACGGCTTACTAGACTCAAAAGGCCCACAACGCGGCAATCTTGCAAATTTATTTGTATATGAAGATGGCTCAACTCAGTTCGAAACATTCTCTACATTCTTAAATCTAGACTACGGCATGCACCAACTTTTAGATAAAGATGGCTCTGCTCTAATTATCCATGAAAATGCGGACAGCCACTATAAGGAACAAAATGGCGGTTCCGGCCCACGCATAGCTTGCGCCGTAATTGGAGACTTAAACTCGGTAGACGTTATGCCTGAAGCAATCGAAAGCCTAAAGAAATTATATGGCGACGATCTAGGACAATAACCTAACGACATTCCCGCACTCAAGCGGGAGCCCCCCCTAATTTATACGCCAACCAGTGTATAAATTAGAAAAGACTATATTACACCTCACGAACAATTTCAGAAGAATACGAGGCCTCATTTCGCAGCTCTTGAGCCATTGAAGTTTCATAGCGAGGAGAAGGATATTCCGTACTATTCTTACCCCTATTACCTTTAATAACCTTTAAATATTGTATCTCATCCAACTCTAAGAATGGCCTAGCAACCTCTTCAAACTTATTAACAAACTCTTTACCCGCCCTAGTCTCACCAGTTAGAATACCACCAAATTCTTCCATACCAATATTCATAGCCTTGGAAAGCCCTCTTCTAGCATTATAATGCAATGACCCTGAATCAACATCAGGTTTTAATTTTTCCATCCTATCCATCACCTCATAAATAAGCTCTGGCAGTAAAAAATCAGCCTCACTTAAAATAGCTAACTCTACTAAAAACTCTCTATCCGGCTCTAAAACTTCAATAATCCCCTTAACCCTTTTAGTTAAAATTACCTTTTGGTTTGGAGTTTTATCTTTAACTGATAAAACATATAAACCCGACCTTGATAAACCATTAGAATACAACTCTTTATACACCTTATTGCCATCAAGCTCATTCTCTCTTATATAATTAGCAATTAACTCAAAAGCATTATTTGGCTTACCTTCATCCCTTCTTTTTACCGGCCGAACTTTTTGTCTAACATTCTCCTCAACATCCAGAACTTCAAAAATAAGGTGCACCATTTCAGTAGGTATAGGATTTGTACCAGATTTAAATCTAGAAACTTCATATTCACTAATCGGTAAAAAATACCTTTCGTTAATATCCCGCGTTATATCAGCATTGCCTTTACTCAATAATCTTGCATGCAAATCAACAATTTCAACAACCTCTGTAGCCTTAGATATAGACTCTCTAAGATTATTTGAAGTATCAAAACCTATATCCTTAGCAATTCTATTGATAACCTCTAAAGACTCTGAATTTAAACGCGCTCGTGGAATAATATAATCTAAATGAACCACTTTAACACTGGCAGAACCTCCCTCCACCTCTATCTCTCTAATTGAAGTTTGCCCACTATAACCATATAATGGAGCAAGCTTTCTTTGCGTAATTCCATATATCTCTCTCGCAAGCTTGTGTGCATAACCAGATACATCTCTTGGAATCTCAGCTTCTTGAGCTCTTAATTCAATTAACTTTGCAAAGTCCACCCCTTTAGCGGCAGAAAAATGTTCAATCGCAGATTCTCTAAGGTCTTCACCAAATAGTCCACATAAAGCATCTGCCGCCTCCTCTGGCGTTGTATTTAATGGCAACCTATAAAGGCCTAAAATATTTTCATATGTTAAATGTACACCTTGCACTTTCCAAAGTTTTTTAGCCAAATCTTTAAGCGCATCATTTACCTTAAACTCTTTACCTTGCCTCTCATAAGCAGGCTTCATAGTATCTGCAATACGCTCCTTTAACTTTATTAAAAAATTACTAGGATAATCATCTACAGCACTATCAAACAACCCTATCATTCTGTAAAATCCCAGAGACTTCCTTCCTTCATCATACATTTTAGAATCCACATCAATTTCATCTAAAATAGCTTCATCAACATCAATTACCTCTCCCCCTGTTCTTTCAACAAAAGATTTCTCCTTAGAAAACGCCTCTTGAAAATACTTACTATACTTAATGAATTTCTCACCAAAATGAGCCCACATAACCATATAAAGGTTTGTACCTATAGAATATTTCTGTTTATCACCTACTTTAGGATATAAAATATTAGTAAACTTAGAACATTCCTCTTCACCTAATTTATTTAAAGATACCTCAAACCCGTACCTATCAAGGCCAAGCTCTCTTATAAAAGAAATTTCATTGAAATCAGACTCCTCACCCCTTCTAGATTCAATATATTTAATAATAAATCCACTTACGCTAGTATCAAAATCCGGCGCCTGAAAGCCTACACTAAAGCCATCCATCTCCGAATAATCTATGTTACTATATTCCTGCACTGCTTAACATTAAACCACAAATAACTTAACATTTAGTTAAGAAACTAGCCATTATATACAGAAAGCGCGGTAAGAATTTTGGCATCAGAAACAGAATAGAATACATTCTCAGAAGTTCTTTTTCTCTTAATTATCTGATAATTATAAAGCTTACGCACATGCTCAAAAACCGTAGTCGAAGCTAACGGCTTTAAATGCTCTTCAATCTGAGGAAGACTTTTCTCACCACTTTCAAGATACCTTAGTATCTTGATGCGATGGCTACTTGCCAAGCCCTTAAACTTTCTCTCAAGAAAATCTAAATCTTCAAATACCTTTGCCATAAAAAAATTAATAACGGCAAAGCACAACTTGTAAACATATAAATTCGTTTTTTTCCAGATTTCCATATCTAGAAATACTGATTTATGGGTATACGCAAATTTCCAGATACGGAAAAACCCATATTTCCAAATATGGAAATTTACATTTTAATATATCTGCACTTATCACTTCTCGTTATTTTTTGCCCTTTAATCTTTTCAAACTTACAGATCAACCAACATTTGAATTCGAATAATTAATTGTAATAGAAGCCAAACTTATCTATATTCTTACCGTCCGCGTTGCGGAAGGTGCATTATGCAATTTATAGATGAAGCAAAGATTTTTATAAAATCAGGGCGCGGTGGCGACGGCTGCGTATCCTTCCGTCGAGAGGCACACACACCACGTGGCGGGCCAGATGGTGGCAATGGCGGTCGCGGTGGCAATGTTACCTTCAAAGTAAAGCACGGCCTAAACACTCTAATAGATTTCCGCTATAAACAGCATTTCAAAGCCCGCGCAGGTATGCATGGCATGGGTAAAATGCGCGATGGCTCAAAAGGCGAAGACCTTATTATCGAAGTGCCACTTGGCACACAAATTATTGACGAGCATGGCGACCATTTAATCGCTGACATGAGCGAAGATACCGACGAGTTTCTTATCTTAAAAGGCGGCGACGGCGGCATGGGTAACTCGAACTTCAAAAGCTCCGTTAACCAAGCTCCTCGTAGAGCAACCAAAGGGTTCGACGCTGACGATTTATGGGTATGGCTTAAATTAAAATTAATCTCAGATGTCGGTCTAGTAGGCCTTCCAAACGCGGGTAAATCAACTTTCTTAAGTAAAGTTTCAGCCGCACGCCCTAAAATTGCCGACTATCCATTCACCACATTAAAGCCTCAACTTGGCGTAGCCTCAATTGATAATAAAGAATTCGTAATTGCAGACATCCCCGGTTTAATAGAAGGCGCATCCGAAGGTAAAGGCTTAGGACACCGCTTCTTAAAACACGTTGAGCGCTGTAAAACTATCCTTCATCTACTAGATATCACGCAAGATGACTTCATTGAACATTACCACACTATCCGCGCGGAGCTAGAAAATTACAGCCCAATATTAGCCGAGAAAAAAGAGGTAATAGCGCTAACAAAAATAGACTCCGTTAACGAGGAAATCCTTGCCGAGAAGGTTTCCCAATTTAAAAACGAGTTTAATACCGCACCCAATCTTATCTCATCGGTTGCAAATAAAGGGTTAGAGCCACTCTTAAGAATCCTTGAAAATCAAATAAATGATTAAAAAACTTATAAAAAGGGTTTGACATTCCTAACCCTTTCAGTTTAAGGTCCAAACTCAGAGTGAGCTTATGTTTTGGAGGTTTTTCTTAAACTTAAAGTTCTAGAACTTTTTAACAATAACTATATAGGTATTTTATGATGAATAAAAATGAATTAATTGAAGCTGTTGCTAACCAAACTGGTCAGTCAAAAACTCAAATCAAAGAGTCAATCGACGCTGTTTTCGGTTCAATCAGAAACGCACTTCAATCTGGTAATGAAGTTCGTCTAGTTGATTTCGGTACTTTCTTAGTATCTGAGCGCAAAGCTACAACTGGTCGCAACCCTCGTACTGGCGAGAAGATCAACATTCCTGCAGCTAAGCAAGCTAAATTCCGTCCAGGTAAAGCTCTTAAAGACGCTGTAAACGAGTAGTATTTAATACTTCTTATTTCAAGGAAATCAAAACCCGCTTCTTGCATATTTGCAACGCGGGTTTTTTATTACTCAGATTTAAGTAATTTCTCAGCCTGAGCTAAAGCTTCTTTCGTGACATCAGCACCAGATATCATACGCGCTATTTCATCCTTCGATTCACTATCGCTCAACTTATCAACTGAAGTTATAGTCGAACCATCAACATCCTTCTTAGATATATAAAAATGATTATCCGCATAGCTTGCCACTTGTGGCGAATGCGTAACAACAAGAACCTGATTATTCTTTGATATCTTCTTCAAACGCTTACCTACCGAATCTGCCGTAGCGCCACCTAGGCCGGCATCTATTTCATCAAATATTATAACTTTCTGCTCTTCATTTGAGCTTATAGCTTTCAACGCTAACATAATACGCGAAAGCTCACCGCCAGATGCCACCTTAGCAATAGAACCCGCACTTGAACCTTTATTAGTCGCAACTAGAAAAGTTATTTTATCAATTCCTTTTGAATTCCAGCCACCTTCTTCTAACTCTTCAAAGTTAACTTCAAAACGCGCATTCTCCATCTTTAAATCATCCAATTCATTATGGATATTTTTCTGCAATTCTTTAGCCGCTAACTTACGTCTATCACGAATATCTTGCGCTAATTTTAAAAATGCCTCACGCGCCTTAACAAGCTCTGCCTTCAAGCTGTCAATTTCATCTTCATTACCAGAAATTAATTTTAATTTACCCGCAACCTCATCATAAAAATTAGGTAATTCCTCGCATGTAATATTATGCTTGCGTGCAATGGTCCGCACTTCAGACAACCTAGCCTCGATATCATCTAAATTATCTTCACCTGCATCAATTTCATTGAGCTTACTTTGTGCAATCCTCAATGCTTCATTTATATTTTCAGAAGCCCCTTCAATCAGTCCATCAATCTCTGCTGCAGCTTCTGCCTCAGATTCAGGATTCTTATATAACTGCCTTTGCACCGCACCTAACTGCTCTTGATTATCAAGAGCCTCTAATAACTTTGAGTAAAATTCAATTATCTCACCTGAGTTTTTTAGCTTACGCCTTCTATTATCTAAACCCTCTTCCTCACCTTCTATATAATTCAGTCCTTCAAGCTCCTCAAAAATATGCCGCAAATAATCTTCTTCCAAACGCGCCTTTTCAGCCTCTTTTATTTTGTTATCAAGCTGTTTTCTAAGATTCTTGAATTTCTCAAAAGATTCTAAAACCCTTTTCCTTCTATCCTTCCATCCTTCTATCCTTCCATCTAATAAATCAATATGAGTCGTTTCATCAAGCAACCCACGCGTTTCAAACTGAGAATGAATCTCCACCGCATTAGCACCAATTTCAGATAACACCGCACGCGTAACAGGCTCACCATTTACATAAGCCTTGCTCTTACCATCGGCTTTAAGGGAGCGCTTTAATATCAGCTCATCATCAACATCAATATCGTTATCATCTAGAATTAAATTAATAGATTTAGGCGAATCAAAATGCCCTACAATAAGCGCCTTTTCTTCTCCCCTGCGCACCTTAGAACTCTCCGCACGCGAACCAGAAATAAGCCCTATTGAATCCAGTAAAATAGATTTACCCGCACCCGTTTCACCAGACAAAACATTTAGGCCAGAGCCAAACTCTATCTCTTGACGCTCAATAAGAACTACGTTTTGAATATTTATTTTCCTTAACATAAACTTCTTATATGCTCATCCTTCTTACCCTTCTTATATGCTTATCCCAACAGTAAACTTATATTCTGAATTTGAATGTGAACCTCCGGCTTCAGCGCTAAACTTAACCGCATTACAAACCGCTAATAAGTCAAACTCAGCCTGTTCAATAAAGTCCGTTTCTTCACCAGATATAAACAAGTTTTCAACCTCATACTTAATTGAAACCTCTTCATCAGCCTTAATTTTACGCACCGCTTGAAGCACTTCAACCACATCGTCAAATACCTGCTCTTCTGTTTGTGGATAACCTTGTGAATTAGGGAAACCACCTTTCGCATGCACAGAACCCTGTCCTTCGAATATATGAGTATAAATTTCTTCCGTAATATGCGGAGTAAATGGCGCAAATAATTTCAAAATAACCTTCAACACATGATGCAACGCATACAATGCCGAGCTCTGCTCCACCTTAGTAACTAATCCACCTCCATCATTATAAGCACGCTTCTTAACTATCTCTAAATAGTTATCGCATAAATCATTCCAGAAAAAATCCTCCACCGCCGAACGCGCCGTTGAATATTCATACTTAGAAAACGCTTCATCCGCCGCCGCTATAGTGCGCGATAATTTCGAGATAATATCCTTATCAATCTGTTGATTAATATTATCGTTATTAATATCTTCACGCGCCGTTTCAGCAGGGTTAATTTCAACATTCCCCAACTGCATCGCAATAAATTTTGATGCATTCCAAATCTTATTAACCAACTTCTTACCGATAGAAAATACATCCTCAGAAACCGCTGTATCCGAACCTAACTTACTAGTTGAAGCCCAATAACGCACAACATCGGCAGACTTCTCCTCAATCAACTTTTGCGGCGCAACAATGTTACCCTTAGACTTACTCATCTTAGTCTTATCTTCCGCCAAGCACCAACCAGATATCATCAAGTTTTTCCACGGAATAACCTGCTCATGCAAGTAAGATTTAACGATAGTATAAAACGCCCAAGTTCTAATTATCTCATGCGCTTGCGGACGCAAATCAGCAGGAAATAATTTACTATGCCTTTCAGAATCTAAAGCCAAAAATTGCTCCTCTCCCTCAGGGAGAGGAGTTGGGGTGAGGGTATTAATCCCTTTTGAATTTAATTGTGGCGAAACCGATGATGTTGCCCATGTATCCATCACATCCTTCTCAGGCTCAACCTCGTCCATACTATAGCCATTTGGCGCAGTAACTAACGGGTTAACCGGCATTTCATCAGCTGTTGCAATAATAACCTTACCTTCTTCACCTGCACGTTTTGAATACCAAATTGGGAACGGCACACCAAAATAACGTTGGCGCGAAATACACCAATCCCAACTTAAACCATCAATCCATTGATTCGCTCTAACCTTCATAAAGTCAGGATTCCAATTACACTCCTCAACCTTGGCTTTCAGCTCATCTTTAATGTCTAATATTTTAACAAACCACTGATTCGTAGGTAAGAATTCCAACGCCGCACCAGAACGCTCCGCACATTTAACCGCATGACTAATTTCCTTCTGCTCAAGCAACAAACCAGCTTCCGTAAGCAACTCTAAAACTTTCTTCCTTGCAGCTTCAATTTTTAAACCTTTTAGCTCTTCAACTTCATCAATAATTTTACCATATTTATTGATTATAATCTTCGTATCTAACGAATGCTTTTTCCACCACTCAATGTCCGTTTCATCGCCAAACGTACAGCACATTACAAGCCCTGTACCTTTTTCCTTATCTACCTTTTCATCTGCATAAATTGGCACATCAACATTGAATAACGGCGTTCGCGCTTTCTTACCCTCAAATTTCGAAGCATTATCAGGATGACACATTAACGCCACACAAGCCGGTAAAAGCTCAGGGCGAGTAGTCATAATAGTAACTTTTTCTACTTCATTACCATCAGCATCAATTATGGTAAATGGAATATAATTCTCGTGAGAATCCTTCTCTTTATCTTCAACCTCGGCTTGAGCAATTGCTGTCTGGTCAATCGGGTCCCACAACATTGGCTGCATTTGCCTATACGCACGTTGCTTGTTATATAAGTCCAAGAAACTCATTTGCGAAAGCTTAACCGAATCCTTTGAAATCGTATGATATTCCTGATTCCAATCCACCGAAAGCGCAATAGATTCAAACAATTCTCTAAATTCCTTACGCGCACCTTCTGCAACCTTTTCACACTCAATGGTAAACTCTTCACGAGTCAAATCTACGGCACGTTTTTTAATAGTTTTCTCAACCAACCTTTCCGTTGGCAAACCGTTATCATCAAAGCCCATCGGGTAGAAAACATTCTTACCCTTCATACGCTGATACCTTGCTACGAAATCCGCCTGAACATACGAAAATATATGCCCCATATGCAACGAGCCAGAAACCGTTGGCGGTGGTGTATCAATTACATAAGAATCATCACGCGTTTTCGCCTCAGCCTCAACCCAATTATAAACGCCACTTTGCAACCAATCGCCCTGCAATTTAGGTTCAATTTCCTTATGTTTATATTTCTTTGGAAGGGTAAGCATATAAGAAGGATAAGCATATAAGAGGTATTTTCAACACTCATTATAGCGCTTTCTTTAACTTCGATATTAAAACATTTAGTGCCTTAGATACCTCAATAGAAAGAGTATAAATTTCTATATATTTTTTCTCTGCTAACAGCTCAAATCGCTTACATAGTAACAATTGAGATTGAGACTCATATAACGAACCTCTAGCAATTATTAAAAATTTTAAAAAATCCTTACCTGAACCCCTGCCTTTACCTTCTGCAATATTAGATGAAATTGAAATAGATGATCTATTCAACTGATCTGATAATCCATAATGCCCTTTTGGAAACCCCTTAGTTTCACCATAAACCATATGAGCATAATCAATAGATCTCTTCCACACTTCTAATTTCGTAAATGGTACAAATTCACTCATAATAACTTCTCATATGCTTATCCTTCTAACCCTTCTAATGTGCCAACTCATAAAGGGCAACCGCGCAAGCGTTAGATACGTTCAAACTCTCCACCTTATCAGATATCGGCAACTTCGCTAAAATATCACAATTCTCTGATATCTTTGAACGCATCCCCTTACCCTCAGAACCCATAATTATCGAAACTCTATCATAGTTAGGAATATCTTTAATAGACTGCTTCGCATAACCATCCAGCCCAATAGCCCAAAAGCCAAATTCTTTAGCTTCTTCAACTGAGCGGTTCAAATTAGTAACTGTAATATAAGGAATATGCTCAAACCCTTGAGAAGCAGACTTCAACATAACCGCGCTTTCATACGGCGCATTATTCTTTGGCACTACCACAGCAGATGCCCCAAACGCCACAGCAGAACGAATTATCGCACCAATATTATGCGGATCAGTAACTTGATCTAGGAACACTATTGCACCTTTATCTTCGTTATAATTTTTCAAAAACTCATTAAAACTTGGCTGTTGTTTCGGCTGAACCTCACACGCAATACCTTGATGCGGAATGCCCTGATCAAACTTTTTCTCAAAAAAATCGCGCCCAACCCAAGTAACCTTATGTGCAGATAAAATCTTATTATCCTTATACTTATCCGCCGCCCAAATATTCAAAACCTTACGCTTTGGATTACTAATTATGCCCTCTACCGAGTGCTTACCATATGCTAGATAACTTTTCATTTACACACCTCTTTTAACCACTCAGAAAATTCCCGCTCAGAAATCTTACCTTCTATTAGTTCAACAAATTTCGCTAAATTATCCTTTGCTAAACTTTCCATTCTATAACCATTTATTTTTAAAAAAGTATTAACCGCCATAAAAGCCGTTCTTTTATTACCATCTATAAACGCATGGTTTTTTACCAAGCCGTATACCAATGAAGCCGCTAGCTTAAAAGTTTCACTCTCATTTTCATATAAATATAAATTACGAGGGCGGTTCATCGCTGAATCAAAAAGATTCATGTCCTTTAAACCGTACAATGCTTTGGGAGAATTAAAAGTTACAGTATCCTTATGGATTTTTAATACATAATTATTACTCAGCCAGAATATCTTCTTTTCCTTTGTCATATTCTTTGAATAACTCCAGCGTTTCTTCACTGTTCTTTAATAAATCAGAAACTAAAGCATCTAACGCCACTTCTTCAATATTTTCATTTATTACCTTATCCATAATTTTAATAATACTAAAAAGGCTTAACAACTACAAGAATAACAATCAAAATCATTAATATCGTTGGCACTTCGTTAAAGTATCTAAAGAAACGTTCAGACTTCTTATTAGCGCCGTTAGCAAAATCTTTCCTATAACGCCCCATAATTCCATGAGCCGCCGCCATAAGAACAACAAATAATAGCTTACCATGAAACCACCCGTAGCTAAATGAATCTGCAATACTCGCCAGCCAAAAACCAGTAACAAATGCCACAATAAGCGCAGGTAGCATAATAAACTTTTGCAACTTACGCTCCATAGTTTGCAATGTTAAATCTAGCTCTCCACCAGCCTTTGCCTTAACATGATAAACAAACAGACGCGGTAAATATAACATGCCCGCCATCCACGATATAACTGCGATAATATGTATAACTTTAATGTACTGATACTCCATAAAAACATCCTACCGGCTTAATAAATCATTTCTATAAAAATATAATTCATATTCTCTCCATGCCAAAGTGCATTGGTAGTAAATGAGTAGTAAATCTGGAAATTTCCAGATATCCAGATTTACTACTCATTCACTCACTTGTACTTGCACTAACGTTCCATGTAGTTTATTTTATTATAACAATGATAAAAGGGTCTTACACAGCTTTAATTACGCCATTCGATGCCGAGGGTAACCTTGACGAACAAGCGTTTGAAAAGATTATCACGCACCAAATTCAAGCTGGTACACATGGCATTGTACCATGCGGAACTACAGGCGAGTCGCCTACTATCTCGCATAATGAGCATAATCAGATTATAAAACTAGCTATAGAAATCGCTGGAGGTAATTGCCAAGTTATGGCGGGAACTGGTTCAAACTCAACGCGTGAAGCTATTTCCATGACTCAAGAGGCGCAAGAAGCTGGCGCAAATTCTGCCCTTCTAGTTGTGCCATATTACAATAAGCCAACGCAAGAAGGTCTGTACCTACATTACAAAAAAATTCACGATAATACCGATATTCCAATAATTTTATATAACGTTCCAGGTAGAACAATTACCGCACTTTCTAACGATACTATCGCGCGTCTAGCTAATGATTGTGAACGTATTGTTGGCGTTAAAGATGCTACTGCCGAACTTGAGCGTCCTCAAGATTTAATACCAAAAATTAACGGTGAATTCTTCCAACTTTCTGGCGAAGATGACTCCGCCGTAGAATTTAACCGCCGTGGCGGTACTGGTTGCATTTCAGTAACGGCAAATATTGTACCTGACTTATGCTCAAAAATGCAAAGTTTGTGCTTGAACGGTAATTTTGACGAAGCAGATAAAATCCAAAAATCACTAGTAGAACTTAACGATGCAATGTTCTGTGAAACCAACCCAATTCCAGTTAAATATGCAGCGCACTTAATGGGCTTATGCTCTGAATATATCCGCCTGCCATTAACTGTTCCATCGGATGCAGCTAAAGCTAAAATCAAAACTGCCCTGCAGAATTTAGACCTAATATAATGGCTAAAAAGAAGGCAAATACTCAAACCAGCTCTTTAATTGCAGACAATAAAAAGGCGCGCTTTAACTATCATTTTGAAGAAGAATTTGATGCTGGCATAGTACTAACTGGCACAGAGGTAAAATCCTTACGCGAAGGTAAAATCCAGTTCGCAGATTCCCACATTGAACCGCGCCCATATAATGATACTTTCGAGATGTTCTTAGTGAACTGCCATATCTCACATTACAGCCACGCATCCGAAAAGTTTAACCACAACCCCACGCGCGAACGTAAATTACTACTTAATAAGCGCGAAATAAATAAACTAACGGGGCAAGTGCAAAAGAAGGGTCTAACTATAGTGCCTGTTAAAATGTTTTGGCATAAAGGAAATGCTAAAATTAAAATCGCTCTCGCTAAAGGTAAAACCAACTTTGACAAAAGAAAGGACGAGCAAAAACGTGACTGGGACCGCGAAAAACACCGCCTTATGAAAGAAGGCTAAACTTTAGCAACACTTCTCTCCTGCTCCTTCTCAACCTGCTTACTCGCCAAATATATTGCGGTTAAAACATCATCCGGACAATCCTTCGCTATCAAATTTCTGCCCTCAACTTTAGTATTACAATAACCCGAACCATTAATCGCCCTCTGCATATTCCTTAACAATTGACCTACATCCTCTTTAGATACATCCGGCTTAACAGAGAATATAACATTATCGCTCTCATCCACACAAACTTCGAACTTAGCAATATAAACACCACTCCTAAATTGTTCTTTTACCTGAAAAGATTTAATAACCACTTTACTATCCACATCTTCAATATCTATTCCGTCAACTTTTTCTCTTATATAACTATCAATTTGAACTTGATGATCCACTTTAACCTTTTCTATATAACCATTTATACCAACTTCACCTTGAGAAATACTCTCCACAATAAAAGAAAGACCTTTTGAAAAACCTTCTCTCCAACTACTACTAATAGCATTCCCAAGACCACCGCACGCATACCTCTCCATTTCAACTATAATAGCTTGCATAACATCAGGATTCTTATACGCATCTCTTAACAATTTTTTATTTCCCTGCGAATAATCCCCCTCTAGTAACATCCTGGCAGAAAAAGCCACATTATCTGGTGTAACTATGGCATGTCTGTTATCTATATCACATATCCCAAATTTATTATCTACGAAGTTGTAAACATTCCCTAAATTACAATCGTATGCTGATAGCACCTTTTTTGCATCATCACTTGATAAAGAGGATGGCAAACTAGATAGTTTTTTTACACCCTCAACAACCTTATCCGCATCTGCACTTGATGCGGCCACTATACCATCCCTAAGCTTTGCTATGAAACTTCTTCTATCCATAATTGTATAGTAAAAGAAAAAGGTTAAAGAATATTTAAGAAACTAAAACTCTTCTTGGCACATCTCGATAGCTTTATCGGAATCAGCAATATCAATATGCGTGGCACCAGAGATAGGTGAAGCGATCCAGATTTGCTCCGTAGGCGCATGCTTATTAATCAC
The DNA here is from genome assembly GCA_020630095.1 of Rickettsiales bacterium. GTDB lineage: Bacteria > Pseudomonadota > Alphaproteobacteria > Rickettsiales > UBA8987 > JAHDCD01. The sequence continues at coordinate 30,905 of JAHDCD010000007.1, read as the reverse complement.
CCATTCACGGCCATCCTCAGCTTCAATTTGAAGAACTCCCGATATAATATCAGCATCATGGTCAGCATCTTCTGCCATATCCAGCAATTGCTCTAAAATTTCATCTGCTTGTTTTTGAAAATCCATAATATAAAATCCATCGTCATTGCGAGCAAAGCGAAGCAATCCAGAGATCTATCCAAGTAACCAGATCACTGGATTGCCGCGTCGCTAACGCTCCTCGCAATGACGTGATTGATTAACCAAGCTCCAATGCACTCATTAACTCGCCATACTCTCTCTTAGTTATACCCGAATCTTCCTCAGATACCTTCTCGCCGGCGATTAGACGCTTAATAACTTCTTTCTGCCCTTTAGATACATGCACACCGCCAACGCGATATTCCATAAACGCATCGTAAGCATGTGGCACCCATTGCTTAACCATATCTAACATAATATCCGCATATTCACGGATTTCATACTGCGCATGACCATCCGCACGTAGGAATAAGAAGTGGAATAGATTATGAAGATCAATCTTCCAATACCATTGCGTATATGTATTTAACGTTAAGTTCATACGTGCCAACTCACGCGCGATACCTTCATTATTTTCATTAACAGTTGAGCCATCATTACGCTCATTCATTAATTCCTCATAATTATTATAACAACGCGAAGCATCATCTTTTAAAATTTGTAACACGCGTGCCGCTTCAACTTCTGAAAGCTGAGCATCTTCCGCGCGCCCTTGGTGATTAGCCGCTGATTGTGGCGCTAACTGCTCAAGCTGAGGAATATAAAATTCTTTATCTAATATCGAATAGCGCGCTGAATACTCATTAACATTAGCAGTACGATGGCGAATCCACTGACGCGCAATAAATATCGGCAATTTAATGTGGAACTTAATTTCACACATCTCAAATGGTGTAGTATGCCAATGACGCATTAAATAGCGAATTAAACCTCTATCCTGATTAACCTGCTTAGTGCCAACGCCATAAGATACACGCGCCGCCTGAACAATAGCATTATCGTTACCCATATAATCAATTAAGCGCACAAAACCATGGTCCAGTACCTCTTGCGGAAGATGCATTAATGCTTCTAATTCTGGAACTGTCGGTCTTAAAGTTGTCGCTTGAGTTGCTCTTGCTTCGTTAAATTGCTGTTGTTGCTCTTGAGTAAATGCCATTTATTTCTTCCTATGTTTTTTCAAATATTTACCTGCAATATCTTCCATATCACTAGGTTTTATGCCCAATTTGGCCATATCATTCTTTTCAGATACATTATCGTATTTGAGAAGCTCCACTTGGTCCATTGTTAACATAGGATTAGGGGTAAGTTCAAGGAAAAATGCCGGTATTTTAGCAAGCCCATATGGCAACGGCATTAACACTCTGTTTTTATTGATAGATTTAAGAATAAATTTTAAAATCTGCTTAAAACTATAACGCGTATGACCAACAAGCTCATAAACCTTTCCTTCATGTGCATTTTCTAAAACTTTAATCACAGAATCCGCCACATCTTCAACCCACACCGGCTGAAACTTAGCCTCTCCACCACCAATGTTTGGCAAAAACGGCGACTTCCCTGCCATTGCCGCAAATTGATTCAAGAAATTATCTTCTTCACCAAATATAACCGATGGACGCAATATCGTAGCATGCGGAAACTGCAAATGCACGCCACGCTCGCCCGAAATTTTAGACCTAGCATATTTGCTACTCTTATAACTACTTTCAATACCCAGCGCAGATATATGCACGAACTTCTTAACGCCAACCTTCTTAGCAATCTTCGCTAAGTTTTCTGCTAACTCGCCATGAATCTTTTCAAATTTCTGCTTAGGCTTTTGATATAAAATACCGATTAAATTAATCACGTAATCAGAGCCTTTAATAGCCTTCTCAATCGAGGCGTTAGTATCGTAATTAACTTTAATATGATTAAACTGCCCACCAGTACCTTTTAATATCTTAGCGCGCTTTCTATTTACGCTTTCGCGCGAAAGGATATTTACAATATACCCTTTATCTAATAACTTCTTAGCTATAGCGGTTCCTACAAACCCCGTACCGCCGAAAATTGAGACTGTTTTATTCATAACTGATCGTATAAAAACAAGTATTCCGTCATCGCGAGGAGCGAAGCGACGTGGCGATCCATCAACAGAGCTTACCAAACAAAAAGTTCAATTGATGGATTGCCGCGCTTTCTGCGGTCGCTCGCAATGACGAAACAAATTAAAATATTAACTTTATTAACAATATTATTCGCTTCTTTTCAAGTGAAAGCTAACCAATGTCAGGATAAGATAGATTCTATTGTAGAGAAAATAAAAACTGCAAGCTCATGCTTTGACACCGCAGACTGCTACTCATACTCATTCGGCTGTCCTTTTGAACCACTAGATTGCATGTATAGCGCACTTGCTAAATCAAATGAAAAAATAGCAAACGAAATTCATACAAACATAGAACAATATTATAGAGATGAATGCAAAACGCCAACACATTGCAATCCATCCGCTGAATGTAATTTTCCCGCACCAAACTTTGTCTGCGTTGAAGGTGCGTGCGTTAACCAAACACAAGCTTTATATATAAATGGCAACAAGCCGTTAAAAGAAAATTTAATGGATGAATAATTAAACTACGCTTTTTCAATACCCTTATCTTGTGGCATATGAACATTAGGTGTAGAACTAGCATGATATTCAGCCCCCTCCTCACTCCTGCCTAATTTATTCTCATCGTTTTCAGCACTAGTCATTTCCGCCTCAACCTGAGCTATAAACCTTTGTAAGCTATCATTAAAATCTATAACACTTTCAGCTTCTTTATCCGCAGCATTAGGATTTAGAGTAACTCCTTCTGGAGACTTATCATTATATCTACTAGCTCTAGCCTCTCTGAACGATTCAATAGCATCGCCTAGTTTTATACTAGCTAAAATATCTTTATCCAAACCATGTTCAACCGCCATATTAACTCTAGCATCTAAATCTTGTGAGGCTTGCCCAAGCTCTCCAAATCTACCTTCTTTAGCTAGGTCTTTTAATGATTCCTCAACCTTACCCAAACTTTCAATAAATGCAGGATAACTTTCACCTATTAAATGCTCCTCTAATTCTTGAGCCATATTAATAAAGCTACTCTTTTGTTCTTCAGGAACTCTATTTAAAATTTCATCAGATTTTATAAAATCCACAAGTACATGCATATGATCTAAAGCATCTGCATTTTCACGGAAAAACTCATCCATATAAACAACATCTCTAGATTCAGCAAATTTCTTAAAATCTTCACTTACTTGAGCAATTTCTTCACGCTGACTTTGCTCCATCAATTCAAAGTTAGAGAAAAAATCTAGCGCATCTTGGAACCTAGCAACTTGAGAATCCGACAACGCGTGCTTAACTATAGTTTCATCCACAATAGTTGCGGCGCCTATAATATCATTCCCCCCTATGTTATTTTCTTTTACCATTATACAGTTAATTCTATTTTATCCAACTTTACGCTCTGTGCCCTGCCCTACCTCATGGCCTTCTTTTACTTTATCAGCATCCTTAGGTGCATCTCCTGCGGAATAAATTCTACCATCAGCAGCCTCTTTTTGACCACCTGAAATACCTAAACTTGCTAACCTATCTCTAAAACCACCTTCTAATATAGTTGCCATTTGGTCCCTATTAGGAGCAATAACTTCTGATTTTATCTTCCCTACAGTGTCTTTTAAATTATCACCAATAGATTTATCACTACCTATAAAATTGATAACTATATCTATTATTTTCTGAATAATATTATCTAAAGCTTTATCTTTAACTTCACCTTCAATATTACCCATTAAAGCAGATATTTCTGCCCTTTTTTCTTCATCCTCAATAGCTGATAATAAGCCTTTACCACCTTCACCAACAAGAGCATCTTTATTTTCTAATAAAAATTCTGATATCTCAGGTTGCTCACCCTTTTCAACCTTGCCTACAGAATATTCACTTAACTTTACTGTAACTTGAGCAATTTGTGCAGCAAGATCCATATCAGTTTCCCCAATAAAGTTAGCCATCCCATCTAATTTATCCAAAATCTCATCAATTGCTTTAGTTTGATCTTCAGCTTTAAGCCCATCATTAATTGACTGTAAAACACTTACAAAATCACTTTGAACTTCTTGCTTTATATAACCTTCTAAAGTTCCTTGGATTGAATTTGTTGCCTGCTTCAAATCATCACTCAACTCAACTCCACCAACATTATCTAGGTTAAAATCCTGTAACTTGCTTGCTAAGCTTGCAACATATTGCTTTGTATCTTTTCCAGTTTCAGCATCTTTAACAATTGTAGCTAATGTTTGAAATTTATCCTGTAAATCTGGCACTTTTTGAAGCTCTGGCCTTTGCGCTAAGCCTTCAACTTTTGATGCTATAATAGCGTTAACCAAAGCTGGGTCTAATCCTTCTTCACCTGCAATTAATCTAGATATATTAGATTCAATCGAAGTTAGTTCTGTAGCAATTATATTTTGGAAATTATCACTAGCTGCATTTTCTAAAATAGATCTACTGGCACTTAATTCTCCTACCGCACTAGATATCTGTGGAAATTTATCTCCTGAAACAGCACCAGAACTCATCATAGTTTGAGTTTCTTGTAAAGCTTTACCAATTGCATATTCAGCTCCATATTCTGCAACATTTTCTGCATAGGCCTGCCTAATGGTTTCCAGTTCAGCAACCTTGGTATCGTCGCCAACCATTTCAAAACCCTCATTCGCCTTATTCCAAATTTCCTGTAATTTTGTATCTAAAACCTGCTCTTCTTGCTCATTAAAAGAAAGATTATCATCTTCAGAGGTTGCTTGTAAATTGGCATTAAAGTCCGATATAAGCGCCCCCATTTCAGAATCATACTGTTTTTCAAGCTTTTCCGTAATACCAAACGTATCGGCAAACCACTTAACCAATGGATTATTTTTCTTCGATTCTGCCATTAGTTTAATTCTAATAGCAAAAGGTTAACAAATAGTTAATTTAAGGGAATTATAACTCTTCTTGAGACTTCTTATTTATCGCTGTTTTACCAGCCTCAACGTCCTTTAAAACTGTAGTCCCAGCACCAATTACCGCTGAATCACCAATGTTAATTGGCGCAATAATTTCCGTATTAGATCCAATAAACACGTTTTTACCAACATTGGTCTTATGCTTGTTAACACCATCATAATTGCACGTTATTGCACCCGCACCAATGTTAGTGCCTTCACCAATTTCGCTATCGCCAATATACGCTAAATGCCCCGCCTTAACGCCTTCATGCAAAGTAGAGTTCTTAATTTCCACAAAATTACCCACCTTACTACCGGCACCAATTTCCGCCTTAGGTCGAAGCCTAGCAAACGGCCCAATTACGCACCCCTCAGCCACTTTACAATCTTCAAGGTAAGAATTTGCCCTAATGCGCACATTGTCCGCAATTTCCACCTTACCATAAAAATGCACATTCGGCTCAATTATACTATCTCTACCAATCTGCGTTCCTGCCGAAAAATAAGTAGATGCTGGGTCAATTAACTGCACACCCGCACTCATATGCTTATCGCGCAAAATATCTTGATATATACCTTCCGCACGTGCTAAATCTTGTTTAGAATTAACACCCATAACTTCATCTTCACCAGCGGTAACATAGCCAACCTGTAAGCCAGAATCATTACCTAAACCAATAACATCCGTTAAGTAATACTCGCCAGAAGCATTCTTATTATCAATCTTACCAAGCATATCCCAAAGCACGTCCGCCTTGGCAGCAATTACCCCTGAATTACATAAAGTTATCGCCTTTTCATCATTATTAGTATCTTTCTGCTCAACAATGCTTGTTAACGTTCCACCTTCGGTAACAAGCCTACCATACCCGTGCGGATTACCCGCTTCGAACCCAAGCACACAAATATCTTTTGTACTTAACTCGTTATACATTTCATCCAAAGTATTTTTAGCAATAAACGGCGTATCGCCATATAAAATAAAGATAACACCATCCTTACCTGCCATCTTATCCTTACATATACTAACCGCGCCACCTGTACCATTCCTATCCATTTGAATAATCGAATCACCATAACCACTAGCAATTCCAGCCAAGTCATCCATCCCTTCACCAATAACCGATAGTATTGAACTTGCGCCAAAATCCTTAGATAAATCTAACACAAACTCCACCATAGTTTTAGATGCCACCTCATGCATCACCTTAGGCTTATTAGATTTCATACGAGTTCCCTTACCCGCCGCCAATATTATCACATGCTTTTCCATATGGCTTAAATAACTAATAAATCTCAACCTGTCAGCCACTAACTTATTATTGCCTAATCTTGGGATTTATTATATTTAAATATCCGTAAATGAGATGCCCTGCACACATAAGAATAGGAACTCGCGCAAGTAACCTTGCTGTGGCTCAAGCTAACGAGGTTAAAAACCGCTTACTAGGCGCATTTCCAGAACTTACTCAAAACCAAATTGAGATAATTAAAATTATAACTACGGGCGATAAAATCCAAAACCGCCACCTTGCAGATATCGGCGGTAAAGGCCTATTTACCAAGGAACTCGAAGAAGCCTTATTTGCTGGCGAGCTTGATATGGCCGTCCATAGCCTTAAAGATATCCCCGATTATCTACCTGATGGCCTACAAATTGAATGCGTATTAGAGCGTGAAGACCCACGCGACGCATTAATATCAAACAAATATAAGTCTATTGAAGAAATAGCCGAAGGCGCAACTATCGGCACTTCAGCTCTGCGCCGTCAATCGCAATTATTAAAGTACCGCCCAGACTTAAAAATTATTCCAATACGTGGCAACGTAAACACTCGCCTACGTAAACTAGATGAAGGCGAAGTAGATGCCACAATGCTTGCCGTAGCTGGCCTAAAACGTTTAGACCTAACTAATCGCATCAGCCAAGCAATTCCTACCGATGTTATGCTACCCGCAGTATCGCAAGGTGCTATTGGCGTTGAAGCTTCTATCGATAATGAGCATATCCAAAATATGCTTAAAGCCATAAACCATCCGCAAAGCTACACGGAAGTTAAATGCGAACGCGCATTCCTAAAAACACTTAACGGCTCATGCCAAACACCAATTGGTGGCTACGCCGTAACGGACAATACCGGAATGGTTAATTTTAAAGGCTTAGTAACATCACCAGATGGTAAAGAGTTCCACGAAGTTGAATATAACTGCACCGCACAAGACGCTCGCGAAACCGGCTTCCGCGCCGGCGAAGAAATGCTTAAAAAAGCCTCTCATTTATTGAATAATTAAATCAATTTCCTTAACCTTTCTTTAATCTCATTAGGCTAAAATCACCCTAATGCCTAGAAGCTACATATTAGATTAATTAAGATAACATCACATCGTTTATCTTTTTAATAACACACTTTTTACGTCCTTGCGAGCATAGTGAAGCAACCCATCTCATGCTCCATGTTCTTGAATTGCTTTGTTAGAATTATAGTCTTTTCTAATTTACAAGATGGTTATCTTGTAAATTAGCTACGCAGTGCAAAAAAAAACGATTCCAATAAATTAATTGGAACCGCCTTTAAGCTTTAATAATTAAGTTATTAACTATCTATATTCACAAGCATCAACTGAATCCGCAACAGGCTTACTTACGCCTAGCTCTTCGTTAATTGTGCCAACTAAGTTCTGCACAGATGCTTTGATTTTGTTAAGCAATTGTTCGTTAGCATTTTTAGTATTAGCTAACTCTTCTTCCAAATCCTTAATACGCTGAGATAAATCTAAGTTCGCTTTCTTAACTTCAATATTAGCTAATTCAATTTCCTTATTTTTATCTTCTAAATCTTCAAGTCTAGATTTTGCATTAACTAAATCAGCCTCAGTTGCATTATTCTTAGAGAATAAACTATCATACTTAACCTTTAACGAATTATACTTATTAGTTATATCAAATAACTCATCTTTAGCAGCTTCCAACTTAACAGTTAATGCTCTATTACTCTTTGTTAGATTAGAGTTTTCAGCTTTAGCGATCTCTAAAGCCTTCTCTAAATCTACAACATCAGAATCTAAACCAGCAATCTTATCGTTAGCAATTTGCAACTGCTGACCAAGCTGAGTTTTAGCTAACTCACATTGACTAACTTGCTCATCTAAGCCTCTATTCTCACGCTCAGCATTTGCTAACTTAATAAGTAGCTCAGATGTATTATCTTCACAATCGTTAAGCTTAATAGAAGTGTCATTTAACCTACCCGTTAAACCAAGGTTAGCTTTCTCTAAACCATTAATTTTACCTTGAAGATCATCCGCATAAGCCTTTTTATCCGCAAGCTGATTACGAACATCTACAATTACTTCCTTCTGAGAATCAATACGCTGTTCAAAATCTGAAGCTTGTTCATCTAACTTAGATTCATAATCTTCAATAATTGGAGTAAAGTCACATACTGGACATTCAACAATTTCTTTCTCAACTTCTAAGAAAGCCGCTTCTAATTCTTCTGGGCTAGATGCTTCAACATAAACACCACCAGTAGCATCGGCTAAACAACGTAACTGTTTGTCATCACCTTCTTTAAGGTCAAAACCAATTACGTTAGCTTTAAGACCAACCGATGATTTTTTTAACTCTTCAGCAAGCGCACATAAGTCGCCACCACAAGTCTCTAAACCATCAGTAAATAATACGATGTTAGTTTGTCCACCTACATTCATTAACTCATTAGCAGCTTTTTCAACCGCAGCTGTTAATGGAGTTTTACCTTTAGGAACAATTTTCTCCAGTTTGCTTAAGGCATTTCTATGAGATAATTCACCCGGTTGTGCCACAATTTGAATATCATCACACGAAGATTTACTACGATGACCATATGCAATCATACCAAAATCTGAACTTCCATACGCCGAACGTAAGAATTTTTGCAAACTATCTTTTGCAATTAAATATTTAGCTGTGCCATCAATCTGCCCCCACATACTTCCCGAAGAATCTACAATTAAATAACTCTTTGCACTTTCTGCTTTCGCTTTACCAGCGCCAAGAACCATTAAAAAAACAATAATAAATATTTTAAAAAATCTCATAATATACACTCTCTCTTAAATTAAAGTTGCGTATGTATAACATAAAATTGTCCTCGTAAAAAGGAAAAAAATAACTTTAAATAGTCTAAAGCACTTATTTTCATGCATTTCTTAACCATTTCTTAATCTTTTTCTTGTTTTAATATATAAAGAGGGTTTATCTGTCCTTAAGAGGACAAGTAATCCTCTATAGCATTTTGCTAAGTTTAAGTTTTGTTTTAAATTTTTGGAAAAGTATTTCTGGCCTCTAGGTTGAGCCGGCACTCTGCATGCGTATTATTACGCACTTCTTATCTATCTATTTTCTACATCTTTAATTTAGCTGAATGCTAGCACTTTGATTAGTGTTCTGCCCATTGCCATTTTTTAAATGCACATATTTTGGGCAACACAAGCCTGCGACTCCGTAAAAAGTTTCGTAAGTACTACCTTGCAAATGTACAAAATTTTGCGAGCGCAAAACCACATAACCACTCTTATGCACCAAGGGGTTAAACCATAATCTTTTTGGTGGATCAGAATATTTTTGATGCCCTCCTTCTGGTGGGCACTTCCTGTGTTCTGGTAATCCAAAAACAAAACAAACTTAAACTTAGTTTGGGGGCTTGCCTCCAAACTAAGAAAACAACACCAACTAACTATTAGGAGCAATTTCGTGCCTAATATAACAAACCTTTAACGAGGAGATAAAAATGAAGAAAAACTATCTATTAAACAGAATGAAAGGGGCCTTAGTTGCTCTTGCATTCGTAATGCTAATGCCAATTGCAGCGCTAGCGGCCACGTGGAATATCCCAACATTAAATAACGGTGAAACAGCCACATTAACAATAACAGTAACCGTAGATTCTGGTACCGGTGGTACTTCATCAAGCGGCGAAGGTGCTTCACCAGTAACAAACACAGTAACTCACACGCAGGACCAAACAGATCTAAACGTAACTGCGGATGATTTACTAGAAACAATTACAATTAACAACGAAACCGATATTACTGTCGCTAAAGTTGGTACAAACGCTGCAACTGGTGTTGATGACAACACCACCAGCCCATTACCAGCAAACGAGGGTGAACAAATTGATTTCGTAATCACCTTAACCAACAATGGTCCAGCATTCTTAGAAGCTGTTACTATTAATGACGCTATTGACTCGCGTTATACATTAGTTGGTACACCAGTATGTTCTAACGGCGGTACACTAGGTGGCACAGCTCCAAACATTACTTGTTCTGGCTTCGACGTTAACACAGGCGATGCATTAACTGGTGTCGCAGTAGGCGAATCAGTAACTGTGAGCTACTCTGTAACAGTAAACGCAGGTACTTCAGATGAAACAATTCCAAATACCGCAACTGTATCTGGCCAAGAACAAACTCTATTAACTACAGCCGATGATACCGATACTGTAAACGTAATCGTATCAAACGATACCGACATAGAAACTACTAAAACTGTAGTGAACACTACGGCTAGAACTGGTATTGCTGCAAACGAAGTTGAAGAGGGTGATATCTTAACATACACTGTTACAACTACTGTTAACTCTGGTGCATCAGCACAGAACCTAGTTCTTGAAGATGACTTACCAGCAGGTTTAACTTACGTAGCTTCATCACTATCTTGTGACAGCGGTACAATAACAGGTGCAGAAGATGATGCTGCAACAGATCTTAAATGTACAGCTGATAACGATGTTCCAATATCTGGTACAGTTATAATGACATATAACGTAACTGTTGATTCATTAAACTCTGCTGATGGTACTAAAACATTAGTAAATACTGTAGCTCGTACTCAAGACCAAACCGACTCTACTGATGATCCAACTGATGATGACTTCACTGAAACTGTAAATCTATTAAACGATTCAGATATCGTAATTGCAAAATCTGTAGCGAATATTACTGATGCTACAGCAGCTGCTAATACAGCGGAAGAAGGCGATACTGTAGAATATACTATCGTTGTAACAAACAATGGTGAATCTGCTTTAACCAATTTCTCAATTGATGACATTTTACAATCTGGCTTAACTTACGTTGCAGCACCTGCGCTAGCATGTACTACAACTGACACTGCCGCTACTGTAACTCCTGATTCATCTAATGTTGGCACTACAGGTGCAATACAGTGTGCACTTGACCAACTAGCTAATGGCGAATCTGCAACCATGGTATTCAGAGCAACTGTTGATGCTGGTGAGGCTGGTAACGTAATTACCAACACAGCAACTACAGCTCAAGATCAGGATGACTTAAACTCTACTACAGATACTCCGTCTGTTGACTTAACTATTGATACTGTTGACGTAGTAATCGAGAAATGTCTGACTAACCCAGCAACTGGTGATACTACATGTTGTCCATTAGCGGCGGCAAGCTGTACTCCTCCTGCAGGTCTAGTTGTTAACGAAGGTGACACTCTAACGTATACTATTAGAGTACTGAACAATGGTTCTACGCCAATCACTGACGTTGATATCCTTGATAACTTACCAGCTGGTGTGACTATCGGTACAATCGGAACTCCGACTACTGATGGTACCTCTGCCGGTGGTACGGTAACTCCGTAACTCAAATAAGCCTACATAGCTTCAAGGAACAGGTTTAATCTTCATTCCCCTGTTCCTTAAGCTTAAGGCTAACAAAGCATTACAATTGAACTCCCTGCCAATGAGCAGGGGTTCAATTAAACGATTAACTTTACTTCTGAGCGTTTAATTGAACTCTATTAAATTAGAAAAATATATGAGGTTATTAAAACACATATCACTTAGCTTGTTCTGCATAATAATTGCAGCGGCAAATACTATGGCTCAGGCCGCCCCTAATACAATTAGTGGGCTAGTACAATGGTTTGACGCACAAGATATTAACGCTGGTGGCTCGCAACCGGCGGATGGCGCATCTGTATCTTCTTGGCAAGATAAATCCGGCACTAATCAAGACCTTGGCTCAACATTAGGTGAAGACCCTATATTTGATGAAGATGGCTGGAATGCCGCTAATAGTTGCCCAGGTGTGCGCTTTGGTAGCAATAATACAGCATCTGCATTAATCGCCTCCGACCCGTTCAGTGGAACAATGACAGACTCCACCACCTTCCTTATTCATCGTGAGGCAAATAGAAGAAACTCACTAACATTATCCTACAACGGCAATATCGTTAACAACGTATATGTTCTTACTTGGAATAATGGTCAAATGTACCAACGTATTGGTAACAATTGGGTACAAGGAACTCATGGTGTAACCGCAGGTAATCCCATATTTTATACAGCTGTTCAAAGCTCTACTGTTCAACCCGGAAGACAAACCAGAGTTAACGGCGCTACATTATCAAACGAAAATGCGTTTGATGTTGGCACTACAACAAATGGTACCCACTTAGGTTGGGGTTGGAACCAAGATCTATACTGGTTTGATGGCTGGGTAGCAGAACTAATAATTTACGATAGAGCATTAACTGCAGCAGAAGTAGCTAACGTAGAATCTTATTTATTTAACAAATGGAACAATGCCTGCGACCAAGATGTTGATTTACAGTTCACTAAATCTGTAAACGACAATAATGTCGATGAAGGACAACTAATAACATACACAATATCTGTAACTAATAACGGCCCCGGAAATGCCACAACTTTACAAATACTAGACAACCTCCCTCCTGGACTAACACTGCAATCGCTAGGTACTCCTAGCCATGGCACTGCTAGCCCTTAAGCTAGAAAGAAAAAATTAATGAACTTATTAAAGAACATATTAACCTCGTTTGTCGTATGGATTTTCGCCATCACGCAAACCGCTCATGCGGCCACGTGGAATATACCAGCGCTTCAGCCTGCTGAAACCGCTACCATAACTATAACAGTACAGGTTAACTCAGGAACTTCTGGAACTACTATTACCAATATTGCAACCAATACACAGGATCAAACCGACCTTAATATTACTCCAGACGATGCAATTGAAGAGCTAATAGTAGTTAACGATGAAATTGAAGTTACTAAACAGCTTATAAACGTAGACGGCACCGCAAATATGGACGAATATTATGCCGACTTCAGATTTGTTGTAACTAACGTTGGTGACAGAGATCTAATAAACGTAAATTTAATTGATGACTTTGCGGGTCAAAACCCATCTACAATAACATCTATATTAAGCTCAAGCGGTTCAATTACACCAAGCAACCCGTCTGTATTTACTGCAACAAGCTATAATACTAGCTTCATTGCAACACCTACAGCAAACGCTTTTAGCGGCGGTACAACAACATTAGAATCAGGCGATTCGGTAACTGTTGATTCGCGCATTCTATTCCGCCTAGACCTTGCTAACGCGTCCTCAACACCTATTGAGAACTTAGCAGATTCAAACGGTGAAGCTCCAGATTCAGACATAATTGAAGACCAGTCCGATGACGATTTATCAACCGATAACGTTAACGAACCACTATTAATTCCAATTGATCCTTCAGGTGTACTCTACGACTCAACTACCGGCGCACCTTTAGCTGGGGGTATAGCAACAATAACTGATGCAAGTGGCACTCCATTACCTGTAGCCTGCCTAACACAAGGCTATAACACAATGACCACTGGCGCAGATGGCTTCTATAGATTTGACATCGTACCAAACGCCGACCCCGCCTGCCCATCTAGTGAAACTGAATATAGATTCGTCTTTACTCCACCCGCAGGCTATTCAGCTCCATCAACAATATTCCCAGGTATATCTGGTTCATATGATGCTACCGGTTGCCCTACTCCTGCATCAACCTTCGGTTCACGCTGTGGTATTGGCGGCGTATTCAGCCCATCAATTATTGGCCCAACCGCGGACAGGGACCACTTCACAAGCTTCATGATAGCATCCGGTGACCCAGACGTTATTTATAACCATATTCCAATGGACCCTGCAAATTCAGGCCTATTAAATGTAACTAAACGCGTTAATAAAAACATCGCATCTGTAGGTGATATCCTAACTTACACTATCGATATTGAAAACATTTCAGGTGCAACAGTAGGCGCATTCAACTTAATTGATACCCTACCTGCCGGCTTAACTTATGTAACTGGCACTTCGGGTGTATCCGTTGCTGGCGCACCATCAGCAAACATTGAACCAACCGCTTCTGGTAACCAATTATCATGGCCTCAAAGCGCAATGGTATCTGGTCAAGTTAACTCAATCACTTTCCTTTCAAGAATTGGCTCTAACTACCAAATTGGTACAATGACTAACATTGCAGGTGCTTTCAACGGCGCAGGCGATGCATTATCTAACGAAGGTTTAGCCTCTACCGAAATTACCGCAGACCCTACATTTGATTGCTCAACCATAGTTGGTAAAGTATTTGAAGATACCAACAAGGACGGCTACCCGAACGATGGCGAACGTGGCATACCTAAAGCTAGACTACTAACCTTAAAAGGCTTGAACGTAACCACAGACTCAGAAGGTAGATACCACATTGAATGTGCATCAATTCCAGAAGAAGCACGTGGCTCAAACTTTGCTATCAAACTTGATACTGCATCTGTTCCAGAAAATATGTTCGTAACTTCTGAGAACCCTAGAGTAGTTCGCCTAACGAAAGGTAAGAACAGTAAGGCCAACTTCGCCGTAGCTAAGGGTAAAGATATTAGAATTGATATTAACGATTCCGCGTTTGATATCTGCTCAGAAAACGTAAGCCAAGAAACGCTTGATGGCATTAAATACCTAAGCGGTATAATTGAAGATAAAAATCATAAAGTAACTTATGTTTACCATACTGATGTTGCCGGCAGAGAACTTGCTAACCAGCGTATGGACAAACTAATTAAACTTACAACAGAAGAGTTCGAAAGAACAAATCCAACCGCTAAGTTCGACCTTAATATTGATAAAGAGATTATCTATAACGGTACATCTGGCAGTAAAGATGCTATCTGCTCGCCAGAGGAAAAACAGTTTATTATCTACTTCAACCATGATGAATCTAGCTTAGATAATTCTGACATTAACACACTAAACAGTGCCGTTAATTACGCTAATGATAATAATAAAAGAATCCTGTTATTAAGCGGTCATACCGATAGCTCAGGTTCAGATTCTTATAATTTAGAACTATCTAGAAACAGAGTTAACAACGCCGCTAACCAAATAACCATTATGGGTACTCAAGCAGATATTAAAACCTCGTACCATGGTGAAGCATTACCAGATATCTTTACCAATAACGGCATCCGCGAACGCCTAAACAGAAGAGTAGAAATATTGGTTAAATAAATTTCATGGGAGGAGGATTAACAGACATAAGTAACCTAAACTTAGTGGATTATGTTCACCACATAACTCACATTGTTGATTCATGGCCAGAAGAAGTAAAAGAACAAATATTATCTGTAAGAATTGACGCTTTTCCTCACGATTCTACAAATGATTTACTAGCTAATAGAAACACTCTTAGATTTGGACTTTTCATATTATTCAACTCCGACTCCCCTCCAAAAGAAGCCACAGACTTATTACATGCACTTTCAAAAGATATAGTAGATTCTTACTATAGATTAGGAACTGAGAGAGATAATCCATTTGGCTCAGTATTCAATTTACTCGATAAAATTCATGATAAAGTTCAAGCTGAAACAGAGTTAGAATCTTTAAAAGAATTTTTTGCTTTTAGTGATAGAGCTACAAACACACTAAATAAATACAAGCATGCCCAAAATGCAATTAGCAATCCAAATACAAGAAAAGTACTAATATCTGAACTAGAAAAAGTTCATCATACAGAATTTAAACATTCTGATAGAATGGACAGAACGTCAGATTCTTGCAATGGAATTTATATTAACATTCACTCCGAAATACACAGGTACAGACCTTTAGAATTTGCACTCCTAAGGTATGTAAAAGAAAACATGCCTGAAGGAGGTTCTATACTATCCAAAGCATTTTCTTCATGGCCACCGGATAAAGGAACTCCATTAGAAAATTGTAATTTTACCGATACACTCACTAAAAAAGGAACTGAAGTACCTTTGGAAGTAAGACAAATACAAATGAAAAATCTTAGAATAACAGAGAATGAGAAAGGAATATAAACACCTTCCGCAGTTATTTGGATGCGATATTCTTACAACACGTCATTGCGAACGTTAGTGAAGCGACCCATCATATGATCTGTACTCTTTGGTAAATCTGTTGATAGATTGCTTCGTCACTTCACTCCTCGTAATGACAAATTTTATTAAAAAACATCAATTTTTGTTAAAAAATGGACGTTTTTTGTACGTTTTTGGCCAGTTTTTTGAGCTAAAAACAAAGGTTTTTAACATAGCACCATTGAAATATAAGAATTTTTATGCAAATGGATGTCAGAAATATTATTTTTTGAGATTTTTTGAGTTTTAAAAATTTTCTATATTTGAGAAAATCTTTTAAGACACGTCATTGCGAGCGTAGCGAAGCAATCCAGTAATCTCTTTTCTTGGCTAAATTTCTGGATTGCTTCGGTCGTAACACTCCCTAGCAATGACGTTGATTAAGCAACTTCTTTAGGAAGTTTGAATTTAACATTTTCTTCAATCCCGTTCATTATAGAAATTTGGGCAGAGTAATTATCCTTAAAATAATCAACTATCTGCTGAACTAAAATTTCAGGAGCAGATGCCCCCGCAGTTAATCCAATTTTAGCCACCTCTACAGGCACTAAATCGGGAATAGATTTAACATCATCAACCAAGAATGCTTCAACTCCGCATTCTTCAGCTAAGTCTCGCAAACGGTTTGAATTACTAGAGTTTCGAGCTCCAACAACAAATATAATATCTACTTGTTTTGCCAACTCACGCACCGCATCCTGCCTATTCTGCGTTGCATAACAAATATCCTTCAATTCAGGACCTTCAATACTAGGGAAACGCTGTTTAAGAACGTCTATAATCTCGCGCGTATCCGAAACGGATAAGGTAGTCTGCGTAACATAGGCTAGGTTCTCAGGATCGTTTGCTACCAACGCATTTGCATCGCTTATATTCTCAACAATGTGAGATTTTTGCTTAACTCTGCCATAAGTTCCTTCCAACTCTGGGTGCCCCTTATGACCAATAATAATTAGCTCGCGCTCACCCTTTTCAAAACGTTGCGCCTGATTATGCACCTTAGTAACCAGCGGACAAGTAGCATCGATAACTTTTAAGCCCAAACCATCGGCATTAGTTTCAACCTTTTCTGAAACCCCATGTGCTGAAAAAATGGTAATTGCACCAGTAGGAATTTCATCAACTTCCTTAACGAAAACCGCACCCTTAGCACGTAAATCTTCAACCACATATTTATTATGCACAATCTCGTGACGCACATAAACAGGCGCACCATATTTCTCTAACGCGC
The DNA here is from genome assembly GCA_020630095.1 of Rickettsiales bacterium. Classification (GTDB taxonomy): domain Bacteria; phylum Pseudomonadota; class Alphaproteobacteria; order Rickettsiales; family UBA8987; genus JAHDCD01. The sequence goes on along the minus strand of JAHDCD010000007.1, from coordinate 13,391 downwards.
GCTCCACTATCTCAATAGCTCTATCAACGCCGGCACAGAAGCCTCGAGGTTGTGCTAAAATTAATTGCATAATATTTCCAGATATATTAAAAGGTTATCCATTATGACGTTCGTTGTTACAGAAAATTGTATTAAGTGCAAGTTCACAGATTGTGTAGAAGTATGCCCAGTTGACTGCTTTTACGAAGGTGAAAACATGTTAGTTATCAACCCTGAAGAGTGTATCGACTGTGGCGTATGCGAACCTGAATGCCCTGCTGACGCTATTGAAGCTGAAACTGAGGACAATGTAAAATGGGTTGAATTCAACCGCAAATGGTCTGAAGAATGGCCAATGATTAGTGATAAAATTGACCCTCTACCAGATGCTGAAGAGCAAAATGGTAAAGAAGGTAAAATGGCAGACTTCTCTGAAGCGCCTGGCGAAGGTAGTTAACCCTTATCCCATGAACTATGGCGTTTAGATATCAAAACTTAGGCGTCTTTTCTTTTGGAATAATTAAGAAAGTTCCAAACTTAAAACAGCTATTACCTGAATTTGAGAACATTGAATATTACCGCAATGTAAAAAAGCCCGATGCTATTGCTGGCTGGGGAATGCGTCCACGCTCACTTGAAGGTAGGGCTTACGCCTTCAAACACTCATTACCTTATATTTGTTTGGAGGATGGCTTTTTAAGGTCTTACGATTTAGGTGTAAATGGCGCACAACCACTTTCAATAGTTGCTGATGAACGTGGTATATATTGCGATGCTACTCATGCTTCAGATATTGAGGATATTATCGAGCATTCCACCTTCGATAAAGAAACTCTAGAACAAGCAAAACAAATCATTACAGGCATAAACAAGCATCGCTTGTCTAAGTATAATAACAACTTTGAGGCATCTGCAAAACAGCTTGGAATAAACTCTAAAAAACCTGCAATCTTAATAATTGACCAATGCTATGGCGATGCCACTGTTAATTATGGATTATCCTCTTCCGCGAGTTTCCAGCAAATGATAGAAGATGCCATAAAGGACAATCCAAAAGCACAAATAATTTTAAAAATTCACCCCGACGTTCTAACCGGCAAGCGCAAAGGTTATATTTATAAAGATATAGATAAATACGATAACATAACAACCATTGAAAAGAACGTTAACCCACACTCATTATTTGACCTTGTTGATAAAGTTTACACAGTATCTAGTCTAATGGGTTTAGAAGGCTTAATAGCCAATAAGGAAGTTTACACTTACGGCATGCCCTTTTACGCAGGATGGGGTTTAACAAAAGATGCTTTAACTAACGAACGTAGAACTAAAAAAATTACTTTAGAGCATTTAGTAGCAAGCGCTTATATAAAATATTCTCGCTATATAAATCCTTTCAACTCCAGTAAAACAAACGCTTTAGAGACAATTGATATATTATCCGACACCAAAGATTATTACAATAAATTAGCCTCCAAATATATTGCCGTAAAATTTACACGCTGGAAACGTAGCTTCATAAGGGGCTTCTTCTCTAAGCCTTCAGAAAAGAATATTCGCTTTATTTGGAATGAAAATAGAGCTCTACGTATCGCAAAAGAAACTAACTCAGAAATTATAATTTGGTCAAGCCGAGCATCTAAAAATTTTATTCAAAAAGCACACGAATTAAATATCAAAATTAACTTCGTTGAAGACGGCTTCATCCGCTCAAAAGGACTAGGCGCAAATTTAATAAAACCATATTCTTTAGTAAAAGATTCAACTGGTATTTACTACGATGGTAGCAAACCATCTGACCTTGAAAACTTCTTGCAAACAAACGCTTTCACTAAAGCACAAGAGCTACGCGGCGAGAATATTATCAATCTATTAAAAGAAACAAAAATTGATAAATATAATTTAAGCAACGGCGCTAAAATTGAATCAAAAATTCTAGTTATCGGACAAGTAGAAGATGATGCCTCAATCAAAACTTCTTTAGGCAGTATTAAAACAAATTTAGAACTACTAGAAGAAGTTAGAAAGCATAACCCTAAAGCTAAAATCGCTTATAAAGATCACCCTGACTTAATTACAAAAAAGCGTAAAAGAAAATCATCAGTTTCCGCACTTAAAAACATCGCAGATGAATATATCGGCGAAGGCTCAGTTTATGAATTGTTAGAAAATGTTGACGAGCTTCATACCATATCATCCCTATCTGGCTTTGAAGCATTAACAAAAGGAAGCATCAAAGTATTTACTTATGGCTCACCCTTTTATGCTGGCTGGGGCTTAACGCAAGACTCTGTAGAGATTAAACGAAGGACTAAAAAACTAAATATTGAACAGCTTATTTATGGAACTTTAATTCAATACCCACTATATTTTGACCATAAATCTGGCTTACCATGCCAAGCTGAAGACGTTATTGAAATTATAGCAAATTCTAATTTGCTATAAAACCAAGCTTGAGATTGGTTTGCATCGCGCAGCGATGAATCTAGTTTTCATGCAGTGAAAACTAGAAAAAACTATAGTTATAATGAACAAAAATAGTAAAATATTAACCATAGATGTTGGCAATACCAACATAGTTTTTGCCGTATTTGAGAATGACAAAATAACATCTCAAACGCGCGTAGAAACTTTTTCTAATGATTTACCAAAATTTGAAGGAATAGAGAAAACTATAATATCTTCAGTAGTTCCAGAAGTAGATGAACGCTTAAATAAAAACTACAACAACGCAGTTTTTATTCATAAAAACTTAAACAAACTACCTTGTGAAATATTAATTGATAAGCCAGAAGAATGCGGATCAGACAGGCTAGTAAACGCAATATCCGCCTATAAAACCACCGCTCAAGAAACCATTATATTAGACTTCGGCACCGCAACAACGTTTGATTGCGTAGATAACGATGGCAATTATTTAGGTGGCGTTATCTGCCCAGGAATTGATTTATCTATCGCATCTTTAAGTCGTAGAACTTCTAAATTACCAAAAATTGACTTTGAGAAACCAGAAACAGGTATAATCGGCAAATCCACTATAACCGCAATGCAAAGCGGCTTCTATTTTGGCTACCAAGGTCTAGTTCAAAATATAGTTAACCAACTTATGCAAGAACTACCAAATGCTAAAATAATAGTAACCGGCGGTAAATCCAAATTAGACTTTGTAAAAGAAGCTTTATCCGAGTTTAATTTCACCTCATCAGACAACTTAACTCTAGATGGACTAAATTATCTATCGACATTTCTATAGCTCGCTTTAATTTGTATTTATGAACAGAATAATATTCTTCATATTCAGCATTTTAATTGCCTTACCATCTTGCGCTATACATCAGAACGCGGAGCGTACTCCCGTGAATCATTTAGGTGATACACCTTTTGATATGATAGTGGATAAAAGAGTCGCTAATCGCGCTCAACAAACTAGATATAACCCTCAGCCACAAAACAGCTTATTCTTAAGAAATCAAGCACCTTCAACTATTCCTGTATACGAGCCAAGGCCTAAACAAATACCACCCATCGGCATAGTACAACCTTATCAAGCAAGCTCTTATACTCCGAATAGAACTCAAATTGCACCTGAACCTCAGTATAACACAGCTCCTTTAGCTACAGTTAAAGAAGAGGCTATTGAACCATTTGAAAGAAAAAATGAAAGAAAAGAAACTTCATTTCAATATCAAAAACCTTATCCGCCAGCAGTTGCACCTAACGTAGTTATTAACAATAACTTTAACTCATACACAGTAAAACGTGGCGATACTATCTACTCAATTTCTAAATATTTAGGAATTACACCTAACGAGCTTAAGCGTATTAATAACTTAGATTCAAATATTATCACAATTGGCCAAAGACTAGTTACAGTTGAAACTAACAAGTATGCCAAGAAGGATAATAACTTATACAAACTACAAAAACCTGAACCTTTTGGCAGACAATCTGTTGCTAAATCGTACGAACCTGCACCACAAGCTCCTGCTTATGAGCCGTTAACAAATGTAGAGAAAAGTGCTAACTTTATCAGCCCTATTAGAAAATCTGCAATCATCAATGACCTACGCTTTGCTAAAGCAAGTGAAGCTGGAATAAATATACAGACACTTTCAGGCTCTGCGGTTAGAGCATCCGGCGATGGTAAGGTAATATTTGCTGAACATAATGTTAAGAATTTCGGCAACATGGTAATCCTTGAACACTCCGGAGGTTACATGACAGCTTACGCACACCTAGATAAAATATCTATTCAAAGAGGTGCTAATATTCCTAAAGGAAGTATAATTGGTTCTGTTGGCAATACTGGCGATGTTTCAAAACCAACATTACATTTTGCTTTACGAAAGAACCAAAAGAATATAGACCCACGCACATTAATTACATTTTAAATCATGATTATTCCTAGCGCATTAGCACAAACAGCATCATCTGCCCCTGAAGGCGGTTTACTAGCAACTGTAGTACCTTTCGTACTTATATTTGTTATCTTCTATTTCCTAATTATCCGTCCACAATCTAAAAAGATTAAACAACACCGTAAAATGACTGAAGCTCTAAAAACGGGTGACGAGATAATTACTCAAGGCGGTCTTATTGGTAAAATTAAGAAAACCGCTAAAAAAGATGAAGAAGATGGTTATATATCTCTTGAACTAGGCGATGGTATTGTGGTAAAAGCTCTGCGCGAGACAATATCACAAAAAGTTGAGAGAGAATAATGCCATTTATAGCAGATAGATTATCAAAAATTAAACCATCACCAACCATTGCCGTATCTACCAAGGCTAAGGAATTAAAAGCCGCTGGTAAAGATGTTATAGGCCTAGGCGCTGGCGAACCGGACTTTGATACCCCTAAAAATATCAAGAAAGCTGCTATTGACGCAATTAATAACGGCGAAACGCGCTATACTGCGGTAGATGGAACTCCTGCGCTAAAGCAAGCTATATGCGCTAAATTCAAGCGTGAGAATAATCTAGAATATAAGCCAAGCCAAATCACTGTTGGCGCTGGTGGTAAGCAAACTTTATTTAACACTTTCGTTGCAACATTAAACGCTGGCGATGAAGTAATTATTCCTGCTCCATACTGGGTGAGCTATCCGGACATTGTACTGCTAGCAGAAGGTACACCCGTTATTGTTGAATGTACTGAAGAAGAGAACTTTACATTAACGCCTGAAAAACTTCGCGCCGCAATTACTGATAAAACAAAATGGTTAGTTATTAACTCACCATCTAATCCAACTGGCGCTGGCTATTCATACAACGAAATGAAAGCACTAACGGATGTGCTACTTGACTACCCACATGTAAATATTTTAACCGATGATATGTATGAGCATATCACTTTCGGTGATTTTAAATTCGTAACTCCTGCTGAAGTTGAACCAAAATTATATGAACGTACCTTAACTTGTAACGGCGTATCTAAGGCCTATGCAATGACCGGTTGGAGAATCGGCTATGCCGCGGGCGATGAAAAGCTAATTAAAGCTATCGCTAAAATACAGTCGCAATCTACCACCAACCCAAGCTCTATTTCACAGGCTGCTGCAGTTGAAGCATTAAATGGCGACCAATCATTTTTAAGCGAACGTTCAAAAGTATTTGAGAAGCGTCGTGACTTCGTAGTTAACGCACTAAATAATATTGAAGGTTTATCTTGCTTAACTCCTGAAGGCGCATTCTACGTATTCCCTTCATGCAAAGCTGTAATGGGTAAGAAAACTCCTACTGGCAAAGTAATTGAGAACGATATGGATTTCATATCTTACTTACTTGATGAAGTACTAGTTGCCGTAGTTCCAGGTAGCGCATTCGGCTTAGAAGGCTACTTCAGAATTTCATACGCAACGTCTGACGAGAACTTACACAAAGCAATGGATAGAATCAAAGACGCTGTTGAAAAACTAGCTTAAATTAAGTCACAGGCTTAGACTCTTTAACTCTTATATTCTGATTACCAACCTTACTGCCATGTAGCGCTTCTATAGCTTTAGTTGCCTCACTTTCATCCGCCATTTCTACAAAAGCAAAACCTTTAGAAACTCCTTTTTCTTTATCCAAAACTATTTTGGCAGACTCAACCTTGCCGTAACCTTCAAATAACTTCTTCAATTCCCCTTCACCTACATTTCTAGGTAAGTTTAATACCATTATATTCATAGAGCAAAGATAACCTGTATGTGAATACATTACCAACTCTAAAAATAAAAAACCCCCGCATCAATAAATGCGAGGGTTTAATATAATAAATAGTTAAATTAGTTACTAACTTACTAGAAAGTAAGCTGAGTACCTAAGATAATAACGTTACCATCTGAAGTAACACCAGCATCATCAAACTCGAAGAAGTTACCTTCAATATAACCAGTGAAACCTGGTGCGATTTCGTAATCAACACCTACAGAGATATTTTCAAACTCTAAAGTACCAGCAACACCGCTAACTTCGAATTCAGAGTTAAAGTAACCAACAGAAACACCAAATTCACCAGCATCAAAAGCTACTGTTACATCATAATATTCAGTAGATGTATCAGTTATAAATGAACCATCAGCAATACCGTTATCGATAAAGTCATTTAATGCATCTGTGTTACCTAAATCACCGTATGAACCAGCAATTTGAAAACCTTCAAAGTTAACACCTAAGCCAATAGCGTAAGTTTCTAAATCATCAACACCTGTAGCTACTGCATCAGCAAACTCACCAGTAACTGAAGCTTCAACACCAATACCATCAATATCTAAAGCGTAGTTAATACCAGCTGAAATAATATCTTCATAAATGTTAGTACCAAAGATTGACTGACCAGCCGAACCAGAATTAGGAGCGTATGATACACCTAACTGAACGCCACCGAATCTTGGAGTATAGTAAGATAATTTAGAAGAATCTTCAGTATTACCCTCAATTGCCTGAGCTAATAAATTAGGCGTTGTGAAGAATAAACCACCATAGAAACCATTTGCAAGAGTGTCTAATTGGCCATCAGCACCAAAAACACCCGTTTCATTGTTAAAGTCATCCGTATTAGTAGTAACAAAGTGACCGAAATCACCATCAGTACCGCCAGTACCACGAGCGATTACAGAACCATTAATTTTTAATCTGTTTTCAGCACCGTCAACGTTACCTAATTCAACACGACCAAAATCAGATTCAACAAAAATGTAAGTTTTATCAGCATTAACACCTTGGTTATCTGTTTCTGAAGAAACATCAGCTTCTAATTCAATTACAGCACCATATGTTAAGCTATCAGATTCACCAATTAAGCCTAGGTGAATTTCTGTATCATTACGGAAATATACATCATTAGTGCTGCCTTGGAAATCAGTATCAATAATACCAACTTGGAAATCAGCGAAACCACCGATAGTAATATCGATACCTTCTGCTTTTGCGTTAGAAGCTAGAGCAAGACCCGCAACTAATGCAGTAGTAGTTAAAAAAGTTTTCATTTTATATATTTAATATCCTATTTAAAAAACAGGGGTTAAGTTATAACTAATAAATTCTTCTAAAAGGCTCTGTTTAAAGGTAAAGAATAAAGTAATAAAACATGGTTTATTCTTTACCTTTATCCTCTATGTTGCATAAATGAAACAATGATAACTCACGGCACAGGAATATTAATCTTTAAAAAGGCTCTAAATGAAAAAGGCTTTTTGCTTAAAATACTAACCACGGATGACGGGCTAATTTCAGGCTACGCATACAACTCAAAGAAATATTTCGGTTTAATGCAACTAGGCAATTTTGTTGCTTTTGAAAAGAAACAAAAAACTAAAGAACAATTAGGTACATTATCTTTAGAGCTACTAAATAGCTTCTCAATCAACCTAATAGGTAACAAAGAGAAACTCTACAGCTTCAACTACCTTTGTGAACTTCTTCTACAAATCCTGCATGAAGAAGAAAAATGCCCTTCTATAGTAGATCATTTAAAAACATTCTTAACCGAGCCTAATCACAAAAAGAACTTACTAGTTATACTAAAAGAAATACTAACTATCTCTGGCTATTCATTGTCATTAAAAGCCTGCACAGTAACCAACGAAACATCTAACCTTCTCTATATATCGCCAAAAACTGGTTGTGCCGTAGGAAAAGAAGCTGGTGAAGCGTATAAAGATAAGTTATTCAAATTCCCCCAAGCTTTAAAAAATATTGATAATACAGAGCTTACAGCTAGTGATTATGAAGAAGCTAAAAATATCCTTATATTCTTTATCAACAAATTTATATTTGAAAATAGAAATAAGAATATGCCAAAATTAATGCATGGTTAGACTATTATTCACATTTTTATTACTTACATTCACGCTACCTGCGAATGCATTTTACTGTGAACTAGAAACCGCTCACGACAAATATCACAGCTCAGATGCTGTATTTATCGCTAAAATTGACAATGTAGAAAATGTGGGGCGAAAACTAGGCTCAGGCTTCGGTACAAATGAATTAAAAATATCAGCTCAATTAGATATCATCTTTAAAGGGCTAGAATATGATTCAACTCATGTAATTTTCTTCACCGAATCTGCCTTCAATATAAAATTTAGAAAAGGCGGGCGCTATTTAATCTATGCCCACAGATTAAAAGGCGATGAACGCATTAACGTACTGGACTGCCCTCGCCCACAAATATTTGAAATTGCTCAAGCCGAAATAGCAGCAATTAACACAGTAAAATATCAAGCTGATTATGCATCGAAAATAAAGGCAACTGAAGCTAAACAAAATTCACCGGTTAGAATTGTTGTTGATGATGAGTTAAGCGCTACCGCAGAAAGTGCCTTCTATGAAATACCTCTAGAAGAAACTGAATGGGGTAAAAAGCAAAAAGCAAAAGAAGAAGCCGAAAAGAAAGAATTAGATGAGCGCGCTAAGAAGGACATCGTTGTATTTGATTCTAACTCCAACAAGCCAAAAGAGACTAATAACCTAGACGATTTTGATAATCTATTCAATATAGGCGAAAGTACTACTGGCACTCCTCAATCTGATGAGGACCTTCTAAAAGAAGATGATGAATTACTTGAGGATCTCCCTGATTTAAACGACCCTGAAAATCCATATTTCTAGATTCTGTTGACCTAATGATAGGCTTCATTTATAAAGTCTACCTTGATGCAACCTGATAACAAACATACTATTTCAATATTAGTTGATAATGAGTTTGGTGCTTTAGCCCGCATTATTAACGTATTCTCAAGCCGTGGCTTCAACTTGGACTCGCTAACAGTAAGCGAAGTTGACCATAAGAATGAACTTTCACGCGTAACTATTTTAACGCATGGCTCAGAAGATACAGTTAAACTAATCATCAACTTACTAGAGCGCATTGTACCCGTTCACCGCGTACGTGACCTTACAGTTTCTAGCCCTCATATCGAGCGCGAAGTTGCCCTAGTAAAAGTAATCGGCAAAGAACATCATATTGATGCACTACAACTAGCTGAACGCTTTGGCGCACGCGTTGTAGATTCTACCCCTGAAAGCTTCGTATTTGAGCTATCTGACACACCAGAAAAGATAGATAAATTCATTGGACTAATGTTCGAATATGGTGTATCAGAAATGTCCCGAACAGGCGTAACAGCCATTTCAAAGGGCGAAGATATTTTATAAACAAAAACAAAAAGGAAAAAATGAAAGTTTATTACGATAAAGACGCAAATTTTGATAACATCAAATCTAAGAACATCGCCATTGTTGGTTATGGTTCTCAAGGTCATGCACACGCTCAAAACTTAAAGGATAGTGGCTGTGAAAATGTTGTTATTGCACTACGTGAAGGTTCATCAACTGCGGCACGCGCACAGAAAGATGGCTTCGAAGTTAAAACAGTAGCTCAAGCTGCAGCTGATGCGGACATTTTAATGATCCTAGCACCGGATGAATTCCAAGCGGACATCTACAACGACGAAATTGCACCAAATATTAAAGATGGCGCTTACCTAGCATTCGCTCATGGTTTAAACGTTCACTTTAACTACATTGCACCAAAAGATTCAGTAAACGTATTCATGGTAGCACCTAAAGGCCCTGGCCATACAGTTCGCGGTGAGTACAAAAAAGGTGGTGGTGTTCCTTGCTTAATCGCAATCGGTAACGACTCTGCTGGTAACACTAAAGATATCGCTCTTGCTTACGCTTCAGGCGTTGGTGGCGGCCGTTCTGGTATTATTGAAACTACATTCAAAGAAGAGTGCGAAACTGACCTATTCGGTGAGCAAGCTGTACTTTGTGGCGGTGTATCTGAGCTTATTAAAGCGGGTTACGAAACATTAACTGAAGCGGGTTACGCTCCAGAAATGGCTTACTTCGAGTGCTTACATGAAATGAAATTAATCGTAGACCTTCTATACGAAGGTGGTTTAGCGAACATGAGATACTCAATCTCTAACACTGCTGAATACGGTGATTATTACACTGGCCCTAAAATTGTAACTGCAGAAACTAAAGCAGCTATGAAAGCATGCCTAGAAAATATCCAGTCTGGTAAATTCGCTGAAGACTTCTTTGCGGACAGAAAAGCTGGTGGCGAAAACATGCTAGAAACTCGTAGAGCTTCTGAAGCTAAGCACCCTATCGAAGAAACAGGCGCTCAACTTCGTGGCATGATGCCATGGATTGGTAAAAACAAGCTAGTTAACGAAGATTCTGAAGCTGCTTAACCAACCATAATACTTAAACTCAAAAGGCTGCCAATGCGCAGCCTTTTTTGCATCTATAGTAAATTCTAATTTACAATGCGGTAGCATTTAAATTTGATTTGCTATCAAACCAAGCTTGAGCTTGGTTTGCATTGCGTAGCAATGAACCTAATTTACACTATGTGTAAATTAGAAAAGACTATACTCTATTCCACTCAACTTGACACTCAAGCCTTATCAGTGCTACAATAGCTATGTTCTTTAAGAACTATAGTAATAAACGCTATTCGTAATAGACATTTTGGACGCGGGGGCGGTACCCGCCGGATCCACCACTAAAAAATATGGGTCCGAAATAGATTTGACAGATGTTCAAAGGAAGAGAACTTTACTCGCGATAATGCCTTGCGATATGAGGATTAAAACTACAAATGCAAACGATAATTTTGCGAATGATAACTTTGATGCAACTAACGTGGCTATGGCTGCCTAGTTGATTCTCTAGGGCTTAGGCTCTAGGGTATTCATCATTTTTATCGGGGTTGGTGACGTACCTAGCAACAGAAACGTCACACTACAAATACCATAGCTTATATACCGTTGCGGTGCGCCAGCAACTTCAAGCGCCGTAAAAATTAAAATTACGTTAATTTAGTAATTATCTTAACTTTCTTCTTGAAAAACTGCCACTTTTTTGCTACTCAAAATGCATGAAAAGTTTCCTATTATCATTATTAGTACTAGCAACCTTAACATCCTGTAACTCAGTTTCAGGCTTACTTGGCAGTGAAGAAGCGGATATTTACGCTGAAGAAACTATGCCGGATACAGCTACAACTCAAATTCCAACAGGCCTATACCCAAATGGCTCACAATATGGCAATACAACTACAACCGCTTATGGTTATGGCACTTCTGGTTACCCTTCAGTAAATACAGGTACAATTAGTACAACTGGTTATGGTAACAGCGGTTCATATGGCGTAACAGGTATCCAATCGGCGGACTTACCTTTCGGTGAATCTACATATAATAAGCGTAGGAATGCAGTAACTAACTATGCCACATCTGGCGGCAGATATAACGGCGCAGATAATGACGAAACAGTAAGAATTACTTACGATGCTAATGGTAATGAAATACGCGACAGAGTATTTTTTGATTATAACAGCACTACATTAAACGCCAAATCAAAAGCAGTAATTAATAACCAAATTACATGGTTAAAATCTAACCGCGGTTCTGAAATTGTAATTGAAGGCCACGCAGATGAACGCGGTACAAGAGAATATAACTTAGCTCTTGGTGATAAGCGCGCACAAGCAGTGAAAGCTTACATGATTATCAACGGCATCTCTCGTGATAGAATTAAATCTGTATCTTATGGTAAAGAACAACCTGCTGTAGTGGGTTCTAACGAATATTCTTGGTCTAAAAACCGCCGTTCAGTTACAGTTCTTAGATAATAAGAACTAGTGTCATCCCCGCGAAAGCGGGGATCTCGGGAATTGACCAAAGGGAGATTCCCGCCTCCGCGGGAATGACAAATCTTGTTAAACTTAAAATTAAATAAACCTAAAGATAAAGCCCGTGTTGTTGTGGCTATGTCCGGCGGAGTAGACAGCTCATGCGTTGCCGCAATGGTAAAAGAAGCCGGCTACGAAACCATCGGCATTACCTTACAATTATATGATCACGGCGCGGCCTTAGCCAAAAAAGGCGCATGCTGTGCAGGACAAGACATTGAAGACGCTAGGCGCGTTTGTGAATCACTAAACATTCCTCATTACGTATTAAACTATGAATCTCTATTCAAAGAATCCGTAATGGAAGACTTCGCCGATTCTTACATAAGAGGTGAAACTCCAATCCCATGCGTTAAGTGCAATCAAACAGTAAAATTCCGCGACTTATTAAAAGTAGCTAAAGACCTCGACGCTGATGCACTAGTAACAGGTCATTATGTACGCAGAGTTGATAACGAAAACAATCGCACAGAACTCCACAACGCTATAGATTCTAATAAGGATCAAACTTATTTCCTATTCGCAACCACACAAGAACAGTTAGATTATCTGCACTTCCCACTTGGTGAATATACAAAAGACCAAACCCGCGAACTTGCCCAAAAATACGATTTAATAGTAGCCGATAAACCAGATAGCCAAGACATCTGCTTTGTACCAAACGGCAATTACGCAAAAGTGGTAGAAAAACTACGTCCTAACGCGCTTGATGCCGGCAAAATAGTCCACATAGAAACTGGCGAAGAATTCGGCGACCACGAAGGCATAATTAATTACACAGTAGGCCAACGCAAGGGGTTAGATATCGGCGGACTGAAAGATCCGCTATATGTAATTAAAATTTCAGCTGAAGAAAAAATTGTATATGTCGGCGAAGAAAAATATCTATTTAAAGATAGCTTAAATATAAATCTAATTAACTGGCTTGAAGACGAAATACCTCATGAAGGCAAAGAAGTAAAAGTGCGCATGCGCAACGCACAAAAACAAGTTAGCGCAAAAATATTCCCACCCGCGCAAGATGGTGTATCTAAAGTGGAACTATACGAACCACAAAAAGCAATCTCCCCTGGACAAGCCTGCGTTATTTACGACGGCACACGCGTACTCGGTGGCGGCTGGATCCTACGTAAATAAAATACAGTTTATAATTTAATTATGGGGCTGACACCTAACTTTTAACAAGTTAGGAGATCGGTATGTATATAAAGCAT
>JAHDCD010000006.1 GCA_020630095.1 Rickettsiales bacterium | reverse complement strand
CTTAAGCTAATTTTGATAGTAAATTCAATTTATTACATGAATTATAGTCTTTTCTAAATTACATCGTATTCACGATGCAATTTAGATACACTCGCTACGCGGTGCAACAAAAGCTAAAACTTTTGTTGATAGCAAATTTAATTTTCAGCTTTAGTACGCTGTAAATTAGAATTTACTATAGAATCTACTATATTCTAACATTCTTAAGAATGTTAGAATGATTGAGGGTAACTAACCCAAGTTAGTCTGTGCGTATTCAAGTAATTTTTTGGCAATAGGGGCGGCGGTGGCGGCACCGAATCCGCCATGTTCAACCACTACAGATACTGCATATTTAGGGTTAACGAATGGCGCGTAGCCTACCATCATTGCGTGATATTTAAATTCGCGCTCGTTATACATTTTACCCTTTTCACGGCGGGCCTTTACTTGCGCGGTACCAGTTTTACCGGCATAGGCCATTTGATAATCTTCCGTTCTGTGGCGGTACATTGTGCCTATAGGGTTGTTAACCGCGGCGTTCATGCCTTCTTGTACTACTCTAATTGCGGTGCGGGAGATATCTATTTTTTGCTTTTCGCGGGCTTCAAGGTCGATAGGTTTGAAGTTTCCGTATTCGTCATCTAGGTTGAAACCTTTTATTATAGTTGGCTTAATTAAATAGCCACCATTGGCAACTTGACCTGCCATTAAGGCCATTTGTAGTGGTGTGGTTAGCGTATAGCCTTGCCCAATTGCGGAGTTTAGCGTTTCACCTTGGAACCAAGATTGTTTGAAAGTTTTGCGTTTCCAATCGCGCCCGGGCATTTGCCCTGAACGTTCGATTGGTAATTCTATGCCGGTTTTTGTGCCTAGGCCGAATTTTTTGCCCATAGCTTCAATTCTGTCGATGCCTACGCGTTCGGCAAGTTCGTAGAAATATACGTTGCAACTTTGTGCTAGCGCTTCAATTAAGTCTAATACGCCATGGCCTTGTTCGTTCCAGCAATGAAATACGCGGTCGCCAAATTCATGTTCGCCGGTGCATTCAAAAACTGTGTTTTTGTTTACTATGCCAGCATCTATTGCGGCAAGTGCGGTAATTAATTTAAACGTTGAGCCGGGTGGATACGTGCTCATTGTTGGGCGGAAGGTAAAGGGCGAGTCTATATTTTCGCGGTATTTGCCGTAATTTGCGTGGGATATTCCGCCGATAAATAGGTTGTTATCATATTCAGGTACGGATGCCATTGCTAGCACTTCGCCGGTGTGGATATCTAGCACTACGGCCGCGCCAGCTTCATCTACTTTACCACCTTTGTTGGAAAGTTCCTTCATGGCTAATTCTTGTAAGCCTTTATCAAGCGTTAGGCTTATTGAGTCGCCGCGGTAAGAAGGTTTTGAGTCAAGGTCGCGCTTGTAGCGCCCGCGTGAGTCTACCTCAATGTTTTTTAGCCCTGCGCGGCCGAATAAACGTTCTTCAAATTGTTTTTCTAGTCCGCCTGCGCCTTCACGATAAGATGGGTGATGCTTGATTTGTGGCGCGTCATCCTTGATTTGAGAAGGTTTTTTAATGTAGCCTAAAATGTGGGAGAAGCCTTCGCCGCCGATATAAAATCTGCTATCATATTCAACAATATGTGCGTTGGGGTGGTTTTGGAAGTTTACTTCAAAGCGGGCAACTTCGTCCCATTTCATGCCTTCAGTAACAGTTATTTCTTTTGTTTTCTTTGAGCGTGGTTTTTGGGCTAAAACTTTCTCAATATCAATTTCTTGATCAATAGTTTTTGAGATAGCTTTTAGCTCTTCAATTGGATTATTGGCATCTTCTGGATTGAATATTAGCTCGTAGCTTTTTGCGTTAACGGCTAATGGTTCGCCGTTCCTGTCGTATACGAAACCGCGGGCGGGTAGAATTGGAACTGTTTTTGTGCGGTTGGAATTTGCTTTTGATGCGTATTTGTCGTGGTCAGTTACTTGTAGCTGATACGCGCGGCCAACTAGAACGCCGAACATAGATAATTTAAAAGCGCCTAATACGAAGGCTCTGCGCGAGTATCCTGTTATGAATTTATCTCTTTTAGGCAATTTACATTTTTTGTTTCTATGAACTTATCAACTGATTCGAATAAATTCAAGTGTAAGCCTTTATTGGAGGCTATTTTTAGAACATTTTTTAAGGCTTTATAGCCTTCTACGTTGCCAAGCTGTTCTATGGTGGCGTCTATGGAATTTCCTTGGGCGATTAATTTGCCGAATTTCATGTTACGCGACTTCTCTGATGCGCAGGATAGGAATAGGTCGCCAATAATTGCTGGTTGGTTTATATTTTCGTTTTTACCGCCGAAAGATTCATTTAATTTTAAGATATTATCTAAGCCTTGGCGGAAAAGTTTTGCACGGAAGTTTTCACCTAAATTAGCGCCTATTGCTGCACCGCAAGCTATGGCCACAATGTTTTTGCATGCGCCACCAATTTGTGCGGAGATAATGCATTTCGAAGCTATAAGTTGGAAGTTGCTAGTAGATAGTTTTTCTATGTGCTCACCTGTACCGGCTAGGGTAGCTTCTGCGGGGAGGTTTTGCGCTACTTCATCAGCGAAATTTGCGCCTGAAAGTATTAAAATATTTCCACCGTAGTAGCGCTTTATAGAATCAGATATCAAGCCTTCGTTGAAGAACCCTTTTGAGCAGATAACTAAATTGGGTGCTGTTATTTCTTCATCGAAAATGTCCAATATATTTTGTGATGCTTTTGCGATGAAAAGGTATTGTGCCTGTGCAGGTTCAACTACTTCATGAGCAGAGCTATTGGTATAAAGGCTTTTTATGGCTGAGCCCCATTTCCCACGCCCTAGAATGGCTATTTTAGTTGGGTTAGTCAATTAAAATTGAAGGTAAAGATATACAATATATGTGCCGATAAATACCAAGCCAAATGCCTTATTTATGGTAGCTTTTGTGAATGCTAGTAGGCCTAGTAAAATTGCTGGGACTAGGAAGAAGTAGATATCTAAGCTGGCCATTTTAGCGGATGGAGCAAGTGGCAATATTAAGCCAGATATACCAAGCGCTAAAGCAATGTTCATAATGTTTGAGCCAATAATATTACCTATAACAAGCGCGTTTTGTCGTTTTAATGAAGCAACTACAGATGCAGCTAATTCTGGTGATGATGAGCCGAATGAAACGATAGTTAAGCCGATAACTTCGCGGGATATGCCGGCTAATGCTGCTACTTCTACAGCGCCTTTAACTAAGATATCTGAACCGAATGAAAGTAATGCGATACCGCCAATAGTTAGTAATATTGCTACTGGGGTTGAGTAGCTTGCTTCTATGTCCTCGCCAGAATCATGTTTATTTAGAATTAGATAGCCGGTGAATATAGCGAAAAGCGTTAGGAATACGCATGCCTCTAACCATGAAACTCTGCCGTTTAATATGAAAAGATATGTGGTTATAGATAATGCTAAAAGCAAGGCTGCGTTTAGATTTAAACCCTTTTCGTGCTTGATAGCTATTGGAAAAATTAGTGCCGATACACCGCATACTAAAATTATATTAGCTATGTTACTGCCGATAACGTTACCAAGGGCAATGTCTGGGTAATTATCTAGTGCAGATTGTACGGAAACTAGAATTTCAGGGGCAGATGTACCAATTGCTATAATTGTTAAGCCGATAATAAATTGAGGAACATGGAATTTGTTAGCGATAGATACCGCACCGCGCACCATTGCCTCAGCGCCACCGAGTAATAATATTAAACCTGCAATAATGTACGCTATATTTAGAATCATATTGATAGTTCAATATAGTTTGCGTATTAACATGTCTATGAGTTTAACGGACAAGGACGTAAAAAAGATATATAAATTATCGCGCATAAATGCGGGTGACGGCGATGTTGAGCAAAGCACGAATCAGCTTAATGGGATTTTTGGTTTTATAGAATCATTGCAAGAGGTGAATACTGAAGGTGTTGAGCCGATTGCAGGTGTTGGTGGTTTTACGCTTCGTATGGCATCTGACGAGGTTGGATACGATAATATGCAAGATAAGGTTTTAGCTAATGCACCAGAAGCGAAGTTTGGTTGCTATTTAGTTCCAAAGGTGGTTGATGAAAGTTAGCGAGGTTTAGCGGGGGCGTAGCAGATGTGTAGCGAGGAGTAGCAGGAAAAATTATGATAGAAGGATTAACGATAAAAAAAGCCAGAGCGGCATTAGATAATAAAGAATTTTCAGCAGTTGAGTTGGCGGAAGCTTACAACAAAAAATGTGCTGATGAAAATGGTGAAATAAATGCATTTATTACGCTAACACCAGAGCATGCGTTAAAGCAGGCAGCGGAAGCAGATGAAGCTATTAAAAACGGTAATGCAAAGTTACTAACTGGCGTGCCGATAGCGGTTAAAGATTTATTCTGTACGGAGGGAGTTCGTACTACTGCGGCGAGTAAGATTTTAGAAAATTTTGTACCTGAATACGAAAGTAAAATATCAGCAAATCTGTTTAATGCGGGTGCTGTTATGCCGGGTAAAACTAATCTAGATGAGTTTGCTATGGGCTCTGCTAATATTACTTCATATTATGGTAACGTATTGAACCCGCTAGATAAAACTCGTGTACCGGGTGGGTCATCTGGTGGTTCAGCGGCGGCAGTTGCGGCGAATCAATGTTTAGGCTCGCTAGGTACGGATACTGGTGGTTCTATAAGGCAACCAGCGGCATTTACTGGTACAGTTGGTATTAAGCCAACTTACGGGCGTTGTTCGCGTTGGGGAACTGTTGCGTTTGCATCTTCATTAGACCAAGCAGGTGTGTTCGCGAAGAATGTTGAAGATTCGGCAATATTAATGGAATCTATTGCGGGTTATGATGCGAATGATTCAACTTCGGTTGAAAAGGAAGTTCCTAATTGGGCTGCTAATATTAATTCAGATATTAAGGGGAAGCGCATTGGTATTCCTAAGGAGTATGATGTTGAGGGTATGCCAGAATCTGCTAAGAAATTTTGGGAGCAGGGCGCGGCAGAATTAAAGGCACAAGGTGCACAGATTGTTGAGATATCTTTACCGCATACGAAATATGCGTTGCCAACGTATTATGTAATTGCACCGGCGGAGGCTTCTTCAAATCTTTCGCGTTATGATGGTGTGCGTTTTGGTTACAGAACGGATAAGCCATTTAATAGCCTTGATGAAATGTACGAGTTAACGCGTGCTGAAGGTTTTGGTGATGAGGTTAAGCGTAGAATTTTAATTGGTACTTATGTGCTTTCGCACGGGTATTATGATGCTTACTATTTGAAGGCTCAACGTGTGCGTAATAAGATATTACAAGATTTTAATGATGCCTTTGAAAAGGTGGATGTGATTCTTACGCCAACTACGCCATCTGGTGCGTTTAAGTTTGGTGAGAATGAGGATGATCCAGTAAAAATGTATTTGAATGATGTTTTAACTGTACCGGCTTCGCTTGCAGGTTTACCGGCGGCATCTGTGCCATTTGGTAAAGATGAAAATAATATGCCGTTAGGTTTGCAATTAATTGCACCAGCGTGGCAGGAGCAGGAATTATTTAATATCGGCTCCGCTTTAGAAAAGGCAAATTCTTAATTTCCTCCGCCGTCATCGCGAGGAGCGTAAGCGACGTGGCGATCCAGTGATCTTAACGTATTGAGAGATTTCTGGATTGCCGCGCTCCCTATGGTCGCTCGCAATGACGATGATGAAAGTAACAATATATACAGATGGTGCGTGCTCAGGTAATCCGGGGAAAGGCGGTTGGGGCGCGTATTTGAAATTTGGTGAGCATACTAAGGAAATTAGTGGTTCAAAAGCAGAAACTACCAATAACCAAATGGAGCTGCAGGCTTGTATTGAGGCGCTAAAGGCACTTACTAAGCCGTGTGAGGTTACGCTTTATACAGATTCTACCTATGTTAAAGATGGTATAACGAAGTGGGTGTTTGGCTGGCAGAAGAATGGCTGGAAAACTTCTACTAAAAAGCCCGTTAAGAATGTTGAGTTCTGGCAGGAGTTGCTTGAGCAAACTAAGCGTCATAAAGTTGACTGGAACTGGGTTAAGGGGCATGCGGGTGTTGAAGGTAATGAAATTGCCGATAGGCTTGCTACTTCTGCGATAAATTAAATTGCCTTTGTTAACGTTTTGTTAACCTTATCTTCTTAAAATTTTAATTAGAATAATTAACTCTAGGAGGATGAAATGTCAGACGATAAAGCAAAACAAATAGCAGAATGGGCAAGAAAGGCCACTAATCTATTTGATGGTGAAAGAGAAAATGATCATGAACTTCAAGGCGTTTCTAAAGGTGAGTTTGTAACTACAAAAGATTCGTATTATTATTTAGTAGCCCAAATGCAATCGATCATGGGAGATGTTTCAGCGGATAATAAAATAGATAGAGTTCCTAGTTTTGGTGATTTGCGTACTAAGCCTATATCGGAGAATGATGTTAGAACTCATTATACAGCAAGTCAGCTTCAAACAATCCAAGGGCTTGTTAATGATTTAGCTAACGCTAAAACGCATGGCGATATTGTTTCAACAGCTCAGGAAGGGTCAGATGCCTTGTACAAAGCAAGCAATACGCCGGAAGTTGATAATGGGGCTGGGCAGAAAGAAAGATTCTAAGCGGCTTGTTTGGCTTTGAATTGCTCAATGCGTTCTTCGATTTCATGGCGGAAGTGTTTAACTAAACCTTGAATTGGCCAAGCGGCGGCATCACCTAAGGCGCAGATAGTATGCCCTTCGATTTGCTTAGTAATTTCTAATAATTTGTCGATATCCTCAACTTCAGCATTGCCCTTAACTAGGCGTTGCATAATGCGCCACATCCAACCTGTGCCTTCACGACATGGTGTGCATTGTCCACAAGATTCATGCTTATAGAAGTGGCTTAAACGCTCGATAGATTCTATTAAGTCTGTGCTTTTATCCATTACAATTACTGCTGCAGTTCCTAAGCCAGTGCGTTCAGCTTTTAATGCTTCATAGTCCATTGTTATGGTATCACAAATGTCCTTAGGTAGCATTGGTACAGACGAGCCACCTGGGATAATTGCTTTTAAGTTATCCCATCCGCCGATAACACCGCCAGCGTGTTTTTCGATAAGGTCTTTTAATGGGATGCCCATTTCTTCTTCAACGTTACATGGTTTGTTAACGTGCCCTGAGATGCAGAAGATTTTTGTACCTGATGAGCCCTCAACGCCTAGGT
Source organism: Rickettsiales bacterium (assembly GCA_020630095.1). GTDB lineage: Bacteria > Pseudomonadota > Alphaproteobacteria > Rickettsiales > UBA8987 > JAHDCD01. The sequence goes on along the minus strand of JAHDCD010000006.1, from coordinate 143,440 downwards.
TGGCGAACCATTCTGGTGTACGGCGAAGTATAGTTGGTACAACGGCGATAGTTTCAACGTTATTTACTGTAGTTGGGCAGCCATATAGACCCGCATTTGCAGGGAATGGAGGTTTTAACCTTGGTTGGCCTTTTTTACCTTCTAGTGATTCAATAAGTGCAGTTTCTTCACCACAGATATATGCACCTGCACCTCTGTGTAAGTAAACATCAAAATCGTAGCCTGAGGAGCAAGCGTTTTTACCGATTAAGCCAGCTTCATAGGCTTCATCTATCGCTTGTTGGATAGCAGATGCTTCGTTGTAAAATTCTCCGCGGATATAAATATATGCGGCAACGGCATTCATTGCGAAGCCGGCAAGTAGTGCGCCTTCAACAAGTTTATGTGGTTCATGGCGCATAATATCGCGGTCCTTACAGGTTCCGGGTTCAGACTCATCCGCGTTAATTACTAGATATGAAGGCTTGTCAGTTGAGCCTTTTTTAGGCATGAAGCTCCATTTTAGGCCAGTTGGGAAGCCAGCGCCACCGCGACCACGTAAGTTAGATGCCTTAACTTGTTCTATTACCCATTCTTGGCCTTCGCCGATGAATTTTTTGGTATTATCCCAGTCGCCACGTTTTTTTGCAGAATCGAGTGCAGCTGGTTCTTCGCCGAATAAATTAGGAAATATTCTATCTTCTTGCTTTAACATAATTTCTACACTTATATATACTAGTTTGATTAGTTATGACAAAGAAAATTTTAATATTAAATGGTCCTAATTTGAACCTTTTAGGTGATCGAGAGAGTGATATCTATGGTAAGGTAACTCTGGCGGACATTGAAAAGCATTGTGAAATTAAGGCTGATAAGCTAGCACTGGATATTGAATTTGTGCAATCTAATAATGAATCTGACCTTGTTGAGGAGATTCATAAAGCTAAAAAGCTGGATGGTATTATTATTAATGCCGCGGCTTATACTCATACATCGGTAGCTATACATGATGCGTTACGCGCTGTTGGTAAGCCGTGTATTGAGGTGCATTTAAGCAATACTCATAAGCGTGAAGAATTTAGGCATCAGAGCTATATCTCGCCAGTTGCAGATGGTATAATTTCGGGCTTTGGTGCGGATTCTTATTATTTGGCAATTCAGGCTATAGCTTCAATTGTATATAAATAACAGTGGTATAAGTTTTGTTGGCACGTGTTTTGCTGGTATGAAGCACCCACACTATTAGGATAGGTCATATAAGCGGTCCAACCGCAGAGCATTTAGCTCGTAAAAAACTTTACATCCCCCACAAAAAGCAAGGGCTGGTAAATCCTTGCTTTTTATATAACTTAAAATTAGGTAAATTAGATATGACAAAAATTAGAAACTTATTAATTCCAGTATTTTTTACTTTAGCGTTAGCAAGTTGTGGAACATCTGAAGATGTAATTTATATTACCGAGGAAGTTTTAGTTTATGAGGAGCCAAAAACTTATGCTCCAATTCAATCATTAGAAGAAACTCAAGCAAATGCGGGTTATAGAGAGCAGGAGTTAATTGAAGAAATTAAACAAGCAGCAACTATTGAGTATCATGGTCAGGAAATTTCTCAGCGTAATTTAATTGAGAATACTATGTATAAAGCAAAGTTAGAGCTTAATGATATTTGTGATTTTATTGATGATGGAAATCTAGTTGATGACATTGAAGATGGAATAGATTGGAATTTATCACACATTCGTAAAAAGTTTAAGCCGTTACAAAGTGTAAGACGTTCACAAATTAATGATTTAGAAGATTTAGCTGAAGAATTGGCAGAAACTATGGCCGATGAGTATGGTTGTGACTCTTCTAGAAACATGGAAGCTGTTATGGCACTTGCAGATTCTGTAGAGTCTGATAATCAAGCACTTAAAATGTTAAGTGGACTATAATGATACGTACAAGAATTGCTCCCTCTCCGACAGGATATTTACATATTGGAACTGCTAGAACCGCGTTATTCAACTATTTATTCGCGAAAGCTAATGGTGGGCAGTTTCTACTGCGTGTTGAGGATACGGATAAGAAACGTAATACGGAGGAATCTAGGCAGTCTATACTAGATGGTTTAAATTGGCTTGGTTTAGATTGGGATAATAAAGATATTTATTATCAGTCTGAGCATGAGGAGTATCATAAAGATTTGGCTTCGAAGCTGTTGGAAAGCGCTGCAGCATATAAAGAGTTTAATGAAGATGGTGAAACTTATGCGGTGCGTATTAAAACACCTACCGAGGGTGAAGTTGTTGTTGAAGATTTAGTGCAAGGTACGGTTAAAGTGCCGGCTAAAGATATTGAAGATTTTATTGTGCTTCGTTCGGATGGTTCGCCAACATATATGCTTGCTGTTGTGGCGGATGATTATGCCCAAGAAATCACTCATATTATCCGTGGTGATGACCATTTAACTAATACGTTTAAGCAGAAAATCATTTATGATGCGCTTGGTTGGAAAATGCCAAAGATGGCACATATTCCGTTAATTCACGGCGAAGATGGATCTAAGCTTTCTAAAAGACATGGCGCGCTTGGTGTTATGGAATATGCGAACCAAGGCTATTTGAAAGATGCCGTATTTAACTATCTTTTAAGGCTTGGTTGGAGTCATGGTGATGATGAGATTATTAGTCGTGAAAATGCGATTAAATGGTTTGATACAAAGGGTATTGGTAAAGCGCCTTCTCGTTTTGATTTAAAGAAATTAACTAATTTGAATGGGCATTATATTAAATTAGCAGAACCAGCAGAACTAGCAGAGTTAGCAGAAATTGAGGTTGGAGATATTTCATTAAAAGCGATTGATTTATTGAAAGCTAAGGCATCTAGTTTAGGTGAATTAAAAAGCCAAGTTGAAGGTTATATTAATAAGCCTTCAGTTGATGTTACGGATGAAGAGAGAAATACCCTAAAGCCTTTGTTACAAACGCTTACAAGTGCATCATGGGATGAAGATTTAAATGATATTGTTAAGGCTTATATTAATGATAATGGCTATAAGTTCCCACAAGTTGGTAAGCCGTTGCGTAAGGTTTTAATTGGTACTGAACATGGTGCAGGTTTAGGCGAAATTCTATTGGTACTTGGTAAAGAAGAGTCTATAAGTAGACTGAATGTACTTTCCTAAAGAATACATACAGGCGCTTAGGAATCGGGTAAGGTTATCTTCGGTTATAAGCCGTTATATATCTGTTAAGCCGGCTAATGCGGGTGGAGAGTATAAGGCTTTATGCCCGTTTCATGGGGAGAAAACTCCATCATTTACAATTTCAGATAAGAAAGGTTTTTACCATTGTTTTGGTTGTGGTGCGCATGGTGATGCGATTGGTTTTGTTAAGGATTACAATAACTTACCATACCCTGAAGCCGTCAAAGAATTGGCTTTAAGTGAAGGTATAGAGTTGCCTAAGGTTAGCCATGAACAGCGTCAAAAATATGATGAGATAGAAGAAGTTAAGAAGGCGAATGAAAATGCGACATCTTATTTTGAGTCTAGTTTAAAGAAAAATAATGAAGTTATAGATTACTTAAAAGGGCGAAATATTACCGGCGAAATGGCTAAAAAGTTCCGCCTAGGTTATGCGGAGCAAGGCAAGGGTTTAGAAGAGTTTTTAACCAAGTTTTATAAGGCTAATTTTTTACAAAAAGCAGGGCTTATATTATCGAATGAGAAAGGTTCGTACCCGCGTTTTCGTGATAGGTTAATGTTCCCGATATTTGATGAATCTGGTGGTGTGATAGCATTTGGTGGGCGCATAATTGGAGAGGGTGAGCCGAAATATTTAAACTCACCTGAAACGCCGTCATTTAATAAATCATTCACTTTATACGGGCTTAATTTTGCACGTAATTCGGCATATAAAACTGGCGAAATAATTCTAGTTGAAGGTTATATGGATGTTATTGCGATGCATCGTGGTGGTATGGAGAATGCCGTGGCAACGCTTGGTACATCTACGACTGAGCATCATTTGCAAAAGCTATGGCGCTATTCAAATACGCCAACTGTGTGCCTTGATGGTGACAATGCAGGTAAGCGTGCAATGGTTAGAGTTTCTGAGCTTGCATTGCCGTTTTTATCGGCTGAGAAATCGCTTAAATTTGTTATATTGCCTGAGGGTAAAGACCCTGATGATATTGTTAATAAATCTGGACGTGAAGGTTTGTTACAAGCGTTTTCGAGAGGAATTAGTATATCGGATATTTTATGGCAAGGAGTGTTATCTAAAAATGATATTTCTACGCCAGAAGGTAAGGCGAAATTAGAAAAGTCTTGTTTGGATATTGCAAATAAAATTGAGGATGAAGCCACGCAACGTTCTTACCGCGAGTTTTTTAAGTCTAAAATTTGGGAATTAGTGCGAGGTAAGAAATCTGTTAAAGGTATTGATAATCAAGAATTGTTAAATAATTTAAAAAATACCTTAAAAGAGTCTGAAAAAGAATTGCTACAAGTTTTAGCTGTAATCTTTTATAATAAAGAGTTGTTAGAGGATGATGATGTGTATTTTTCTTTTTCTAATTTGAATATTTCTAATGAGATTATTGCAAATTTCCATGATGAAATTCTGGGTTCTTTTGATGAGGAGAGCGAAGTGCATAAATATATTATTGAGCAGATATCTGCATTAATACTCATTAACAAGGATATTAAAGATTTGAGTTTAGATAGAGCCAAATTATTTTGGGAAATTTGTTTGAAAAAGTATGAACTTGTATTGATTCAAGAAGATATCCGTAATGGTCAGTTTAGTTTAGATGTTATTCGAGAGATGAATAATCAGGTTGTTACGCAACAAAATGAGCTGTTAGAACTTGAACAAGAATATATGGACACTATATAGTTATAGGCTAGGCGCTAAGGCTATTTGGAACTTAGGGGTATCATTCTAACATTCTTAAGAATGTTAGAATGATATAAGATTATTATGAGTGAAGAAGCGATTAAAGAAATATTAGAAAACGAAGAAGTTCAACAAACTGTAGAGGTTAATGAACCTAATGAAGTGCAAGAAGATAAGATTGAGCTTTCATTGGAAGAATTTGAGGCGTTAAAGAATGCCGAGGACATAGCTAAGGATAAGGTAATCCGTACTATGGCGGAGATGGAGAATTTGCGTAAACGTACCGAAAAGGAAGTTGCAGATACTCGTAAATATGCGGTTGCAAAGGTGGCTCAGGATTTAATTACTCCCTTAGAAAATTTAATTCTTACTGAGAAGGCGATTGAAGGTGAGCACAAAGAAGGTGTGGCAATTGTTGTTAAGGAATTTTTAAAATCTTTAGAGAAGAACAATATTACTCGTATTGACCCGTTACACGCTCCGTTTGATCATAATGAGCATGAGGCGGTAGCGAATATTCCTAACGAGGAGCATGAGAAGGGCATAGTTGTTGATGTTGCTCAGGCGGGTTATAAAGTAGGCGAGCGTGTTATTAAGCCAGCGATGGTTGCAGTTTCTGCAGGGAAACAAGAATAAAATATAATTTGTCATTCCCGCGTAGGCGGGAAACTCCTTAAAGGAGTTTCCCGAGATCCCCGATCAAGTCGGAGATGACATGAACTATGATATTATGATAATTGGAATTGGAAATGCGAATTATGATTTGTTGGTAAAAACTAACAATGAATTGATAGAGAAGTTTAATCTTAATTTTGGTTCGGCGGAGTTAGTCGAAAAAGAAATTTCAGAGCAAATTATTAACGAGATTGGAAGTTTACCAAAAGGTGTTGCAGGTGGTTCGGTGGCGAACTCTATTGCAGGTATTGCAGGGCAGGGAGTGCAAGCGGGTTTAATTGGTAAAGTTGCGAATGATAATTTTGGTAACGAGTATAAGCAGAACTTGAAGGAGTCTGAAATTGTTGACTATACCTTAACGGCAGATGCGGGAGATACTGCGCGTTGCCTATGTTTAATTACTGGTGAGAATGAAGATGTTGAGCGCACAATGGCAACGTATTTAGGTGTTGCGGGTGAGCTTAAAACTGCTGACATAAACGCTGATGAAATTGCTAAGGCAGATATTCTACTTTTAGAGGGTTATTTAGTTTTTAATGCTAAGGATGCTTTGCTTGAAGCGTTACGTATTGCAAAGGAGAATAATGTTAAGGTTGCATTTTCGTTATCGGCAACGTTCTGCATTGATGTAATGACGGATTTAGTTTTAGAGATTTGTAAAAATTCAGACATTATATTTGGTAATGAAGAAGAATGGGAGTTGCTTTGTAACAAAGGCTTTAAGCAGAATGATGGACAAGTTCTAGTTAAAACATTAGCTGAGAATGGTGCATCTGTTAAGACCGATAATTTTGAAGTTACAGTGCCGTCCGAAAAGGTGGAAAACATAGTTGATGTTACAGGTGCAGGTGACGCATTCGCAGCAGGTTTTTTAGCTGAATATTATAAAGGCAATGACCTAAAAAACGCGGCAGAACTTGGTGTTAAGTTAGCATCTAAAGTGATTCAAAAAATTGGTGGCCGTATCTAGTACCCGAAGGGTGCGTCATTGCGAGGAGTGAAACGACGTGGCAATCCATTTCATGATTTTTGTTTCAATATTGTTCTATAAGAATAACTCTAGAGCTTAGATCTGTTGATGGATTGCTTCGCTTTGCTCGCAATGACGTGTTTCTAAGAGCGGTACTCCGCGTTAATTTTTATATATTCATGAGTAAGGTCAGATGAATAGATAGTAGTGTTTGCCTCACCTAATTTTAGATTAATATCAATCTCGATTGTATCGCCTTTCATGTAATCGGTAACATTGCTTTCAACATATTCTGGGTTACGCGCGCCGTTTTCGGCTATTAAAAATCCGCCGATTGAAATATCAATAATATCAGGGTTAACGGTAGCGCCAATGCCACCAGCTTTGCCGACCGCCATAACTAGTCTGCCCCAGTTTAGGTCTTCAGCAAAAATTGCAGTTTTAACTAAAGGCGAGTTAGCAATAGATTTGCCGATTAGCTGCGCATCTTCAATGGTTTCTGCGGCAGTAACGTTAATTTTAATTAGCTTAGTTATGCCTTCGCCATCCTTTACTACAAGTAATGCAAGCTCTTCGCAGATACTTAATAATTTCTCTTTAAAATCGTGTAGATATTCAGCATCTAAAGAGTCTGGTTTCCAGTTATCTTTCTCGCAAGTTGCGAAGGTTAGAACCGTATCTGATGTAGAAGTATCCGAATCCACGGTTATGCAGTTATAGGTTTTATCAACGCATTCTTTTAAAAGCGGTTGTAAAATTTCAGCTGGAATATTTGCATCGGTAACTATGTAAGAAAGCATAGTTGCCATGTTTGGTTCTATCATGCCCGAACCTTTAGATATACCGTGAAGTGTTACCTGTTCACTGCCGATAAAGGCTGTTCTTGTGGCAGCTTTTGGGAAGGTATCGGTAGTCATAAAGGCTACGGCAGCATCGTGATAGTCGGCCTTTTTTAAGCTGAATAAGCCGTTCTTCATTAGCTCAATATTCGGTACTTCACCGATAACACCAGTTGATGAAATCATAACTTGTTTAGGGCGGATATCAAACATTTCAGCGGCTTCTTTTGCTGTTTCTAAAATGTAATTATAGCCATCGTTCCCGGTAAATACATTTGCGTTGCCAGCGTTTACTACAAGCGCTCTTATGTCGTTATTGCCGATGATTTCTTTTCCCCATTTAATAGGTTCACCGCAGCATTTATTCTTGGTAAATACGCCTGCAATTTCAGTGCCTTCAGGGAAGGTAATTACTAGAAGGTCATCACGTTCTTTAAACTTTTCACCAGTTTGTGCGGTGAAAACATCAACCCCATTTATTGCTTCCATTTCTGGTAGAGCAATTGCGAATGGAGATTGGTACATTGCATATTGATTAAACATTTTAATTTTCTCTTATGTGTTCAGATGGTGCTTCGGCTACTTTGTCGGCGTAGAATTCTTCGCCGATAGATATTTCTTCGCGGCCGTTTGTTTTGCGCCAGTTATTAGTATCACGAAGGCTGTAAATGCATCCGCAATATTCTTGTTTATAAAATTCTTCGCGCTTGGCGATGTCGTACATGCGTGCGCCGCCACCAGATTTGCGCCAGTTATATGTCCAGTAAGTTGTGCCTTCATGGAAGCTTGCCGCAAACTCGCCGGAGCGGTTAATTTGCTCCATATTTTTCCAGCGCGATATACCTAACGATGAAGTAAATATATTGAAGCCGTTAGCCTTTGCGTATTCGGCGGTTTTTACGAAGCGCATGTCGAAGCACATGGTGCAACGCTTGCCTTTTTCAGGTTCAAGTTCCATGCCTTTGGCTTTGCCGAACCAGTTTTGAACGTCGTAGTCGGCATCTATAAAGTCTATGCCAAGCTTTTCAGCGTAACGTATATTCTCTTGCTTCCTAATATTATACTCTTTACGAGGATGAATATTAGGGTTGTAAAAAAAGATGGTAAGCTCAAGGCCTTCCTTAATCATAGCCTCAATAAGTTCACCAGAACAAGGTGCGCAGCATGAATGCATTAATACTTTCTTTTCGCCATTTGGAGGCGTAAGGTTAATATCTGGACGTTCTTGTAGAATTTCTTTGAAGCTAAGTTCAGTCATGTTTCTTTACAATAGATACGGCTACCAATATACTCATTTACAAATAAAATGACTAGAGATTTATCAAATATAAGAAACTTTGCAATTATTGCCCATATTGATCATGGTAAATCTACGCTGGCGGATAGAATTATTGAGAAATGTTCAGAGATTCAGAAGCGTGAAATGCAGAGTCAGTTGCTTGATAATATGGATATTGAGCGCGAGCGTGGTATTACTATTAAAGCGCAAACTGTTCATTTAAAATATAAGGATTACGAGTTTAATTTAATGGATACCCCAGGGCATGTGGATTTTGCTTATGAGGTTTCGCGCTCGTTAGCATCATGTGAAGGATCGTTGTTAATTGTAGACGCAACACAAGGGGTTGAGGCGCAAACATTAGCGAATGTTTATCAGGCTATTGAGAATGATCATGAGATTATCCCTGTGCTTAATAAGATTGACTTGCCGTCGTCTGATCCTGATAGAATTAAACAGCAAATTGAAGATGTAATTGGTATTGATGCATCTGATGCGTTGATGGTTTCAGGTAAAACTGGTGAAGGTGTTCCTGAATTATTGGATGCGATTGCGGAACGTTTACCTGCGCCGAAGGGTAATAGTGAAGCTCCTTTGCAAGCGCTACTTATTGATAGTTGGTATGACCCGTACTTGGGTGTGATGATTTTAATACGCGTTACCGAGGGGACTATACGCAAAGGTGATAAGATTAAAATGATGATGAGCGGTGCAGAATATACCGTTGATTTAGTAGGTGTATTTGATCCGAAACGTATTGAAACAAAGGTTTTGGAGGCTGGGTCACTAGGTTATATTACGGCATCAATTAAGAAAGTGGCAGACTGCAAAGTTGGTGATACGATCACTCATAAAGATAAGCCATGCGAGCAAGCTCTTGATGGTTTTAAGCCGAATTTACCAGTAGTATTTTGTGGTTTATTCCCTGTATCGGGCGATGATTTTGAAATGCTTCGTGATGCGATTGAGAAGTTGCATTTAAATGATGCATCATTTGAATTTGAGCAGGAAACATCTGCCGCGTTGGGCTTAGGTTTCCGTTGTGGTTTCTTAGGGCTACTGCATTTAGAAATTATTCAGGAGCGTTTGGAGCGTGAGTTTGATTTAGACTTAATTACAACTTCGCCATCAGTAGTTTATAATTTGGAAATGAATGATGGCGAGAATATCGAACTGCATAATCCGGCTGATTACCCTGAGCCAACTACTATTGCGAAAACTTTTGAGCCATGGATTAAGGCAACTATTTTAGTGCCAGATGAGTATCTTGGTGGTGTGCTAGATTTATGTACCCGTAAGCGTGGAGTTCAGAAAGATCTTACTTATGTTGGCTCACGTGCAATGCTTGTTTATGAGTTGCCGTTGAATGAAATTGTATTCGATTTTTATGATAAGTTGAAATCTATTACTTCGGGTTATGCATCTTTTGATTGGGAAGTTGATGGGTATAAGGAAAGTGATGTTGTTAAGCTTTCAATATTGGTTAATCAGGAGCCGGTAGATGCGTTATCGGCGATGGTGCATAGAAGTCAGGCGGAAACGCGTGGCCGTGAGATGTGTAAACGTTTGCAAGACTTAATACCTAGGCAGTTGTTTAAGATAGCATTACAAGCGGCGATTGGTGGTAAAATTGTGGCGCGTGAAACTGTTTCTGCAATGCGTAAGGATGTTACGGCTAAATGTTATGGTGGTGATATTACGCGTAAGAAGAAGCTTCTAGAAAAGCAGAAGAAAGGTAAGAAGAAAATGCGCTCATTCGGTAATGTTGAAATTCCAAATTCGGCATTCATTAATGTCCTTAAGACCGGTGACTAAAAATAGTAAGCTAGGTTTAGGATGAAATGGTCGTCTTTTTCGAAGGCGAAGAGTGGATTTAAGGTATCAACGTTAGTGAAGAAGCGGGCGGTTGCTTCGATTTTTAATCTATCGCCTATTCTACGTTCAGCTTCAATTAAAAAGGAAGTAGATTGATCATCAAGGTCAATTATTCCACCAGCTAAAATTGCGGTATCTTGTGTATCATTAAATGTTAAACGTGTGCCGATGAATAAATCGTTATTAGATAATGGCTTTATGCCGGTTGGCAGATAATCATCTTCTTGGAATTGATATTCGGCTAGTATTCCGATGTCGATATCTTTATCAGCTATATTATAAAATGAGTATTCAAAGCCAGCAACAGCGGCGAAGAATTCTTGATCACCAATGCCTTGCCCTTTGCGGTAAATACCTTCAAATTTTAATAATAAAGCATCGTAAGTTGCTTGAATGTCTACACCTACTTGGTCGATAATTTGATAGAATGGTGTTGCTGTAGTTAATGATGTTGGGATAAATAGTGGCTCGCGCGTTGTGCCGTGGAAATAATGTATTCCGATATCGTAATCAGAAAATGAATGGCTGTAGCGTAAGGCTAAATCTAAATGTTGTTCTTCCTTATTGGATTCATAAGTGCCATCCAAAATTTCTAGCGGGATAGATAAGCGAGATTTTTTACTAACAAATTCCCCTTCTCTGAAGTATGGCATTAGGATTGCTTCTAGTGAGCCGTAATCTGTATGGTAGCGAAGGCGAGCCATTAGCTGACCTAGTTTATCTTCTTCGTCGATATCTACGCGGGAGTCTTTTGCATTTACAATGTCTACTAAATGGCGGCTTTCAGCTACACCCCAATAGACAGAACTAAAGCCTAGAAGGAAGTCGAAATTATCTTGTTCAGTTTGCCAATATAATTCGCGTATGTCGAAATATGAGCGGTTAGAGTCTAGTGAATCAAGGCGAATGTAAGGTGTGAATTTTACGTGGTCTGTGCCATCATTAAATTCATCAATTAATTCGGGTTCAATAATTATAGCGGTTTGTGTGCCTTGCTTTTGCCCTAGTGCTTCAAATTTAGCATCCTCCCAGAAGGCTCTGGTTTCAGATGCTATGTAGCCAGATATTTCAGCATTAGTATTAGTGCTGAAAGCGAGTATTGTTATCCCTGCGAAAGCGGGAATCTTTTTTAAGATCGATGAGATCCCCGCTTTCGCGGGGATGACAAAGTGGAGTGCGGGGATGACAAATTTAAAGATTTTACCTAGCATTTTTCAGTTTTGCTTTTTTGAAATCAGAGTCTTTTAAGCCGGTTTTGAAGCGGTAATTACTCCATTCTAATTTAGTGGATTTACCATTTTGATGGTTAACCATCTCCATGATATCTGGTCTCCAGTACTTGCCTAAATATTGGTTATACTGCTCATAAGTTAGAGTTTTTAATAGCGAGTTTTTACGATCATAAAAATCAATTTTAATAGGGCGGAATTCTTTTGTGTCTATCCAGCCGATTTGTTTTGTGTAGCCAGAATATTCATATTCAGGATAATTTTCTACAACGAAGCAATCGGCTTTAACTGTATTAGGGCAAGGTTCAGTTTTTAAATATTTATACGAGAATTTTTGTACTTCACGAGATGATAAATCTTCAAAGGCAAATTCTGAACCAACATAAGAACCAGATTTATTGCGTGATGAAATGCGTTTAACGCGTTTCAATGCGGGTAAGAAAATCCACTGGTCATCTGGTTCTAGAATTTTGGAATGAGTTAAAGATGCTGTGCCTTTAATATCGCGCGGGGTAGAGAATATAGTGATTGATAAATCACCTAGATCTTTTTCAGGAGTTTCAAAAGTTTTGCTTGTAGAAAGGCGAGTTGATGTTTTACCAGATGCGTTGGTAAGGGTCATTTTTATATCAACTATTGTATCACCAAAACCTTCATCGCGGGCATCTGCTTCTTGAGCGATTTCATAACCAAGTTCTTCTTCGTACGGGATATTTGAGCTTTCTAAATCATTGCTCAACCCAGTATTTTGGTTGGCTTTTACCTGAGATAATATTTCTTCAGCTGTTCTAGCTTCGGTAAAATTACTGAAGGTGGAAATTATAATTAAAATTATAAGTAGTTTTTTCATTTTATTTACTTGTTTTTATTGTTGTCATTCCCGCGTAGGCGGGAATCTTTCTTTGGTCATAATTCCTGAGATCCCCGCTTTCGCGGGGATGACACGGAATGTTTATTTTTTACCTAGTTTTTCGATGGCGATTAATACAGCAGGAAGTAGGAAGAAGTCTGCTATTAATGCGCATACGATTGTTATTGATACTAAAATTCCTGTTATAGAGTTTAGTGCAAAGGCGGATGTTGCTAAAACTCCGAAACCACAAGCTAATATTACTGTTGTTACAAATAATGCTGCGCCGGTGGTTTTAAATGAGTATCGTATAGAATCTTCTACGCTTAACCCCTTCTCTTTCCTTCCGCGTTGGTATTTTGAGAGTATATGAACGGTATCATCTACAATAATACCAAGTGATAGAGCAACGATGATAGCAACTGCAAGGTTAACATCTCCGGATAAGAAGCCCCATGTGCCAAGTGCCATTAAGGCAGGTATCATGTTTGGTATTAAAGATAATACGCCTAGCTTAAATGAGCGTAATGCAATGCCGATAGCTAATGATATTAGAACAAAGGCAATTAAGTTACCTTTGTTCATGCTCTCAATGTTACGCTTGGAAATATGGGCGAACATTAGGTTAGTTGATGTACCAAGCGTACGCATATATTCTGGTAAATTATTTGCTTGCCATTGGTTGGCGCGTATTTCTAGTTCACGCATTTTTTCTGCGGAGATATCATAAAGAGTTGCAGTTAAGCGCGTTTGAGATTTGTCGATATTTATGCGGTCATTAACTTCAAGGCCTTGTGGTAATGAAAGCTCGTATAGGAATAGATATTGCGCGGCAAGTTCGCGTGATTCTGGAATATCATAATATTGTTCTTCATCGCGGTTCATGTTTTTATTTAAACGCTTAACAATATCGCCTACGGAATATATATGGCGAACTTCAGGCTGTTCAGATAACCAGTTAGCGAACTTCTCTAAGTTGTTAAGATATTCGGGTTCGTTAATACCTTGTGGTTCAGATGCGCCAACAGGGAATTCGATAACATAAATGCCGGTTAGGTTTTGATTGGTGAAGTCGGTATCGGTGCGGAATTTAATGCGTTCATCGAAGTATTTAACGAACTCATCATTAAGTTTTAATTGCGTTGCGCCGTATGTAAGTATGCCAAGAAGGATTATAAAGAATGGCACTATTGCACGGCGTTTATTGATTGCGAAGTTGGCTATCTTTTCCATTGTTGAGCTTTCTGAATCTGATGCTGACAAACGGCTTTTAATAGGTAGGTAAGAAATTACGGCAGGTAAAAATGTTACGGAAAGTACGAAAGCTATCATTACGCCCATTGCAGTTATGTTACCAAGGTCGCGGAATGGTGGGGCATCTGAAAAGTTTAGTGCTAAGAAACCAATAGCTGTTGTTACTGAGGTTAAGAATATTGGCATTAAATTTATTCGAATGGATTCTACTATGGCATCACGGCGGGATAATCCGCGAGCCATTTCTTTAAGCATGGTTATTAAGAAGTGGATAGAATCTGCTACGGCGAGCGTTAATATAATTGTAGGGGCTGATGCTGATGGTGGCGTTAATGGTATGCCGAACCAGCCTGCTAGGCCCATTGCACCCATTACAGAAAAGCCGATTAAGAATATTGTAGCTATTACCGATAATAATGAGCGCAATAAAACGAACATTACGATAATGATAACTAAGTACATTAAAGGTACTAAGGTCATCATGTCGTTCATAGATGATTCTTGGAAAGCGTTGTTCATCATTACTACGCCGGATAGGGCGAATGTAACTTGCGGGTATTTTTGTTCCATCTCGGCAATCATTTGCCTAGCATACATGCCAGCTTCTATAACTTCGGCAGGGTCTTTCATTGGTAAATTAACAGTTATGTTAACACCTGTGGCATCGGCATTTTCAGAAACTAACCTGCCTTTTATAGTTGGTTCGGTGTCGCCAACTTCTTCCATTAAATGCGGAACACGAAGTAAATCTTCAACTATAAGGTCTTCATCTTCAGCGAATGTATGCTGATAATTAGTTAGTGAATCAACGCGGGTTGAATAAGGTGTCTGCCAAGATTTCTCAGTTAGTTCGGCGATAAGTTGAACCATTTTGGCGGAGTATATATCACCATTATCTGGTTTTATGGTAATTAAGATATTGTCGGTTTTAGTGAAGGTTTTTTGGAACTCTTCGAAGGCGATTAATTGAGGGTTATCCTCAGAGAAAAATACGCGGTAATTATTTTCAAAGCGTAATTTTGAACCTCCGTACGCCGCCGCCATTATAGCAAGTATGCAGGTAATAATTACGATTAGTCTGTTTCTTACAATGAATTCTCCAAAGTGCATTTTTAGAGCATCTAATAATTAGAAAAAATAGTCAATGAAGTTTAGTGGAAATATTAATATATTGAAATTAAATGATAATTTGATTTTATATATCTATATACCTATATACCAATATTGGTATATAGGTATATAGATTAAATTAACTATTATTGACTCAAAATTTAGTTAAACTATCAATGAAATATGCCGTTAATACTTCCATATAAGGGTGTTATGCCGAAGATCCACGAATCTGCTTTTATTGCTGAAAATGCGGTGATTATTGGTGATGTTGAAATAGGACCAGATGTGGGTATTTGGTATAATTGCGTGCTACGCGGTGATGTGAACTATATTAAAGTAGGCGAGGGTAGTAATATTCAGGATGGTACAATAATCCACACAGTGCGCCCTCATTTTAATAGTAAAGTTGATGATGGCGGTGGACCCGTTAATATTGGTAAAGGGGTTACTGTTGGTCATTTAGCGCTTATTCATGCATGTACAATTGAGGATAATTGCTTTGTTGGTATGGGGTCAAGTGTGGTTGATTTTGCCACAGTGGTTGAAGGTAGTTGGTTGGCTGCAAATGCGTTCCTTCCGCCAAGGAAACAAACGGTTAAAGGCGAAGTTTGGGCAGGTTCACCAGCTAAAAAATTGCGTGATATGAGTGATGAAGAAACTGCGTTTATTACAAAATCACGAGAGAATTATATAAAGTTGAAGAACGATTATTTATAAGTGAAGTTTTATGATTAAATCTTTAATGAAAATATGGCTTGTGGGCTTTATTGCCTTTGTTGGATATGTGATTATTCAAGATAAAAAGCCTGAAGAGATAGCTAATAAAGCGGTAGTTTTTACTGGCGATTATGGGCGCATATATAAAGGGGTTGAGCTTCTTAAAGAAGGTAAAATTATTAAGCTTTATATAACGGGTGTTAATAATGCTATTAATACGCAGTCAGAGAAAGAGCTATTTGGAGATATTGATTATGATGAATATAAAACTTCGATAATTCTTGGCCGTGATGCAACTACTACCGAAGAAAATGGAGAGGAGATAAAAGAATGGTTCTCTAAGGAGGATAAAGTTTATTTAATAACCTCTAATTATCATATGCCGAGGAGCGAGTTAATTGCATCTAAATATTCCGATGCTGAGTTTGTTAAGTATCCGGTGAATGGTACTAAGTTATTATCTGTTAGAGGGTTAAAGATACTTTTCTCGGAGTATCATAAATTTGTTTTTGTGTGGGTGAATGGACTTATTAAAGAATATATTAGCTAAGGCATCTGGGATTATTGAGCCTAATGAAGCGCGCATTTTAGCAGAGCATTTCTTTGAATTGTCACGAGAGAAGATTTACCTTTCAATGGATAAAGAATTTGATGAATCCCCTTATAGCAAAGCAGTTCAGCGTAGAAAGTTAGGTGAGCCGATAGCAAAAATTATTGGTTATAAAGAGTTTTATGGCAGACGTTTTAAGACTAATGAACATACGCTTGACCCTCGCCCTGATAGTGAATGTTTGGTTGAGGCGATGTTGGGTATAGAAGGTTCTGTTCTTGAGCTTGGAGTTGGAACAGGTTGTTTGATAATTACCTTGGCTAAGGAAATGCAAAAAGTTTATAGTTTAAAGGCTATAGATATTTCTAGTGAAGCGTTAAAAGTTGCTCAAGAGAATGCAAGAGAGCATGAAGTTGATATTAATTTTGAGAATATTGGGTGGTTAGATTTTGAATCGAATAAAAAGTTCGATATTGTTATATCTAACCCACCATATATATCACAAAATGATTATGATGGGCTTGATTTCAAAGCGTTTGAACCGCGTGAAGCGCTAACTGATAATGGTAATGGCTTAACCGCCTATAAGCAAATAGCATCGCGTGTTAATGATTTTCTAAAGGACGATGGAGATTTGTTTTTAGAAATAGGTAAGGGGCAAGAGCTTGACGTAGAGTCTATTTTTAATAGAGTAGGGCTAAGGCTTGTAGAAATTCACAAAGACTTAGCTGGAATATCTAGATGCCTTCACTTAAGAAAACAGGGAAATATATAGCTTCATCGTGGTTTGCTGCGTTGATATTATATTTATATATTATCTTCTGTTATCGCACTTCGAAAGTTAGCTGGAAAAACAAAGATGAGCGTGATGCCTTAGAGGCAACAGGCGAGAGTTTCACTTATCTGCTTTGGCATAATAAGGTTGCGCTGTGTCCGTATTTATCATCTAAGAAAAATTTGCGTAAAGTTAATACTGTAGTTTCAAAACATGGAGATGGTGAGTTGTTATCTAAGGTTTTGCGCTTGTTTGGTATAAAGCAAATTCGTGGCTCATCTGATAAAGATAGCAAAAAAGGAACAGTTAAGGATAGAGGCGGCAGTAAGGCTATTAAAGAAATTCGTAAGGCTGTTAAAAGCGGTGATCATATTGCTATAACGCCAGATGGGCCGCGTGGACCTAAGTATCAGATTAAAGATAATCTAATACCGATAGCACAAGTTACAAAGATGAAGCTTGTATGCTTTGGTTATACTATATCGCGTGCGTGGGAATTAAATAGTTGGGATAATATGTTAATCCCAAAACCATTTGCTACAATAGAGTTTGAGATGGGTAAGCAGTTTGAAATACCTAAAGATTTGGATGATAATTCCCAAGAAAAGCTTAGGTTAGAGATTGAAAAGGAGCTGTTAAAGCTTAATAAGTAACGTCATTGCGAGGAGGAGCTTGCGACGACGAAGCAATCCAGAAATCTCTCCAAGCCAATAAATCACTGGATTGCCACGTCGCTTACGCTCCTCGCAATGACAGTTTTTAATTTCACCACTTTAAATAAATAACTTGCAGGTGTATTGGTTTTAAGTGACATAGCTATATTAAATGATAGAGGTTTTGAGCTTTAGTTACTTCCGTTAGCGCCGCCGAATGAAGTGCGGGACTTAACCGAAGATTCAACGCTTAGGATATCAAAGATATTCTCTTTAATTTTTGGTTCAACGGATTGTAACTCTTGTATTGAAAGTTCATTTAAGTAGCAATTCTTCTCTTCAGCAAGAACAACAATTCTACCAGTAATATGATGTGAATCGCGGAATGGAATATTAAGTTCACGCACTAAATAATCGGCAATATCTGTTGCGGTAGAATAGCCTTGCTTTGCATGATGAAGCATATTCTCGGTATTAACGATCATATCGTCAACCATGCCAATCATTGCTTTTAGACAAAGTGTTATTGAATCTACTGAGTCGAAAACGGGCTCTTTATCTTCTTGCATATCTTTTGAATATGCTAAGGTTAAGCCTTTCATAGCAACTTTTAAAGTTTGCTCGTTTGCGAATATGCGGGCGGTTTTTGCGCGTACTAATTCGGCGGCATCTGGGTTACGCTTTTGAGGCATAATAGATGAGCCGGTGGTGAATTTATCCGATAATTTGATGAACTTATAACCATATGAGCACCAGATAACTATTTCTTCTGCGAAACGTGAAAGGTGCAGGGCGGTTAATGATATTACACTCATTAGTTCGATAGCGAAATCTCGGTCAGATACGGAATCTAGCGAGTTGGCAGTTGGCTTATCAAAGCCAAGTTCTTTTGCCGTGAAATCTCTATCAATCGGGAATGATGTTCCAGCAAGAGCGGCGGCTCCTAAAGGGCATTCATTCAAGCGTTTACGACAATCGTTAAGGCGTGAAACATCGCGTTTAGCCATTTCAATATAGGCGCGTAAGTGATGTGCAAAGGTTACGGGCTGTGCGGTTTGTAAATGCGTATAGCCAGAGATGATTGTTTCTTCATTTTGCGTTGCTTTTGTAGTTAATGAAGAGATGTAAGTTTCAAGAAGTTCCGTAATTTTATCTATTTCATCACGACACCAAAGTTTAAGGTCCAGTGCTACTTGGTCGTTACGAGAGCGCGCGGTGTGAAGTTTACCTGAAACATTGCCGATTTTCTTACGCAAGCGAGATTCAATATTCATGTGGATATCTTCAAGCTCGGCAGAGAAATTGAAATCCCCTGCTTCAATTTCGGCTTTAATTTCAGTTAGGCCTTGAATGATTTCTTTTGCTTCAGCATCGGTTAGGATATCTTGTTTTGCTAGCATTTTAGCATGCGCAATAGAGCCTTGGATATCTTGAGCGTATAGGCGTTTATCGAATGAAATTGAAGCGTTTATGGCTTGCATTATTTCATCCGGTGCAGATGAGAAGTGTCCGCCCCACATTTTATTTGAATTTTTAGACATTTTGAATTTTCTAGTTACCGAAGTAGTTTAAGTATAGGCTGATAGCTTCGCCTAACGAGAAATCGCCTATGCGAACTCTGCCATCTTGAATTGAGTAATCAAGGTTTAAGTTTGCGCTTTGCTCATCATTAAATGAAAGCTTTTGTGCGTATTCGATGAAGTCATCTACATCGTCTTGATATATTTTTGCTAGGTCAAGTTTTGGTGCGTTTAACTTATTAGATTTAAAGAAGCGCTCTAAATCCATCTCGGTAAGGATATTATATATACCGCTAACGTAAGTGCCAAAGTTGGCTACATTATCTATGGCAATAAAGCCTTCAGAGTTTGGCATGGGATTAGTATCCGACACTTCGAAATCTGCTTGAAGGTTGATAGAGAACAGATAGTTCTGGAAGGTTAGCTTGTCGATATTGAAGATAATGTCCGCTCTGCCGTTAGCAAAACTTTCAACTTTAACTGGGCCTTCATAGGTTAGTGAAACGCTATATTCAGTAGATTTTGTAGCATCATTATTTTGATCGAAATAATTTACTAACTTTAAAAGTGCGTTTTTATTTTGCTCATCATTTCTAAATGCTTCATTAACCTGAGAGCGAAGGTTAATATAATATTCTTCAAAGAATTCATTACCTGAACCCTTCATTTCAATAGATACTTGTTGGCCGCGAATGGTTTTCTTATTCTTAACTTCTAGGAAGCCTTGGTCAGACTTTGATAGGTCCATGCCGTCTAGCGATTTATTTAAGTAACCGTTATGAGCAAAGGTTATAAGGTCAAAACGCTTTAGTTCATCTGGTGAGAATATACATGATAGATTACAGCCCTTTAAGAAGTTTACAAAGGCGGAATCGTTTAAGCCGATGCGTAGAGTATTATCTTCATCGAAGAAGCTGGTAATGTTGCCGAAATACTTTACTTCAGACGGGAAATTAAGCTCGATTACATTAGCAAAAATTGGTAGGTAAAAGTTTAGTTTTTCTACTCTAACGGCGTTGTCGTCATCTTGTAATACAAGGCTTGCAGGCTTTACTTTTTCTTCTAAGTCTAAGCGGAAATCTTTAAATTTAATGCGGAAGCCAAGTGAGAAAAAGCCCGTTACGCGGGCATCTTTTACAGAAATATTAAAGCCCTTTTCTTCAAAGGTTTGATTGCCGTATAGAAGGAAGGTTTTTAATGATTTTTCAATTGATGATGCCTGATAAAACCAGAATACGCTGTAAATAGTTAGTATTAAGCCAACTATAACAGATAGTGATATTCCGATTATCTTCTTCATTATTGAGCAGCCTCAAAGAATTTATCGAATGATAAATCGTTGATCTTAGGCATATCTTCATTAGGTGCCTTAGAGATGTTATATATGTATTTATCGCCTTCTCTTTTAGCTAAGCTACGAATAGTTGGAATAATTGTATTTTTTACAAATTCGTATTTTGCTAGGTCTTCATCGATATTTTTACCCATTTTTTGAGATATAGAAACGTAGTAATCTTTAACCGACTCAACTGCTTTAAATACGCTATCAATATTCTCAATTTCAAGTTTAAAGTTGAAGGCTTCTTGCCTAACTTCGGCTTCACCTTGTAGATTGATAGAATATTTTGAATTCGCAAATCTAATGCTTTCAATTTCAAACTCTTGAAGCTTAGGCTCGCGTTTTGAATCTAAATCTAGAGGTTCGTTGAACTCTAAATCAACATCAAAGATAATATCTGTTCCGCGTGTTGAGTTGTCCGTTGTTTTTGCAAGAAGGTTTAAAATATTTTTAACTTCATCAGGTGCTTTTTCGCCTTGTTGGGCAAGCATTGGTAAACCTTCAACTGTGTTTATAAGTGCTAAAATATCAGAGAATAATTCACTATATATTTTGTAGTTTTCAACTGAATATTGAACTTCAACTTCATTGCTTGAGAATAGGCCGTCAACGTTGATATCAGTTTTCTCAGTAGTGAAGTAATTATTACCGCCGTAAGATGTTGAAGAACCGCGTGAAGCATATTCAAAACCGCTGATACCTTGTTCTTTCATGCAATCGTCCTGCTTAACGTCAAAGTAATGTTGTTTAACTAAATCGATAAAGCCGCTACAGCCCTTAGATTCAATTTTAGTCGGTTCAGAGCTGTTAAATTCAAGCCCTAGAATGTTTACAGTGCCATCCGTGTAGCTGGTTGCGTTTCTATTAAATATTCCGTAGCTGGTAACAGAGCGTGGGTATTCAACCTTAATATCGTTAATTACACCGCCTAATTCAGGTGGAACAAAAGATGCTGCGGCAAGTAAAGCCGTTGCTGCGGGAGTAACTTTAAAGCCATCAACTTCAAAGTTAAAGGCAAGCGGGTAGCCGGTTACTTTCATATCACCAAGGTCGAAGTTGATGAAGTTTTTAGCCATACCAAACATAGCAGGGTTTATGCCGTCTAGGTCACCTACTACTTTGTCTAGGTTTTTGAATTCAGATACATCGCGCATTTGCTGCTTTGTTTTGCTGGCAATGTCGAACCAAACAAATGTGTAAGCGGCAAATAAAATTAGCGCTAGTACGATAATAACTTTGAATAATGTTTTCATTTTTTGTGTTTTTTAGAACTAAGATACGTCCATGTTGCGAGTGCCATCGGGTAGGATAACAGTTAAGCCATCTAGCTCGTCATTCATCATAATTTGGCAACCAAGGCGCGAAGTATGCCTTAAGCCGAATGCTAGGTCTAGCATATCTTCCTCGTCTTCAGTTGGTTCAGGAAGGTTGTTGAACACTTGTTCATCCTTTAAAATTACATGGCAAGTAGAGCAAGCAAGCGAACCTTCGCATGCTCCTTCAAGACTAACTTCATTCTTATGTGCAACTTCAAGTAATGAGATACCATTAGGAGCATCGATTTCCTTTACTACTTCACCTTTCGTGTTTTCAAATATAACTTTTGGCATGCATAAATAGATAGAGAAAACATGATGAATATCAAGGGGTAAATGTTGTAAATGAAGGTGTGTATTTTAGTATATAAGTATAGTTTTTTCTAAATTGCATCTTATGCACGATGCAATTTAGATACACTCGCTTCGCGGCGCAACAAAAACTCAAGCTTTTGTTGCTAGTAAATTAGAATTTACTATACAGGTATTCTTATTTATACTTATATAAGTATAAATAAGAATACTTGTATACAGTGAGAAATGGTGTTGTATTACAGTATAATAATTTTTTAAACTGGATTAGCTTGATTTGGTTTGGTGAAATATTCTAGGCCTAGATGCTTATATGCGCCTTCGGCAACGGCTCTACCACGTGGGGTACGTTGAATGAAGCCAAGTTGCATTAAATAAGGTTCGATAGTTTCTTCAATGGTATCGCGCTGCTCAGATATACCAGCAGATATTGTATCAATACCAACTGGGCCACCAGAGTAGTTTTCGATGATATATTTTAAATATCTATGGTCGGCGGTATCAAGCCCAAGTGCATCAACTTCTAGTGCATTTAGGGCAAGGTCTGAAATATGCTTGTCGATAGATGGGCGTTCGTGCACAATGGCGAAATCATTTACACGGCGCAGTAAACGTAATGCAATACGAGGAGTACCGCGCGAGCGTTTAGCGATTTCTAGTGCGCCATCTTCAGAGATTTTAGCGCCAATTTTTTCTGCGCCACCAATTATTACTTCGCATAGTTCATCATGCTCGTAGAATTTTAGGCGGATAGGTATTCCGAAGCGGTCGCGTAATGGGTTTGATAATAAGCCGATGCGAGTTGTTGCGCCAACTAAGGTAAATTTTGGTAAGTCTATGCGTACTGTGCGTGCGGCGGGGCCTTCGCCGATTATTATATCTAGTTTAAAGTCTTCCATTGCGGAATATAATATCTCTTCAACATTGGTGTTTAGGCGATGGATTTCATCGATAAATAAAACGTCATTTTCTTGCAGGCCTGAAAGTATGGCGGCAAGGTCGCCAGCCTTTGTTAATATAGGGCCAGCGGTTGCGCGGAAGTTTACGCCAAGCTCGTTAGCGATAATATTTGCAAGCGTTGTTTTACCTAAACCAGGGGGGCCGTAGAATAAAATATGGTCTATTGCGGCGCTACGTTTTTTTGCCGATTCAATAAAAATGGATAGGTTAGACTTTGCACCTTTTTGACCAACAAAAGTTTCTAATGTTTGCGGACGCAGCGTAACCTGAGGCTTATCCTCAAGATGTTCATTTAATGATGTTATATTTGCCGTCATTGCGAGCGAACGCAGGGAAGCGTGGCAATCCAGAAATCTATCAATTAGTTAAGATCACTGGATCGTCACGTCGCTATGCTCCTCGCGATGACGATGAAATAGTTAGCTTCTACTAAGCTCCATAAGACCAGATTTGATAAGTTCCTCAAGGGAAATATTGTCGTTATCAGCCATTATTTTCTGTAAAGTTTGCATCACATCGCCTTGAGAATAGCCAAGGTTAGAGAGTGCGGTTTTAGCGTCGTTAAATATTTTATTATCAGGGCTGGCGCTAAAGATATTATCGCCACTATTTGCGGGTAGGGTAATATCTGCTCCGATTTTTTTATTATTTTTTAATTCAGATAATATTCTGTCTGCTAATTTAGGACCAATGCCGGTAATAGGTTTAAATGCGGTTTTATCTTGAGCGAGTACCGCGTTGTAAATTTCGTTTGGGCTTAGGCTTGTTTGAATAGCTTGGGCTACTTTGTTACCTACGCCTTTAATGTCCGTTAAGTGGTAGAACCATTCTTGTTCTAGTTCAGTTAAGAAGCCAAATAAATCTAGTGCGTCTTCACGCACATGGGTGTGGGTTAATAGTTTTGCGCGTTGACCGATATTTACTTGAGATAAGGTTGCCGCAGAGCAGAAAATTTTATAGCCGATGCCGTTAACATCTAGAATGCAGCTATCATCGCGAATGCTTACAACTTCCCCTGAAATATACGAATACATAGGGGTAAGTTAACACCTCAAAGGGGATAATGAAAGTAAATTTATGCCGCAGATAACCCGTGTTGAGCGGTTTGTTCTTGTGACTGGCTAAGGTTAACCTCAGTTCCTACTAAGTGAGAGCTTTCAACGCGCTCAAATGATTGTTTCATAATCGCATGTGCAAAGAAAGATGGTTCTGCTTTGAATCTTGCGCTGAAATTTTCATGAGACATTTCAGCATCGCCAAAGTATTTCTCAGCTAGTTCTTCTTTTAAGGCGTTTTTGAGATTACCTTCAGCTTTTTCATATTTAAAGCCATCTAGAATAACGTCGCGAGCCTTTTTAACTTTATCTGTTATTTCTTGCCTCTCTTTGGCAAGTTCAGGATGGAATTCAGCAATTGAATCAATTAAAGTTTGTGGGTCGTGAAGTTCGTTAGACATTTCAATTTCTTTGCCAGTAACGCGCGCTAGAACTTGATTCATAGCTACTAGGTTTCTACTTGATTCACTATCAAGCTTTGCCAGTGTTTTAACTGTTTCTAATTCATCACCGTTACCAAGAAGTTCTGATAATTCTTGATCAACATTACCTTGGGCAATGTCTTGTATTGATAATTTTATATCACCTTTTTGTAAGGATACTTCGCCATTTTCTACAACTCTTTGAATATCATCGCTTAAACCAGCTCCGGATTTCATGAATTCCCAAGATTGGTCGAAATCTGAATATGTTAAACTGAACATTGCACGATTCATCATGCTTTGTACTGTTGGATTGGTTAAATATTGATGAACGGCATTATCAAGTTTTTCTTCAGGAATAATACCATCAGGGCCAGCTGAATTTATAGCGTCAGATAGTCCATAGTATAAATGAGGTGAGCCATTACCGGAGTTGTTTAATACAGCACCATAGCCAATTGCTCTGAGATCGCCTACGCCAAATGCGGCTAATGATGCACGAATTCTTTCCGCAGGACGTGCGGCAAATGAGTTTTCGCCTTCCATTTTTCTTGGAGTGGCAATATCAACTAATCTATCAAAAGATTCTGTATTATATAAATCATTGATGTAGTTATCGATCATGGAGTCTATTTGTTCGTCCGAAAGGCCTTCATCTTTAAGCCTTAATGTATTGTTTACATTTGAAAGTGCAATTGTGGCAAGCTCTTCACGCTGCCCTTTTAAAGACTTTACTAATCTATCTGCCTTTCCTTCGGGAATATTATCAAGAACGTTGCTGTATAATTCATTATAATCATCAACTTTCTTTGAATACTCTGTCTCGAAGCCGTGAATCTGGAATGCTCTATGAACTTGGTTTTGTTCATTTTGCATAGCTAAAGATTCACCAGGAACGCGCAGCTCAATACCTTGCCTTGTTCTTACTTGAGCTAAAGTAATTGATGCTCGATGGTGTCCTGAGCCTGTACCTTTGTAGTTTACTGATACAAGGCCATGTTCAAGTAAGCCCACTTGTAGGCGAGTTCTAGAATTATTTGTTCTATAAATAGTTGCTTGAGAGCCAGATTTTAATGAGTCTGAACCAGCATCCATTGGGTCTATTGCTTTTACAGGATCAATTAATTTATCCTTATAATCTTCTAAAAGTTGATTTCTTTCTTCATCGTTTAATTCTGGTGTATTGAAGCGAATAGCATCTTCAATTGTCATTGGGCGAGTTTTACCCGTTTCAGGATCAAAGAAATCTACAGTTGGAGCATTCTCTTCAATATAGGCTTTGAAGTGTGGATTATCCATTGCTTCAAGGATAATGTTATCCAATTTAGTTAGGTCATCGGGGTATTCAACCAATGGCATTGGTACCGCAGTTTTTTGACCTTTCATGTTCTCAGGTGTCATTGCTTCTAATAACGAGCCTACAATAATTAAGTCTTTACCGCTTCCGCACTCAGCAATTTTACAAGTTTCAACGGCTTCAGGGTATCTGGCTACAACATCAAGAGTTCTTAATGTTTCTATATCAAGAATTTGATTTTGAATTGCAGTATGTTTTTCTGCTATTTCGGAGGTTCTTGAATCTTCTTTGCCAAACTGTTCAGCAGCTTCGTTATATTCTTTAATAAGATCTGTTCTAACTTCCCTAAGGCCATCTAGGTTATACATTTCTCCATCAAATTCATATTTGAATTCTGCATTATACTCTGCTGATTCTGGATCGCTAACTTGGTTAACTATAGATTCCATTTGATTGTATAAATTGCTTAATTCACTTTTTCTTTCAATCTCGATATGTGGTTTTTCTAAGTCTTCAGATATTTTATCGCCTAGTTTCTCAAGTTCAGCTAAAGTATAGCTGTTGCCATCTAATTTATACTTAGGAGCAAGTGCAAAGTTCTTTATAGAGTCTATATATTCTTTGCCTTTCTCACCCTGTGTAAGCTCATAAAATTCAGTTGATTTCAAGCCTTCTTTGAATGGTTCATCAAAGCCTTTTTCAAGAAGTTTTACAACGGTTTCGTATGTATGGTTATATACTTCGCTAGATTGTCTATATTCCGGTTTTTGGGCGTAGTCACCAAAGTCATTTACAGTTCTATATAATCTGCCTACTGCGGTTAGGCCATTGCTGTCTTTTTTAAGTCCAGCTAAACCATGCTCAGATTCCATTACATTTTCTAATTCAGCTTTTAGCTCATCGGCATTTATTGGCTGTTTATCACCTTTTCCTTCTACGTTTAAATCAAGAGAGCGCCCTAACAAAGCACCTTTAATTTTTTCAGCTTCAGGGTGTTGGAAATTTTCTAAATGGACATCTAGGAAGGCTTCTAACTTTTTATGGTCACTAATTGTCATTAAAACTCTATCTAATAGTTCAAATAATCTTTGATCAGGTGATTCAAAGCTTTTTTCAAAAATAGCTTCTTGTAGGGAAACTGCATATTCTTCGAAAATAGATAAATGATTTTCTTGAATACCTGCTTCTAAAGATTCTGGAGTTGCTAATGGCTTGCCATCAGCATCACCTGGTGCCCATGTTTTAGATTTAATTCTACCCGCTGTTCTTTTTAAAATGCTTGATCTTGCGCGTTCAGTTGAACCTAGATCGGGCTCTTTATCAGCGAATACTTGGGATAGTCTATCTATATCATATCCATTTTTTTGAAGTGGGTCCATCATTCTGGTAAATTGAATGTTAGAGGCATCTTTAATTTTACTGGCAAACCAAGCTGAGTTACCACGCTCTTGTTTAGTGGTGGCTTTTTGAGGTTTTTCAATGGTGTCCTTAAATTCTTGAGCTACTTTTTTAAGTTCAGCTGTTTTTTCAGCTGATAATGTATTGTTTTCAATATCTGAGTAGTTGACGCGCATAAATTTATTTAGCGCTCTTTCGGCGTGCTTTGCATCTTTGCCAAGAACCCATGTTGGGTGAGGTGTGGCAACTAACGTATTATCAAGACTGGCAATGGTATTCACATATACGTATGAAGCCATGTCTTTGTCACCATTATATTTCTTTACTAGGTTTTCGAATAAAGCTTCATAAGAAACTTCACCAGATTCCTGATTATGTGAGAACATAAGGCGGAATGTTTGGTCAACAACAAGGCGTGCGTAATCATCTTTAAGGTCATCAGAAACACTTAAATTAGATTTTTTTTCACCAAAAACTTGTTCTACTAGGTTACTTGCAATATCGCCGGTAGACTTAGGTGCTTGTTTTTCTTTACGAACTTTATCTGCGTGTGACATACAATAAGGATAAAACCTTATTATTAACAAAAAGTTAAGAAAAATAAAAGTTAGTAGGTTTTTTAAACTTCTAGTTGCTCATGAAGCCACGTAGCTTTTTAGATCTTGTAGGGTGCTGTAACTTACGCAGGGCTTTTGCCTCAATTTGTCGGATACGCTCACGCGTTACGTTGAATTGCTGGCCTACTTCTTCTAACGTATGGTCGGTGTTCATGCCGATACCAAAACGCATACGAAGTACACGCTCTTCTCTTGGAGTAAGTGAAGATAAAATGCGTGAAGTTACGTCTTTTAAGTTACCATGAACTGCGTTTTCTAGGGGAGAAATTGCGTTTTCATCTTGAATAAAATCACCTAAGAATGAGCCGTCTTCGTCACCTACTGGTGTTTCTAAAGATACAGGCTCTTTAGCGATTTTCATTACCTTCTTAACTTTATCAACCGGAAGGCTTAAGCGTTCTGCAAGTTCATCTGACGTTGGTTCTCTGCCCATTTCATGTGCTAACTGGCGCGATGTACGAACGATTTTGTTAATCGTTTCAATCATGTGTACCGGAATACGGATAGTACGAGATTGGTCGGCTATTGAGCGGGTGATTGCTTGGCGAATCCACCATGTTGCATAAGTTGAGAACTTGTAACCACGGCGATATTCGAATTTATCAACCGCTTTCATTAGGCCAATGTTACCTTCTTGGATAAGGTCTAAGAATTGTAGTCCGCGGTTGGTGTATTTTTTGGCGATTGAGATAACTAAACGTAAGTTAGCTTCAATCATTTCTTGTTTAGCTTTGTTTGTTTCACGTTCAGCTTTCTTGATTGATGAAACTAGGCGCTTAAATTCACCGATATCTGTACCAACTTTTTCAGAAATTGCGGCTACGGCCTTTCTGCTTTCGTTGAACTTGTCGCCGTCGATCTTATAAAGATTAGCCCATTTAGTGTCGCCAGAAGATTTTAGGTCTTTTTCCCATTTTTCGTTAAGCTCGTTGCCGTTATAGCTTTCTAGGAATTCTTTAAGTTTAATCTTATGACGCACTGCGATGCGGCGTAATTTACTTTCTAATGCGATAAGTACTTGATTTTCTTCGTATAATGAGTCGCGTATTTCTAAAATACAGCTGTCGTTTAAGAATACGTTTTCAACTTTTTCAACAAGGTCGGCTGAAAGTTTTATGGCTTTCTTATCCAGTGTGAAGCCTTTACCTTTTAGTGAAGAGAATAGCTGGTCTTCATGGGCAGAGATTAACTTTTCACAAGTTTTAGCAATATCTTTCATGTTAGATAATGCTGAAGGTTTTAGAGTTTCTTCCATTACCGTTATAGGTACGTTAGTTGAGAACTCTTCATCTATTTCTTCATCGCCATCTTCTTTTTCTTCTTCTGGATTGTCTAGCGCGTCTAAAGTTGTTGTATCAATAGTTGCATCTTCTTCCTCGGGCTCTTCTTCAGGGCCAATGGCAGATCTATCTTCTTGAATAATGCCCATTTCAGCGGCGTAGGCTGAGTCAATATCTAGAATGTCGCGTAGTAATTTCTTTTCTTCAGTAAGTTCGTTGTACCAGCCGATAAAGAAACGCATTGCCGTTGGGCTTTGGCATAGCGTAGACATCATGGTATTTTTACCATTTTCGATACGCTTAGCAATTTCTACCTCGCCTTCGCGGGTAAGTAACTCTACATTCCCCATGTCACGCAGGTACATACGTACAGGGTCATCTGAACGGCCAGCGGCAGATTCAGTTTCTTCTTCTTCCTCTTTTTCCTCTTTTTTCTCGTCCTTTTTATGGGCTTTTTCTTCGGCTTCTTGCTCAGAAACAGTAACATTAGCCTCTGAAAGCATGGAGATTAAAAGCTCGATAGAGTCTGGATTTAGGAATGCAGGGTCAAGGCGTGACGTAATGTCATCAATGGTTATAGCGCCTTTTTCTTTAGATAGACGGACAAAGTCACGCACTAGTTTTGTTAGCGTTTTCTTGGTCTGTTCTTCAGTTAAAGGCTTGGTATTTTGTGTTGCTGATGCTTCTTTAGTCATGTTGCGCGTGCGGTTTATTATAGATTATAAACCAATTTAGTTAAATATAGGTTAATAAATTCTAGTCAATCTGTTTGTGAGCCTGTATGCATTATGGAATGCTAGAAATAGGTAAAATAACATCAGTACATGGCGTAAAAGGATTGGTTAAAATTTATCCGAACCTGCAAGATTATGCGCTATTTCAAACTTTCGGAAGGTTCTTTTTAAGAGATGGTGCTGAGATTAAGATTACGCAGAAGTTTGTGGTTAAAAAGAATATAGTTTGTGAGCTGGAAGGGGTTGCGACGCGTGAGGCGGCGGAATCTATGGTAGGTACTAAAATTTATGTGGAAAAGGATGCTTTGCCGGAGCTGAAAGAAGATGAGATATATTTTGATGACTTAATTGGCTTGAAGGTTGAAAATGCTAAGGGGCAGGAATTTGGCGAAGTTATAGGTACTTATAATTTTGGTGCGGGCGATATTTTGGAAATTAAACTTAATAGCAGCGGCAAGGATGAAATGTTTTCTTACGATGATAGTTTTGAACTTAAAGGTGATTTATTGATCTTTACCGAAAATTAATGTTTTTGTTTTAGAATGGTTAAATGCTATTCGATTCTATAAAAGAAAACTGGGATGTTCTTAGAGATACGCTGAAAGATTTATATTTTAGCGGTAAAGATGATGTTTCCGATGATGAGTTAAAGACTGCTGTTGAAAAATCTTTAATTGGTGGTGACCTTAGTAGAAGGGACTTTGAAAAGAAATTGAGTGGTTTTATAATTGGTACTTTGGCTAATTCTTCTAATGTTGCTGTTCAAGGGTTTGTTGCAGTTGAAAACTCCATCAAAGAAGAGTACCTAAAAGTTGATAGACTTTTATTAATAGGTATCTATGTACCAAGTAGAGAGAATGGGCTTAGGATCTGAATCACCTTCGATTGAGGGCGCTTTAGACACTTTTGAGCAAGATTTTATCCCTTTTTATGAAGAGCTATCGGCACCTGAACTTTTAAGGGTTGTATCTTCAAAGGGTTATGAAAGATATGATCAAGAGCTTGAGGGTGCGCTAACTTCTAAGCACAATTTAAAAAGCTTAAGAATAAAACCTACTGACAAAATAAAAGACTTTTTTAGTCAATTTCCTGACCTTGAGTCATTGAAGAAAGATTTTTTAGCTACAAAAGGTTTTCATTTTTCTAGTGAAGAGGCAATTGATTTAACTAAAAAGATTAATGAAAGCGAGGGGGAGGTAGAATTTGCAGGAGATGATGGTTTTTTTAAAAGTTTTAATATTAAATTTTCTCCAGCTTTAAAAGGGTTCAATGATTATCAAACAAGTGCTAGTAGATTTTTTGAAGATATTTATGAAAACTATCAAGGTGAATTTCAAGATATTGAGATCAGCACTCCATCACCAAATGTTACGGTAGTTCATATTTCAAATGTTAGTCAGACAATGGAAGAGGGTATCACTAACAGTGGAAAAAGGGAAAGGTCTGAATTTGATTTTATTGGTATGATGCCTAGTTTGGGATTATAATCACTCTTCAAACATTTTGAGGATCATATCAATAATTCTAAGGGTGATGAATAGAGCTACAAAAATGCCTAAGCCAATAAGTAGTTGATTAGTTGTTCCTAGTTTTTGGAACGCATCGAAGCAATTCCAGAAAGTTCCATTTTCACCGCAAAAATCTAACATTTTTTATAACTATTTAATCTACTTCAAAGGTCAATCAACTTTTATAAGTAGGGAGTCTTTTGTATATTGGATGGAAATATCGATATTTCCAACTTGACTGCAATTTCAATAAGTTATAGTTATTTTATATGGTTTCGGTAAAAAGATATGATGAAATAGATAGGGGTTATTTACTCGCGGAAGAGCGTTTTAAGGCGTTGGCATCGCGTCATAGAATTAAAATTTTGGAATATTTGCAAGATGGAGAAAAGTCGTTGCAAGATATTATAAAGCACCTTGAGCCGCTGGCTGAGAAAACAATATCAGGTCATATGAGTAAGTTATATAGGTGTGGTATGGTAAAGAGTCGTAGATTTTCAAAAGAGGCAAAATATTATATTACAGATAAGTCTGTTCTTGCTGTAATGAAGGGTTTTTATAGGCCTATGGATTAATATTTTGTTGTATATCTTTGTTATAATTTTCTAGCCATTTTTTTTCTGGGTAAGTTAGCATTTTATGTTCTATTAGGTCATCGTCAAAAGGTGCTAGAGTAAGGGTTTTGAACTCTAAAAAGCCTTCATGTTTAGATTCAACTACTAAAACTAGATTTTCAATGCGTATGCCGTAATCGCCTTCTTTATAATATCCTGGTTCGTTAGATATTATCATGCCTGCCTTAAGTGGGTAATGCGCGCGGGATGAGATACCAGACGGGCCTTCATGTACGTTTAAAAATGCGCCAACGCCGTGGCCTGTGCCATGGGCGTAATCTAGGCCGGCTTGCCATAGCCAGTTGCGTGCTAAAATATCTAATTGCGCGCCAGATGTGCCCATGGGAAAGCGAGCGCGGGCGATTGCAATATGGCCTTTTAATACGCGTGTGTAGTTTTCAATATGTTCGGCGGTTGGCTTGCCAAAGCAGATTGTGCGGGTTACGTCCGTTGTGCCGCAGGTATTTTTGCCAAGATACTGCGCGCCGGAATCTACTAGATATAAATTGTTAGATTCGAATTTTTTATTGGTTTCTTGCGTGGCATGGTAATGGATGATTGCGCCATTTGAGCCGAATCCTGAGATTGTATCGAACGAAAGGGAGTGAAATTTAGAGTCTTCACGGCGGAAGTTTTCTAGCATGTCAGATGCGGATATTTCGCTTTCGCCTTCAAAGTTGGTTTTTATATGGTTTATGAACTTGGTTAAGTATCTGCCATCGCGCTTGTGAGCTTCTACCATGCCATTGATTTCGGCGGTATTTTTTATGGCTTTGAATTCATTAACAGGGCAGGGCTTTAAGATAGGATTCTTAACTGCTGAATATGCCTGAGCGGATGTTTGTGCAGGGTCTAGCTGAAGTGATTTTAATTTAGATATTTTACCTTCTAAATCTTCATAGTTTTCAATTAGTTCTACTGACTTTGAGTTTTTATCTAAAATAGCAAAGCTGTTATAAATTGGCGTATGTGGTAGTGAATCACCGCGGATGTTTAGTAGCCAATTAACAGCGCAAGAGTCGGTAATTAGTAGGTAGTGGGTAGTAGGTGGTAGGTGGCTTATAATGTCGTTAATTTTATCGTCAACGGATCTGCCAGCATACTCAATTGGATATACGATTTTTTTAGATGGTTTATGATTTGGTAAATCAATAAGGCTTATAAGCTTAGGTTTATTCTTGAATGAATCGTAGTATTTTTGACTAATTAAGCGGCCGTCTATGCCAAGATTACCTTCGTTTGTTTTAGATAACTCGAAGGAGTTGCGGATTTCAAATTCTTTACCAAGCTGTTGTTTTGCTTGGAGTGTGTAGCGACCATCTGTATAGAATAAATGACCGCCATCTGCCATTATTACTAACGTGCCTGCAGAGCCAGTGAAGCCGCATAATTGCTTAACTAAATTCACCTCTTCTGGTACGTATTCGTTGAAGTAAATATCGTTTAGTGGAACTATGTATCCATCTAGTTTTGCAGTGCAGATACTTTCTATTAAATTTTCTATTGTCATCTAGTTTGTATTATACTATATTGTTCGCTCTATTTATAGCAGAGGATTTAAGATGAAAAAAGATATTCACCCGAAATATAATGAAATTACAGTTGTGCTATCTGATGGCAAGACTTCTTTCAAAACTCGTTCTACTTACGGCGCGGACACTCTGCAATTAGATATCGACACGGCTAATCACCCAGCGTGGAACCAAGGTAAAGCTAACATGATTAACGAGAAAGCTGGTAAGGTTGCATCGTTCAATGATAAGTTCGGTGGTTTCGACTTTATGGGCGGTGGCGCTAAGAAAGAAGAAAAGTAAGAAGGTTAATTGCTTCATTGACGTAAAAGTAGTATATACTAAACGTTAATTATGAAGAAACTTGTTACAGCATCTATTTTATTATCATCCTTATTAATACCTGCAGAATCGGAAGCGGGTAGATTATTCAATAAACATTCAGGTTTAGGGCATAGTTCGTCTAAGGGCGATTACTCCTCTAATAGTCATTTGCAATTTTCACTTACGTTCGACTCTGTTGCGGATAGTGATTATATATCAAATGGTGTAAACACTGGTGACTCAATGTTAAAAGACGGTGTGGGCGTTAGAATTGCGTATGGTCAAAATTATAGGCCAAATTCAAGGTGGGAAGTTGAATTGCTTTCTAGGGAGTCAGATGTAGAGCCAGCAGGGGCTTCAGCTATATTAAGTACTAACGCTATTATGGTTAATAATTACCATGAATTTCCTTCTTCAGGCTATATTAGGCCGTACGTTACAGCGGGTTTAGGCTTTGCAAGATATACATTAGAAGATACCGCAACTGGATATGATTCGACACAGTTTGCGTATCAGTTTGGTGGTGGTGTTAATGTTCCAGTAGCGCCAGCAACAGATATAGTTCTGGGTTATAGGTACTTTGATTCCGCTACGCCTGTATTTGAAATAGGTGCATTTGAAACGGAATTAGATTACTCAAGCCACTCGTTAGAGTTGGGTCTTAAATTAAATTTCTAATAAAAATCAAAAAAAGTGTAATACTTACCGAAATTGTCTGGCTCAATAATACCATTTTGAGTCATGCATATATTGTACATTCGATTTTTTAGTTGGTCTTCAAAGTTATTTGAGTAGCCAACGCACATTTGTGTGATGCTTGCTAGGTCGTGATTAGATGCATTTGCAGTATTAAATACACCCAGAAGAATTAGCAAACATACTTGTTTTTTTGCAATAGCATTGAGTTGCATGATTGCCTCCTTTCTTAGGTGGATTTTTAAGATATAGAAAAAATAGGGTGCGTCAAACAACTTAGTTAAAAAAGAACTTAATTGGTTGTTATAAAAGGTTAAATTCGTTAACTTTAAGCTGTAACCTAATAGAAATCATAGAAGGTAGAGTAGTTGGCTATAGCATCGCCGCTATCAACTCCGTAATGTGCCATGCATAGGTTAAACATATCAAACTCTTTTGACGGCTCAAATTGCTGAGAATATGTCATGCACGTATTAGTAACATTTGCAACATTGTATGATTGAGCTTTTACAGAAGGCGAAGCTAATAATAGTGCAAAAATGCTTAAATATATTTTTTGTTTAACTTTCAATGTGATAGCTTAAAAAATTAAGTTCACACATTATAGAGGTACAATTTAAAGGTTAATAGCGTTAATTGGTTAATTAGTAGTTAATTTAGTAAATAATTAAGATTGTATTAACTAATATTTAAGAGTTTTGGTATATTTTTAACGTGTGACTGATGCTCAAAATAGACCAGAATGGTTAGTTAAGGCTCTTGAGAAAAGAGAGGGCGAGCCTAATAAGGGCGACATGCCAGCCTATCGTTTATTGGCTGTACGAGCTATAGAGCTTTTAACGGAATCATTAGAGAGCCAAGGCGTTGAACTGCAAATGGGCGCAGAGCTAGAGTTTGGGGTTGCTGGTAAGGATATAGAGTTTTCTTTATTTGATCAAAAGCAGGCAAAAGACTTTAAGCCACAATTCGATAGACTGAGTAATGATCCATTAAAAATATCTAAGCAAGGAAGCTTAAGAGAGAGCCCTAGGCTATCAAGAATCTATATAGACGGTAATTCGCATGAAGCTGTTTTCACTCATTTAACAGATTCAGATAGTAATCATTTCATAGAATTAGCTGAACAAATTGAGAATTTTAAATACGCAATTGTTAATGATCCGAATTTAAATGAAGGTAAAAAAATTTCATTTAATGCTAATTCTAAATTTTATGGTGAGCAAGGGTTACATTTGACTATAGATATTCCAAATGAAGAATTACAGAGTCTTTATTCTGCTAGCTATCATAGTATGGCAGGACTTACCTTCCTCTCTTTTTCTAATGAAAATCAGCTTGGTAGGGAAAAGAATAATGGTGTATTTAAACCTATGGACAATGCTGTGCAGTTTAAAGCTTTCTGCTCTGATAATGATGCATATCTTGGTATTTTAAGTGTTCTAATTCAGAGATATTTAGTAACTAACCCTAAGCTAAATTACGAAATCATGGAAAGAGATGATGATTTACATGGGACTATTGAAGCTACTGGGAATGATATAGGTTATATAAGAGAAGCTTTTGAAAGCTCAGAAGTTATTAACATTGTTTTAAATTCATTAGAAGTAGGGCTTGGGGATGATTTTAAGCAGGCTGTACTAGATGCAGTTAAGAAGGACCCTAATGCCTTAGTTTGGGGTGCAGATAGATACGAAGATAAGGAGCTTCAGGCTCAGTTAAAGAAAGAGCAAACTTCAGGATATATTGAAAAGCATAGAAAAGAAGATATTGGAACTCATGAAGAGGGTTATTTTAGATAAACCACCTTCCGCGTTAGCTAGGCTTAGGTTTATACTCTAAGTACATCGTAAATCGGATCAAAAAAAAGTAGCGTCATCGCGAGCCTTTAGGTGAAGCGATCCATCGACAGTTCTGTCTAAGATTAAATATCTATTAATAGATTGCCGCGTTGCTAACGCTCCTCGCAATGACGAGTTTTTACTAAAAATGCATAAAAATGGCCGTTTTTTGTTAAAAAATTGCACTTTTTTGAAGCGTTTTTTGCCTACTTAGAAAACTTCACCATTGAAATATAAGGATATTCGAAGATTTTATAGTAAGAATATTATTTTTTGAAGATTTTTAGGTTTTTAAGATTTTCTATATTTGAGAAAATGGTAAAATAGGTAGAATTATTCTTGAAAGAATAGGGACTTTAAATATAAAAGTAGGCATCATGTTAGAAGTAAAAACACCAACGTTAGGCGAATCAGTATCAGAAGCAACAATTGCTAAATGGTACAAACAAGAAGGCGAGGCTATTGCTAAGGATGAGCTATTAGCTGAGTTAGAAACGGATAAAGTAACTTTAGAAGTTAATGCTGACCAAGGTGGCGTTATTTCAGCGTTGAAGTTTGCTGAAGGCGATTCAGTTACTGAAGGTGACTTACTAGCATTAATTGATGAGTCTGCTACGGCGGCTAAAAATGATAATGCTTCTGCACCTAAGGCTGAAGAAGCTGCGCCAGCGGCGGCGGCACCAGCATCTACGGGTGGTGGTAATTCTCCGGCGGCTAATAAAATTATGGCAGAAAAAGGGATTAATTCTGCAGATGTTGCTGGTACTGGCAAGGGCGGAAGAATTACTAAGGCTGATGCGCAAAACTTTACACCGGCGGCGGCTGGTGGTGCTGTTGCTCCTGCAGCTATTGACCAAGGGCAGTTAGAAGAGCGCGTTAAAATGAGCAAGTTACGTCAAACAATTGCACGTAGGCTTAAAGATTCACAAAATACGGCGGCAATATTAACTACGTTTAACGAGGTTGATATGTCTGCGGTTATGAATTTACGTAAGAAATATCAAGACGGTTTTGTTAAGAAGAATGATGTTAAACTTGGGTTTATGTCTTTCTTTACTAAGGCGGCTGTTGCGGCGCTGAAGGAGTTACCTGCGGTTAACGCGGAAATTGATGGTGAAGAGATTGTTTACAAGAATTACTTTAACATTGGTATGGCGGTTGGTACGCCATCTGGTTTAGTTGTTCCTGTAGTTAAGGATGCTGATAAATTATCAATGGCGGACATTGAAAAGACTATCGTTGATTTTGGTAGAAGAGCGCGTGATGGTAAAATTAGCATGGCTGAAATGCAAGGCGGTTCATTTACTATTACTAATGGTGGTGTGTTTGGGTCTATGCTTTCTACGCCGATTATTAATCCGCCACAATCTGGTATTTTAGGCTTACACAATATTACTGAGCGTGCTGTTGTTGTTGATGGTGAGATTGTTATCCGTCCTATGATGTATATTGCGCTTTCTTATGATCACAGAATTATTGATGGTCGTGAAGCGGTAACGTTCCTTGTTAGAATTAAGGAGTTTATTGAAGATCCTGCCAAGCTAATCATTGGCTAATTAATTTAAGGGGCTTCCAGAGCCCCTTTTTTATTTCTATGGAAAAAGAAGAATTAATAATTGAGGCTTATAAAGTTTCGAATGATAAATATAATCTTTTTACTAGATTATTTTGGAATAGGAGTAAGTTCTTCTTAACGGTTCAGGCTCTTCTTGTCGGTCTGCTTTTTACGGTTATTTATAAAAGTGGTGAGAATCAAGTAGTATTGGCTATTAAGATAGTTGGCTTGGCATCATCTATACTTTGGTTGGTTATAAATCATCATGGTAGAAGGGTTATGATGACTTGGTCAAAAATTATAGTTGAGCAAGAAGATAAGATTTATAACGGTAAAGATGTTAAGCCGCCATTTAAAGAATATTTAAAATATAATGGTGGGTATAAAACTAGTAATTTAATTTTTAGAACTAGTATTATTGTTATAGTGGGTTGGTTGATTGGATTATTTATTTAAGAACACCCTTCCGCGGCGTTTTTGTTTCAATATTAATATGATTATGCTTTATGAGCGCTGGCAGAAGTATGGTATGTCGGTTGCAACTACTAAAGTAGAACCAGCTGCTATTATTTGTGAGCCATACCAAACTGTAATAACCAGCTGTTAGATTTCATTAAGAAATAAGAATTTAAACTTCAGATTCGGTAATAAGGCCGATTTTAGTGTAGCCGGTATCTTTAATAGTAGAGATAACGCGCATAACTGCGCCGTAATCTAATAATTTATCTGCGCGAACGTAAATTTGCTCTTCAGTATTCTTGTTGGTTCTGCGTAGTATTTCTATGCCTAGGTTGCGAGGTAGAATTTTATCCTCAGCTATATAAATAGTGCCGTCCTTCTTTATCGAAACTGTAAGAGGTTTAGAGGACATTTTTATGGTAGAGTTTTCAGCCTTCGGAAGGTTAACTTCAATACCACTGGTAGATAGTGGCGCTGCTACCATGAATATAACAAGCAGTACTAGCATAACATCTACAAAAGGTGTTACGTTAATTTCGGCCATGGTGCTGTTACGTTTACTACGTCCGCCACCGCGCCTGTTATTTTGTACATTAGCTCCCATAAGATTAGTGTAAATTACAGTAGGGAAAGAATTTGGCAATATGTTAATAAAAATTAAGCTTTAAAGTTTAATATAGTTTTATGGATAGGAGAAAAATATTAAAACTTCTTGGAGGTTTTACGTCAAAATATTTTAACTTTGATATTTCCAATTATTTTATACCGAAAGATTTGGATTATGATGTAATGGAAAGGTTGATTGGAGCACATTCCGCGGCATTTTTAGATAATGTTTTTGGTGTAAGAGATGGTGGTGGTGTTATTAAGGAATTTGATAGAGAGAAGGGAGTATTAAGCCGTTTAGATGGAATGGATGAACAGGAGCAGGCAGAATATCTTTCTGAGTTAATTTCGGGTTATGATGGAGATATTAGTAAATTAAGATGTGGTAAGGTTCTATCTTATAAAAGGGGGAAGTTGGAAATTGAGTATGATTATGGAGAAGGTGAAGGAAAAGGCCTTATAACTTTAACTCAAAAGAAATTAGATTTATATAATCAGGCAGAGCCATATGGCGGTAACCTAGAAACGCTAGATCAAGTACATGGAATGATGACCGACTCTAATCATGAGCCTTTTTATAATATATTGGAAAGTGAAAGAAATACAGCAGAATTGGCTAAAAAAATTGGCTTAGAAAGGGGAGTGCTAGATGAATGGGGTGATATAATTAGAAAAAATAAAATAGATAGTTTGAATCATGATGGAGCTGATATGAGCGGCTTGAATCAAGATTCTGGTTATATTGATGGGCTAATGACTACTAGATCGGTAGAGCAGGTTGGTGCTGGGAAGGGCGTAGATATTACTAACCCTTTGCAGCGTTAATCAAGCCAGAGAATAAAGGATGTGGTTTGAAAGGGCGGCTTTTGAATTCAGGGTGGAATTGAGATGCTACAAAGAATTTATGTTCTTTTTCGTTTAATTCAACAATTTCTGGTAAGTTGCCATCTGGTGAAAGTCCGCTGAATTTTAAGCCAGCTTTTTCTAGTGCATCTTTATGGTTAATGTTAACCTCGTAGCGGTGGCGGTGCCTTTCTGCTATTTCAGATTCACCATATAATCTTTCGGCAATTGAGCCTTTTTGTAATTTGCATTTATATGCGCCTAAGCGCATTGTTCCGCCTAGGTCGCCATCTTCTGTGCGAGTTTCAGAGCCGCCAGAGTCTTTATTCCATTCGGTCATTAAGCCAACAACAGGAGAATCGCAAGATGCGAACTCTGATGAATTAGCCTCTTCCATCCCGATTACATTTCTAGCATATTCTACTACAGCCATTTGCATACCGAAGCAGATGCCTAGGAATGGAGTGTTATTTTCACGGGCATATTTAATTGCAGAAATTTTACCTTCTGCACCACCTTCACCGAAGCCGCCTGGAACTAATATGCCATCAACATTGCCAAGTTGTGCCTTTACGTTTGAGTCATTTAGTTCGCGCGCGTTAACCCATTTTATTACTAATTTAACTTTATGGGCAATGCAGGCATGGTCTAATGATTCTATAACGGATTTATAAGCGTCCGTTAATTGGATATATTTACCAACAAGGGCAATATTTACTACGCCGTTGCTTGATTCAATATTATCAACGATATTCTGCCAGCGGGTAAGGTCTGGCTCGGTGTTTTTCATTTTGAAGTGCTTTAGAACTTGGGTATCTAAGCCTTCTTCATGGTAATTAATTGGCACGCGATACATAAGGTCGGTATCTAATGCGGGAATAACAGATTCTTCGGATACGTTACAGAAAAGGGCAAGTTTTTTACGCTCATTTTCTGGGATTTCGCGGTCGCAACGGCACATTATAATATCCGGTGAAATGCCGATTGAGCGAAGCTCTTTTACAGAGTGTTGAGTTGGTTTAGTTTTCAACTCTTTTGCCGCTGCAATATAAGGTACAAGAGTTAGGTGGATAAACATTGAGTTATCGCGCCCTAAATCATTACCAAGTTGACGTATTGCTTCGAAGAAAGGTAGGCCTTCAATATCGCCTACTGTACCGCCGATTTCGCATAGTACGAAATCTATGCCTTCGGTGCCAGCAAGTACAAATTCTTTTAGTAGGTTTGTTACGTGTGGGATTACTTGAACAGTACCACCTAAATAATTACCCTTCCGCTCCTTTCTGATAAGGTTATAGTATATTCTACCGGCGGTAACATTATCACCGCGAAGGGCATCTACGTCGGTAAAGCGTTCGTAATGGCCTAAATCAAGATCTGTTTCTGCGCCGTCCTCTGTAACAAATACTTCGCCATGTTGTAATGGTGACATTGTTCCAGGGTCAACGTTTAAATAAGGGTCTAGTTTGCGGAGTCTAACGGAATATCCGCGGGCTTGAAGTAATGAACCAAGAGAGGCTGAAGCGAGTCCCTTGCCTAGGGATGAAACTACGCCGCCTGTGATAAATATATACTTGGTCATTGTTTTAAAACCTACTGTGTAGGTATAGCTGGAGCAGTTGGAGCTGCGGGAGCATCTTCATTTACTTTTAGGTCGATATTTATTTGGTCTTCGTCGAAGTTTAAGCTAGTGCCAGTATCGCGTGCGGCGATAAAAGTTAGCACCATAGAGCTAACAATAAAGCCTATAGCAAGAAATGCGGTAGTTTTAGTTAAAATATTACCTTTTGAAGCAGCTGTTAAAAATGCATCAGATGAGCCAGATGAACTACCAGTGAAACCATCAGAGGCAGAGCGCTGCATAAGGATTACAATGATTAAACATGCAACAATGAAGATATGAAGAACTAATAAAATATCCATAAGGGATAGCTTATATTATTTTAGTGATGAGATATCAAGTAAGAAGTGGGCGATTAAGCCCACTTAATGTTAAAGATTAATTTCTTTAGATGAATATTCTTCACCGCCGTCGTCAGCGTCCTGAAGATATTTAACTGAAAGTTTGCCGTTTTTTACCTTTAAATCGTTAGGAACTTCTAGTGGAATTTCTAGCTCACGCTTTGAAATTTCAGGGTATAAAGCGATACCTTGCAATTGTTTTAATAAATGTTCCTCACCAGAATTATCAGTGAACATTACAGAAATGTCGCCGTAAGCAGATTCTGTACCATCACGAGTGAAAGTTGTTTTTAAAAAGGTGCGCTCTACAGCGTTTGGATCATTTTCATCCTTACGCTCTTCAACTGCAACTTCGGTAACGTTAACATCTACAGACAGTTCGCCGTTTTTAACAATTACAGGAATTGCGATACCATAATTAACTTTTACGGCTATGGCTAGCTTGCCTTCATCGTTGAAGTCTGGCAATTTACCTTCTGGTACAACTTGTACTAATAAATGTGTTCTATATTCGCCGTCTTCCATGCCTTTAGGCTTTCTAAGTTTTAATAAAACTGGGCGTGCAGTTTTTGGTGCTAACGTAAATGAGCGCGGGCTAAAGCGGATCATTTTATTAGCAAAGTTACCATCTGTATCGCCTTTTTCTACATCTTCAAATGAGCCATCTTCGCGCATTCTTTTATTAACTAAAGATATGCGGTAACGGCGGGTTTTATCTGATGGGTTGGATACAAAAACTTTTGGACGTTTATCCTTACCTTTTGCAAAAACAATTCGGTTTGGAGAAACCAGAATGTCTTGGTTAGCTTGAGATAAAGATGGAAATAGCGCTGAAACTAATGTGAAGCAAAGAGTGTAAATTAACGTTTTTTTCATAATTAAAAAGTAGTTGGTTACATACTATACTACGAGTTAAAGCAATAAAACACTCTTTTTAGTTGTAAAGGTTAATTGTAGTTGCAACTATATATAGTTGCGTGATAGTGTGAAATATTGGTTCATTATATAGTAAATATTGCATTGATGTTTATAGTGTTTTTACCTAGTTCAGGTTTTGCACAAAGCTTGCCTTCATTACCTAATTTAGTTTACTGGCTAGATGGTAAAGATATCAATGGAGATGGC
The DNA here is from genome assembly GCA_020630095.1 of Rickettsiales bacterium. Taxonomy (GTDB): domain Bacteria; phylum Pseudomonadota; class Alphaproteobacteria; order Rickettsiales; family UBA8987; genus JAHDCD01. The sequence continues at coordinate 100,508 of JAHDCD010000006.1, read as the reverse complement.
TCATCTGTAGCGGATGGCGCATTGATTTCTACATGGGTAGATAAATCTCCTTCTGGGCAGAATGCAACTTTAGTAGGTGGAACAACAGCGCCATATTTTGATGCAGATGCTTTTGATACTACTAATCAATGTGGTGGGGCATTGCGTTTTGGTGATGGTACAAGAAGACAATTAAGTGCGCCCGATGTATTTGGTGGTACTACAGGTGAGATGACTACCTTTATAGTTACCAGAGAAATTAATCGAAGGAATCATACAGTATGGTCAATTAATGCTGGTGCAAATAATGCGACATCTAACATAGCTGGTAGTAGAATATTAATGCATTTACCATGGGGTAATGGGCGAGGTTATTTTGACTTTAATGGTTGCTGTAACGGAGCAACAACTCGTGTTCAAGGGCCTTATCCAGCGGTTGGCTCAATATCTATTACAACGGCGCAATCAAGTATAACTAATAATAATACTTATATTAGAAATAATGGAGCGTTAGTGGATTTGAATGTTCATAGTAGTACAAGTTCCACTATTTCGGGTTTAAACTTAGGTTCGTTAGGCGGTTCATGGTTTGATGGTCATATTGCGGAATTAATAATGTATAAAGAAGGCTTAACTCCTGCGCAAGTTGCTCAAGTAGAAGAATATTTAACCAATAAATGGGTGGATTGTGATACTGTAGATTTAGAAATTACTAAGCAGGTTTTTACAGATAGCTCTTGTTCGGTGCCGTTAGCGGCAGGAAATACGGCTAATGAAGGTGACACTTTATACTATTGCATTGAGGCTACTAACAATGGTCCAGATGATGCAACTAATTTTAGCCTAACAGATAATTTACCAGCAGGAGTTACAATTATAAATGGTAATCCATCACAGGGAACTTTTACTCCTTAAGTTAACTAAATATTAAGTTGTTTGTGGTTTAATGGTTATGTGTCTAAAAAGGATATAGTAAATATACCTATTAATGGTTGGAAAGGAGCTCGGGAAGATAGGCCTGAAATTGCTAGAATTGATGGTGTGTATAATATCAGATTTCCTGAGTCTAAAAATAGGCAAGAATTTGAGGTAACTAACCCAGTAAAACTGGCTGAAGAAGGTTTGCGTTGGGGAAAGGGTGAAAATGGCAATACTGTTTTTGAATATGAGTCTAACCTTGATAGAAGGCAAATGTTGAAACAGTCTGCTAGTGCACTGTTGGCTAATAGTTTTGGTAATATTGGTTTTTTATCAAAAATAGCTTCAAACACTTTAATTCCACCTAGTACATTGAAGTATTTAAACCCTCTTATGATGATTGTTATGCAAGAGGCTAGATTAACATTGGCTATAGAAAAGTATTTAGATTCTGATTTAACTCAAGATAAGATATGGACTAACTATTTTGGAACTACCTTACCAGCAAGGCTTATGTCTCCGGAAGAGGCGCTGGAAAACCTTGATTCATCAGTTGATCTTATGTTTCAATTTAATGCAACTTTTATGGAAAGATGGGTTGCTGATGGAACAAAGCCTAAAGTTAATCTTAGTGGCGGGATAATTGAGCAGTTTATTAATTCGGCTATCTTACGGCATTCAGATAAATTTCGTGAGCATTTTTCTATTAAAACGGAGAGTGGTGAAATTTCAATGCCATTTGATAAGGCTGTAGCTCTTATTAAAGATAGGGCATTTAGATTTTTAGACTTTTCTGGAGCTGGTGATGTACGTGAATTTGTTGTTGAAAAGTTAGATTCAAAAATGGATGAAGCTAGAAAAGCCTTAAGCATGGCTAAATTGCAAAAAGAAGGTGCTAGTTTATCAGTTGATTCGGATGGTAGGTTTATTTTAGAAAAGCCGTTGGGCGAAGGTGAGTTTGTTGAGAGTGGAGAGTTTAGGTATCCTCAGGCTGAAATATGGTCGGTAGCTATAGATATAGCCAAGATAGCATCTAATGCTGGTTTGGTAAAAGGAAATAAGGCGGAGATTGTTATTAATGGTAATGAGCCTAATCCGGATGCGAGCATTGGGAATCATAACTCTGTTTCACATATTGAGCAGGTGGAAATTAGAGCTGAACCCGATACTCCTGCGCATAAAGCGTTACAAGAGATGTGTAATATGAAGTAAAAAGTGCAGTTCACTATTGCACAAATTTACTAATTCACTATCACGTTATTTATGAACGTAGCAGTGGAATCTATTAATCAGGAAAACTTAAACTATAAGGGGATGGCGGATGCGATACGTGCGCTTTCTATGGATGCGGTGCAGAAGGCGAATTCTGGCCACCCAGGGATGCCTATGGGTATGGCAGATGTAGCGACGGTTCTGTTTGCGAATCATTTAAAATTTAACCCAAAAGACCCTGCATGGTTTGATAGGGATAGGTTTATTTTATCGGCAGGGCATGGCTCTATGCTGCAATATTCATTAATGTATTTAAGTGGGTATGAAGATATTTCGATAGATGATATTAAGAATTTCCGTCAGCTTCATTCGCCATGTTGTGGTCATCCTGAATTTGGTGAAGCGCGTGGTATTGAAACTACTACGGGGCCTTTAGGGCAGGGTATTTCAATGGCGGTTGGTTTTGCGATTGCGGAAGCGAATATTGCTAAGAATTACGGTACTAAAACTTCGGATCATTATACTTATACTATCGCAGGTGATGGTTGCTTAATGGAAGGTATAAGCCAAGAAGCTATTTCGTTAGCGGGGCATTTAAAGCTGAATAAGCTTGTTGTACTTTGGGATGATAATGAGATTACAATTGATGGTGCAGTTAGTAATTCATCTAGTGAGAATCAGCGTAAACGTTTTGAAGCGGCCGGTTGGGATACTTGGGCGATTGATGGTCATAATTTTGATGAGATTAATGAAGCGATTGCACAGGCGAAATTATCGGATAAGCCGGCGCTTATTGCGTGTAGAACTACTATTGCAAAAGGTTCACCTAATAAGGGTGGAACTGCGGCATCGCATGGGGCTCCGCTTGGTGATGATGAAATTGCATTGGTGCGTGAGACTATTGGTTGGGAGCATGCGTCGTTTGAAGTGCCTTCAGATATTTTAAATTCATGGAGATCTTGTTGGTTGCGAAATGAGGCGGAATATAAGAATTATGAAGCGCCTAATTTTGATGGGTTAGAGGCAGGTGCAATTGAGGCTTTATCTAAGTTGAAGAAAAATATTTCAGATAATCCTGCAAAGATTGCTTCGCGTAAGGCATCACAAAATGCGCTGGAGGTTATTGTGCCAGAAATGAAGCAGAATATTATTGGTGGTTCTGCGGATTTAACGGGGTCTAATTTAACTAAGGTTTCGGATAGTTCAATTTTTGATGCGGATGAGCGCGGTGGTAATTATATATATTACGGTGTGCGTGAGCATGGAATGGCTGCGGCGATGAATGGTATATCTCTACATGGTGGTTTGCGTGCTTATGGGGGTACGTTCTTTGTGTTTACAGATTATTGTCGTCCATCGATTCGTTTATCTGCGCTTATGAATCAAGGTGTAGTGTATGTAATGACTCATGATTCGATTGGTTTGGGTGAGGATGGCCCGACGCATCAGCCAGTTGAGCATTTAGCTTCATTACGCGCTATGCCTAATGTTAATGTGTTGCGCCCTGCGGATGCTTATGAAACGGCGGAATGTTGGCAGATTGCGTTACAGGAAAATGATAAACCGTCTATTTTAGTATTATCGCGCCAAGGGCTTGAGCCTACTGGTAAGCCGTTTGCAGAAGAAAATAGATGTGCTAAAGGTGCATATGTTATTGGTTGCGGTTGCTCTGAAGGGAAGCCGGAGGTGGTTATATTGTCTTCTGGTTCAGAAGTGGGCATTGCTAAAGAGGCGATGGATAAGTTAAACGCGGAAGGAATTAAGACTAGAGTTGTTTCTGTGCCTTCATTTAGACACTTAGATGTGCAAGGTGACGCTTATTTAAAGGATTTGATCCCTGAAAATGCAATAAAGGTTGCAATAGAAGCTGGAGTACGCCAAGGGTGGGACAGATATATCGGCTCTGATGGTATATTTGTTGGTATGGAAGGATTTGGCCTGTCTGCGCCAGCGAATGATTTATACAATCATTTCGGTATAAGTGTAGAGAACGTGATTAATAAAGTTAAAGCTAAAAGAAGTTAATTTGATTTTCTTAAGGCTTTTTTAACTATTATGTTCTAGAATGCACAGTGAGTGTGAATAAAAGTGTAATATAAAAAGGAGTAATCTTATGCGTAAATATGTAATTTCATTATTAGTTGGCTTAACTATGGCTGTATCATCATGTTCTTCACAGAATGTGGCGGCTACATCTAATGCTATTCAGCTAGCTAATACAGTTAATCAAATTTCTCAAACTAACCCAGGGTTAGTGCAAGCAGCATCTTCTGCTATGGGAACAGTAAACACAGCCTTACAAACGGCACAAACTGCTGGTGCAATTAGCCAAGTAGCAGGTGCGTTAACAGGTGGTGGTTCAATGGCTTCATTAAGCTCTATTGCTAGTGCAGTAAGTGGACAGAATACATTATCTAACAATCATTGGCTTACATTGGCTAATATTCTAACTTCAAGTGGAGCGTTAAACTCGCCTACTGCAGGTGGTTTAGGTAGTGTTGCTAATTCATTATTAGCAGGTAAAAGACAGGGGCAATTTGCTTCTGAATTAACTCCTCAGTTTGCTAGTTCATTATTTGCTCTCCATGATTTAAATGATGATACAAACCTAGTTGCTAATGAATTAAGTGCTTTCCAAAATACAATTGGTTCAATTTATGATTTGAATAATACTAATGTTGGTGGTATGTCTTTAGGACAATTAATTGGCATTGGTAATAACTTAGTTAAGTACTAAGTGGTATGAAATACCTGCCATAATTTATTCAAGAAATGGTAGTTAGACTCGGTATAAATGGTTTAGGAAGAATTGGCGAATCTGTAGTGCGTGCTTTTATTGAGCACCGTATGGAGGGCGTTGAGGTTGCCGCTGTTAATGCCAGACGTTCTGACGATGATCTAGTTCATTCATTAAAGTATGATTCTATTATGGGTCGTTTAAATAAGGATATCTCTGTTAAAGGAGATATCCTTACTATTGACGGGCATAAAATTAAACGTTTCCAAACTGGTAATCCTGAAGAAATTGATTGGAGCAGTGCAGATGTAGATGTTGTGCTAGAATGTACTGGCGTATTTAAAAGCCATGCGGATGCATCTAGACATTTAGGTGGTTCTGTTAAGAAGGTGCTTATTTCTGCGCCATCATCTGATGCGGATGCAATGGTGGTTTATGGCGTTAATAACGAGATATTAAAAGGCGATGAGAAAGTAATTTCAGTAGGTTCATGTACTACGAATTGCTTGGCGCCTGTTGCTAAAGTTTTAAATGATAAAATCGGCATTAAATCTGGTTTTATGACAACTATTCACTCGTATACAAACGATCAGCGCGTGCTTGATGGTACTCATAAGGATAGAAGGCGCTCTAGAGCGGCGGCATTATCAATGATTCCTACAACAACTGGTGCAGCGCGTGCGCTTGGTAAAGTTATTCCGCAATTGCAGGGTAAAATTGATGGTACATCTATTCGCGTGCCAACGCCTAATGTATCTTTAGTAGATTTAGTATTTACTGCTGAACGTGATACGAACTTGGAAGAGATTAATAAATTAATTAAAGAGGCTTCAACTTCATATATGCAAGGCGTTTTAGCTTATTGCGATGAAGAGCTAGTTTCTATCGACTTTGAAGGTAACCCACATAGTTCTGTATTTGATGCCACACAAACATATCAAGTTGAAGGCGGTGTATTCCGTGTAGCTTCATGGTATGATAATGAGTGGGGCTTCTCGTGCCGTATGCTAGATGTAGCAAAGCTTGTTGGCTAATTAACCTTGAGGTTGTTCTTGCTGTTCTTCTACGGCTTGAGCTTCGTTCTTTTTAGATTCTTCTAATGCGTAAGCGCATAGATCTTCAAATACTACGCCATTTTCTTCAGATAGTTTAAGAAGATTAGAAAAGCTATCCATTACTGATGTGGGAATTACTCCACCACGTTCCTTTGAGAGCCAATCTGACTGATGATGAAGCGGATGGTTACCTGTTCTAGGTAAGCCAATATAAACATCAAAAGGGGATTGTTGACCACCAAAGTCGCAATTTACTGTGAATCTTCTTACCATTGTTATCAGTATACTAGAGTATAGTTAATCAATTGTTAATTTTACATTTTTTGCAAGTGTTAATAAAAAATTAATCTTTGCCATTTAATATATAAGGTGGGAGGTAATATATTTGGTAAGCCCTAAAGGAAATAAAAAAGGAATTGATGAAATAGTTCTGTTCTCATCTAATGCCGAGGTAGGCTTAAATGCACCTTGGTTTGACGGCTTATTTAGACATAATAAAGAGCCCAATAAAGTTTTGGAATGGATTGGTAGGTTGTTCAATCCATCACCGAATCCAAAAACAGATGATGGTGTAAGATGCGAATTTCAGAGAGAATTATCAGAAATAATTGTTAAATTAAAAAAGAAGCACCCTGAATTATGGGAGGGCGAAGGTAAGGAGGAGCTTACAGATATTTTAACTGAAAGTGAAAGGGATGAACTATATGAAGCAGCTGAAAGATGCGTTGAAATTGGAGCGTTAAAATTTTTTGTTGCAGGGTCGGCATTAAATTCTGTTTTAGCGGGGAGTATTTTTGATGAGGCTATCGGTTTAAAAAAATATTCTATTACAGGTTTAGGCTCAGGTTTTTTTGGATCTGGGTGTGAAAAACAATTAGAAGATAAAGGTTTTATTAATTACCTTACAGGTGCATCATCGGCTGTTGAGGGAACTAGAACATTGCTTTCAGTAGCTATGCAAGGGCTACACCATAGAGGTTTTGCAAAGATTGGTTCTGCAGATGAGCATTTATCTATGAATAGAGTTGAGGGGGTAAAAAGTAATTTATCAGGAATGATAAAAGATGTTAATAGAAGCTACAGTTTTGTTCATAGTTTAACATATGAAGGTAAGTGTAAAGATAGAGAAGGGGTGAACTCATTAGTTAATGATGTACTTTCGAGAGGAAATGTTAGCGCTTGCTTAGTAACATCATCTGATGAGCAGGATATTGTTAATAACAGAATTGGCTATACTAATAGGCTTAGATGTGCTGATAGAGTAATGGGTAACCATAAGGAGTTCGCATTTCTTTTAGAGGAAGATAAAACTAGTTTAAAAAAAATAGCTGATGCTGTTAAGGATGAAATACTTTTAAAAAATCCAGATGCTTTAATAAATAAAGATTCTGGTGAAATTTCTCTAGTTAAAGAAGATAGGTATAAGTTTATGCCGCTTGATAGGTCTTTTAAGCATAAATCTCAGAATGAGAAAGGTCTTGAAAAGGCTTATGAGCAAAGAATAGAAAATTTTGGTAAACCTCATGCATTTGTTACATGCGGTAAAATGGGAGCTCTTTATATTACTGAAGATGAAATAATTAGAGTTACAGCCGAAGCAATGATCTTAGAACAAGATTCAGGTTATTTGTACAATATATCACCAAAAGAGATTGATTGGATAAATGAGATGGAATCTGATAAAAAAACTATTAGGTATGCAAGTGGTGCGGGTGATACGGCTAATGGCATATTCGATAAAGCAGTAATGGCGGGTTTGAATGTTAGAGATGCTTTAAGATTTTCTATGGCGATGGCTCAAGAAGCTATGAAAACACCAATGCCGTACCCAAGTGAAGAGGAGGCAGAAAAGGTGGTTAATGAATTCTTTTCTAAGCGTCTTAGGGTAAGAAAGGAACAGATTGAGCAGTACGATATGGTTAGTCTTATAGAAATGGCTAATTCAATGGAAGTTGAAAGTGGGGTGGTTACAGATGCGCAGTTTAGACATGGCCCACAGAGTGTGGTATCTGCTTCTAATGACTTTCTTTCAGTTAGTTAACCCTTTTTTAATAAAGAGAATATATAATATTTAAAAATGACAGAGCTTAGGAAGACACATAAAAGTTATATAGTTAATGCTACAATCGCAGACTATACCTTCCTTGCGCCATGGTTAATAGATGTTATTGAGGGTAACTATTTTACGGATGCTAGTGATAAGGCGTATATAAGTGAAATAGGAACAGCTCCTTTGAAAGAGGGAGAAAAGCTAGTTTATCCTATTGTAGAATTTAACCAAGCGATTCAGCCTGATGAAGATAAAGACAGTCAGTATAACCTTTTATATAAAGTTAAAGGTGAAGATAAGTGGGTATATGAAGATACTGAAAAGCCACTTAGAAGTTTAACTAATAATCAGGCAAGACTTTATAGATTTATTCAAACAGTTAAATTTCATGTTCCAGATTTATGGGAAGCTAGTGAGAAAGAAGAATTTGAATCTAGGTTACAAGAATATAAAGAGAATCTAGATACTGAAATGATAAGGGTAAGGTATGAAGAGATGTTAGGTCAGCTTCATATTTTACAAGAAGAGATATCAAAATTACAAACTGGTTCTGATGAATATAATGATAAGAATGATGAATTTCAAATTTTAGAGGATTTAAAGGAAGATTTATATCATAAGCTAAATACTGACCCGATTGAGAGATTCCATGATTTATATGAAGAATGTTTAAAAGAGCTGGAATTAGAGATGGCTGTAGGTGGTACGGGACTTAATATAAATATTATTAGTTCGGCAATATCTGGCGCTGAAGTTGAAGGTTTAACAGCTGTTGGTGATGATAAAACAGGTAAAGAGTTACAAGAGAAATTATCAGAGAAAAATATAAAAATTGATAGAATAGACCCTATCCAAAAAGGTGTTGAGAGTACAAAGTCTGCAATATTTCAAGCAGTTACGGCTGCAAAAAGAGTTTATGGTAAATTTAGCGGTGTTGATATGGACTCTGCATTTAGCGTTGATACAACGAAGGAATATGTAGAGCATATAAAGGAATATGCTTATGAAAATCCTGATAAGAATGTTGATTTCTTTATGACTCTTACTTTAGTAGGTAAGACTAAAAATCAGGAAGGTTTAAAATATGCCTTAGAAGATCTTTCGAAAGAGCCAAATGTTGAGTTTAAAACAATGGCTTCTTCCAATATTAAAGATTCTGAAAAGAATAAAGAAACTTTTATGGAGCTATATAAAGCCTCTAATAAAGTTTATGGTAATGAAGAAGAGATAGCCTCATTGCTAGGCGTTGATAAGAACGACCCACAAGCAATTATTGAGGCTTTTCAAGAGCAGATTATTAAAGCTGATCCTGAGAACCAAGAAGTTGCAGATGCTTATAAGCAAAGAGTTGAAAGTTTTGGTAAGCCAACGGGTTTTATATCTGCTGGTAAATTAGGTGCTTTTGTAGTTGAAGAAGATAAAATCTTTAGAGTTAGTATTTCTGGTGAAGTAATTAAAGATGAAAAAGATTTGTATAATCTTACAGATACAGAGAAGAAATTTTTAGATAATGAAAAAGCACATAATAAAGAGCATGGTATAATATTATACCCCAATGGTTGTGGTGATAATGCTACAGGTGCGTTTGATGGTGCAGTTAAGAGAGGTTTTTCTAAAGAATTTGCATCACAAGTAGCTATGGCTATGGCTCAAGATTGTATGAAAGCTCCTGCGGCTCAGGCTCAAGACCCGAAGCAAGTTTTAGCTAATTTAATTGAAAAAGAAGCGGATAATTTATCATTAGAAGATAAAGAGGTTGCGGATAATTTTTTGGCTGAATTAAAGGGGAAAGAAAACAAAGGCTCTGATGTTGGTGAGCCTAATGCAAAAACAAGGTCTATAGAGATTCTTAAAGAAAGATCAGAACTAATAAAAGAGCATGGAAGAGGTGCTGGTTATGGTATATAAAAAATCTTTATTATCTTAACGCTTTGTTAAGACTCGACTGATAGAATCAATTTAGAAAATCATTTTATTCCTGATTAAAGCAGGAGTAACGCAGTATAGTTTGGGGGAATTATATTGTGAGAATGGGAGGTTTATGCATTTAAGTAATCAAAAAATAATTGCGCCTACAGAAACTAGGCTTAGCTACTCTATTGAAGTGGAATGGTTGCGTGCGCTTTTAAAAAATATCTATACGGACCTTTCTCGTTACAAAATGAATAGAGCTGAAAAGCAGGTGGCAATTATATTGCAAAACCAACTTAAGAGTCATCCGGAGTTGTTTGAAGGTGGCAGGCGTGTTGAGGATTTAGAAAATTATTTGGCGAATGATGCTAAGAGTAAGTTTACCGATGCATTTAAGAAATTAACGGAAGCTTCGCATAGTAATTCTACTCATGGTAATGAACCTAGAGTAGGTGGTGATGCTTATTTTGCTACTGCTACGCGTGGTGTTATATCTGGTTCAGAAATTTATGCGCTTACAGGTGTTAGTACAAAACGTTCTAGTAACTTCTTGTTACGCCAACTTAGAAGATATGGATTTATTACCGCTAAAGGTGTTGAGCCAAAGCTTTCAGAGTTTGAAACGCCAAGTGCATTTACCATATATGATAGTAATGGTTCCGATAATATTACTGTAAACCTAGGTAGGCTTGATAAGATTTTTAGTGGCAGAAGATGTAGAGAATTTATGGATGCTACTTCTCAAGATATCAAAATGGAATCTAAGAAGAATTCTAAAGAGAATAATTTATTTAAGATGTCTATGTCCATTTTTGGGAGCATAAAGAACAGCTTAGGCTTGAGTAAGTTATTAGATAAATATGCAAGAGATGGTGATTACGATTTAGAGGTTACCGCGTCTAAGAATCATGAAGATTTAAAAGACGAAGATAAGAGGGAGTATTATTTAGATTATATGCGTTCTGCAACGCGTATTACAGGCGATATTCACGATTTAGCTGAACATTTAGGTATGAAAATATCTGAGCCACAAGATAGGGTGGAGGCAATGCAAGCATGACAACAACTTTTGAAAATAACAACGAAGAGAACACTAAGATAATTCTCAAAAACTATGTAGATGAGACTAAGGATTATATTCTTAAATGTCTTGATGCGATAGAGAATAAAATTATCGAGGCTGAACCTAAAGACCCAGAGCTTAAGGCGGCTTTTGACAAGCGTAAGAAGCGTCAATTAGAAGCTCAGATTATGGGTGTTGCGGCAACTGTAGGTACTGCGGTTACAGCACGTATACGTGGAGTTTTTGTAATAGAGAAAATTAATGGTTCTTATAAGAAAAGTAGGGTTTCTTTAGCTGGTGAAAAAATTGCTCAAGCTAGTAAATTCTTTTCTAATGCACTTACGGATGCTGAAATTAAATTATTTGAGAAAAATCCTGATTTATTAAAGAATTTACCAAAGGTAGAGGCTGCTATCCAAGAAGCTATTGCACAAGCGGCGGCTATTTATAGAACATTTGGCGAGGCTGTACAAACTGCAGTGAAATCTGTAGTTAAGAATTCAATTAAAGCGCTTAATGTGCATGGTAATATTACGCCACAATATTTAAAAGCGGTTATGAAAGATGTATCTAAGCCTTCAGGTTTAGCTGAGAAATTCTCATCAATTGTTTCTGGTGTTACATCATCTATATTTGGTGATAAAGATTCGCAAGACCAGGGTAAGTCTATATAGAAATATCCTGTTCGATATTAGGTTTATTTATTTTAAATTTCTGATGAAGAGTTTGCGTAGGTTTTAATTCATGCTCTTGTTTAGCTGTTCTATAGCCTACTATTTTCAATGTTTTAGGATGAAGGCGCATTGAATAGCTTACGGGATCTTGCTGACCACGTTGTTTTAATTTTATAACATTTCGTTGCGAGTCACCGTTAACCAGTTTTTCTACATTTTCTTTATTGAAAGCTTTGTCCATATCTTCTTCAGATATAATGCCATTAAGGTGTGTTTTAATGATGTCAATTCCAAAGCTACTATATTCAGGCTTCAAACCATTTAGCTCATTTGCTAGCTCTACTAAGTTTAAGCTATATTTGCCTTTTCCTCGTCCTACATTGAAAGCCCTTTCTAATGATTTAGTTGGAATGTTATGTTCGTGTAATAACTCAGTAAGCGATAGATACAGTGCTACTTCATCTAGAGTTTGTTTTGTTTCGGTGTTAATTTCTTTGGTGAAATAAAGCATTATATCTTGCTCAGAATTTATAGATTTTTCTAGAGTAAGGGTTAGTGAAGGTTTTGCTCTAGGCTTAGATGAACCTATTATTTGACGAACATTTTTACCCTGAGATTGACGATAGCTTACAGCATCGGCTTTAACTAAACTAGCCGTTATATGAGCTTCAGTATCAACAAGAGACTCTTCAAAACAAACACAAGAAGAGTGAGTTTTATGGATTAAATTTTCTTCGGTAATTTTTCCTCTAATATACTCAGAGAGTTTTGTTGAAGTATCTTGATAAGCTAATACACCTTCATAAGAGGTCGCTATTTGGCTCATTAATTCAAGATTTTCTTCATCAATTATAGGTTCTACATTTTTAGGGTCTTTTGAGAATTCTTTATAATTTGTTATTAATGTAGATAGGTGTGTATCTGACTTTAAAATTTCATTTCCAATATCTAATGCAAAAATCCCTTGTGAGGTATGGTGAGTATCATGCGAAACAAGATACTTACCTTTGACAGCTTCGCCATAAGCAGTTGTTAAAGTAGTAATAGCCTCAATGGGATTGGTTTTTGTAAGGGCTTTTATAGTTAGTAAAGTTGAGTGTGTTATGTTACTGAAACCGCTATGCTTATTTATGTTTTTTAGCATTTCTGTTACCGGTTTTATATTAAGCTTCTCATTTGCAGCATTTCTTACATTTTCAGCCACAGAGTCGAAATCTACATTTATACTATTGCCAAAATGAGCGGTTAACCTAGAGCCATAATTCTGAATGATATTGCCAGCTAGAGTGAACATTAATGTTGCTATTGCAGGTGATTCTTTAGCATATTTTATACCTAAACTTATGTAACCCATAGAACCGCATATAGATAAGATATCTTGCAATATAGGAGATTGAGTGCGTTTAAAGTTTCTTATAGAAATTGCTTTTGTTATTAGATTTTTTGTACTGGTTTTTTCTTCTTCATTTTCAGTCTTAATATAAGAGTGCATGTCAGTATATATGGCGTGTGAAATGTCATGCGCGGTTTGCGCTTTTTCATCAAGAGTTGAACCTAAATATAAACCTACACCAGATGCGGCTAAAGATTGCCCTATAATTATGAAAGGATTCTGAGTTATTGCACCTTCTATTATAGCGGCTCCTTTGCCTATTAAGCTTGCAATTGCTTTGTGTACAAAAATATTGCCAATAAATTTTGCCTGAGTTTTACGTAATTCGAATTCTTCTTTTGTATTTAATAAGCCTTTAGCTTTATCGAAGTTAAGAACAGAATGTCTTTGAAGTATATGAGATATACTGGAATCTTCTAAAAAAGTCTCTGTGTGTATATTAAGGTATCTTATTTCCAGTGCGTTTTCTTTTAAACCTTCTCTAAAAAGTTCTACTTGTTTTTCAGATAGGTTTGATAAGCGGATAGTGAAGCGGCTATCATTATGGTCTGCGGTAAATGGTAGCTCTTCATTTTCACCAGTAATGTTATGAGTTTCAGAGAATTTTTCTAGGTAATTGCGCAACCTTGTATCTAAGTTGATTTCTTTATTTTCAGAAGATGCGCGCCAACGAATTCTTAGTCTATATAGATTTTCTGAGGTTTTTTCTGTATAGTATAATGATGTTAATCTATCATCTTTTACCACCCCCTTGTTCATAAATAAACGTATGGCTGCATCTGGTATGCGTATGGTTTCATTACCTTTGAAATATAATTTCTCTAAGAGTCTTTTCTGAATCGAGGATATTTGTTTTTTCTTTGCCAAGGTAACCTATTTAAAGATAGGCAAAATTGCTTAAGAAAAGGTAAAGAAAATGACATAAAAAAGGGGGCATGCGCCCCCCTTTGCTTTTTTGATGTTTTTAGTTAATTAACCAACCGCATCAACGATCTTTCTAGCAGCGTCGGCTAGGTTATCCGCAGCGATGATATTTAGGCCAGAGTTAGAAAGAATCTCTTTACCTTTTTCAACGTTAGTACCTTCTAAACGAACTACTAGAGGAACTGAGATTGAAACTTCTTTAGCCGCAGCAATTACACCTTCAGCAATAATATCACAACGCATGATACCACCAAAAATGTTAACTAAGATACCTTCAACGTTTTCATCTGAAAGGATGATTTTGAAAGCTTCAGTTACACGTTCTTTAGTTGCTCCGCCACCTACGTCAAGGAAGTTAGCAGGTTCAGAGCCGTAATGCTTGATAATATCCATTGTTGCCATAGCAAGGCCAGCGCCGTTTACCATGCAACCAATTTTACCTTCCATCTTAACGTAGTTAAGTTCCCATTTTGCAGCTTCAAGTTCTAAAGCGTTTTCTTCGTCTTCGTCGCGTAGTGCTTCAATATCTGGGTGACGGTATAAAGCGTTGCCATCGAAACCGATTTTAGCATCTAGCACTTTGATTTCGCGATTACCATCAGCATCCTCAGTTAGAGCTAATGGGTTGATTTCAATTTGTTCACAATCTGAAGCGGTGAATGCTTTGTAAAGTGATGGTAATAATTTACCTAATTGCTTTTGTTGGGGTTTATCTAAGCCCATGCCGAAAGCGATTTTTCTCATGTGCCAGCCCTGTAAACCAGTAGCTGGGTCAATGTAAGTTGTTACGATTTTTTCTGGAGTGTTTTCTGCAACTTCCTCAATATCCATACCACCTTCAGATGAAGCGATAATTGCGATACGAGAAGTGTCGCGGTCGATTACGAATGAAAGATAGTACTCAGATACGATATCAGAACCAGCTTCAATCCATAAGCGATTTACAACATTACCTTCAGGGCCATTTTGGATAGTTACCAAAGTTGAACCTAGCATTTGTTCTGCGTTTTCTTTGATTGTTGCAGCATCCGTACCAACAAATACGCGTACACCACCTTTTGCATCTGGGTGTTCAACGAATTTACCTTTACCGCGGCCACCTGCGTGGATTTGCGATTTAAGTACGATAACTTTTGATAATTTGCTCATTTCTTCAAAAGCTTTTACAGCTTCATCAGCGGTGAATGCAATGCGACCAGTTGGAACGCTTACACCAAATTTGCCTAATAATTCTTTAGCTTGATACTCGTGTATATTCATAATGACCTTCTTTTAGCCATTACTAGATAATTATCAAGGGAAATTAGCTTTTATTAGAAGCCTAAGCGAACACCAAACTCAACTGAGTGAGATGATGAATCAACGAAATCTACAGCAGAGTTTAAGTCTAGCTCTAGTTCTTGATCATCGCGAAATCTGTAACCAGCATTAAGCGTTATGCCATCAGTTAATTCAAAGTTTAGGCCAGCCATTAATTGGTATGTGAATACCATGTCGTCTGTGTCGTTGTTAATGTCTTCAAGTTTAACTTGAGTTTGCCCTAAACCAGCACCAACATAAGGTGTTACTAGGGGAATTGGAGCGAAATCTAAATCTACATAGCCGTTTGCGTACCATGAGAATTGTTCAACTTCGAAATCTTTACCGTCACCGTCAATTTTATTGTAAATTACTTCTAGCTCACCGCGTGCTATAGTGAAGCCAAAGCCTAAAGCTGCTGAATAGCCTACATTTTCATCAAAATCGGCAGATTTAAAATCGGTCGAAGAGAAAGTGGCGTCGTTTTCTAATGCACCGATTACTGAACCCTTAACATATGGGCCTAAGATAGCTGCATTAGCATTTGTTGAAAATAAAGTTAAAGTTGAAATTGAAGCAGTTAGTAATAATTTTTTCATAATGGTTCCTCTAAATTTTGTTTTTATATAAAACGTTACAATGAAGAACCATACTCCGTTAACTGTTTCCGATGATGATAATACAACGGTAATGGTTAAAAAATAGTTAAGGAATCGAAGAAAATTATAGGTCTAATTGATCGGCGACTTTTGTTGCAAGGTCTCTTGCATTTCTAACTTCACCAGCTTTTAAGTCACCTACGTCGTCTACCATTGAGGTGCTTTGTCTGAAAGCGGGGCGACCATCGGATGTTTTAGAATTTTTTATAACATCTACAGCGGCTCTATATGCGTTAGTATCTTCGTCGCTAGATATAAAATTATCAGCGTTGGCTTTTTGTAATTCAGATGCAAGCGTTTGCATAGCTTCTGAAGCTACCTTTGTTGTAAGTAGTGAATTGCTACCATCTAAATCAGCTGTTCTGCCATACTTAGCATCTTGTTTTGCAAGATCTGCGATTTCTTTTTCTGCATCCATGCCAGCTTCACTAAATATTATTTTTAATGCTTCTACGTCATCTCGTATTCTTGCGCCGGATGCATTTCTATCTTTATTAAATAGCACATCATTTAAGCGCCTTAAATTATCCGCTGAATTTTCTGACCAATCCTTTGGTGGTAGGCTACTATAAGGAGGTGGATTAAAAACAGGAGGCTCTACTATTGGTGGAGCCACTGTAGCAACTACAGGTTCAATCTCTAAGTTTTGATATTTTTCAGTTCTTAAAGCTAAAAGTTTATCAATATAATTTGGTAATATTTCTGCAACTTCTGCAAGTACGATACAATCTTCAATTTTTGTGGCAGTTCTATTGGGAATGTAGCTTGAGTTGCTCTTTGCTATTTCTTCATGACGAAGGAATATTAAAGCTTCAAGCTTTGCATCTCTTTCAGTATCGCCAGAGCGGTTTTTTGCTTCATCGGAATTGTTAACTTCATTAGCGCCTGAAGCGTATCCAGTAAGTAGCCATTCATGCTCTATTTTTTTAGCAAATGTTTCAACAGGAAGCTCAACAGATGCATCGCTATCATGGTCAGTTACTATTTTTAGCTGATCAGTTTTATCGACTACTCGAATTACATTGAATGTCGAATCTTCTCTAGCCTGTGATAAGTTGCGATCGCTTTGGTAATCCTTTGCGATAATATCATCAGCTAAATGATGTACTTCTTCTGTCATTATTTCATGATTCCTTAATCGGCCACCGGAGTTCTGAATATATACTAATTGCGCGGCAGGGTCATAATAACCTGCTGAATCAATTACTTGTCTATCAGATGTTAAAACTTCTACAGGATCGCCATTAGGATCGGCAAATACAACTACGCCACCTTCAGGTAATATTTTTCCAAGCTTTACAGATCGTCTAAATACTTCATCAAGTTTTACAAATTCAAGCATATCGGATGCAACTTGTTTAGCATCAGCGAATTGTTGCCTTTCGTTTGCAGATAATGTACTTGAGCTAGTATGACCTAATTTGCGGGCAAATTTCTCAATATCAATTATCTCTTCATAACTAAACTTTTCAACACCGGATCTAATATTGCTATTAGGACTTTTATCATCAAAAGGTTTATCAATAGTGAATATGAAAGGATGCATATAATCTTCGGTTTGATTATAGCTTATTTGAGAATTTTGTTCTTCGGTAGTTAGTTGAAATTTAGTTAATTCACTGCCTAAATTGCTTTGTGCTTGTTGTATATCTGTTTCGGATAAAGTTGAATTTAGGGTAGATATAAGCTCGGGATTAGATTTGTTTTCTACATTCGTTCTATAATTTTCTAAAGCTTGGATAAAGCCTTCATATAAAAACTCGTAGGCATCTTGCTCTTTTTGCCTTGCGTTATTATCAGAAAATGTATGATCTTCTTCATCATATTGGGTGGCTAGCCCTTCTAAAAAACTAGAGATATCATACCTTTTATTGCTAGAGCTTAAAATTTCTGCTGAGGTGATAGGATATCCAGATTCACTTTGTCTTTCTAGTGATGCAAGTGCATCCCACATAGCATAAAGATGTTCGGTGTACATTTTCACTCGTGTATCACCAAATTTAGATTCAAAATCTGTTCTTAAATTTGCCATAAACCTAATTAGGGAAACCCTATATTTTTAGGTTAAGGTATAAAGATTAACAAAAAGTTAACGAACTAGGAAATAGCCAGTGCAAACAGGGTCATCTGCGTTGCTATCATCTGAAAGGAATGCATAGTCTGAGCCGTCATCTGCATCAAGGTCATTGCATTCATCACCTAGCATTTTTATAGTTCCGCCGGTTGCAATTCCATCATCAAATTTATCATCTAGCTCAAGGGCTTTACTAAGAGTTAAGGCTGGGCCTTCGTAGAACTCGTTTTCACCATCTAGGCCAGTAGAGCCAATACGTAGATATGTTTTTCTACCAGCTTCTTCTTCGCCAATTAACTTTGAAGTAAGAACATAGCCGGAATCATCTACACCACCTTGTAAAATATTTTCATCAACTATGTAGCCACCAGAAAATTCGCCAGTAACGTTGGCATTTAAAATTCCTGAAAGGGCTAAATGTTGCCATGCAAGAACCTCTTCGTTTGTGCCGTCAATATCTTCTTGTTCAATTCGGCCGTTACCATTGCCGTTTGCAATTGCGCTTTCCCATACGCCCATTTTGAAGTCTTCAGAGTATTTTGCATTATACATGTCACCAGGTAAAGATTGATATCTGCCATAAAATTCTTCAACCTGTTGTTTGAATTTTTTAGTATCAGAAATCAGATTTAGAGTTTTAGCGGAATCCATTAATGATCCACCTACAAGAACGCCACTTACTACTAGACCGATAATTACCAGTACGATTGCTAATTCAACTAATGTAAAACCTTTTTGCAGTGCTTTTTTCATAATTATAAGTGGGTATTATCTTATGCTCCAGTTGGATAAGAAGAACATTAAACGGCAAACCGTATCTTCATTTTCAACTTGGTATCGAGAGTCTTCTGATAGATCTTCAGCGCTTAGACAGTCTTCATCATATATTGAATTTAAACCACGTAGATAGCCTGTGCCGGCGATACCATCGTCAATTTTAGTATCAATTGTTAAGGCTTCGGTAGGCTCTATTACGGGGTCGCCTAGTTCAAAGTCGCCAGATGGTGAACCGAATGTTAGGAAGTGACCGTTATTTGAGCCACCGGGTAATTTTGATGTGTCTTGGATGAAGTCAATTGCATAGCCAGCGCCAGAGATAGATGATTTAGATATATTGCCTTCCATGCCGTCAGCTATAATAAAGTCATCGCCTGTACCGGAATATTTGCCTTGGACAACTTTAGCTAGTGAGAGATGTTGCCAGAAAAGTAGTTTTTCTTCATCGGTATCAACTTTGCCTGAGCCATTTCCGTTAGAGGTTGCATCTTCACCCCACATTACAGCGGCGTTTTGCATGTCACCGGGTAGGGCGAATGTTATCTTGTTACCAGTTCTTTTGTTTGTAATAAACTCGTCCGTTACAGGGTTTTTTAGACAGTTAACATTCTCGCGAGAACAAGCGCATATTTCGGCGCGCCTATTACCTTTTTCTTCATCTGTACCGCCAACACAACGATACTTTGAATTATAATAATCTAATGCTTTGTTTAGATTTTGAAAATCTGAGGCAACGTTAGAAAGTTTTGCGCCCCTAATAGCATCAAGTACTGTTAGAGTTAAACCTAACAGTACACCAATAATTACAATACCAATTGCAATTTCAATTAGAGTGAAGCCATTTGTATTGTTGCGTTTTTGCATTAATTACTCTCTTGTTTCTAGGTAAGCATTAACGTCAGCTGAAATATCATTTTCAGATTCAAGCTTTGCAATAAATTGCTCTCTATAGTCAACGGCAATTTCACCAGATAAGCCACCACGAAGCCTTTCTAGTTTTTCTTCACTAGGCTCAGGTTCAATTACTTCACGAACTAAAACTACGCCAATAGATTCATCAGCCATTTGGTAGAAATCTGTGATGTCATTTTCTTTTACTGAGAAAGCATCAGAGACTAGGGCGATTGGCATTTCAGTTGCGTTAGGCTCTTGCTTTGAAATAGTTACGTTCTTTCTGATTTCTAGTTTGTTTTTCTTAGCGGCGTTAGCGAATGCAGAGGCTTTATCGTCAGCCTCTTTAACTTCGGCAACAATTGATTTAGCTAAATCTTCTAACTTTTTGAAGCGTGTTTGTGCAGTCCATTTTTGAGTTAAGGTACCGCGTACTTCTTCAATAGTTTGGAAGCGAGGTTCAATAATTTGGTCGTTAATAATAATATAAAACTCAGTGCCTTCATCATTTGAAATTACGTTAGAACGCTCACCATTATTAAGGGTAAATAACTCACCAGCGAAATCTCCATAGTTTGGAATATCAGCTTTTGCACCAGTTTGAGTTTTACCTTCAGCATCAATGATGCCAGTTTCAGAAACTGATAATTCTAGCTCAGTTGCAACATCATTAATGTTTTTGCCGGCTGAAAGTTGGTCTAACACATTGTTGGCAATTGATTCAATATTAGAAGAGTTATCAGCAATTATTTCATCACGAAGTTCAGACTTAACATCTTCAAATGGTTTGGGTGCAGATTCAATAACATTAGAAACTGCTAAAATAGCTAGGCCAAGCGAATCTTCATGGATTGATGTGAATTTACCAGCATCAATAGCGAATACTTCATTCACGGCCGCTTCAGGTAGAATGCCGATATTTTGTAATTCATCTTGAGAATATTCACCAAGAAGCATTTGTCCTTCAGTTAGGTTAACTTTTTTACCTGCTTCAGAAAAGTTAGTGCCAGATTTTAAGTCATCTAGAACGGCGTTAGCTGCTTCAGCATCGTCTACACGTATTTGAAGAAGTTCACGTTTTTCAGAAACTGTAAACTCAGCTTTTCTCTGCTCATATATTGCTTGTAAAGATGTGTCCGAAAGGTCAATTTGGTCGCCTAAGTCTACATAGTTTACAATAGTATATTTTGCATTTCTGTATTCCGGTAATTTGTAGTTTTCTTTTTCAGCTTCATAGAACTCTCTTAATTGCTCATCAGAAGGCTTGCCGACATCTTTAATTGTTTTAAGAGGGATTTTAGCAAGGTCCATTACACGCGATTCGAAATCTGTTTTATATAGGATTTCTTCAATGTTACGTGGTAAAATATTTTGCTCAGTAACGGCGTTTAATAAAGATTGAACTTGAATGTCGCGGATAGAATCATTTACGAATCTTTCTTCAGAAATTCTATTTGAAGATAATAGTAGGTCAAATTTAGATTTTGAAAAGTTACCAGATTCATCTTGGAAGTAAGGCATTTTCTTGATGAAATCTTTAATCTGGTTCTCGCCGATAACAATGCCTAGTCGGTTTGCTTCTTGGAAAACTAGTTCTTGGTTAACAATGCTTTCAAACTGAGATTTTGCAATAGACTGTTTAGCATTAATAGATAAGTCCGCACCAGTTTGCTGCTCTAGTTGAGTGATAGTTCTTTGAACTGCACTATCAACGTAGCTTTTTGATATTTCTGTGCCATTTACCTTTGCGGCAGATTCTTCAGAGTTGTAGTTAAATACGTCCGCTACGCCCCATAAAGCGAAGGATAGTACTAGTACGCCTACAAGAACGAAAACGATTACAGATGAAATTTTTGAGAATAAAGATTTGTTAGCCATTTTTTTAATTTGATATAATATCCAAGACAGGTATAAGATGGTAAATCTATTTATTCAATATGAAAGCTAAACAAGTAGTAGCAAATTTTAAAATGAACCTGAACAGAGGTGAAACAAAAGAGCTTTGTTCATACGCTTCTAAGTTATCAGCACCATCAGATGATATTATTATATTACCGCAGATGCCATTAATAGGCGCTACGGCTGAATGGTTATCTTCAGGGAGTATTTCATTAGGTTCACAGAATGTATCTGAGTATGAAAAGGGTGCTCACACTGGAGAAAGCTCTGCTAAAACGTTAAAAAGCTTAGGTTGTGAATATGCGCTAATTGGTCATTCGGAGCGTAGAGCTTTATATAAAAGCGAAAACGACAAGATAGTTGCTAAAATTCAGGCGGCTTATAATGCCGGTTTAAAAGTTATACTTTGTATTGGTGAACCTTTGGAAACTTATGAAAAGACTGAAACTAAGAAGTTTTTAACTAAACAGCTTTCTAAAGATGTTATTTCTGCGCTACAATTAGGTGAGTTTTATGCAATAGCTTATGAGCCTATTTGGAGTATTGGCACTGGTTTAGTACCTTCATCGGAAGAGATTAATGATACTTTAGAGCATATTAAATCAATCCTGCCAGAATCTAAAACGTTATATGGAGGGTCTGTTAACCCTGACAATTCTGATGAAATACTAGGTTTACAGAATGTAGATGGAGTACTTGTAGGTTCTGCATCACTAGAATGGGGCTCTTTAAGTAAGATTATTCTTTCTGCTAGAGTTTAACTAGAGACTTTATTGATATCTTTACCTGTTAGGTTTTCTTTTAAAGATGCATTTACTTTTATTAGCGCAAGGTGGCTTGAATGTTCATCTAGTGATTTAATGCCATATTCTATCTTTCCTCTATCCTCGGTATCTATGCCGTTTTGAAGTTCAGATAAATAATGGTTTAAGCTTTGTAGATATTCAGGCTCGATATCTTCAATATTTTGTTCAATTGCTACTTTGGTTGAGGCTATTAAAGTTTCTGCTTCAACAATAGATTCACGCATTAAGCGCGCGGAAATATCTGCACGGGCATTTTCCATTGCAGAGCGTAGCATTTCTTCCATTTTATTTTCATCTAATCCGTAAGAGGGCTTTATGCTTATGTCGGCTTCTACGCCACTTTTATTTTCAATTGCAGATACTGAAAGTAGGCCGTCAGCATCTATAGCGAAGGTTACTTCAACTTCGGCAACGCCGGCTATCATTGGTGGAATGCCTTTAAGTTCAAAGTTAGCTAATGTGCGGCAATGTTCTACTAATTCGCGCTCACCTTGTAGTACGTGAATAATCATGCCAGTTTGATTATCGGCCTGAGTGGTAAATTTACGCTTTTGTACGGCAGGGATTGCAGTGTTGCGTGCAATAATAACTTCCATTAGCCCGCCGTAAGTTTCTAAACCTAACGAAAGCGGGGTAACATCTAGTAGTAAATTATTTGAACCTTGTGTTAATCCGTGCGCCTGAATACCTGCGCCTAAGGCCACTATTTCATCTGGGTTAAGATTATTAAGTGGAGCTTGATTTGTTAAATCTGTTACGGCTTGCTGAACTTCTTTTAGCCGTGTTGAGCCACCAACCATTACAACGCCTTTAATATTTTCAATAGATGTATTTGAGTTAGTTAAGGTTTGTTTAAAAATATCAATGGTTCTAGTTATAATAGGCTCAATAGTTTCAGGCTTATAATTACCAGATTCTTTCAGTTTTTTAGCGTCCGTAATAGATTCTATGTTCTCGGCTTGCATTATTGCATTGTCGATATCGTCTCCACCTAGCATTGAATCGCCACCAGTTGCAATTACTTGGAATACACCGCCTTGCATGCGTAAAATTGATACATCAAATGTACCGCCGCCGAAATCGTAAACGGCATAAATACCCTCTGAGTCATTATCTAGCCCGTAGGCAAGGGCGGATGCTGTAGGTTCGGCTATAAGGCGCAGAACTTTTAAGCCGGCGTGTGTTGCTGCGTCCTTAACTATTTGGCGTTGTGCTTCGTTGAAGTAGGCTGGTACTGTTATAACAGCTTCAGTAATTTTAGAATCTAGCTTTTCTTCAGCCTTAAATTTAATGTTACTTAAGTATTTCGATGCCATTTCAAGGCATGAAGTGAATTTTCTTTCTTTAAATTCAAAGCCTAAAAGGCCATTTTCTTCCTTTATTTCTAAAGGATATAGATTTGAAATAGTCTGCGCTTCTTGTAGAGATATGCCAATTAGACGCTTTATAGAGCGAATTGTTAAACCAGAAGAAATGTCGGTATATACTGTTGGTTCTTTTACAAGAACTATACGCTCAGAGCCATTTTTGAGGTAGGTTGCCAGTGAGTTTGTTGTACCAAAATCTATTCCTATAGCGAAGGTTGTTGGCTCACTTTCCGTATTATTATCTGAAGTATTTGGTTCTGTAATATCTATTAACACAATCTTAACCTTTTTATGGTAACGTAATAAAGTAAATTGAAACGCTTTACAATAGTCTAAAAATTTGTTATAAGGGGTGCGTAATTGGCTCTGAGTATACTTTGTGGAGAGTATTAAACAGAAACTCTAAATGCAGGAGAGAAAAAATGAATAAATCAAAAATATTATTAACTTTAATTTTAACAGCGGGTTTAGCATCGTGTACATCTACTTATTATGGTGATGAATATTCTGATGGTGGAACTGAAATTGAGTATATTACGGAAGAAATTCCAGTTGTGGATATTCCTTTGGGTGATGCAACTGTTACTGACGCTTCATTTGAAACAAGTGGTGGTCAGATTTATGAGATATATGATCCTCAGGAAATTGAACCTGAACCGTATAATATTAAAGCTCCTGCAACTACAGGAAATATTACTTCAACAACTGTATTCCAACCGCCTGTTGCTAAAGCAGCATCTAAAGGTAATGGCTTTTATGTTGGTGGCTTATATCAAATGGTATTCTCTGATATTGATGGTGTGAGTGAGATTGGTGACTACGATAACAGAGGCTATGGTGGTAAATTAGGTTATGAAGTAGACGATTCTTGGAGAGTTGAAGCTGAGTTATTCCATAGAGATAATGATTTTGCTCCAGATGGTAGAACTAACATTAAAGAAAATGGTATAGCTTTAAATGCAATTAAAACATTAATTGATAATGAAGCCGCTATTTCACCATACGTTGGTGTGGGTGTTGGTGCTGTAGAACTTAAGTATGATGATAAAGTGAACCCTGAAGTTGAGACTAACAGCTATTTATATCAAGGTTTAGCTGGTATAGACTTTAACCTAGATACTAGAAATAGAATGTCTTTAGGTTATAGATATGCTAATTCGGGTGAGGCTGATATAGATGCATCTGGTTCTCAGAACATTGAAGTTGAAACTCACTCTGCTGAAGTTTCATATACTTTAGACTTTTAGTACTAATTTAAACTAAAAAATTAAAGGCGGCCTATTGGTCGCCTTTTTTTATGACATTTTTGTATTTTGTTAGTGATTTATTAATAATCTTAATGTTTAACTAATAAAGAATGAGTTTTTTACGTAAAATAGCTCTTGCTATAGGTTTTGTGTTAATATTTGCACAAAAATCTTATGCGTGGAAATTTGAAGCAGACACATTTAATGTAAACAATACTTTTAATAATTCGCAGTTTACCTGTCGAACATTTGCTACGCCATTTCCAACAACTCCGGTAGTTGTAATTTTACCTGATCAGAGAGGTGGTGATGCATCTGATTTTAGAATGGCAGATGTAACGCCAAATCAGTTTTGCGTGTTGCAGGTTGAGCCTATTGGCTATGATGGTGAGCATTTAGATATGAATGTAAGCTTTATTGCTATTGAACCAGGGGTGCATGTTTTGCCGGATGGTACAAAAATTGAGGCTGGTTTTGTTAATACTATGGCATATCAAGGTGAATTTGTTACTGGTACTAGCTTTGCTAATATAAATTTTTCTCATTCGTATACTACGGCGCCGTCATTAATTACTCAGATTCAAACTATGAATTCTGAAGATAATATTACAAGTACAACGCAAGTTTATCCTAACTTACCGGTATCTAGCCCATGGCTTACAGAGGCGGTAAATAATGTTACAACATCGAGCGCGCAAGTGGCGTTGGAAGTTTCTGAATTTACTGATTTACCAGATCAAATTGAAACTATTGGCTATATAGCAATGGAGCAAAAATCTGGTTCATTTACGGCATCAGGTGGTGCTATTATTAATTACGATTCATTTGTAACGGGTAATGTTTTTGAAGGTTGGAGTGATGGCTGTAATTCAGTTACTTTCCCGACAGTTAATTCTTCGACAAGAGCAGTTGCGGCAAGTAAAAGAATACGACCACAAAATACATCAGAAGGGGATATTGATGGTGGTTGGTTCAGACGTTGTAATTTAACAAATACTAGATTGGGTTTGAGAATTGATGAAAGTCCTAGGCCGCCAACAGATAACGAGCGTACACACGCGGCAGAGCCTGCATCTATAATTGTATTTTCAGATGTATTTACGCTTTCTTTAGAGCCTATAGGTATAGCAAAACAGCTTACAAATTTGACTGATATGGGAGATGGAACTTTTTTAGCAGGCTATGCTATTACAGTTGAAAATCCGGGGTCGCAACCCCAGTATGATGCACAAATAACGGATAGGCTATCGGCTGAATTTGGTTCTTATACAACAAGTGCAGTGCCGGATTATGGAGAGTATACTATAGTTAATTTGCCTAATTTTGGTGCGTTACCTACGAATACAAATTTAGTAGGTAACCCTAATTATAATGGTGATACGGACATAGAGTTAATAACTGTAAATACTAATAACCAAATTGGTGGTTTAGAGATATTCCAGATTAGTTTGGAGATAAGATTCCATCCTGTATGTGGTAAAACAATTTATAATAATCAGGCAATTATTTTGAGTGACGCATCTGATGATAATATAGCTAACGAGGTAAGTTCTGATAGCTCTCAAAATGGTTTAAATGTTGACCCAGATAATGATGGTGACCCTACAAATAATAATGAAGTTACGCCGTTAACTGTTACGGCTGCACCGACAGATGCAGACTTAGTGCTTACTAAAGTTGCGGATGTATCGAATGTTGATGAAGGAGGAGCTGTAACGTATACAATAACGGCAGAAAATAAAGGCCCGTGCGATGTTACGAATTTAGATGTACTGGATAATATTCCTGCGGGATTAACTATCCAAAGCGGCGTACCTTCACAAGGTACGTTTACGCCATAAGTGGCACTATATATTGATATTCCAGAATATAGAAATTTTTTAAATACCAAGAATCTTCAAAAAATAATATCTTGTAGTTTTTTAATCAAAAAGTCTATGTATTTCAATGGTGCAAATCGTTATACGTATAACGATTGCTATAAAAACGTTCAAAAATTGATGAAAAACTGACAAAAAATGAGCGTTTTTTTTGGTAAAAATTAAATTTTTTGAGTATTTTTCTTTAAACTCAAATTCTTAATAAAAACTAATCTACTATATATAGATTGGTTATTCCGGAACTTGATTCCGGAATCTCTTAGCTTTTGTTTCTGATTCACAATGTAATTTAAATATTAAACGTGAATATTGACTGCGGAAGGGGAAATTAATTGTGGTTCGCCATCTGTGGGGATGTTTACTCCTTAAGTTACTTATTTTATTCAGGGAGTTCTAATTCTTCGATATATTTTTGGCTCTCTAGAGCGGCCATGCAGCCGGTGCCGGCAGCGGTTACGGCTTGTCTATAAATCTTATCCTGAACGTCGCCTGCGGCATATACACCTTCAAGGTTAGTTTTTGTGCTGTCGTTAGCAGTGATAATATAGCCTTCGTTATCAGTTTCGATGAACTTAGAGAATAAATCCGTATTTGGTTTATGACCAATGGCGATGAATACGCCGTCAACTGTTAGAGTTTGCTCTTCATTAGTTTTTACGTTTTTAACGCGAGCACCAGTTACACCTAGCGGTTCTTCGTCGCCTACAACTTCTTCTAAAACAGTATCCCAGATTATTTCGATTTTTTCATTTTTGAATAATCTATCTTCAAGGATTTTTTCGCAACGTAGTTCATCACGGCGGTGGATTAAGTAAACTTTAGATGCGTGGTTAGTTAGGTATAAAGCTTCCTCAACGGCAGTGTTACCACCACCAACTACTAGCACAGGTTTGTTGCGGAAGAAGAAACCATCGCATGTGGCACAGCCAGAAACGCCGTAGCCTTGGAATTTTTGTTCAGATTCTAGGCCAAGCCATTTTGCTTGTGCGCCGGTAGATATAATTAGTGAGTGCGTTAGATATTCAGCGCCGGTATCGCCTTTTAATTTGTAAGGACGTTCAGTTAAATCTACTTCGATTATATGGTCGTTGATAATTTCAGTGCCAACGTTTTTTGCTTGTTCTTCCATTTGTTGCATTAACCAAGGGCCTTGGATAGCATCTGCAAAGCCAGGGTAGTTTTCAACTTCGGTAGTGATAGTTAATTGACCACCGGGTTGTGAGCCGTGGATCATTACTGGTTGCATATTCGCACGCGCAGTATAGATAGCTGCCGAGTTACCTGCAGGACCACTGCCTAATATAATTACTTTATGGATTTTTTGATTTACTGTCATAATATAAATTAGCTTTGTCATTCTCGCGTAGGCGGGAATCTCCTTTAAATTCTCGTTATGAGATCCCCGATCAAGTCGGGGATGACAACATTAAGAGTTATGTCTAATAATATAAATCAGATTCAAAGACAATATGAAAAGCTATGTACTAAGATTCGTTTGTTAAATGATTCTTATTACAATAAGAGTCTATCTTTAGTTTCTGATGCGGAATATGATGCGCTTTTTAAGGAATTGCGGGAGTTAGAGGCTAAATACCCTGAGCTTGATAATGAAAATTCACCTACACGCAAAGTTGGAGCGGTGGTACAAAGTGAGCTTGGTAAAGTTACGCATGAGGTGCCTATGTTGTCCTTAGATAATGCGTTTAATTTGGATGATTTAAAAGCGTTTGATAAGAAGGTTAAGAATTTCCTTAAAATTGATGAGGCGGAGGCGATAGATTATTTTGCTGAGCCTAAAATAGATGGGCTGTCGTTCTCTGCCGTTTATGAAAATGGTAAATTGAGCCTTGGTGCAACACGTGGCGATGGAACTGTTGGTGAGAATATTACCGAGAATTTAAAGCAG
This sequence comes from Rickettsiales bacterium, assembly GCA_020630095.1. GTDB lineage: Bacteria > Pseudomonadota > Alphaproteobacteria > Rickettsiales > UBA8987 > JAHDCD01. The sequence continues at coordinate 71,787 of JAHDCD010000006.1, read as the reverse complement.
GTAATTAATATGCCGTTAGAAGTTGCTGAACGTAGAAAGTTTGAAATCCGAGGTGAGGTTTATATTTCTAATGCAGATTTTGAGGCATTAAATGAAAGTTCAGCTAAAAAGTTTGCTAATCCAAGAAATGCAGCGGCGGGTAGTTTACGTCAACTAGATACATCTATAACGGCTTCGCGTAAGTTGCGTTATTTTGCCTATGCGCTACATGGATTTGATGAGCTACAAAAACACTCATTGAAGATTGAAAAGTTAGAAGAGCTTGGATTTTCTACAAATGAAGAATGGAATAAAGTTATAGGCATAAGGCATAAGGGGGTAGGCATAAGTGGAGTTGAGGAGTATTATAGTGAATTGTATAATTCTCGTCCTAATTTAGGATATGATATTGATGGAATAGTTTACAAAGTGGATTCAATAGGATTGCAGGAGCGTTTGGGGTTCGTTTCACGCAGTCCGCGTTGGGCGATAGCGCAGAAATTTCCTGCAGAAAAAGCGATTACGATATTGAATGATATTACTATTCAGGTTGGTAGAACAGGTTCGTTAACGCCTGTGGCGGAGCTTGAGGCAATTAATATTGGTGGTGTGGTTGTTAAACGAGCAACGTTGCATAATAAAGATGAAATTGCGCGATTGGGGATATCTGTTGGAGATAAAATTGAAATACAGCGTGCAGGTGATGTTATACCGCAAGTTTTAAAGGTAGTTGAAAAGGGTGCGGGCGATGATTTTGAATTTCCTAATCAATGCCCTGTATGTTCTGCAGTGGTTGAACAAGAAGAGGGGGAAGTTGCCTTGCGCTGTACAAATGGTTTGAATTGTGAAGCGCAAATGAAAGGTTGGTTGAAGCATTTTATTTCGCGTAAAGCGTTTGATATAAATGGCTTTGGGCAAGCGCAGATAGATTTATTTTGGATTTTAGATTTAGTTAAAAAGCCATCAGATATATTTAATTTGAATAATCATGGTGCGATGCTTATGGGTCAAGAAGGGTATGGCGAGCTTTCCGTTAACAACTTGTTTGAGGGGGTTGAGAAGGCAGTAACGCAGCCGTTGGATAGATTTATTTATGCTTTAGGCATTCGTTTTATTGGTACAGAAAATGCTAAGCTTTTAGCGGAATATTTCACTTCAATTAATGGATTTATAAAGTTCATTAAAGATAAACAAGGTGTAGAAAGTTTAATTAATATTGATGGTTTGGGTGAGAAGGTTTTGTCTCAGTTATTAGAGTTAGATGAGTTTTTAATTGAAGAGATAATTAAGCTTTCTGAAATGCTAGAAGTTTCTGATTTTATAAGTGCTAAGGGTGAAGGGATGTTATCGGGTAAGTCTGTAGTGTTTACAGGCACGTTAACAAATCTTTCCCGTGCAGAAGCAAAAGCAAAAGCGGAAGGGTTAGGAGCTTCAGTTAAAGGTTCAATATCTAAAGCGATTGATATGCTTATTTATGGTGAAAAGGCAGGTTCAAAGTTAAAGAAAGCAGAAGAATTAGGCATTGAAACTATGAGTGAGCAAGAATGGCTTGATTTTATTGCATCTTAATAGATGCTTTAACTGTAAATTGTAAAAACAAGTGAAAGTATTACTGTTAATATTTGTGCTACTTCTCGCTTCATGTGATATTGAAGGTTCAACATATAAAGGCGCTAGGAAAGTATCTTATAATGCCTTAGTGGAACCAGATAACGATTTAAGTTATCTTAACGATATTGAAGTTGGAAGATCTAGCAGGACTGAGTCTGGTAAAGTGGCCTACGTTACTGATGTGTACGTTTCGGCACTTGGGCAGTTATGTAAAAAATATACCTTATCTGGTGAACCTAAATTAGCTTGTAAGAATAGGAATACTCCTTTTGAGGAGGTTAGATCGTTCTAGTTTATGTATGTGCGTGGTTTAATATTATTTGTAATAGTGCCAACTATTTTAGCGGCATTTTATTTCTTCCTTCTTGCTTCGGATAAGTTTGTATCTGAAGCGAGTTTTTCAGTTAAAAACGATAAACAGCAAACTGGCATGGATGGTGGTTTAGCAACGTTAGTGGGCGGCAGGTCTTCTGGTAGTAATCAGAGTTTAATAGTTAAAGAATTTATTAAATCGCGTGAGTTTTTAAATCAACTTGGGCAAATAATTGATATTAACAAGGTTTATTCGGGTAACTCAGGTGACGTGTTATCTAGGCTTTCTAAGAATGCTTCGAAAGAAGATTTATTAGGTTATATATCTGATCAGATTTATGTGAACTATAGCCAAGATTCAGGAATTACCGAAGTTAAGGTGGAAAGTTTTCAGCCAGAGCATAGTAAAGCGATTGCAGAGAAAACTATTTTAATTGCTGAGCGTTTTGTAAATTCAATGAGTGAGCGTATAAGGCGCGATTCTATCAATTTTTCAGAAGTGGAAGTTGAGAATGCTGAGAATGAAGTAATTGAAGCATCGGATAAAATTACTGAGTTTAGAAATAGGAATCAAAATATTGATCCTACGCAAACCTCGGGTGGTATTTTAAATATTGTTTCTAATTTGGAGGCTGAGCTTTCGTCTAAAAGAGCGGAGCTTGATGCCGCGTTACAATATATGAATGCTAACTCAATTCAGATTAAATCACGCAAGCAAAGGATTGCCGCGTTAGAGGCTCAGGTTGATGCGCAGAATAATAAGTTAGCGGGTGAAGCTAAGAATGAAGGTGATATTAAACAGAGTGATTTAATACGTGAATATGAAAGGCTTCAGCTTGAGAAGGGCTTTGCTACAAAGCGTTACGAGCTTGCATTGGTTTCTTTAGAGCAGGCTAGAATGGATAGTTTAAAGAAGTCTATTTATTTACTTCTTATATCTAAGCCTAATTTACCAGATTCTGCAACTAAGCCACATAGGTTAAAAGAAACGCTTACTGTATTAGTGCTTTGTTTCTTGATATATTCGTTATTGGTTCTGTTAATTGCTTCAATTAAAGACCACGCCAAACCAAACTATAAAAAGAAAGGTTAATGGATTATTGGTACTTGGCGGTAATTAAGTTCTCACAAATTGATTGAAAATATTCTTGTTTTACTTTCACAGAGTCATCTGGATTTTCTAGTTTCTCTAGCGCCCAGTCTGCCATGCCTTTACGGGCGGCAAGAATTTGAATTGGTGTATTTTCCTTAATCTCGGATGCATAAAAATGCACGTGGTTAGCCTGTAGAATAGGGATAATTGCGGCAACATCGGTAATGTCTAAATCTTGTTCTAGGGCGATATCTACTTCGCCGCGACATAGTTGAATATAGCCCATACAATTTTGGTCGGTAATTACTTCACATTCGGCTGCAAAGTTAGCAAAAACAGTTTGATGAATTGGCTTTTGGAACATCGCTGCTGGTGCGGTGCAGGCAAGTTTGGGTTTGCGTTTGGGTTGGGGAGTTAAATTTATTTCTTCTTGAGGAAGTAAGGTAAGTTTATCATTGATGTTTTTTAACTCTCTTACAATGCCTGTTGTGAACTTATCGCCTTCTTTAACGCCAATACAAATACCGAAGCTTGGTTGTTTGTTGGCATGTACCATTGCAGATTGGATATAGGCTGCTGTGCCATCAATAGGGTCTATATAAATAGTAGTTTCAGATTTATTGCCAGAATCGCCATGTTCTTCGCCGTAAATGCGGATGTTTGGATATTCCTTTTTGATGTCCGCCGTTATTGCGGCTTCAAATAATTTTTCACCTTCCGTTACAAGCTGTTTATTTTGCTTAAATAAAGATGAGTAATCTAGCGAGTTAGCGAAGTGCGCTTGTAACTCGGCGTAGTTCTTCTCCAATATATTGAAGTGCTTTTCTATTAGATTATTTAGAAAGTTTTTCATTAATACTTTGATTATATTTTTACCAGTTTTGGTCAAGTTAATAATAATTACCATTAACCTTTTCTTAATATTTTTGTGTTTTAATTATTGGATGATTAATCGCTATGAACCTACACCTCCTGATAAGAGAATGGCCAATATTATAGATAGGCTAATTGAATATGGTTACGATATTTCTGAAATTGAGTCAGAAATGGGCAAGTATTTGGCTATATCAAACGAAGACGATAGGGCTCATCATAGAGAAAATATTCAAGGAAAAATTTCTGAAGAAGGTGATGCATCTATAACTCTTAGATTTCTTTTTAAAGCGTATGATGATTTATATAATCAAAATTATAAAGAGCCTGAGCTACAACCTAATCAGAATGAAGTAAATGGTTTGTTACTGGAAAGAGCGGGTTTGCATGCTAAGAGAGAAACATTAAGAACTTATTTTGAGATAATTGATAAGCATCCTGAAAATATAAAAAATAAAGAAAAGGACGCGAATAGAGAGTTAGTTCGTGAAGCGATTATAGAGTTAAAAAAGAATGGTGTAGACTATAATGATATTAGAGATTTTGTAGGAGAATATTTAGACTCAGATATAGACGGCAGAAAAGAAATAAAAGATCAAGCTTCGGATAGGCTTGGTTTAAAAGGTAATATAGATTTTGATAAGTTGTCGAAAGGAGTTGATGGTTTATATAAAGAAAATTTTACTCAAGAAAAAGCTTTTGAATTAGGCACTGATAAAGCTCATAGAATGGCCGGTGCAAAAGCTCAAATGGCTGTTGAAGGTGTGCATGATACGATTTTACAAGGGCTGTATAGAGAGGCTTCTAAGGAAATTAAAGGTATAGAAGGCGGTAGTAAGCAAAATCCATCTGGAGGTGTTCAAAGAGCTACATCTGGATTTATTAAATTTAATAAGAATGGGGCAGAAGCTCCTCCTATGCCTTAGGCTAATAGCTTAGGTTTGGTTTTTTGTAATGGTTCTTAATTATATTACGAACTAATTAAAAACTTAAAAAATTATATTATGTCAGAAGAAAATAAATCGTGTGATACAGGTTGTCCAAAAAAGAAACGCCTAGTTAAAATTTTAATTATAGTACTTGTGTTCGTTGCAGGTTTCTTTGCATCTAAGCTTGTTTGTGGATCTACTTGTGGAGTAGATAAGGCTGAGCCAGCTAAAAATGTTTCAGTAACTAAGTAGTTAGACTTATTGAAAGCATTTTTTCATTGCGAGGAAGAGTGGAGCGATGACGTGGCAATCCATTTCATGCTGTATGTTCTAGGATTGTTCTCACAGAAAGAATCAAGATTTAGGTTCTTGCGATGGATTGCTTCGTCGCATTGCTCCTCGCAATGACGGTGAATTTCTATATAATTATTGGCAGGCTAGGCACTCATCGTATGTGGGTGCAGGAGCAGATGAACCACCGCTGCCTTTAGATGAAGGGCTAAGAGGAAGCTCTGATTGGTTGTCGTTACGTTCAACTTGATGCGAAACTTTTTCAGCACGCTGAATAGAAGTTGAGCGACAATAGTATAATGATTTTACACCTTTTTTCCATGCCGAAAAGTGAACTTTATGCACATATAGTTTATGAACGTCACCTGGTAGGAATACATTAATTGATTGCGCTTGGCATATAAATGGAGTTCTGTCCGCTGCGTGTTCAACTACCCACATTTGGTCAACTTCTGGAGCTGTTTTAAATACATCTTTTTCAAGTTCACTTAAGAAAGATAAATGCTGAACTGAACCTTCGTTAGTTGATACAGAAGACCAAGTTTCGTCGTTATCCATGCCTTTTTCTTGTAACAAAGCTTTTAAGTTTTTGTTACGAACTGTGAATGAACCAGTTAAAGTTTTCTGCGTGAATGAGTTTGCCGCGTAAGGCTCAATCCCTGGAGATGAGTTACCAGCGATAATTGAAATTGAAGCCGTTGGAGCGATAGACATTTTATTAGAAAAACGTTCCATGATGCCACATTCTTCAGCGTCTGGGCATGCGCCGCGTTCTTCAGCTAATGCTACAGATGCTTTGTCGGCATCTTCACGGATTTTCTTGAAGATTTTGCGGTTCCATACTTTAGCCATTGCAGACTCAAGTGGTACCATTTTACTTTGTAAGAATGAGTGTAAGCCCATTACGCCTAAGCCAACTGAACGCTCACGCATTGCGGAATAAGTAGCTTTGTGCATAGATGCAGGCGCTTTTGTAATGAAGTCTTCAAGTACGTTATCAAGCATGCGCATGATATCTTCAACGAAGCCTTCTTGCTCTTTCCATTCATCGTAAGTTTCAATATTTAGAGAAGATAAGCAACATACCGCAGTACGTTCGTTACCTAAATGGTCTTCACCAGTTGGTAAGGTAATTTCTGAACATAGGTTAGATGTTTTAACCGTTAAGCCTAACTGCTTATGGTGCTCAGGAATTGAGTTATTTACGTTATCTGTGAATAGTAAATATGGTTCGCCAGTTTCAATACGAGCGGTTAGTAATTTAATCCAAAGTTCACGGGCATTTATACGATCTAGAACTTTACCAGATTTTGGCGATTTAAGATCCCAAATTTCATCGTTCTCAACGGCTTCCATGAATGCGTCAGGAATTGATACACCGTGGTGAATGTTCAATGCTTTACGGTTGGGGTCGCCACCAGTCGGTCTGCGAAGTTCGATGAACTCCTCAATTTCTGGGTGATCAACAGGTAAGTAAACTGCAGATGAACCACGACGTAGTGAGCCTTGAGAGATAGCAAGAGTTAAAGAATCTTGTACTCTCATGAATGGGATAACGCCCGATGTTTTGCCGTTGCCACGAACTGTTTCGCCGATTGAGCGTAAGTTACCCCAGTATGAGCCAATTCCGCCGCCGCGAGATGCTAACCATACGTTTTCAGTCCATGTATCTACTATACCATCTAGGCTGTCCGGTGTTTCGTTTAAGAAGCATGAGATTGGTAAACCTCTGTCCGTGCCGCCGTTAGATAAAATTGGCGTTGCAGGCATAAACCATAAACGGCTTATGTAATCGTATAAACGTTGTGCGTGCGCTGCATCATCTGAATATGCATTTGCTACACGAGCGAATAAATCTTGGAATGATTCACCCGGTAAAAGGTAACGATCTTGCATTACTGCTTTACCGAATTCAGTTAATTTCTTATCGCGCTCAGGGTTAATAATAACCTGACCTCTACGTAAGTTTTCGTTTTGAGAATGCTCAGAATTTGAGTCAATAAAGTCGTGTGCTAGTGAAATGTTGCTAACTGCCATGATGTACCTTCCTACTTGTTCAGTATTATTTGTTCTTTAAATAATGTTACTAATTAATTTTCTTAGAAATTAGTGTTTTGTAATTTGTAATAGTCGTTTGCTCTTCCTTTAACTTTATTAGAGGGGTTTAGAGAAATGTCTAGAGAAAAGTATATGTGGGGGGTAAGTTTTTGAGTTTGACACCATATGTAGTGGTTTAGGTGTAATTTAGGGTAATTAGTATATTGAAAAATAAGAATTTTTGATAGTTCCTAAATTTGACTAAAACAGGATGTTGAATCTATAGGTTTTTAAGGATTTTAGCTTCAAGAGATTCCATTATTTCGGCCTCTTTATCTTCTTCATGGTCGTAGCCGTTAAGGTGCAGAATGCCGTGGATAACCATATGAGAAAGATGGTTTTCTAGAGTTTTATTTTCTTCATCGGCTTCCTTAATTATATACTCTAAGGATATTGCAATATCGCCGATATATTCACCTTCGCCTTCAAATGAAAGTACGTTGGTTGGTTTATCCTTTTTTCTAAAATCTCGATTTAATTGCTGAATTTTTTTATTATCGCAAATTAAAATGCCAACTTCTTTATCTGTTATAGCAATTTCTTTTTCGGTGGCGTAGGCAGCTTTTGTAATTGTTGATGTTAACTCATCATTATTCGAATCTGATTCGAAAATTATTTCGACTGATAGGCTCATTAAAATAGTTTACGTTTTTTTGTAATCTGTAGCTTACCATCTTTAACGGAAAGGTTAGCTTTACCGCGCATAAAGTCTTTAATGTCGTTACCTACAAGCTCGGCGCGCCAGCCTTGTGATAATGGAGTTTTCTTACCGCGGGCGGCCTGTTCCATTTCATACATGTTGGCAATAAATACGAAGTTCATGCCGTTCTTATCGGCAATGTCCTTTATATAGCTTTTAATTATGGCAAGTAGGGTGGCATCTACACGTTTAGGGCCACGCTTTCTCTGCAGTGATTTATTATTAAGGATAGTATGAACAGCTTCGCGCAGGCTAGTATTTTTGATAGTTGGCTTGTCTTCAAGTTTAATATCGGAGCTTGCTAGTTGCATTAAAATATCATCATCGAAAACTGAGCGTTTATTGCGGTTGATGATTTTTGCGGTTTCTTCACGAATTTCTAATATTTTGGCAAGAACAGGAACGTTAGAAGATGATTTAGCTAACTTCTTTGCTTGTTCCTCGTAGTCGATTTTACCATAATCGCGACTATCGAAATATTTCATTTCTTGAGCGGCCCATTTGGTGCGACCCTTCTCTTTTAACTCAACTAGAATTTTTTCGTAAATGTTAACAAGGTGGGTAACATCAGCTAGAGCATATTCTAACTGCTTCATAGGAAGCGGGCGCTTTTTCCAATTTGAATATTGGAAGGTTTTATCTACCTTGATGCCAAGCATTTTTTCAGCTAGCATTGCATAACCTACGTTATCTCTGAAGCCGATAAAGTTTGCCGCAGTTTGTGTATCAAATATATTACGTACTTTGCCAGAGATTAAATTATTTAGGCAAAGTAAATCTTGCGAGCATGAATGAAAAACCTTTGTTACCTTAGTGCTTTTAAGAAGTGGTGCCAGAATTTCGATATCAAAGCCTTTGTATAAAGCATCGATAATTATGGCTCTATCTTTAGTGCCAATTTGTACTAAGCAAAGTATTGGGTAGTAGGTGTAGTTTCTTACGAACTCGGTATCTATAGTTATATAAGGTTCTTTAGAGTAATATTTTACGACCTCTTTTAGCTGGTCATTGCTTGTAATAATTTCCATATATTGAACTGCCTACATGCAGTTTATGTTAATGATCTGTGGTTAAAAGCTGTAAAAGATTAAAGACGGAAATTATCACTATCCTCTTTTTCATCTAAGTCTTTACCAAGAACAAATTTAGTAAGTTTCTTTGCTTTCTTTTTATTCGCGCTGTAAATTATAGACCTGCCATCTTTTGATGATTCAATTAGGCCAGCCTGCTTAAGTTGCGATAAGTGGAATGACAAAGTAGTTGCTGGAATGCCAAGCTGTTCTGCAATTTCGCCGGCAGATACGCCATTTTCATGTTGTAAAAGTAAGCGGAATATCTGAATACGAGATTCTTGAGCCAGTGCAGAAAGCGATGTTACAGCTTTTTCCAGTTTCATAGCGTAAATTATTAGTTTACTTGAACTTTTATGCAAGTAAATATGTGTTGATGATGTTTAACGCTATATATCCAGGTACTTTTGATCCGATAACTTTTGGTCATCTTGATGTTATTAAATCTAGTTTAAAAACTTTTGATAAGATCATTATTGGCGTGGCAGATGGTATTCATAAGAAAACATTGTTTTCAGTTGAGGAGCGCGTTGAGATGGTTAACCATGAGCTAAAGGCGCATGGTTTTGAGGATAGAGCAAAGGCGATGGCATTTTCTGGTTTACTGGTAGATTTTGCAGAAGATAATAATGTTAATGTTTTGGTGCGCGGGCTTCGTGCGGTATCTGATTTTGAATATGAAATCCAGCTTAGTCATGCTAATTCATCTATAAATGATAATATCCAAACTATTCTAATTCCGGCTTCGTCGTCGAATCAATTTATTGCATCTTCAATTGTTAAGGAAGTTGCCCGCTTAGGTGGTGATTTATCTAAATTTGTTTCAGAAAATGTTGCCAATGAATTAAGTAGAAAATTTTAACTTTTTGTTAAGCTATTCATACTAAAATGAAGTTAATAAAAATTATTAGCTTGGCAAAAAAACTTACATCACAGAAGAAAGGTGAGATTAGAGAGATATTATTATCTAATCTTAAAGATGAAGGCGTTGTTAATGCCCTTATGAACTCAGGTATTATTGTCTCTAAAAGTGCGGCTAAAGCTTTATCTATTAGTGATATTGAAATCTTAGAAGTTGATGACTTACCAAGGTCAATAGAACGAGATTCAGATGGAAAGTTAAAATATAGCGCTGAAAGTATTACCCACTGCTTAAGAAAGTTAGTTTATGAAACTGGTGGTTCTGCCGATTATTTATATAGTAGGAAAGCCCTAAAATTAGAAGAAGCTACTCTGCTTAACTCGGGTGAGCTTTCGTTTGAACAGGAATCTAGATTGGATGAGGTGGATTCTATTTTATCAGGTGAAAAGTATGATAATAAAAAGATATTGTTGGTTAAATCTGCAGAAGTAGATAGAGGGCCGGAGCATTTATATATTCCTAGTGTTGAAGATGTTGTAAGAACAAGTAAAGATGGTGAAGTTACTTTAAAGGACAATATATTATCAGGTTTAGTTGAAGGTGAAGAATCTACTTTAGTAGATTCAAGGCAATATACTTGTTTGCAAGCAGACTTAGTGGAAGAAAACAGTTTAAAGCATTTACAGAATGGTCTTAATCATTTGGGATTATCTGAAGGGCAGGATATTGTTAAGTTAAGAGATATTGCGGTTTATAAGCCTGAAAGAATGGCAATGCAGTCTATTGCTATTTTAACTAGAATGTTTGTAAAGACTACGCAACAACTACCTGAAAATGAAGAATTAGATACTAGGCATTTCGATGATTTTATGGAAAGGCGTAATGATGAGTATCAGTCTCAAGTAGATGATATTTATTTTAATCTTTTTGGCATAAATAGAAGTACAGATAAATTAAATGGCATAGAAAGAGATGAGCCATGGGAAGGTTATCAAGGGCGAAGAGGAGAGATTAATTCTTTGTGTGAGAATTTAAAAGCAGAAGTGTGTGCTGAAATAGATCAATATTTAGCAGGTGAAGAAAATTCTTTAAATGCTGAAGATAAAACTAAACTTGAAGAAGTTATTGCTAACTCTGAAAGAAGAAATAATTGGTCTAGAGATGAAGTTATAGATAATCTTGGAGATTTTATTAAAGGCAATATTTATAGAGATAAAGCATATGATTTAATGAACGATAAAATGGGGGGATATTTCTCTGAAGTTGTTTTTGAAAAAGGTGATTATCAGAAGAAGAAATTTTTACCAGCCGAAGAAAGAAAATCTATAATGACATTCGGTGGTTCTGCGACGGGTAAGTCTCAGCCTAATGCTATGATTTTAAAAGGCATGTATGAAGGTAGAACTTCTATTAATGGTCAAGATAGTGTTAATATATCAGAATGGGAAAAGAATGGCCTTAAAGCGGGCGAGCCAGACATTAATGATGTTGTATGGTTTGGTTCAGAAGAGATGCGAGGTCTTCTTACAGAAGAAGAATCGTTAGAATATGGTAATAGACTTCATTTAGATTCTTGGGGGCACCCTGAGAGATCTAGAATAAGAATAGAAACATTTAAATATATGGACAAAGTTATGAGTGGTGAAGTTACTCATGATTTGGTTGAAGCAGAAACGGCTCCAATAATTACCCATGATAGAAGGTCTATGCCTAAAAGGCAGTTAGAGGTAGTTAAGAAAGATGGTGCAACAACAATTTGTTATTACTTTAATGTACCAGTTGCGGAAGCTTTAAGGCGTAATAGATTTAGAGGGTCTGCAATGTTAAAAGAGGCTTATGAGAATGGCGTAGAAGGCGCTGATTTAAATGAGCTTATTGACCCTGAAACATTTAAAACAAGATTTGTAAATGCAATGGCTAATATTGGATCGCATGATGTTGCTTCTGAAAGGTTGTTGGAACTTTTAGAAACTGAGAAAGGAGAGAATCTTGTAATAATGGGGTATAGTACAGATGTAGACTTTAAAGATGCGCCATTTATCTTTTTGCAGGCAGATATGTATGAGGGAGAAATTGATGTAAGGAGATTTACAAGAATGTTAGCAGTATTGGCGGCAGGGAGTACAGAAATACCTGTTGAACTAGAGAAAGAAGCAAAGCCAATAGGTATAACATTAAATGAAATGGTGCTCGGTGAAGATTTGATAGATGATCGAGCTACAAGTGAAGCATTATTGGATAAACAAATAGAGCATTCTGAGCAAGTTGCAGAAAGACTAGCAAAGATAGTTAAGGCAAATGGTTCTAGTGTAACTATCTATACCCCTTTGAGAGAGAAGGGTGGTAAAGACAATGAGGTAGGTGCGCCGAATATCCCTTTTGTTAAATTATCAATGGATGAAGATGAATTGGTAATGGGGATTCTTAAACCTCAAACATATAAAGAGAAACTTGAGGGTAGAAGGTATGGAGCTTTGTTGGACAAATTAAATGAGCTATCGGGTGAGGTAAAAATACATGAGCAAAGAAGGGTAGATAGGTACACATTAGCGTCCGCAGAAGTTTCGCCTATTAGTGTGGCTCAAAGAGTTGACGTTAGGGAGTTAGGAGAATAAATGGAAGATAATAAAAATAATATTAATGAATTAAATTTTTCAATATCTGAAGAAGAAAAATTATACTGGCAAAAGAAAGAAGGTAATGAAGATATTATTACCTCGGACGATTTTGAAGGTTTAGAGAATGAGTAATTCAGTAGTAAATTTAATGTGGATCGATAGAGTTTTTTCTAGGGATAGAGAGGATGAGATTCAGATTATGCCTGAGCAGCAAAGAGAACGAGTTAAAAATCTTGTTGCCATGCATAATGGAAGTGAAGATTTATTATTATGGATTGATAAAGAAAGATATACGGAAGGTGAGTTATTAGAAATTGCTCACTGGGCTAATGAGCATGGTGTTGAGTTAAGAGATTTAAGAGAAATAGATAAGTATAAGAATACTGAATTATTCAATGAAAGTGACCCTAAGGGAATTAGAATGAGTCAAGTTAGTTTAATTTGGCGTGTAGTGGATTATGCTAGAGTATTAGTTATGAAGCAAACGCTAGATGAAGGTTATGAGCATAGTATTTATTCCGATATAGACATAACTAACACCCCTGAAGTTCTTAAAAAACTAAGGCAAGAAGGGTTTGTGTATGGTAATCTTATTGAAGTAGGGCCTGAAAATGGTTTGATGGGTTTTTCAGCTTCAAAGGATTCTCAGTTGGATGATCTGATTTCTAGAACAGAGCATGATGTATTAAAAAGAGGTATAAATGGCTGGTCGGCACTAAAGACTTTTATATTGGTCAATAAATTAAAAGATAAAGGGGTGCCAATTGTTGAAGATGAAAGGGGAAAGTATGAAGGTGTTGTTGAGCCGCTTAACTCTCCTGAGTCAGTAGCTTTACCAGAGATTGGTGGAAATCAAGGTGCGGGTTATACATCGCCATAACCTAGTTTGATGGCTTTGATAATAAGGTCGGTGCGGTTATTGGCTTCGAATTTATCACATAGTGAACGAAGGTGAAGTTTAACAGTTGGCTCAGATATACTTAATGAGCTTGCGATTTCCTTATTAGATATTCCTAAGAATAATTGTTTTAGAGTATCTAGTTCACGCGGGGTTAGGTCTAACGTGTCATTATCGAAGGCAGATTTTTTATCGTAAACGCTTGGGTGAATATATTTTTCACCAGCGATAACTAACTTAATAGCATTAACTAGTGCAATACCGCTCATAGTTTTTGGAATAAAGCCGGATGCGCCATATTCTAAGGTTCTGTCAATTTCATCGCGCGAAATATGACCAGACATAATAACTATTCTAACACTAGGAAAACGTTTAAGGATTTTATCAACAGCTTTACCAGCATTCATCCCCGGCATATTATAATCTAATAATAAAAGGTCGGAATCTGTGTGGGCAGTTAGCTTTTCGGTAGCAGAGTTTACGTCTTTAGCTTTTAGAATATCAGCATCAAAATCTTCCTTTTTTATCAATGCCTCTAGAGCATCAGTAACTAGGTCGTGGTCGTCTGCGATAATTATCTTCATTTATAGACAATTAGAGGTGGCGAGGTTTTAATCAACATATTTTAATGAAGTTATATTTAGAAAGATTTCTTTAAATTTATTTTCTTTAAGGTGGTAATACATTTCGCCATTTTGTTGTTTTACACCTAAGTAGCCATCACGCCACATTCTAACAAGATAGTTTGAAGCTAGGCGGATATCAATTTTCAGAAAATCAGCAACTTGCGTTACATTAAGAGGTTGCTGTAAAAGTGCATTACAAATCTGAAGGCGTTTTTGATTTGAAAGAGCTTTTAATATGCGAACGGCATTTGTAGCTGTTTTAATTGATAATTTTTCCATTTTAATTCACGAGTTGTTGAGAATGATAATTTATCTAGAGTTCGTAAGATCTTACGAACTCTAGATGCTAACAAATACGATTCTTTAGTTCGGTAAGTCAAGTTAAATTGGAATTTGTTAATTAAAAACTTTAGATAACGCGCGTTCGAGCTTTTCCTTTTTAATTGGCTTTGCTAAAACGTCCGATGCGCCTTTTTGTAAAACGTCGTTACTTTCTAGCGCGCCTAGGTAACCTGAATAGATAATTACCGGCAAGTTGGTGTAGAATTTTTTGATTTCTTCTAGCAATTCTGTACCTTGCATTTCGGGCATTATTTCATCGGTAATTACTAAATCCCATGCGCCTTGTGATGATTTTAATATGGTTAAAGCTTCTTTACCGGATGAGCAATAGCCAGCATTATGCCCCATGCGTTTTAAGCGCTCAGTTAACATATTGCCTACAAGCTCTTCATCATCAACTACAAGGATAGATTTTTTGTCGCTAGCTTCTTCTGCATGGTCAATTTCAAGGGCACGTAAGTCTGCTTCAGAAAGTACAATGGTGCAACTTGTGCCTTCGCCTTCTTTTGACGTATACAATATGCAACCACCATGCGCGGTTACTATACCTTCAACGCCGAATAGCCCTAAGCCAGTTCCATCAGATTCTTTCTTAGTAGTAAAGTACGGCTTGAATAGATTACGCATAGTATCTTCGGTTATGCCTTCGCCGTTATCCGTTACTTTGATTATAATTGAAGATTCTAGGAATATTTTACGGCCAGAAACATTATGATACATATCTGCCGTTACTTCCTTTTTAATATGTTCGTCGATATCTAGGAAGTCTTTGCGGGTAACATCTAGCGTTATTTTGCCTTTGTTAGAAATAGCCTCGTTAGAGTTTTTAAGGATATTAATTATTAGGTCAGAAATTTGTCCTTTGTTACCCTCTAGGAAGATATCAAAATCTGGTGAGTTATTTACCAATTCAACTTCTTTTTTCTTAATTGAATTAAAAATAACTAATGAATTTTCAAACGCTTTTTTAAGTGAAAACACAACGTGTGGAGCTTTTTGCTGATGGCTATATTCGTTAACACGGCTTACAACGAGATGCGCCTGTTCAAGCCCTTTTAAAATGTTGGTTGCGTAGCGTTTAAGTTCAGGGTCTTCAATGTCTTCCTGTAAGAAATTGGCATAGCCTTCAATTGAAGCGATAATATTATTGAAGTCATGAGCGATTACAGAAGATAATCTGCCGATAACTTCTAAGCGCTGTGCCTTATAAAGTTTCTTAAGTAGAAGTTTTTGCTCCTGTGTGGCGTTATAAAGTTCTTCAGATTTTTCTTCTAAGAGCTTTTCAGCTTCGCGCCTAGCCAGTTTTTCGCGCTTAATTTTGCGCTCTAATATTTCTTCCCTGTTTATAGTCATTATAGTTTAAGCGGCTTTACTAAGTGTAAAACGAGCCTGTGTGCCATTATCCTTTATATCTTCGCGTTCAATGTTGTATTCGGTATTGAAATGTTTGCATACCGCTTGAATTAAGCCTTCAGCAACATCTGCAAACGGGCGTGAGGATTCATAGTTAACTACCATAGACTCTTCGCCATTACGGTCTTGAATAGTAATTCTTGGTAATTCAGCATCAGAATATAATTTGCGCACTTGTACGTGAATTACAGAATCTAATTCTTGTAATAAATCAAATGGGTGCTTGTACTTCTCAACCATCTCGCCGTGATAGTTACCTAGCTTGCCGAATAGATGGTGAGAGTATGCAATTATTAAATCTTTTACTGGAAGTCCAGATTTCTCACTTAAGTAAACTACCATGTTTAATAGCTCCATATGTGAGTAAGTTCCTACAGTCGTGTATGCGCCGCCAGATTCTGGGTTGGTTGCATCAATCATTTCTTCTACCATTTCATCACCCATTTGCTGTTCAACGAAATCTGTAAAAGTTCTAAAAATTAATCCTTTCATATTTGTACCTTCTAAGAAGCTGTTAGCCAATAATTGGCTTTATAATTTTCATTCTTTTTAGCTGTAAGAATTATAAATTTTTTGGAATATGCAACCACATGTTCCAAAAATTTGTATAATCCTTTCGCTCAAAAACCTCTAAAAATTATTTAAAGCCATTATTATCTAACAGCGTCTTGTCGTTTGTTGTTTTTAATTTGTTATCCCCAACTTAATCGAGAATTTCAGGAGGCTCCGTTAGGAGATTACTGCTTGCGCAGGAATAACAATAATAGCTTTTAGTTTATACTAACTATTAAGATAGTTAGTATAAACTAAAAGGATAATCGTACCTATACTTTTGGATAGGTTATGAAGTTAGCTACTTCCAGAGCTTTGATTTGCTGATAATATTATGATCACATTGTTAATCGGGGTTAGGAGATAAGGATTTTAGTAAGTTTTAGTCGTTATTTTTGTAAGAAAATGCTTAAAAAATGGCAAAAAATGCACGTTTTTATACTTTTTTTGGAAGGTTTTTTAATGGATTTATTCTAAGGGGCGTTGAAATATAAGGACTTTTATTAAAAGTAAGCTAAAGATATTATTTTTTAGAAAATTTGGAGATTTTAAATTTTCTATATTTGAGAAATTAGTTAATTAAATGAACTTCAAAGCCGTCATAGCTTTCGCAGCCTTCGGTAATATCTACTTTAACATTTTCCACAATTTCAGCGTTCATATACTCAAGGTCTTTTGTGTCTGCGGTTAAGAAATACTCACCAGGAAGTAACTCGCTCATGGTAAAGTAACCATCATATTCAGCGATGGTTGATTTTATGCGCTCACCTTCTTTGTTAACTAAATATAATTTAATGCCACCAATGGCTTTATCTTCATTTAGAATAACTTCTCCATCTAGTTCAGATGTACAAACAAGTGGGTAATTTAAATGAGTGATTGTACCAGAGCGGGTTTCGGTTTTTACCTTATTATCCATGGCGATAATGTATGGATCTGGCGTGGTGGTGTTATCTAGTTTTAAATCTATTTCACCAGTGCCAGCGTTAATTGTTGCTATGCCAGATTTGCCAGAATTATAAACTGCACCACCGCGTGAATATGAAACTTCTGGTGCGTATTCTTCGTTGTCATCTTTTATGCCGTTATAATTTTCGTCAATAAAGGCAGATGCAACAATTAGGCCGGTAGATGCAACGGAATCTGAGGTGATGTTTAACTCGTTAGAAACGTCATTATGGTAAAGTGAGAATGATAGGCTAGCCATTACGGAATATTCTCCTTTAGTATCAAGGTTGAATGAAAGGCCTGTTATGAAATTTTCGTTTTTATAATTTAATGAGCTACCTAAATCAAGTTGGTTTAAGTTCATGTCGTAGTTAAGGTCTACTGATGAATTTAATGTTGATGAAAAGTAATGTCTCCAATTTAAGTTGGCATTTTTTAGGTTAGCTTCTGGTAAAACGGAATAGTTTAAATCTAGCTTTAAGGCATCTGAGCCATAGCGCTTTCTTAGGGATAAAATACCATCAAGGTCGTTATTATATAGGTTGAGTTCGTTGTTGAAGTTCATGCCAAATAGGTTGGCGCTTAGGCGGTTTTTAATTTGGTAATCTATATTGCTTTCGGTATCTAATTTTAATTCGCCATAAAAGTTACATGAAACATTCTTTTCAAATAATTTTACTGAACCCGTAGCAGAAAGACGAGTTCTACTTAAACGATTATATTCATTGTTATGATATAAATCTTGTGCGAAGCGAAGGGCAATATCTTCCCAGCGTGTGAGCAATGTATATTTTGCATGAGCTTGCTCTGCGCTTAGATTAAACAGTAAGTCTAAGTTTGAAATGAATTGTCCGTAAGTATTTGTTAGCCCAGCATAGGCGAATAAAGCGTCATTTTGAAATGCTGTGCCGCCGTATAAGGATGTGCTTGATGAAAAGCCATATTCGCCTTCTAATATTATTTGGTTTTCATTGGCTGAAGCTTCATAATAGAATTGATCAATTGCAAGCAGATTGCTGTCAACGAAGTAGGTTTGCTCCTCTTCTTCTATTTGACCTTGAGGGCCGTATTTAACAACGCGGATATTATTTTCGCCATATTCAATATCTACTTCTTTGAAGTTATAATATTGTTCTTCGTTGATATCTTTGAAAGCTAGCAAAGTATTATTTTTGTACAATTCAACTTCCCAGCCTTCTTTTGCTGTACCTTCAATATTTAATGAATCAAATTTTTGAGCCTTAGTTTTAGGCTTATTTGTTGCTCTTACAGATGGAGTTTCTTTAGCCGCAGATTTAAGTAAGCCTCTAGAGTTTGTGTTAACATTACCTAGCTCTAGGCGAGTTAAATATTCATCATCAAAATCTCTTGAAGCTTTTATTTTAAAGGCTTTTAAGGGATCTGCATTATCACCAGAAATGCGTGCTTGAACATTTAATGGTGCAATATCTGAAGCTATTAAAGCTGAGTAGCTTGAACTTATTTCATCTTTGGAATAGCCAGCGCTTAGGCTGATATCTGCCATTGGGTATTTTTTAAGAAGTGAATATTCTTGGATGAACCTTGGTAGCTCAACTTGTTTGATATCTTTTTGTTCTAACCAAACTTGTCTACGTTTTTCACGTAAGCGTTTTTCTTGAAATGGTAATGGTTCGCTTGGTAGTAAAGTTATTATGCCATAGTCGATATCGAATTCATTATCAATGTTGAACCATTTTTTTAATAGATCAGCTTTTATATAAAGGTCTTCCTCGTCAAAGAAGTAATCAACTCTTATAGGGTTGTCATCCCCGACTTGATCGAGGATCTCGGGAAGCTCCGTTAAGGAGATTCGCGCCTTCGCGGGGATGACAATATCTTGTTCATTGCTTGTATTACCTTGAACTTTTAGTTTATTACCAGTTCTAATAAACCACCCTTCAGCGTTAAAAGATTTATTCTCAAAATCGCCATCTACCTCAATAGGAAAGTTTAACATATCTATGTATTGGCTAAAATTAAGATAGATATCTTCTGCATTGCCCATGCCATTGGCATCGTAAGCATCAAGATATTCATTATAGGTAAGTTCACCGATTTTGATTTCTAAGATAATGAAATAATCATATTCAGGTTCGAATTGATTATTTGAGAATAACATAACCTCCTCCCCAGAAGGTATCGTTTCCTCCATAGTCTGTGTAACCTTTTTTTCTTTTGTTGAATCTTCACTTTGTTCAGATTCAACATCTCGCTGTGCTGACGCTTGCGCAAAATCGTTACTTTCGGTAACGATTTTGGAGGTTACTGTTGTAACCTCTTCATCAACGGGAATAGACGAAGAGGCACAAACAGACTGAGGATATGTTATTAAAAAACTTAAGTATAAAATGTTTATCCAGAACATTTTATATATACTTGTCCACACCACTTCCCCTTGGCTGTGTTCAACCTCCATATTAATAGTCTTTTTTGATTCGCTGGCTATGCCGCGCAAAGAAAACTCAAGCTTTCTTTGATAATGTTTCCTAAATTTTTTATAAAAAAAAGAAAACATTATAGTCTTATCTACTATTTTTTTTATATCCCCCATAAAATTCCCCGTTTGTATATTCATAATAGCAGAGCGCAGGGAGAGGGGTAATTGGCTAAAGTAGATGTAGCAGGTATCTTTTGTTTTGAGAGGGTATACTAAAGTATATAAAGAATGGTGGGTGATGAGAGATTCGAACTCCCGACATCTTCGGTGTAAACGAAGCGCTCTACCAACTGAGCTAATCACCCGTAAGAAATAATACTGGAATAGTATATCTAATATTTTTATTAGTAATGCAATAGTAAATTTTTTTCTTTGTAAAAAATCAATTTATTGATTTTTTGTTACTCACTCGCTTCGCGGTGCAAAATCAACTCAAGTTGATTTTGATAAAATAACGATTAAAATCATTATTTTATATTCTATGACTTTTAAAATTCCTAAATTTTTACCTTCATTTGACAGTAGAAGGGTGAGGCGCCCACTTTCTGAGAAGAAAAAATCTATAACGTCTGAGTTATTGCCGAAATACAAAATTATCTCAGAAGATATAAAAAATCTTAATTTACCTATTACATTTGAGATAGGTTTTGGCTCAGGGGAGCATATAGCACATAGGGCTGCGAATAATCCTAATAAAATATATGTTGGTTCTGAAGTTTATACGGCAGGTATAGCAGAGCTGTTAGATAATACGGAAGAGCGTAAATTAAAGAATCTTAAAATATTTACCGAAGATGCACGATTATTCATAGAATCAATGCCGGATAACTCTATTGCGGAGCTTTATATTATGTTTCCAGACCCGTGGCCGAAGAATAAGCATCATAAGCGTAGAATAATTACAGCAGAGTTTTTGGCTCTTGTTAATAATAAATTAACTGATGATGGTTATATTTACTTCGCTACGGATCATCCTGATTATGCGGCATGGGCATTGGCTCATTTTAACGAAAGTGAGCATTTTGAGGTTGAATTTAATAAGCCATTAGATTTTTATAAGGAATTTGATGGGCATATAAAAACTAGATATCAGGAAAAGAATAAAGCTGAGAACCCAGAGGTATTTATAAAAGTTAAACGAAGTGAATCTGTATAATGTTACATATTCTAAGCCAGTTCTTGAAAAGAAAAAAATGTTCAAGGATTTAGAAAGGCTTGCGCAAGAAATATATGATTCTGGTAGAGTTAGGATTGCAAAAAATAATCGTTATAATTTTATAAAATATTCGATTGTTGAGGATGATGTTCATATTTCATTTTCAAAGCGCGAGATAACTGATTCTAAGTTACGTAATAAAGTTGAAAGATTTGTTGCGGAAGCCTTAAAGTTTGCAAACTCGAGAACTTATAACAAAGCTGAGCTGGCTAAGGCTATGGCATATATTGATGGTCAGGCTAAGTTATTATCTGATATTGAAAAAGAGGAAGAGATGCGCTTATGTAGGCTTATTGTGCAGTCAGCGCACCCTGCGGTTATAAAAATGATGATTATTTATGGGGTTGAAATTTTTATCTCATACTCATTTAAAATTGGCGATTTGCTGGATATTAAATCGCAAAATACATCAGGGGCAAATAATGGCATGCAAAGTTATGGTGGCTTAGGTGCAGGCTATGCAGTTTATGTTTCAGCGGGCGGTAATCCGTTTGCAAGTGGCGATAGTAAAACTTATCAATCAGATGGATCAGAAGCGATGAGCCGTTTAATGATAGTTGCCGCGCAAGAGATGGGACATTTTGCAGATATGATACGTAATGATAAGTATCAATATATCGGCAGGCATTCAGCTGATGCTTCAGGTAGAGCGCCTAAGGAAGATGTAAGAAAAGCGCGCTTGCTAGATATTAATGTTTGTTTAAAGCGACGTGAAGCTTTGCAGAAAAAAGGCATTAATAATGTTATGCATATTGAAAAGGCTACGCGTTTTTATGCTGAAAATAGGAAGGGCTCGTTGACTCTATTATTTTCAAGGTTGAAGAAAAGGTTAGCCATGAGGTTTTTAATTTCTGCGGTAAGTAGTGCAGGGGTAAAAAATTCACTGCAAAAGGATAAGAAAAACTATTCTCCAGCTACAATGCTTTTCAATGCTTATGAAGATACGTTGTTTAATCTTTCACCTCAGGCTGATGCTTATGAGCGCAAAAATTCTGAAGCTCAAGAAGCGATATTATGTATTGAAGCTTTAGCGCGTGTACCGCAACAAGTGGTGAAGTGGGGGCATAAGTTTACAGCGCAGAATATGCCGAATTTGTATCGTATTTATTATGGTAAGGTTACGCGTAATCTTATTAGTGAATATGAGTCTATTACGGGACAAAAATATAAGGGCGTTAAGAGATGATTTTTTGTTGTCGGGGCTACCTGCAAAACTGCACTCTTAGACCACTCTCTCCGCTCGGGGGAGAGGGTATTTTTGCAGCGCTTACGATGAAATTCCAGAATATAGAAAATCCAAAAATCCCAGAAATTTCTAAAAAATAATATTTTCGAGCTTAAGTTCCTAAAAAGCTTTATATTTCAATGGTGCCTAGGGTTAATCCATTAAAAAACGTTTTAAAAAACATTAAAAAATGGCCAAAAAACGACGATTTTTGAGCATTTTTGAACAAAAATCATAATTCTTTTAGTAGATAAACGATGTGATTTTAGGATAGTGAGAATGATATTCTGCGGAAGGGGCTATCTTAGCATTGCAAGCCTTGCCTTTTCAGAAGCTTCTACTAAAGCTGTTCCATATTCTTTTGCTTCAGGCGTTAAATGTTCTTGCTCTACTTTTTCAATTAATTGCCTTGAATCTCTAATTATGCCTTCTAAAGACCCAATTGACCAGCTCATGCCTTTTCTAAGTGATTCACCTATTATATGCGCAGTTGGATTTGTTTGGAATGTACACATACTTCCATAAGGTAATTCAACAGAGGTATTAACATACAGGTATGGGTGGTGACCAATTGGACTAGATTTTTCCATGGTTATTAAGTCTTTTGACCTTTCAGTACTTATTCCAAATTCACTTTCAACAATTTCACCAGGATTGGCTTTTCGAATTGTTCGTATGTAGTTTTTTACCTTATGTGCTACTATTATTAACCCATTGCCTTTTTCTTTATGGCTTATATCGGCATGTAGCTCAAAACCTTCATTTACTGGAGATGTTACATGGGGATTTCTAGGGTTGGGCCTGTTAGGGTTATGGTAAGTTGAAAACGAGTCTTTAGTGGCTGTGAATGCTATGTGTGGTAGCTCTTCAATTAAGCTGTCTATTCCCATTTCTCCACCATAAGAGATCGCAAATAAGGATGAACAAATATCATTTACTTTTTCTTTAGAGAAACCGTGCTCTTCAAGAGATGATACAAGTAGCTTGCCAATTTCATTTATTATTGTTGCACCTCTACTATGGCCAAGGAATGTAATCTTTGAAAGTTCTTTCCTGATAAAAAAATCTGGTTTTTCTTTATCGTTAGATTCTTCTAGAATAGTCTCTAGAACTGTGTTAAAGAAAGCCTCAGGAACAAGTGCAGCGGCACTTACAGTTTCCGGCATTGGCATGTTTAAAATTATTAAATCAGTATTTTCTAATACATCATCAGAAGTGCCAAGCGGGTGACTAAGAGTTTTGAAATACCTTGCTATATTGGGTTCAATTATATCATCTTGAATATCGCCATCACCAGGAAAATAGAAAACAGTAGCTTTTTCGGCACCTTTCCATTCAGTTTGAGTAATTTCGGGTTTAGATGAATTACTTAATTTAAAAAATTTAAGCATTATTTTATAATAAGCTTATATTATTAATAATAGGTTAAGATTAAATAAATTACTCTTTTAAATTGTTTATCTTAGCATTCCGCTTCTTGCTTGTTCAGAAGTTTCTACTAAAGCTGTTCCATATTCTTTTGCTTCAGGTGATAAATGCTCTTGTTTTACTTTTTCAATTAATTGCCTTGAATCTCTGATTAGATTACTTGATGCACCAATAGACCATTCAACCCCTTTATGCAAAGCTGAGCCCATTATATGCGCTGTAGGGTTGGTTTGAAATGTACAAATATCTGCATTAGGAAGTTTTGCAGTTGTATTGACATATATATATATGGGTGATGTCCTAGAGAATCTTTAGATGATATAAATGTAAGGTTATCTTTGTGTGAAATATCTGCGGTCGGATCCACACGTAAAGGAGTTGGAGATGTTTCTTCGTTGCGCACTGTATGAATCTTATTATTCACTTTGTGGGCAACTATCATTAAATTATTTCCTTCTGTTGCATGGCTTGTGTTAGCATGTCTTTCAAATCTGGAGTTACTAGGCGTATTTTTATGGTAATGGGAATATGTATCGGTATCTGTTGAAAAGCTTATATGTGGAATTGTTCCAGCAGAGTTGCTTAGACGCTCTGCTGCACCATATGAAATAGCAAAAAGTGAAGAGCATATCTCTAAACATTCCTGTTTTGTGTAACCTGTGCCGGTTAAGCCTTCTTGTATTCTTTTGTCAATTTCTTCTATAAGTTTACAGCCGTTACTATAGCCTAGTAAGGTTATTTTTGAAAATTCTACTTTTAAAAAATTTAAAGAATCTTCTGCAGATTCAGACTCTTTTATAATTGGTTGAATAACTTCGGTATAAAAATTATTAGGTACGGCTATATTTGTAGGGTATTCTTCTCTCTCAGGTTCTTTTATGATTATTAAGTCACTGTTGGTAAAATAATTCTCAGATACACCTTCTGGGTATAGTAAATTATTTAAGTACCTTACTAAGTTTGGGTCATGAGAGGTTTGTTCAATATATCCTCTACCAGGGAAAAAGAATGTAGTAGCCTTATTGGCACCAGTCCATTCTGTTTTTTCTACAGTTGGTTCAGTTAAGCTATTTGATTTAAAAAATAACACTTAATTTATATTAGCTTGAAGGTCTTAATATTTTGTTAATAACTGATTAATTATTTCCTTGATTCTATATTCTGGAATCTTTGTTGTTTTTACGCGTATTCATTGCTACGCAATGCAAGCTAAGCTCTTGCTTGGCTTGATAGAATATTATTATTTACTTACGCAATAATAATATTCTATATTCTGGAATATGAAAGTTCTTATCCTTGATGAAGATAATCAGCATAATCAAATTTTAGCATTTATTTTGCAGAATAAACTTGGGCTTACAGTAGATATAAATACCGATCATAACAAAGGTGAGCACTCGGTTGCGCTTATTTCGTACAATGTTAATCGTGAAATGGTATTTAAGGAAATGCTTAAGGAGGGCGTGCCTACTATTGGTATTTGCGCGGGCGATAATATTGATGAAGTTGTTAAGGTGATGAGTCTTGGCGTTACGGATTATATTAAAAAGCCGGTTGATACGGATAAGTTATTAGAAATTTTTGCAAAGCTTACGGATAATAATGGGCTTGCTTCGGTTAATGGCAATGCAGAGAATCCGTTTGCTGCACTAATTGGACATGATAGTGGTTTGAAGAATGTGGTAATGCAGGGTAAGCGTGCTGCGGTTTCGGATATTCCGATATTTATTCAAGGTGAATCTGGTACTGGTAAAGAGCTTATTGCTAGGGCGATTCATAATGGATCTTCGCGTAAGAGGTCTAAATTTGTGGCGGTTAATTGTGGTGCTATTCCAGAGAATTTGGTGGAGTCTACTTTATTTGGTCATAAGAAGGGCTCATTTACGGGGGCGATATCTGATAATCCAGGTAAGTTTAGGGAAGCGGATGGTGGAACGTTATTTTTAGATGAGGTTGGTGAGTTAAAGCCAGATGTTCAGGTTAAGTTGCTTCGTGCATTGCAGGAGCATGAGATTGAACCGGTAGGCGAAGTTAAGCCGTTTAAGGTGGATGTGCGTATTATATCGGCCACTAACCGCGATTTAGAGAAAGAGGTTGCGCGTAATAATTTTAGGCAAGATTTATTCTTCCGCTTGAATGTATTTCCTGTGGTTATGCCTCCGTTACGGGATAGAAAACAGGATATTAAAGACCTTGCAGAGCATTTTATTAAGAAGTTCGCAGCGTCTGAATCTACCGAGATTAAAGGGATAACTGAAAAGGCGATAAGTTTATTATCTTCACATAATTGGAAAGGTAATGTGCGTGAGTTAGAGAACACTCTTTATAGAGCTGTGATTATGTGCAACTCGGCACTGCTTGATGAAGAAGATATTATTATGCCATATAGCTCGGGTGCTGAAACTTTTGTAAATGTACCAGATTTTGAGGATAATTACCTTGATGATGAAACTATATCTATGGGGCATTATTTACGCTTGTTCGATGCAAAAGGCGAAGTGCGTGCGTTGGACTCTATTATTTGGGACGCGGTGCAATCTACCATTGAACATTATGATGGAAGCGTTAAAGATGCCGCGCGTGCATTGAAGGTTGGTCAAAGTACGATTTATAAAAAGCTTCAAGAGAATAAGAAATAATATGCATGACATTAAAGATATAAGGAAGAATGCGAATTTTTACCGCGTAGCATTTGCTAGGCGCGGGCTGGCGGATAATTTAGTTGATGAAATACTGGAGCTGGATAAGAAAGGGCGCTCTGGTAATGCGAATTTAGAGGAGCTTCGTGCGGAGCTTAATAAGATATCTAAAGAGATAGGTATGCTTATGGGGCAGGGTAAAAAGGATGAAGCAGGTGAGAAGATTGCACGTTCAAGTGAAATTAAGAAAATACTTAGCTCTACTAAAGAAGATGGCGCTGGTGAAGAAGGTGGTGAGTTAAAAGATTTATTAGCAAGTATTCCAAACGTTATGGATGATGCCGTGCCTGATGGTGCAGATGAAGATGATAATGTTGAAGTGCTAAAATGGGGGAAGCCTGTTGAGCTAGGTTTTGAACCTAAAGCGCATGATGATGTTGCGTATGATTTAGGTTTACTTGATACGGAAAATACTGCGAAGTTTGCAGGTGCTAGATTTGCAACATTGAAGGGAGATTTAGCAAAGTTGGAGCGTGTGCTTGCTAACTTTATGATTGAAGTTCAAACAGAAGAGCTTGGTTATGAAGAGGTTTCTCCACCGTTACTTGTTAACTCAAATGCGTTGTTTGGTACATCGCAATTACCAAAATTTGCGGAAGATAGCTTTGAAACAACGGATGGGCGCTGGCTTATACCTACGGCGGAAGTTTCGGTTACTAATTTAGTGCGTGAGCAGATATTAGATTCAGCTAATCTACCGCTTCGTATGTGTGCTTATACGCCATGTTTTAGGTCGGAGGCTGGCTCTGCGGGGCGCGATACTAAAGGGCTGATTCGTCAGCATCAGTTTTATAAGGTTGAGTTAGTTTCTGTAGTTGATGAAGCTAATGCAGCGGATGAGCTGGAGCGTAAAACTAATTGCGCTGAAGAAATTTTGAAGCGTTTAGAATTGCCTTATAGAAAGGTTTTACTTTGCAGTGGTGATACTGGTTTTGGAGCAAAGAAAACTTATGATTTAGAAGTTTGGTTGCCTAGTCAAGAAACGTATCGTGAGATATCTAGTTGCTCATGGATGGGCGATTTCCAAGCGCGGCGTATGAATACTCGCCATCGTGCGGATAAGAATGATAGCACAAAATTTGTGCATACTCTTAATGGTTCAGGTTTAGCAGTTGGTAGAACTTTAGTTGCTATATTAGAGAATTATCAACAGGCTGGTGGTACTATTAAAGTACCAAGCGTTCTTGCTAGTGCTATGGGTAAAGAGGTTATTAGTTAATATAATTTCTATAATAGAAGCTTAAGGAAACAGATATTATGGCGGCCATTGGAAGGGCTATAAGCATACCGGTAAAGCCGTATAAAACGCCACCAGCTAGTAGGGCAAACATTACCCATACTTCATGTAAGCCTATTTCTTTGCCGACTAGTTTTGGTACTAGGAAGTAGCCCTCGATAATTTGTCCTAAGGTAAATATTCCGACTACAAATAATACGGATGTTATGTCGCCGAATTGGAACGCTGCAACTAGTATTGCAGGTACGAAGCTTAGTATAAAGCCGATGAAAGGTATAAAGGTTAATGCGCCCGCTAATATGCCGATTAATAGGGCGAAGTCTAAACCTAAAATGCTAAGCGCGATTGAGTAGAATATCGCTTGAATTATGCCTACTTGCGCTTGCCCGCGGATGAAGGCGGATAAGGTTTTGTCTATATCGTTTAGTAATTCAGTGGTTTTCTTTTTATAATCTTTTGGGATTAGGTTTTTAACTTTGGATACGAAGATATCCCAGTCCTTTAAGATATAAAATGATACTACAGGCGTAATTAACATTAATGATAAAAAGTTAATTGCGCTTGAGCCGGAAGATATAGCTTTTTTAGCGAAGTTTGTGCCTAGGTTGGCAAGTTCTTTGCCGTTATTTTGTAGCAATTCTTTTGAGCTTTCCTCTGTTATGCCAAGCTTTACTAAGTAAGGACGGCTAAGCTCTTTTATGTTATCAATATAAGCGGGTAGTTTGGGTAAGAACTCCATTATTTGCGTTGTAAATATTGGAATTATAAAGGCAAGACCTGCGATAAATATTGCAAAGAAACTGACTGTTATTGTAAGCGCAGAAAGACTGCGTGATTTGAATCTGCGCTCTAACCTGTCGGCAAGAGGGTCTAGTATATAAGCAAGTATTATACCTAAAACGAATGGTAATAATATTGAGCGTACCGAGTAGAAAAATAGCAAAATAACTGCTATTAATGCGATATAATAAATGTTATTGTTTCTATGTGTTTTCATAATTTAGGTTTGTCATTCCCGTGCAGGCGGGAATCTCACTTAGAGATCTCAGAAATAGATCCCCGATCAAGTCGGGGATGACATGAATTGGAGATTCGTATATTTTTAATAGCCGTCAAATAAGAAGATTTCAAGTAATCGCTGTTATATTGTCAGTAGCGTTAGGTGTGGCATTAATATTATATGCATTGAAGGATAATATTATTTATTATTTTGAACCAGCAGAGCTTGCGGAATCTGGTAAGATACAGGAATATATAGTTAATCAGAAAACGCTTAAAGTTGGTGGCTTGGTGGTTGATGGATCGGTTAAAGAAGCGGAGGATTTAAATTATGTTTTTACTATTACCGACAACAAAGGATACATAGATATTCATTATAAAGGTATTCTACCGCCAATGTTCCGTGGCGGACAAGGTGTTGTAGCTGAAGGTGTTATGATAGGTGAGTCATCAATAAAAGCGAATAATCTTTTAACCAAGCATGACGAGAATTATATAGCAAAGGATTAGAAAATGAGTGAAGAAACTAAAGATTCAAATGGTAATATTTTAACTGATGGTGATTCAGTTACTTTAACGAAAGATTTAAAAGTTAAAGGGAGTTCGCTTAACTTAAAGCGTGGCACGTTAGTTAAAAATATCCGCACCACTTATAATGAGGATGAGGTTGAGTGCCGAATTGGTAAGTCTACAATTGTTCTTCGTTCAGAGTTCTTAAAAAAAGCGTAAGCTGATGGGTGTGCAACAAGATATTATTCTTAAATTGCGCTAGAAATTCCGATACATGCCTTAAATTATAGTTTTCTATAAGGGGGTTGTTAACAGTCGGGCATTGCATTTTGGTATGGCTCCGCGCAATGGCAACTGGTTCTACCTTGGTGGTTGCAACTTACGTACCATACTTCGGCAAGCGCTCACAAGGCATGGATATATTTAATATGGATATAAAAACGCGGCGGAAGGGTGTTTTTTACTTTTTTAAGCTTTTATAAGTTTCTTAAGCGAATACGCTGGCAACTTCGATAGTATCTTTACGCTCTGGCGAGGTAGAAACTAATGTTACAGGAACGTTAATTAGTTCTTCAACGCGCTTGATATATGTTTTGGCAAGCTCTGGTAAGTCATCAAAATGTTGAGTTCCTACAGTGTTTGTCATCCAGCCTTTATGGCTTTCATAGATTGGTGTTGCTTGCGCTTGTGCCGAAATTGATGCTGGAAGATAGTCAAACTTCTTGCCGTTAATTTCGTAGCCAGTACAGATTTTGATTTCTTCAAAATCGTCTAATACGTCTAGTTTAGTTAGGGCAATTTTATCAGCGCCGGAAACCGTTAAAGACTGTTTTACAATTACTGAATCGAACCAGCCACATCTACGTTTTCTGCCTGTTGTTGTACCGAACTCATGACCACGTTCACCTAATTTAATACCGGTTGCGCATTCAAGCTCTGTAGGGAATGGACCTTCGCCAACACGTGTAGTATATGCTTTTACAATACCTAGGGTATTGATAGTTGATTTACCTAAGCCAGTGCCAGTTAATGCATTGGCAACTACTGTATTAGATGATGTTACATAAGGGTATGTACCATGCTCAACATCTAACAATATACCTTGCGCACCTTCGAATAAGATTTTCTTACCTTGATCTTGGAATTCACCTAGTAACTTCCAAACTGGTTTTGCAAATGGAGTTATTTTTTCAGCAACTTCTTTTAAGTAATCGTAAACTGTTGCGAACTCTAACTCTTCTCTGCCGAAGCCACGGCGTAAAGCGTTATGATGTACTAGTAAGTTTTCAACGCGTTCTTTTAAAATAGTATCATCTGCTAGATCTGCGATTCTTATGGCTCTACGGCCAATTTTATCTTCGTATGCAGGGCCAATTCCGCGGCCTGTTGTACCAATTTTTGCGCCACCTAAATAGCCTTCTGCTAGTTTATCCGCCTCTTCGTGAAGAGGTAAAATCAGGCAGGCATTATCTGCGATATATAGGTTCTCAGGGGTAATGTTTACGCCTTGTTCGCGTACTGTTTCAATTTCTTTGAAAAGGGCTGTAGCGTTGATTACTACGCCATTACCGATTATAGATATTTTGTTATTTCTAACTACGCCAGATGGTAGTAAGTGTAGTTTATATACTTTACCATCAATAACCAAAGTATGCCCAGCATTATGGCCGCCTTGGAAGCGTACAATTACGTCCGCCTGTTCAGATAGCCAATCTACTATCTTGCCTTTACCTTCATCGCCCCATTGGCCACCTATTACTGCTACGTTTTTCATTATAATCTAGCGAGGTCTGGCGAGGGTTAGAAGCGAAGGCGAGGGTTAGGTGTTTATAAATGCTAATCCTCGCTAATTCGCTAATCCTCGCTAATTCGCTAGTATCCTATAATGGTAATTAGCTCGAAAGTAAAGGTTGTTGGTTTATAATTTTCTTCTAAATAATTTAACCAAGCCTTTCTTTCGTAAGTTTTTCGTCTTTGAACCATTGTATTTTGTTCGCCTATGGCGCGGATATCCTTGAATAGAGATTTAATGGTGGCATACTCTACATGTATTTTTTCACTGAATGAAACGGGTTCTTTTACGCCTGCGTGAGATGCTAACCGGCCGGCATCTTTAACATCTATCATTGGAATTATGCGAGGGAAAGTTCCGCCATAAATAGCTTCATCCGCCTTAGATAGAATAGGGCGCAGTTCCGTTAATGTTTCACCACCCCAGAATATGATTACATTTGGTTTACTTTCTCTTGGTAAAGATTTTATGAATGCTTTGGGGTCGTTTTGTAAATGAAGTTCTAGGAATGAGATATTGCAATCGCCAATTTCGGCACTTAAGTCTTCAAGGCGTTCTTGGGCTTGATTGAGTAAAAAGCCTCTTTCAGGTTCATTTTTAAGTAAATTTTTTGAACGTTTCTTGTTTTTGTTAACTATTTGTTCATCAAATAACATTATTGTTTGCCTTTGTGCGTTAGTGGGCATTATAGTATGTAACTAGCTATAGTCTTTCAAAAGTTTTATTAAGATTAATAAAACTTTTATACGATGTGCTACGCACCCGCAAAACTAGCTCAAGCTAGTTTTGATAAAAATAAGAAAATTAAATAATTTTCTTATTTTTATTATATGAACACATTTGTTTTAATATTTATGATCCTAGCCCTAGTTGCCGTTATTGTAGGCGTTTTCTTTATGGGCAAGGGTGGTAAATTAAATGAGAAATATGGTAATAAGCTTATGTTTTTACGCGTTGCGTTTCAAGCTGTTGCCGTTGTACTATTATACCTTATCTTTAGTAAGTAGAAAAAATTATGAAAGCACTAGTAGCCGTAAAAAGAGTAATTGATTACAAAGTTAAAATTCGTGTTAAGCCAGATGAATCTGGTGTAATTACCGATAATGTTAAGATGAGTATGAATCCGTTTGACGAGATTGCCGTGGAAGAGGCTGTTCGTTTGAAGGAGAAAGGTGTGATATCTGAAATTGTGTGTATAACAATTGGCGAAAAGAAGTGCGAAGATATTTTACGTTCAGCATTCGCTATGGGGGCTGATAAGGCTATCCATGTTAAAACTGATGATGAGTTGCGCCCATTACATGTGGCGAAAGTTTTAAAAGGTGTGTTTGAATCTGAAAAGCCAGACCTTGTTATTATGGGTAAGCAGGCGATTGATGATGATTCTAATCAGACTGGTCAAATGTTAGCGGCACTGCTTGATTTGCCTCAGCTAACGTATGCTTCGGAAGTTAATGTTAATGGTTCATCTATTGAAGTTACTCGTGAGGTTGATGGTGGTTTGCGTACGGAATCGGCAAATTTACCAGCAATTGTAACTACAGATTTACGTTTAAATGAACCGCGTTTTGTTAAGTTGCCAGATATTATGAAGGCACGTTCAAAGCCGATTGATGAGAAGAGTTTAGAAGATTTTGGTGTGTCATCTGCAAGTAAGTTAGAAACAGTTAAAGTTACTGCTCCGAAAGAGCGTAGCGGTGGTATTAAAGTTGCGGATGCAGCTGAGTTAGTTAATAAACTTAAAGAAGCTGGAGCTCTTTAAGTTGTTGAATGTATTAGGTTTATGTTTGTGTGATGGATAATTTTATCCGTCATTGCGAGCGAAGCGAAGCAATCCAGAGATCTGGTTGCTTGGAGGGATTTCTGGATTGCTTCTTCGTTTCACTCCTCGCAATGACAAGCTTACACAAACACAAACTTAAACACATAGCACATTATGAGTATTTTAGTAGTAGCACAATTAAATGGTAACGAGCTTGATAGTTCAGTATTTGCGGTGGTTAAAGCTGCGCAAGAAATCGGTGGTGATATTGATTTATTAATCTGTGCGGATGGTGCATCTGTTGCCCAGTACCCTGAAGGTGTGGCTAAGGTTTTAGTTGCTAATAATTCAAGCTTTGCAAAAAGACAGCCTGAAGATGTTGCTGCGCAAGTGCTTAGCGTTGCAGGTAATTATAAATATATACTTGCTGGTGCAAATACGTTTGGTAAGGCATTTATGCCGCGCGTTGCAGCAAAGTTAGATGTATTCCAAATTTCAGACATTACATCGGTTGAATCGGCGGATAGTTTTGAGCGTCCGATTTATGCAGGTAATGCTAATGAGGTTGTTAAATCATCTGATGATGTAAAAGTTATTACAGTTCGCCCTTCAGCATTTGAAAAAGTTTCGGCGGGTGGTTCGCCTGCAACAGAAGATGTTGCTTATGCAGGGCAGAAATTATCTGAATTTGTAAAAGAAGAGCTTACAGAATCTGATAGGCCAGACTTAACCGCAGCGGAAATTGTTGTTTCTGGCGGTAGAGGTGTTGGTTCAAAAGAAGGTTTTGATGTTATTGAAAAATTTGCTGATAAATTAGGTGCGGCGGTGGGTTCATCGCGTGCTGCGGTTGATGCTGGTTATGCTCCTAATGATTATCAGGTAGGGCAGACAGGTAAAATTGTTGCGCCTAACCTATATATTGCGGCAGGTATTTCTGGTGCGATTCAGCATTTGGCAGGTATGAAGAATTCAAAAATTATCGTGGCAATAAACATTGATGATAGCGCACCGATTTTTGAAATTGCAGATTTCGGCCTTGTTGGTGATTTATTTGAAGAGTTGCCAAAGATAGAAGCTTTATTATAAAGAGCGAATGCTTAAGGCAAAAATTCAGAATTATATTGAGGGGAGGTTTTTCCAGAATCTAATAATTACGCTTATTATTATTAATGCGATAATTCTTGGGCTTCAGACATCGTCTTTAATTACAAAAGATTACGGCTCTATTCTTACATCTATTGATGATATAATTTTAATTGTATTCGTTATTGAGATTGCCTTGAGGCTTTTTGTTTATAGGTGGGGGGTCTTTAAAAGGCCGTGGTCAGTTTTTGATTTTATTGTTATATCATTTTCATTCTTTCCATCATCGGAGGCGTTTGCAGCATTAAGAACATTAAGGGTTCTTCGTGTTCTGCGTTTAATATCTACCATTCCAGCAATGCGTAGAGTTATTGAAAGTCTTATTTCGGCGATACCAGGGATTGTTTCAGTGGCATCTATTATGCTAATTTTCTTTTATGTGTTCGCGGTAATTGGTACACATTTATATGGTGAGCAATTTCCTGAATGGTTTGGGTCACTTGGGAGTACAATGTTTACTTTATTCCAAGTTATGACCTTAGAAAGTTGGTCTATGGGAATTGTTAGGCCAATATTAGATATATTCCCTAATGCGTGGATTTACTTTGTTTCGTACATTGTAATTACAACATTCACTATGCTTAATTTGTTCATTGCAATAATTGTAAATTCAATGAATCAGCTTACGGAAGAGTCTGCTAAGGATAGTCGTGAAGAATTGCGTGAGGCTATTTCAGGTGAGATTAATGAAATGGAAGCTAGATTACTTAAGCAACTTAAAAAACTTAAGGATTAGATTTGTGGCTAATAAGTTTGTAGATAAAGGCTGAGGCAACAATGGCTTGAAAAAATACCATGAAGTATAAGCCTTTCAATATTCCAAATAATGCTAGCATCAACATGGCAACTATTATGCCGGACATTAGTACTTTTCTATTTTGTTGAGCTTCTCCTAATCTTGCGCATATGAAACCTATGCAGGGTAGTAAGTCTATATAGGTTTTGTATAAGAATGCGCTTGCGGTTAGGGCAATTATAATTGCTATAAGGTTTCTAATTATAATGATTTTTAGATTTTTAGATTTTGGTAAAATGAATTGTATTAAACCATTTAAGCTGGCGATTAGAAATATTACGGATACTAAAAGTTCATCGATTATATAGCAATATATAGAGAAGCTTAAGGTAGCTATTATATTACAGATAAGAGCGGGCTTATAATCTTTAATCCAAGCAATGGATAGAGTGAAGATAAACCATGATGTTAGAAAAATGTAATGCATTACATTTTCTAGCCGATCTCTTCAATAATAACGTTGTGGTTGGAGAATACGCAGATGTCTGCCGCAATGGCCATAGAGTCTTTAGCGATGTTTAATGCAGATTTTTTTGAATCCATTTGCGCGCGAGCGGCCGCTAAGGCATAGTTTCCACCAGAGCCGATAGCGATACAATCATGCTCAGGTTCTACAACGTCACCCATACCGGTAATTACAAAAATGTTGTTCTTGTCGGCAACTATCATCATTGCTTCTAAGCGGCGCAAGTATTTGTCTTGTCGCCAATCTTTTGCTAATTCAACGCAGGCGCGAGTTAGTTGGTTGGGGTGAACTTCTAATTTACTTTCTAAGCGTTCGAATAAAGTTAATGCGTCCGCCGTGGAGCCTGCAAAGCCAGTAACTATTTTACCACCAGAAATTGTGCGTAGTTTTTTTGCGGTGCCTTTTAGTATTGTATTGCCTACAGACACTTGCCCATCGCCGATTAATACTGTTTTGTTATCCTTTTTTACCGCTAATATAGTTGTCATTGTAGAAGTGATTTAGTGATTTAGTAATTTAGTGATCTAGTTAGTGTTGACTAATATATATTAGATAATGTATAAACTACAGCAATTCAAGAGTGCAGGTTCTTAATCTCTTAAGTTCTCAATCTCTTGATCTCTATTATTTTGGGGTATAGCCAAGCGGTAAGGCAACGGGTTTTGATCTCGTGATCCGTGGTTCGAATCCACGTACCCCAGCCAACTTTGGTAGTCGGTTAAATCTACTAGTGCATCAAAGGGTTTTCTTAATATAAAACAAAGACTTCCATCACAAATCATAAGGTTCGAAAACATAAAACTTAGTAACCTACGCTTTTGTTCATTTTTCGAACTCTTAAATAACTCGCCAGCCTTTGAACATATCAAAGCTATTGTAATTAATGTATTAGTGAATGATTTATCAATTTCATCTAATTCAATAATTTCTTCTTTTAATATCTCATCTTCATTTTCTAAAGATTCCTGTTTTTGATTATATGTTTCATCTGTAATTCTCTTATCTAATAGCTTATCTAGTAATGTGTCTTTCTTTTGCTTATTGCGTTTAAGAGTAGCGTTAAGGCTTCTTAATCTTTCTTCATAAAATCGTTGCTCTGCCTTATGACTAGCTTTTAATGTTGATGTAATGGAATTTAAAAGTTCGTTAGGAATTTCAAGTCTATCAAAGACACCTTCAACTTGCTTAATTATTTCATTTTGATTTATATATTTCTTTTTACCTTCAGCATTCCAGTAATTTAGGTAAATATATTCTTTGCCAGATGGCTTTACTTTTAAATCTGATGAAACTTTGCGGTTAGAGTTTGCACAAGTTAGTAAGCCTTCAAATATAAAATCGTGTTTTGATACTCTTGAAACTTGCTTTTTATTTGAGCGAGCATTCATAATTATCTGGCATTTATCAAATAAAGCTTTTGTGATAATTCTATCATGAATATGCGGGAATCTTTCACCTTTTACTATCATAGTGCCGCAATAAAAGGGATTGCTTATTATATTTCTAATTGCTTGGCCAGATAAGTAATTACCTCCTTGATTAGACTTTAACCCCCACTCTTTACATAGCTTCATTAAATGGCCTGTAATTGAATAATCTCCAGTTGAATAATATTGAAATAATCTTTTGATTATTAAAGCTCTGGATTCATCAATAATTACAGTTGGTTTTGAACCTTCTTCTTTATAGTTTTTGTAACCAATAGGAGCTTTAGAAGGCCACATACCAGATAGCACCTTTTCATTCATGCCACGCTTAACATTATCGGATAATAGGCGAGTATAATTTCTAGCCATTACAACGGCAATATCCCATTGAAATATGTCGTTAGCTTGTGATTGTGAATTTATAACTAGATTGTTTGTGTAAAATGCTAGTTCAATTTTATTTGCACTTACTAGTTCATTTGCAATTATAGTTTCTTCATGTCTACGTTGAAACCTATCAACGGCATAAGAAACGATAGCAATTATTTCATTTTGCTCTTTTGCAAAATCTATCATTTTATAAAATTCTTCTCTATCGCCACGAGTAGAACTCTCCACTAATTCATATTCTTTAATAATTTCTAAATCTTGACGTTCACAATATTCTCGTAAAGCTTTTAGCTGTGAAGGTATAGAGTAATTATCTGCCTGTTCAGCAGATGATACCCTAGCCATAACAATAGCTTTCTTAGCTATATGTTTCTTACCTAACATTTAAACACCTTATTTTATCAGAAAATCTTTCAATAAAAGTTTTCAATGCAGGTCTATATGAATGCTCTCGTGCATTACCTGTTTGATATTCGGTGTTAAGTGCATTTATATATTCGTTAGCATTCATATAATATGAGTTATAAATGGCGGTTATTATAAATCATTAGTTATTTCGAGGGTATGAATGATAATCAGATTCATTAAAATAATCTTCTATTCTAACAGCTTCAAATGCTTTAAGTGCAGATGTTATATTTTGCATTTCTCTATCTGGCTTTGTTTCTTCTATTGTTTTTTCTAGCTCTAATATTTGCTTTTTAAGAGTGTACCAAGAACTAGATGATAAATGTTGGCCAAACATTGCTCTAAAACCTCGAATGCCCTCTTTTTTTATTATCTGGGCAAGGCCTATAAGTTTTAATGTTTTTGCAACTGATAAATTGCCTTCTTGTTGTTCAATGGCAAATAATAAATCATCTGGTGTGTTGTTTGATATATTATACATTTTAAGATTTTTTTGCATTATCTGCCAATAATCTAATAATATTGCTTGTGATATTTTAGCTGAAAATAAACTCATAAAGTTAAGCTCTATATTATCATTGGTAACCTTTTTTATTAATGAGCGTAACTTCTGCCTAGTTCCAATGCGAACTTCTAATCTAAGAATTTCAACGTTCTTTGGCATATTCTCGAGTGGAATTAGTAAATCTTGTTGAATGAAGTTATCTTCTTCAACAGCACGTTTTTCGCTTTTTTTTGATGCTTCTAAATCTTTACGTTTATCATAGAACGTTACTTCATAGCTGTTTGCATGGTACTTTAGTGAATGGCCTTCATTGCGATAATCAGTTTGATTCATATCAATATCGCTTCGTAAATCGAGCTTGTAGAGCTTATCAAGATAGCTTTTACATCTAGTATAATCAGTTAATGGAATATTTTTAGAGTAGTGAATTGCAGAAACTTGAGCGGTGTGAATTTTTGAAAGTTCAATTTCTACGCCCATTATAGCAAGTTTCTTTTGTAATATCTGGCATATTTTTATGAAGCTATTATCTGGAAGTTCATCAAAATTATTCCCATAAAGTAATTTGGGTGCTGAAAATTCTATCTTTAAATTAATACTGAAGCCTGCACCTTTTCCACGAGGTAATGATTTTGTAACTGTTAAGCGTGGCATATAGCCTTCAGCTTGCATAAGCTTTTTTGTAGGATTTTGTATTGATTTTACAAACGCTTGACCACCAAAACTTCTATATGGTGGCATAAATAAGTCTTTTGTAGAAGGGGTAAACTTATCATGGTCAATTATGATATATTCAGCTTGGTTTAATTTTAAGCAAATAGTATCTAACATTTTAACTTAAACTTGCTTGAGCATCATTGTTAGCAAATATTAAAGCTTCAATAAATCCCATTAGATTATTACTCGCATCTTCTTTTTCATCTTCATTTAAATCGCTTTCATATAGATTATTAATAGACTCTGTTAGCTTAGGTATAACATCATCGCTAAGCTCAACTATGTTATCGTTAGACTCTTCTAGCTCGAGTTGCTTTATATATTCCTCAAACTTTAAAGGGTCTAATTTTTCAATAAGTTCCTCTATTTTAGTTTTAAAACTAGTTATCTTTAATCCATTAAACTTTAGTAAGCCTTTAGATAGCGTTTGAACCTTGCTTTCAAATATTGTTGTTTTCGAAATAATCCCCTTTAGTGCATCATTTGATTTAAGAACTTTATCACTAGTAATACCTTGAATTTCTAAATGATTCTTTGGAAATTTTTTAAATACTTTATCACTAACG
Source organism: Rickettsiales bacterium (assembly GCA_020630095.1). Taxonomy (GTDB): domain Bacteria; phylum Pseudomonadota; class Alphaproteobacteria; order Rickettsiales; family UBA8987; genus JAHDCD01. The sequence goes on along the minus strand of JAHDCD010000006.1, from coordinate 32,829 downwards.
CTTTCAAAAGCTTTCCCAATAGAATTAAATTTATCAAATTCTTTTTGAAATCTATTAGTTGTTGCAAAAAGTTTATCAAAATTTCTTATATGCTTGGGATACAAGTTATCATAAGCTAATTTTTCTGCTTTAGATGAAACTTCATTAGGTTTGTTTGACTTTGGTAATTCAGAGAAATCCATTTTATATAGCTATAATGAATCTAATATAGTGTAGTTAGGAATATTAAATTCAACTAAAAATGGTTGCATGATAGATTTTATATACAGAATATCTTTAACATATTGAGTTCGAAGTGTAGAAAGGTTCTTCAGCCATTCTATAGCGAATATCTCTCAAAATTAATACCGGCACTTAAACCCCTTTAATTCAAGCGGCTTACAGCGAGCTTGCGTGACTTTGGAGTCATTAAAAATCTGAAATTGAGCCAAACTTAAGGCCAAAAATATCAAAAAGTCTCCTTTTCAATTTTCGCGGGGTCCCGCCACCCTAAAAGTTATGGATATTCTTCGTTCTCTAGAAGTTTTTATACCATTAATAATATCAGATTTTCTAGGGCTAATTGAATGTTTCCAGATATAGCGAGCATCCTTTTTTAAAATAAGTAGGCTTTGAGGTTCTAAAATTAAAGACTCTTTTTTCTCCCCATTAATGAAATCCATTATAATAGGAGATAGCAAACTAATTGTTGCAATAGTATCTTTAAAAATATCTGTTCTATCAATATGGGCAGATATTCCTTGCCCTGGTTCATATTGGTTAATTATTACTTGATTAGGCATTGTTCCAAAATGACTCTGAAGCTTGCTGCTAATTGGTTTTAGCCAGTTAGGCAGTTCTCCTAAGTAAGATGAAGAATCTATATTTTTCGATGTGTAATCATATTTATAGCCATAATGCTGGGTTCTTCTTTTAAGGTCAGTTAGCCACTCGGAACTATCGATGTTTTTAATAAAGTAATTAGATTCTGCCTCATTAATAAAATTATTAATATAGTTTAACCCATTAATTTTAGGCAGCTCATTAAATAAAGATGTTTGGATTAGGCTCATGGGGTTATAACATATGTTACGAAGTCGGTATATCTATTTAAGGCATCGCCAGCTTCATTGGTCATACTGTGAACATAATCAGGGAATTCTCCAATGTCGAATTTGTATACTTCAAAATTTTTAATTTTAAGCTTATAAAGAGCATCTACTATACGGAAAGTTCCTTCATAAAATGGCACGTCAACTATAGTAATAATTATTGATCCATATGCTTTTAGAAGGTTTCTTGCTTCAGCAATAAAGTCATGAATTAAAGTGCTATTTGGATTTGATCCTCTGCTAGGTCTAGATCCCGTATGTGGAAATTGGAAAATAACATAATCAAACTTCTCATAAGGATAATGTTTTTTCAAGTTAGTTGCATCAATATTAAATTCGATTAATGACCCAGATCTTGATAGTTCAATAATGTTGTTTTTTGTGAAGTCAGATAAATAATTTTCAGACTTGTTAGTTGTAGCCCTAATATTTACTGGATTGATATCATCCTTTTTGGCAAGATTTAGTGCAAAGCTAAAATTACCCTCTCCAACTAGTAGTAATTTAGAGTTTTTTACAAAATCTGAGAAATTAATAAAATCGCCTTCATAGGACTTAATCAAGTAGTGTAGATCTCTTAACATAATAACTATGCTAAAAATTAAAAACATTGCTGGAAGACTGTTTATTTCTTACTAACTCAAAAACAACTCTTCCTGCTCTTGCCAAGAGAGTGGCAATGGATGCAGGAGAGATTTGAGTGTAAGTTTCGTAGGCTCTTTCGCGTCTATAATTAGTTTTACAATTTTAGGGGATAGGAATGATAAATTTACAATGCGGCTGATATAGCTTCTATCTTTGTTTTCTTGTTTTGATAGAGAATATATTTTTCTATATAGCTGATGCAGAAATTCGCTTAAGTCTCTTTTTTGGAGATGGAAGGCTAATTCTCTTCTTATATAATCAGGGTTCTTAGATTTATGCGCATCCCAGAAATATTTAGCCCATTCTCTGCGTAACTCAGTTAGGCTCATTACTTCGAGCTCTCTTAATTTGGATTCTAAATCTTCAATCATGGCTAACAGTAACGCTCTGTTAAGCTATGAAGTCCAGTTAATAAGCTTTATTTTTCATTTCTCATTTGCCATATTAATATATTTCTTAAACGTTCTGAGCGTTCAAACTGTGCATTTATTTTATCTCGACCAGGATTTGGCACTTTTATTCCTTCAGCATCGCCACGTAATTCAGCAATATCAGCTTCACTTTGAATTCTAACTTCTTCGCGAAAAAGCTCTAAGCTTTTTTCTTTTTCTTCGCCTATAAGATCAGAGCCTGCGGGTCTGATTAAATACCCATGTTTAGAATCCCGATTACCTCTCATTGCTCCTTCAGGGTCAAACCTAGGTTCTAAATGTTCAGAGAAATATTTATCTTTTAATTCCAAAGATCTAATATCACCGGATAAGCACATTTTTTGCAACTTATTCAAAATAAGCTCAAAGCTAGTATATTTTTCTCCATCGATTTCGTGAATTGTTTTCTTATTTCTTGAACCTTTTTTGCGGCCTTTTCTGTTTAAATTTCCTTTAGACATTATCGTGTTTTTTTATAAAATTTTCTCCCCATTTAACTTCTCTTGCAGCCCATGGAGGGCCTCCAAATTTAATTGCTAAAATTATCTGTAAATCTTCATCCATTAAGTCGGTGTTATATAATGTTAGAACGCCAGAGCTTATTCTATCATCTAAGCCTTGGGGTTTATGGTGATATGTACACAGCCAATAAAAAAGGCTTCCGTAAGGAGGTCTTTTTTATTGGCTTGTTCTACTGAATTCATTTTTCTTTTTGATTTCCGCTACTCGCGAAGGGGCGCGCACCTCAGAAAATAATTACTTATTCGTTATATGATTTATAATTGCGGTGGCGGATTTCTTAACGTTATCGTTTATTGATGTTCCGTAAGTTTTACGGATTTGTTGATATTCTTCTGAATGGATATCTTTGTTTTCTAAAAACAGTTCAAACTCCGCTAACGTGTTGGCACTAGGGAGTGACTGGTAGATTTCTGAATCGTTAAAATAAACGGCTACAGGCTTGTTGGAATATATGGAGTCCATTATACAAGATGATGGGACTGATATCATGCACGAGCATATTTGTAGGACATCATTAATATTATAACCGGCCAACATTCCGGATTTTCTTAGCGAATAGATTACGTTAGGTTTAGAATTTAGGCTTGTGGATTCACCTTTATTTTTGCCTCTATGTGGGCGGATGATAAATAATTTATTTGGGTATTTATCAGCAAGTTCTTCGACTATTTTATAAAAATTCTCGCGTTTGCTAGTGAAGCGATCACCTTTCCAGCGGAATGAGTGGCAAAGTAAAATTGCTTCATCAAATTTTGATACGAAGTTTTTTACTTCGTTAGGGATTTTAATTAATTCAGGGAATTGGCGTAAATAACCTACGGCTTTAGTTTCCTTGCCGTCAAACGAGATTCTTTCTTCTTCAGCGAACTTTGAATAATCAAGATCGGAATATAATAATATTAAGTCAGACACATATTTTTGTGCTTTAGTATCGGCGGTAAAATAATTAACATAAGTTTGAATTATGCCGTGCTGGATAAAAATAAATTTACCGCCGTTCTTTAAAATATATTTAGTACGCTTTTTGTAATTGGTATTATCTATCGTAGGGTCAGTTAAGGTAAGGTGATATTCGTTAGGTTTTATAATTGAATGGAAAAAATGCTTTAATATGAAGCTTCTTTTTACGCTTGTTTTGAAAGGTGCATCATTAAAAGATGATTTAATTCGTGGTTCGCGCTTTAATAAAGTTTTAGGGGCATAGACTTCAATATCTATTTTTCTATGAAGCTCTTTGGCTAAGTTGAAGAATATTTCAAATTCTGCAACGCCATTTATAAATATATTTAGTTTTTTATTCAACTTCTATACACTAGCTACATGTCTAAAAAGATAAATCTATTTGTAATAGCAACTTCGGATCATGCTATAAAAATTACAGATGAGTTAAAAGCTAATAAAGATATTAATATCTCGTTATGGCTTGGGCGGAAGGGGCAAGATTATTGTACGTCTACTATTTCTAGAATGTCTACGCGCAGAACGGCTAAAGGGCATGTTATGGATCAGAAATATTACGAAGGTAGTATTAATGAGATGTTTACTGGCGAGCAGAAAGATAAGCTACATAGGTTGATCCATAAGTTTGTTGATAATTTATATAGGCGCGATGAATTATATAGCGCGCGGAATCATAAATTAAAAACGTATCATCAATATGTGGATTATTTTTATATTTTGGCAGATGTGATGGCTACCAAGATTAAGGCGGAGAAAATAGATGCGGTACTGTTCTATTATATGCCTCATTTAGCGTATGATACTATTGCGTATTTTGTTGCGCAAATACTTGGTATTAAAACTGTTATTCTTTCGCAGTCTATATTTCCTGATAAATTCTATATTTATGATGATGTAAATAATTATGGCAATTTTACCTTTGATAATTTGGATAAGGTTGAGCCTTTTAAAATTGAAAAAGGCGAAAATATGCAGCATTTTTATATGAAGGATATTAAGCAAGAGCGTGAAGAGGGCGGTAAGTTATCGGTAAAAAATATTGGTAGGGTTTTGTATCATGTTATTCGTAAATCACCGGATAAGTTATATAAGCCTAAAGAGTTGGCGGAAGTGTTTAAAAAGGCAAATAAGGTTAGGGCTAACTTTCCTAAATGGCGCGACCCGTTTGCTAAATATTTCCATGAAAATGATTTAGAGTTCTTTGAAACTATCGCCGAGTTTGAAGAAAATCCGATAGAGCTGGATAAGGATTTTATTTATTTCCCGTTACAGCTTCAGCCGGAAGCTACAACGTCTTCAATTGGGGATATTTATGTTGATCAAGCGTTGGCAATTGAGCATTTATCAACCATATTGCCAGATGATGTTTTGATATATGTTAAGGAGAATCCAAAGCAGGGTGCTTTTATGCGTGATCACTTGTTTTTCCATAGGCTAGCTAGGGTTAAGAATGTGCGTATTATGCCTTCCTTTGCGAATACAAATGCGCTGTTGGATAATTGTAAATTTGTAGCGGCGGTAACTGGTACGGCAGGGTATGAAGCGTTGCGTAAAGGTAAGCCGGCATTGGTGTTTGGCAATTCATGGTATAAGAATTTAATTGGTGCGTTTAGGTTTGATTTTAATTTAAAATATAAGGATATTATCAACTTTAAAATTGACCATGAACTGTTAGAGAAGCAGGTTGGGTCTATGTTATCTCAAATGGGAAATGGGTTGGTAGATAAAGCCTATAACAAGATAACTGAAATAGATGATATGGAAGCTAATTATAAAAAGGTGGCTGAGCAAATTGGTGAATATCTACAAAATTAAAGATACCGATATTGAGTGCATAATTACGCGCAAGAAATGCAAAAATGTTCTTATTAAAGTATCGGCAGATGGAGTGGTTAAAGTTACTGCACCGCGTTATGTGTTAAAAGGTTTTATAACGAGTTTCATTGAGCAAAAGCGTGATTGGATATTTGATAGGCTTGATAAAATAAATGATACGCGGGTTATTTATGAAGATGGTTCGTTAGTTTCATTTTTAGGAAAAGATTATGAGCTGCAAGTTAAAGAGTCTAAAAGTTTTAAAGCGTTAATTAATGAAGGGCAGCTTATTTTATTCTTAAAGAATGTGGAAGAGGTAAAAGAAGGTTATTTTAGATTTTTAAAGCAGAACTCGGCAAAAGTTTTTGAAGATAGAACGCAAGTTTGTTTTAAGCGTTTTTGTGAGGTTTTTGATGGTTATAATTATCCTGCTGAAATTAGTGTACGTGATATGCGCGCGCGTTGGGGGAGTATGAGTGTTAATGGTAAAATGATGCTTAATTTGAAATTGATGATGCTAGATATCTCGCTAATTGATTACGTTATAATGCACGAGTTAGCGCATATGATTGAGCATAATCATTCAAGGCGATACTATGCTAACTTAACAAAATTAATGCCAGATTGGAGAAATCGTAAAGCGGAGCTTGATAAAAATATTATCTAGTTTAATAAACTCCTATGGCTGGTGGATCTAAAAAAGTAATAATTGCGGCACTTATTGGTAATGGCTTAATTGCGATTACTAAATTTATAGCATCTGTGATAACAGGTAGTTCGGCTATGTTATCGGAAGCTATTCATAGTATGGTGGACACTTCTAACCAAGGTTTGTTGTTATATGGTTTAAAGCGTTCGGCTAAGCCAGCAGATAAGAAGCATCCGTTTGGTTATGGTATGGAGCTTTATTTCTGGGCATTCATTGTAGCTATATTAATATTTGCGGTTGGTTCGGGTGTATCTATTTATGAAGGAATACATAAAATTCAGCATCCTGAGCCGATAAAGTCTGCATATATTAACTATATTGTACTTGGGCTTGCTATTTGTTTTGAGGCATTTGCATTCTGGGTGGCGCTTAAAGAATTTAATAGGCAGCGTGGGCCGTTAAGCTTTATTAAAGGTATTCGTGTTAGTAAAAACCCTGCAATATTTACAGTTCTACTTGAAGATTCTGCGGCGATGCTAGGCTTAATAATTGCACTTGTTGGTGTTGTATGTGCCGATGTGCTAGATATGCCTATGTTGGATGGTGTAGCATCTGTTGTGATAGGTGTAGTGTTAGCTGCTACGGCGGTTATTCTTTCAATTGAAACTAAGGCGCTGTTAATTGGTGAAGCGACTGATGAGCAAACATCTGGTACGATTGAAGAGATTGCTTTGAAGCAAAAAGGTGTTGATAAGGTTAACGAAGTTTTAACTATGCATATGGGGGCTGAAGATATTTTGGTTAACCTTAGCTTAGACTTTGATAATAAGATTTCAGCGGGTGAAGTTGAGAAAATTGTAAGCTCTGTTGAGGCGCAAGTTAAGAAGGCTTATCCATCTATCAAGCGCGTGTTTATTGAGGCGCAGGGGAATTAGTATATAAGAAGTTGTCATCGCGAGGGAGTTTACGACCGCGGCGATCCATCTAGAGATTTATAATCTTGGAATATTCTTATAGAATGATATTGAAGCATAACTTATGTGATGGATTGCTTCGTTATGCTCGCAATGACGATATTTTCTATATTCTGGAAAATCTAAAAAGTTTAGAAGTTTCTAAAAAATAATATTTTAGGCTCTGTATCTATAAAAAACCTTATATTTCAATGTAGCTTAGGATTTATCCGTTAAAAAGCGTTTAAAAAAGTAGCAAAAAATAGTTAAAAAATGACGATTTTTTAACAAAAAACTTACGTTTTTAACGTCATTGCGAGGAGCTTTAGCGACGCGGCAATCTATTAATAGATATTTAATCTTGGAGAGAACTGTCGATGGATCGCTTCACCTAAAGGTTCGCGATGACGTTACTTCTTTGATCCGATTTGCGATGTGCGCAGAGAGTAATAATACGCAAAATTTTCCGGAAGGTGTTTAGTTGTTTTGTCCGTGTTCCCAAGATTTATCTTGGCTAAGCTGGTTTCTTATTCCTGCTTGGGTAACATTCTCACCGGCTTGAGCTTGTGATTGTTCTATTAAATCTCTTGGATTAACTTTAAAAGCATTCTCAAATACTTTTTCTTTTAATGGATCTCCAACAATTCTTTCAGCAATTTCGAGGTCTGTCATTTTTGAAATGTCGGTTAAGAAGCGTTCTACTTTAGGTATGAAGTTTTCTTGAAGTTCTTCTAAAACATAATCAGGTACAATTGCTGATACAGGAGAGTTTCTGTCTTTATCTATTACATCGGACATAAAATCATCGGAGTCTTTTCCTTTTTCTCCAATGGTGTCTTTTGGCATTTTTTGATAAGCAGCACCTAGTTCAATTTTTATTTCACCGCTGTCCAGTAAAGCATATGAAAAACCTAATCGCATTGTTGGATCAAATAAATCACCTTCTATATTATCGCCGTATTCAAGTAGATTACCAGATTCATCTATTGGTATAGCATGGATTCTTTCTTGAAGTGAAAAGGCTGCAAAATCATGCCTTGCAGTAAAGGTTTTTATTTTTCGTGCAAAAGCTGTTTTACTGCCATCAAAATCTCTAGTTTTCTGTACAAGATCTAACATAACAGAAAGTTTAGATTTTATATTTTTTACTAATATTACACCTAAACCAGATCCTAAGTAGGGTAATTTTAATACAGCATCTTTAGGGTTGCCAATTTTTTCTAAGTAATGACTTTCTGAGCGGTTAAACTCTTTTGTTGAGCTGTTAGGTATTAAAGTTTGTTTAGGAAATATTTCATTGTAATCGGAATGAAAATCAAAAATATGTTCAAAAGTTTTGTTAGCACCTAGTGTATCTAAAAGAAAAGATAACCTCTGCTCATCAGAGGCTATTTGTCCATTATACTTTCTCTTTAATTTAGATTCTGCATCTAGAACTTTTTCTGAGAAGCCACCTATATTTAAGGCATCATATCCTTTAGTTAGACCACCTCTCTGAGGTTCGATAATTTTAGCTGTAATTAGTGGCTCTTCTTCTTTGTTTAGTTCATAAACTAGTTTTAAGTCTAATATGTAGCTTCTAGGCATTAGGCTAATATTAGCCTAATTAGTTTAAGAAAAGGTTAAGAAAATGGCGATATTTTTTGTCTAATTTTTACTCCTATCTCTTTTAACTACAACAGCCCAGATGAAGTATGGGTATAGTATTAGTGCTGTTAGGATAGTTGTTACTGTGCCGATAACTATTTCCGTACCGAAGCGCATTGTTGGCGGGAAGGTTGATAGCGAGAATACTAAGAACCCTAGCGAAATAACTATACCAGATATTATCGCGCTTTTCGCTTGAGTGCGGATGGCTTCTTCCCAGTCGCCTCGGCTATATATGCTTCTACCACGACGGCGGGCTGCTAAAGTTAAGTGGATGATTGTATCTATTGCGATACCTATACATACGTTAACCGCAGGGGCAGATATTAGCTCTAGTGGCATATTAAATATCGCCGCGGAGCCTAGCATAACTAGCATGATTATTGATACGCTGATTATGATTCCGATAGTAGTTAATATTGAACGGCTTACGATAAGCGCAATAATTGCGAAGATGAAGAATAAAGCCTGTATGCCTTGGATTAAGCTGTCAAAGATGTCTTGCGTTAGGCTGGCTTGTAGTAAGTATGCGCCACCGGTTTGTAATATTTTGAACTCGGAGTTTTCGATTATTGTTTCAATTTCCTCAATAACTTCTGCACGGCCTTTTGTTCGCCCGCCTTCGCGCATTCTTAAGCGAAGTACAGTTTCAGAGCGTAAGAAATCAATGAAGCTATCGGCTATGTTGCCGTATTCATCTTGAGCCATTACGGAGAATATTGTGTCCCAGCCGATTGTATCTGGATTATAACCGCGTGAAACTACCTCTTCCATTAATAGTGAAACTGTTAGGGCGGAGCCTACGTCGGGATGTTCTTGTAATGTTCTTGTTAGTTTTTTTAGGCCTTCGAATGATTCGTTAGTGTCTAAGAAGTCATCATCTTTACGAACGATAACAATGTTTAATGGCGATGAGCCTGTGGTTGCATCTATTTCAACCAAGCCTTTTCTAAGGTCGCCAGAGGTTGAGAAATAATCTAGTAATGAAGGGTCTTTATCTAGCTTTGGAATATAAGCGATACAGATAATAGTTACTATTATGCCGGCATATACCGCGTAACGGCGGCGGCTGAATTGGCTGATAATTTTACCAGCGCGCGTGTTGTAATCTGTTTCGCCTTTTGGTTTTATTAGGCTTAGGTAGGGCAGGTATAAAGTATATGCGCAAACTATGGCAACAAAGGTACCTACAGCGCCGCCGAAGCCTAGTTCTTGCAAGGGTTTAGCATCTACAAATATTAATGAGCTAAAGCCGAGTAATGTAGTTACCATGCACCAGAAGCTGGCAGGTAAAGTTACTTTTACGGCGGTGAATATATTACCACGGCGTATGTAATTACCGGTTAAATATATTATGTGCGAGATGGTGATTATTGCCACCATGGTAGCAAGGTTAGCAAGCAGTAAGGTTACTGGTTTGCCAATAAATGCTAGGATAGTTAGCGTTAGCATTGGCGCGGTAATGAACGTTAATAATACGCCCATTGCGATTATGAATGAGCGGAAGATAACCAGTATAGCTAGCGTAAATATTATAATTGTTAGCTTTGCGAAGGTTGTGAAATCTTCGGCTAGGTTTTTACCAATCTTGTTTACTATGTATGGTATGCCAGATACGAAGCCATCGTTGGTATTGGCTAGGATTTCTTCAAGTTTTTGTACGATTTGTTCATCGGTGCCTTTTTTCATGCCGATGATTAAGTTTGAGCTTTTTAACTTTTTATCTAGCAGAACAACTTGCCATAGCGGTGAGCGTAATGCTTGCGCAACTGATTCAGGGCCGGCGGTTAAAGATAATACGGATGTGGTTTCATCTAACTCGTCAATTTTAGTGGTTAGTTCAGCGATTATTTTTGTATATTCAGGGCTGTTGATTTCTAGGCCGTCTGTTCGGATGTTCATAACCAACTGTTCGCCGTTGGTAGGGAAGTTTTCTGAAATTTCTAGATCTGCTTTGAATATTTCAGAGTCTGAAGCGAAGAAGAAATCTGCAGTTACCTTAGGGGATATATCTACGGTTTTAGTGAATAAGTAACCTGTTATTAAAGTTACTAAAATTGATAGGGTAAGGAAGATATATCGTTTCATAATAGCGATTTAGTAATGCAGTAATTTAGTAATGCAGTAATTTAGTGATATAGTAAGAGATTTGTGGGTCAAGTAATCAAGCTATTCTATTTCGTTTTCCGGAAAACGTTTTCCGGAAAACGAAATAGAAAATTACACTAAATTACAAATGGTTAACTTTAATTTAGATGATGTAGTAAATTGCTAAAGATGCAATAATAGCTATAAATGTAAGAAGTTTGTTTGTTCTAAGTAAGCCAGCGGATAAAGATACGAAGCCGCCAGCAAGTGGTGATACTGTAAGTGGCATTAATAGGATAAAGAATAGTTTGAATCTTTTAGATGATAGGAACTCGTTAAGGCTACTTTGTTCATCGTCTTTTAATATTCCGCGTAAGCATGAGCCAAGCGTATAGTTTAGTATGTGGCCAAGTAGCAATGCGCCAATAAAGATAGCGAATGTTTGATATGAAAAACCTTCAAACGAGATGATAGCGTTATAAGTGCTAGGCTTATAGAACGGGTATATTAAAGCAGATTTAAGACTATCTATTATTAATTCAATCATGTTTTGTTCTTAAGCGGCTAGCTGGATAGCGTCAGATTTGTTGGTTTTAATGAAGTTTTCAACCCAAGTAGATTTACTTAAATCTTTTAATTCAATCTCGTAAACATTTTCGTAAGACTTGCCATCTACAACCCAAGATGCAACTGAGTTGCTGTACTTAAGTTCATCGCGTAGGCGTTGAATAACATCAATGTTACCTTGGTTGATTGCAAGGTCTAGCATTAGAGTAATTGCAAGGTTGCGGTTTAAGCTACCATCTTTTGCTTCATAGATAGTTTTAGCGTGAACCTTAGCTTCATCATAATTCTTTGCATCAAAAGCTGTACGGCCAAGAACATATTCTGAAAGTAAAGAGCTTGGATTATTAGCGGCTAGTTTTTTAGCGGCTTGATATTGCTTCTCTTTATCTTGCTTAGCTATAGCGCGCAGGAATTCATTTGTAGCCCAAGAGCTAGGATTTTCTTTCCAAACGTTAGAGATAATTTCAACGGCTTTGGTGTACTTATTAGCATCAATTAGCCTGTCGATATAAACTGCGGCAGCAGGTTGGAATGAAGCTTCAACGTCGAATGCTCTACGAGCGTAAGATGTTTCATCCTTATCTACTGCGTTAGCAACAAGGATTGCTGAAGATTCGGTATTTAGAATATTATCTAACGGGCGGTTCTTATCTAAAAGTTTAAGAGCCTTATTCCAATCACCATTTTCTTTATATAATTCAACTAAGAACACTAAAGTTGTTTGGTCTTTAGTTTGTTTATAAAGGGCTTCGGCATGTTCAATTGCACCAGCAATATTACCTTCGTTCTTAGCCGTTACCATTAAGCCTTGTAGACCTAAAGTTTTGGTAGATTTGTTGGCTTCCAGACGAACAAAATTTTCTTTATTTAAACGTTTCTCACCAGAAATATTATTAGCATGTGCTTCGATAATATCTGGCAGAATATAATCTTTACCACGACGCTCAGATATTTTTTTAATATTCTTTGAAGCTTTTTTAGCCCCTTCAGTATCGTTTTGAGTAATTGCAGTGATACCTTTAGTAGCTTCTTGAATTACTTTTTCTAAGTCTTTCTTTTCTTTGTATTTTTTAACGCGTTTAGGCGTGCTAAAAATATAACCTAAAGCAGAAGTAATTAGGTATAGGCCGAAAAATAGGACAACTAAGCCGATTAAAGCTTTGCTTACAGTTAAGCTGATTTTTTGTCCTAGCCATAGAATCTCTACGGAGCCTTGATTTTGTGTGAACCATTGACCCACAAAAACTGCGCCAGCAACGATGGCTATTAATAATAATATCTTGAATAATCTAATCATTTTATTTTACCTAAATATTTTCGAAGAAATCGTAGAAGAATGCTTTGCCTTCGTTAGTCATTAATTCATATAGTTTTTTTGCTTCTGTTTTATTGCCATCTTTTAATGAGCTTTCAATTCTAGCTACTAGGCTTAAATCGTCAAAGTCATCTTCAGATGCATTGGTTGGTCTAATTGAAACAAAGTTTGATAATGCACCAAGTACGCCATTATTTTTAGCGCTACTTTGAGCTGATGCAAATTTATCTGCAAGGCTAGAGAAGTTTGAGATTTTTTGGATTGTTGCACTGGCGGTAGCGCCGTTTTCCTTTATATCTTCAATGGCTTCATTAACTGAACTTGCTTGCTCTTCAATACGAGTATTAAGAGTAGCAATTTCTTGAGCAGAGTTTTCTCTAACTTCTTTAATAAGCTTTTTAGACTTATTCATATTCTCGTTAATTTGAGCTTTAATCTTTGCGATGTCATTTTCAATGTCAGAACTGTCGAATGAAGATTCAACAACTGAAGTTTTAGTAATAGCGCTTGAAGTGCCTTTATTAATTTCAGACTTTAATGCATAAGCAGATAAATCAGGTGCTTGTGTGTCGTTTAATTGCTCTTCTAGAATGTCAATTCTGTCGTTAGCAGATTCTGCAACTAGTAGACGCTGATTAATTTCGTCAGAAAGTGCAGATGCTGTATTATTAGTTTGATTACCTATAAGGTTAGCGATTTCACCCTTGTGAATGTACTTATAGTATCCAAAGCCCATTACACTCCAAGTGGCAAGTAATAGGATATAAGGTAGTTTGCTTGATTTTGCTTTGTTAACCGTTTTCTTTTCAGTTTTAACAGGAGTTTTAACTGGAGTTGCTTTTACTTCCTTTTTTACTTCAGCTTTTGCGGGTGTTTGTTTAGCTTGTTTGTTTTTTGATTCAGCCATTTTGGATATCTTCTTTTATAGTTTCAATTACTGCGAGGTTGGAGATTTCTTTTGACATTAAAATCTCGTCGAAACCCTTGTCTAGTAACATATCGAAGATATTTTTGCTTATTGCAATGGCTTTTTTACCGCTTAGTGGAATATTTTCTACTTGGTTTAAAAACAGACTGGCTGTGCGTTCTGAGAAGAATGCCACATGTGTTACCTTGCTAAAATTAGGTGCATGTAGTTCTTGTTCTTTGGCCTCGTAAGTTATAAACTTCTTAATTTTGAAGTACTTATCCCTTTCTTTTAAAGTATCTACTAAATTGCCTTTAGTGTGTTTTCCAGAGATGTAGAAGAACTTATGCTTTTTAACTTCAAAGGTATTTTCTATTAAGTCGCATAGGCTTTTAAAATTAGGCTCTGCGCATTGTTGGATGTTTTTTACGCCGATAGACTTTAACTCAAAGCTGGTAGAGTCGCCGATTGAGATGGCTCTTATGTTTCTATTTAAACAAATTTGAGCAAAGCTACGTACCGCGTTGGCAGATGTAAAAATAAGATAAGTATTATAGTCACCGCATTTTTCATTTATCTCTTCGGTAATTTCGGAATCGCGCGTGGTTTTAATATCTAGAATAGGCGAGGTTATAGTTTTTAAACCTTCAAGCTCGGCTAGTTTTTTAAATTTAATTCCATCAACTTTTGGGCGGATAGATAGTATGAGGCTATTTTTCATTGTCATTATATGCCCAGTAAGTTTTGCCATCTTCGCCTTTTATATATTTGCCATCAGCGCGTTTATCTATAGATGGTAGGTCATCGGCGGCTTCAGAGAAGCTATCTTTTATTTCGGATATGTAGCCATTAATTTTACGCAAGAACTGGCCAATGCTACGAGTTATAGTTGGAATTTCCGATGGTTTTACAAAGGTAATCAGCAGTACGGCTACTATAAGTAATTCATATATGGAGATACCAAACATGGGGGGTTTTATAGTTTAGTGCGGTGGTTAAAACAACTAGAAATTCATTCGAAGACTCTAGAAATATCGTGCTGCAATTATAGCTGACATTAAGTTTTTCATGTATTTCAGTTGTCAACATTAAAAAGTGAAAAAAATGTAAACTTTTATCTTGTGAAAAGGGGTTTTATGTTCGATATCATGAATGGAAAGAAGAGTAGAAAAGCTTCTTTTTAACCACAGATTGCGAATAGATTTTATAAGTGCACTTAGCGGTTGTAAGTCTATAAATTACAGTGGTTTATTCTTGGCAGTTAGCTAATATGAACAGATTTAAATTAAACCATACCCGTATCTTTATATGAAGGTGCGAACCCGTTTTTATTAGTAAAATTGGAGCTTGTAAATAATACATATTCAACTGGTGCAAATGAGTATATTTCTACTCAATTTGGCTCAGATTTAATGCCACGTGAGCTTTCTATTCATACTGCGTGGAATAAAGCTAAAGAGCAATTGCGCTTCAAGCTAGGTGAGGCAACTTATAATAGTTGGATTAAGGATTTAGAGGTTAAAGAGTTTACAGAAAATTATGTAACCTTATCTTGTAATACTCGTTTCATTAAGGAATGGGTGCTTTCAAATTATATTGATGAAATTTTAACGGCATTTAAAGAGTCTGACTCGTCGGTTAAATATATTGATATAGTTGCCGTTAGAAGAGCGGAAGGGGAAAAGAAGAGAGAGGAGCAGATTCAAGCTGTTAGCTATGAGTCTGTTAAGGAGAATAATTACGAGTTAGCAGCCGAACTTAGTTTAGATGATAGGCTGACATTTGATAACTTCGTAAAAGATACATCTAATGAGTTAGCTTACTCAGCTGCAAGAGCAGTAGCGAATGCGCAGAGTGGTTCATTAGGTGCTAATCCGTTGTATTTATACAGTGGGGTGGGTTTAGGTAAAACCCATCTGATGCAAGCATTAGCGCATGAGATGTTAAGCCTTAACCCAAATGCTAGAGTGGCATATCTTTCTGCAGAGAAATTTATGTTCCATTTCGTGCGTGCGTTGAAAAATAAAAACATTGTAGCTTTTAAGGAGTATTTCCGTTCGTTAGATTTATTATTAGTTGATGATATTCAATTTATCTGTGGAAAGAATTCTACTCAGGAAGAGTTTTTTCATACGTTTAATTCTTTGTTTAATTCTGGTTGTAAAATTGTGTTATCTGCTAATGAGCCAGCAAGCAATTTACCTAAAATGACAGACTCATTGAAGGATAGAATTAATGGTGGCCTTATGGTTGGCATAGGTAAGTCTAGCTATGATCTGCGTAAGAGTGTTTTAGAGAATAAGTTTGAGTATTTGAAGAAATCGCAAGAGCTTGAAGGTGTTGAATTGCCGTTTAATGTTACGGATTATATTGCGGAGAATATCACTTCTTCAATTCGTGAAATTGAAGGCGCGCTTACTAAGTTGGTTGTGCATTCATCTATGACGAAGCAGCCGATAACACTTGAATTAGTTGTGCGTATATTAGAAGATAATTTAACTAAGGTAACCAATGTTACTATAGATTATATTAAGAAAGAAGTTGCTGATATATATGCAATTTCAACGCGTGATATAGTATCTAAGAAGCGTACAAAAAATATTACTCGTCCGCGCCAGATAGCGATGTATTTTTCAAAGAAATATACGCAAAATTCGCTATTAGATATCGGTGTTCAATTTGGTGGTAAAGACCACACAACTGTTATGCATTCTGTAAAGCGTATCGAAGAGCTTTTAGATTCTGATGCGCAGTTCGCCGAAGAGCTTAAAAAGCTTGAGCAAAGATTGTTTTAGTTAACTCTTTGTTAACACAGCTATGCGATAATCGTATTAATGCAGATACCTAACATAACAAATGTTGAGCCTACTCCTTATGAGCAAATGCTCAATCTTAGGCAGGTTTTTGCTTTATTACCTATTCCATTTGAAGAAAGAACTTGGGAAAAAGAAGTTATAAATACCTTGCTAAAAGAACCTCATAGATTTGATATAATAGATAAATTGGTAAGAGATGTTCATCCAGATAAGAATTTTGATTCAAGGAAGATGTTTTTGGTTAGAGCATTTCTTAATGGTATGGGTGAATTGCCTGCTACAATTATTGTGCCATCCGGATTGGTTTTAGGTGAATATGAAAATTTAAAAGAAGAGGGGGAGTTTAATATTACATTAGATGAGCAAGAAAACAGGCGTATAAACTGTGAAATAAGATCTGAAAGTAAAGAGTTAACTTCTCAGATATCATTTGTTTTAGCAAATGATAATCAAAGTAAGCTTATATATAATTTTGTTTATGATACGGCTAAGTTTCATTTGGCAGATGGAAATAGAACAATTAGTTTTCCAGATGCGGATAAAAATGTTCTTATACCTGCAATATATATAGGATACCAAGCAATAGATGATGAAATATTGAAAGAAATGAATAAGGAGATGGGGGAGAGGTATGTTCAAGAATTTGCTTCAATGCTTTCTAAATTAATATCTGAATTTGCTACTCACGATGTTTCTATCCATGGTATGACTAATCATACAAATGCGGGATGGACTCATTCAACTTGGCATTTCGATAAATATGATGAAGAAAGCTTTGCTTTGTTTATGCATAAAAAGCTGATGTCTGAACTTTCACAAGATAGTGATTCGGAAAAAGGTATAGGTGCTATGGCAAAACTGGGTGTTGATTTAATTGAACATTTGGAAAGTTTTGCTGAAAAGTCTTTTGATACAAAAATGATGGTGCTTTTTTTGGTAAAAGATGTGGTTTGTTATCATTTATCTACAATTTTTCCAAGAGAGGAGCTAGAAGAAAAGTTTTTTAATGGAACTCTAGTTCGTGACTTACCTGAAATGGCAAGGAAGTTTAGGTTTAATGAACAGGAAAATTATGTTTTAGATAGAGATGGTAATGTTGTTGAGGGGTATAGTTTAGAAGATTATTTGTTGGACCTTAGTATAGCTATGGAAAAGGATTGTCAAAAAAATCTTCCTCCGGAGGCTAATGCTAAAATACATGAAATGTATGATGAAGTTATTAGAAGAACTGTTTTGAGTGCGGAGGCTGACTCTAAGAAAAATCCTGAGGCGGAGGCTGGTATTATATCGAAAGGAATGCAGGTAGGAGCTAAAGATTAATAATTTTCCAACGTGGGTCGTTTTGTAATTGACCGCGCCAGAAGGTAAGTTGGCGTTTTATATAACGGCGGGTGTTGCGTTTTGCTTGCTCGGTTGCTTCTTGTATTGTTATTTCTCCATTTAAATAAGAAATTAGTTCAGGGATTCCGTGCCCTTTTAGGGCTGGGTTGTTACCGTGGCGTGTCATTCCCGCGAAGGCGGGAATCTCCCTTAGGTCGATTCCCGAGATCCCCGCTTTCGCGGGGATGACAATGTTTAATAGGTTTTTTATTTCATCTAGTACACCTTGTTCTAGCATTATATCAAAGCGTTGATTTGCATTCTGATAATTTAGCTCCCTATCTTTATTTATAAAATGACCTTCGAACATATCTGCTTGAAAAAAGCGTTTATTAGGTTGGCTTTGGTAATGCTCAATATGATTGCCTGTTTCAATGTAAACCTCTGCGTTGCGTGTTAGGCGCTGGTTATCTGCATCGGGCAGGTTAGGGGAAATTTGTTTTAAGTCTGCTAAAGTTAGATTTGCTACTTTATCCTTTGTGGCTTTGGAAATTTCGGGGATTTCGTTGTATCCGTTAAGTAGTGTATTGATATACATACCCGTTCCGCCAACTAGGATTGGTTGCTTGTTTTCAGCTAATGCTTGGCTAATTATGGGTACGCATTCACGCATAAAAATGCCTAGTGAGGAATGTTCAAGCGCAGATTTATAGCCGAACAATAAATGCTCTATACCTTCGCGTTCGGCATCGGTTGGTTGTGCAGTTATAATAGGAAGTTCCTTGTAAATCTGCATTGAGTCGATATTTATTATTACAGGATTTTCCAACGTATGGGCAAGTTTAACCGCGTATGAGGTTTTGCCAGATGCGGTTGGTCCGTAAACTATAATAATTTTTTGCATATGATTGCAGGATATCAATTAAACGATTAAACATATGTTTAATCGTTTAATTGGTTTTTTTGAATAACCAATACTTAGCCAATATTCTAAGTAATACTAAAATATGAAAAACATTGCGACAATAGTATCTAACCCTGAAAATTTCCAGCTTAATGAAGTGGAGGTGGGAAGCGTTGTAGATTACATACAGGCTTCAGGTGGTATAATTGAAGATGTAACTGAGCTTTCAGCGGGTGAGGCTTATGATATTAAGTTTGCCGTGTTACCGGTGGGTGATGCGTATGATTTGCTGAAGGAAATGTTGCAATCTGTACCGGTGGATTTTTGTGTTCAGCCTGATTTGGAAAATAGGCAGAAGCAATTATTATTGGCGGATATGGATTCAACCACGATTGCTCAGGAATGTTTGGATGAGCTAGCGCGTGAGGCTGGGTTTTATGAGCAAACTGTTGAAATAACTGAGCGTGCCATGAATGGCGAAATGGAATTTAATGAAGCGTTAACTGAGCGTGTGCGTTTAATTAAAGGTTTGGATGAGGGTTTTATTCAGCAAGTTATAGATAAGCTAACTATTAATGAGGGCATTAAAGATGCGGTGCAGATTATGAATTCTAGCGGTGCACGTACTGTGTTGATATCTGGTGGGTTTACGCATTTCACTTCATATATTGGTGGGCAAGTTGGCTATGCAATTAATGAAGCGAATGTGCTTGAGATAAAAGATGGTAAATTGACTGGCGAAGTTATCCCTCCTATTCTGGATGGTACGGCTAAGTTGACATCGCTTAAGGGGCATTGTGAGGATTTGGATATTGGTTTATCCGATGCGGTATGCGTAGGCGATGGTTCTAACGATTTGCCGATGATGGAGGCTTGCGGGCTAGGTGTTGCGTATAAGGCGAAGCCGGCAGTTAAAGAGCGCGTTAAGACTCAGATAAATCATACATCTTTAAAAAGCTTGGCATTCTTCCAAGGATACAGGGTTTAGTTAACTAAATTTTAAGCATTTAAGGTTAATATTAACTCTAATGGCGGAAGATCAAAATATTATAGATAATACAGATCCAAAATTTTTTAATATATGTTTGGAGTCTGCAATTTCTAAAAGAGATAATGCCTATGTGGTAGAATTATTGGAAGAAGCTGATGAGAATGGGATATTAAAAGAGGTTTTATTAGAAAAAAGTCTTTCATCTAGCGGTCGTAATTTATTTTATGATAATTTGAATAGGAGTACGAGAGTTATTCTCATTGAGTATGCGGAAAGAGAATGGTGCGCAGAGGAGATGCTTTTAAATAAAGATGTTGATGGTAAGACAGGTCTTATAAAAGCTATAGAAGATTGTGGTGATGAGGTTGTAATATCTATAATGGAATGTGCAAAGAGAGGTGGTTTCGTTCCTGAGATACTTGATACAAAGGATAGAATGGGAGATTCTACTTTGGCAGTTGTTAATGATTGGAGTAGGAGTAAGCTTTTACCTAAAATGTGGAATTATGCTGAAGAAGCAGGGTGTTTAAAAGAGCAAATATTGAAAGTAAATGATAAAGGTGAGGATTTATTATTTAGCCTTATTGTTTCACATAAATTTGACTTGGTTGAAGAGCTGCTTTTAGTTGCTGAAAAAGAAGGGTGTTTAAAAGAGATTTTATCAAGGGTGTCAAAGTTAGGGATTTCTCCGATAGAAAATGCAGCGAATACAAAAAATAAAGAATTGGTTGATCTTGTTTTAGAGAAAATGGATTTGGTTGACTTGCGTGAAGATGCTATGCTTCCTCTTATTGATTCGCGTGTTAGTAATCAAGTGTGGAATGATAGGAATTTAGATAATGGGATTGTTGATAGTATTTTAACGTATTTTTGTTCTGAAAAAGGCGAGGTTAAAGCTACGAAGCAAAATATTGAAGCTTTACTGAATGCTAATGATTATGTGGAATATATAGCTAGTAAGGTTACGGCTCATTACTTGTATTTAGGAACAGAAGTTGATGAAAATGTATATTTTATTGATGTTCCGAATACTAGAAAATTAAAGCAATGTACTATGCAAGCTTTTGTGGATTGTGGTTTGGATTTACTAGATATTGCGGCTTTATCAACGGAGTTGCATGAAGGTGGGCCTATTCCCTCAAGAATACAAAATTGTGAAGAAAAGGTGGAGTGGGAATCTGCGTTTACTGTTAAAAATGATGATAAAAGTTTTGTTGATTTTGAAGTTGAGATTGAAGGAAAGAAGAGATTTTTTAGAATAGAGAGTTTGAATTCATCTGATGATTTGATGAAGATGACTAATATTAGTCAATCTAGAGCGCATGAAGGTGGTAGTACCTTATGTACGGGCACCATGGGGCAGGATAAATTATGTGCGGAAGGCTCTAACAGGTATATTGCGATTATTGAAATTGATAAGGTTGGGCAGAAGGAGGTATCTAATTTTCAATATGTGGGTGGTATGCAGATAAAATATGATTCTGAAAGTAAGGTATATTCAGAATTAGAGTTTTTTGATATGAGGAATAACAAGAGGGTTGAGCCTTATTACTCAATTACTCAGGCTTTTTTAAAAGAGGCTGGGTTTAAAGGGTTTGGTAATATTGTGCCTAAGCTTGATGTTAAAATTGAGTTGCCAGAGATTTTTGTAAACGATGATGCGAAAGAGACTCATGAAAGTAAGGAGAGAAGCGGGCAAGAGTTTACTTATCAACAAATTGCGGTTGGCAGCGATGTTAAATTCGATAAGTTTATAGAAAAGCTTAAATTCCTTGTGAAGCATAGGTCGGTTGAGGTGTATTCTAGTAAAGGTAAGTATGCATCTTTATGCGGTATGAAATATGTTGGTACAAAGTTGAAAGATGCTGTACCTGATGCGAGAGAGAAGTATCTTGATTATCAAAAGCAAGATTTAGATTTTTTAGGTGTTAGAACTATTAAAAGAGATTCTACAGAAAGACCTTGGGCTGTTGCAAAGAGCTTTGCGTTAGATAATGAAGATACATTACCGATAGGGTTTATGGATAGTTTAGATAATTCTATACCTAAGGTTTTTGTTGAGGAGATAGATAAGGCAATTTCTAAAAAAAGAGGGTGCGGGTTTAAGCCCCCTAGGCCAACTGAGCGAGCAAGAGAGGCTGCTATTGGAGCGGAAGTTCAGAATGAAGTTGGTGTGATTGATAGGTGATAATATGAAAAAGCTAATATTAATTGTTATAGTTGTCGCTTTAGGATTTGGAATTAAGTCATGTAATTTTGCGCCGTTTAATAAAGATGATATCTTAGAGAGGTATGAGGGCGAGCAGCCTTTGGCGAAGGATATAATCTATAGTAATCGGAATGTTAGGTATTATGTTTATGGTGATGCTAATAAACCTGCTTTAATGTTTATTCATGGTTCACCTGGTGGAAGTTGGGTGCAGTGGGGTGACTATTTTAATGATAAAGATATTCGCGATAGGTTTTATATTATCGCTATTGATAGGCTTGGTTTTGGCGAGTCTGATAATGGCAATGCGGAGCCTTCGTTAGAGCATCATGCAGGTGCGGTAAAAGCTGTGCTGGATAATGAAGGTGTAAGCAAGGCGGTTATTGTAGGGCATTCTTATGGTGGGCCAGTGCAGTATAGGTTTGCGATGGATTATCCTGATTATGTTACGCGTATGGTGGTGCTTGCTGGTACGGCGCACCCCGATATAAAAAATATAAAATGGTACAATAAGCTAGCTAGGTACGATGTTATTAAATTTATTATTCCTGAGGCTTTGGAGGTATCTAACTCCGAAATTTTACCATTACAAAGTGAGCTTTATAAAATGAAAAATAGATGGGGTGAAATTACCGCGCCGACTATTATTATCCATGGCGAGGATGATATGCTTGTGCCAGTTATTCATGGTAAATATGCTAATGATGCGCTTGTTAACTCTGAGCATGATTTGATTATCTTAAAAGACCAAGGTCATTTCTTACCGTGGGAGCAGTTTGAGTTGGTTAAGAAGTATATTTTAGGTGATTAATTATCTATCTCTTTCTTTGTCAGTTTGTTTTCTAAGTTGATCGATAGTTTGACAAAAGCCTCTAAAGTTAATGGGAAGTTATGGATGTCTGTGGGTTTTTGGTGGTTTTTGGTGTGTTTAGGCTTGGGTGTTCTGCTTGAGTTAATTTTAAGTTAATAAAGTTAATAATTGAAAAATTCATATGTAACAGTGGGTTAGGGTTTTTTGTGCGTTTGAATCCCATAAAAGGGGTTGCAATACCCATATAAACCCATGTATATCCAGATTAAGTCCAGAAAAATCCATGAATATCCGGCAAGAAGCTAGATAGGAAATTTCTAAAGTGTTTTAACAGCCAAGCTAGCAAGAGGCCAAAAATTTTATTCTTAAGTACATACGAGAACAAGCTCGATAAAAAGGGGCGTATTTCGATACCCTCAGGGTTCCGTTCTGTTTTGGCTAAGGAAGATTTTAGCGGTGTGATTGCTTTTCCATCTTTCAACTACGAATGTATTGAAGCTTGTGGGATGGAATATATTGAGAAGCTTAATGAGTCGATTGATTCGTTAACGCCATTCTCAGAAGAGCGTGATGCTTTTGCAATGAGCATTTTGGGTAATGCGATGCAGATATCTGTTGATGGAGATGGACGTATTAAATTGCCAGAGAAGCTTATTGAATGTGCTAAGTTGGAAGATTCGGCGATTTTTGTTGGTAAAGGTAGAACCTTCGAGATTTGGAATCCTAAGATGCACGCAGAAATGGCTGATAAAGCTAGAGAGTTTGCGAAGGCTAATAGACAAGCACTAAGCTTGAGTTAAATGAAGAATGAACAACCTCATATTTCGGTATTAATGAACGAGGTTATTGATTCTTTAAGAATCAAAGATAACGGTACTTATCTTGATTGTACTTTTGGGGCAGGAGGCCACTCAAGGGCAATATTAGAAGCGGCACAAGATGTGCAACTTCATGCGATAGATAGAGATGAAAGCGTTATTAAGTATGTTGATGATTTGAAACGGGATTACTCGGAGGTAATAAAGTTTCATGTAGGGGCGTATGGTCAGGTAGACCAATTATTACGAACTTACGAACAAAATGCTAATGTTGGCCAAGTAGGCTTTGATGGCATTTTAATGGATATCGGGGTTTCTTCTATGCAATTAGATGAAGCCGAGCGAGGGTTCTCTTTCTCAAAGGAGGCTCCGCTAGATATGCGAATGAACAGTGGTGACACTGTTACGGCAAGTAGCCTTATAGATAATACTTCTGAAGGGGATCTTGCAAACATAATTTTTGAGTATGGTGACGAGCGGAAGTCGCGCAGAAT
This sequence comes from Rickettsiales bacterium, assembly GCA_020630095.1. Lineage (GTDB taxonomy): Bacteria > Pseudomonadota > Alphaproteobacteria > Rickettsiales > UBA8987 > JAHDCD01. The sequence continues at coordinate 8,876 of JAHDCD010000006.1, read as the reverse complement.
AGCTAGGGCAATTAAAATGGCCGATGATATTCAAACGACAACCGAGCTAGCTGAGATAGTTCGAAAAGCAGTGGGTAAGCATAATGGCGATACGCACCCCGCAACCCGAACTTTCCAAGCTATTAGAATTGCCGTGAATGATGAGCTTAATCAGTTGAGTCAAGGTATTGATAAGGCGATTAAGTTACTAAACCCAAATGGTCGGTTAGTTATTATAACGTTCCATTCAGGTGAAGATAAAATTGTTAAGACTGCTTTTAAAAGACTGGCAGGTGAGCTTGAAACGAAATCAAGACATGTGCCAGATTTTATGAGTAGTAATGTTGAAAAGTCCGATTTCAAGATTGTCACTAGGAAGGCTATAAAGCCGAAAAGTGCCGAGATTGAGGTCAATCCAAGAGCTCGTAGTAGCAAGCTGCGAGTTTTGGAGAGAATCTAGGCGTAAGAGCTTAGGCATAAGGGTAAGAGTTTATGATAGTCCATGTAGTACTATCTTAACCTCCCTCCCTAGCCCAACGGATAACACTCTTCTCTCCTTCTCCACTCTCTTCCGTTGGGCGCTTGGTGGGGTAAATTGAAGTTTACTACTTCGCTTTACTTCGTATTCACCGTACTCATGTACTAAATGTACACTCCGTGCGGTTCAACTTGCAAAGCTCGTCCTAAACTCCAATTTCCCGCCACCAAGAAAGTAAGGGAGAAAAGCGTAAATGGTTATAAGATTAAAAGTAAATTGAGTCTTTTACCCTTTTACCCTTTTACACCTTTTACGCTTGGTTTTTTGAAGTTCAGTTTTTACATATTGTTATTCGTGCTATTCGATCTTGTGTTAGGTAAGTTCTACCTAGAAGCATCTGTAGAAAGAAATAATCAAGCGGTTCGTAATGCATCTATTTCAATTGATAATGAGAAGGATTTAATCTCTCAGTTAATGGCAGATTATAGCTATTTGGCTAACCCTGCTAGAATAGCTAAACTATCAGATGAAGAATTGAATTTAGGGCGCGTTAATTCAAAGCAAAATATTAAATTGGAAGATATTCCTTTCCGTAATAGCTTGACTGCTAGCGCTACCTTTTCTAATTCTAGAGTTGGTGTAGCATTCCGTTAGTAATTATTAGATGCTCGCACGGGCTTGGCTAAGTGGTACCCACTTCTCCTGCCCTTCGCTCGAAATATGCCTCAGTTAAATTTAAAAATAGATTCTCAATCTTATGATGAGCCTTCTCCGGTTAATGAAATAACTTTAATTAAGAAGCGTTTGAATATAATATTTTATATATTCTGCGCGTGCTTTTTATTGCTTGGTATTAAGCTTTGCTTGGTAGGCTATACTTCTTATCAGGAAGCGAAGGTGTTAAAAAAGAATACTCGTCCGTATTCGCCTAAGGTGCGCCGTGCAGATATTATTGATAGGAATGGCAAAACCTTGGCGACAAATCTTAAAGTAAATTCTTTATATGCAGATCCTATGAGGGTGCGAGATGCGGAAGGGTTAGCATCTGACTTATTAGCTATTTTTCCTGATATTAACTTTGAACTTATATTAAAACGTCTTTCAAACCCTAAGCGTAGGTTTGCGTGGATTAAGCGCGAGATATCGCCTGAGCAGTATAATTTAGTTATGGGTTTGGGTGAGCCGGCTTTAGCGTTTAAAGAGGAAACTAAGCGCGTATATATTAACGCTAATTCTACATCGCACATACTTGGTATGGTAGATATTGACGATAAGGGGATATCTGGTGTTGAGCGATATTTTGATGAGATATTGGCGCAAAGTTCAGGCGATCCTTTAAGGCTTAGTATTGATGTTAATATTCAAGCTCTTGTGCATAATGTTTTAACTAAAACTGTAGATAAATTCTTAGCTAAAGGCGCGTGCGGTATTGTACTAGACGTTTATACTGGCGAGGTTGTGTCGTTAGTGAATTTGCCAGATTTTAATCCGAATATTAAAGGTTCAATTGAGGGTGGTAATAATTTTAATTTATGTACTCATGGTACGCTGGAATTGGGTTCGGTATTTAAGCCGTTTACTGTAGCTTACGCGCTGGAAAGTGGAGTGGTTTCAATTGGCGATAAAATTGATGCTATTGATAAATTAAAAATAGGGCGCTTTAAGATATCTGATTATCATGCTAAAAAAGAGGTGCTTACTATACCTGAAACTTTGGCGCATTCATCTAATATTGCAACGGCAAGGTTGGCGCTTGAAATGGGAGAAGTTAAATTAAAAGAGGCGCTTAGAAAGTTCAATTTAATTTATAAATTAGATGAGCTTGAACTGCCTGAGAAGGCTATACCAAAAGTCCCTAATAGATTTGGTAAAACTTATACGGCTACTATTTCTTATGGGCATGGTGTGGCAACATCGCCGATGAATTTGGTATCTGCTTTCGCTAGCCTAGTTAATGGCGGTATTTATAAGTCTGCTAGTATGCTTTACGGTGGTAATAAAAGCGCGCTGGAAAGTAGAGTTATATCTGAAAAGGTTTCTAGCATGATGAAGGCAATGTTACGTTTAACTACATTGCATGGCACTGGTAAAAAGGCGAAAACAGATGGCTATATGATGGGCGGTAAAACGGGTACTGCGGAAAAGCCAGATACTAAGGCTAAGGGGTATGCTAAGAAGAAATTATTATCGTCTTTTGTGGGTGCGTTTCCTATGGATGAGCCAATGTATGTTGTGATGGTTGTTGTAGATGAACCGCAAGGCATAAAGGAAAGTTTTAACTATGCTACGGCGGGTTGGACGGCGGCGCCGGCGGTTGCAGAAATTGTTAATAAGGCCGCTCCGATACTTAATATCCCTCCGCGTGCTAATATTTTAGAAAAAGACGCAGAAATTATTTCTGTCATCCCAGCATCCGTTAGAGAGATTAGGTTTAAGTAATTTTAAAAATGTGATATAAGATAGTTATGAAGGGTGTCATTGCGAGGAGGAGTTTGCGACGACGTGGCAATCCAGTGCTCTGTTTGCTTGGAGAGATTTGTGGATTGCGATGCTTTCTTACGAAAGCTCGCAATGACGTGATTGGGTTAATGCTCGTAGCCTTTTTGGGTGACTTCTATTTCGTGATTGTTTAAATCTAGTAACCTAACTATGTCATTCCCGCGAAGGCGGGAATCTTTTGACGGGTCATTTTTAAGATCCCCGCCTTCGCGGTGATGACAATTTGATGGTTTGGTTATTCTACCGATTTCATATATTCCATCTAAGTCTAGTTTTTCTTTTGAAGTGAATATAAGCTCGAAGTCTTCGCCGAAATTAATTGCGGTAAGTTTAGCGTTAGGCTTGTGTGAATTTTGTTCAATAACGGGAATGTTATCAAAATATATTTCAGCGCCAACTTGCGATGCGGTGCAGATGGATTCTAAGTCCATCATTAAGCCATCGGAGATATCTGTAGCACAGGTTACATTATTTTTAATAAGCTCTTGAGCAAGCTGAACTCTTGATTCTGGTATGTAAACTTTGTCATTATCAAAATATTTGTAGGCATTGCCAAGTTCGCCAGAAATATAGATATAATCATCAGCCTTTGCGTTACTGCGTATCAAGGCTTTGCCTTTTTCAACTATGCCTATCATGGTGCAGGAAATATGATTATTACCTGCGTGCTTTACGGTATCGCCGCCTAGAAGTTGAAGGTTATATTTTTTATTTAACTCACTCAATTTCTTGGTAAATGCTTCGTGCCAATAGCTTGACAATCCCTTGTTAACAAACCCTTGTAGAAAATAGAATGATGGGGTTGCGCCCATTGCGGCGATGTCCGACACATTTGCGGCGATTAGCTTTTCGGCGTATAGTTTTGCGCTGGCATCGTTAAATAAATGGATGCCTTCGGATAGGCCATCTACGTTTACTACGTAATCATATTGATCGTTGAAGGGTATTATGGCGCAGTCGTCATTTAGCCCCAAGCTGCCTTCGCCGGCGATAGGTTTTAGTAGATCATTTATGATATCAAATTCTTTCATTATAAGTTTAGAATTGCCTCTGCTTTGGCTATGTCAGGTTCTACATCTACGCCTAACGGTACAGTGTTAACTTTAATGCAATAAATAGAAATATCATTTTCTAGCGCGCGTAATTGTTCTAGCTTTTCGCGTTGCTCTAGCGGTGAAGGAGGAAGCTTCACAAAGCGCTCTAGTGAGTCTTTTCTATATGTATATAAGCCGATATGATGGTATAAAGCACCTTCACCATAAGGTGCAGTTGTACGAGTAAAATAAAGGGCTTTACCTGTTTGTTCGGCTATTACGGCTTTAACTACATTGGGAGAAGTTTTCTCATCTTCATTAGTTATGGGGCATATTAAGGTTGAGATATCAGCGCCGTTTTTAATTGGCTCTAGCGAGGCTTTAATTGACGCAGGGTCGATAGTTGGAAGATCACCTTGAACGTTTATTATTGTGTCGGCGTTTAAATTTAAACGTTGGTATGCTTGCCATATTCTATCAGTACCTGAAGGGAGCTCTGGGTCGGTCATGACAGCGTTACCGCCAAAGTCTTCAACGCATGACTTTATATCTTCATCATCAGTTGCAACGTAAACGGGGGCAACATCTGCTTCAAGTGCGCGGGTTAAGCATTGGATAATTAATGGCTTGCCATTTATTTCACGAAGTGCTTTACGTGGTAGTCTAGTGGAGCCAATTCTAGAAGGTATGATAATTACAGGGTTCATGTGAAGTTTGAGTTAGGGTTTGAGTTTGAGTATTTTATTACTCCAACCCCAACCCAAACCCCAACAAATTATGGCACTTACACCATCAAATATGTTAGAACTTGAAACTGTTGCTCCAGAGTTTGAGTTATTAGATACTATATCTGATAAGAAATTAAAATTAGAAAATTTAAAAGGCGCAAAGGCAACTGTGATTATGTTTATCTGTAATCATTGTCCATTTGTTATTCATTTAGATGGTGCGCTGGTAAAGTTTGCTAATGATTATTTAGAGCAGGGTGTTTCGGTAATTGCGATATCTTCAAATGATGTTGCTAAATATAAAGCGGATTCTCCTGATAAAATGAAGAAGAAGGCGGAGAATTTAGGTTATAGATTTCCGTATCTTTATGATGAAGCTCAAGAAGTGGCAAAGGCTTATGACGCGGCGTGTACACCTGATTTTTATGTGTTCGATAAAGATATGAAATTAGCGTATAGAGGGCAGTTTGATGATTCGCGCCCAGGGAATTTTACGGCGGCTACAGGTAAGGATATCCGCGCGGCGTTAGATGCGGTTATTACGGGTTCGAAAGTAAATGCGAATCAAAAGCCATCTATGGGTTGCAATATAAAATGGAAATGAGTATTTTAATGGCGTTATGAAGTTTGTTTCTTTATATTTGCTTCGCAAATATATCCACTCGCTTCGCGGTGCAAAGTAAGCTCAAGCTTACTTTGTAGATGTTTTTCAATTTATACTCGCTGTGCTCGAGTAAATTAAAAAATGTCTAGTAATCACAATAACGGAAAAGACCCTTTAGGTGGAAATAAATTATTTGCAGCATTCTTATTAGCAGGTGTTTTGGCGCTTTTTGCGGCGTTCTTTGCTAAGCTTATTTATAGCGGTGCGCATCATGGTCATGAAGAAAAATGTGGCTATTGTATTGAAGTTCCTCAAGAGAGTGCAGGTGGTACAGTAGAGGAAGCTGAGCCGATTGATATTATGGCATTAATTGCATCTGCTGATGCTGAGAAGGGTAAGAAGGTTGCTAAAAAGTGCTTGTCTTGTCATTCGTTGAATGAAGGTGATGCTCATAAAACTGGCCCTAATTTATATGATATTCTAGGTAAAGCTGCGGGTGCGGCTGATGGTTATTCATATTCTAAGGCTTTACAAACTTGTGGTTTAAAATGGAATTATGAAGAGCTTTGGGGCTTTTTAGAGAATCCTTCAAAGTACTTAAAAGGCACTAAAATGAACTTTATGGGCGTTAGAAAGCCTGAGCAATTAGCTGATTTAATTGTGTATTTACGTCAAAATTCGGCTAACCCAGTTGCACTGCCTACTCCTGCCCAGTAATGTTTGCTTGTTTTAAGCGAATTAACATTTAAACAAATTTATTATGGATATTATCTTACACAATCTTTTTTCGTTCTTAGTTATTATATCTATAATCGTTTTCGTACATGAATTTGGGCATTATTTTATCGCTCGTGTAAATGGTGTAAAGGTTGAAACGTTTTCTATTGGCTTTGGTAAAGAGATATTTGGTTTTAATGATAAAGTTGGAACGCGTTGGAAGTTTTCGTTAATTCCAATGGGTGGTTATGTAAAAATGTTTGGTGATGCAGATGCTGCAAGTAGCCCTGATGGTGAAGCCGCACAAGCCATGACCGAAGATGAGAAGAAGGTAGCATTTTATCATAAAGGTGTGTGGCAAAGGTTTGCTATAGTGCTTGCTGGGCCTGCGATTAACTTTATTTTAGCGATATTTATCTTGTGGATTTATTATGCTATTTGGGGTTATCCGTTCTCGAACTCTGTGGTTACTGAAATTGTTGAAGATAGTGCGGCGCAAGAAGCTGGCTTACAATTAGAAGATAGAATTACCGAAATTAATGGTTCTGCGGTTACAAACATTACTGAAGTTAGAGAGGTTGTTTTAATTAGACCTAACGAGGCTTTATCTATTAAATTTGAAAGGGATGGTAATGAGATTGAATCTGTTATTACGCCAAGAGAAGATAATGCAGGTGGCTTTAAGAAGGGTATAATTGGTATTAAAGGTGAGGCGGCTGATATTGTTGAAGTTGGTATTGGCGGTGCGCTGGCAAAGGGTGTTTATGAGACTTATAATGTTTCGAAGAATACTTTAATTGTACTTGGGCAGATGATTACGGGTAAACGTTCTGCGCAAGAGCTTTCGGGTATTATTAGAATTGCGGATTATTCGGGTAAGTCGGTATCTATTGGTATTAAGGCTATTCTTTGGTTTATGGCGATACTTTCAATTAACTTAGGTTTAATTAATTTATTCCCAATACCTACGCTTGATGGTGGTCATTTAGTATTCTACTTAATTGAGGCTTTGAAGGGATCGCCAGTTAGTATTAAGGCGCAAGAATGGAGCTACCGTTTTGGCTTTGCAGCGTTAATTTCCTTAATGGTATTTGCACTCGTAAACGACTTGCGTTATTTTAATGTCTTTTAATTAGATGTTGAGTTCATCGGTTTATATTCACTATCCGTTTTGTTTAAAGAAGTGCCCGTATTGTGATTTTAATTCTCATGTTAGAGATTCAATAAATTATGAAGATTATGAGGCCGCGTATATGGCGGAGCTTGAATATTATTATAATAAATTCTCAGATACTTTAATTACATCCGTTTTCTTTGGTGGTGGTACACCATCTTTAATGGAGCCTAAAACGGTTGGCACGATAATTGCATTTATAAAGAAGTATTTTAAAACTGCGGACGATATTGAGATTACTTTGGAGGGTAATCCGACATCTATTGAGGCAAGTAAATATAAGGCATTTGCAGATGCTGGAATAAACAGGGCTTCAATTGGCGTTCAGAGTTTTAATAACAAGTTTTTAAAGTTTTTAGGCCGTGAGCATAATGGAGATAACGCAAGGGAGGCTATTAGGCTTGCGGCTGAACATTTTGGAAATTATTCAATAGACTTAATTTATGCCTTAAAGGGTCAGTCTATGGCAGATTGGCAAGCTGATTTAGATGAGGCGCTTAAGTACTCGCCTAATCATGTTTCTCTGTATCAATTAACGATTGAAAAAGGTACTGAGTTTTATGCAGATTCTTTAAAGGGTAGGCAGTTGACTGCGGAAGAAAAGTTAGCGGAAGAAATGTATGATTTAACGATTCAGAAATGCTCTGAATCTGGACTTGAGTTATATGAAGTTTCTAACTTTGCTAAGCCTTCGTTTGAATCTAAGCATAATCTTAATTATTGGCGCTTTGGTAATTATATTGGCATAGGGGCGGGCGCTCATGGGCGCGTGGAACAAAGCGGTGCTAGGTATAGTTATGAGAATGTATCAAAGCCAGAAGCTTGGTTGACTAAAGTGCAAGGAAATGGTGAGGCGCGTTTGTTAGATTTGGTTAAGCTTAATAGTAAAAGCTTGGTATCAGAGTATCTTATGTTTGGCTTAAGATTGGCTGAAGGTGTGGAACTTAATAATCTGTTAAGGTTTGAAGGTACTTCGTTGGATAAAAATAAGCTAGAGCATTTGCAGGCTGAAGGTTTAATTGAATTTACTGATAAAACTATAAAATCTACCGATGCAGGTAGACGCGTTGTTCACTCTATTGTGAATTATTTAACATCTTAGTAATATTGCTTTTATGCCTGTAGATAATAAGTAGCGTGATGGCAAGGATCGCTAGTTTATAATCATTAGGAATAAGGTAAATGAAGCTGAATATTATGGCAGATGCGGTGCTTACAATTCCGGCTATAGCAGAAATACGAGCGGCTAAATAAGTTATAAACCATACGCCGATAACCGAAAGTCCTAGCGGGTAAGCTAAGCCTAGTAATGCGCCCATGTTGGTTGCGATGCCTTTGCCACCTTTAAATAATAAATATATTGGGAATATATGCCCTAATACAACAGCAAGGTAAGTATAAGGTGAGCCGATGATTAGCATTATTATTAAGCCCTTGGCAAAATCGCCCGCGAAAGTAAGTGCGGCGGGAAGTTTACCGCCAACGCGGAGCATATTTGTTGCACCGATATTACCAGAGCCATGCTCGCGTAGATTTTTTAGTCCGTATGCGTTTTGTACTATAATTCCAAACGGCACTGAACCTACTAAATAGGCAATTATTATTTGATATAATGTTTCCATGTTCTTTTAACCTAATATTAAGCTTTTTATTTTAAAATTAA
>JAHDCD010000005.1 GCA_020630095.1 Rickettsiales bacterium | reverse complement strand
GCTATTAATAGACCTCAAATTAACCCTAAAACAACTTTATTAGGTGTCAGCCCCTAAAATTGAAAGCAGAAACAAAGCACAAATTGAAAGCTTCGCTGAACTTCTTGACCCGTTAACAGAAAGATTAATAGAACTAATGGAGTTTGAAGAGGAACTAGAAAGAGACCATCTGCAAAGCCTCTCCGAACTATTTATTGAAGGTAAAGAATTATACTGCTCTTTATGCTACATATTAACAGAAGGTGTAGATGCTGAAGGTCAGTCTTGTGCAGACCCCGCACGCTTAGCAGAATTAACAAACAACCTTCTCAACAATCTATTAATTGCTGGCAACGCAGAAGAAGCATTACAGTTCATAGATATTGCATATGAACATTTAATGAAGGTTGAAAGCAAGTATGATAGTGCGCATAACGAATTTCTAAAAGAAAATAAAGATAAATATAATGGTGATTATGGAGAAGCTACTACGGCCTTCTTTAAAACAGATATTGGCGAAGAATGGAAAATTATCCGAGGTCATGTTTCTGAAATAGAATCAAAGACTAGAGAAATATGCAAACTTGCATCCGGTAATGTTGTTGATAACGCAAGATTGCTCTCTCATGGTAAAGCTGGCTTTAGCGAAGATCCAGAAGTTGGCATAGGTGCAAGCAGCCTAGGCCAAGATTTAATAATCGTACTAAGAAGTAAAACGGCCATAGAAAACACTGCTGGCAAAGGCAACTTTTCAGAGGTCGGGGCAAAAGCAGCCTACCTACCAACAAGCTATGGCGCACCCGAAATGTACGATGGCTTCTTACAAAGATTTCTAGATCAAAATAACATCACCACAGACGATGTTGAAGTTTCAATAGTTGGCGCAAAAACTAAACTATCTAAAGGTTTAGATGATTTTAACAACACAATGCGTGAGCTTAAAGGATTTTGTGACGATGTTGATAATTGTCTAACTAATATGAGGTCTGCATATTCAGGCAAAGGTAGCAATCCACATTATAGAGCTATAAAAGATGCCCGCCAAGCTATGGGTCCTATTATAGCAAAATTAAAATCAGCTGAAGTTGAGGGCTTTACTGGTATTACTGAACAAGATGTTGCCAAGATGAGGCAAACAATCCTTAATAATACCGCAAAATTAACAAAAGCACCCCCCGAGAAAGAAAGACAGAGTAATTCTGAAGAGATAATGACCACCAATGCAAAAGCGGAAACTGAATTGAATGAACTTTTTAAAAATTCTGACATTCTATATAGCTCTTTTGCCACGGCTGAACAAGCCGAAGCCTCTCTTGGATTTGCTCCATATACATTAGGCGATATGTTTGACTTTATAGAAAGGCACAACCTAAAACTACACAGCACATGCATCGCCGAAGATGGTATGCCTGATAACGTAGTATTCTCAGAAAGAGATGACGGCAAAGGCTTTAATATAGAAAGAGGCACCGCTGGCAGACAAAGAAAAGATGTCCCTCAAGAAGTTGCCCATATTCATGGTTTAATGAACCTAGATTACGGACATGCAAACGTAGAATTCGCTTCAAGCACTGCAGCATATTCACCATTATTCATTCATGAAAGTGCAGCACCAGTTGCATATACCAAGGTAGCTTCTGCGCCAAGCGAGGTTGTACGAAGACAAATGGCGGCCGATGTACCTAGATTTGAATATCGTGAGATGACCTCAATAATTAAAGGCTTAAGTGAGCTTGGAACCATGTTCCTAAGACAGTACAATCAAACAATTAACGAGCCTCTAGGAAAAAAACAAGCACAGTGCCTTGCTGAAGTGAAGAAAGCCGCAGGAACAGGCCTTTCTAAAACGCAAGGAAATGAACTTACTAGAGATGATTTCCAAGCACTACTTGAACAAGAAGGAATAACTCAAGATGGCTTGCCACATTTATCATTTTTTGTAACTGCAGAAGGCGCAAAAAATGAGCGTTTAGTTGACAACCTAAATGAGCCAACAAGACAAACTTTATCTGCAAAGGGTAAAAGCGGCTTTGTCCAATTAAAACTGGATGTAGAAACCGAAAAGAAAGAGCCTACAAAAGGCGGGGGTTTAGATAGTCTCATTTCACAAATGGACATGGGAAACAACCAAGGTACTCAATCTAGCTTTGTAAGCAATTTAGAAAAAGGTAACTCTCCTAGTAATAGCCTAGACTCAATTCTAAATGGTGGCGCACCCAACGTCAAACCTAGCACTAAACCTGCATCAACAGAAGGTATAGATGTAACTGCAATGATGCAAGCGGCCGTAGAAAATGTAAAAGGTGCCAATGGAAATGGCGGAAAGAAAAAGAACAAGAAGGGCAAGCAGAACACCCCTCCCGCAAAAGATAAGCCAGTAACCACTAAAGTTGTTACAGTAGAAATTTCTGCCAATGGCGAAGCAATGGAAGCTGCACAGCGCAAAGTAGCTGATTCAGCCACTAAATGGTCATTAGTTCCTAGTAAAGAAACTCTAGCTCAGCTGATTGCTGATGATAGAGCCTTAGAAAATGATGAAGTTGCTAAAGGCTAGTAATCGTAAGTACAATAATATATCTTGATAATCATTTCAGTAAAACTATAAGATTCTTTATGGCTAGGAAAAGACCTTTATCCCCACATTTAAGCGTATACAAACCGCAAATTACCTCTGTGCTTTCTATATCTCATAGAATATCTGGCGTAGTAAATATTTTATCACTTTTACTAGTGGCTAAAATCTTCATATTTGCCGCACTAGGTAAAACGTCATTTGAATGGTACGCGGGCATTTTATCAAGCGGATTAGTGCAAGTTATCCTATTCGGCTTCACACTTGGTTTATTCTACCACATGTGTAACGGCATCCGCCATTTAGCTTGGGATATCGGCAAAGGCTTTGAGCTTAAAAACGCCGCATTAACAGGCATTATCACAATATCTTTAGCAATTTTATTGAACCTATATTTCTGGTTCAACGTAATATAAGAAACTTTATTCGCTCTGGAATGACCAATAATTTTTAGGCATTTTTGAGCGAAAATAATTTTATATTTTTTGTACATGTGGTGCATATTCAAAAAATATAAAATTATTTGCAGCCGAAAAGGGCAAAAATTATGAATATGAATAAAAAAGGTTCTAAACATTGGAAACACCACCGCATTTCTGCCGTACTATTATTACCATTAGTTATCTGGGCATTATCTGCCGCAGCTAAAGTGATAAACGGCGTTACATCTGGCGCACATGAAACAGCGTATAGCTCATTTGCAACGTACTTTTCATGCCCATCTTGCATATTCTTTGGAATCGCATTTTTAGCAGTAGCCGGTTACCACGCAATTTTAGGATTAGAAGAAATAATAACAGACTACGTACCGCAGAATAAAGCAGGTAAAGTTACCAAAATTATCAAGATAGTATTTACAGCCATCATTGCTGTTGCAATTATCTCACTATTAACATTATAAAGGGACTAACATGAAGAAATTATTAATAGCATTATTACTAACATCACCTCTTGCTGCTTGCTTCGACGCAAGCCAAGTTTCACATGACTATAGAACTCTAGACCCTCAAGAAGCGGCTAGATATAAGCGTCATGGCTCTTTAGCTCAAACGTTAGCACCTAATCATGCGGATGAAGACGGCACTGGTATCGTAGTATTCTCTACAAAGAAATAACTAGATGCAAGATAGCTCTGTAAAATCAAAGACTCTGTAGGTACTCCATATTTAGCAGATTTTTTATAGAATATGTTAGATATTCAAATAAAAATTTGAGAACATGTGGTCATATTTAAGAATTTTAATTTGAATATATAGCGTGTTATATGGGAAATAAGCAAATAAATGGAGTGGCTATAGAGTCTATTGAGCAGAAATGGCAAAAAATCTGGGAAGAACAATCTTGTTTTAATTTTCCAGAGAATGCAAAGAATCCATATTATGTTCTTGAAATGTTCCCCTACCCTTCGGGTAAAATTCACATGGGGCACGTTCGCAACTATGCAATTGGCGACGTTATAGCGCGCTATAAGAAAGCCAAAGGCTACGATGTTCTGCACCCTATCGGCTGGGATGCCTTCGGACTGCCCGCTGAAAACGCGGCCATTAAAAACAAAACTCACCCATCTGCTTGGACATACGAAAATATCGCCAATATGCGCGATGAAATTAAGTCTATCGGAATCTCTTACGACTGGAATACGGAACTAGCTACTTGCGATGCTGAATATTACCAGCATGAGCAAGCAATGTTTCTAGACTTCCTTGAAAAAGGAATCGCTTACCGCAAACAAGCCAAAGTAAACTGGGACCCTGTTGATCAAACAGTTTTAGCCAATGAACAAGTTATTGATGGCCGCGGTTGGAGATCTGGCGCATTAGTTGAACAACGCACGCTTGACCAATGGTTCTTAAAAATAACTGACTACGCTGAAGAGTTATTAAACGAACTAGATAATCTAACCGAATCAGGTTGGCCAGCACGCGTAACTGCCGCCCAACGCGAATGGATAGGTAAATCTGAAGGCGCATCAATTAAATGGAAAGTAATTGATAGCGACCAATCTATTGAGGTATTCACAACCCGCCCTGAAACTATTTTTGGTGCATCATTTATTGGAATATCTGCAGGGCATGAAATAGCCTTAGAGTTAGCAGAAAATAATGCAGAAATAGATGCATTCGTTAAAAAATGCGAAGCTCTAGGTACAGCTAAAGAAGCAATAGATACTGCTGAAAAAGAAGGAATTGATACGGGCTTACGTGTTAACCACCCGTTTATTGAAGGTAAAGAAATACCTGTTTATATCGCCAATTTTGTATTAATGGGCTACGGCACAGGCGCAGTATTCGCTTGCCCTGCACATGACGAACGCGACTTTGAATTTGCCACAAAATACGGTTTAGAAATCACCCAAGTTGTCGAGGGCGGTAAGCCACCTTATACTGGTGATGGTAAACTAATAAATTCAGATTTCTTGAATAACCTATCCGTTAGCGAAGCACGTACTAAAGCAATATCTGAATTAGTTAGCGCCAACATTGGCGAAGGTAAAATAAATTACAAACTCCGCGACTGGGGCATTTCTCGCCAACGCTATTGGGGCTGCCCAATTCCAATTATCCATTGCGATGATTGCGGCACAGTACCCGTTCCAAAGTCAAACCTTCCAGTTAAACTTCCTGAAGATGTAGACTTTAGCCAAGAAATAAATGGCAACCCGCTTGAGCATCACCCCACATGGAAGCAAACCACTTGCCCTTCATGCGGTAAACCTGCCACCCGCGAAACTGATACCTTCGACACTTTCTTTGAATCTAGCTGGTACTTTATTGCATACGCAACTGGCTTAAATTCAATTGGTAAAGACAAAATAAATCAGCTACTGCCCGTTAATAATTATATTGGCGGCATTGAACACGCGGTACTGCATTTACTATACGCACGCTTCTTTACCAAGGCACTGCGAGATACTGGCTATCATAACGTAAACGAACCATTCAAAGCCTTACTTACTCAAGGCATGGTATGCCACGAAAGCTATAAAAATGAAGCTGACGAATGGCTATACCCCGAAGAAGTTACCAAAACCAAAGATGGCGCTATAGATAAAAACGGCAATAAAGTTACCATTGGCCGCTCAGAAAAAATGAGCAAATCTAAGTGCAACACTGTAAGCCCTCAAGAAATTATTACCGAATTCGGCGCGGATACCGCCCGCATGTTTATGCTATCAGACTCCCCGCCAGATAAGAATATTGAGTGGACATCTGAAGGTGCACGCGGCATTAGAAAATTCTTAGATAGATTAATCACCCTTGCTTCAAAAGTTCAAGATAATGAACCCGCAGAAGCAAACTTAAAATCTATCCATAAAACCATTAAGGAAGTAGCCGATGATTTTGAAAATAATCGCTTCAATAAAGCTATCGCTAGAATCCGTGAGCTAACATCTGCCATTGAGAAGGAACCAACTAAACAAGGCATTGAGGCAATAGTGCAATTACTAAACCCTATCTGCCCACATGTTACTGAAGAACTATGGAATCAGCTAGGCAATGGCACAATAATTGCCAACCTTGACTTCCCTACTTTCAATGAAGAACTAGCAAAGGATGAAGGTATAATTATCGGCGTACAGGTTAACGGCAAATTACGTGGCGACCTTGCTATTAACGATAATATGAGCGACGATGATATTAAGCACGCCGCACAGGAGCTTGAGCGCGTAAAAGCCAACACGGAAGGCAAACAAATTAGAAAAGTTATTTATGTTCCCAACCGCATTGTAAATATAGTTGCCGCCTAAAATAAACAACGCAATGACAAATAAAAATAAATATCCCAACTTCTTATCCTTCTTACCCTTCTTATTCATCTTATCCTTCTCAAGTGCATGCGGCTTCCAATCCGTACATAAATTAGACAATCAAGATGGCATTAAAATTGACACAGTTAGCTTCACCGAGCTACCCGCAATAGGCTATAAATTTAAAGATAAATTAATTAACAGCCTAGAAAAGGATGATAACAAATACTCACTAAATGTTATTTTAGAACAGGAGCAGGAAGCGATATCTATCAGACAAAACCGTGTAGTAGAACGTTATAAAATTAATGTATCTGCCGATTATAAATTATACCAAAACGGTAAAGAAATCTTTAATGATACAATAACTAGGCAAGCCGGTTTCGACCTTCCAACATCTGAATTTGCAATCTTAACTGCCGAAGAAGACATAACCGAAAAACTCGCCCTAGAAATTGCCGACGAAATTAAAATGAATTTAATATTAAGGTAAAAAAGGTAGAAAAGCTCAAAAGGTTAAAAGAAACTTTTCTCCCTTTTACCCTTTTGATCTTTTAACCTTATTATTGTGGAACTAAAAGCTAAAGAAATAGAACAATATATTGCAAGCGGAGCGCCCACTTTAGGCACATTATTTTATGGCGCAGATGAAGGCCTAGCACAAACCTATTGCAATAAATTAGCTAAAAACATTTTAGGCGAAGAAGCCGACCCGATGTTGAATATCCACATCACGAAAGACTTACTTTCTGAACAGCCCGAAATTATTGAATCTGAAATTAATACCCCTGCAATGTTCGGCGGTAAAAAAGTTATACGAATAACCTCCATTGATAGAAACTTTTATAATCCAATCATCGACGCACTTGATAATTTAACTGAAGAACAGGCCGTATCACTAGCGCAAGAAGTTTGTATAATTGTAACTGCAGGCGACATAACTAAAACCTCACCGCTGGTAAAATTATTCAATTCAAAATCATTCTTACGCTTCGGCATTTGCTATAAAGAAGATGAAAAAGCTTTAGCCAACGCACTAGCTGATTACGCGAGTAAAAATAATATTAATACCTCACGCGACGTTATTAATTACATTTCTCAAAACGCACAAGGCAATCGCCAAATAGCCATTAACGAACTAGAAAAGATTCTACTATTTACCAATAATAGTAGCAACATCACCTATGATGATATTATTCAGATAACTAAAAATACCTCTGAAACTACGTTTAATGATATCTCCCACGCGGTGTTTGATGGTAACTTCAAACTAGTTGAAAAACATATCGATAAATGCACTCAGCAAGGCTTAGCCGAAATTGGCATTATCCGCGCACTTCGCAATTATACCGCACGCATGATAACTTACGCGGATGAGCTAAAACAAGGCGCTAAAATGTCAGATATTAATCGTAAACTTTTCTGGAAAGAGCGCGATAAAATATCTGCCCATATAAGAAAAACTAGCGGTGAATTTGGTGAAAAAAAATTATGGCGCATCCATGAAATTCTATTTAAAGCCGAAAATGATGCTAAAAGCACAGGTGCAAATTTGCCCCTTATCCTTTCCCGCTCCGTTACTGCAATAACGCGCATGCTAGCTTCCTAACTTGACTTTAATAAATTAAATCAATATAATGAAATCATATATATTTGCCGTTAGGCGATGCCGCTCCTTCGGGAGCGGAGTATTATTCTAAATTAGTTTTATAAATTTTCTGCTTAATTTCTTTAAATAATTTATCTGATATTTTACCCATTTTATCAGTTAACCTATTAACGCTAATTACTTTGATCTGAGAAAGTAATGCTGATTGCTTCTTACCTTTAAAATTAAATTCATAATAATATTTACTCTCTTTAGAAACTGTACTTAACGGCAATGCTAACATTTGATAATTATTATACTTTCTAACAATTAATACAGGCCTCTGAAAGTTCTTACCTTTTCCATTTTGTTCATTAGCAATATTTATACCCAATGAACACCACCATATTTCTTGTTCAGAAAAGATTTTACGAACCTTTAAAGAATCAATATTCTTTTTACGCTCATTCCATTTATCAAAGTACTTCTCCACAACCTAAGCGGCTTTCTGCGCGTCATCATTACGCTTCATAAGCTTCTTTAAATACTGCCCAGTAATAGATTCCTTAACCTTCATTACATCCTCAGGCGTACCCGTAGCAACAAGCTTACCGCCTTTGTCGCCACCGTTAGGGCCAATATCAATAACGTAATCTGACGTTTTAACTACATCCAGATTATGCTCAATAACTAACACAGTATTACCAACATCAACTAAGCGATGCAGTACCTTAAGCAACTTTTCAATATCCGCTGAATGTAAACCCGTTGTAGGCTCATCTAAAATATATAACGTACGACCAGTTGAACGTTTAGAAAGCTCCTTAGCAAGCTTAACTCGCTGCGCCTCACCACCAGATAACGTAGTAGCTGGCTGCCCTAAGCGAATATAACCAAGTCCAACTTCCTGCAACGCAGCAATTTTTTCATAAATTTGAGGCATCTTCTTAAAGAAGTCCGCCGCATCATCAACTGTCATATTCAGTACGTCTGAAATAGATTTACCTTTATAAAGAATCTCTAAAGTTTCCTTATTATAACGCTTACCATCACAAGATTCACACTTAACATAAACATCAGGTAAGAAGTGCATCTCAATCTTAATCATACCGTCACCAGTACAAGTTTCACAACGGCCACCTTTAACGTTGAATGAGAATCTACCAGACTTATAGCCACGCGCCTTAGCTTCAGGCAACGCAACATACCAATCACGAATATGCGCAAATGCACCAGTATAAGTAGCAGGGTTTGAACGCGGAGTTCTACCGATAGGCGATTGGTCAATCTGAATAATTTTATCAATATATTCTAAACCTTCAATTTTATCATGCTCTGCTGGCGGCTTTTTCGCACCATTAAACTGCTGAGCAAGCGCCTTATATAAAGTTTGAATTATCAGCGTAGATTTACCACCACCCGATACACCTGTAACGGATGTAAATGTTTTCAACGGAATAGATGCTGTAATATTCTTTAAGTTATGCCCACGCGCACCAACAACAGTAATAGCCCGCTCAATATCGTATTTTCTACGCTCAGGAATCTCAATAAATTTACGACCCGCTAAATATGCACCCGTAACAGAATTAGGGTCATCCATAACCTCTTGCGGAGTACCTTGCGCAATAACATTACCACCATGCACACCAGCCCCAGGGCCAATATCTACAAGGTGTTGAGCGTGTAACATTGTATCTTCATCATGCTCAACAACAATTACTGTATTACCTAGCTCTTTAAGGTCTTTCAGCGTTGCAATTAACTTATCATTATCACTTTGATGCAAACCAATTGAAGGCTCATCCAGTACATATAAAACGCCTGATAAACCCGCACCAATTTGTGATGCTAACCTAATACGCTGGCTTTCACCACCAGATAACGTACCCGAACGACGATTAAGCGTTAAATAGCCTAAACCAACATTCTGTAAGAAACTTAACCTACGATAAAGCTCATTTAATATCTTATCCGCAATCGCGTTTTCTGTTTTAGTTAGAACGGCTGGTAAATCTTGAGTCCACTGCCTAGCCTCTTCAATAGTAAGTGCCGCAGCTTCACCAATATTCTTACCATCAATTTTAATCGCTAAAGTTTCCTTCTTTAATCTATGCCCATCGCATGACCTACAATCTGTAATGTCCATAAAGCGCTCAAAATAACTTTCACGCATACGACCTTTTAACGAGTTCTCAGCATATCTACGCTCTAAATTAGGTAAAATACCTTCATACGGCTGAGTAACATTATAAACCTTATAATCATCCTCGTACTCAATCGCCACTTCCTCTTCACCAGAGCCATATAAGAATAATTTCTGCAAATCTTCACCTAGCTCATTCCATGTAGCCATTGAAGAAAAGCCATAATGTTTCGATAAACCAATTATAGTCTGCTCATGATGCTTAGATTTCTCAGTATTCCATGGCGCAATTGCACCCTTTAATAACGGTATAGTTCTATCAGGAATAATAAGTTTTAAGTCAAAACTCATCTCTGTACCTAAACCATCACATTCTGGGCACGCACCATATGGCGAGTTAAACGAGAACATACGCGGTTCAATTTCACCAATTTCAAAACCACTTTCAGGACATGAAAAATGCTCCGACATTGAAATAATTTGCTCATCCTGCAAGTCACCTTTATAACCATCTGGCAGTTGAACAATCTTTACCTGCAACCAACCTTTCGCTAAATTACATGCCGTTTCAACTGAACTTACTAACCTATTCCCAGGATCTTTTGAAGCAACAAGCCTGTCTACAACCACTTGGATATTATGCGCTTTATGCTTATCCAGCTTAGGAATGCCATCAAGCTCATACATTTGATTATCAACAATAACACGCGTATAACCTTCCTTGCGTAGCATCTCAAATTCCTTACGGAATTCACCTTTCTGTCCGCGCGCTAACGGCGCCATAACATAAATTTTTGTACGCTCAGGTAGCTCACAAATACGTTCCGCCATTTGTGAAACTGTTTGCTTTTCAATCGGCAAACCCGTTTTAGGCGAATATGGCACACCAATACGCGCATAAAGCAAGCGCATATAATCATAAATTTCAGTAATCGTAGCAACTGTTGAACGCGGATTTTTAGACGTAGTTTTCTGATCAATTGCAATAGATGGCGACAAGCCTGTAATGCTTTCTACATCTGGCTTATCCTGCATTTCAAGGAACTGACGCGCATAAGATGATAACGACTCAACATAACGACGCTGACCTTCTGCATATACAGTATCAAACGCTAACGACGACTTACCCGAACCAGATAGGCCTGTAATAACTACAAACTGGTTCTTCGGGATATCAATATCCACGTTTTTAAGGTTATGCTGCTTCGCACCACGCACCTTAATATATTCAACATCAAATTTTTCTAACTCTCTTCCTTTCATATTAAAATGGTTAACCAAATAATATGTAACTAGTAGACACGTATTAGCAAGCGTTAAATTAAATATTTAACTCTATAACTTCACCCTTTTTAAGTTTGCCAAGTTGAAACTCACCATATGAAATTCTTTTTAAGCGCGATATTTTAAGCCCCAGCCATGAACAAATATTTCTTATTTCACGGTTTTTACCTTCAGTAATTTTAAAACGCACCCAGTAATTGCCTTGTTCTTTGCTCATTATATGTAGCTTAACCGGCGCATAACGAACACCATCAATAGTAACTCCCGAGGCAAGCATTTCAGTTTGCTCTGGAAATATTTTACCACCAGCAACTTTAACTTCATAAATACGTTCATAATCACCCATCTCGTATTTTCGCGCTAGCTCACCCGAATTAGTCACCAGTAGCAATCCTTCCGTGTTTTTATCCAACCTACCTATAGATACCACACGCGTACCTACATCAATCTCATCAAAAACGGTTTTCCTACCCTTTTCATCACTTTCGGTAACTATTAAACCAACCGGCTTATGATACGCCCATAAACGCACCTTTTCGTTCAAAGATAATTCCTTACCATCAATTTCAACTTTATCAGACTCCTCCACCTGCCAACTGTCGCCATCAACCCATAGCTTGCCATTTACCTTAACTTTACCAGTCAATAGTAAACGCTCCGCCTCGCGCCTAGATGCCACCCCACAATCTGCTATGTATTTTGAAATTCTCATAAAAAAGAAAAAACCCCGCACATAGGCGGGGCTAATCTGCCATTTTAATATTCATATCTCATAGTGCAAAAATTTCTTTTATTGAGCGCCATGTAGATAAGCTACATACGCAAAATGAAAGGAATTTACAGCCTTTGAGATTGGATATTATTGTTGTTCAGTTACTGTTGTTTCAGTAACTGTAGTAGAACCCGAAACTGTAGGGTAAACACCAGACGTAGTAACTACATTAGTTGGCGTTTGTATATACTGAACATTACCTGATTGAACAACTGGCTCATTAACTCTAACAGTTCCAGTTTGAACTGTACCAGTATGCACTGCACCACCATGATGCGAAACAATCGGCTGACCAGTAACTACGCTTGTAGTACCAGATACAGTTCTAGTTGAAGCATTTGAAGGCACTAAATAAGGAACGCCTTGACCTGGGTTCACTCTATAAACTTGTCTAGAAACTACTTGAGGCTTAACACCCGCTGGAACTTGGAATGAACCAGTTTGAACACTTGCAGTTGGCGCTGAGTAACTAGTTGTAGTTACTTGAGGCGCTGCATACGATGTAGTAGCCGCAGAAGGTGTTGCAATACTTGTAGCTACCCTAGGTATATTTACTGAAACTTCTGGCATCTGATAACCTGCTGGCTGTTGAAGCGCAGGCAAAACATTTGCAGTCACAGGAACTGTAGGCGTTGAAGTTTGAACATTTAAATCAAGCTGAGGTTGGTTAACCGATAAGCTAGCATTCTGAGCGATAGGCGTTACCCTTTTCTCAGTTACTAACTCAATCTCCTCGTCACCAGAAGATGAACAAGCAGAAACGGCCATTACAGTTGATAAAGCAATAATAAGATTTAGTTTTTTCATAATTTACTGTAGTTTATATTTAATTCTTAAGTTGGCAAAATTGGATAATCAACCTAAAATACATCACAAACCCTTAAAATAAGGTTAATAAAAACATATTAAGTGAATAATATTAAAGAAAATATCGGGCAAGTTTATAAAAATATAAGAAATGCATATTCAAAATTTCATATAAAACCTAAGCAACCGCAAGATACAAAACTAATCGCCGTATCTAAACGCCAACCCACAGAAAAAATCCAAACCGCCATTGAAGCAGGTCATTTAATTTATGGCGAAAATAAAGTTCAAGAAGGTTACGAACATTTTGAACAATTAAAACAAAACAATCCAAAGCTTGAACTTCACTTTATCGGCGGCCTACAAACTAATAAGGTTAAAGATTGCATAAATCTGTTTGATGCTATCCACACAATAGACCGCGAAAAGCTTGCCAAAGAAATCGCTAAAGAGCTTCTCAAGAATCCAAAAGATATAAAACTTTTCATCCAAGTTAACACCGGCGAAGAAGAGCAAAAATCAGGCATACTACCAAATGATGCCGATGAGTTCATCATATATTGCATTAACGAGCTTAAACTAAATATCGCAGGGCTAATGTGCATTCCACCTGCAAACGATAACCCCGCTTTGCACTTTACTTACCTTAAAAAATTAGCTGATAAGCATAATTTAACAGAACTTTCTATGGGCATGAGTGCTGACTATGAACTAGCTACCGCACTCGGCGCTACCTATGTAAGAGTCGGAACCGATGTCTTCGGCAAAAGAGATTAGTTAACCTTTTTTTAATCTATATATCCTATAGTAACCATGTGAGCTTTAATGACCAAATAAGAGCTAAATATGAAAGCCTAAGCTTGATTAGGGCTGAAATTGCAAAACATATAGGCTGTAATATTTCCAACGTATCTAACTGGTTTAACAATCCGGAACAGCCTTGGCCTAGCCATCACTTGGAGAATCTATTTGACTTATTAGAATACAACCAAGAAGAAAGAAAAGAATTATGGAAAGAATATTCAACTGAAATAGGTCAACAAAGCCCATGGGAAATACTAGAAAACACCACCGAAGCAATTGATGGCTTATTAGCAGCCGCTGAGATCTCTGGAATTACCAAAAGATCTATAGCTGACATTATTGGTGTTTCTAATTTTGAGAGCATTACAAATGATTTAATTGCACATAAATATTCATCTTCAATTTGTACTTTACCAATCAAAGATTCCTGCAAGTTACCACTAAGAACTTTAATTGGTAAACATCCAGAATTCGATTTATTCTCAAAAAAATGGGAGGATATAGAATCTGTAACATCACTCTTTAAGAAAGCCGTACACCATTTTCCTTCGATAAAGATACTATCTAAAAATTGTAGTACATCAATGCCTTCAATATATAAATTTATAGATGGCTCAGTAATCCCCTCACCAGATACATTTCACAACTTAATTGATTGCATCGATAGATCAGATATTGACCCTGCGATTGAGGATAAAGCAGCTTTATGGGAGATGTACGCAAAAATTTCTGAAAAAGCCTATGGCGATAGAAAAACACGAACAGTAATTGCTGGCAAAGTATTCAATAAATGTGTGCATAAACATGTAAGAAATAAAATAATACCAGCCATTCAAGCTCAACAACCTGAAGCAACAGCGCACATTGATACAGAAATAGATTCACCTAACACACCGCCTCATTAAAAGGAAATTGCTTAACTCAGGCGTAAGAATTTTAACACCTTCCTAATAGGTGTCTATTTGATAGAGTAATTGGAATTTGCTATCAACAAAAGCTTGAGCTTTTGTTGTACCGCGAAGCGAGTGAGCCTAAATTACGATACGTGATGACAGAATTTGTATCAAAAATGCCTAAAAAATTGCAAAAAACGTCCATTTTTTAACGATTTTTTAGCTGTTTTTATAGTATAAATAAAACACAACCGTTGAAATATAAGGATTTTTAGAGAAATATAGCCAATAATATTATTTTTTAAGAATTTGAGAGAAATAAAAACTTTCTATATTTGAGAAAATAAACCTTTTGACCTTTTGATCTTTTAACCTTTTAACCTTAATTTATGAAGTTTTTCAAATACATAGCATTATGCCTTATATTAGTATCTAGCAATGCATTCGCATTTAACGGCTACTATGATGAAAAGGATGATATTTATCTTATCTCAGAAAAACGTCTACAAGGTAAGTTATCTGAAGCTCAGAGCACCAATGACCCCCGCCTTTTATTCACCATAGGTTATTATTACGAATATGGTCGTCTAAAAGATGACAAAGTAAAGAACCCTAAAAAACGTGCAATTAAATGGTACAAGAAGGCCGCTAAATATGAGCATGTTCCTTCATTAGCACGTATTGGTAAATTATACCGCGAACTTGGCAGTTACAAAAACGGCATAAGCTATTTAAACAGAGCCGTTAATAAGGAAAATCACCCTATTGCCACTTACGAACTTGGTGTTGCGTATCAAAAAGGTGAGGGTGTATTTAAAAATTTAGGCAAAGCGTTTAAGTACTACGAGAAATCGGCGAAGGCCGGCTACGCTAAAGCTGAATATAAACTTGCGGACTTTTACATGAAAGGCATCGGCGTTGAAAAAGACCTTTTAAAAGCTGCCGAATATAATGAGCGCATTGCAAATCGCATTACTCGTAAGGAATTAAAAATCCCGTTAGCAATTAGAATCGCCAATTTATACCAATCAATTGATGCTGAAAAATTTAAGGAAGATATTTTCTACTGGCACAAAATAGCCGGACTTGCCGGCGACTCTTATTCCATGATTTATATAGCAAACGCATATTCAAATGGTAACGGCGTTGAAATGGATAATGAAAAGGCCGTAAAATGGTATCTTAACGCAGCTAGGCTTGGTAATATTCATGCAATGGATCACTTAGGCTATATTTATACAAACGGCTTAAACGGACTAGACCAAGACCTTACACAAGCCATAAAATGGTTCTCAAATAGTGCCGATAATGGCTCTCCAACAGCCGCATGGAACATGGGCTACTTCTACTATAATGGCTATGGCGTACCTAGAAATTTAAAAGAATCACAAAGATGGTTCAAGCGCGCAAAAGTTCTGTCTCTATACAATAGAACTGAGGGTAAAATTAATACCGACTAGAAAAATATCTAACTAGCTCACACTTGCTTTCTTTTTAGCGGGCGCTTTCTTTTCCGCCTTCTGAAGCTCTAATAATGGCTTAGCTTTACCAAGAACAGACTTATCCGTAATCGTAACAGACTTAACATCTTCACGCGTTGGAATATCGAACATAAGCTCACGAAGAACCTCTTCCATAATAGCACGTAAACCACGCGCACCAGTCTTACGTTCAATTGCCTTTTTAGCAATTTCAACAAGCGCCTTATTAGTAAATTTAAGCTCAGTATCGTCCATTTTGAACAATGCTTGATACTGCTTAACAAGAGCGTTCTTAGGCTCAGTTAGAATCTGAATTAACGCATCTTCATCTAAATCACCAAGCGTAGCTAACACTGGCATACGACCAATAAATTCTGGAATTAAACCATAGTTTACTAAATCTTCTGGCTCCATATGAGCTAACGCTTCACCAGTTTTCATTTCAACTGCTTCTTTAATTGAAGCACCGAAACCAATAGAGTTACCTGAAATTCTACGTTCAATTACTTTCTGAATGCCACTAAACGCACCACCCGCAATGAATAGAATATTGGAAGTATCAACTTGTAAAAATTCCTGTTGAGGGTGCTTTCTGCCCCCTTGCGGTGGAACTGAAGCCACAGTACCTTCCATTAATTTTAATAATGCCTGCTGAACACCTTCACCAGAAACATCACGCGTAATAGATGGATTCTCAGACTTCCTAGAAATCTTATCAATCTCATCAATATACACTATACCGCGCTGAGCTTTCTCAACGTTATAGTCAGAAGCTTGTAATAAACGAAGTATGATATTCTCAACATCTTCACCAACATAACCCGCTTCGGTTAACGTTGTAGCATCCGCCATTGTAAACGGCACATCAAGTACGCGCGCTAACGTTTGCGCTAATAATGTTTTACCGCAACCAGTAGGCCCAACTAATAAAATATTTGATTTAGCAATCTCAGGCTCCGCCCCTTTTGCCATATGCTCATTACGTTTATAATGATTATAAACCGCAACGGCTAAAACCTTCTTCGCACGCTCTTGCCCAATTACATAATCCTGAAGAACATTAAATATTTCTTCTGGCGTAGGCATACCATTCGGCCCTTCAACCGATAATGGCGCTTGAGTTTCTTCGCGGATAATATCTACACATAACTGTACGCACTCATTACAAATGAACACATTAGGACCGGCAATTAATTTTTTAACTTCGTGCTGTGACTTTCCACAGAATGAACAAAGTAGCGTACCTTCATCGTCGCCGCCATCACCTGAGTCATTACCGCCACCGCCGTTACCGCCAGTTTTTTTAGTTTTCTTGTTAGCTTCTTCGCTAACTTTCTTTTTACCCTTTTTAGTAGTATCTTCTGTCATAGGAATTACGTTAGTATTTACGTTGCATAAGCTCAAGCATAAAAATGCTATTTTTTAAAAATAGCATTAAAACCAACTTGAGGTGGTTTTACACCGCATTAGCGAGTGCGTAAAATTACAAAATGTATATTTTGTAATTTTGTAAAACTAATATATAAATGTTACCAAAAAGTTAACAAATGGAAAATAAACAAAATATTCTTGTAATTGGTAGTGGCGGAAGAGAACACGCAATCATTAAAAAATTAAATGAATCTCCCAATTTAGGCACATTATTTTGCTCCCCCGCAAATGCCGGCATAGCGCAAGATGCAAACGCAGTTAACTTAAAATCCCATTCAGATATTATATCTTTCTGCAAAGAAAACCAAATTGATATAGTTATAATAGGCCCTGAACAACCATTGGTAGATGGTCTAACTGACGACTTAGAATCCGCTGGCATCAGGGCTTTTGGCCCAAGTAAAGCCGCTGCCGAAATTGAAGGCTCAAAGCAATTCATGAAAGATTGCTTAAAAAAATATAACATCCCAACCGCATCTTACGCTAAATTTGACAATGCAGATGAAGCCAAAAAATACTGCGAAGGTCATGCCACTCCTATCGTTGTAAAAACGGACGGATTAGCTGCAGGTAAAGGCGTAATCATCGCGTTAAGTGAGCAAGAAGCTAAAGATGCTATCGATGAAATGTTTGCTGGCAAATTTGGCACAGCAGGACGAAAAATCATCATTGAAGACTTCCTTGATGGCGAGGAACTTTCATTCTTCGCATTCTGCGATGGTAAAACCGCCATTCCACTAGGTAGCGCACAAGACCATAAACGCATTGGCGAAGGCGATACAGGCTTAAACACTGGTGGCATGGGTACCTACTCACCTGCACCGGTGGCAAACGGCTTAGAGCAACAAATAATGGATATCGCCATAACACCATTAATCGAAGGGCTAGCAAAAGACGGCATAGAATATAAAGGATTCCTATTCGCTGGACTAATGATTAAAAACGGCGAAATTAAAGTACTAGAGTACAACGTACGCATGGGCGACCCTGAAACTCAAGTTATTATGCCATTACTAAATGAGGACCTTGTAACCCTTACACACAAGGCCGTTAATCAAGAATTAAATACTCTTGCTGAACCCGTTAAATTCAAAACTAAAAACGCAGTATGCGTAGTTCTAGCATCAAAAGGCTACCCTGAATCTTATAAAAAAGGCACAATAATCAAAAGCCTAGGCACACAAGAAGATAATGTAATTGTATACCATGCCGGCACAAAATTAGACGATTCCAACAATCTAACCGCAACAGGCGGACGCGTACTAGGCGTTACCGCACTAGATGATTCCCTTGCATCTGCCGTAAAAAATGCGTATAAAGCTGTTGAAAAAATTAAGTGGGATAACGCATATTTCCGTAAAGATATCGCCCACAGAGCATTATAAAAATGGCCTTAATCGTAATGAAATTTGGTGGCACTTCGGTAGCCAATATTGAAAAAATCCGCAAAGTAGCGGACAGAGTACAGTATGAGCAATCTCAAGGCAATAAATGCGTAGTTATTCTATCTGCCATGAGTGGAGTAACTAACACATTAGTAGGCTATGTTGATGAAGTATCTGAACTAACAACGGATGAAAAAGCTGCTGAATATGACGTTGTAGTTTCAACCGGCGAGCAAGTAACAGTTGGTCTACTTTCATTAATATTACAAGAAAGAGGCGTTAAGGCCCGCTCATATTTAGGCTGGCAATTACCTATCAAAACTGAAGGTAAGCATAGCAAGGCACGCATTACCGAAATTGACGACAAAGCCATTTTAGAATCCACCAATAACAATGAAGTTGTTATTATCCCCGGCTTCCAAGGCGTATCAGCTGAGAATAGAATTACCACATTAGGTCGTGGTGGCTCGGATACCTCCGCCGTGGCAGTAGCTGCCGCAATAAACGCGGACAGGTGCGATATATATACAGATGTTGACGGCGTATACACAACCGACCCGCGCATTGCACCAAAAGCCCGCAGAATTAAAAAAGTTGGCTACGAAGAAATGCTAGAAATGGCATCACTTGGTGCAAAAGTTCTACAAACTCGCTGCGTAGAATTAGCTATGAAATATAACGTACCGCTAATGGTACGCTCATCTATGGTAGATGATTTTGAGTTCAACCTAGAAAAGGGCGGAAGCCTTCTAGTATCCGAAGAAGAAGTTATGGAAAGAAGAATTATAACAGGAATTGCATATTCTCGTAACGATGCCCAAGTAACACTTGTTGGCGTAGAAAACACTCCAGGTGTAGCAGCGGACGTTCTAAAACCATTAACCGACGCTGAAATCAACGTTGACATGATCGTACAGAATATCTCCGAAGGCGGCACTCATACGGATATGACCTTCACGCTACCAAAAACCGACCTTGCACGTGCTAAGGAATTATTAGGAGGCATTAAAGCTAAGAACGCAATTTTTAACGAGGAAGTAGCTAAAGTTTCAGCAATAGGTGTTGGTATGCAAAGCCATGCAGGTACGGCACAGAAAATGTTCCAAACACTGGCTGATAAAGGCATTAACATTCATGTTATCTCAACTTCTGAAATCAAAATCTCAGTACTGATAGACGAAGAATACCTAGAACTTGCCATCCGCAGCCTACACACCGCCTACGGCTTGGATGAAGATTAAAACGTCATCGCGAGGAGGAGTGAAACGACGACGCGGCGATCCATCAAGAGATTGATAACTATAGAAAGATCTGTTGATGGATTGCTTCGCTACGCTCGCAATGACAAAACTTAACCCTTCCTTAACCTATACACTATATAATCCAAATAGATGGACACTATCAGCAAAGAACAAGTAGATGAAATTACTTCAAAATGCATGAAGTTAGTTGATTCTGAAATTGAAAGGCTAAAAGCTGAAGATGCCAACTTAAAGATGCAGGGGGGGGGTGTTAGCTCGCACCTTTGCAAGAAAAGGCAGAGATGAATGGGCGCAAGCCGCCGAAGAAGTCGCTAGAAATGGAAACTACGCCTTCGTACTTGAAGGAAAGCATGCATCAGTAACTAAATTTCTTATAAAAAGTTTTATATCTGAATTAAATGAAAAGGATGATAAAGTGGCGGTTAAATCTATTGCTGAATATATTTCAATATCCAAGGCTGACGTTGAATCTAGCAATAAACAAATAGCTGATAACCCAAAAATGCCATTACCATTCTTCAACGTTTTAGCTCACCATAAAGTAATTAACCCTATTAAAATAAAATGTCTAAAACTTGCAGCCAAAGAACTTGGTGTTGAGAAGCAAGTTAACTTAGAAGTTGAACGTTTGCAAAGTGAGAAGCAAGAAAGGACTCCTTAGCCCTCCTCACCATGGCTGGTTTTGTGCCAGTAATACGGCCTAAAGAAAATCTCATATAATGAAATCATCGCCGCTATAGGGTGCAGCAACCAATAAAACGGATATAAAATTGAGTACGGCAATAAGCTCATTTTACCAGAGCGCACCGCAACAATAATTCCAATTACAACGTGGAATATAAAACCACCAAATAAGTTAATCGCCGTTAGCCACTCCAACGAATTAGGCAATACAACATAACCTGCCAACACCATAACGGATAGCACCAATGCAAGCGGCATAATTAAAAATGTAAGCGTAGGCGCACCCATAAAGAAAAGAAAACCAAAAAACTTACCAAAGCCAAGCTCTCGCATCATTTTGAACGGCTCACGTAAATGCACTATTAAAGTCTGTATAAAACCCTTTATCCATCTACTTCGCTGATACATCCAACTCTTTAAGCGCGCTGGTGCTTCCTCACGCGTTTCGGAATTAATAACCGAAACATTCTTACTCGCCCTATAATAACGAATGCCTAAGTCAGCATCTTCCGTAACATTATAGGCGTCCCACCCGCCAAGTTCATTAAGCTCTGCAACCTTAAAATGGTTAGACGTTCCACCAAGAGGAATAGGAAGCCTAAAATATTCAAGCGCAGGCAGGTAATATTTAAACAAACACTCATATTCAATATAGAACAGCTTCGTAAGCCAGTTCTTCTGCCAATTATAATAAGTTAATTGCCCCTGAACTATATTGCTCTTTTTATGCGCCGCTAATGCTATCTTTAACTGATTCTTATCAGGAATATCCTCCGCATCATAAATACAAACATACTCACCATGCGCTTCCTGCAAAGCATAATTACAAGCTTTTGGCTTCGTACGCGGCTGAGAGTCCGGCACTATCACCACATTAAACTCTTGGCTTAAATTACTTGGAATATGTTTAACAGTTTCATTATCTGATTCTTCTAGAATCAGCTTAATATCTTTCTTATCCGCTGGGTAATCTATATCTTCCAAGGCCTTAATTGCCTGATTCACAGTTTTCTGATTCTCCTTATATAACGGCACGAGAATTGTATATATCGGCAATTCATCATCTGCTACATCCATAATTTCAGATGCCTTATTTAAGAAAGCTGAGAATATAAAAATAACAAATTTAAGCAAAAAATTAGCAAGGAAGAAAAAGTTGAATATTATAACTAAACTTAAAAATAACCCTTCCGGCACAAAAATAGTTAGCAATGCTAATAATAACAAAAATGATAAAATAAATCTTATTGGATTCTTAATTGCCCCTTTAGCCGAAAGCTTAGGATCAATATCCACCAAAGCCTCAGAGGCTAAAATAACCCTCTCCATCCTTCTTTCCTTCAATCCTTCCATCCTTCTAACTTAAAATTCTCTCCATAAACTAACAAAAAAACCTTTTCCCTTACCTGTATTACGCGCGTAAATATCTGCATAGCCACCTATTTGAATTGAGTTATTGCGCGTTACCTTAAACACATAACTTAATTGCGCCTTCACATGATGGTTATTACTCTGGAATAAAGATAAATTATCAAAATCCGATAGTGAATATTTACTAAAAACTTGCGCTAAAACCATACGATTCTTATTCGCCCTAAAACCCGCTGATAAATCCAATATAAGTTCGCTCTTATTCTTAACTCCATCAATATGATCATATATCGCACGCCTATATGCCACTTCCGCATTGATAAAATTATTCACCCCATCATGCTTATAACCCTTGCCGTAAAGCAAACGTATTTCTGCTTCAATTTCATTATTAGATAATGGCAAATTAATATTAGGCGCCTCAAACGCTGGCAATTTTATCAATGGCTGTACAGATAAAACTCCAGCCTCACCCTCATATAGATATGATCTTAAAAAAAATTCTGAACCGCTATATCCTAGCTCCTCCTCTGTACCTTGACTTGCCCAATCAAAATTATAATTAAACCCAACAGTTAAACCATCTGTTAAGCCATATTCATATAGGTTTGAAAATGATCGCTTATCGTATCTGTCGGCAATATTTATCCTATTACCTTGTTGGTCATAAAAATGATCCGATGAATAGAAAGATAATGAATAAACATTCTGGCTCTTACCTTTATCTATAAGCCATGCTGCAGAATACGCGTTTACAGGAAATAAAATAATAACCGTCATTGCGAGCGACTGAAAGGAGCGAAGCAATCCAGTGATCTTGCCAAGCAAATAGGTTTCTGGATTGCTTCGTCGCTTCATTTCATTACGCTCCTCGCAATGACGCGGCTAGTTAAGCCTTAGCTAAATTCTCATTAGCGAAATCCCAGTTAACTAATTTATCAAGGAATACACCCATATATTCAGGGCGCTTATTTTGATAGTCTAAATAGTAAGCATGCTCCCAAACATCCATAGTGATAATTGGCGTAACACCTGCTTCTGTTAATGGCGTTTCCGCGTTAGGTGTTTTACGAATTTCTAATTTGCCATCAGCATTAACAACAAGCCATGCCCAACCAGAACCAAACTGAGTCGCACCCGCAGCTTTAAACTCTTCAGCAAACTTCTCGAAAGAACCGAAATCCGCATTAATCTTATCTGCAATTGCACCACTTGGCGCACCGCCACCATTAGGTGCCATAGAATTCCAATAAAAAGTATGGTTCCAAACTTGTGCAGCATTATTAAACACACCACCAGTAGACGACTTAACAATATCCTCTAAACTCTTACCTTCATCCGCAGTACCTTCAATTAACTTATTTAAGTTAACCACGTAAGCATTGTGATGCTTGCCATAGTGAAAACTAATTGTTTCTGCTGAAATGTGAGGCTCTAGCGCGTTATCTGCGTAAGGTAATGGAGGTAATGTAATAGTCATAATATTGTTATTGTTGTATGTAGTAAATTCTAATTTACAACGCGGTAGCATTTAAATTTGGATTTACTATGCAAGTAAGCTTTAGCTTACTTGCCGCCGCGAAGCGAGCGTACCTAATTTACAAGACAATTGTCTTGTAAATTAGAAAGAACTATATTGAAGAAACTTTCAAGATAAATTAATTTATCTAAACGCCGTAAACACCGGCTTCGCCTAAATGCTCTTCAATACGTATTAATTCGTTATATTTTGCAGTTCTATCAGACCTACAAAGCGAACCAGTTTTAATTTGGCCACAATTTGTAGCAACCGCTAAATGAGCAATAGTTGTATCTTCAGTTTCACCTGAACGATGCGATAATACGCAATTATAACCCGCACCATGCGCCATATTAATAGCGTCCAAAGTTTCAGATAATGTGCCAATTTGGTTAAACTTAACTAATAAAGCATTAGCACGCTCATTCTCAATACCTTCAGCTAAAATTGCCGGATTAGTTACAAATAAATCATCACCTACAAGCTGAACTTTAGCACCTATGCGCTTAGTTAACTCTTCCCAACCTGCATAATCTTTTTCATCTAAACCATCTTCAATTGAAACTATCGGATACTTATCAACAAGCTCCTCGTAATAGCTAATCATTTCATCTGAAGTTAAAACTTTATCTTCACCTTTTAAGTGATACTTACCATCTTTGTAAAACTCAGTAGCAGCGGAATCTAATGCCAAAGCAACTTCATCACCTGCTTTATAACCAGCATCTTCAATAGATTTCATAATATAATCTAACGCTTGCGTAGTAGAGCCAAAATCTGGTGCAAAGCCACCCTCATCGCCTACCGCTGTAGAAAATCCATCCTTAGCTAAGTTAGCCTTTAATTTTTGGAAAATTTCAGAACCACAACGCACCGCATCCAACATAGTTGGCGCACCTAACGGCATAATCATAAATTCTTGAATATCGATAGCATTATTAGCATGCTCGCCACCATTAATAATATTCATCATTGGCACTGGTAAAATATTCGCATTCTTACCCCCAATATATTCAAACAATGCCTGACCATGATACTCAGCCGCCGCCTTAGCACATGCTAAAGATACACCTAAAATAGCATTTGCACCTAAACGGGCTTTATTTTCTGTACCATCAAGTTCAATTAAAACATTATCAATAACACGCTGCTCTGTAGCATCAAAACCGATTAACTCGCTAGCAATCTCGCCATTTACATTATCAACGGCATTCTCAACACCTTTACCACCAAAGCGTGCCTTGTCACCATCGCGAAGCTCAAGCGCTTCTAACGAACCAGTAGATGCCCCCGAAGGAACTGCAGCTCTACCAAACGAGCCATCTTCTAGTGCCACTTCAACTTCAATAGTTGGGTTACCTCGTGAATCAATAATTTCTCTAGCGTGAATATCAGATATAATAGACATAATAAATAATGTGTAATTTTCAAAGAATGGTGCAGTAGATGCTACTCTACTGAACTAGTAGCATCTATTAACTAAATTAATTCCAAAAACAACGAAAATATTAACTTAATTCTTAAGCCTCTATTTTGTCTAATTGGAAAATCTATAGGGAAATATAGCAAATTTAATGGGAATTTTAGTGTTTCTAGCTTCTAAAATGGCAATAGAAAGCTATCTGCAAATTGAAGGTTTTTACAGTAAGTTTAGATCGTTGATTAATAGAGAATTTTTAGAAGTAGTGCCGCTTCTACCATATTAGATGAATATTTACTCGGAAGGGCTTAAAAATATATTCATGATGGATAAGCTTTGTACTTATCTATCATATCCCTTTACTTTTTGATAGATAAGTGTTATATTTATCTATCATGACTCAAAAATATGCGTGGCAAAAACCAGATTGGGGAAAGTTTTCTTATGATAAGAAATCTCTTGAGGGCTACTGCAATGAGTTTGCCCATATTTCAGGAATATCTATTGGCGTACTCAAATCATTATCCGATGAAGAAAAAGAAGATATAAAAATAGGCTTTTTATCTGATGAGGCTATTACAACATCTGAAATTGAGGGGGAGATATTAGATAGGGATAGTTTGCAATCTTCGATAAAGCGTTATCTTGGCCTGAAGGCGAATATTTCTAAAAATTACCCACGAGAGAATGGAATCGCTCAGATGATGGTGGATTTATATAATAATTTTCAGCAACCGCTAAGCCATAATACATTATATTCATGGCATAAAATGCTTATGAATGGCAGGACTGATCTTGATGCAATTGGCGAGTATAGATTTCATGATGAGCCGATGCAGATAATATCCGGCAGGATAGATAAGCCAAAAGTGCATTATGAAGCGCCGCCATCGAAGAATATGCAAGCTGAGATGTCTAAGTTTATTGAGTTTTTCAACAGCTCTAATGAGCATTCAATTATTCACGCTGGTATTGCCCATTTATATTTTGAGCTTATTCACCCATTTGAAGATGGTAATGGCAGAATTGGCAGGGCTTTAATTGAGAAATCTTTGGCTAAATCTTTAGGCAAACCCACACTGATTGCCGTTTCAAAAACAATCCTTAGCAACAAAAAGGCCTATTATGAGTCACTAGAACAAGCGAACAAAACAAATGATATTCAAAATTGGTTAGAATATTTTTGTAAAATGGTAATTGCGGCTCAGCAAAATTCTATCGCATCAATTGAGTTTATACTTAAGAAAGCAAAAATATTTAATAAGCATAAAGATACCCTAAATGATAGGCAGGTTAAGATGCTGAATCTTATTTTTAAAGCGGGTATGAATGGCTTTGAAAATGGCGTTAGCGTTAAGAAGTATATTAAAATTACCAATACCTCACCTGCTACAGCAAACAGAGATTTGAACGATTTAGTGTCTAAAAATATAATGATTAGAAAAGGAGAGCTAAAAGCAACTCGCTATTTCCTAACTGCCTAGCTGGCTAATCAGAAAAAGATAGAGTGAGGGAGGTGGGTATTATCTGTTTGAACTTAATAGCGAGCTAACAGCTTTGAATGCAATTCCATTAACATTACATTCAATATGAGGTTGGAAGAAGATTCCATATGGATAATCTTTGATTACAGCCGCTTCAATAACTCCATCATCTGAAATTCCAACAGCTTCAAGCCTATCAGATAAATCAGATTCAAACATTCCTTGATGATGAAGATTTAACTCACCTATACTACCAAGGTTTTTATTATCATATAAATCAGCGATAATATTATTAGGCTTTACTTTAAAATCATGGCTAGCACCGAATATTTGCTTACCTTTGCCATTAGTAATAAAACCTTCAAAGTTACGCTCAAATTCAGCATTATCTTCTTTAGTTAAGTCAGAGATATTATTATCTCTATGAAGCCTATGATTAACTATATCAGGGATATGTTGCGTTAATTTACCCCCTAGAACCACATTAGCTGTTTGAAAGCCTCCGCAAATACCAAGAATTGGCAGTTGGTTCTGCATTGCATATTCAAGCATCAGCTTCTCAATCTCAAAACGAGTATCACCATTTTTATGGTCTAATCTCTGCTCTGTTTCATCATGAATAAATGACTCATTGTAATTCTTCGGATGAACATCATATTTATTTCCAGGTAAAATAATAGCTGAACATTCTTTAAGTGAGGCTCTTATGTCTTTTAAGTGCTGTTCAATAGATTTACCATTAGTTTTAATATCCATCAAAACTGGCTCTGCACCTGCCATCTCAATAAGCTTAACAAGCAATCTGCATCGCATAATTGTTGTGTCATTTGTAATAGCTATTTTTCTTCTAGTATTTTGCATTTTCGGTCATATAAGATTGCAGAACTAACCAATATTAATTCAACCCAAGAGTTATATATAAAACAATTTTTAAGGTAAACATAAATGAAGATAGCCGTTTTAGTATCCGAACAGGGATTATATTCACATGAAAGGTTTAAGCAGGCCGCAGAAGAGCGAGGCCATGAACTAAGGATATTAAATTTAACGGAATGTTACCTAAATGTTTCTCATAATAGTCCAAAAGTATTCTATAGAGGTGGTGAAGAAGTAACTGGCATAGATGCGGTTATCCCTCGTATAGAACCTTCTATCATGTTCTTCGGAACAGCTATTTTAAGACAGTTTGAGATGTCAGGTGTCTACCCTCTTAATAATTCATTATCCGTTGCAAGAGCTAGGGATAAATTACGCTCATTACAAATATTAGCAAAGCATGGTATTCCAATGCCTTCAACTGGCTTTGCCCACTCTCCATTAGATAGTGAGGCTGTAATTGAATCAGTTGGTGGAGCTCCGTTAATTATTAAGTTAGTAGAAGGCACAGAAGGTGTGGGCGTGGTTCTTGCTGAAACTCATTCTGCGGCAAGTTCTGTAATGGGGGCGTTTAAGCAGATGAACGCAAATATTATGACGCAGGAATATATTAAGGAATCGGCAGGACGTGATATTCGTTGCTTTGTTGTAGGCGATAAGGTGGTGGCTAGCATGGAGCGTGTGGCTAAAGAAGGCGAGTTTAGAGCTAACTACCATTTAGGTGCAGAAGTTAATCAGGTTAAAATTACACCAGAAGAACGTTCTATGTCTGTCCGTGCGGCTAAAGCATTAAGCCTTGATGTTGCAGGTGTTGACTTACTCCGCTCTAAACATGGCTCATTAGTATTAGAGGTAAATTCTTCCCCTGGCTTAGAGGGCATTGAAAAGGCCACTGGTAAAGACGTTGCTGGAATGATGATTGACCATTTAGCTAAACATGCAAAGCCATATAAGAAACGCAATACTGGTTAAAAAACAGTAGTTTTTATGAAAATAAGAAATTAATCTAAATTTATAACTAATATAAAATTATGAGAATCAAAAGCTTAATTATTATTTCACTGCTAACAGCTGGATTATCAGTGAGCTCAGCTAATGCAAAAATTAGTGAGCCTGAATGCCCTGTAGGTAGTGATAAGATTAAAATGAATAAGATGGTTAAGGCATTTCAAGCAAAGCCAAATAGTTTTTGGTGGCCTGATCAGTTAGATTTATCTTCACTTCGTGACCATGATTCACGCTCAAACCCTTATGGCAAAGACTTTAACTATGCTGAAGAATTTAAGAAACTTGATTTGGCTGCTGTAAAAAAAGACTTAGATAAAATTCTTACCACCTCTCAAGATTGGTGGCCTGCTGATTTTGGTAATTACGGCCCATTCTTCATTCGCCTATCTTGGCATAGTGCAGGAACATATAGAACGCTTGATGGTCGTGGCGGTGGCGGTGGCGGTCAAATGCGTTTTGATCCTTTAAATAGCTGGCCTGATAATGGCAATTTAGATAAAGCTAAGCGCTTACTTTGGCCGTTGAAAAAGAAATATGGTAAAAGACTATCTTGGTCTGACTTAATGATTCTTGCAGGTAATGTTTCATTGGAGAATATGGGTTTTAAAACATTCGGTTTTGCCGGCGGTAGAGCCGATGATTGGGAGCCAGATTTAGTATATTGGGGGCCTGAATTAGAGATGCTTGCTTCTGACCGTGAAGATAGAGATGGTAAGCTACAGCGACCATTAGGTGCAATGCATATGGGATTAATTTATGTTAATCCTGAAGGTCCTAGGGGCAAGCCTGATTCTGCCGCATCTGCAAAAAATATCCGTGTAGCATTTGGTCGTATGGCAATGAATGATGAAGAGACAGTTGCCCTAATTGCTGGTGGTCACACATTCGGCAAAATGCATGGTGCGCATAAACCATCTGATTGTGTTGGTGTTGAGCCTGGTGGAGCATCAATTGAAGAGCAAGGTTTAGGTTGGAAGAATAAATGCGGTAAAGGTCACTCTGAAGATACTGTGACTTCGGGTTTAGAAGGTGCATGGACACAAGCTCCAACGCAATGGACAACTCTATATCTAGAGAATTTACTCAACAATGAATGGGAATTAACTCAAAGCCCAGCTGGTGCTAAACAATGGATACCAACTGATAAAGATATGCATGAATCTGTGCCAGATGCGCATATTGAGGGGAAGTATAACCCACCTGTGATGACTACAGCAGATTTAGCATTAAAGGCTGACCCTGAATATAAGAAGATTGCTGAGCGCTTTTTGGCTAATCCTGAAGAATATCGCTTAAGCTTCGCCAAAGCTTGGTATAAGTTAACTCATCGCGATATGGGGCCTGTTGCCAATTATCATGGTTCAGAGCTACCCTCTGAAGAGCTAATTTGGCAAGATCCTATTCCTGAAGGTAAAGAATTGCTTGATAGTCAGGTTCGTAAATTAAAGAAACGTATTTTAGATTCTAACTTGACTGTGCAGGAACTAGTTAGAACAGCTTGGGCTTCAGCCTCATCATATCGTGATTCTGATATGCGAGGTGGTGCTAATGGCGCAAGAATTGCATTAGAGCCTATGAAATCTTGGGAAGCAAATAATCCTAAAGAGCTGGGTAAGGTTTTAACTAAGTTGAAAGAAATTCAAGATGATTATGGCAAAGATGATGTATCACTTGCTGATCTAATCATTCTTGGTGGTGCAGCAGCAATTGAAAAGGCTGCAGAAGATGCAGGCTTTGATGATGTAGAAGTTGAAGTTTCAACTGGTCGTGGTGATGCCACACAAGAAAAAACTGATATTGATTCTTTCAACTTACTTAAACCAACAGCTGATGCGTTTAGAAATTTTTATGACGAGTCTGAATCTTATCGTTCTCCAACAGAAATGCTAGTTGATAAAGCAGATCAGCTTGGTCTAACAGTTCCTGAAATGACTGTGCTTATTGGCGGTATGCGTTCACTTGGCGCTAATAGTTATGGTTCTAAACATGGTATATTCACTGATAAAGTTGGAACATTAAATAATGATTTCTTTGTTAACTTACTTGATATGTCTACTAAATGGCAAAAGTCATCTGGAGATGGAATCTATGAAGGCATTGACCGTAAAGCTGGCAACGTTAAATATACTGCTACTCCTGTTGATTTAATCTTTGGCTCAAACTCCGAGCTTAGAGCTATCGCTGAAGTTTATGCCATGGATGACTCAAAAGAGAAGTTCACGAACGACTTCATAAACGCCTGGGTGAAAGTTATGGATGCAGATAGATTTGATTTGAGGTGATTTAGAAAGTCAATTAAGTGTCAGCATAACTTTTTAACTTTCTAAGAAATTTATAAAAAAGTTATTTTAGGCACTTCCGGAGGGTGAAAGGGCATCATATTTAGAGCTTTGAAACAAAGTTTTTAATTATGAACAATAAAATAGATACCCTTTATAAGGATTTAAATATCCAGATTGAGTATGTCTCAGTTGATATACCAATAGCCTATCAGAATAACACCAAAGAGCATGATAAGGAACAAGAGCGGGCATTACTAAATTCGGTTAGTATGTACGGCTTCTTATTTCCCATATTGTTAAATAGAGAGAATATTATTATAGCTGGTCATGCGCGTCTGGAAGTGGCTAAATTAGCAGGATATAAAAAAATCCCTGTAATTTATGTAGATCACTTATCTGAACATCAGGTGAAGGCACTTAGAATTATTGATAATAAAATATCATTAATGACAGGCCTTGATGAAGAAGCTTTGGCTGAAGAGCTAACTATTATACTTGATGAGGTTATGGAGCTAGATGAGGAGTTCATTATTCCGGGTTTTGATAATGATGAGCTTGAGGTAATTATGGCTGGTGCAGATGATGATTCTGATAAAGAACCTGAGCCTGAATATATTCCGGAAGCAGATGATAACTTAGCACCTATTACGAAGCTTGGTGATGTTATAATTCTGGGTAGGCATATTTTAATATGTGGTGACTCTACTGAAGAAGAATCTTATCAGCAACTTTTCAAAGAAAATGAAAAGGCAGATGCCCTTCTGAGTGACCCCCCGTTTAATGTTAATATAGATAATCATGTTTGCGGCAATGGCTCAATTAAGCATGATGAATTTGCTATGGCATCAGGAGAAATGTCTGAGAATGAATTTATTGAGTTTCTCTCTAAATTCATAAATCAAGCTGTAAAATTCTCTAAAGACGGCTCTCTTCATTATATCTTTATGGATTGGCGACATCTCTACGAACTAATAAGTGCTGCTAAAGAATATTATAGCGAACATAAAAATATCTGCGTTTGGAATAAGAATAATGGTGGTATGGGTTCATTATATCGCTCAAAGCATGAGATGGTTTGTGTTTATAAAAATGGCAAAGCACCGCACACTAATAATATCAATCTAGGCAAGAATGGCAGATATTAGCTTTGGTGATTTATCTGATAAGTTAGACGATATAAATTGGCGCACAGAATATCATAAAGACTACACCGATTTATTAAGAGTTTTAAATAAGTTAACTAAAATAAAATTAATAGGTGATGATAGTGAATTTCCATTTTTGTTGCGTAGCAAAGATGAGGGAGATACATATGATCATCTTAACGGGATACGCTTTGCTGAAACAATTGAGAAATATCTAGCAAGTAAACTTTTAGATAGAATTGAGGCTCACTTCAAAGAAAATAATTTTTCGGTAAATGAAGATGAAATAAAAACAAACTTCTATTATGGTTTAACAAGAAAATTACCTTTGGTTGGGTGTTCTTTAATTAAAAAGTTAGATAACGATAATGAACTAGAGTTAGGTATTCAAATTCAAGAAGGACAGTACCGTAAATTTATTCAATGTGGTAAGTTTAGATTAAGATTATCTAATATCGATATAAATGAAATTATAAGTCAAACAGATCAAGAAAAATGGTTAGTCAGATTTTCGGACAATATTAAATCATCAATGAGAAATAGAGATAGTTTTAATAAGTTTGCACCTCATTTTATATATAGACATAAAAATTTACCTAAAAATATAGATATTCCTAGATGCGTTATGGAAGATTTAGAAAGTGCAAAAGAGCTTCTAATGAACCCTGAATATATTGAAAGATTTACACATTATAAAAGTTAATATTATGAGTCACACAATATCAAAATCTCAATATGTGAAGGGTAAGCAATGCCCAAAAGCGTTATGGCTGTTTAGAAATAGAAAAGATTTAAAGCCTGAAATCACACCAGAACAACAGGCGTTATTTGATACAGGTCACGAAGTTGGCGAGTTAGCAAAAGAATATTTTGAGTTAAAATCTATAGAGGTTGAAGCCCCTTATTGGAAAGTTGCTGAAGCAGTATCTCTAACTAAAGATTATATAGATGCTGATTATCGAGTAATATTTGAGGCAACTGCAATTCACCGCGACACCGGTGCGTACTCAAAAATTGATATTTTAAAAGTTAATCTTGATAAATCAGTAGATCTTATTGAGGTTAAATCTAGCACTAGCGTTAAAGATTATCATTATGATGATATGTCGCTGCAATATTATGCGTTTAAAGGTGCGGGGTATAATATCCGCAATTGCTACATGATGGTAATTAATAATGAATATGTGCGTGATGGTGATATTGATCCACAAAAGATATTTAAACTTCATGATATAACAGATGAAACTTTAGCCAAACAGGATGAGGTTGAGGCTAGGGTTAAACCTTTATTAGAAGTTTTGGCATCAAGTGAGGAGCCGAAAATCAATAACGGCACGCATTGCTTAAAACCATTTGAGTGTGATTACAAAGATTACTGTTGGGATAATATCCCTCAATATTCAATTATTGAATTACTGGGTGCAAAAAGAGGTTTTGAAATTGGAAATGAATCTGGGAGCTTTGATATTCTGGATTTACCAGAATCCGGTGCGCCCAATGGCAATAAATCTGTTGATTATAACTCATATATGAATGGTGAAGCTTTTATTGATAAAAATGAGTTAAAGGCTTTTGCATCTAAATTGGAATATCCATTATATTATCTCGATTACGAAACTTTCGGTGAGGCAATTCCTCCATTTAATGGCTCTCGCCCGTATCAACAGATACCATTTCAATTTTCACTTCATATACAAAAAGAGGAAAATGGTAAGCTAGAGCATATTGAATTTCTACATGATAAGAAATCTGACCCAAGGTGTGATTTTGCTAAAGTTTTAGTAGATGCGTTGGGTAATAGCGGCAGTGTTATTGTTTATAATCAGTCATTTGAAGAAGCGCGCAATAATGAGCTCGCAAAATTCCTGCCTGAATATGCCGATGTGATTGATAATATAAATTCACGCATGGTAGATTTAGCAATTCCTTTTAGATCAAGGCATCTTTACCATCCTAATCAGGAAGGCTCTTATTCAATTAAAAAGGTTTTACCTGCATTTACTAAGTTTTCATATGCTGATATGGAAATATCTAACGGTGCAGATGCTATGAGCTGCTTCTCTAATTTTGTTAAAGGCAAATTGACTGATAAAGACTTTAAAGCTTCAATTCCAGACCTATTAGAATATTGCAAACTGGACACTTATGCTATGGTTAAACTTTTGGAGGTGGTGAAGAGTTATGCAGATTAAAAGCGCAGAAAATAAAAAGAGCTATTTGAACTTATTTGATATTTTAGACTCTACTAGAAAGGAAACTAATCTATCAAAAGTTTTAGCTTATCTGGCAGGAGTTGACCCAAAAGTAATTAGGGCTTTATGCAAGTTGCTAGATATAAAATTAGAACAAAAATCAAGTTCGTGGTTTAAGAGTTTAGATATTAAAATTGAGAAATCATATAAGGCTGCAGAACTAAATGATTCAGACAAAGGTGGACGCACCGATATAGAAATTGAATTTACAGATAAGGAAACGAGATATTTTCTAATTATAGAATGTAAGGTCGGTTCGGGAAAAGCTACCAGAGAGCAATTCGAATTATACAAACCTATCTATGATAAGAAAGAGGATGATAAGTATAAAAAATTCTTTGTTTTCTTATCTCATCAATCAGGAATCAACCTTCATGGCGGTGACAATAATTTGAATATTATTGATATCACATGGCGTGAATTAATAAATGAGTTGGCGGATCAAAATCCAAATGCTGGAGAAGAATTAGATGAGTTTTTAAAATATTATGAAAGGAGTTATGGAATGGCAAATCAAAAAGAAATATTAATACAAGATGTTGGCTTGGATAGTGAGATTAGAAGATACCAGAATGGTGTCTATAGAAGGGGCAAAGTGAATGGCTCACCTTTATATTTCGCACCCTATTTTACACGAGGTAATTTAGCCAATCTAGATGAAGGAATACCAAGTCTTTCTAAAATATTAGGCATAATCACTATTAAAAATATCAAATGGGAGCTTGTACAAGATACTTGTGAGAAGTTGATTGAAAATTCCTTTTCTAATGAGGAGTTTCCTCTGAAGAAAAAAGAATTGCTACCTAAATGGCAGGCTGCGCTAGAGATTGAGAATGATATTCAGGGTGAAGATGCAACATATTATTTCCTAGATAGTCCAGTTAAATTACAGGCGAATCTTTTAAAGGATAAAAGTGGAAAGAAAGGAAGAGGCAAAGGTTGGATTGCTGCGATGATTCCTAAAAATAGGTGTGTTACATTTGCAGATTTTTTAAGGAATTATAGTATTAAAGGTTAGACTTCATAATTTCTCTAAATTCGTCTTTCAACT
This sequence comes from Rickettsiales bacterium, assembly GCA_020630095.1. Lineage (GTDB taxonomy): Bacteria > Pseudomonadota > Alphaproteobacteria > Rickettsiales > UBA8987 > JAHDCD01. The sequence goes on along the minus strand of JAHDCD010000005.1, from coordinate 121,984 downwards.
CTTCCGGCGCTATAATTTCAACAGCACCTTCCCATTTGAAGAGTTCGTAGCACATTTCCTTTAAGCCACCTGCAGTAAATGAAACCAGTAATGAACCATCTTCTAAAATTTCCGTTTCTTGAGATGGGTGAAACTCATATTCATTAGCTGCATTTGCTACTTCAGGGCTAAACCTCCAAATTACCTCGTGTGGTATTTCTTGGAATACTCCAAAAGAGCGCTGATTATAAGCTTTCAAGTTAAAATCCGAAGGTATCTCGTATGAAATTTCTGTAAGCGTAGCTTTAACAATCTTACTTAAATTAAATGTTCTAATACCATCAGCCTTTGAGCACATAGCGATAATATAATGCTTATTTCCATAAAGGAATCCATAAGGCGCAACAGTTCTGGTAGATTGCTTATCTTGGCTATTTTGATAAGTGATTTTAACTTTTTTACATGATTTAATGGCCTCGCGCAGAATATTTAAAATATCGCTGGAAATTTTATTCTTAACACCAACTCTTGTATCGTAACCTTCAGCCTCAATAATAGCTTCTATATCAGGTTCTAAACGTACATTTTGATTTAATGGCAGTGATGATTTAATTTTAGCATAAACCTCATCAAGAGTATCAGCATCACTATCTAATTTTGTCTCACGTAATTTATTTGCAGATGCTTTTACTTGAGCTAACTCATCAGCTGAAAAGTTAATTAATGAGCCAAATTTATTATCTGATATTTTCCACTTCTTTATCCTACCTTCACGTCCAATAGAATGGGTTGATGGAATTAACCTTTGGATAGAGTCGCGCATTCTTTCTGCAGTTCGCCTACCAACGTCGAACTCTTCTTGAATATCAATTAAGCTGACTCCATCCTCCTTTGTTTGCATAAGGATGGCTAATTTCAATAAATTCTCTGCTTTTTCTAATCGCATAGGTAAAACTTATTATAATACTATTGCACTAAACTATGAGATAATAATTCAGCTTGTTTTAAAACAGTTTCAATTGCCTTTTCTTGCTTATCAGGTGGATATTTATGAGTTTTAAGAATGCGTTTGATGGCAATTCTAATTTTAGCTCTTACAGATTCTCTATTTTGCCAATCAATAGTTACAGATTTACGAAGTTTATCCGTAAGCTCTCTAGCAATGGTAACTAAAACTTCATCGCCTAATTCTCTAACAGCTGCTTCATTAGTTTCTAATGCATCATAAAATGACAATTCATCTGAATTTAAACCTAAATTATCCCCACGTTTTTCGGCTTGATTATATTCTTTAGCCATTGATATTAGCTCTTCAATAATTTCAGAGGTATCAACCGTTCTAGATTGGTATCTGCTAATAACTTCTTTCAGTCTATCGGAGTATTTTTTTGCCGTAGTAATATTGCTATCAGCTTTAGATTTAATTTTATCTGCCATTATGCGTTCAAGCAATTCAACTGCCAAATTCTTTTGTGGCATTTTGCTAAACTCTTTTAAGAAATCATCTGATAAAATAGAAATATCTGGCTTTTTTACCCCTGATGCATCAAATATATCAACAATATCATCGGTAATTACCGCATTTGATATTATTTGACGCATAGCGTTATCAATATCATCTTTACTTCTGAGTTTACCACCAGCTTTTTTGGATAATGCTGATTTTACCGCTTGAAATAATGCTAATTCATCTCTGTAATCAGTCGCTTCATCTAAAGTGCCACATATAGCCATTGCTTTAGACGCTATTAAAACTGCATCTGCAAAACGTTTTTTACCATCGTCAAGACCTAGTATATGATCCATCATCAAAGGCATTACAGATAGAGCATTTTGTTGATATGAAGAGTAATCAACTCCATGAAGCATATCTCTTACCACGTGCATTTTTTCTTTAAGTAATTCTAGCTGCTTTTGAGAATCGATGATAATATCGCCTTTACCGTTACTTGCAGTATAAGTTTCTTTCGCAAGTTTTAGCTCATTAGCAATTCCAATATAGTCAACAATCAGGCCACTAGGCTTATCTTTAAACACCCTATTAACTCTAGCTATAGCCTGCATTAAATTATGCCCCTTCATTGGTTTATCAATGTACATTGTATGCATAGAAGGTGCATCAAAGCCAGTGAGCCACATATCACGTACAATAACAATTTTAAGAGGGTCATCGGGATTTTTGGCTCTTTTCTCCATATCCTTCTTAACCTTCGAGCCATAATTATGACGACGTAGCTTTTCACTATCAGAAGCGTTAGATGTCATAATTACTTTAACAACGCCTTTCATAGGGTCGTCATCATGCCAATCTGGGCGTAATTTTATTATCTCCTCATATAAATCGGCGCATATATCACGAGTCATGCATACGGCCATTGCTTTACCATCTAATGCAGATGTGCGCTCTTCAAAATGTTCAACAATATCTTTAGCTAAAAGTTTTACCCTAGGTTCTGCGCCAGCTAAGCGCGCCATGGTAGACCAGTTAGATTTATGTTTTTCCGAAGATTCTTCTTCCTCATCTTCTAATATCTCATCTAGCTCTTCATCAAGTTTGGCGAGCATTTCTTCATCGGCAGTTAACGGAATATAGCGTGGCTCATAATGAAGTGTAACAGTTGCGCCATCTTCTACGGCTTGTTTAATATCATAAATATGAACATACCCACCAAATACAGCTCTTGTATCTCTGTCTTCCATTTCAACTGGAGTACCCGTAAAACCTATAAATGAGGCATTTGGCAATGCATCACGAAGATATTTAGAATAGCCATATTTCACCTTTCCAGTTTCTTTATCAACTCTGGCTTTATGACCATATTGACTTCTATGAGCTTCATCAGAAATAACTACAATATTTTTACGCTCTGATAATGCTGGATATTCATTACTATCCTCATTCAAACCAAACTTTTGTATTGTAGTAAATATAACGCCACCAGAAGGCCTGTTAGCTAAAAGTTCTTTTACTTCTTCTCTACTATCGGCTTTTTGAGGTAATTCTCCTAATGCATCTTTAGCTTTACAAAATTGCTCGAATAGTTGGTTATCTAGCTCGTTTCTATCCGTAACAATAACAAGAGTAGGGTTATTCATTCCTTTATGCCTCATTACCATTGAAGCATAGCACGTCATAGAAATAGATTTACCCGAACCTTGAGTATGCCAAACAACGCCTGCGCGCCTATCACCATTTTCAGATGTAGCGGCTAATGTACTTTTCATTGCCGCTTGCACAGCGTAAAATTGATGATAGCCGGCAATTTTCTTAATTATATTTTTTTCATCTTCTTCAAATAATATGAAATACTGCATATAAGAAAGCAGATTTTCTTTGATAAAAAATGCCCTTGTGAATTTCTCAAGTTCTAATGCTGCAGATGCTTCATCTTCATCACCTGCACGCCAAGCCATAAAGCGTTCTTTATTGGCCGTTAAAGAGCCTATTCGTGCATCTATGCCATCAGATATAATGCACGCAATATTACTATTGAATAAATCCTCTATACGTTCTTTGTAAAATTGAATTTGCTCATAAGCCTTCCAAATATCAGCTTCTTCATCGGCTGGATTTTTCAATTCAAATACAAATAACGGCAAACCATTAACGAAAATTATAACATCAGGGCGGCGGTTAGCGTAAGTGCCTTCAATAGTAAACTGATTAACAACTAACCACTCATTATTATCAACATTCTCGAAGTCCACTAAATAGGCAATATCACCCACTTCTTCATCGCCATTATCATATTCAACTTTAATACCGGTAGATAATAACTTTTGGAACTCTCTATTGCGTTGAAGTAAGCTGGGGTGCGATGGATTTATTATCTGATATAACGCATCATCAATAGCTTTTGCTGGCAAATTCGGATTAACTCGCTCTAACGCATTACGCAATTTTTGTTCAAGGATAACTTGCTTATAGCTCGTACGTTCATCGCTACTATCTGGCGTAAAATTAGAGCCATGCTCATAACCAAAACCCAGCTCACCAAGCCATTCAATCAATGCTTGCTCTAATGTATCTTCTGTTATTCTCATTTTTCCACTTGCTATTTACGTTAATTATGTGTTATAGTGTACCTAGTCTCACTTGCCTAGTGTAAGAGGAGCTACTTAGGGCATTTATGCCCTATGCTTTTCTCGGATCCATTACCTTATCATACTCAGCAATTTTTCTTCCAGGGTTTTTTATCCTGTACGCTGTTACTATATCATATCTATTTTTTGCCTTCCTTAGTACGATCATAAATCCAGAATTTTTATGTAAAATCTGTAAATGTGTTTTTCGCCCTCGTTTGGTTTTTACAATTTTATTCCAGCATAAAACTTCATTTTGATTCTTACTAATTTTTAAAATAAATGGTATCCACCTTATTCTTTTTATTCTTTCAAAGTCAGGCTCTCTATCTTCTTCTTTAGTTGATGCCGAACTAGCTTGAGATATAATATGCCAGAAAGAAAAGTGCTTATCATTAAAAGGTGGGTGCCAAGGACACTTAATCTCAATTCCCATAAAATCTAAATTACCATTAACAACTTCATCGCAATAGATTTTATATGCTGCATCAAGATAATTATCCCATGAGCCACCAAAATGCTCAATTTCTAAAAGATCGGGTAAATCCATTATCGCTTACCCTCCCAGCAGAAAATATTAAATTTTTTAGCCCCTTGAGTAGAACTTTTAACTAAGCTTAATCCAGATTTACTACGGATAAGATCAACCAATTCATTCTTAGCATCACTCTTGCCTTTATCGCCATATCTATTGGCGTATGATACAGCACCAATTATTATATCAACCATCTGCATTGTAGCTACTTCATGAGAGCGAATTTGCTGAATCTTCTTCAAGCAATTACCATCAAAATCGTAGAGTTTATTTCGAAGAACATCTTTTAATTTATCTATTTTCTCAACACCCTGGGTGTCTTTAATGTCAATATAGATATTATACAAATGGCTATCATCTAAAAACCAATTAAGAAGTTGGTAGTAAATTTTATAATATAGCTCGTTAAATGACTTTTTATCTTCGCCTTCTTTAAGTTTAGATTTATCAACAACAACTGCTCTAAATTTAAGGCCATCTTTATCAAAGAAATAATTTATAATATCTTTATAAGCTTCAACTTTACCCTTAGAAACCTTAGTCCATTTAAGTTCTGTAGAATATTTAATCCCATTGTTTTCTTTAATTTCTTTAATTCTATTAAAGATTTCAGATTTAATATTTTCAGGACATTCAATACCACCAAGCACCATATATCTATTTTCTTCTATGATAGTTTTCGGCAGCAAATGACAGCTCTCATCGCAATATATGTTAAACTTTTTACTCATTACTTATTCATTCCCCCACCTTTCTTTATAACAATTATACATATGTATGTTGTGAAGATGCTTTGCGATTTCTTTTGCCTGCCCCTTCATTCTAGATATTAGAGCTTCAACGCTGTTATTATACCTAATTCCTCTTTCATACATAATACCTTGCATTTCTATCTCATCTTTAATTCTTTTTTTAGAAAGTGCCTCAATCTCCTCAAATTTATTTTTCAAGTATTCAACATCTTCTTTAATCCAAGCATCACAATGATTATGTAAATACTCCCAATCAATCTTATCTAAAGGGTTGCCCATAGTGCATTCATTAGCAAGACGTTTGCCAATTGAGCCCGATCCAATAATAAGCCCTTCAACTGCTAAAGATATATTTTGTAAATTATATCTAACCTCATTCATAACCTATACCCTTATTTCGCCGGAGATTAGTTTTGGCAGAAGCGCATCTCTTGCCTTCGCCAACTCCTCCGATTGTTTCTGATTCTCATTAATTTTTTGATACATGGCTTTTGCTATACCCACGTAAGAATTAATTATTTCACTTTCGGGTAAAATTTTATCAATTGATCTAAAAACAGTTTTGCTAATCTCTGAAAAGGTTGAGCCGCCCGAACGGTTCTTAATCTCTTCCATATTATGCTTCAACCAGTTTAGTGTATATTCTGATGGTAAGTTTGTATTTTCTTTAAATGCAATAAATCCTTGATTAATGGCTGTTTCAATTGCCGTTATTGATAAGTACCCAACAGGTGCTCTTGAAGACATCAGAACTGTATTAACAGGGAGCGATCCAGAGCTGATTTTCATAAGCCCAGCTTCTGTTATCTTTCTTTCACTATTTGTTAAAATTATTGAATTTAACCTAGATAAATCTTTTGGAGTTACCCAGTTTATATCCCCATTCCAAAAAGCTTCATTCTTCGTGCTTGGAGTGGTGCCACCACAAATATCAAATACTTCGCCGCAAGTTTTAACTTCCCAGCCTGTAGGGATTTTGCCTAGTTCGGATTCGGTGAGGGAGTTAGGGAAGAGGGTTAGAATTTCAGGGGTGATGTTTAACCTAGCGCAAATAGACTCCTCGCTTTCGCCAGCCATTTTTGCCTTTACCGGCTCAAAGTCAATGAACCAACATTTGAATATCGCCTCCGCCATCTGCTCAAGGCTTTTATTCATGCGGTTATTATTCTCTATCTTATCATCTAAACTCCCCAGCACCTCCGCTATCCTCTCCTGCTCGTCTATAGGTGGTAAGTTAATTGGAAAATAAGATATTGAGTCAAACGTGATTTGAGGAAATGTTCCAGATCTTGATTCTGCTATTAGTTGAAACTCTTTTAAATAAATATTTGAGCTAAGTAATAAAAGTAAATATTTAGGCAGTATATTATTGTATGATCTCAAAATCATAAACTTAGTTGAAACAACGTAGTTTTCACAATCGAAATCTACTAATGCATACCGGCTATTTTGCGGCCTTATCTCACTATACAACAAATCGTTTATAATAATTGATTTTTTTGCCTGCCCCGGCAATCCTTTAACTTTGGATAGATTATTGTGTAAGAATTTATTCTTTAATACGTCTCCTGTATTTATAAAAATGACTTCATCTTGTTTTTTTAGATCAAATGTTTCTGATGCATTAAAACAAACTTCGCCTAGCGTCTTTTCTTGCCAATTATTCATTTTCTATAAATTTTGTTAAATCTTCAAAAGGAAGGTTCATCATTATATCTCGTATATCAGCAATAAATTTACTTCTTATAGAATTATTATCTTTACACTTATCTAATCCATTACTTACAAAGTCTGTTGATAGCTTCATTAATGTAAAAAAATTAATTACTCCTTGGTTTTTATTATCAGGGAATAGATATTCAAACTCTTTTCTTTCAAAGGTTAGTAAACCCATAAGGCTTGTAGCATCATGATAAAGTTTTTCTAAATTAATCTCTTCTTTTTGAGCGGAATTTATTTCTAAACTTAGCTTTATAAACTGACTATCTATCTTTTTAATAAGATTTAACCTCTTATCAAAAAGTGCATCTTCTCTTTGTATCTTTTGATTTTGATATTGCTTACCTGCAAAGTATATCAAGCCTATGCCAACAAACATTTGAGTATAAATAATGAGAATATCTATCTTCTTTGAAGATAGTAAAAAAATAATAAGCAATAAGAATGCGCCCAACAAACCTATTAAATGACAAAAAGGCTTAACTTGACTTTTTAGTGAGATAAGTTTTTCTTTAATCCACTTTTCTATTTTTAATAAATTTTTCATAATTATTTTTATTTCTGGATTCGCCGATCAAGTCGGCGAATGACAATTACTGCGTCAACGAACGACAAAAAAGTTATATCGCATAACCCAATTTAGAAAGGTTATCTTTAATTCGCAGTTCAAGTTCGGCGGAGGTTTCAAATTGAGTCTTTAGGTTTTGCGTTAAATCTCGCATTTTATCTTCAAATGGTATGCCATCATCTTCTTCATCGGCAACGCCAACATATCTGCCGGGGGTTAGCACAAAATCATGGCTTTCAATATCAGCTAAGCTGGCAGATTTACAAAACCCCTTTATATCTTCATATTCATCATTAGCTGCCGCCCAATTATGGTATGTGTTGGCAATTTCTGATATATCGGAATCAGAGAAAACTTTTTGTACTCTGGTTTCCATTTCGCCTAAATTGCGCGCGTCAATAAATAGCACCTCGCCTTTGCGTTTCTTTTGCTTGGCTAAAAACCATAAGCAAACGGGAATTTGCGTGTTGAAGAATAATTGCCCCGGAAGTGCCACCATGCACTCTACAACATCTCCTTCAACTAGGCTTTTGCGAATTTCTCCTTCGCCTGATGTGGTGGAGCTCATTGAACCATTAGCAAGCACTATGCCGGCTCTACCGTTGGCGTTCAGATGGTGTATCATGTGCTGAATCCAAGCGAAGTTGGCATTACCTGCTGGCGGAGTGCCATATTTCCAGCGATTATCACTCTCTAGCTTATCGCCGCCCCAATCTGAAACGTTAAATGGAGGGTTAGCCATTATGAAATCTGCACGTAAATCTGGGTGTTGGTTCTTGAAGAAGCTATCTTGCGGTTCACGCCCTAGATTATAATCTATGCCACGAATTGCTAGGTTCATTGCGGCCAGCTTCCATGTGGTTGAGTTCATCTCTTGCCCGTAAATGGAGATATCGGCAATTTTACCGCCATGAGCTTTGATGAATTTTTCTGATTGAACGAACATACCACCAGAGCCACAGCAAGGGTCGTAAATTTTACCTTTATATGGGGCTAGCACTTCAACAAGGGTTTTTACAATTGAAGCTGATGTGTAGAACTCGCCGCCACGTTTACCTTCGGCTGATGCGAATTGTCCTAGGAAATATTCGTAAACTTGCCCTAATATGTCGGTGGATTTATCGCCTTCATTGAAGCCTATGGTAGATATTAAATCAATTAGGCCAGCTAGTTTATCATCTTCAATTGGTAAGCGTGCGTAATTGCGGTTTAAGATGCCTTTTAATGATTGGTTTTCATTTTCAATTTCTAGCAGGGCGTCATCTATGCGTTTACCTAGGCCGGCTTGTTTTGCTGAATTTTGGATTGCTTGCCAGCGTGAGTTGCTGGGTACGAAGAATATATTATCCATGGTGTAATAATCTTTTTCTTCCAATAGCTCTAATATTTCTGCTTCATCAGCTTCATAATCTGCGTGGTCGGGATTGCGGAAATTATTTTCTAGGGTTGAGCGGCGAACTTCAAATGAGTCTGAAATATACTTTAAGAATATTAAGCCAAGCACCACGTGCTTATATTCTGATGGGCTCATGGTTGAACGTAGCTTATCTGCCGTTTTCCATAATGTTTGCTTAATTTCGTTAGAAAGTGAATCATTGTTATTACTCATATAATGAAGATAGAAGCTGTTTTTCACGAAAGCGAGGATAAAGTAATGTAATTATGTCTTGGTACGTTAATTTATCTCCGTTTATGTCGTGTTTAGGTTGCGGGGGTTAAAAATTACCTTTTATTGCTATCTTAATTTTTACAAAAAACTCCTTCACTAAGAATCCAATAATATAAACCAGAATTATTGCTGGTGATAGCAAGATAAGGATTATTACAAATAAGAATTTTAGAACGCCCAACATAATATAAAATAAAGGCACCAATTTCTTGGTGCCGGGGTGTTCAAAAGTCGTCCAAACGAGCGACCGCGACGCTTTTACTGCGAGCAGTTCTTGTATTACGCCACCACCCCGACTTAAAATCGAGATGATAGCAGTTTTGATAACGGTAGCTGCAGTCTACCGCGTCTGGAAAGAGGTTTTGAAGCCCCAGCACATTTATTAGTGCTAAACACAGTTTAAATCAGATAAATATGCGTATCAAGTAGAATAAGTAAAAGTAACAACTTGACTTACCGTTGAAGCAGAGCGTGTATGCGCTTGCTATGAAGAATATATTTATATCAGAAATTGAGAATATAAATCGTGAAGAGCTGGAGTTAATTTGGTCTAAGCTTAATTTTAATTATAAACCGCCATCAATATTATCGCTACTACGACAAGAGATTGCATATGAGTTGCAGCGAAGAGAAAATGGAGGGCTTAAGGACAGTGAACGCTTGAAAATAGCAAGGCTAATGAAAGATCCAGGTGATAAAGAATCTCTAAAAACTACTAAAAAAGACACCGAGTTATTTAGCGAAGGGCAGATTCTTAGAAAGAGATATAAGGGTATACAAATTGAGGTAACTTATAAAGGTAAATCTAAATTTGAGTATAATAATCAGAGTTATAAATCCTTGAGTGCAGTCGCCAAAGATATTACAGGAGTGCATCAATCTGGGCCTAAATTCTTTAATCTTGGGGGAGGTAAGAATGGCAGTTAAGAAACTTAAATGTGCAATATATACTCGTAAATCTTCTGAGGAAGGATTAGAGCAGGAGTTTAATTCCCTAGATGCACAGAGAGAGGCTGGTGAAGCATATGTTCAGGCGCATAAGCATGAAGGCTGGCAGTTGGTTAAAACTCAATATAATGATGGTGGAATATCAGGTGGTCATATGAATAGGCCAGCGCTACAGCAACTATTGAAAGATATTGAGGCGGGGTTGGTTGATATAGTGGTTGTTTATAAAGTTGATCGGCTAACACGCGCACTTGCAGATTTTGCTAAGATGATTGAGGTGTTTGATAAGCATGAAGTAAGTTTTGTATCCATTACTCAACAATTTAACACCACATCTTCAATGGGGCGATTGACGCTAAACGTGCTACTCAGCTTTGCTCAATTTGAACGTGAAGTAACATCTGAGAGAATTAGAGATAAGTTCGCAGCATCAAAAAAGAAAGGAATGTGGATGGGTGGCCCTGTGCCGCTAGGTTATAAAGTTGAAGATAGAAAACTTTTGATAAATTCGATACATAAAGATGACTTAATATTCATTTTTAAGACCTTTTTGAAATCTAAAGGCTTTATTGACACACTTGAAAAGATTGAGCATATCAAGACATCTCAGGGCAACTCATATAATAAGATTACTCTTAAAACGCTGCTCGCTAATAAATTGGTAAACGGTAAAATATGTCATAAGGGAGAAGTTTATGAAGGTGAGCATGAAGCAATTATTGCTGATGAAACCTTTGAGAAAGTGCAGCAGAAATTGCTAAAAACTCAAACTGGGATAAATAATAAATCATCAAAGCATAATTATTTACTTAAAGGCTTAATTAGAACCACTGATAATTATCTGATGCAAGGAACTCATGCAAATAAAGGGTCTAAGAAATACTATTATTACACCTCTCAGCATGCGCTAAAGCAAGGTTATAAATCTTGCTCATCAGCAAAAATATTAGCAAATGTTAATGCCAAGAAAATTGAGCGATTGGTTAAAGATATTATCTGCTCATCTCATAATAATCCAAAGCTGAGATATATAAATAATGACAGGAAATTTAATGATATTTTGCTGAATATAGATTTGGATATAGTAGCTGATATCAGCTGGGTTCAGGTAAAGTTTAATAGATCTAAATTAGATACTGAATTAGAAAATTACCACCATGCAGCTAACGATATTCACTTTGAAAAGTTGGGGAACTTAAGCATTTTAGAGAACGGTAATATTCTTACCGTTAAAGGTGATATTACACCTAAAGATTTTACCACAAATAATGTAAAAGAGCTGAACCCGAAATCAGACTATATTTTAGCAAAATTAGTTAAAGCTAAAAAATGGAAAAGAGAATTTTATGATTCAAATCTTATGCTTAAAGAGTTTGCGGCAACTAAGAATATTCATAACTCAGATTTAAGAAAATTATTCAATTTGACTTTTTTATCACCTCAAATTCAGGCTTCTATAATCAGAGGCTCTCTTCCTGCAAAATTATCGTTCAGGCAATTATCTCAAATTACTGAACTAGACTGGAATATTCAAAATGAAATTCTAGCAGCTTAATATGGGATGCGGTAAATAACGCCCCTATTCACCGCATTTTATCATGCGAATATCAGATTGCTATTTCAGGCAAGTCTAATAGCATACTGCCTACCATCCTAAAAAACGAACTTTTGTATATTATTACACTGCTCAAAAATTATTTGCAGTACAGATTTTTCAATAAGAGGGTTTTGTTTAAAAAGCGCTATAAAATGGCCAATTTAGTCAAAGAGATATTGTATATTTGTACATTTAACACGCGGTAACTGGCTATGACAGCCATGGTTTAACTAATAAAATGTAAAATAGGGAGTGAGGTATAATTTAATGGTGCACCCGAAGGGATTCGAACCCCTGACCTTCTGATTCGTAGTCAGACGCTCTATCCAGCTGAGCTACGGGTGCAATTAAAGGTGCACACCTTATAACTTATTACAAAATAAAATAAAAGTAGAAAATCCTCTAACGAGAACCTTCACTTAAATACTGCTTAAAACTAATGGCATTTTGGTAAGTAGGATTGATAGATAAAATCCTATTAACATCCGCCATAGCAGATTCTTTATCGCCTATAGCCTGATACGTTACCGCCCTATTCTGCAATGCAGGCACATAGTTCGGGCTCAAATTAAGCGTATAAGTAAAATCATCAATCGCTTTTGCCTTATTATTCATAAAAGCATAATTCAACCCACGCGCATAATAATGATTATAATTCTTAGGCTCCAATTCCACCGCCATATTATAATATTCAAGCGCCCCTTCAAATTGCTGTAAACGCGTCATATTACCCGCCATAGATATATACGATGTCGCGTTACCACCATCTAGCTCAATAGATTTCTCAATATCATCGGTAGCATCATCAAACACACCAATAGCACTATAGCTCTGCGCACGCATAATTAATAACTCACTTAAATTAAGCTCCCCTGCATTTTCAATAAGAATGTTTAAATCATCAATCGCTTCATATGGATTCCCCAACTCGTCATTCAACTGCGCTCTATTTTTACGCGCAATTTTATTAGACGGCTGCAAATCAAGAATCGAATTATAATCATCCAACTCATTAACCTTCTTACCCAATTTATTATAACAATACGCCCTGTTATTAAGAGCATCTAGCGAGGCATTATTATCTAATAAAATCTCAGTATATTCCTTAATGGCCGGTTCATAATCACCATTATATAAATGTAAATTAGCTAAAGCCAAACCACGCGCCGAACGCTGAACTGAATCCTTCGAATACGCATTCTTCAAATAATTAATCGCCCTATAAATTTCACCATCTTCAATAGAAGTAATTATCTTCATATGAGTAGAGCTAGGATCTTTTCTTAATTTATTAATTGCTTGAACTAAAATTTTACGCTGGAATGAATCTTTAGAGGCACTCGCCACGATTGACTTAGAAATTTTAGTTTTTGAATTTTCTGAAAATAAAACGTAACCCGATACGCCCAAAACTAAGAATAATAAAGTATATAGAACTTTCTTCATAATTACCTCGCGGTGTCATCCCCGCGCAGACGGGGATCTTATAATAAGATCACACAATAGATTCCCGCTTTCGCATGAATGACAACTCAATTTTTTATGTTTAACACTAACAAAAATTATCTGCAACATAAGAAGGTATGGCTCATCGGTGCTTCATACGGAATCGGTGAAGAACTAGCCAAATTACTTTCTAAAGAGTGCAAACAATTAGTAATCTCTGCCCGTTCAGAAAATAAACTATCTAAATTAGCAAAGTCTATCGGTGCTACTGCCGAACCGCTAGATGTTCAAAACGAAACAGATGCCGCACACATTTTCAACAAGCATAACGGCTTCGATATTATAATTTATAATGCCGGCGTTTATACTCCAGCAGGTGATACTACCAAATATGATTTAGAAGATGCCATTAAAACAATAGATGTAAATCTAACCGGCGCCTTCAAATGCCTAGATACCCCACTAGATAATTTTCTAAACAACGGAATATTTAAGCACGTGGTAATAGTAGGATCAATTGCCGGTTATACAGGGTTAGAGGCACGAGCATATGGCGCATCAAAAGCCGCCCTTATTAATTTTACTGAAGGCTTAAAAGGCGCATACGGCAAGAAAGGTTTAAAGGTTCAACTTGTCTCCCCTGGTTTTGTAAAAACTCGCTTAACAGATAAAAACAATTTCAAAATGCCCATGCGTATCAGCGCAGAACAAGCTGCTAAGAAAATCCTAAAAGGCATGAAATCTAACCGCTTTGAAATCCGCTTTCCATTCCTATTCGGTCAAATCATCCGCCTAATCAGACTCCTACCCTACTGGCTATATTTTACACTATTTAGTAAGAAATAACCTTCCAGAGAATTAGGCTCTGATTATACTAAATTCAAATACGAATGGCGTAAGCCATTGGATTTTATATTAAAATTACATCGTTTATCTGCCTAAAAAATTATGATTTTTATTCAAAAACGTTAAAAAATCGTCATTTTTTGCTCGTTTTTTAACGTTTTTTGAAACGTTTTTTAACGAATTAATCCTAAGTGCTATTGAAATATATGGATTTTTATTAAAATTGGGCTGAAAATATTATTTTTCTGAGAATTTTACATTCCCAAAACTTTCTATATTATAGAATCGTGCTTAATTTAAACAAATTTACTCCAACTATTGATGGCAAAGGACCGCTATTTAGCCCCTTATCTTTTCAAATAGCTAAAAATACTTTTGTTCAAATAAAAGGGGCTAATGGCATCGGCAAGTCTACCATGCTAAAATCCTTAAGTGGATTATACGATAAATACGATGGCGATATTTTTTATGACGATATAGAAATCCGCTCAGACGCTAACCAATGGCGCAAACAAGTATCTTATTTAGGCCACAAAAATGGCATTTATGAAGAATTAAGCGTGGCAAAGAATTTAGAACTAGCTTCGGCATTTCATAATACGCAACTCGCTATTCCGTCTGCCATTGAACATTATAAACTAGACTACCATGCCCATAAAAAAGTGCGCGACCTTTCCGCTGGCTTAAAGCGCCGCACAGCGCTTGCACGCATAATGTTATCCGCTGAGAAACCTATTTGGCTTCTAGATGAACCCACCGCCAATTTAGACAAAGAATCTATAGGGCAATTAAAATCTATGATAGTAGGCTACTGCGATGCTGGTGGTATTTGCATCTCAACCTCTCATTCAGATTCATTAGACTTTGGAGAAACCATTGAACTAATATCCGTTTAAGGATATATAACAAAAATGCAAAAATTACGCATTAAAGGTGGAAATATATTAAATGGCAACGTGCGCATATCTGGCGCTAAAAATGCGGCATTACCGCTAATAGTTTGCTCATTACTTTCTGAACAAAAAGTAAAGCTGGATAACGTTCCTAACTTATCGGATGTTAATACTCTGTGCGAATTACTAGAAAGCCTAGGTGCAAATATCACACGCAACCTTGAGGAGGGTAAAATTGAATTTAACAATTCAAACGTAAACTCTACCCGCGCAGAATATGATATTGTAAAGAAAATGCGCGCCAGCGTAATTGTACTAGGTGCTTTGTTAGCGCGCTTCGGTGAAGCTGAAGTAAGCCTACCTGGTGGCTGTGCAATTGGCACTCGCCCTGTAGATTTACACTTAAAAGCCTTAGAAGCTATGGGTGTAAATATTGAATTAAAGGACGGCTACATACTCGCCAAAGGTAGACCTCAAGCGGGCACTTATGAATTTCCGATTGTATCTGTTGGCGCGTCACAAAATGCCATACTTGCCGCATCTATGGCCGAAGGCAGAGTAATATTAAAAAACGTAGCGCTAGAACCTGAAGTAACCGCCTTAGCTGGAATGTTACGCATAATGGGTGCTAGAATTAAAGGCATCGGCACACATAATTTAGTTATTGATGGCGTTAAAAAACTAAACGGCTGTGACCTAAACGTAATACCAGATAGGATAGAAGCTGGAACTTATGCAATAGCGGCAGCGATAACCGGTGGCGATGTAACGCTTAATAATGTAAGCCCAGACTTACTTTCATCGGTATTGGTAGAGCTTGAGCGCGCCGGCTGTAAAATTGACCGCGATGAATATTCACTAAATATTAAAGGCCCTTCCGAAGGTAAGCCTAAACCCGTATCTATAGTTACAAAGGAATACCCGTACTTCCCAACAGATATGCAAGCCCAATTCATGGCATTCATGACCCTTTGTAAAGGCGAATGTATTATATCTGAGAAAATATTTGAAAACCGCTTCATGCATGTTCCTGAACTCGTTCGCATGGGCGCAGATATAACAATTGATGGCGACAGCGCCATAGTTCGTGGTGTAGATAAACTAGGCTCAGCTCAAGTTATGGCATCAGACTTGCGCGCCTCAGCATCTTTAGTAATTGCCAGCTTAGCGGCCGAAGGCACTTCTATTGTTGATAGAATTTACCATCTTGATAGAGGCTATGAAGAGCTAGAACAAAAACTTTCTAACCTTGGTGCAAATATTGAACGAGTTACAGAATGAATCTAATTGAACATATTTCAGAGCTTAAAACTAGGCTTATATGGGCATTAGTAATTATGCTAATTTCATGCGTAATTACCGCCCAATTCACCGACGAAATATTACAATTCTTAGTTCAACCACTAATAAATTCAAACGCACTCAGCGCCAAAAATCTACAATTCCTAGGTGTTGAGGATGGCTTCATGCTATTCTTCAAAATCACCCTACTTTCAGGGGTTTTACTAGCATTTCCAATTATCGCCTTTGTTATGGCAGGCTTTGTAAATCCAGCTTTATACGATACTGAAAAACGCGTTATCCGTCCATATATAATATGGTCACCAATATTATTTTTCTTAGGCGCATTCTTTGCATATTCAGTAGTAATTCCCAACGCATGGGACTTTTTCCTATCGTTCAATTATGGCAGTGAAAACTTTGAACTAAGCCACAACATAACTGCGCAAAAATATTTAAGCCTTTCGATTAATTTTATTTTCGTATTCGCCCTTGCCGCTCAACTACCAATAATTCTACTAATTTTAATTAAACTAGAAATCATAGAACCAAATTGGCTAAGATCTAAACGCAGATACGCATTTATTCTAAGCTTCATCGCAAGCGCTATCCTTACTCCACCAGATATTGTAAGTCAGATATCTTTAGCGTTACCAATTTACCTACTCTTTGAGATTTCAATATTATTAGGCAATAAAGTCCTTGCTAAAACATAGGCGCGGTTTAGTTTCAAACAGATGGTTGGAAGCAAGAACAAGAAGTTCATAATTACAGTAGGTGATAGCACCTCATGCTTCTTCTATGTTCATAAAGGCAAACTCCAAGAAACCATTATCGCCGATTCCCCTGTTGATAACAAAATATTAGCACGCCTAAAGAAGGATGAGCGCACGCCAATTTTGGTTCTTATGGATATCACTGACCAGATATACAAGAACCATGAATTCCCACCAGTTAAAGGTAAAAACCTAGAAAAATTAATTCAAAACCAAATCCGCAAAGATTTCGGGCTAGACCACTTAACCGCGTATCATAAATTTTCTAAAATCCAAACTGGCAAAAAGAAGGTAAAGGATACTAAAGCAAAATATAATTTAATCGCATTAAATGACGGCGAACCTTACGGCACGTGGCTAAAGAAACTAGATGAATTACCCAATCAGTTAATTGGCCCTTACCTAATGCCTGTTGAGCAGGTTGAAGCTTTACGCGCCATAAAAGTCTCAAAAGGTTTAAGTGGTTGGCACTTATTAATTACCGAAACAAAAACATCTAATATCCGCATCACGGTATATGATGATGAGAACGTAGTTATCACCCGAATAATTACTAACCAATTTGATTCACGTGAATCATTAGCAAAATATATCCGCACCGAAACAGATAATACCGTAGAATATATCCGCCGTTTAGGGCTTGGTGAATCTGGTAAAATTAATATAACCGCGATTTCCTCTAACGAACTTGCAACAGCGCTAAAAGCATTAGATAAACCACGCTATGCCGGTGAAGAATTGTATCTTGGCGCAAGTGATATTGATAAAAAACTTAAGCTATCAGTTGGCAAAAGTTCTCAAGAAAATTCAGCTGATAGAATTTTAGCCCATATTTTAAGTGGAGCTAAACCACGCTTGCCAGTTCAATCTGAACAAGCGCGTGAAAAAGAAAACTTAAAAAAATACGGACTAATTTTCTTCATCGCAGCCTTTTTAATATTTGGCTACATGGGCTACCTTATATTATCAAATTACCTTGATAATAAAGAAACTCAGGAAAAAAATTCTCGTGTAATAAAAGAAAAAAGGTCTAATCAGCGCAAATATGATGAGCTAAAAGAACAGTTAAAAGTCTATCCTGAAGACTACCAAAAATCTGTTATAGATTACAATACAATACATAACACTTACAATAACGAAAGGCTTCTACCTATTAATATTATTGATGAATTTGCAGAAGTTTTAGACACAACAACCTTCTTAAGTAATTTAAATATTAGAAATGCAAAGAAAGACATAGGTCCTGCATATGTTGCCCGCTTCGATATAAAATTTAGTGAAGTTGATTTATCAAACGTAGCTGGCTCACTAGACGAAATTACTGATTTTATAGAAAGAACAAAAGTAGCAATGCCTAATTATATAATTGGCGCAGAAGATTATAAGGATGAAATACTTAGCAAAAACATCCTTAACAATGACGAAGAACGTGAAGACGTAAAAATATTACTTAATATACAAGGCCCAGTAGAAAGCGATGAAATACTAGGTAAAAACTAAATTATGGCAGAGCCGAAAGTAAATAAAAAGAAAAGAGATTATAGCTCCACCCAAAAGCTAATTAAGCAAGTAGTGCTTTTCTTTATTATCATGATAGGCCTATACATCGGGTATCAATATACTTCTGGCATGGTTTCGGATAGCAAATCTGTAACTGCAAAGAACGCCCGCGAATCACGCAAAGTTAAAAAGAAATTTACTGAATTAAAGAAACAGCTAGGTGACTTCCACAAAGCTCATGAAGAATTCAAAACCATAGACCCTTTATTTAAACCCGATCCACTAGGCTATGTTACCGAGGCCTCAAGAATCCGCGTTCTACAACCCAAAATATCTAAATTAAAAGATAAATATGGACTTCAAGACCTATCTCTAAAAATGGCTGAATTCGAGATGGTTGAAGAATATAAAACAAACCCAAATTTAAAAGTTGCTAACGGAAAAGTTCAAATAAGCTTTAACGCGCTAACTGACAGTTATATTTTAGACTTCATTAAAGAGCTAATGAACTCCGATCTACCTGGTTATTTAAAAATAAACAACTTTCAAGTTACTAAGATAGCCTCAATAGACCAAGATTATCTTCATAAAACAGGTGACTATAATATATTTGAGCCACTGCTAAAAGCAGACTTAATTTTTACTTGGACTACTGTTCGTGACTTCTCAAGAGCCATTTCAAAATATGAAGAAAAAGGAGGTAATAAATAATGAAATATATTATTAAATTACTTCTTATAACTTCAATGCTAACTCAATTAGTAGATAGCGCATTAGCTAAAGATTTATTCTTCAGAAACACAGAGCGCCTAAGCGACTTATATATGGCCCTAAGTGGTGAAAAGAAATTCTTGTCTCCTACGCGCCTTCAAGAACTTGAGCGTCAAAAGGCCCGTGGTATTAATACTCAATACGGAGCTGATGGAAAACCTATAACGGCAAAGAAGCCTGTGGTTCAACTTAGTGATAATGAAAAAAAATATGCCAACGAACGAGGTGTAAAAAAACCACTCGAGCTAAAGAACTATTATATCAACTCAGTTATTCATAACGACTCGAACAACTGGACTGTATGGATTAATGGCGAGTATTACGACTCTCAAAAATCCACCGATGGCATATTTAATATTATTAAGGCATCTCCCAATAGGATTGCTCTACTTATAGAAAACGAAAATATAAAATTTTATGACAGCTACTTTAATCTTAAAATGCTAGAACATAAATCTAGTGATTACTGGAAATATATATCCGCCGATGGCAGAATTGTAGTTAATCCACAAAAAGGACAAATTCGTGTAATCCTTGATTCTCGTCAGCAATTTGTTGGCTGGATGATGCAAATTCTACCTCATCGTGACCGCGAGAAAGAAGAAAAGAAAATTCTTCACCCACTTTTAGAAGATAAATCAGAGTATAAATCTGCCGGCAAAGAATATTATAGATACTAAATTTCTATATTTGAGAATTTTTGAACGCTCCCAAATTTTCTAAAAAAATCATTTTCAAGCCCCTAAAACACGGAATATCCTTATATATCAATAGGCATATAGCAAAAAACGCTCTAAAAACTGTTAAAAAACTGCAAAAAACTAGCGATTTTTAACGATTTTTTATCAAAAAATGACGATTTTATGACATAAATCCTCACCTCTTTTACTCAGATTCACAATATATAGCAAATTAAGTTGAAGTTTAGAGAATCTCTGTTCTTGTCATCCCCGACTTGATCGGGGATCTCATAAAAAGATCTTAGAGGAGATTCCCGCTTTCGCGGGAATGACATACTTAAGACTTCAAGTTAATTTGCTATAAATAGATTTTATAATTTATATTTCATTCTGGAAGGTTACTTCTAGTAAAACCTTAATAAATCCCAATATTTTAACCATTTCTTAACTATTTTAGGCTAACTTACTATCTATGAAGGTGGTTTTGAGTTGTCTAGTAATATTACTTCTATCTAGCTGTGGTTCTTTATTTGGAAGAGGCTGGGGAGTATTTAATCCACGCCCTCCATTGGTAGATATGCCAGAAGGCGATGATGACTTTTCAGTTGGTTTCCGTGATGGTTGTCAAACTGGCTCAGGAATCATTGGCGAGAGTGTAATGAGAGTCTATGGAATGTCTTACGATGTAGAAAAAGGCATTGAGAATCAGCAATATTACAAAGGCTACAAAACTGGCTTCAATACATGCGTATTCGTATTCTCGCATGGTATTAACTAAAACATAAGCAAAAAGTTAATACCATAAAACCAGCTCAAGCTGGTTTTGCATTGCGTAGCAATAAATGTAAAATTACACCAGTAATTTTACCAAAAAAATAGGTTATTAACTAAAGCCAAAGCTTTGGCGTAGGCTAAAAAGTTAATAATAAAAAAGAAGGTTTTAAAAAATGAAATGGTTCATTTACATATCAATCCCATTCCTCCTAACATCATGTTCAGGAGCGTTCACTGACGGACTTTTAGACCTTCGTAAAACATCACTTTTAGACTTTGACCCGCCACCAGGCCCACCTGAATATAGAAAGGGTTGGAAAGATGGCTGTATAACAGGTTATGGCTCATATGTTGACAGATTCTATGCAGGTACAAACTCATATGGCTGGAGACAAGACCCTGAACTAAAAGATAACCCAATGTACTATCGAGTATGGAAAGATGCTTTCTACTACTGCACATTCTTTGCCGATAACTACAGAGACAAGAAACTATAAAATATGACAAATATAAGAAACATATCTGTCATATTATTGACAGCATTATTGGTAACTTCATGCTCATGGCTAAAACCAGGACCTCCTTGGCAAGCGTGGATGTATGAAGGACCTCCTGGTGATAACTCCACCTTACCGCCTTTATACTTAGAAGGTTGGAAAGATGGCTGTCATACAGGAGTACACACAAATACTGCTATTATTTACAAGCCCTTCTTTGGCTGGAAACAAGACCCAATTAAGGCACAAAACAGAGTTTATTATAAAGGCTGGAAAGACGCATTCGACTATTGCCAACGCTATATCTGGCAGTATGAGAAGAGATTAACCTTCTAGTTAATCTCTCAAAGCCAACTTGAGTTGGCTTTGCACCACGTAGCGAATATATGTAAAATTGCTTAGGCAATTTTACATAAGAAAAAGGATTAACCTTCTAGACTAGAATTTATATTAACCTCCCTTTGTCATCCATCTATTACAGGTGGATGATGCGGATCATAAATTTGAAACGTTTATTACAAATATGTTTAATAAGTTTTGCCCTTACTTCTTGTGGTGGTGAATTTTCAAACATGCTTAAATGGCAAAGTGAAACAAACTCACGTAATTTAAGCTGGAAACAGATTCTAGGCATTTCACCTAAACCAAAGAGTTTAAATAAACCAAACTTTGAAAACTATAGCCCAGAATATGAGAAAGGCTGGACTCATGGCTGTGAAACAGGACTAAACGCATATGGTAACTCGGTATATAAAAATGCCTATAAATTTTACCAAGATCCTAAGTTAATCAATAACTTAGACTATTACAGAGCTTGGAAAGACGCATACACATATTGCCGTTATCATGTATATAATTGGACCTCATATTAGGAAAAAACACAGTTTTATGTTATACTGAAAATAAGAAATGAATAAATTAATTAAAATATTATCAATTATAGCGCTAAGCTTTATAGGCTCTGCCTGTTCATACGTGTACGATGATACAAAAGGTGGCGCTACTTTGATGGGTTTAGAGACTGGGAATGATAATCCTATCTACCAGAAAGCTTATGCTGATGGTTGTCAAACTGGTTTAGCCACTTATGGTAACGATATTGATCGTTCAATTCATAAAATTACTCGTGATCCAAAATATTCTGAGAGTAAATTATATGATCGTATTTGGATAGATTCATATAATTTCTGTCGTCACCATGCCTCACGTCATAATATGTTTGGTCTATTCCAATTTAATAGCCATGCAATTTCTAATAATGACCCACTAAATGTAGCTCAAGGCTTAAACGCTGGCTTCTCATCACCTTTTACTCAAAATTCATACAGAAATGAAACACAAACCGGTGAAGGTGTAGAATTTATGCCAGGTACCAATGGCTTCTCAATTCCAGGTGCTGATGCTGATTCATTATGGAACTCTGGTGGCGTAATGGACTGGAACATTACAGGTGGTAATTGGGGTGCAGCAATGTTTGAAACTCAAAGCTCTATGGCAGATGTTACCGGTGCTGGATCTAATGTATTTGGATCACCTGCATTAGGTGGCGTAATGGGCTGGTAATTTCAATTTATATAACTATCCTAGGATCACTATGTTAGTAGATTCACATTGTCATTTAAACTACCCCGAATTTGAAGGTAAACTTGATGAAGTTTTAAAAACCGCTAACGATAATAACGTTAAACTTCTACAAACTATCTGCGTTAAATTATCTGAATTTCCTAATATAAAAAGAATCGCAGAAACTAACCCACAAATTTTCTGTTCTGTCGGCATTCACCCATGCCATGTTCAAGACGATGAACAATACCAACCGGTTACCGCAGAACAACTAATCGCACTCGCTAATTCATCCAATAAATGCATCGGACTAGGCGAAACTGGTTTAGACTATTACCGCGAAGAAAATATTGCTCATAAAGACCTACAACAACAAAGTTTTAGAGAACATATATTAGCCTCACAAGAAACAGGGTTGCCGGTAATTGTACATACTCGTGATGCTGAAGAAGATACCATTGCCATTATTAAAGAGCACTCACAAGAACAACCTTTTCCGTTCTTAATTCACTGCTTTACATCAACCGATTGGCTGGCCGAACAGGCTATAGAACTTGGCGGATATATCTCGCTTTCTGGAATTTTAACTTTCAAAAATGCTAAAGAAATTCAAGCCACCGCAAAATGGCTCCCGCTAGATAGAGTTCTAGTAGAAACAGATGCTCCGTACCTAGCGCCTGCACCGCATCGTGGGAAAGTAAATCAACCCGCATATACGCGCCACACGGCAGAGTTTCTAGCTGACTTAAAAGAATTTGATTATGAATTAATTGAAAAAATGACTACTGATAATTTCTTCAATCTATTCAAAAAAGCCTACCGCCCTAGTTAATGAACGAGAACCTTATAGATAATCTAATTCAGCGCATATCTAAGCTACCTAGCTTAGGAAAGCGCAGTGCAAAACGCATCGCGCTACACTTACTTAATTCTGGCTCTCGTGATGAAATAACAATGCTTTCAAAGGCGCTATCAAATGCCGCAGAAGAAGTTAAAAATTGCTCCACATGCGGTAATATTTCTGAATACGAAACCTGTCCAATCTGCGCAAATGAAAAGCGCGATTCCAGCGTTTTATGTATCGTAGAAACTGTAGCCGACTTATGGGCAATTGAAGAATCTGCATCATTCTCTGGCAAGTATTTAGTGCTTGGCGGCGTACTTTCCGCAATAGATGGCATAACACCCGATAACCTTAGAATTAACGGCCTAAAATCGATAATGAATAAAGGTCAAGTTACCGAAGTAATCTTAGCAACAAATGCCACTATAGAAGGCGAAACCACCGCCCATTATATTTCTGATATTTTAGAAGATTATAATATAAATATCACGCGCCTAGCGCACGGGCTACCTATCGGCGGTGAACTAGAATATTTAGATAACTCAACCATCGGCTTCGCCTTTAATGCCCGAAAAGCAGTATGAAAAACAATTTAAAAATACGTATCATTCCATGCTTAGACGTTGAAAATGGCCGAGTGGTAAAAGGCGTTAACTTCGTTGACCTTATTGATGCTGGTGACCCAGTTGCGCAAGCTAAAATCTACTCGGATGCAGGCGCAGATGAATTATGCTTTTTGGACATTACCGCATCCGTAGAAAATAGAGGAACTATTTTGGATGTTGTAAGCCAAGTTGCCTCAGTTTGCTTTATTCCACTAACAGTTGGTGGTGGCATTAAAAACCTGCAAGATATTTCTAATCTATTAAAAGCCGGCGCAGATAAAGTATCTATAAATTCTGCCGCAGTTAAGAACCATGACTTCATAAAAGAATCCTCACAAAAGTTTGGTTCACAATGCATAGTAATTGCCATTGATGCTAAACGAAATAAAGAAACCGGAAAGTTTGAAATTTATACCCATGGCGGTCGTGAAGAGACTGGCATTGATGCAATAGAATATGCCAAACTTGCCGAAAATTATGGCGCTGGCGAATTGCTAGTTACCTCAATGGATAAAGACGGCACAAAAGATGGCTATAATAATGAACTAAATTCAGCTATCGCTGATGCCGTTAATATTCCTGTAATAGCCTCTGGTGGTGTTGGTGAACTAGAACATTTTAAAGAAGGTGTAACATTAGGAAAATCAGATGCGCTACTGGCAGCATCAGTATTCCACTTTGGAAAATTTACAGTACCCGAAGTTAAACAATATTTAAAAACTGAAGGGATAAACTCAAGAATAAAAAAGCACTAAACAAGCGTAGTAGTTTTTTAAACTTATACTTCTATTCTATAGCATAGAAGTGTCGTGGCCCATGCTCATCATACAACCATAGAAATAACCTAGGTATAATGCATCTGAACGACCAACTGACTTCTGCCTAGCTAAGTTGCTACAAGCCATGAAATCTCTATCAAAAGCAGTTTGAATATAGCCGTTATAAGAAGACCTAGCCGAAGCTTCACTTGCAAATAACATGCTTGCTACTAAAGATACTAAACAAATAAAATATTTTAAATTAACTCTCATTTTTATAATTCCAAATACGTAGAACTACTGTTTATGTGCATATTTTTACAAATTTGGAACTATAATGCAACCCCTAAAATGAAATTTATTGCCTCAATAGAAGGAATAATTGATAAGTAACTGTAAAAATAAGAAGAAAATGAGAAAAACACTTCAAATACTTGCTACCATTATACTGCTTATATCTGCTCCTACTATGGCATCTGAAGAAAAGGCCAAAAGCGAAACAGAAACAATAGCATCTCGCTACGGCATGTATTTTAGAGGGCTATTTGTAGGCAATATATACACCGCATACCATGAGCGCGGCGAACAATATCTTTTATATTCTAGATTAAAAGCTGGCGGGTTAGCATCTTTATTTTTTAATATTGGAGCTGAAGTAAAAACTGAAGGTCTTAAAAAAGGTACTAAAATAGCACCTTTAAAATATGAGTTCTACTACGCTAAAAAGGATAAAGAACATTCAACTCACATTTGGTACAAAAATGGCTCTCCTGATAAAGAAGATATCTTTCCACCTAATAACTACAAGAAGCGTCCAAAGGTTGAAGATGCAGATAAAAAGCGCACCATTGATCCTGTAAGTGCCATTGTACTTGGCCGTGAATTAATTAGAGAATCTATAAAAGGTGGCAACAAAGGTTGGAAAATACCAGCTTACACTGGAAAGCAACGCTTCGACATTCAAGTAGATTACGTAGGCGAAGAAAATATGAATTATAATGGCTACTTCCAAAAGCTTCACAAGGTTATGGCAACTAGAATTCCAGTTTCAGGCTTTAAAGAAAGCGAAATACGTCGCTTTAAAAAGGGTGAAGCACCCGTAACTTTATACTTAACTCAAGATGAAATGCTTTGGCCTGTTATTATAACGGCAGATACCGGCAAAGGCTTAGCCACTGTTTCACTAGATAAATTCTGCGACACCTTAGATGAATGTATCGGAGCAAAAAAGCCTAATATCCCCAAAATCCCCGATGCAATGCTTAAAAGGTTTCAAAGTAATAAAAAGTAATGATTAATTTTTTTGAAATTTTTAGCCTTCCATTAGAGTTTGAGGTCGATGTAAATGATATTGAAAATAAATATCTCCAGCTTCAGCTAGAGTACCACCCTGATAAAGTTGGCAATGATATCAAGAAAATCTCTTTCTCGGCAGATATAAACAATGCCTATATTACCTTAAAAGATAATTATAAACGTGCTGAACACATTCTACTACTTAACGGCATAGACCTCACAATCGAAGAAGGTGGCATAAAAGTAGACCATGAAACTTTAGTGCAAGTAATGGAAATTCGTGAGTCCTTAATGGAAGCGGAAGATAAAACAGCGATTATCAATAATATTAACTCTGAAATCGCCCATATTACCAAAAAACTAGGTAACCATCTAAATAAGCAAGATTATGATATCGCCGCCCAAGAAGCAATTAAACTAAAATACTTTCAGAGAATTTTATAACCCTAGCATCTGCTTCTTTTCTTGATCTGTTAAGAAGTTTGCATCATTAATTCTTTTCCATAAAGCCTCACGCCTAGGTGCAAGGGCAGTAATAGAATCTGCATCATAAGATATTTTCAAGCCCAGCTCGCCATTAATATCATATTCAGCAACTAGCCAATTATTAAGCGCAGTAACCACATTATCTAACATAGGTAGTAAAGTTTGCTCCCATAAACCCATACGCGCTTCAATTAAGTTAGAATAGGTGTTGTCCCCCGGAATGCCCAACATTTGTGGTGGCACACCAAAGGCAAGCGCAATATCCCGTGCCGAACTATTCTTAGATTCTATGAAATCCATATCTTTTGGCGATAAGCTCATCTCCTTCCAATCTAGGCCACCTTCAAGCAATAATGGACGACCTGCATTAATAGATCCTGTAAACTGCTCCTCTATTTGAGCTTTCATGCGTTCAAACTGCTCTTCTGAAAGTTCTGCATATCCACCATCACTAGCTTTTACTACTAATGCACCAGAAGGTTTTGCACCATTTTGTAACAATGCCTGATTCCATGCGCCCGCCTGATTATGCTGATCTATGGCATAAGATGCCGCTTCAAGCGAACTCATTCCATATATTTCATCAGTCGGTGAAAATGATTTTAAGTGCAAAATATCTTGCGCTGAAAACTTACGCGAAGTACCTTTAGAACCACTATTATATATATAGGTTCTATTTCCACGCGCATTTTCTTCTATCTGAACCCTATCTGGTCTAAGCGCTACAAGCTCCCAAATTCTACCTTCGCCATTCCTAACTGCACATATATATGCATTACCCGATAATAACTTATATGCCGTTAAGCGTTCAATAAACTCCTTTATATTGTCATTATTATTAGGCTTCTTTAAAATCCTAGTTAGTGGATGTGATAATAATTGATCATTATTTAACTCCTTTGAACTAAGTTTTAGTTCAACTCCTGCAATGGAAGTAGCAATCAAATTAATGCATCTATTCGCTATTACATTCTTCCTATATGCCTCATCTGCAAATGCGGAATAGTTTCTAACACCCCACTTTGCCGAGTTAATATTCTGCACTATCGAGCCAAAACCCGAATATGCTTTAGTTTCATTTCTCTGTAATCCTTTTCTGAAAAGCTTCATTTTAACTAATATTAAATAGAAGCCTAATATATTTAGATATAATACATCCGCGGAAGAGTGAAAATTATAAAAAACACATTTAAAAGGTTAATATTTAGTTAAAATGGCAGAAAACCGCCATTAATTACACTTTAGCACTTGTTCCACCCTAAATTTTATGCTATATCGCCTCAACTTGTAGTTAAAATTGCAAATTACTAACTCCAAACTTCAGGGTAATGAGTAGGCTCTGATTAAATAAAAATAGTAAAATAACTAAAAAACTTAAAATCTTTAACACTTTCTTAACTAAGTATAGCTATAACTGAAAGAGTAGATTGTAAATGTGAGTTTAATATGAACGTAACGAAAAATTTTGTAAGAAAGTCAACTTTAGCCGTATTAGCATTATTATGCAGTACTAGTGCCAGCACAAATGCTTTGGCACAATGTACTCCAGATTCTGCAACATCAGGGAGCACTGTAACATGTTCCGCAACTGATACTGACGGCTTCTCAACAACATCGAATTCGATTACGCTAAATATAGATAGCGGCGTGGATGTATCCAGAAATGATGGTACAAACGTAATCGAACTTCATGGTTCAGGTGGTAATACTGTTAATTTAAACGGTAGCATTACTACCGGTACAGCAGATGCGATCTCTTTAGATCCAAATTCATCTGCTAATATAATAAATTTAAATGGTACTATCCAAGGCACGAACGGTGGTGCTCCGTTAACAGCGATCGATGGTGGCTCTGGCGCTGAAACTGTGTTATTTAATACAGGTTCAAATATCACAGGTGATATTGACCTAGAAGGCGGCGCAGATATCGTTACTTTTAATGGTGGTACTATGAATGATGATATCTTCACAGGTGCAGATATTGATGTTCTAACATTCAATTCAGGTACATTCCTAGGTGATATTGATACTGGCGCAGGCGATGATGATGCAGTATTTAACCTTTCTGGTATTACTTTAGATACATCAACTGGTACATTTGCTCCAGTATATGATGGTGGTGTTAACACTACCGCAGGTGACGATCTTACTTTCCAAGGTACAGGTACAGTTACTGCAGAATTAAGAAACTGGGAAAATATTATTATTGATGCTGGCGCAGGTAACACTGTTAACCTAGAAGGCCCAATCAATGGTTGTGATACTTTAACTGTTACTTCAGGTACTGGTGCTGTAGGCGCCGGTGGTTCTGCTCCATGTGGTGCAGTTCTTGATCAAACTTCTGAAGGCTTAGATATTGATGGTGAAGTAATAAATGATGATGGTGATGGTATTACCGTACTTAACTCTGGAAATACAATTGATATTGGCCCTGGTGCTGTGGTTGAATCAACAGTTGATGATGCAATTGATTTCCATAACGGAACTGGTACAAATACATTAACTGTTTCAGGAACTTTAATTCCAGGTAACACTTCTCCAGGTACTTCAAACCCAGGTGAAGGTATCGCAATTGATGCTCAAACTGAAAATGGCACACCAACAAATTCAAACGAAATCGTTACAATTAATCCAGGTGCAGAAATCTTAGGTGATATCTTACTTTCTGGTGGTGACGATACTTTAATTATTAACGGCGGTACTATTGGCTCTCCTGATGGTAATGGCGGTACAGTTATTGAAACTATTAGCTTAACTTCTCCAGGCTCTACATCAGACGTAGATACTGTTATTGTTGCTGGTGGTACTAACAATGAAGACATTGAAACTGGTACTGACGACGATACAGCCCTAGTAACTGGTGGTCAAATTGGTGATATTGAACTAGGTATTCCTACAACTGCAGACCTTGGTGCTTCTGGCACTGACGTTGACGTTGCAACTATTACTGGTGGTATTGTAGACGACATTACAACAGGTATCGATGACGATGCTGTAATTGTTACTGGCGGTACAGTGAATAATATTACACCAGGTGTTGCTTCTACTACAACTACAGATGATGACTTAGTAGTTCTAAGTGGCGGTACATTACTTGGTAACGTTGAAACAGGCGTTGATGACGATACAGTAATCATTACTGGTGGCATTGGCTTACCAACTGGCGGTACTATTGATGGTGGTGATGAAAATGCACCAACTGCAGCTATTACAGGTAGTGATACAGTGGCTAACGGCGATGAAATTATCTTCACAGATGGTAACATTAACTTAACGCAAACTGTAACAGACTTCGAATTAGTAACTGTAGATGTTGACGGCACATTAAATAATACAGCCCTTCCAACTAATCCTTCAGATATTAATGCTGCATTCCCAACTAATCTAATTAATGCAGATACGAATGCTACAACTGCTACTAACGATTTAGAAGTATTTGCTCCAATTACTACTGAACAATTTGATATTGTTTCTGGTAGAGTTTCAATGCAAACAACTGGTGGTGTTAATACAATCACTACTAACGGGTTGAACGTTGAAAACGGTGGTATCCTTGAATCTGATGGCTTTAACTCAGATGCAATTAACCTAAATGGCGGTACTTTAACAGTTGAAAGCGGTGGTATACTGCAACCCGGTAATAACGGTGCAACTGTAGCTTACGGTGACTTAAACATTAACAATGGTAACCTAGATTTCCAATCTGGCTCAACTTACAATGTTGATATTGAAGAGCTAGTTCAGACTGGCGGCGTTAATCCACAAAATATTGCTGACCTAGTAACAGTAACAAATGGTACTACTACAATTGCTTCTGGTTCAACTATTGACGTAGTAATTGATGGTAATGCAACTGACTATTCAGCTGGTGGCTTCGAATGGAAAGTAATTGATGATGCTAATGGCATTACTGGTGATTTCACTACAATTACTGATAGTTTAAACCTATCTACTCCAACGGCAGGTCAGCCATTATTATGGCAGCAAAACCGTGGTGATAGCTACTATTTAAATATCACTCCTGATTCTTTCTTAGCATCGAACCCAGGTGGTACACCTAACCAAAATGCTGGTTTAGAATATATTGATGATGTTCTTGATGCTAACGTACCAGGTAACACTTCACACCCATCATTAATTCCAATTGCGGCGATCAACGGCTTGCCAACTGTAGCTGACAGATTAAATGCAATGGATCAAATTGGACCTGAAACTTATGATGGTTACAAAACTTTAGGCTTAAACGAAGCTCGTCAAGTATCTGGCAATATTATGGATGCTACTAACGGCGGTCTATTATGTGACTGTACTGAAGATGAAGGTATCGCTGTATGGGGTAAATACTTAATGTCTGAAAGAGACTTCGGTGGCCACTCTCCATACTTAGACCAAGAAACTTCTACATCTGGTTTCGTAGTTGGTGCTGACTTACCAATTATGGGTGGTTACGATAACGAATTACGTGTTGGTGCATTCTTAGCAATGTTATCAGGCGAAACTTCAGTTCTTAATCTAGATGGTGAATCAGATACTACTGGTTACGGTGTATATGGTAACTACGATATGGGCAATATATACGTAGGTGCTTCATATGGTTTATATGATAATGAGTATAACACTACTCGTAACATGAACTTTGGTACTTATTCTGGTATTGCTAACGCCGACCATGAAGGTTCAACTTCAAACCTTAACGTAACAGCTGGTTTAAAGAATGACCTTGGTAGAGGCTTATTATTAACTGGTGAAGGTTCATTAGACTATACTACTGTAACTTTAGATGGTTTTGCTGAAACTGGTGCTACTGGTGCTAACTTACAATTCGGTGAGTCTGAGACTTCATCTTTATATGGTAAGTTACAAGGTAAGCTTTCTAAGCCAATGGTATTCTCTGAGAACTTTATCCTAACTCCACAAGGTAGAGCTGGTATTGGTTTTGACCTTAACGGCGACAGAAATTACGGCGGTGCACACTTCGTAAATGATGGTACACCTGCTGGTTTAGGTTCTCAAAGCTTCATGGACTACAAAGGTGATGAAGATGGTATCTTAACTTACTTCTTAGGTGGTAGAGTAGCTGCTACTCTGTCTAACAGCCTAGAACTATTCGCTGGTGGTGACATAGTAATGGGTGACCAAGAAGGTTTCGATGCTAATGCTGGCGTACGCTTCGGCTTCTAGTAAACCAAAATATTAAAAGAAAAAGGCGGTTCATTGACCGCCTTTTTTATTGCCTAAATTATGAAGCCATGACTTCTTTCTCAGAGGCGGCCTCTATGAGCTCTTGAACAATGTCTGGGTTAAGTAAGGTAGATATATTACCTAAATTATTAATATCACGTTCACCTTCGGCAATCTTACGCAATATTCTACGCATAATCTTACCAGAACGCGTTTTTGGTAAATCACGTGTAAATTTAATTACATCCGGCTTAGCAATTGCCCCAATTTCCTTACGAACTTGTGCAACAAGCTCCGCACGCAATTCTTCCGAGCGACCAACTCCACCCATTAAACGAACATAACAATATATGCCCTGCCCTTTTATATCATGCGGAAAACCAACCACCGCGGCCTCCGCAACAGCTTCATGCAATACAAGCGCGCTTTCAACTTCTGCTGTACCAAGCCTATGACCCGAAACATTTAATACGTCATCCACACGGCCAGTTATCCAATAATAACCATCCGCATCGCGCCTTGCACCATCACCAGTAAAATAATACCCCGCAAACTGGCTAAAATAAGTATCCTCAAAACGTGCATGGTCTTTATAAACGCTACGCATTTGACTAGGCCAAGAAGCGGATATACATAAATTACCCTCAGCCTCACCCTCTAATTCATTGCCTTCATTATCAACAATAACAGGCTTAATACCAAAGAACGGCAATGTGGCAGAACCGCCTTTGCCATCTAAGGGAGTAGCGCCAGCTAGCGGAGTA
This sequence comes from Rickettsiales bacterium, assembly GCA_020630095.1. Classification (GTDB taxonomy): domain Bacteria; phylum Pseudomonadota; class Alphaproteobacteria; order Rickettsiales; family UBA8987; genus JAHDCD01. Next base: position 89,173 of record JAHDCD010000005.1, on the reverse strand, counting down.
ATTAAAAAGCCACCAGTTTCTGTTTGCCAATAAGTATCAACAATATCACACCTGCTCTGACCCACAATTTCATTGTACCAACGCCACGCTTCAGGATTAATCGGTTCACCCACAGTACCAAGAACCCTAATAGACTCTCTAGAACTTTTAGTTACAAACTCATCACCTGCCGCCATAAGCGCGCGAATAGCCGTTGGCGCGGTATAAAATTCAGTAATTTTGTGCTTATCTACTACATCCCAACAACGCGAAGCATCTGGATACGTTGGCACACCTTCAAACATAACACTAGTTGCGCCATTAATTAATGGACCATAAATTATATATGAATGACCTGTAATCCATCCAATATCTGCAGTACACCAGTAAATAGAATCACTTTGAATATTAAATACTGTTTCATGTGTTAACGAAGTATATAACGCATAACCTGCTGTAGAATGTAGAACTCCCTTTGGCTTACCAGTAGACCCAGACGTATATAAAATAAATAACGGGTCCTCTGAATCCATAACCTCGCAATCACAATCACTTGAAACTGTTTGTTTGACTGAATCATAAGAAAATATATTATAAGACTTGTCATCTCCGACTTGATCGGGGATCTCTCTTAAATCTCTAATGAGATTCCCGCCTGCGCGGGAATGACAAATCTGGGTTAATTCTCCAGTATTCTCAATACATAATATGTCAACATCACCCAAGCCTTTAACAGCATCTAGTGCATTAGCCATTAACGGCACTTTTTTACCACCTCGCCTACCTTCATCTGCGGTAATAATTAGTTTAGAATCACAATCAATCACCCTATCTTTTAAAGATTCTGGCGAGAAACCACCAAAAACAACCGAATGAACTGCACCAATTCTTGCACAAGCAAGCATCGCATAGGCAGATTCCAATATCATCGGCATATAAATAGTAACAACATTACCTTTCTTAACGCCAAGCTCTTTAAGCGCATTTGCAAACTTAGAAACTTCATCTTTCAACTCCGCATAACTAACCTTGGCATCAACATCCGGTGAATCCCCCTCCCAAATAATAGCAGTTTTATCTGGAGTCGCTGAAGCATGCCTATCAACCGCATTATAACAGATATTCATCTGCCCATCTTCAAACCACTTAATGTTAACAGGTTTCTTAAATGAATATTCACCAGCTTGTAATGGCTCTTTATCCCATATAAGCCTTTGCTTTGCTTGACTTAACCAAAACTCATCAGGGTTTGAAATAGATTGATTATATAGATCCTTATACTCTTCAAAATTCATAAAAATCGAGCCTAAACCCAATTTAAAGAATTGCAATTACTTAACAAAAATGGGCAGATTCCCATAAATACCACACTTACATGAAGCTATATTAGTAGATGTACAAAATAACGTATCGCTTGGGTTTTTACAGCGTAAATTATTACGAATATTAGCACCTACGCGCTTGGTTCTAATGGTGCGTTTAGCTATATCCTTTTGTTTTATAATCTTTTTCTGAGCAACTTTTTTGTTAACTTTGCCCACCATAGTTAGGTATCTATCAATTGAACCCAAACAGGCTTGTGAAACACAATCCCAATATTTCAAGCCTAAAGCCTTACACTCTTTCTTACCAACGGCACAACCTTTCTGCGCACCACAGTTAATTTCCAGACAAGCATTATAGCTATTACGCGCGCCTTTACATGAGTTAGAACCTGTCTTACATCTAAAGTCACCCTTTTTAGAATTAGCACAAGTTTCTTTGATACAAACTCCATAAACAGGCTTGCTATGCTTAATTAATTCACGACATCTAAGCTTGCCATTTTTGCATAACTCTACCGCTTGCGCACTAAAGCTCAAAAAAACTATTAACAATAGCGATATTTGCCCTAAATTCTTCACTTAACATTATTACGATTAAGAACACGTATTACTACTATGGCAGACATTTTAAAAGAAACGCAAGAAGATATTCGCAGAGAAAAGTTTGAAAAAACATTTAAGAAATATGGGTTATACGCTCTTGTAATTGGTATTTTATCAATCGCAGCGGCGGCTGGTATTAAGTTTTACCAACAATATACTCATACTCAGGCTCAAAAAGTTGGTGCTAAATTCTACCAAACTTCATTCAATGAAAATGCTGCTGAGAAAGATTTAAAAGAAATAGTTGAGAACTCAAATTCTGGCTACCGCGATTTAGCTTTAATTAAATTAGGTGATAGAGAAATCACTCAATTAAATATTCCTGAGGCAATTGACTATTACGATCAAGTTATAAACTCTAGCGGTGATATTAAAATTAAAGACCTAGCTCAAATTAAGGCCATTAAAGCATTAATTATCACTGACCCTGACAATTCAACTCTTCAAGAACGTTTAAGCAAAGCTACAGATAATAACGCTACTTATCACTACTCTGCCAAAGAACTTCAAATTGATTACTTCATTAGCAAAAAGAACAATGAAAAAGCGTTCGAGTTAACTGGTGAATTATTAAAAGATGAAGCCTTACCCGTTACTCTTCGTAAAAGATTAACTAAGCTTTCAAACTACTTTAACAGAGTAAACTAATTTTCAAATGCGAGTACTGTCGTACATTTTCTGTATTTTAGCATTATCTAGCTGTGAAACAGTTTTAGATGTACTTGGCTCTGGTCCTGTAGAAAATAATGAATTTAAAACCAACAGTACCGCATCGGCATTAGGTGGTGGTAATGTTCTAGCTCCTGAAGCTTCAACACAAACTATTGGTGTCAACGTAACTTCTCCAAGCTACAGATACAAAGTTCCTATTCAGAATTACCGCTCATCTAGTAACGTAGCTTTCAGTGGTTTTAACAATGAAACCAAAATTAATATCGGTGCATCTGGTGAAATAACTTCCGCTCCCGTACTTGGTGATGGCAAAGTTTTCACCTTATCTTCTAAGGGTAAATTAACCGCTGTATCAGCTGATACAAACGCCTTACTATGGCAAAAACTACTTCCACAAAATGAAGTAACTGCAAATGGAATACTTGGCGAAAGCCTTCAGAAACAACCCTTCTTAGGTGGCGATATCGCATATGGAAACAACATTTTATATGTAACAACCAAGCGTGGCAGAGTTTACGCTATAGACGCTAGAAATCAGGCCGTTATCTGGAAAAGACAGTTAGAAGTCCCAATTGCATCTGCACCTAACATTGATTCTGGCATGGTATTCTTCGTAACTCGTGAAAACCACACTTATGCACTAAGCGCTCGTGATGGTACAACTAAATGGATACACGAAGGCATTAAAACTAATATCGGAATTTACGGCTCACCACCGCCCTTAGTTACAACTGATAAAGTTATTACCACATATTCTAACGGCCAAATTCATGCACTAAACAAACGTAACGGCCGTGAAATTTGGGATAAAGATTTAAGCCTACGCTCATTCAAAAACTCATCTTTACTAAACGTAGCAGATATCACCGCCCGCCCAATATTAAGTGGCAATGTGGTCTTTACCGGCTCTAATCAAGGTTCATTCTACGCTTTAAATGTTAATACAGGCGAAGAAATCTGGAATAGAACCCTTTCTGCACATTCTACGCCATGGATAATGGCAAACCATTTATTCATGATTACCCGCAACCAAGAACTTACTGCAATTAATAAAAGTTCAGGTGCAATTAAATGGGTAACACCTTTATTAAAAGCAAATATTGACCCACGTAAAGTTCCTCAATTTTCAGCCCCTGTAATTGCAAACTCAACCATGCTACTTACATCATCTGATGGTAAACTACATATGTATAACCCTAAAAATGGCGAATATATAAACCGCATGAATATTATTAATAACACCCACCTAGAGCCAGTTATAGGCCATGGTAAAATTTATCTAATCTCAGAGCAAGGTACGCTAACAATTATAGAATAATGCTAGCTCGCTTATTAAAGAAAATTAAACCTAAGAAACTTGCCAGCCGTTTCATTTTAATTTTAATCCTACCGCTTATCCTTTTACAAATTGTATCGGCTATAATATTCACTGAGCGCTCTGAAAGCGCCATTGAACGCTCAGTTGAACGAACAATTCAGACCATTGAAAAACAAAACGGCACTGAAATAACCATTCCACAAAAAGATTTAGCCAATATTTACCACCATGATAGAAAATATATCTTCATTGTATGGAGTGTGGGTTTTGGTTTAATTTTCATTCTAATTGCATGGGGTTACATGCGCAAACAAGTTAGCCATTTAATCCAAATTCGTGATATCGCCCAGAACCTTGCCCATGGTAAATTAAACAACGAAATTAATACCTCTGGCGCACATGAAATACGCGATGCTAAAATTGCGCTAATTGAAGCTGAGCAACGTCTTAAAAAAATCATTGAGGCAAACGAAAATTAAGCTATCTTCTTACCCATGGGTAAGAAAGCTAATAAAAATATCATCGCTAAACGCTACGCTGGTGCATTACTTGGTGCCGCACAAGAATCTAAATCTGAAGCTAAAGTACTAGCTGATTTAGTTACTTTACAAGAAGCAATCGAAAATAGCGCTGAGCTTAAATCTGCACTTTCTTCTCAAATAGCTAGCTTACAAGAAAAGTCTGCCTTAGTTAAAGAACTTTCTTCAAAGGCAAAAAAGCAAACTATCACTTCAAACTTCCTTGAACTTCTAGCTGAAAAAAGCAGATTAAACTTAACATCTGAAATCATTGTTGAGTTCCAAAAATTATACCGCGAAGCTAATAAAACAGTTGAAGCAATTGTTACTTCTGCAAAGAAATTAACTGCCACAGAAGAAAAGGATATCATCAAAATCTTAGAAAAGAAATTTGATAAGAAAGTTGAAATCACTTCTGAAATTGATGAATCATTAATCGCTGGCTTCGTTGTTAAAGCAGGCTCAGAATTAATCGACACTTCAATAAAAGGTCGCCTTAACCTTGTTAAGAACGCCCTATAATGTCAAACGCAGCTGTAAATATTCTATCACTTGAAGAGCAAATAATTGAAATTGCAGCTAACGCTAAAAAAGTAGCTTCAATTATCGCCAATGCTGATGAAGAGCAAAAAAATAACGCGCTAAAACAGGCCGCAAATTCTATTCGTAAAAACGCGGCAATAATAATAAATGCTAACGAACAAGATGTTCAAATTGCCAAAGAAAACGGCATTTCAGGCTCATTCCTAGACAGGTTAATTTTAAACGATGATCGCCTTGAATCTATGGCAAAAGCCTTAGAAGATATCGTTAAACTACCAGACCCTGTAGGCCGTGAATTAGCAAAATTCAAACGCCCTAACGGATTAAATATCAAGCGCGTATCTGTACCTATTGGTGTAATTGGCATTATATACGAAAGCCGTCCAAACGTAACGGCGGATGCTGGCGCATTAGCCCTAAAATCAGGCAATTGCGCAATATTACGCGGCGGCTCGGAATCTGCATTATCTTCAAAAGCAATTCTACAATGCTTACAAGATGGCCTAGAAAAAGCTGGCCTACCTAAAGAAGCAATCCAAGCTCTACCTTCTCAAGCCAGAGAAGGCGTAGGCATAATGCTTCGCCAAAATCAATATATTGATCTTATAGTGCCACGCGGTGGTAAAGGCCTAATCAAACGCATCATGGAGGATAGCTCTATCCCAACTATCCAGCACTTAGATGGTAACTGCCATACTTATATCCATACCGATGCGGACATTAACAAAGCCCTAGAGATTGTTAAAAATGCTAAAACTCGCCGTACCGGTGTTTGTGGCGCAACCGAAAGCATTGTAATAGATAAAGCAATCGCCCCACGTATAATTCCAGATTTATGCGAAGCTTTAGAAGACGTTGAAATCCGTGGTGAAGATCAAGCAATTAGAATTGATAACCGCATTCAAAAAGCTAATGCTGACGACTGGGGAACTGAATATCTAGATTCAATAGTTTCACTAAAAATCGTTGATGACATTGATGAAGGCATAGCTTGGGTACAAAAATACTCATCTGCCCATACTGATTGTATTGTAACTGAAAATACCGAAGCGGCAGAAAATTTCTTAAACCAAATTGATAGCGCCATAGTAATGCTAAACGCATCTACTCAATTCGCCGATGGTGGCGAGTTCGGCATGGGCGCTGAAATTGGTATCTCTACTGGCAAATTACACGCGCGTGGCCCAGTTGGCTTAGAACAGCTAAATACTTTTAAATATAAAGTTTACGGCAACGGCCAAACTAGACCCTAGTTAATATAAAGCTCAACACGGCTTTGGACGATTCTTTGCTTCTCAAGTTTTGAAGGCACAATTCCGATAATTTTATTAAAAACGCGGGTAGAACTAACACCCTTAGAAACTAAATAATTCTTAACCTTAAGCGCGTTCTTTAAAGCTATCTGATTAGCACGCCTATAACCTGAAAAACGTTCATCACCATCTGAACCTGCTTGGCTTTGTAAAATCAAAGTTTTAGACGTATCTGCCAGCATATCGTTAGCAATTAGATCTAAATTACTTTTATATTTATCATCTAAAAATTTACCTTCAAACGCGATTCTAAGAAGAGATGCATTCTCCTCTTCTATCACATCACCACCTAAACTTTCCTCTTCAACATCAATGTTAGCAGAGTTAAAGCCTATCCCTAAATCCTCTTCTTCAACTATAACATTTTCATCTGCTGGTAATTCCTGATTACTATATTCAGTATTATAATGGAAATAAGAACCATCACCACCATAAGTGCCATATTCTTTAATATCTTTTTCACCCGTATAATCCCCATATTGAGTCTCATCATAGGGAGAAAATACCGAGTCATTATCTTGCACCTGTATAGGCTCAGCTAGATTTTGTTCATAAATATCCTCTTCTTCAATTGAACTTCTACCATAAGAAGGCTCTTCATATCTACGCCAATTATCCGGCCTAACATCTCTATCCAAGTTCTGCCAAGGTAAACCTTCAACAACCTGACCATCACCATAATATTGAATAGAAGTATCTTCATCCGAACTAGTAATCTGCTCTACATTTGCTGGCCTATCTAACTGAGGATTCTCTTCTATAATTTCCTGCCTAATAATCTGCCCAATAACTTGATCTACTGGTGCACGCCCATCTGGAACATTATAATCATCAGCTTCATCTAAAGACGGGGGATTATAGTTATTATATCTTACTTCATTAGGTAACTGCTCGTTCTGTAATTCTTGATCCCTACCCGGTGCATATATTACTTCACCTTCTGGTTCATTAACTTCATTGGTAGGGGCATAAAAGAAGGGGTCATTCTGCTGAATTGTTCTAGCATTTCTATTTAATTGCGCTTGTTGTGCTCTTAAAATATCATCAACTGAACTGCCCTGAGCGATAAGATTATCCTCATAAACATAAATAGCATCTTCAGCCACTGCATCAGTAGCTAGAAATAGCATAGCCAAATAAGCTATCTTATGCAAAAACCTCTGCAACATCTTTTGAGAACTCCTTATCCACATGAGGCGTAGCACCGAATATATTACCATCAGGGTATGTAATATCCGTACCATCAATATTCTTAATTACTGCACCAGCCTGCTCCGCAATGCATGAACCCGCGGCAATATCCCATTGCTTTAAGCCAGCATCATAGAAACCGTCAATTTTACCCGCAGCTAAGTAAGCCAATTCTAATGCCGCACAACCTAAAACACGCCTTCTATAGGGCAATGTAGTAAAGTACTTGCCACCCTTTTCCGTTTTAGGAATATAGCATGAAATAAGCAGAGTATCTAACTCGTTACGCTTTGAAATCTTAAGCTTCTTTGAACCTCTATCGGTATCAATAAATGCACCAACATTTTCTTCAGCCCAATACATTTCATTTAAAACAGGCGCATAAACCACACCTGCAATATTCTTATAAACACCACCTTTAACAATTTCCTGTAAACCAATAGATACCGCAAAATGAGGAATCCCATGCAAGAAATTAAACGTGCCATCTAACGGGTCAATCACCCAAACATGGTTATGATCAATACCCTTATGCTCACCAGTTTCTTCACAAAGAAAAGAATATTTAGGCTTAAACGACTTAAGGTTTTTAATAATAATTTCTTCAGCCTTTTTATCTGCCGCTGAAACAAAATCACCCGCACCTTTACGTGAAACTTGTAACTGCTCAATTTCACCAAAATCGCGCAATAAGCTACGTCCTGCAGCTATTGCCGCATGTTGCATTTCTTCAATTATTTTACTTTTTAATACCATTATTTTTTACGCTCTAAGTACGAATTTTCCGGAGTATATACTATTACCACATCACCTTCACTAATAAAAGGCGGAACCATAACACGTAATCCATTATTAAGTATCGCCGGCTTATTAGACGATGCCGCCGTTTGCCCTTTAACCACCGGCTCAGTTTCTTCTACAGTAAGCTCAACACGCTCTGGCACACGCGCACCAACTAGCTTATCATCATAATCTTCAACTGTAACCTCCAGCCCTTCAGTTAAATAAACCGCTTGCTCACCAAATAACTCACGAGGCACCTCAATCTGCTCATAATTGCTCAAATCCATTAAGGTAACCATATCACCAGCATCAAATAAAAATTGATACTCCTTATCTTCAACCCTCGCTACGTCTAAATTCTCACTTGAGCGGAAGCGTTCATTCAATTTCTGCCCTGTAATAATCTCCTTCAGCTCCATTTGCACATAAGCGCCACCTTTCCCTGGTTGCGTATGCTCCGCCTTAAGCACTTTGAATAGACCATTCTTATAGTCCAAAATATTCCCAACCTTTATTGAATTCGCATTAGTCGACATACGCTAGGTATAAGCCAGAAGCCACAAGCTTCAAGGCAAAAAGCCATGATTTTTAAGGACTTAAATGTAGATTTTACTAACACTTTCACCAATTATTAACCATTTGTTAACCTTTTAGGCTTAAGATTAAGTAAAGGTGAGTAAATTATCTTTATATTTTATTCACTTAAACAAAAACAAAACAACTTCTCTAAACACAGGTAAAACATTTAGAGGTAAATTATATGGCTGCATTAAAAAACATTACAGTAGGTGGTATTTTAGGCGTACTATTTGCTAAAAATAAAGAATTCCAAGATACAGTATACGATCTTGAAGATGTAGGCGTAGGTATATTCAGTTCATTAGTTAAGTTTGCCAGAAACATTACTGCACATGTAGCTGATTTCTTTGGACAAGAAGATTTAGCGCGCACATTACGTGGAGTAGATGCCTTTGGCCGAGAAGATGCAAAACAAGATCACCTTAGTCGTAGGCATGAATCTCAAGATAATACTCAAGTTACTACACTTCAACAAACTAGAATTAACGAAAGAACATTAAAAAAATACGCAGACATGGGTATCACAGGCCTAGAAATAGGCAAAAACCCATCTGAAGAACAAGCCGAAAACATTGTGGCCAAACTAGGCGCACTTAGATTACAAAGGGATAGGAATTTAAGAGGCACAGCCAGCGAAACGCAAACTACAATTGGTGAAACATTAAGCACTATAGCTTCTGATAAAGCTTTAATTGCACAAATGGCTAATAACGAAATTGTAACATCTGTAGGCTTATTACGTACAGAAAATTTAAGCAATCCAATAGGTGCAGTTAATGTTGAAATTGTTTTTGCTGACAGTGGAAATAACATTTTTGAAAAATTTAAAAATGGCGCTGAAGGCATTACCAAAGAACAGCTTGATATGCCTTACTTCACTAACGCTAATAATTTAACTAGTGTTAATCTTAGAAACATCGGTGAAAAAGATGGTAAACGACTAATAGCATATGCTAAAAACCTTACCCACCCAGATGGCACAAGATATTCAGACTCTGATGTAAGAACTTATGTACTAATGGCAGACCAATCATTTGAAGCCGTTAAACACATGTATGGAACATCTGCCACAGGCGAAGGTGAAAGTAAAATTGCCGGCACAAAAGGTATAACTGACTACATTGACTCAATAGTAGCAACTCGCCCTGCTGGACAAAACATAAGTGGCCCAAATGTTGGCACACCAGGCTTAGGTAGCGACATAACCCACAGAGCATTACCTATCAGCTTATCACAAACATCAGAAAATAATGCACTAAATGTAATCCAACAACTTTCAATCACGCATGGTGCAGGAACTATAAAAGACCACAGATTCAATAGGTTTAATACCATTTCTTACACCAATGGTAACCAATATAAAACTAGAGTAATAACTCATCAAGATTCACTATACTTCATTCAAGCGGGTATACCAGCTGAAGCTATTGGTGAATTAGATAAATTACTAGCTAATAACGACCCATCCGTAGAAGAATACAAAAATAATCCTTCTAGAATTATCTACGATATGCATTTTGCTAATAAGCCAAACACTATCCCATCTTCTTGGAATAAATTATCAGAATTAGTATCTCATAATAACCCATCTGGAACAGGGGATAACATATCTCAATATAACTGGTATGGCTCAAGTAAATGGATAAAAGGTGCAGATGGCGTAGGTAGAGAGCTAGAAGTGCTAGATGTATTTGAAGCCAAAAAAATTGCCAAAGACTACAATTTAACGGCTCAACAAATTGAAAAACTAGATGAGGCACTAAGAGATCCAACTTTCCTAGGATCAATTAAAACTGGTCAAGAATATGGTACTAGAGCGCTAAGTGGTGGCGATACACCAACTTTTGGCGCTAGAAACTACACGATACGTGAATTAGCTGATGATGAATCTATAACTTCTATTTTAGGATACATTAAAGCTAGGCCAGACCTACTTGCTAATAAACAAGCTAATCAAGAAAAATCAGCCGTACAAAGTGCTTTCCAAGCTCAACTGAGTGGTCTTAATGCAGAAAATAGAGCAATAGCAGTAGCATCAATACTAGCTACCGCAAAAGCAGAAGGCATTGATATATTAGACCCTTCTGGTGCAAACATCTTAAAAGACTCTATTGAAGCCTTAAAAGGACAACCTAATGGCCAAGCAAAACACGATAAAATATTTGGCATACTAAATGCCACCCTTACTGCTCACGTTAAAGAGCAAACTGGTGGTAAAGATATCAATGAAATAATTGTTGAAATTTTAGAAGCCCTAACTTCAATCAGTGGACTTAATGCTCCTGCAAAAGAAGCTAAGAAAGCAGCCGCAGCAGTGGTAGATGCAAATGCATTCGTAAGCAGTGGTTCACCTAGCAACGATAATGGCTCGCCTACAGCAACTCCTTCAGAGCCTTCAAAAGGCACAGGTAGAGGTGGCAAATAAAAATATATGGTAAAATCCACAAAAATAGATACCAGCGATATCCTTTCAACCGATACAAAAAATAAAGCTGAAGAAATTGGTTCAGAATATGACTTCTACGATGCCGATCAAGCTATCAAACCAACAGTAACTCAGAAACAAAAAGATGCCGCATATGCCACTGTATTAAACAGATTCAGATACGTATTCGAGGTTGAAGGTAAAAGTAACGATGCTGTACTTGGCGAAATCAAACAAAAAATTGATAGCGCGGCAATAGAATATTCAGAAAGCTTTGACCTAGAAAAACAATATGAGAGCTTCTTTAATTTCATTATAAAACCTCTTGAAATATTAGCTGAAGAAACTGGCATTGCCGGTGAAGATATTAGCACAAGCTTTGAAGAAGATCCTGAAACAGCACAATGGGCAACTGGCGTATCTACGGATAATTATAGCGCCGAAAATACTGAACAAATTAAAGCCGATGCAAAACATCAAGAAATAATTGAAAAGTATCATGAAGCTTATAACGAGTCTGCCGAGCAGATTTTATTTTTGTACAAAGCTGAAGATGCAAATGCAGTTCTAGATGAACATGAAAGATTAATTAATGAAGAAACCGAAGGTCTATCAATTCTAACTCAGCTAGAAATATATAATAATGAAACTGGCGAATTTCATGCGGATAGGCACGCAAAAGTTAAAGAGAAATTTGAGGTCACTAAAGGCGCTCTTAAAGAACTTCAAAGTAAGTCTGATAAGAAATCTAGCGATGAAGAATTAGAGCAATTTACCGCAAGCGTTCTTGCTGTAAGTAACGCCGCAGGAATTAATATAATCGATGATGAAGGTAAAGATCCATTCGATATCGAGATTCTTCTTCAGAACCTTTCAAACCTTAGCCTTGAGGACAGAGAAGCCGCTCAAGCATTCACATCTGAACTATTTACAAAATTTGCCAGCGAAAAAGATGCCGAAAAAGTAAACTACGTATTCGAAGTTGCTGAAGCATTAACGCGCGGTACTAAATTAGATGAACGAACTGAAGGCGAAGTTGTAGACTTAGTTGAAGGAAAAACAGGCCGCTCAATATTAAAAGGCGGCAAAAAATACGATACCAATATTTATATCCCAGATGACTTAAGCGACCACTTATCAAAAGATAATTTATTTGATAAAATGACCAAGGCCGCAAAAGATAGCCTACAATCTGCCACAGATGAAACCCGTAAAGAAATAGCTAAATCATTAGACAATCTAGCCGAAGACAAGGGCAAGTTAAGCTCTACTTTAATCTCATTTATATCCAACGGCATCAATGTTGATACGAATGATATCAATTCAAGATATTTGAAAAACTTAGGCAAGAAAGATGGCGACAAATTATATGCCGCAGTTGAATTAAAAATCCCACGTAGAATGGGTGTCGGCAGTAAAAAGACCGATGTAAATTTATCCTACCAACAAATTGAGTTAATAGCTTCTGGCAAGCAAACCTCAGTTAAGTATGGAAATAAAGAAATAGAACTTAAGAAAGGTGATATTAAGAATATCAAAGACCTTTATAAGGAATTTAGCAAAGGTAAAAATCTAGATAAGATTTCATACGATTCTAATGGCCATTCACCGGCATTCTTAGAATTGTATAACCCTGATGGCTCAAAAGAATTCCATGCCGTTACAGCTGAATTTGGCGCTAAAATGCTAGAAGATGATGGTTATGGCAACACACCATTCGACAGGCATTTACAATCAATTGATCTTGATGAAAGCCTCTCTGAGGCACAAAAGAAAAAGGCTAAACGCGTAGCGCGTAACGCAGTTGCAAATGCAATCCACAATTCAAAAAGTTACTACCCATTCATTTCAACTGGAGTTGGTAAGAATGAAAAGTTAGAACAAGAAATTGAAGATGCTTTCAAAGATGAAGAAGGTAACTTAAATAAAGATAAATTAAAAGACTTCCAAGATCAGCGTGAAAAACTTACCAAACAATATGTTGATGGTAAAATATCTGAAGACGAGCTTAAAGCTAAATTAGCCGGCGAACTTAAAAAGCATGGCGTAGATTTAGATGACGCAGGACGATTCACATTAGCTGAAGCCGTAGCCAAAGATGTTAAATTTGCTATCGCAAAGAAAACCGGCGACTTCGCTGAAAGATTCGGTAAAAAAGCTGCAACCAAACTTGCTGCAAAAGTAGGCACAAGAATGGCCGTATTCGGTATAGCTCAAGCCGTTCCTGTAATTGGTCAAATAGTTGGAATAGTAGCCGCAGTAGGCTTATCTGCTAATGATATATGGTCTCATTACCGAGAAAATAACGAACTATGGAACGCCGTACTTAAAGGTGGCTTACAAGAGCCTTCAACATACCTGATATTAGGCGCCCTACTTTCTGAAGGCATCTCAAGAGGCTATGTAGGTTACGGAGTTCAAGAAGCTACTGGCAAACGTGTAGCTCATCATACAGCCAATGCAATGATAGCAGCCGGCCTACTTAAAGAAGGCAGTGATGCTTATCAAAGGTTTAAAGAAGCTACTGGCAAAATTGATGAAAAAGATATCGGTTCATTCTCTCCACCAAATGTTGGTGAGAGAGTTAAAGATAAAGCTCGAGAGATAGTTTAACTAAATACGCCTTCTTGGCGCTCAGGTTTAATTTTATTCCCATAAATCGCTAACTTATTAAGCGCAGAAATATATGCCGCAGCAGACGCTATCATAGTATCTAAATTCGCCGCATTACCATTAACAACCAAGCCATTATCGCCTTCTAAACGCACTAAAACTTCAGCTTGTGCATCAATTCCCTGAGTTACCGAACTTACTTGGTACAATGCCAAATGCGCCTCATGCGGATAAATCTCACGGATAGCCTTATACATCGCATCTACCGCGCCATTACCCTCTGAGGTAGCAGATTTATCTTCGCCATTAATATTAAGCGTAACTTCCGCTTTCTGCCCATCTGAACCAGCCCAAACCTTTAAATCTTTTAATGAAACCAAAGCTTCATCTTTAATCGATTTATTATCAATCAGCTGAATTAAATCATCATCATAAACATTCTTTTTACGATCCGCTAATGCCTTGAACTTATCAAACACTTCTTGGAATGAATTATCACCAAGTACAATGCCTAACTGCTCTAGTTTATCTTTAAATGCCGCACGCCCAGAATGCTTACCTAAAACTAAACTTGTCTTAGTCCAACCAACAGATTCTGGCGTCATAATCTCGTAAGTATCGCGATTCTTAAGCATTCCATCCTGATGAATGCCAGACTCATGTGCAAACGCATTAGTACCCACAATCGCCTTATTTTTCTGTACTGTAAAACCAGTAACATTCGAAACCAATTTTGAAACGCGCATAATCTGCTTTGTATCAACATCAGTTTTTGCATTATAAGAATCACCGCGAGTATCGATTGCCATAACAATCTCTTCCATAGAAGCATTACCCGCTCGCTCACCTAAACCATTTACCGCACATTCTAACTGACGCGCACCCGCATCAATAGCTGCCAATGAATTCGCCGTTGCCATACCTAAATCATTATGACAATGCGTTGAAATAATCGCTTTATCAATATTAGGTACATTATTCTTAATATAAGATATAAACTCGAAATATTCTTGCGGTGTCGTATAGCCAACTGTGTCCGGTACATTTACTGTTGTTGCACCAGCATTAATTGCAATCTCTGCCGCTTTACAGAAAAAATCCTTATCTGAACGGCTTGCATCCATTCCACTCCATTCAACATCATCGGTATAATTACGCGCCAATGTTACTGAGCGTTTAACAAGCTCCAATACATTCTCACGCGTAGAGCGTAACTGGTGTTCAATATGAATATCCGAAGTAGAAACAAACGTATGAATACGCTTACGTGGTGAATCTTTAAGTGCTTCACCTGCCGCTTCAATATCACCATCAATCGCACGAGCAAGTGATGCTATTATCGCATTCTTTGAGCGCTCACCAATTTTCTTAATCGCCTCGAAATCCCCTTCAGATGCACGTGCGAAGCCTGCCTCAATTACATCAATTCTCATTTCATCAAGAATTTCTGCAATAGCGATTTTCTCATTAACTGTCATCGTTGCCCCAGGTGACTGCTCACCATCACGCAACGTGGTATCAAATATAATTATTTTATCTCGCTCAGACATTTCCTGTGAGCGAATATAGTACTAAACTATAAGAATAAAAAGAGTTTTCTAAGTTATGAACTAGAAGCCTGAAGCAAGACTTCCACGACCAGTCGTATTTAAATTATCTTCAAACAAGAACATAGTACGCACTAAATCAAGTGCACGACCAAGCTGATAATCTTCTTTATAAATCTCAGTTATAATTTCAGTTGGCGTTTTCTCTTCACCACTTTCTTCTTCAGCTTTCTTCTTAATATTCTCTAAATGACCACGAAGATTAGCTTCCGAACGCTCTAAAGATTTCTTCTCTTCTTTCTCTTCTTTTGAAAGATCAACCTGTTCAACTAATACGTCTGGCGTTACACCTTCAGCCTGAATTGATCTACCCGATGGCGTATAATAACGCGAAGTAGTTACTCTCATACCAGCACCTTTTGGCAATGGAATAATTGTTTGCACTGAACCTTTACCAAATGTTTGCTCACCTAATACAACGGCTCTACCTTGGTCTTGCAATGCACCAGAAACAATCTCAGATGCAGAAGCTGAACCACCATTTACTAAGACAACAACTGGCATACCATTTGTTGCATCACCAGGACGAGCATTAAACTTCTTAACCGAACCATCACTTCTACCACGTGTAGAAACAATCTCACCCTGACCTAAGAAGAAATCAGTTACTTCAATAGCTTGAGAAAGTAGACCACCAGGGTTGTTACGCAAATCTAACACAACACCTTTAAGCTCATCACCCAATTCTTTCTTAGCTTCTTCAAATTTTTCACTTACACCTTGTGCAGTTTGTTCAGAGAAAGTTGTAACACGAATATATGCAACATCAGCCTTAGGCTCGCCTTTAACGGCCTGAATAGTAATAATGTCACGAGTAATTGTAATTTCTAACGGCTCATCTTCACCCTTACGTACAACCGTTAAATCAATATCAGTACCTGGTTTACCGCGCATAAGCTTAACCGCTTCTCTAATATTCATACCGAACACACTTTCGCCATCAATATAGCTAATATAATCACCAGCCTCTATACCTGCATTAAATGCCGGAGTATCATCAATCGGCGAAACTACATAAACAAGACCATCCTTAATTGTAACTTCAATACCCAAGCCCCCAAACTCACCACGAGTTTGTACACGCATTTCAGTATAACTTTCTTCATTTAGAAAACTTGAATGCGGATCAAGATTCGTAAGCATGCCATTAATTGCACTTTCTATAAGCTCCTTATCCGAAGGCTCTTCAACATATTCATCACGAACTTTATCAAATACATCACCAAAAAGCTCTAAAAGCTCAATCGTTTCTTCAGTAGACAATCTACCTGCCTTTTCTTCCTCTTCCGCTTTTTCTTCAGCAAATGCAGGAGTAGAAACTGTAAAAGTTAATAAAGTTAACAATGTTAATAACTTACGCATAAAATCATTGATATTGGCTTATACAAACTATTACAAGCAAAAATCCAACAAAAAAGCCCACTATAAAGTGGGCTTTTAATTAATCTAAATGTATCTGAATTTAAGCAGCTTCATCTTCAGAAGTTTCAGCTTCGTAAGCTACTTCTTCTTCATACTGAACTTCTTCAGTAAAACGCTCTTGTCTAGTTTCAATTTTACCAGCTTGAGCACCAGTCTTTTTGTAAGCATCTGTAAGCTCTTTAGCTTCTTCTTCAGATCTTGCAACAATCACAGCAATATTAGTTGAAACTTCAGCGTGAACATTAATTTCAATATCATATGAACCAACATATTTAATTGGATTCTGTAATGACACAGAGCTACTTGCAACTTCTTCACCTGTTTCAGTTATAGTAGTAGCAATTGTAGTTGATGAAACTGAACCATATAATCTGCCATCTTCACCCGCCTGTTCAATTACTGTAAAGAACTTGCCTTCAATATTTTTTGCTAATTGCTCAGCTTTTTCAACAGCTTCACCGTTTTGCTTAATAATATCTTCTTTAACTGTTTCGAAGTAAGCAATATTCGCTTTAGTAGCACGAAGTGCAACTTTATTAGGAATTAAATAGTTACGTGCATAACCATTCTTCACAGTTACAACATCACCAATTTTACCAACTTTTCTAAGAGCTTGTGTTAAGATAACTTCCATTTTAATTCCTCTAAAATTCTTTTAATTAATCATTGTCTACGAAAGGCATAAGAGCAATAATTCTAGCCTTTTTAATTGCGTTAGCTAATTCGCGTTGCTTTTTAGCAGTCGCGTTAGTTAATCTACGTGGCATAATTTTACCGCGCTCAGATACAAACTTACCTAAAAAATCAGGATTTTTGTAATCTAAAGCTGGCGCGCCTTCTGCAGAAAACGGACAAATTTTACCTTTCTTTTGAAATACTGTATCTGACATTATTCTTCACCCTCTTTTTCAGCAATCACTGGAGACTGCTCATTGCTTAATTCTTTTACTTTAACGTTTAAGTGACGCACTACGTCCTCAGAAAGAGCAACTCTTTTATTAAGCTCTTCTAGAACTTCATTATCGTTAGCTTCAATGCCAAAAAATGCATAGTGACCACGACCTGCTTTGTTAATCTTGTATGCAAGCTCACGTAAGCCCCAGTATTCGCGCTTAACAATTTTACCGCCTTTAGCAGTAATAATATCAGCTAACTGATCCGTGATAGCTTCAACAGCTTGCTCAGATAAATCTTGTCTAATAATAAATGTGTTTTCGTATAGTGCCATATTATATACCTTACCTACATTCTCGTAGGGACACTATTATTTATAGATTTTTGAGCGTATTGCAAGCCCTAATTTAAGGCCCCTCTTAAACAAGCTCTAATATACAGTACATGTAATCGTTTCAGTAGAAATAGAATCACAAAGTTCTGCTATCTTAGTAATAGAATCTAAAGGGCCAACTTTTAAGAAATTTCCATCATTTACAAACTCTTGATTTAAAGAAGTGATCTCCTCTTTAAGCGTAGAATTAATATATTCTTTAGCATCGCTTTCTCTTTCAAATCCAACCAGTTTCAGGAAATAACCATCATCTAGTTCCTTTAATGATTCAGATAAATATTCTTCTGGCGCCTCAATTTCATACCTAGAAGTAGATAGAATTTCTCTAATCTCTCTATCAATATTATCTAGCTCATCAACATTCTCGTAGTAACCACCAACGCCATTTTCTTCTTTAAGCAACACACCTTCAGCAAGCTGTACTTCTTTTTGTATATTCTGCTTTAGCTCAATTACATTCTCTAAATCATCTTTATAATTAGCTAGTTCATTACGCTCAACAACTGGCTCACCTAAACCCATAGAATCAAGAACATCCTCATTCGCAAATATTTGCTCTGGTAAATTAGCGCGCTCACGAATTTGGGCTAACTTATCTAAATCCTTATCCGACTCAGTTTGCACTCTTGTTTTAGCCTGTGCAATTATCTGCCTAGCTTGCTCCTGCGCTCGAGCTATAATAGCATTCTGCTCATTAGCTATCTTAGCCATGTAATCATTACGATACCCTTGCTGTTCTATAGCAAGCTCTTGCCTAGTTTTAACAAGCCTATTTTCTAACTCCTCAACCTGACTAGATAACGCCAACTTAGCTGATTCTAAACCTTCAATTCTAGCCTCAGCCTTCTTAACTTCATTAAGCGCTACGCTTCTAGCTTCATCAATAATTACCTGCTTCTGATTATTCGCATTAGTAATAATAGACTCCGCTATTTTCTCAGAAGATATCTTACGCTCGCTGAAGAATTTATTAGCACGCTCATTTGCACCCGCATAAACTTGCTCAGCTTCTTGCTCAATTCTAATAGCCTTCTTATTAGCAGTGGCTACAATTTCATTAGCTAAATCCTTAGCATCACCTTCAATATCTAGTAAACGTTGCCTATGCGAAGCAACCTGCTCTTTTAAGAAAGTCTTTGAATTTTCAATAACTCTACCCGCTTCTTTGTTCGCTAAAGCCAATCTTTCATTAGCCTCATCAATCATCTTATTCGCTTGCTTTCTTGCATCATCTTTAATCCTAGATGCTTCCTCGCGCGAATCTTCCATATACTGATTAATCTCTTTATCTGCCTCAAATTTAGCAATCTGCATTGCCTCTCTTTTCAACTCTTCAAATAAGAAACCTCTATCAGCCTTTTCTTTAACCTTTTTAGCTTCTTCTAAAATACTTAACGCCTGCTCTTCCGCTGAAAAAACAATACCTTCGGCATTATCAATTTTATCCTGAGCCGCCTTAATCGCATTCTCTTCTATCTTAAGCGCCATCTCTTCAGCCTCTTTTAAGATAGACTGCGCCTCATCTTTAACAGCCACATAATCAACCTCTGGCTTCTTAGTTTCAACAACTGCCACTTCTTTAATAACTACCGGCTCAACAGGAACTTCAACCTCAGCAACCTCAGCCGTTACCTCTACAGGCACTTCTACAATTTGCTTAATAATTCTAGGCTTCGCTTTTGCTGCCACTTTAGCAACTTTCAGCTCATTGCGTAACTTTCTTTCGTTAGCTTGAACTCGCTTTAAGTTCTTAACGAAATCAAGATCAATCTTAACATTCGTTATCATATTATATTCTTTACCCGAAGGAACCTTTGTATAATTAGGCTGAATTTTTCTTTTAGGAGTTAGCTTAGGCTTAACCCTATTAACCTGCGGAGTAGCACTGATTAACGTTCTAGTTTCAACCTTCGGAACAGGCGCTTTAACAACTTCTTTCAATTTCGCTTCAAAAATAGATTCATTAGGTTCACCCTTTTTATACTTATCACCTCTAAGGACAATAAATGGAACAGCTTCATCCTCATCTTCTTTCAACGCACCCTTTGACGCCTTACCAGCCTCGCCATATACACCGCTTGCCTGCCCTTTTCTAGTGCTAAGCATAGTTAAAAATCTAGGATCTTTCTTGATTTTAGCGTAATCTGTAGCGGTATAACCTTTCTTATCTTGCCTATAAATATCCGCACCGGCATTATTTAAAATCCAACCGATATCATATTTATTAGCAACCACCGCATACATTAACGGAGTTCTACCCGAGCCATCAACCGCATTAACATTAGCATTACCTTTAAGAAGAGTTTTAACAGCATCCGCTGAACCAGTAATAACCGATATATGAAGCGCAGTTCTACCCTCTTTATCCCTACCTTCTAGCTTATCTCCCTTTCTAATATGGGTTGCAATTTTGTTCGCATCATTCTTAGCTGCATAATCATGCAAAAGCGCCGCCGATGCATTACCAGTAACAATTAGGCACAAAAAAGTCAGGGGAATTGCGAATACTTTAAGCATATTAAATACATAATTAGCTCAATGATATTAATGGTCAAGATTATAAGCTCTAACGCTTCAATTTCTTCATTAAACCAATCCAATCATCAATGCGTTTAGCGAAAAACTCTACCGCATCTTCATCCGAATGGTTAATCCAATATAGCTGGCTTGCAACATAAATACCCGCCAAAGATGCACGCTTAGTATAGTAATCAAAGTAAATAGATTCATCAGATGCCGTCTTCCAAAAATAATCTACTGAATTATAAGTATTCTCAATTTTTATAGGAATATATTTCGGCGTTTTATAAAGACTAACCAGCTTCTTTATTGCCCCTTTATGCGCCGTTAAAGCCTTGACGCGACATTCATAAATATACTTAATTTTTCCAGATAACCCCATCTTATCCAACTCAGACTTATTAATCTGCTTATCCGTTTGCTCGTTCGCAAACTTAACAAAATACCGCAATACAGATTTCACACCTTGCGGAAAATAAACCCTGTAGCCATTATCTGCCTTATTGAAACTAACCTCATTCCAGCCGGTACTTTCCGCCTGCTTTAAGATTTTTAAAAATATTTCCCTTTGTTTCTCCAATTATAACACTTCAATTTTCTTGACTTTTATGATATAATGCAGATAAAGCAAGTCCCTTAGCTACAAAGCAAGGGTTAGGAATAAAAATTATGCATATTACAGTAAAAGACAATAACGTTGAGCAAGCTATTAGAATTCTAAAGAAAAAGTTGCAACGTGAAGGCGTATTTAAAGAAATGAAATCTCGTAGATATTTCGAGAAGCCATCTCAAGAGCGCGTACGTGAAGCTCAAGAAACTAAAAAGCGCATCCGTAGAGCTGTTCGTCAACGTAAGTATTTATAATACTTGAATAAAAACAACTATAAAGGCGACTCGTATGTTAAATTAACATGGGTCGCCTTTATTTTTGCCCCTTCATTCTCAATTCTCAAATTATCCGCCGAGAATTTTCCAAACTCTGAACTTTCACCCTTCACAGGATTATCTGACCTCAAGGTTTTATCCTCTATATCTAAGTAGAAATCTTCGCCAGATATCTGCATACCCCCATAAGATACCTCAACCTTACCTTCCATAGACAAGCTATTGCGCTCTGAATTATATAGTGCTTTATTAGCTTCAAAGTTCAACTTCGTATCTTTTTTAAGCTCAATAAAACCCTTTATCAATTCTACAGGAACCTCAACCTCATCCAACTGCTCAACCGATTCCGCGGTAAACTTAAACATCCTACCCAAGTCATCTTCTGAAATAATAGTAGGCTTAACCAAAACATTGGTAGCTGAAACCACATCATCTTTTGAATATTGCTCTTTTAAGGTAATATCATTCTGCTCTTGCTCTTCGGCTGAAAAGTAAAGCTCCAACGCAATGTAGCCAATAATAGAAAGTATAACGAAAATTATTAAATATTTAATAACCTTAAACACAGATTATCTTTTATCTGAATGCGCAAAAATATCAGATTCTTCCCAACCAAGAATATCCAACTGCGCCCTATAAGGTAAAAACTTAAATGCCGCCTCTGCAAGCTCTAAACGATTAACACCCTCTAGCATTGCAATAAGCTTTTCTCTAATCTGGTGTAAGTATAACACATCGGATGCGGCGTATCTAATTTGCGCCTTTGAAAGCGTGCCAGCCCAATCAGACGTTTGCTGAGCCTTAGAAATCTCAACCTCACAAAATTCACGCACTAGAGTTTTTAAACCATGTAAATTAGTATATGTACGCGCTAATTTAGATGAAATCTTTGTACAAAAAATATTTTTGATCTCGATCCCTAAATAATATGAAATCTGAGCAACATCAAAACGCCCATAATGAAAAATAAATTGCTTAGACTCATCCGCCAGAACCTTCTTCAAATTAGTACAAGTCTCATACTGATCTTCAGTTAACTGCACCAAATGTGCATCACCCTTACCATCTGAAAGTTGAACCACGCATAACCTATCGCGCCTAATATCAAGTCCACGAGTTTCGGTATCGCATGCAATATCGCCGTCAAACGTTACATCCGCCGGTAAATCGCCTTGGTACAAAAAATTTGCCATATAAAATGAATATGAAGCTAATTAGCTAAAGTAAATTACTTTAACTTCTTCTCTTTAAACAGAACGTGTTTTTTAGCACGAGGATCGTACTTCTTGAATTCTAATTTTTCTTCCTGCTTCTTAGGGTTTCTTCTCTTCACAAGGAAGTAACCAGTACCAGCAGTACTTTCTAATTTTACTAAAATTGTATTCTTCTTCGCCATACTAAAATCTCAATTGAGCGAGCTTTATACACCAACTAAGCCTAGCTAGTCAACCCCTTTAATCACTTGAATATATTTCGCGTTACGTTAAATAATACCCTTATGAATATACAAAAAATGATGCAGCAAGCGCAAGCTATGCAAACAAAAATCGCAGAAGCTCAAGAAAAGGCCAACGACATTGAAGTTGAAGGTGAGGCTGGCGCAGGCCTAGTAAAAGTTACTGTAACTGGTGGCGGCGAAGCTAAAAAGCTAAATATCAAGCCGGAAGCGATTGACGAAGACGATCTTGAGGGATCATTAGAAATGTTAGAAGATCTTATTATAGCCGCATTTAATAATGCCAAGAAAAAGG
Organism: Rickettsiales bacterium; assembly: GCA_020630095.1. Lineage (GTDB taxonomy): Bacteria > Pseudomonadota > Alphaproteobacteria > Rickettsiales > UBA8987 > JAHDCD01. The sequence continues at coordinate 65,838 of JAHDCD010000005.1, read as the reverse complement.
CTGAAGAAGAAGTTCAAGCTAAAATGTCCGAAGCTACATCCGGCCTTGGCCTTCCCCCTGGCATGAAAATGCCTTTTTAAAATACCATATGAAAATACCTTTCTACCCCACCTCTGCACCGTCATTTTCTACCCCTAACGAGGCGGCAATTCCTGTTTGAGCAACTTCTGCAGCAGGAGGTTTAACATTAATTTTAGAACCTACAGACCTCTTATTAACCACTTCTTCGATAAATTTTACCAACGCCCTATCTATAGCCGCCGAAAAACTAGATATTAATTCACCCTCATTTACAGTAACTAATCTATTAGCCTTCTTACCTAAGTTAAAAGGTTTTGATGTACTAAATCCTCTATACTCTTCACCATTCTCTTTAGCTTCATTATACTCCTGTTCTAAAGTTTTCTTAGGATCCAAAGGCTCTAAATTCTTTAAATATAACCGCTCAAGCTTCTTCTTGCCCAACAAGGTTTGATACTCCCTTGCCTCCCCCTCTATTGGCAAGGCTCTATGAGTTATTAAAAATCTTAATTTATCTATAAAATTAGCTTCTGTTATCTCTGAACCCGCCATTCTTTCCTGCCTAGTAATATCTTTATTATCATCAAAACTTTGCTCTGTTTCTTTAGCATCATCATTAACTAAAACTTTTGGAGTATTATCATTAAAACCCCATTTAGGAATATTATCAGATGCTACTACACCTTTAAAATTATTATGTTCCAAGAAGGCCTCCGCAATAAAATTATATGGCTCAACATACCTTCTGTTCTCCATATCAAAAATACTGTAAATACTATATTCACCATCATTATAAGATAAATTTATACCACCCCTATAATGCCCCCATTCTACCTCTTGATCTTTCTCATCAAGTTCAATTATCGCTATATATCTAGTATTACCCGCAGCACAATTACTATGCTGACCGTGAGTTCCTGTACAAAGAGTTTCGATGCCATTATTAGTAAGCTCTCTACTAATATTAGTCATTTCCATCAAATCATCTGATGATACTAAACCCTGAAATCTAATAATTCTTCTTTCACCGTCTATTTCCACCTCATGATCATAAAAATTTTCTCCATCACTTGTTGTAAAAGGTGGATCCCACGCAGTTAAGGTTTCTCTGTTACTTAAGTATTTTGGCAAACCTCCTTTTTCATGATCAAGTTTTGAGAATTCAAGCATATCAAGAAAACCCAAACCTACATCATTCATAGCTTGCAGCAAATAGCCTTTAAGCCTAGCTTTCTCGCGTTGCGCTAAAAAATTAAGCTCTGGATAATCAATAAATAATTTCAAGATTATAACTTTTTCAGATAAATTTCTTAGAAAATCATTAGAATCCGCAATTACCCTAACTAATTCTTCATCTACCTGTATATTATTATCCGAGTATAGAGTTTCCAATATAAACCCAAGCAATTCATAATCACCCTCTTGAGTTGCATGATGAATAATTGTATCTCCAATATTAGAAGCTGAACATACTAGAGCCTCCCTTCTATCCTGAGGCACATGCTCTAGTATTAATTTACATATAGCATAATAATTTCTCTCCGCAGCCTCTTGAAAAGCTGTCACCCCTCGTTCATCAACTAAAAATATAAACTTTTCCTTTATGCTCTCTGGTGCAGTTTCTAATATTTGCTTACACAGATTATAATTATTATGCATTGCAGCATAATGAAGAGCGGTCCATTCATTATAACCCGCTAAAAATATCACCTCTGCTTTTTGCTTTGGATCATCTATAGAATCTAATATTTTAAAAGCCTCTCCTGGATTAGCACCTCTAAGAAAACTTTTATAGTCCAGCTTAAGAAACTCAAAATCCATATGTTCATTGTCTGACATAAATTACAGATTATCACTCAATAGTTAAATTTAAATTAAAGAAAATCATAACTCCACCTTCCGGAGGCTTAGAGTATAGAATATAACCTAAACACATTGTAAATCTGCCAACACGTCATCGCGAACCTTTAGGTGAAGCGATCCATCAACTGATCTAACCTAACATAAAGATCTCTTAATAGATTGCCATACCGGATCAAGTCCGGCACAGGCTCTGCTAACGCTCCTCGCAATGACAAAGAAATCCAAAAAATGCCCATTTTTCAACGTTTTTTGAAGCTATTTCTAACGGATAGATCCTAAGCGCTATTGAAATACAAGGATATTTTGTGTTTGAAGTACTAAAAACATTATTTTTTAGAGATTTTCTGAAATTTTAGATTTTCTATATTCTGGAAAGTTAATAAAATTAACCCTTTAAAAATCTTAGCATTTGCCGTGGAACAAAGTAAGTAAATACTTAAATCAATTTCAGCCAAGAACAAAATATTGGTTGATGGATTGCCCGATCAAGTCGGGCAATGACAAATCTCCCTAACACCTCAAACCTAATACCTAACACCTATCATTCATACTTCAAGCCATCTACAATATTCTGCCTAGAGGCTTTTAGTGCAGGATAAATAGGCGCTAAAAACGAAAGCCCAAGCGACATTATAACCACGCGCACAACATCGTAATTATCTACCTTAGCCGGTAACGATGATAGGAAATAAAATTCCGCAGCAAGCAAGTTCTGCCTTGTTATAGATTCCAACCACATACGAATTGAATCTATATTAGTAGCAAATAAATAACCCCACGCGAAACCAAATATTGTGCCAAGCACACCAATTATCGCACCGGTAAATATAAATATACGCAATACCGAACCCTGCCTTGCACCAATGGTACGCAATATAGATATCTCCTTCTGCTTCGCGTTAACCAGCATAACCATTGATGAAATAATGTTAAACGCCGCAATAAGCACAATTAGTGAGAGTATAATAAAGAAAACATTGCCCTGCGTTTCAATCGTTTCAAACCAGTCCTTATAATCATCCTTCCAAGAAGATACATGATACGCGATATCAAACTTACCCTCAATATCCGCTTTATCCGCATCAAGCGAATTAGAATCTTTTAAATAAACCTTCACACTAGATGCGCCACTTGCTTCAAAGTAAATTTTGGCGAAATCAAAAGGTATAAATACTATCGACTTATCAATCTGATTAATGCCCGTTTTAAATATACCAACTATTTCAAAATCTTTAATTACTGGCACACCACCGAAGAAAGTAGATGTTGTTTGCGGACTAACCAGCCTTAACGTACCACCCAAATTAAGGCGCAATTTACGCGCCAATATGTCACCAATAACAATAGATGATTCATTATCCGCCTTCCATAAACGCCCTTGCGTTATTTTATCAGATATCTTTGAGTTACGCTCAAAATCACTGGCACGCGCACCCTGCACTTGCACCACATTATAACCGCCATTAGCATTAGCCAACACAGTACCATTAATTAACGGCATAGCTAACTCAACATTATCATTCTCTTCAGCCTTAACTGAGGCACCTTCATAATCAGTTATAAAATTCTCAAATTTCGGGTTAATAGTAATATGAGAATCAACACCAATAATAGAGCTCTTCAGCTCGTCCTTAGTGCCATTAATAACTGCCATAACTATTATTAATGTACCAACACCAATAGTTATCCCTAAAAACGATAATATAGAAATTAATGATAAGAACCCCTGCTTCTTTGAGGGCTTAACATAGCGCAACGCTATTTTTCTTTCAAATGACTTTAACATTAAACAGCCTCGTGCAACCAAGGCGTTCTAGCTTTGGCATCACTTTCATATGAATCAATATGATCCGCCTTCTGCAAAGATAAAGAAATATCATCAAGACCATTAAGCAAGCAATGCTTCTTAAATTCATCTATCTCGAAATCATAAACCTTATTGCCCGATATTACTCTCTGCTCTTCTAAATCAATTGTAAGCTCTAACTCATTATCTAAAGCTTCCTTTAACATCTCTTTAGCTTCCGGCAACGCGATAGGTAAAATGCCATTCTTAAAGCAATTATTATAAAATATATCCGCGAATGATGGCGCAATAACACAACGTATGCCGAAGTCTAATAATGCCCATGGCGCATGCTCGCGCGAAGAACCACAACCAAAATTCTCACCTGATACTAATATATTAGCCTTATCATATGGCGCATTATGCAAAATAAAGTCATCCACACGAATACCATCTTCGGTATAACGCATTTCAAAGAAAAGCCCTTCCGATAAGCCCGTACGCTTAATAGTTTTTAAAAACTGCTTCGGAATAATCATGTCCGTATCCACATTATCAATATTTAATGGAGCAGTAACCGAAGTTAATTTATTAAATTTATCCATGAAACCCTTATACAAAAAGGCTTTAAAAATTAAACCCAAAACTTTTTTAAAAAAACTTAATTTTGTTAACACTTTGTTAACTTAATAGGGGTAATTTCTTGTTTGTGAGTTGATTCAATCCAGAATCTACAAAAAATAAAAACTAATTAACTACGATAAGTAATCGTACAGAAAAACTAGGTAAGTAACATGGATACACATCACAAATCAGTAATTATGGGCATTTGCGAATTTATTAAACAAGTTCGTGCTATCGAAATTATCAACCCTTCAGCTTTAAAGGCTATCACTGAAGAAATCTCTCTTCACGCAGATGGTGAAATGATCGAAGGCAATTTATCTCAATACACATACGAAGAAGATAATATTGATGAAAACAACTTCACTGAACTTGAGCTTGGTTTAGCAGGTTTCTTATATCACCAAGGTGAAGAAATTGACCTTCTTACCTCTCACCATACGCGTCAGGAAGAAAAAGAAGAAAGAATATATAACTGGCAAGAAGCCCTAAGAATGGCTGCCACTAATAAAGCATTAGGTGATGCTTTAAATAAAGAAATTCCTAACACTGAAATACCCGCAGTAGAAGTATTTCATAAAGGAGTAAAGTTAGCTTAAGACCCAATGTATGGGTTTAGGCTTTACACCCCCCTAAAACTGGAGCACGTAGCTCCAAAAGAAATAGGTTAATATTTTTATACCTTATTAACCTTAGCATTACTGGTAGTGCGGTAATGTGTAAATTGTGAGTAAGACCGAGGGGCTGAGAAATCAGCCCCTTATTTAATTCTACCTATCTAAGAAAGTTAAAATCTAATCTAATAAATCAGCCATTCTATTTTCGTCTAAATAACCTGGCACAAATTCACCATTAACAACGAAAGCTGGCGTACCATTTACACCAATTAATTGACCCAATCTTAAGTTCTCATTTAACTGATCTTGGTATTTTGAATCATTATAGATAGCTTTAAGCTCACCTCTATCAATGCCAACTTTATCGGCGGCAACTAAAACACCCTCTAAAGTACGACCACCAGTTTTTAATAAAGCAAAGTGGAACTCTTCATATTTATCAGCAAATTTATCATGAACAGCTAGTGCTGCTTTTGATGCAATAGTAGAGCCAGAACCTAAAATAGGATAATCTTTAACCACCACTTTAATATCATCCCTTTTCTCCGCAAGCTTAGCTACAACAGCACCTGCTTTTTTGCAGTAACCACAGTTATAGTCAGAGAATTTAACAACAATATTCTTACCTTTTGGATTGCCAAATACAGGAGAGTTACCCCCCTCTAATTCACTTAAGTTACTTTTAACGGCCTCTTTAGCCGCTCTATCTTTTTGTTTTTGTAACTCACCTTGACCAGCAATTACTGAATTATAAATTTCTAAAGGATTTTCCTTTAAGAATGCTCTAATGTCTGCCTCAGATGAACCACCCGCAGAACCTGTACTAGCACTTTCGCCAGCAAAAAATTTATTGTAACCAAACGCACCAGCAAAACCAGCGATGATTGCGATAATAATTGTTAGTAATCTTCCAGCCATTTTATAAATACTCCTTTAATTTAATTTTATTTGTAATTGTTTACTTAATATTAACTTCTAAGACTTAGAAAGAAACATTACATTAAAGCAACAAGAAACTTGAACGAAGCTAAGAAAATAACCAACAATATATGCGAGAAGGCTAAGATATCTTATCCTGATAACGTAGATATTATATTGAAAGCCGTACAATTCTGTATCGCAAGCCATGAAGGGCAAAAACGTAAAAGCGGTGAACCATACTATACACACCCTGTTGCCGTTGCTGAAATATTAGCTGGCATAGGTATAGATACAAAATCAATCGTAACCGCATTACTTCATGACACAGTAGAAGATACAGATGCCACTTTAGAACTAATAACCCAAGAATTTGGCGGCGAAGTTGCCAATATTGTAGATGGCGTAACTAAAATTACCCAATTCGACTTTAAATCAGTTGATGAAAAGCAAGCCAATAACTTCCGTAAACTAATTCTGGCAATCAGCCAAGACATACGCGTTTTATTGGTAAAACTAGCAGACCGCCTACATAACATGCGCACCCTGCATTATGTTCCAAAGGAAGAAAAACGCAGGTTTAAAGCACGCGAAACAATGGAAATATATGTTCCATTAGCCGAACGCGTAGGTTTAGCAAAATTTAAAAACGAACTTGAAAACCTAGCATTCAAGAACTTATCTCCCGAAGCTTATGAACTTATGGAAGGTAGATTATCTTACTTAGAAGAAACCTCAAAAACACCAATTGAGGAAATTATAACTGACCTAAACAACCTGTTAGAAGAAAAACTACCAGAATCTAAAACAGAAATTATCGGCCGTAAAAAAACGCCTTATTCAATTTGGCGTAAAATGAAGAAAAAGAATATCGAGTTCTCTGACCTTACCGATATTATCGGCTTCAGAGTAATTACCGACTCGCTAGAAAACTGCTATTCTATACTGGGCATTCTTCATACAAATTATAAAACCATCCCTGGACGCTTTAAAGATTATATCTCAATGCCTAAAAATAACGGCTATCAATCGCTTCATACCGTTATTGTTGGCCCAAATAAAAAGCGCGTAGAGATTCAAATTAGAACCCGCGAAATGCACACCATCGCTGAAATGGGGGTTGCCGCGCATTGGAGCTATAAAGAAAAACGTGAAGTAGATAATTCCATTAACGAACTTAAATGGATCCAAGAAATAATGAATATCAATGAACAAACTGGAGAGGCCAGCGAGTTCTTAGAAAATACTAAAATGCAGATGCACCAAGATAAGGTATTCTGCTTTACCCCAAAGGGAGAACTTATCTCGCTACCATCTAACGCAACACCTGTAGATTTCGCCTTCGCGGTACATTCTGAAGTAGGCCGTAGATGCGTAGGCGCAAGAATTAATGGCGTAATTATGCCATTGCGCACAACACTACATAATGGCGACCAAGTAGACATTATAACATCTGAAAAGCAAACCCCTTCACCAACATGGGAAGGCTTTGTAGTAACCGGTAAAGCACGTTCTGAAATTCGCCGTTTTGCACGCATAAAAGAACAAGAAGAATATATTAAACTGGGTCGTAAATTAATTGAAACCGACTTTGAAAATTACGGCCAAGACTATTCCGATGAATTCCTAGAACCTCATTTAGACTTCTTCGACTCTATAGATGCCGAAGCATTACTTTTCGATATCGGCTCTGGCGCTATATCACATAAAGAATTAGCAAAACGAATCTTCCCAGATATTGAAGAAGAAGTTCTAGCTAAAACCAATGAAGGCGAATTAAAGAAAATGCCAATTAAAGGGCTAATCCCTGGCTTCTCTATTCATTATTCAAAATGCTGCCACCCATTACCGGGTGATAGAATTGTTGGGGTAATGAAAGCCGGCGAAGGCATATACATCCACAATACTCATTGCGATGAAGTTAAGGGAGAAGAAGAAAATATAATGCTCCTAAATTGGGATTCAGGCAGTCAAAAAGAATATTACGTTTCACGCATAGAATTACTAACCGAAAACGTAGCCGGATCACTAGGGCGCGTGGCTAATATAATCTCAGAACGAAATTGTAATATTACCAATATTAAAGTACCTTCTCGTTCAGAACGCTTCTTTACCATGGTTCTAGATGTTGAGGTTAACTCATTAGAGCATTTAGAAATCGTAAACGCCCACTTACGCAATATCACAGAAGTAAAAGAAGTAAAAAGACTATAAATGGTACGCTTAGGAGTAAATATTGACCATGTAGCAACCCTTAGAAATGCAAGGGGCGGCGAATTCCCCTGCCCAATCGAAGCAGCAAAACTAGCTGAAAAATATGGCGCAGATGGCATAACCGCACATTTACGCGAAGATAGAAGGCACATAAGAGATTCTGATATCTACGCCATTAAAGAAGCCATAAACTTGCCCTTAAATTTTGAAATGGCCGCAACAGAGGAAATGTTAAAAATAGCATTAGATGTTAAACCTAACGCTTGCTGCTTAGTTCCCGAAAAACGTGAGGAAATAACCACCGAAGGCGGGTTAAACGTTATAAAATATAAGTCTAAATTAACTGACTTCTCAAACGCGTTAAAAGAACAAGGTATAAAAACATCTTTATTCATTGAGCCAACCAAAGACGCAATAAACGCTTCGAACGAAATTGGCGCTGAAATAATAGAGCTTCACACAGGCACATATTGCCATAAACCTACTGAATCTGAATATAATAGAATTAATGAAGCGGCAATCTATACCAACAAGCTCGGCATTGAGTGTCATGCTGGTCATGGGCTTAATTTTGATACCACAAAAGATATCCTAAAAATTAATTTCAACGAGCCTCTGATAAAAGAACTAAATATCGGACATTTCATAATATCAGAGTCTATTTTTAATGGCCTAGAACGCACCATTAAGCGCTTTAAAGAAATTCTATCTTCCTAAGCACAAATTTGCTTGCTATAGCCATAACTTAAAGCTAATTTTCCCAATGAATTAAATAAAGATTATTATTTAATCTTATTTAGTTAGTTTTTGTTAACTATTTATTTACCAAATGCCATTATTCTGCTATAACTATGCGATTAATGGTTTTTAGATGGCTAAAAAGGTGTTAAAAATTTTATCAGTACTACTAGGTTCGGCTGTATTTACAGCTCACAATGCGGATGACGCAGCATTAGCAGCGCCTGCAGAATTTGTAGAGAAAAAGCTGAATATTGTAGATAAACCCTTCATCACAGGTCGTTACAAGTATACGGTTCGTTCGGGCGATACACTAAATTCAATTCTTAGAAAGCATAAGATCAAATCTGAGGACGCTTCTAAGATATCTTCAAAAGTATCTAAAAAAGTTAATATTAAAAAATTACGCGCTGGCGACGAAATTGAAGTAGTAATTAACTACGATAGGAAGTTCCAGAGCCATTTATCGCGTATTAGCTTTAAATTAGACTCTAACGATATCTCAATATTAAAAACGGCAGAGAAAGAATTTACCACAAAAATTCAGCCTTTAACAACTGATATCAAAATTGTCCGCAAACGCGGTACAGTTAAAACTAACATTGATGCCTTAGCTCGTTCTCAAGGTATTCCTGCAAATATCTTACTTTCATTCGTAAATGCCTTAAAGCATGAAGTGAACTTCAAGAAGGATATCCGCAAAAACAGTGAAATCGAAGTTCTATACGAACAATATGTTGATGCCGCTGGTGATAAAATCAAAGATGGCGACCTTTTATACGCAAGCTTAGTTAATAGCGGAAAAGAAAAGGAAATTTATCGCTTCTCGCCAACAGGGCGCTCAGTTGATGCTAAATACTACAATTCTACAGGTAATTTAATGGCCAAAAAATCGAGCAATATGTTCGAACCGCCACTAAAGAAAATGTATATCACTTCACGTTTTGGTATGCGTAAGCACCCTATTTATAAAGTGCGCAAAATGCATAAAGGCGTTGATTTCAGAGGGAAAACAGGAACTCCAGTTTATGCAACAGCAGCTGGTAAAGTTGACAGAAAAACACGCATGCGCGGTTATGGTAACTACTTAAGAGTAGACCACGCAAACGGCTATAAATCTGCTTATGCTCACCTTCATAAATTCGCACGCGGTTTAAAGAAAGGTGACTATGTAAAGAAAGGTGAATTAATTGCTTATGTAGGTAACACTGGCGCCTCAACGGGCCCTCACTTACATTTTGAGATTATTAAAGGCAAAAAGCACATCAACCCTATGCAGGCTATTAAACTTCCTGTTGATAGAAGCTTAAAGGGCAAGAAACTTGCTTTATTCAAACGCAGTAAAAAGAAAATTGATAACATGCTTACCGAAGCTGTTGCCTTAAATTCTAACTAGTAGCATAGTTACTCTATGCTGGAACCTTCCATCTACGATAATAAAAAGCGATGTTTTGGTAATAAACCAAACCAGCAACATTACGCGCAATATCATGATAATGAATGGGGTAAGCCAGTTCATGACGATAAAGAATTATTTGAAATGTTAATTCTTGAAGGTGCACACGCTGGTTTAAGCTGGCTAACAATATTAAACAAGCGCCAAGGCTACAAAAAAGCCTTTCATAATTTTGATATAAATAAGTGCGCCAATCTTTCAGATACCTACTTAGAACAACAACTACAAAATACCGAGATCGTTAGAAACAAACTCAAAGTTTATTCTATAAGAAAAAACGCCCTAGTTTTTAAAGAAATACAAAATGAATTTGGCTCTTTTGATAAATATCTCTGGAACTACGTTAACCACAAACCTATCAAGAATTCACTCAAAAACTTTGAACAAGTACCCACAAGCACACCCATAAGTAACGCCTTATCAAAAGACTTAAAGAAACGTGGAATGAGCTTCGTAGGACCAACTATTATATATGCTTATATGCAAGCTATTGGAATGGTAATAGATCACTTAAAAGATTGCTGGCTATATAAAAACTAACCTTTATTCTTCATCGCATGCCAATAGTACACATAAAATTAATCGAAGGTAGAACCCCAGACAAAATAGAAAAGCTTCATCAGAAAGTTTGTGAGGCTATTTCCGAAGCAGTTGATGCACCCAAAGAATCTGTACGTATCCACATAGAAGAAATGGAAAAAACCCATTATTCTGTAGCTGGCGAATCTATCTCCAAGAAAAACAAGTAAACACAAAAAATTTTGCCTTTAATGCCTTATACTTCAAGCAGTTAGGCCTCTCGCTTTCCGGAAAAAGAATTTATCCAATCCACAACGAATCCTTCCATCCTTCTTTCCCTCTACCCTTCTAAAATATCATTATACTTCTTAAGCATCTCCATAGAGCTTACCTTAGTATATATTTGCGTAGAACTAAGGCTTTCATGGCCTAGCAACTTCTGTATAGAACGCAAATTCCCCGAAGAACCTAATAAATGAGTCGCAAAACTATGGCGCAATGCATGTGGCGTAACAGAATCCGCTAGGTTTAATAAAAGCCTAACTTCACGCACTAACTTTTGATACATAGTAGCACTCAGCCTACCACCTCTTAAACCAATAAATAAAGCTTCATCAAAATTATACTTACACTCGCCTTTATAAACCTCAATCGCCTCAATAATAACAGGCAATACAGGCACTTTTCTGTACTTCTTCCCCTTACCTAAAACAGTTAGCACACCCGAATCATCAATGTCATTCACATTAATACCAATAGCTTCAGATACCCGCAAACCTGTTCCATAAATAAGCAATGTAAGTGCAATATTCCGCTTATTAATCCACTCCTGCTTATCATGCACAGCTATGGCTTCAATAAACCTTTCAACTTCATCTTTAGTTAAAGCTTTTGGCAATAATTTATCACGCTTAGGCGACTTAATAAGCTCAACCTCTTTGTTAACAATTTCATGCTCACGCTCCAAATAATTGTAAAAAGATTTTATACTCGATACAGCCCTAGAAACAGAGGCCTTATTCTTCTCCTCCTCTAGTGACAACTTAGCCAAGAAAGCCCTAAAATCAGACAATTTAAGCGCGGAATAGTCCCATTCACCAGCCTTATATTCATTCATAAAAGCAGATAGCTGAACTAAATCATTTTTATAAGAAACAAGCGTATTTTTAGAATAATTCCTAACGTTCTTAATGTATTTAAGAAATTCATTAATCAAATGCTAACCCTCGCTAATTACTAACCCTCGCCAGCACTCGCTAAATTACTGATTATTAAATCTACCGATATTCTGAATAATCTGATCAAAGAATCCAACCTCTTTACCAGCCGCAGGTGTAGCATCAGAATCAATAGACACATAGTTAGGTGAATCATTATGCTTAAACGCAATATCAACAACCTTATTACCACTAAATACAAATTTCAGCACCTGTAGATCATTAGCCAATTCATTAGAAAAACTCTTTTTTCTATATTTATTAGAAACATATAGCCACTCATTCCCGTCATCAATAGATGGCGAACCAAGCACATTGGTTACATCATTTTTCAAAGAACCAACTTTTAAACGCTTCAAGCTTTCTTCTGAAATTACATGACCGCGCGAGCCACTATCTACCGTACAAGAAGCGGTACTTAATAAAATAGCTAAACAACCTACAATTATTCTCTTGATATTCATGTCGTAAATAGTTATAAGACTTGTTCACTTATATCAAGACAGAAATAAGTTGGTATTTATATTCTACAAGGTTTTTTAAATTGTAGAATTTTAGATGGTTTTTTAGCGAAAATTCAGAAACCCTTCGCAGTAATAGTGGTGCTATTTCAAGAAGGGTTTCTGAATTTGCAGCAAAAAAGCAGCAAAATTATAATTTGAAAAACCGCAGGAGAATATATAATGGCAGTTCCTAAGAAGAAAACATCAAAATCAAAACGCAACATGAGACGTGCCGACCACGCTTTAACTGCGCGTCCATTATCTACAAACCCAGATACAGGTGAGCAAACTCTTTCGCACACTATGACTAAGTCTGGCTATTATAATGGCAAAAAAGTATTCTACACAGCTGAAGAATTAGAAACTTTAAAAGAAGGTTCTTCTGAAACTAAAGCAGAAACTTTATAATTCCCTTAACGCCTTAACGTTCTATATTTTGTTTTAGAACAAGCTTTTCAAGGCGAGCAAAGCGGATTGTACAAATGGTACATGAGCATTTGTGAGTTCGCAGGAAAGCAAAGTTATCAACCAAAATATAGAGCGTTAATGACCCATTTTGCATCAAACATTCCTGATCATGAGCCAATTACCATTGCGGTAGATGCTATGGGTGGCGATAATGCCCCTGAAGAAATTCTTGCTGGCGTTCACAGATGCAAAAACATCGCCAACGTAAGCTTCCTTATTTATGGCAATCAACGTTTTGTTAAGCCTCACCTAGAACAATTAGAGGATATGAAGGAAAGATATGAATTTATTCATGTCGAAGAATTCATAAAACCAACTGATAAACCCCGTGAAGCCTTAAAAAATGGCAAGAACTCTTCAATGGCAGAAGCCATAAAAGCCGTTAAGGAAGGCAAAGCAGATACCATAATATCCGCAGGAAATACCGGCGCATTAGTAGCCCTTTCAACAATTATCTTGCGCACACTAGAAGGCATATCTAGAGCAGCACTAACATCCGTGATGCCAACAGTTAAAGAACCTATAATAATGCTAGACCTTGGTGCAAACGTTAACTGCGAAGCGGGGCATCTGCACCATTTCGGCATAATGGGTAACGTATTTGCTGAAATTATTTTAGAACGCGAAAATCTTAAAACAGGCTTACTAAATATTGGCTCTGAAGATACAAAAGGCAACCCAGCCGTTAAAGATGCCGCCCGCCTACTTTCTGAAGATAGGAACATAAATTATAACGGCTTCGTAGAAGCAGACGCTATCGGCAAAGGCGGAACAGATGTAATAGTTACCGACGGCTTCAGTGGTAATATTGCTCTTAAAGCCGTTGAAGGCACAGCAGTAGTATATACAAAAATGTTAAAACGCGCCTTCTCCAGCTCTATCTTAGCTAAAATAGGCTATCTGTTTATGAAGCCCGCTTTAAAACATTTAAAATCCGAAACTGACCCACGCAAATATAACGGCGCAATGCTACTTGGTCTTAACGGCATTGTAATAAAATCCCACGGTTCAGCAGATAGAATAGCCTATGAAAACGCCCTTCGCGTTGCCATAAAACTAGCTTCCAGAAAAATTAATGACTCTATCAGCAAACTAATTATAAATTAATTCCATGAGATCTGTAATAAAAGGAGTCGGCTCTTATTTGCCAGAAAAGATATTAACCAACGAAGATTTATCAAAAATCGTTGAAACATCTGACGAATGGATAACCGAACGCACCGGCATTAAACAACGTCATATTGCTGAAAAAGACTTACGCACCTCAACCATGGGTGCAAGTGCCGCAAGAAACGCATTAGCTGATGCTGGCATTGATGCATCTGAAATTGATATTATTGTAATGGGTACATCAACAACGGATGAATGGTTTCCATCTTGCGCTACTCAAGTTGGCAGAGAGTTAGGCATAAAAGTTCCATCATTTGACCTTCAAGCAGCTTGCTCTGGCTTTTTGTACGCATGCGCAACAGCGGACAACTTCTTAAAATCTGGCACATATAAAACAGCTCTAGTTATCGGCGCAGACCAAGTTTCAAAAATAGTAGACTGGAGCGATAGATCCACTTGCGTTCTATTCGGCGATGGTGCAGGTGCTGCAATTCTACGCTATGAAGATTCTGGCGATAGAGGAATTATTTCACATAAATTATACGCGGATGGCTCAACCCGTGAATTACTATACGCAGAACGTGGTGAAGGCGAATTCTTACACATGGGTGGCAGAGAAATCTTTAAAAATGCCGTTACAGAAATGAGCCGCGCTTCAGCAGAAGTACTAGAAATGTCTGGCTTTACAAAAGATGATATCGACTGGGTTATCCCTCATCAAGCAAATATTAGAATATTACACGCAGTAGCCGACAAGCTAAACGTGCCATTAGAAAAGTTAATTTCTACAGTCCACTTGCATGGTAACACCTCTGCAGCCTCTATACCACTAGCTATGGATGTCGCTAAAAAAGACGGTAGACTTAAAGAAGGTGATTTAGTATGCTCTCAGGCCTTCGGTGGCGGCCTAACATGGGCTTCTATGGTATTTAGATTTTAATGTAGTTTCGTCATTGCGAGGAGCGAAGCGACGAAGCAATCCAGTAGGCGACTAAAAATCGCCGTCATTCGCCGACTTGATCGGCGAATCCATAACAAGATCTTTCTAAAAATTAAGATCCCTGGATTGCCGCGCTCCCTACGGTCGCTCGCAATGACTAATAAAAAATATAATATCGCAATTGCAGGTGCAACAGGTAACGTAGGCAGAGTTCTGCTTGACATCTTAGATGAGCGCAAATTCCCAATCGCCAACCTATACCCTTTAGCATCTTCTAGAAGTGCCGGTAAAGAAGTACAATTCGGTGATGAAAAACTAAAAGTTCTAGATATCGCCACATTCGATTATGGCTCAGTTGATATAGTACTAGCATCTGGCGGTTCAGCCGTTTCTGAACTATACTTACCAAAATTCGCTGAAGCTGGCGCATACTGCGTTGATAACGCTTCATACTACAGAATGGACGAAGACAAAGCCCTAGTAGTTCCAGAAGTAAATCCAAACGCACTTGATAATTTACAAAGCAAAATTATCGCTAACCCTAACTGCTCAACTATCCAAATGGTTATGGCACTAAAGCCAATCCATGAAAAATTCGGCATTAAACGCGTTGTAACTTCAACTTACCAATCAGTTTCTGGCGCAGGTAAAGAAGCTATGGACGAATTATACGACCAAACAAAAGCTTACTACCAAGGCGCAGACCGCATTGAAAATAGTAAATTCACGAAACGTATCGCATTCAATTGCATCCCTCATATTGACGTATTTAAAGAAGACGGCAATACCAAAGAAGAGTGGAAAATGATCGTTGAAACTAAGAAAATCCTAGAAGCGGACATTCCAGTTTCAGCAACATGCGTACGCTTACCAAGCTTCGTAGGTCATGGTTTATCACTAAACTTAGAGCTAGAAAAACCATTTGAAGAAGATGATATCTTTGAATGTTTAGATAATTTTGAAGGCGTACATGTAATGGACAGGCGCGAAGATGGCGGCTACATGACCCCAGCCGAAGTAACTGGTGAAGATGCTGTATACGTAAGCCGTATCCGTAAAGATGCTTCAATTGAAAACGGCCTAAACCTATGGTGTGTAGCAGATAATATCCGCAAAGGCGCAGCCCTTAATACCATCCAAATCGCTGAAGAGCTAATCATCAAAGGCATTATCTAACTAACCAAGTCACCCCTGCGAAGGCAGGGGTCTCCTTGTTAACTGAATACGATTCCCGCCTCGCTTCGAATGACAATTTACCCTTGCTCCCTTATGCCTTATGCCTTATGCCTAAATCACTATGACAAGAGAAGTACAAGCAGTAGATACAGCTAATATTTCAGCTACAGATGGCGAACTACGCGAAGTAGCTTTACCACAAGCTGGCGCAGAATTCGACTCACTATCTATTTCTCACCTATTCCTAAACGCGGACATCGTAGTACAAAGCGTGATTTTCATCCTTGTACTATGCTCAATAATCTCATGGGCAATCGCTTTTGAAAAATATTTCTACTTCTGGTATTTACGTTCAGATAAAAAAATCTCGCGCAGTATCTTAAGCTCACTAAATCCACTTTCATTAAACATTACCGAAAGTGATTTCCACACGCCAAACCATCCAATAGCGCGCATGTATAACGTATTCGAAGAACGTTACGATCTACTAATCGACAAAGCCATAAGCCTAAAGGAAAAGAAAGATATTATCTCCGCAGACCTAAACCGCATTATTAACAGAACGCTTGATAAAGCCGAAGGCGGACTAAACTTCTTAGCAACTACCGCATCTGCCGCACCATTTATTGGTCTATTCGGAACAGTATGGGGTATTATGAATTCATTCCGTTCAATCGCCGTTTCAAAGGGAAGTGGCATTGAAATTGTTGCCCCTGGTATCGCCGAAGCATTATTTGCAACAGCTATTGGCCTAATAGCCGCAATTCCAGCAGTAATTCTATACAACCGCATTAATTCTAAAATTAATAATTTCCAAATGGAATTAGAAGACATCTCCGAGCATATGCTACGCACCAACTTCGACAATTACGTTAAGAGTTAAATTCGTCATTGCGAGGAGTAAAACGACGAAGCAATCCATTATATGGCTTATGCTTCAATATTGCTCTGAAAGAATAATTACAGAACATAATACAATAGATGGATTGCTTCGCTGCACTCGCAATGACATATATTATAAGTTCCGCTCTTTTACAGTTGAATAACACGAACCTAAATAACCACCTTCCCGATTATAAACTTAGGTTTACTGTTGAACCAAGTTAAAGTTAAGGCTACCACAAATTTTGTCATTCTTAGCATAGCGGGAATCTCCCTTCGGTCGCTTCCCGAGATCCCCGCTTTCGCGGGGATGACACAACAAAAATCTCAACTTAACTTGCTATAACATCGTGAATCTGAGAATTATACATGCAAAATTAATCAAAAAATCGTCATTTTTGGGCAAAAAACGCCACTTTTTTAACGTTTTTTAAAGCATTTTCTAATAGAAATTTTCTTATAGCCATTGAAATATAAGGATCTTTCTAAAATAAGTGGCAAAAATATTATTTTTTAGAGATTTTTAGGATTTCTAAATTTTCTATATTCTGGAAAATCCGTCATTGCGAGCGAAGCAAAGCAATCCATCTATCACTTCGTGTTCTAGTAATATTCTTAAAGAACATTAATAAAATATAACTCATGTAATGGATTGCCACGTCGCTAACGCTCCTCGCAATGACGAAATATTACTATCCTTCTAACCCACTAATCCACAATTGCGTTAGCAATTACTTCATCAAACTTTTCAGCTAGAATGATTTCTAAACCTTCCGTTACATTCTTAGGTAACTCAGCTAAATCCTTTTCATTCTTTTTAGGAATAATTACAGTTTTAATATCACCACGCAAAGCAGCTAATAATTTCTCCTTCAAGCCGCCAATAGGTAACACCGCACCACGAAGCGAAATTTCACCTGTCATAGCAACATCATTACGCACCTTTTTACCAGTAAGTGCTGAAACTATTGATACCGATAACGCAATACCCGCCGAAGGCCCATCTTTAGGAGTAGCGCCCTCAGGCACATGGATATGAATATCATTCTTCCTAAAATCATCTTCTTTTATGCCAAACTCATCAGCCCTTGAACGCACAAAACTCCAAGCCACTTGCGCTGATTCCTGCATAACATCGCCCAACTTACCAGTATGCGCAATTTTACCAGAACCTGCTTTAATAACCGCAGCTTCAATAGGCAATAAATCACCGCCAGACTCCATATACGCAAGCCCATTAGTAATACCAACACGCGCTTCGGTGTCTTTAGAACTATATTCAAACTTCGGCACACCTAAGTAATCTGCTAAGTCAGATACCTTCAAACTCACCTTCTTAGAGTCACCTTTAACAATTTCGGTTACAACCTTACGCATTAATGTACCAATTTGCCTTTCCAAATTACGTACACCAGATTCACGCGTATATTTCTGAATTGTTTCACGCAGAACCTTCTCAGAAATTTCAATATCATCGCCCTTTAAGCCATGTTCTTTTAGTTGTTTCGGTATTAAATGAGTCGTAGCTATTTCAACTTTTTCATCTTCCGTATAACCTGAAAGCTGAATAATCTCTAACCTATCACGAAGCGCTGATGGAATATTTAACGAGTTCGCGGTAGTAATGAACATCACGTTAGAAAGGTCATAGCCTGTTTCTAAATAATGATCTTGGAAATCCTTATTTTGCTCAGGGTCTAAAACCTCAAGCAATGCAGATGCTGGATCACCGCGCTGGTCAAAACCCATCTTATCAATTTCATCTAATAATATTAGTGGGTTAGAAACTTTCGCCTTAGATATAGCCTTAATTATCTTCCCCGGCATTGCACCCAAATAAGTTCGTCTATGCCCACGCACTTCCGCTTCATCACGCACACCGCCTAACGCAATGCGCTGATACTCACGCTTACAAGCCTCAGCAATGCTTTTCGCCAAAGATGTTTTACCAACCCCCGGAGGGCCAACCAAACATAATATAGGCCC
The DNA here is from genome assembly GCA_020630095.1 of Rickettsiales bacterium. Classification (GTDB taxonomy): domain Bacteria; phylum Pseudomonadota; class Alphaproteobacteria; order Rickettsiales; family UBA8987; genus JAHDCD01. The sequence goes on along the minus strand of JAHDCD010000005.1, from coordinate 46,800 downwards.
TTTAAGTGAACCCGTTTTATTCTGCACCGCTAGATGCTCTATCACGCGCTCCTTAACTTTCTTTAAGCCCGAATGTTGTTTATCTAAAATAGATTCGGCCTTTGCTAAATCTTTATTAACGCGCGAGTTCTTACCCCAAGGTAAGTCAGTTAAGAAATCAAGGAACGTACGAATAATAGATGCTTCCTGACCATGCATACTCATCGAGCTAAGCTTCTTAATTTCAGTGCCAAATAACTCCTTAGCATCTTTAGTAAATTTAAGCTTCTTAGCTTTATCTTTTAATTTTAAAACCTCATCATCATGCGCTTCATTATCGGCCTCTTCACCAAGCTCACGCTTTAAGATTTTCATCTGCTCGCGCAAATAATATTTTTTATTATTTTCCTCAATCTGCTCTTTAACTTTTGAGCGGATATTATGCTCCGCAGATAATGAAAATATTTCGCGCTCAACAAAACCAAGTAACTCCTGCACGCGCTTATGAATATCTATTTCCTTAAGCAAGCCATGCTTTTCTTCATGCGTTAATACAATGTTAGATGCAATGGAATCCGCAATATCAGAAGGGTATGGCAATTTAGCAATATGGCCAATTATCTCCTGCGGGATTCTATTATTAAGCTTAACATACTCATCAAAGGCTTTAATAAGTGCAGCTACTTTAGGCTTAATCTCTTCAGCCTCATAAGGCTTATTACGAAGAACCTTATATGAGGCAGATAAATAATCATTATCCTCAAATATAACTTCTAAATTTACTCTACTCTTAATTTCTGCTAAAACTTTAACGGTATTATCTGGCAATCTTAACAATTGCATAACATTAGCTAAAGTTGCCGTTGGAAAGAAATCATCTGTAGCAGGGTTATCTAATTTAGGATTCTTCTGCGTAACTACAATTACCGGTATATTCTTACGAACTGCCTCTTCTAGCGCATTAATAGATTTGTCACGCCCTACAAATAACGGCACCACCATATTAGGAAATACCACAATATCTCTAAGAGGAATAACGGGAAGTAACGTGTTTTTTGATTCAGATTCAGCCATATATTATAAAATATAGTAATATTAGTGCAATTTTTCTACTTTTTGTTAAAGGATTATTAACTTTTTATATCTAGACTACATAACTGAGTAGTTAAACCTGTATGGACAGTGAGACAAGCATTTAGAAACATATTTAAAAAGATGAGCCTTATTCTCATCCTAACCGCAACTATTATTATAAGTTATCTTGCATGGCTAATGTACAGCCCTGACCATAAGGTAGCTAAAAATAGTAGATCTTATCCTAAAACAAAGACGGTTAAGAATAATACGCTTAAGAGCAGCCAAACTTTAAGTAGCTTAGCTAGATTAAACATCTTTATAAGTAAGCGTAATATTAATATTAATGGATATCTTGCATCTGATGAGATGAGAGATACTATCGCTAACCATATCAGTAACCTAACTGGTAAAAGGGCTGATACAAGCGCTGTTAAAGTTTCAACTAATCGCGATGAAAATCACTATCGTTTAATATCTGTTGCATCAGTAGCAGCAAAATACATTAATGAAGGCTCAATTAGAATTGAAAATAACCGAATTTTTATCGATGCGGACTTCAAAACAAAAGAAAAGCTAGATTTTTTAGATAAGTTAGTCAGAAAAAACTTATACAGAGTTCATAATTACGAACCAAATTTGAGAGTTAAATAATATGTTAGCATTATTCATTGAAATATTTTTATTCATTCTAATCGCTGTCGTAGTCGGCTTTATTATAGGCTGGTTAATGCGCGGACGCTTCGGCTCACGCACAGTACCCGTGGAAGATAATGGCAGATTAAACGAATTAGAAACTGAAAACGCTGAATACCAAAAAATTATTGGCGAGTACGACGCTCTTAATGAAAGGCTAGAAAAAGATAAATTACGCCTAGAAGCCGAGCTTAATCAAGCAAAAGACGAAGGATCAAAAAACAATTATAGCAATTTTGCAGCAGCGGGTGCTGGTGCCGCAGCAGGTGTGGCGGCTTCATCTTCAGATGCATTTGCTAGAGAAGCTGAAATTGAAAATAAAATTGAATCTTCAGAAAACAATTTTGTAAATGATGCAGTAGAAGATTTTAAAGAAGAATTACCCGAAGTTAAAACTGAAACTATCGACCTAGAAAAAGAAGACTCTAACTTTAATTTATCCGATGGTTTTGAAGAAAAATTTGATGATCTTGAAGATGAGGCAACTAAAGAAGTAGAGGAGATTAAGGATATTAAATCTGATTTTACTGATGATTTAAATGAAATTTCTGCACCAACTGTATCTGCTTACGACCCTGACTTAGAATATGAAATTGAAGAAATTGAAGGTATAGGTAAAGCATTCGGTAATGCATTACGCGAAAAAGGCATTTCAACAACAGCTGACCTACTTCGCTTCGGTGGCACATCTTTAGAAAAACGCGAAGAATTATCTGAGCACATGAATATTAATATCTCAGTTATCAACTCTTGGATTGGCATGGCTGACTTACTACGTATTCCAGCAATTGATAAGCAAGAAGCCGAACTATTATACGATGCTGGCGTTCTTAATGTTAATTACTTGAAAGATTTTGAGGCTGTAGTTCTAGTAGAAAAACTAGACAAGCTAAATGATACTTCGCCTATTGAACAGCCTGTTCCAACATTAGAAGAAGCTAAGAGCTGGATTGAAACTTCAAAATCACTTGAGGCTCAAGTAAATTAGCACTATATAGTCTTCTATGGCGAAGACACTATACGATAAAATCTGGGAAAACCACTTAGTTCACGAAGCAGATGACGGCACATCTTTATTATACATTGATGGTCATTTAGTTCATGAAGTAACTAGTCCACAGGCCTTTGAAGGCCTACGTTTAACTAATCGTAAAGTAAGAAGACCGGACAGAACCCTTGCCGTTGCCGACCACAACGTTCCAACAACGGACAGATCAAAAGGCATAGCAGATGAAACCTCAAGAATCCAAGTTCAAACATTAGAAGATAACGCCAATGAATTCGGCGTAACATACTTCAAAATGAATGATATCCGCCAAGGCATCGTACACATTGTAGGCCCTGAACAAGGCTTCACCCAACCGGGAATGACTATTGTTTGTGGCGATTCACACACATCTACCCATGGCGCATTTGGCGCATTAGCTCATGGCATTGGTACATCAGAAGTTGAGCATGTATTAGCAACGCAAACACTGGTACAAAAGAAATCTAAATCTATGCGCGTTAATGTTGAAGGCGATATGCCAAGCTACTTAACCGCAAAAGATATTGTGCTAGCTATTATTAAAGAACTAGGCACAGCAGGCGGCACTGGCTACGTTATTGAATATGCTGGTAAAGCCATTGAAGACCTTTCAATGGAAGGTAGAATGACCATTTGTAATATGTCAATCGAAGCTGGCGCACGCGCTGGTATAATTGCCCCAGATGAAAAAACCTTTGAATATGTAAAAGACAAGCCACTAGCTCCAAAAGGCGAAGAATATGATAAAGCTGTAAAATTCTGGAAAACATTAAAAACCGATGATGGCGCAAAATTTGATAAAGAAATCACCATCAATATCGCCGATATCCCACCATTAATAACATGGGGAACTTCACCAGAAGACGTTATTGAGATTACCAATAAAATCCCTAATGAGAAGCCTCGCGCACTTGACTATATGGGCATTGAAGCGGGCGTTAACGCTACCGATATTGATATCGACAAGGTGTTTATTGGCTCATGCACTAATGGCAGAATTGAAGATTTACGCGCCGCTGCAGAAATTGCGAAAGGTAGAAAAATTGCTAACAATGTAAAATTAGCAATGGTTGTTCCGGGTTCTGGTTTAGTTAAAAAACAAGCCGAGCAAGAAGGCTTACATGAAATATTCACACAAGCTGGCTTTGAATGGCGCGAACCAGGTTGCTCAATGTGCCTAGCAATGAATGCTGATAAATTAGAATCTGGCGAGCGTTGCGCTTCAACATCTAATAGAAATTTTGAAGGCAGACAAGGCAGAGGTGGCAGAACTCATTTAATGAGTCCAGCTATGGCCGCAGCTGCAGCCATAAAAGGTAAACTTGCAGACGTTCGTGAATTCTTATAGTTGACATTTTTTTCTAACCCATTAAATGAAAAATATGCTAAGAAAAAATTCAGAATTATCTCCGCTACTTTTAAGAATTGCATTAGGTGCAATGTTTATGGCTCACGCCTACTTAAAATATTCTGTATTCACAGTAGCTGGATTCGAAACTTACTTAGCAGGAACAACTCTTCCGTTTATAAACATCACATTACCATCTGAACTTGCATGGCCAATTATTATTGCCGAAGGCCTAGGTGGTTTGCTAATTCTAATCGGACTATTCTCTAGAACTGTAACAACTTTATTATTACCAATTCTATTCGGTGCAATTCTAGTTCACTTCCCTGCGGGCTGGAGCATAACTAACGGCGGATGGGAATATTCAGCATTTATTACCCTAACTTCATTAGCTTACATATTCGGCGGCTCTGCTGGCGCACTTGCAATCAATGATAAGTAAGGTTTTCACGCCATTTTTACTTGCATCTTTGTATTTTTAAGCTGATTGTATTACTTCAACTTTAGGAGAGTAATTTGCATTTCTACAAATTACCAAAACTAGCTTGAGCTAGTTTTGCACGCGCGGATGCGCAGTGTATAGTTAAGATTATATAATTAACAAATTATATAATCTTAACAAAAGAGAGAAAATAATGAAACAAACAGTTATGAAGTATCTTGACCAAGCTCTTGGCAAGTTAAAAGAAATGGGAATTATCACTGATGAGGCCGCTGTAGAAGAAGCGCCCATCACTGCATTAATACAACGCATTCAAATTGTAGATGAAGAGCGTGTACCAGTTATCGCTCGCGCATTATCTCAAGCATCTTTATTCAACGAAGTAGTTCGTGAACAAGTTAAAGAAATGAAATACGGCAGTCGTTATGAAGATATCGCCAATAATTTCGACTCTATCCGCAACGATGCAAAAAACATGGTAGATCAAGTTGAAGATGGTGAACTTTCAACACTAGAGCGCGCAAGCAACTTATGGATGAAAGTAACTCGTGGCGACATTTCTAAACGTTTCGATAAAATCAAAGAAACCTACCTAGAAGTAGCTAACGACACACAAGACCAAATTAACCGCGAGCACACAGTTTTAGATGCTTATCGCGATTTCCGCGGCGCATTAAAGCAAGCTGAAATTCTAGCTCTAGAGGTATTAAAAACAGCTGAAAACAGAGTAGCTAAAGCACAAGGTGCTCTAGAAACTGCGGCAGACTCATTAGCGGCCTACGCAGGTGAAGAGGCAGTTGAACGCTCAAAACTTGAACTCACTCGCGATGAAAAATTACGTGAACTTCAAGATGAAGATGGTCGTTATCAAATCGCTAAGGATTTATCTGATAACCTAACTGTTGGTTACAATACATCTGAAGTAGTTATGGCGCGTTTAAACCAAACAACCTCTGCTAAGCAACGCGTATATGCACAGTCAGTTTCTTTCTTCTCAACTAACGAAACTGTACTTACTGCACTTTCAGCTTCATTCACTGGCTTACATGGCCTTCATGAATCAACTCAAACGCTTAACCGCATGAAAGAAGGTGTTGAAAAATCACTTGAAACACTGGCTGAAATTGGTGGTAAAGTTCAAGAAGAAGCGCTTAAAGCAGGTTACGGCCCAACTATCCGCGCAGCATCAGTTAAAAAGCTTGTAGATGCAATTATTGCATACCAAGAACGCTCAACTGATATCATCAAAGAAGCTCGAGTTGCCTCAACTAAGAACGCTGAAGAAATTCACGACGTTGTTGAAGATGGCAAGCAACGTATGGCTAAACTTGCTGAACGTGCGGGCTCAACTACACAAGTTAACAAGATCGCTGCTTAACGGAGCAAAGGGCAGGAAAAGTGGGAACCGGTTTTCCATGCCCGTGCGACCAACAATTAAAAGTATGGCTAAGCCAAAACAAAAGCTTACCGATGTAATGGTTGCTATGGACGTGGTGGATACTCTCCGCCACCGTAGCAATATTATAAAGCGTGAACTTAATACCCAAGAGCAGGATACCAAGTTAATAGAGCGTTTAAAATCTATCTATACCTCTCAAGGATTAGAAGTATCTGACGATGTATTAAAAGATGGTGTAACCGCCCTTCGTGAAGATAGGTTCAAATATAAAGAGCCTAAAAACTCTTTCTCCGCGAAGATTGCTAAGGCCTATGTTACCCGTGGCACATGGGGTAAATATATACTTTATGCACTAATAGCATTTATTGCTCTTCTGCTAATTTATAACATATTTATCAAACAACCAACGGCTGATGAAGTTCAAACCATACAGAATGAACAATCTTATAAATTAAGAATTTATTCTGAACATGGTGAACGTTCAGGCATTTGGCGCATACCAGATTCAAACCCTAATGCTAAAAATTACTATATAATTGTTGAACCAATTAATGCACTCGGCAAAACGCAAGATATCTACGTTATTAATGAAGAAACTAACGAGTCAGAGAAAACTGATAAATTTGCAGTTCGCGTTTCAGAGGAGCTATTTAACTCTATCGGAGCTGATAAGAAGGACGATGGTATTATCCAAAATAACATCCTTGGTGAGAAGAAATCTCAAGAAGATATAATATATATTGATGGCACATTAGGGGGAATAATTACAAAATGGTAGTTCACGGCCCACAAATATTAACAATGTTCAACAATGCCTCAAGGCAAGTTGAAAAAAACAGCTTAACTCTTCAAGAATCCTTAAGATCAGCTAACGAAAGCCTAACCCAAGCAGTTGAACGCGAGTTTGAGATTTATAATATTCTGGCTGAACAACGCGCCGATATTCTAAATGATAAAAATTTTAAAGGCTCGCTAAAAGAATCTGAAAAATACTCTTTAAAGTTACTTAAGCAACGTGATAAAGAATTAGAAAGCCATAATAAGAAATTAAAAACCGCCTATCAAAAGCGTGATTCTTTATCTGACCAGATAGCTAAGGAATCTATAGACTTAGAGAAATTTGCCTTAAAAGTCGAAGAAGCAGAAACCGCAACCTTAAAAGAATTACTAAAGGGCAAAGCATATAAAGATCTACTTAAAAACACTAAAGAAGCAGAAGACTTATATTTCACCGCTGAAAATAAAATTGAAGTTGCAACTGCCGACTATACCGAAAAGGCAGTAGATTACGAGAATGATAAAACCTTCATGTATCTATGGAACAAGGGGTATGATACAAAAGATTATGAAGCAAATAACATAGTCCATATTCTAGATAACTGGGTTGCGCGCGTTATAGATTACGGCTCAAATATGGCCAATTACAGAGTACTCTCAACCCTGCCGAAACAACTTGAAGAGCATCTAAAAGATTTAGAAAAAACCTATACTAAATTAAAGGCTGAGCTAACTGATATTGAAACTACAGCGCTTAAAAAGGACGGCGTAGATAAATTACAAACCGAACTTCAAAAGAAACAAGATTCTCTAATAAAGCTACAAGAAAAATTAGAGAAATTAGATGCCGATAATGATGCCTTACTAGAAGAAATTAATAATTTCAGCATCAATAAAGATTCATCTTATTTAAAGGCAATCCAACTTCTAGCTGAGAATTACGATAATCAAACTTTACGCATTCTAAGAGATGATGCCTTTAGAACTCAAACCAATGAAGACGATTTACTAGTTATTGAGTTAAAGGATCTACGCAATCAAATAGATACACAACAACGCAATATCTCAAATTATCAGCAACAAATAGACTCACAAACCAAGGCCGATAAGAACCTGTCCGAAGCGCTAAGCCAGTTTAATTCTAAGGGTTATGCTAATTTCTCATCCGCATTTAAGGATAAGAACATGATTAACCTACTAATCAGCAACCTAGCTACTGGCGCGCTTACATCTGGCCTATTTATGGATAGAATCAGGCCATTACATTATAATCCTTATAATAAAATTGACGATATGTTTAGGCGCACAAACTACTCGCCTCGCCGTGGTATGAATTGGGGCGGTAATACAAGAAGTAGAATGGGCGGCGGATTCTCATTCCCTCGCGGTGGTGGCTTCGGTGGTAGTAGATCATCCGGCGGATTCCGTACTGGTGGCGGCTTCTAGCAATCAACCATTAAATAATTGCATCAATTACTTGAGAAAATACATTATCAACAGTTTCATCTGCATTGATAATCTTCATACGCTCAGGGTCTGCCTTAGCGATTTCTAAAAAGCCATTACGCAAAGTTTTATGAAACTCAATCGCTTTAGTTTCATATCTACTTTCATCCGAACTTTCTAGCTCAAGCCTAGCATTAGACCTAGCCAACGCCTTCTCAACTTCAATATCAAAAAGTGCCGTAACATCTGGCTTAGGAAACTTAGAATTAACCAGCTCAATTAACTCCATATCATAACCCAGCCCATAACCTTGGTAAGCACGCGTAGAATCAATGTACCTATCACATAACACCCAGCGCCCAGCATTTAACGCAGGCTTAATTATATGTTCAACATTCTCATTTCTAGATGCCGCAAAAAGTAGAATTTCCGAGTACGCATTCCACGAATAAGCATCCTTCTTCAAAATTGCATTACGGATAATATCACCGCCCTTAGTACCACCCGGCTCACGAGTAACAATATAAGGAATACCACGCGCATTTAAATAACGTGAAAGAAGGTTTATCTGCGTAGACTTACCAGACCCATCTCCTCCTTCAAATGTAATAAATTTCCCTGTCATAACTTAAGCCTTATAAGGCATAATAATTTGAACAGCAGTACCCTGTCCCTCGTCACTCTCAATATTTAACCTACCACCCATTTGTTCCACTAATTTCTTAGAGATAGGTAACCCTAAACCAGTACCCTCCTTCTGGCGAGTATATTTATTATCAACCTGACTAAAACTCTCCAGAACCATTGGAATTTTATCTTTAGGTATGCCAATTCCACTGTCTTGCACTTCAATTACAAACTCATCACCTTGCTTTGAAACCCATGTAATCAAGGTAACAGAGCCACCATTCGGTGTAAATTTAATAGCATTAGTAAGTATATTTAAAATAACCTGCCTAATACGCTTTGGGTCAACCTTAAGAACATAATGTTCCGCTGGAATATCTGGAATTAAACGTACATTAGTTTCCTCAGCTTTAGTTTGCACTAAGCGCAATGTTTTACGAATAATTTTGGTAATATCCACTTCCTCATTATGAATTTCTAACTTACCCGATTCCAACTTAGAATAATCTAAAATATCATTAATTAGCGCCAATAAATGATTACCCGCATCGTTAATATCTTTCGCATGCGCTCTATTTTGCTCCTGTGCGTTAACATCACTTTTTATTATCTCAGAAAATCCAATAATAGAATTCAGCGGCGTCCGCAATTCATGACTTATATTTGCCAAAAACATAGACTTCGACTCAGTTTCCTTAACAGCAGTTTTAGCCTTAAGATTAACCTCATCCTCACGCGCAGCAATACGCGAATATGAAGCCGAATATTTATTAATATGGAAATAAATCGCATATGTTAAAAGCAACGCGAACAACGTAAACACAAAAGTATTCAGAGCCCTACCAAGCAATAATTTAGGCATATCACCTTCAATCGTAATTATATAATCTGTTAAATTAATTTCCCTATCCGACTCTACCAATTCAATCGAAGCATTAATTAAATTATCGCGCGTATACGCATCATAAAGATTAACCTCACCCAAATTATATTTACTAACAAACTGTTCTATTTTAGTTTGAACTAAAATTTGTTCGTCACAAGAATCGCATGGAAGCTTACGCAAATAGCCTTTATTGCCATCTATCACCTTCTCATCAAAAAGTACTGCATAGCCTTCATTCTTCACATGATAATATTCTTTTTCTAGGTAATTATGCAGCAAACTAGATATTATGAATGCGTCCGCAATTACCACAACAGTAATAATAAATAAATTTATGATGACTTTATTCATAAAAATTGTAGAGAAACTAAACAGTGCTTTTAAGAATCTACAGAGTCTTAACTTTCGTTCTTTATCCCTTCATATTACTATATTTACATTATCGCAAGAAGAAGGGTAAGGAAGATCCAGTTCGTTTTTCAGAACGCCTTGGTAAGGCGTCATCGCCACGCCCTGAGGGTAACTTAATCTGGTTTCATGCGGTATCCATTGGTGAATCTATGTCTATCATACCGCTAATTAAGCAAATCCGCGAAAATTATCCTGAATTAAATATTTTATGCACTACCGGCACACGCACTTCATCTGAATTATTAAAAAAGCATTTACCGCGTAAGGTTATACACCAGTTTGCACCAGTAGATGCAACCCTATGCGTAAACAAATTTCTTGCTCACTGGAAGCCAAATGTAGCTATATTCATAGATTCCGAACTATGGCCTAACTTAACTACATTAACTTATGATACCGGCTGTACCATGTTACAAGTTAACGCGCGCATGAGCAGAAACTCGTTCGAACGCTTTAAGAAAGTTCCAAAATTCACCGAAGAAATGTTATCTTACTTCAAGCTAACCCTTGTTCAGTCGGATATTGACAAACAACGTTTTGAAGAATTAGGCGCAACCAACGTTGAATATATCGGCAATTTAAAATTCGATGCAGAGCCTCTGCCATCTAATCCTGAAATTGTTGCTGAACTAATTGATCAAATAGGTAACCGCTCATTATGGATGGCCGCTTGTACCCATTATAATGAAGAAGAAACCATCGCCCAAGCACATTCAATCTTAAAAGAAAACAGACAAGATGTTCTAACTATTATCTGCCCGCGCCACCCTGAACGCGCACAAGATATTAAAGTAGAACTACACGATTATAAAATCGCCCTTCATTCTGAGCGCGAAGAAATTACCGCCGAAACAGATATTTACTTAGTTGATACAGTAGGCGAACTTGGCTCGTTCTATCGTCTATCTAACATTGTATTTATGGGAGGATCATTAATTGAACATGGCGGACAAAACCCACTTGAAGCATCACGTTTAACATCAGCCATTTTAGCCGGCAAAAATACCGAAAATTTCTTATCCACTTACATTGAACTAGATGAAGCTGGTGGCTTATATAGAGTAGATTCCGCCGAAGAATTAGCCAATTATGTTGATGGACTACTAGAAGATATAGACCTTCTAGATGCTCGCATTAAAATCGCTAATGACTTCGCACAATCCAAGCAAGGCGTAACTAACCAAACTCTCACCCGCCTCTCGCATTACCTAGATAGGGTTTAGACTCAAAAAACTAACTCCGAACTCTCCGTAAATTTTCTCTCTATCAATTAAGTAATCTTGCAGTCTTTCTTTAGTAACCTTGCCTGACTTAGTACCTGCATGGTAAAAACTCTCACTCACTACAAATCCCATATGAGTATATTGCAATGCCGTTCCAATAATATTCTTATAATCCTTATCCTTCCTATGAATTAACAATATAGAAACTTCAGGTAATTTAATATTCTGAGCATTAATAATTTCAGAAGCATTAATATAATTAATCACTGAAACCTGCTTATCTAAATTAACTTCAATATCCTGATTCCTATACCAGCTAGCTTTATCAATAACCGCCTTAGATTCCTTATAACTAATTTTGTTATCGCGCACTACTTGATCCGTAATATCGTTAAATAACCAATCATTATTAGGCACCCAATCTACCGAAACGAAATGATTCCTATCAAAATAAGATACCTTACCACCCTTATATCTTATCTTATTAAGTAGCGGTAAAACTTGCGCATTATCTGAGGCTAAAGTTTGCGCCAGAACGGTTTCAACGTAAGTTACACAATCAAAAGCATCTTCTCTAAATAGCGGGTCATTATCATACTTGCCATTATTACCCTCACCTAAAGCTCCCAGCTGATATTTCGCGCCTACAAATTTATTAATATTATTAAGTAGCTTATTATCGTCCGATGCAATTCCTGAAATAGGCATTAAGACCAATAAAAGAATGTTTAAATACCTAAACAATTGCCCTCACGATAGAAGATGGTAGCACATTTATAATCTGGGATAACCGGTGATAAACCGCAGAAATCAAGGCGCTTAAAGCCATTCTGTACCATTTTCTTAAACACCTTCTCGTAGCGCACACGCTCCGAATCATCTAAAATAATAACGCCTTCAGCCGTTAAATGATCAATTGCTTTATACACGCATCTATGGCGCTGTTTTGAGTCTACAATAACAATATCAAACTCACCTTTACCTTCTATAGCATCATAATACTTACCAAATGGTAGTATAATATTCTCAGGATTCTGCACACGCTCCTTAACCCAGAATAGCCATTCTAAATTATCTTCCGCCGCATAATATTCACCAACGCGTTGCTCGTAATAAATAGACGACGCCCCCGAACCATATTCGAATACCCTTAACTCTTCATGCAAGCGCGGCTCAATAAATGTAAGATACGAATAATTCACCCAAGGAATAAAATTACCCTCAGCATCTACCGCCTTCTTAACTGATGTAGATTTCTTCCAACCAGTCCTATCGAAATAATTATACGGATTCTTTTTCTTTAATAAATTAAACATAATCTTAAATAGTTTAGTCATCCTGTGGCTTGACCACAGGATCTTATAGTTATTTAGGAGATGCTGCGATCAAGTCGCAGCATGACAAGGGATAAAAGCTAAACCTCGCTAATCCCCGCTAAACACCATATTCTCCAAAACTCTTTACCTGCATATGAAAGCGTAGCCTATCCAAATATTCTTGAGGATTCTTAACCGCCTTCCCCTCATTCTTGCCTTCATATAACCTTAACAATATTATTCTAAGCGCCGCCAATGCCGAGAACTTAGAAAAATATTCCTTCTCCAAATCAGATATCTGCCTTCCCTCATTATACGCTTTTATAAGCGCACGCCCTTTGGTCATATTATAACTTTTACCCTCATCAAAAGCCCATGCATTAAGGGTTATCGCCAAATCATATATCAAATAATCGTTACAAGCGAAATAGAAATCTAATACCCCCGTAACCACACCACTTTTATCAAAGAAAATATTATCCTTAAATAAATCTGCATGAATAATTCCTTCTGGAATATCATCACCTATTGAATCATAAAACTCCTTTAGCTCTGCATTTATAGATTCTATCTCATCAATAAACTCATACTCACCAAGCTCGGCAATATGCTTATCAAACTCATCAAAATGAAAATTATTCGCACGTTTTAAATTAAACCTTTCCGTGGCATTATGAATGTCTGCCAATATATTGCCAACTTTGGTACAATCTTTAGCACCAACTCTTTTAAGCTCATCACCTTGTAACAATGAAAATATCGCTAAATTCTTATCATTATATTTTATTGATACCTCACCTTGAGCATCCTGAGGCTGTGGAACATTTATACCCGCTTTATTAATGTGAGATAATAACCCCAAAAAGAACGGCAACTCATCTTCTGATACATAATCCTCGTAAACAGTAAGTACAAATTTACCGCCTGAAGTAGTTAAAAAGAAATTAGAATTTTGTATTCCAGCAGAAATTTCCTGATGAGCAACGTACTCACCAATCTCATAATTAGTTAAAATTTCAGAAAAATCTGATTCAGATAGCTTAGTAAATACACCCATTACACCTGCTCTGGCAGATCATTCATCCAAGTGTTTACTGGAGTTCTAGGTCCACAAGGGTTTTTAGCAACACCGTTATCCGCACTTACGCACGGGCTTCTAAGCTCAGGCTTTTTATCCTCACAACCAGATAAACCTAATGATGCTAAAACAATGATTGCTGTAAAAATAAATGTTCTCATAATATACATTATTATAATAAGACTATAATGTTCAAAGCTTTACTAATTGCAATAATTTTTGCCCTTTCCTTAACTTCCTGCGGGAACAAGGGTGAATTATACCTTCCTCAAACAACTAATGTTAAGTAATTTCTTCCAAACATTAGTGCTTTCTGTGGTTATTAGTTCCAACACTAGCCCTGTTAAAACACCCGAAGTTTTCAATAAATCGAATTATATCGAAGCCCCTAAACAACACCTTATAAAACGCTTTGATTATTCCAAGTTCCATGGCGAAATTAATATTTTAAAGCGCGTTAATTACGGCTCGCGTGAGGCTACTCGCATTGCATCTAAAATAATCGGCGAAGAATCTAAAATTATCATCCCAAATATGTGGGAAGAAATCGCATTAAAAGACTCTGACTATATTCTTATAAACGTGCAAGAAAAGCGTGTATTCAATATCGGCGAACACGCAAAAGAACTTATCCCTGCACTGCTTATATCTAATACGCGTGAGATTATCCTAATTTCTCAAACTAGCTTAAATAAACTAAACCAAGACACTGAATATACCGAAAATATTGAACTAAATAATAATAGCGCAATTACTGTAAAACTCCCTGAGAACAGGAAAGAATTTGGCATAATTGAAGGCCTAAATGGCAAACTAAGTATTCCCGTTCTGGGCTTAGCTGCCCTTGATGATAAAGACCAACTAAACACCCGCCTGCGTCCTAACTCATCTACCCCGCAAGGCATATATAAAATTAACGGCCTACTTTCTAACCCAATGAAAATCCTTGGTGGCCAGCCTTATATAAATATTGATAACTCCTCACCAATGGCTCTTGCTACACTTACTCAAAAAGGAATTATTGATGAAGACTATACCAATCAATATTGGGCTAATGAATTTATCATCGCCAACGCTATGGGCCGTTACGCACTGCGTATTCATGGCAATTCAGTAGACCCAGAAAATCCTGATAACTACACCGAGCCAAAAACCAACACCTCTATTAGAGCTACTAAAGGCTGTATCAATGCCGCAGATAAAATTGCCGATATAATAGAAACCCTTGCCCAAGAAGGCTATGTTAAAGAAGGCTTTGAACAAGCATCTTCCTATCAATCCAGCCCTGCACTTAAAGAACTATATCTTATAGTTAAAGATTTCTAATACACCTAAAAGTTGAGCAATATAAAATACTTTAATATTTTTTGATTTAGCTATTGACTACACAAATAACTATTATAAATAGGATGTATCAGCCCGATGTTACTAAACTGAAGGTTGTATTACTATAGCTTTATAGTAAGTAGCTGAACTTGAAGTAAGTGGGGCAGGAATGGCTTATTGGTCGCCTGTCCCTAACTCTAAATCTTTTCGATGAAAGACTTTAGACCATGATTGCGGAATTTCTTCATACGCTCCGCTGAAAGAATTGTTTTAATTTCACCAAGCGTTTCTTGAATATCATCATTCACCAAAACATAATCATAATGATCCCATTTAGATATTTCCGATGCCGCCCTGCTCATGCGGTGTTGAATAACATCTTCCGTATCCGATGCCCGCGAGCGCAACCTACGCTCAAGCTCTTTCATTGAAGGCGGAAGAATAAATATAGAAACCACATTTTCCTTCATACTATGTTGTAATTGTAGCGTACCTTGCCAATCAATATCGAATAGAATATCCATACCACGCTCTAATGCCGCCTCAACTGGCGCACGTGGAGTACCATAAGAGTTCTGGAACACCGTAGCATATTCTAAAAACTCACCATTATTAGACATTTCATCAAACTGATCCTGACTAATAAAATCATAATGCACACCATCAACTTCTTCTAACCTACGCTCACGCGTTGTAGCTGAAACTGAAAGCTTTATATTATCATCCGAGGCAAGTAACAGCTTGCAAAGCGTACTTTTACCCGCACCCGAAGGTGATGAAATAATAAATAAAAGTCCTTTTCTTAATGCAAGCGCCATAAAATAAATGATACCACGCACCATAACACCGTCAATTTATAAATTTCCCTTGTGCCTATTCCCTTATGCCTTATGCCTAAAATTATGTTCGGACTTCCCACAGAATCTTTATTATTACTTTGGTACATCTTAGGCGGCGCGCTAATCCTTACAGATATTTTTATCGCCCCTATCGGATTGTTATTCCTAGGCTTAGGCGCAATATCTACTGGCCTTGCCTTACAATTTGGCCTTATAGATGGCTACGTACAAATTTTATTCTGGGCAATAGCAACAGCAATATATACAGCTCTTTTATGGCGCCCATTAAAACGTATCCGCCAAGGAAGTGAAAGTTTCTCAAATATTATAGGTGAAACTGCAATAGTTACCAAAAAAATAACCCCTAAAATGGGGGGCGAAGTAAAATGGAGCGGCACAACAATGAACGCCAAACCAGCTAATACCATCAAGAAAGCCATTGATATTAACACTCCAGTTACTATCAAAAAAATTGAAGGTAACGTACTATACGTTGAAGAATAACCAACAATCATTAACCACTAACTAAATAAATATTATGCCAGATTTCGGAGCAGGAATAATCATCGGTTTTATTGCATTAATTGTAATTTACCGCTCAGTAAAAATTGTACCACAACAAGAAGCATGGGTTGTTGAAACCTTAGGTAAATTCGACCGCGTACTAGATGCCGGCCTAGTTTTCCTAATCCCATTTGTTCAAAAAGTGAGCTATAAGCACTCGCTAAAAGAGCAGGTAATAGATATCGACCAACAAACTGCAATTACATCGGACAACGTATCATTAAGAATTGATGGCGTATTATATGTACGTGTAATTGATGCTAAGGCGGCATCTTACGGTGTATCAAATTACTTCTTAGCAATTAGCCAATTAGCACAAACTACAATGCGTGCAGAAATTGGTAAAATGCAATTCGAGAAAACCTTTGAGGACAGAGAAGCATTAAACGTTTCAATAGTTTCCGTAATCAACGAAGCCTCTACAAGTTGGGGCGTACAATGTATGCGTTACGAAATTAAGGACATGATTCCGCCAGCAGAAATCCAAGAAGCAATGGAATTACAAGCTAAAGCGGAACGTCAAAAACGCGCTGAGATTCTAGAATCTGAAGGTAAGCGCCAATATGATATTAACATCGCAGAAGGTAATAAACAGAAAGTTGTATTAGAATCTGAAGCATCAAAACTTGACCAAATTAACCGCGCAGAAGGTGAAGCAAATGCCGTACGCGCCATTGCAGATGCAACATCTGAAGCAATTGAAAAGGTAGCAAAAGCTATCCAATCAAAAGGCGGACAAGATGCAGTAAACCTTCAAGTTGCTGAAAAATATGTTGATGCCTTCGCTAACTTAGCGAAAGAAGGAAATACATTAATTGTCCCTGCAAACGCTAACGATGCCGGTAGCATGGTAGCACAAGCTTTAACTGTATTTGATGCAGTTAAAAAGAAGGCCTAAATGAGAAGTTTGGGGCTAATAATAGCAGGATTATTATTTAATCTAATATTCGCCCCATTCCATTTCTTACCCGCAATTATCCCGTGCCTTTGGTATTTACTAAAACAGCTAGATACACCTGATTCTAGAGGCTTTCGCATAGGTTGGCTATTCGGCTTTGGCTATTTCATTGGCTCTACTTACTGGATTAACAATAGCTTCCTAGTAGATATTGAACGCTTCTGGTTCATGATTCCCATCACCATCTCACTAATGCCAGCTATATTAGCCATTTATATTGGCTTAATCGGCTGGACTTATAACAAATTCAAACGTAACAGCATAACTATTAATGGCCTAATATTCGCATCACTTTGGTTCATTGCCGAACATTTACGAAGCATAGTTTTCTATGGCTTCCCGTGGAACCTAAGTGCCTATAGCTTAGGCGCTTCTGAATATTTAATGCAAGGCCTATATTATGTAGGAATTTACGGCATGGGTTTCTTATTAATTCTAGCCAGCTACCTACTAATAAAGCTTCCAACAAAAGGTAAAATAGCCACCGCAATAATTACCGCAATATTCTTCACAATTACCTCACTTAGAATTGATGCCGAACAACCAAGCTCACATAAAAGCTTCAAAATAGTTCAGCCTAACATTCCACAAACATTAAAGAACAACCCTGCTAGTCAGCGTAATAATTTAATGAAAGTAATTTCACTAGGCGAACTAGTAAACAATGAACAGGCCGATTTCATATTACTTCCTGAATCAGCATTACCATCCATTGTAAATTCAGACCCAAACATGAAAGAAATCCTTTCAAGCTTCGGTGCTGAAGTTCTAACCGGCGGACTAACACTTGATAGAGACCCACAAAACCCAGCTCTAGTTAAAATATATAACTCATTTATCAGCCACTCTGAAAACCACCAAATAACCGCACGCTATAACAAAGTAAAACTTGTACCATTCGGTGAGTTTATACCCTTCCGCAAGTATTTACCTAACAGTATTAATAAAATCACCCCCGGCGCGTTAGACTTCTCACAAGGCACAAGAGGTAATAATGTTATCACCAGCCAAGGCAGTAAAATCCGCCCATTAATCTGCTACGAAGCTATCTTTCCATTATTCGTAAATAATTTCGATAATGCCGATTTCCTAGTTAACGTAACTAACGACGCATGGTTCGGGGAATCCGTAGGTCCATATCAACATTTTGAGGCCGCTCGCTTCCGCGCAGTTGAAAATGGAATTTCTATGGTTCGCTCCGCCAATTCTGGCATTTCTGGTGCGGTAGATAAATACGGGCGCATACTCGAATCATCAAAACTCAACACCGAATACAATAACATCGTAAAAGTACCCATTTATTAGTAGGATATTTCCTATTGTACGCACCCCAATTTTATGGTATATAATAAACATCAAAATCAGGTTCAGCGCCGATTTATTGTTTTTTTCTACTTGACTTACCAAGGTCCGGCTTAGTAAATTTTTTCTATTGAACAAGGGAAGCACGTTCATCATTAAGCCAAAGTTATTCCATAATTTTTTTGAATAATACTAATAGGCTATAAGCCATAGGAAAATGAATATGCTTAACCAAAAGAAAGAAGTAAAACAATCTCACCCAGTTGATATACACGTAGGTAAAAAACTACGTTCTCGCAGAAGCTTGCTTGGCCTAAGCCAAGATGCTCTAGCACAAAAAATGGGGATTACCTTCCAGCAAATCCAAAAATATGAGCGCGGTGTTAACCGCATTGGCTCTAGCCGTTTATATGAATTCTCGAACCACTTAAACACTAATGTTGATTACTTCTTTGAAGATTATGACAATGCAAGTTCTGGCTTAGCTGAAAATAAGAACTCTTTTGATTCAGCTGAAATTGAAAACAGCGCAAAAGGAAACTCAAAAGAAACTCTAGCATTAATTAAAGCTTACTACGAAATTAAAGAACCTAAGGTTCGTAAGCGCGTATTAGCATTAGTTAAAAGCATGAGTGGCGATATAGAAGATTAATGGAGTATTAAACACCTTCTAATGCTTCTGCAAAGTAATCGTAATCATATAATCTTTTAAAAGCACTAAGTGCCATTATATCTTCTGGTGGCTGTTCTGATCTATTAAGATAATTATATAAATCCTGATCCGATATATCCAAAATATTCTCAAACTGAATCAGCTCTTCGTCAGAAAAATCATTTAAGTATTTCTTCGCAAACGTGCCTATTAACCTATCGGTTTCTTTGCACCCTCTGTACCACGCTTTATATATAAGCTTTTTAATAAATATTTCCCGTTCTTCGCCTTTCATAATTAATATGGTAATTAAATAATAAATACCTAAATTAAAAGTAAATGAAAGAGGCAACAAAAATAGTTAAATCAGGTAGAAATACAGCCAAACAGAACGGCTGTGTTAACCCTCCTATTATCCACTCATCTACTGTTATTTATCCAGACTTAGAAAGCTTTGAATCTGCTGAAAGTGGTACAAACCATTACAATTCACGCGAAGAAGGCGACACGCCAGACATAACATACGGCATCGGCGGTTCGGATACACATTTCGCCTTACAAGACGCATTAAAAGAAATTGAAGGCAAAGATGCAGATCACTGTCTACTAACCCCATCAGGCTTAAACGCTATTACCGTTACTTTGATGGCGCTATGCAAAGCCGGCGACCATATTTTACTAACGGATAATATCTATGGCCCAACACGCCGTTTCGCAGAGCATTACTTAAAACGCAATAACATTGAAGTAAGCTATTACAGCGTTGATGAAACCTCAATTAAGCCACATTTAAAAGAAAACACAAAACTAGTTTTCTTAGAAAGCCCAGGCTCATTAACCTTTGAAATTCAAGATATCGACAAACTAGTTAAAGAAGCTAAAAATGCCAACTGCATAACTATTTTTGATAATAGCTGGGCAACGCCACTTTTCTTCAAACCACTAGAACACGGAATTGATATCTCAATAAATGCTATAACAAAATACGCTGGCGGCCATTCAGATATACTAATGGGCGCAATTCTATTCGGCCCAAAACATAAAAAAGCTTTATTCAGAATGTACCAAATTTTAGGGCAATCTGTTTCCGCCTACGATTGCTCACTTGCCTTACGCGGTTTACGCTCAATGAATGCTAGGCTCAAGCAACATCAAGATTCAGCCTTAAAACTAGCTAAATATTTTGAATCTGAGAGCGCAATTGCCGAAATTCATTTCCCCGCACTTGAGTCAGACAAATACCACGAGCTATATAAAAAATACTTCACCGGCTTCACATCACTTTTTGCCATTACTTTAAAGGCAAAATATGATACAAAAACACTAAGTAATGCAATTAAAAAACAGAATATATTCTCTGTTGGCGCATCTTGGGGTGGCTTTGAAAGTTTAATTATCGCGTTTAATCCAAAGCCAATGCGCAAATCTTGGAAACATGAAGGAACATCATTACGCTTTTATGTAGGACTTGAAGATGCTGAAGATATTTTAGATGCCGCAAAAACCATTTTAGGGGAGTTAAAATGACCAACGAACAACGAAAAATATTAGTAGTAGAAGATAACGAATTAAATTCAAAACTCTTCCACGACATTTTAGGTGCAATGGACATTGAAGCCGTTGTAGTAGATCATCCCAATGAAGTAATGAAAAGCTTAGAGCTATTTAATCCAGAATTAATTTTAATGGATATCAACCTGCCACAAAAATCAGGTAAAGAGCTTATTGTAGAAATTAAAGCAATGGAACAATATAAAGAAGTTCCAATTATCGCGGTAACTGCCATGGCCATGGAAGACGATAAACAATCTATCTTAGAAACCGGCTGTGAAGGTTATATCTCAAAGCCTATTGATGTTATGCAATTCATGGAGGAAATTAAAAAGCACTTAAACACAGCTTAATCTCGCTGTAGCTTTAGCGAAAGGAATGGATAGTAACTTTAAAATAAACTCATACTTCGAAGTAATTATCGCCATATTCGTGGTAGTACTACTTACCCTAGTTACTCCTATAACTTCTATATTTGGCGCATCGGATTCGCCCTTATTCCTATCTACTTTATTCGGCGTAAACGCATTAGTAGTTCTATATTTATTCCGCTTATTCTCAAAACTCCGCAAGAAAGAGCGTAATAATTTTGCCTTACGTGAATGCTTCTTACGCGCCAGCAAAAAGCAGGAAAAAATATTTGCCATAATTAATAAGGAAAAGGAAATTCTATACATAGATTTTTCAACTCTTGGGGTATCTAGCTTTGAAACTAAAAAACTTGCAGGGCACGATAAATTCACTGACCTTGCATATCAAATTGAAACAACTTCGCTACTGGTTGAAAAACTAAACAACGTAATAAAGGACGGCCGCCGCAGAGAATTCGAAGCCACCTTAAAATTTGAGAAAGGCGAAAGTAAATACAAGCTAGTTGTCGATAAAGTAAACCTGCCAGAGGACATAGTTTATCAAATTTCTCTACAACCAGTAACTGTTGTTAACATTAAAGTTAATAAACCAAAAATCTCTGATGTCTGGCGTAAATACATAGATTCAACCCCAGTACCTACGGCAATTATTGATAAAGACTTAAAGATAATCTTTGCCAATGACGACCTACTTAAATTAATCAAAGAAGAGGACAAATCTGGCGATCAGTTCTTATCGTCATTTATCTCACGCAGTGGCTTAGGACGCATAGGACAAATTCTAGCATGGCAAGATGTCGCCAAAGGTAGAATGCAGGATACTAACATTCGTTATTCCTATGATGAAAATTCTTCTGCGACATTTTTCATTAAACAACTAGATGACGAGTTCGATAAATTCATCTGCTACATTATAGATACTACCGAGAAAAAAACCTTAGAAGAAAAGTTCGTACAATCACAAAAAATGCAAGCGGTGGGTCAGCTTGCTGGTGGCGTAGCGCATGACTTCAACAATCTGTTAACCGCAATGATTGGCTTCTGCGATCTTCTACTTACGCGCCATAAACCAGGTGAGCAAAGCTTTGCAGACATAATGCAAATTAAGCAAAATGCCAACCGCGCGGCAAACCTTGTAAGCCAGTTACTAGCATTCTCAAGAAAGCAAACCATGCAACCTAAGGTGCTAAACCTTACGGACGACATTGCCAATATATCTAACCTTATTAAAAGGCTTATTGGCGCAAATATTAATCTCGATATTCAATATGCTAAAAACCTATGGGAAACTAAGGTTGATAAAACGCAGATCGAGCAAGTGCTTGTAAACCTTGCAGTAAACGCCCGCGATGCAATTAATGCCCACGCTCTAGAACGTGAAGAACAAGGCAACATTATTATCTCCACTGAAAACTTAAGCCTTACAAAGCGTAACTCTTTACCTAAAGAAATTTACTGCCCAATGGAAGACGGCACTCCCGAAGGCGAATATGTGGTTGTTTCATTAACTGATAATGGCTCCGGCATGAGCCGCGATACAATGCGCAAAATATTTGAGCCATTCTTCACCACAAAAGATGTCGGCAAAGGAACAGGCTTAGGGCTAGCAACAGTTTATGGTATAATTAACCAAACAGGTGGCTTCATTGGTGTGAAATCAGAAATTGATAAAGGCACATCATTCAAAATTTATTTAAAGCGCTTCAATGCCGATGAAGAAGGCCTAGAAGAAGCAAAAGAAATAGTTAAAGAAGCTAAGGCAAGTAAGCGCATAGA
Organism: Rickettsiales bacterium; assembly: GCA_020630095.1. Classification (GTDB taxonomy): domain Bacteria; phylum Pseudomonadota; class Alphaproteobacteria; order Rickettsiales; family UBA8987; genus JAHDCD01. The sequence continues at coordinate 23,732 of JAHDCD010000005.1, read as the reverse complement.
TTCCGCACAAGACCTTACCGGTACAGGCAAAATATTAATCGTAGAAGATGAAGCCCCAGTACGTTTATTCTCTACCCGCGCGCTTTCAAATAAGGGTTATGAAGTATTTGAAGCCGCTTCCGGCGAAGATGCCTTAAAACTTATTGAAGAGAAAAAACCTGAACTAGATATGATAGTTTCGGACGTAATGATGCCTGGCATGACAGGCCCAGAAATGATCAAAAAGATTCTACCTATCTACCCTGATATTAAGGTGTTATTTATCTCTGGTTTCGGCGAATCCGCATTTGATGAATCATTTGGCGTTGAACGTGATTTCAACTTCCTACCAAAACCATTCACCCTAAAAGACTTAGTAGAAAAGGTTAAAACTGAATTGGCTTCTTAAGCAACTTTCTTCTTAGTACCCATCTTAACTTGAACATCTTCCTTACCAAAATAAAGCTCGTCCATTCTAAGTGACTTACCAGATGGTAATACAATACGCGCATGATGCCTATTCAAACCACGCGCATCATTAACGCCACATGAATGCGCAATAATGTTTACTTCCTTCTCCATATTCTTAGCGAAATTGTAAACGCGATTAGTCTTATTCTCAGGATTCAAACCATATTGTAGGTTTTTATTATTGGTTGTAATACCAGTGGGGCAAGTATTACGATTACACTGCATTGCCTGAATACAGCCAAGCGCAAACATAAAGCCACGCGCTGAATTAACAAAATCTGCACCTGCACAAAACGCCCATGCAACTTCCGTTGGGTTAACCATTTTACCCGATACAACAATCTTTATTCTATCACGAAGCCCATGCTTCTCTAAAATATCAACTGTACGCGGTAAAGCCTCTTTCAGCGGAATACCAACATTATCCATTAATGCCATTGGCGCGGCGCCCGTACCACCATCAGCTGAATCAATCGTTATAAAATCTGGCGCATGCTCAATACCGCGCTTTTTAATCTCCTCACAAATTTCCTCAACCCATACAAACTCACCAATTACCGCTTTAAAACCTGTAGGCAAACCAGACTCTTCACGAATCATACTCACCACATCCATTAGCTCCGATGTATTATTAATTTCAGGATGCCTATTAGGCGATATCGCCGGTTCGCCAACATTGATTCCACGAATAGCGGCAATCTCTTCATCAACCTTAACTCCTGGTAAAATACCACCTTTACCCGGCTTAGCACCTTGAGAAAGCTTAATCTCGATCATCTTAACTTGCTCTAATTCGCCAAGCTCCTTCAATTTCTTTTTAGAGAAACCACCAGTTTCTTCATCTTTAACGCCAAACTTCGCAGTACCAATTTGAAAAACAATATCGCAACCGCCTTCAATATGAAACGGCGCAAGCCCACCTTCACCAGTATTTAACCAAATTCCAGCCTTCTTTGCACCATAAGAAAGCGCCTGAACCGCCGGCTTAGAAATCGCACCATAGCTCATTCCTGAAATATTAAAAATAGATGCCGTACTATATGGCCTTCTAGAATACTCACCAATTATAACTGGCTCCATCGGCTTAATATCTTCTTCCATTGTCGGGTATGCCGAGTTAGAGAAAAATACCGTTCCCGCAGGGTTAAGGTCACGCGTTGAGCCAAATGCAACAGTAGAACTTACATCCTTCGCAGCTCTATATGCCCATGAACGTTCCGCCCTATTAAATGGCATTTCTTCACGATCATGCGAGTAAAAATACTGACGTAAAAATACACCCATATTCTCTAAAAAGTACCTCCCACGCGCAATAACGGGGAAATTTCTACGCAGCGTAGATTTCTTCTGGAACCTATCATATAAATATAGATAAACTAGAAACGCAGCGACTAAACCTGCAACAAGAATAAATAAATTACTTAAAAACCACATAGCTAATATGCCTTAATATATTTTAAACATCACCTCATTCCTTCGTAAAAACCAAGGCCTAACCGGTGAATTGTAATAAGCATATATTGGATTATCCATGAAGCTAATCTTTTTTTCTATTAAGTAATTTCGTAACGTAGCTTCATGCTTCTTAAAGTTCTTATCCGTCCATCTGCCAGAGAACTTTATAACCACTACCTTCTCACCTTTAATCTTCTTAATTCTAACTTTTGAATCACTCGGCTTTGGTGTATTCTCTAAGGTAAATTTATCTGGCATATAAAACGCCATATTCCAATTACCTGCTATTTTCTCCTGACGAACAGGAATGGTCATCGGAATGTCATTAGCGCCGATATATTTAAACAAACCTCTGAACGCGCCGTTCGAACCATCATTCCGATCAGCTCCCATAATTGCCTCAGCAACTATAGAATCTTGATATTTTCTAACCTCAATTTTACCCTCTTTATTCAAGGTATCATAATTAGGTTCATCATATGCAAATGAATTTTTAGGCATAAAAAAAGCGAAGCAAAATAGTACAAATAAAAATATTTTCATACCAACTGCTTCGCTATATTCTTAAAAATCGTTACTTAGCCTTCAACAGCGAAAGTAATTTTTAAGTTAACACGGTAAGCAACTACCTTGTCGTTTTCAACAACAGCAGACTGCTCATTAACATAAACACCTTTAATGCCACGAACAGTTTTACCCGCACGCTCAACAGCATTCTTAGTAGCGTCTTCCCATGATTTTTTAGATTCCGATAAAATTTCTACAACTTTTAACATTTTAGTCTCCTTTTTGATTATTAGTTATTAAGAAAAGAACGCTAAAACCACACTCATTAATAATCAAGTAGAAAATAGCCAGCGCTGCTAGTTCTGCTAACCCTCGCTAGATTACTACCATTTTAAGAACTTTCTTCCAATTAGTATACCACACATAGAAAGAAGTAGAATTGGTATATAACACCACAGCATAATGCTACTTAAGTCATCCGACTGGAAATATAGCCTTAATATAATATAAGCTACAGTTGCGGATGATAATAATGTCATAGCACCAGATAAACCCAACTTTGTCGGCGCACCCCTACATAGTCTGAAGAATGAATACAGAGCAGGAAATATAGTAAGTGCAACTAGCACGCCAGTTGTTTCAAAATGCATCTGCCCCATACTTTCTGACAGAGTTTCACGTGAAACTTTACCAAATATCACAATTAAAACGGCCAATACTAAAACCAAGAATGCCGGTATAATTAAGTTCCGAATAAAACAATATTTACTCGGCACATTAGTAATAATCTGTGCATAGCCCGCCCAAAGCGCAATAATAGCACAGATACCTAACTCTATCACAAAGTTCCTATCCATCATACGCTCAGAAATATCATCACGAATACCGCATATAGCAAGTACAACAGTCACATATATAGCTATCATAGCTAGCCATTCAAAATACGAATTCCTTGAGCAATACGGCTTAATTTCTGCATGCTCTTTACATAGATTCGCTATTAAATCTTTATTCTTAGTCATATCTAACTAACTCTCCCTTTTAGCTTCTTCAACGCTCTATGAGCAGTAGTGCGAACATCCGAAACTGTTAATATCATTTTATCTGCCACCTCTTTTGCAGACATGCCCTCTAAATATAGAGCCTCCACTATCATTCGCTCCTTATCCTTTAAACATTGCAAAGCCTTATCTACCGCATCTTCGTTTTCAATCTTACCTTCGTCCGATTTAGTACTAAGCAAGTGCGAAACATCATCTAAGTCTACCGTTGAAACCTCAGCCGTTCGGTAAACTTTACGCAAATAATCTTTAAAACGGAAATTGATAATTGAATAAACCCAAGGCTCAAAAGGCATAGAAGGCTGATAAGTATGTAACGCCTTATGTACAGATATTAATATCTCCTGCACCACATCATCAATTGAATCAAAATCTTTAACGCGACTTTTAAGATAATTATAGGCAATCTTCTCAGTTATGCCCAAAAGCTCCGCATAGGCCTTCTTATCACCGCCTATAGCCTTCTCTCCAAGCTCTTGATATGTTTTATTAAATGCCACCTAGGTTCCTAAATTTAACTTGCTATAACGCAATTACATACTTATCTTAACCACTTAAATTTAAAAGGAAAAAATAAATGTTTAACATAGTTAATAAGTCCATCGAATGGGGTGGCAAAACGTTAGAGATTGAAACGGGTAAAGTTGCTCGTCAAGCTCAAGGATCAGTAATTGTAACTTATGGCGGCGTAAAAGTTTTAGCTGCAGTATGTTACGCAAGCAAGTCGGACCCTACTCTAGACTTCTTCCCACTAACAGTAACATATCAAGAAAAAACAACCGCAGCAGGTAAAATCCCTGGTGGTTTCTTCAAGCGTGAAGGTCGCCCTTCAGAGCATGAAACATTAACATCTCGTTTAATTGATAGACCAATCCGCCCAATGTTTGAAGATGGCTTCAAAGCGGAAACTCAAGTTGTTCTAACAGTTATCCAGCACGATCAAAAAGTTCAATCGGACATCGTAGCACTAGTTGCAGCATCTGCAGCATTAGCTATTTCAGGCGCACCATTTAATGGCCCAATCGCTGGTTGCCGTGTTGGTTACACTGATGGCGAATACACATTAAACCCAGACCACGGCTTTGAAGAAGATACTAAATTAGATATCATCATTGCCGGCACTAAATCTTCAGTTCTTATGGTTGAGTCTCAAGCTCAAGAATTAACTGAAGAAGAAATGCTTGGTTCTGTAAAGTTCGCACATGATAGCATGCAACCTGTTATTGATATGATTCAAGAACTAGCTGATGAAGCTGGTAAAGAACGTATTACTGTTGAAAAGGCTGATCTTTCTGACCTAGAAAAGAAAATCGCTAAAATTTCAACTAAAGCAGTAACGCAAGCTTACAAATCAACTGATAAGCAAGAGCGTACAACCGCATTAGATGTTGCTAAAACTGAACTAAAAGAAGCTTTACTTGCTGACCTTGGTGAAGAAGGCTACGCTGAAAACGAAAGCCATATTGGTGCATTATACAAAGATCTACAAAGTAAAATCGTTCGTGGTGATGTTCTAGGTGGCAAACGTATTGATGGTCGTAAACTTAACCAAGTTCGCCCTATCATCGCTGAAACAGAATTCTTACCATTAACGCATGGTTCTGCATTATTCACTCGTGGTGAAACGCAATCTATCGTAACTATTGCTTTAGGTTCTGAGCAAGAAGAACAACGTTTCGACAGCTTACTTGGTGAACAAAAATCTCACTTCATGCTACATTATAACTTCCCTCCATACTCTGTAGGTGAAGCACGCAGAATGGGCCCTCCAGGTCGTCGTGAAATTGGTCATGGTAAATTAGCACACCGCGCAATTACGCCATTAATGCCAAGCAAAGCAGATTTCCCATACACTATCCGTGTTGTATCTGAAATTACTGAATCTAATGGTTCATCTTCAATGGCTACAGTTTGCGGTACATCATTAGCCTTAATGGATGCGGGTGTTCCAATAGCTAAACCATGCGCAGGTATTGCAATGGGCTTAGTACTTGAGGGTAAGGACTTCGCAGTTCTTTCTGATATCCTAGGTGATGAAGATCACTTAGGCGACATGGACTTCAAAGTTGCTGGTACGAAAGATGGTATCACTTCACTTCAAATGGACATTAAAGTTCAAGGCATCACTCAAGAGATTATGAAAGAAGCTCTTGAGCAAGCTAAAGAAGGTCGTGAGCATATTCTAGGCGAAATGGCTAAAGCAATAACTGAGCCTAACGCTAAGTTAAAGCCTTCAGTTCCTCAAGCTTATGAAATGAAAATCAACAAAGGCAAAATCAGAGACCTAATCGGCCCTGGTGGCGTTAACATTAAGGACATTGTAGCTAAATCTGGCTGTAAAGTTGACGTTAACGATAATGGTAAAGTTACTATTATGGCTGCCGGCGAAGAAGCATTTGAATACGCTAAACAACTTGTTAACGAAGTTGCAGGTGACGTTGAAAAAGGCACAGTATTTAACGATTGTAAAGTTATCAAGATCCTTGATTTCGGTGTAGTTGTTCAATTCATGGGCAAGCAGCAAGGTCTAGTGCATATTTCTGAAATAGCTGAAGAGCGCGTAAACGATGTTAACGAACATTTCAAAATGGGCGATATCGTTACTGCAAAAGTTATTGATGTTGATAAGCAAGGCAAAATCAAACTTTCAACTAAAGGTTTACTTGGGTCATCTGAAGAAGCTGCCTAGCACAATACAATGTAGAGGCCTCAATGAGGCCTCTATCTGGAGATAAAAATGGGGAATATTAAATTAGAGTCCCTTGAAGGGAAAACAAAATTTGTAATAAAAAAAGATGGTGCGGCATTACTATACTTTGAACATCTTAACCCTGGCAAAGGACGGGTGTTAATATCTCTTAACACCGACCCTGAGACTTTTCACAATGCAACATTTGAAGATTTCAGTGGAGATCAGTTAGTTAAAACTGATAAAGGTCAATTACGCTTCGATATAGAAGATCATCAACCTCCATCAATAGTCATTACAGGATTTGAAGGTAGTACTATACGTCACACCAACTTAGGTCCACTTCTAGACCTTACCCAACTAGATACGGAAGAGCTTTCTACAATTGTAGAATTAGCAAATGGCTTTTTAAAAGAACACAACTTACTTGCCCCTTCAGCACAAACATCTTCAACTTCTATAGAAGTAAAGTTTAATCTCATAAAAAAAGAAAGTTTTGGAATTACCTAATAAAATAAAAAATACCAAGGAAAAGCTAGTAGCAATATCTTGCTACTCTTACCCGATGGCATTACTTGCCGATAAGCACGCCGACATTATTTTAGTTGGCGATTCCGTTGCCACAGTTATCTATGGCCACAAATCTACAAAAACACTTCCTGTATCAACTTTAATTGAGCATGCAAAGGCTGTACGCAAAGCCGTTAAAAACGCAATTCTAGTAGTTGATGTTCCATATTTAGCCTACAGCGAAGACGAACGTACATTTATAGATAACTGCAATTATATCTATAAAGAAACAGGAGCTGACGCCCTAAAAATAGAACCTTTAGCTGAGTTCGGAGATGTCATTTTCGAGCATCTAAAGGAAGCAAACTCCTCCATAATGGGGTTTCCAATAATGGGTCACGTTGGTTTAAAGCCACAAGAAGGTTTAAAAATCGCGCGAGATGCTGAACCTATAATCGCCGATTTAAAGAAATTTGAAGAACTAGGCGCATTCGCATCTGTAATTGAAGGCACCGCCAAACCCATTGCTGATGAAGTATGCGAAGCAGCAAGAATACCGCTTATTGGCATTGGCGCATCCGCCAAATGCGAAGGGCAAATACTGGTCGCGCAAGATATTCTAGGCTTCGGAGAAAAATTCCCTAGCTTTGTTAAGAAATATGCTGATTTTAATACACAAGCGGATCAAGCATTTGCTGAATTTGCCAAAGAAGTAAAAGGAAAAATATTTCCAAGCAAAGATTTCTTATATGACTAACGTCATTGCGAGGAGTTCATAAGACACATAACTGTTATGCGTCTTATGAACAACGTGGCAATCCAGAGATTTAGCCAAGTAACCAGATCACTGGATTGCTTCGCTTCCTTTCAGTCGCTCGCAATGACGGAGAAAAGCAATGTCAAAGACAGTATTAAAAGCAAAGAAAGTTTCAGTATATTACGGCAATAAACAGGCGCTTAAAAGCGTATCGCTTAATATGAATAAGAACGAGATTATGGCACTTATCGGCCCTTCTGGTTGCGGTAAATCTACATTCTTACGTTGCTTAAACCGCATGAACGACACCATCGAAAGCTGTCGCGTTGAAGGCAATATAACTTACAATGATGAAGATATTTACAACCCCAACGTTGAGCTAACAGTACTTCGTGAAAAAATCGGCATGGTATTCCAAAAAGCCAATCCATTCCCTAAATCAATTTACGATAACGTAATTTACGGCGCAAAACTACACGGGCTATTTAAAACCAAAGCCGAGGCTGACAAAATAGTAGAAAAATCTCTAACACGCGCTGGCCTATGGGAAGAAGTAAAAGATAGACTAGACGAAAAAGGCACAGCCCTTTCCGGCGGTCAACAACAACGTTTATGTATTGCACGTACTATTGCCGTTTCACCTGACGTTATATTAATGGACGAGCCATGCTCTGCGCTAGACCCTATTGCCACCGCTAAAATTGAAAAATTAATGGAAGAATTAAAAGAACGTTACACAATAGTAATCGTAACGCACTCAATGGCACAAGCAAAACGCATCTCGGATAAAACCGCCTACTTCCACATGGGCGAAATTGTTGAAACTGGCGAAACAAAACAAATCTTCAAAGACCCACAAAATAAATTAACCAAAGCCTATATTAAAGGCAAAGTGGGTTAATAAACCTTTAAGTTTTCCTAAAACCTAAAAAAGTTCTCACACTACCCGCACCAGCAGGCTCTGGCTTGTCCACAGGCGTATGTCTCTCCACGGCTGACAATTCTGTCTCCTCTTTTCTTTGATGCTCAAGAGATTGATATGAGCCTTCAACATCTGGGTTCGTAGCTTTTAAAATAAACTCATGCTCCTTACCAGTAAGCCTAAGATCCATTAATCTATTAAAGTTCTCTTCTCTTAAAATATAGCTTAATGCACCACCCGTTACCTGTTCAAAAAAAGTTTCAACATCCATAACACCAAACTGTATGTCATATAACTTCGTTAATTTATCAACATCAACAAATTCTAGATCAAGCCCTTCTTTCACTACAAGATTAGAAAATAGAAAGAGTGATAACGGACGTTCGCTCAACTCACCATCTTCAATTAAACGTGATTGCGGAATTACACTTAATTCCTCCCATAAACCTGAAATCCATTCAAAGTCCTCCTCAGGATTAAAAAGATGCATAAGACCAGAAAATTCCCTTTCTCTTATCTTCTCAGGCGCAATCTCAGCAATACTCACGTAATACTCAAAATATTTTAAACTATCTTCACCAAAAGGCTCAGGAAAATCTTCAATCATTTGTGCTGGGACATTCCTTTCCTCATCACTCATAATACTTAATTTGTATCATAGTTTTGAATGATCAACAAATGTTTTTAAGCCGTTAATCTACGGATAACTTCTGCCCTATCAATTAAAGGCAATATTTTACCCATCTCAGGCCCATGTTCCTGTGCGGTTAACGCTTTACGGATAGGCATAAACAAACCCTTACCCTTCCGCTCAGGATTTTCAGCCTTTATAGAATTAATCCACTCACTCCAAGAATCTTCATTTAATTCTTGCGGTAATAAATTAGCGATTGAACTAATAAAGCCCGAATCATCAGCATCTATTAACGGCTTAATTGGGGTCTTAATAATTTTATACCATTCATCCGCTTGTGCAAAACTTTCTAAATTATGCTTAATCGCTTCCCAGAATTCTGCTGTAATATCGTTTGATACAAACGGTTTCGCTACATCAAAACTAGCCTCGTGAATAATCTGCGTATTCAAACGAGTAATTTCAGATTCCTCATAAGTAGTAGTAGATTTCGAGAATTTTGTAATATCAAAACCATCAATTAGCTCCTGCATAGAACTAAATAATTCAATATTATCCGAAGTTCCAACCTTGCTCAAAAATGATGCCAAAGCCATCGGCATAACATTATCCGCTCTAAAATCTTTTATAGATGCCGAACCTTTACGCTTAGATAGTTTACCATCCTTACTTTGAATAAGCGAACTATGCGCAAAGTGCGGAACTTTAGCACCAAGTGCTTCAAACATTTGTATTTGCACCGCAGTGTTAGATATATGGTCTTCTCCACGCGAAACATGAGTAATAGAGCTAAAAATATCATCTACAGTTGAAGGTAACATATAAGTGTACCCACCATTTTCGCGCCTAATTACAGGGTCACTCTGATGCTTACAATTAATCGCAATCTGTCCACGAATTTCATCATCCCATGAAACCTCTTTCTGCTCTAATTTGAATCTATAATGCGGCTGCCTACCCTCTGCCACATAAGCCTCATTCTCTGCATCGCTAGCTGGCTCATAAATCGGCGGCTGACCGCGCGATAATAATAACTTACGCTTAATTTCTAACTCTTCTGCAGTTTCATAACTTGCATATACGCGCCCTGCATCTTTCAGTTGCTCAAAGGCTTTATCATATTCAGCTAACCTTTCCGACTGGCTAAACGTTGAATCATATTCAATTCCCAACCAAGCTAAATCTGCCTTCAAACCATCTACATATTCTTGTTTTGAACGCTCTTGGTCAGTATCATCAACACGTAAAATAAACTCACCGCCTGCCTGCCTTGCGTATAGATAGCAAAGCAATGCCGTACGCATATTACCAATATGCAAGTAACCTGTAGGCGATGGTGCAAAACGTGTTTTCATAGCATATAAGCATATAAGCTCATTAGCATATAAGCAACATTTACCTCTTATATGCTCATCTGCTTACCCTTCTTATATGCTTGCTATTACAATAGCACTTATTTATAATGCCCACCATGAGTGCTTTAGAAAAAATGAACAATACTTACGACAATATTTCACGCGAAACTTTCTTCACTAAATCAGTGTTTGAGACCGACCCTGAAATAGCCAATGCAATTAATGCCGAGCTAGGTCGTCAACAAAATCAAATTGAATTAATCGCCTCTGAAAATATTGCATCATACGCGACAATTACCGCTCAAGGTTCAGTATTTACTAATAAATACGCAGAAGGCTACCCCGGCAAGCGTTACTATGGTGGTTGCGAACACGCTGACACTGTAGAGCAGTTAGCGATCGATAGAGCATGCGAATTATTCGGTGCAACTTATGCTAATGTTCAGCCAAATTCAGGCTCGCAAGCTAACCAAGGCGTATTCAATGCAATCTTAAAACCGGGTGATACAATCTTAGGTCAATCACTAGCAACAGGTGGTCACTTAACACATGGCGCAGCGCCTAACCAATCAGGTAAATGGTTCAACGCAATCCAATATGGTGTTCGTGCTGAAGATGGGCTTATTGATTTCGACGAAGTACGCGCATTAGCACATGAGCATAAACCAAAATTAATCATTGGTGGCTTCTCAGCTTACCCACGCGTAGTGGATTGGAAGAAATTCCGCGAAATCGCAGACGAAGTAGGCGCATATTTCATGGTAGACATGGCTCACATTGCAGGTTTAATTGCAGGTGGCGCATACCCTTCACCAGTACCATACGCGGACGTTGTAACAACAACTACACACAAAACAATCCGCGGGCCACGTGGTGGCTTAATTCTTTCTCGCAACGGCGATTTAGAGGTTAGAAAAACTAAATCAGGTAAATCAATCGGCATAGGCCAAGCGATTAACTCTGCTATCTTCCCTGGTATTCAGGGCGGACCATTAGTACATGTTATTGCTGCAAAAGCCGTAGCATTTAAAGAGGCTAACACCCCTGAATTCAAGGCTTACGCGCAAAACGTGGTAGATAATGCCCGTGCTCTAGCTGATACTTTAATCCAGCGCGGTGTAGATATTATCACCGGCGGAACGGATAATCATATCGTACTAGTAGATTTACGCCCGAAAGGCTTAACTGGTAAAGATACTGAAGAATCTTTAGAGCGCGCAGGTTTAACTTGTAACAAAAACGCTATCCCTAACGACCCACAAAAACCATTCGTAACTTCAGGTGTTCGCTTAGGTACATCGGCTGGTACAACTCGTGGCTTCGGTGTAGAGGAGTTCAAACAAGTTGGTAATTTAATTGGTGATGTTCTAGATGGCATCGCGGCTAACGGAATTGAAAATAACAATTCTGTAGAACAAGAAGTTAAAGCAAAAGTAACTGAACTTTGCAGCCACTTCCCAATTTATTAAGCATCTATATAATACCCTCTTCCGCAGAGGGTATTTTTTTCTAAACTTATTCATACATCGTGAATCTGCCTCAACTCGTCATTGCGAGGAGTGCAACTACGAAGCAATCCAGAAATCCATCCTAGAAAACAAATCATTGGATTGCCACGTCAATTAGGGAATAAAAAACATGTTTTATCCCCTAATATCCTCGCAATGACGCACACTACAGTAAATTCTAATTTATAATGCAGTGGGATTTAAATTAGAATTTACTATCAAACCAAGCTTGAGCTTGGTTTGCATTGCGTAGCAATGAACCTAATTTATACGTAGTGTAAATTAGAAAAGACTATACAGACGCTTTTTTTCTTTAAAAATCTTAAGAAATCGTCGTTTTTAGCCGTTTTTTGTCCATTTTTGAAGGTATTTTGAACCTAAAATACGGCAATATACACATACAACCATTGAAATATAAGGATTCTTAGAGAAATTATAGCATAAATATTATTTTTTGAAGATTTTTTATATTTCCAGAATATAGAAAATTAGTAATATTACTTAATATCCATTCTACTCTGAAGCTCAGCAAGAACTTTATCAAGTGGAACATTTTTTGCCTTTAATAAAAGCATTAGATGAAACAGTAAATCAGCTGATTCATAGATAACCTGCCCTTCATCCTCGGCTAAAGCGGCAATTATCACCTCACCTGCCTCTTCAACTACTTTCTGAGAAATCTTATTCTCACCCTTCTTAAGCATTTTAGCTACATAGCTATCCTTCGGTGCTGAATTTTCAGCCCTATCATTTATAAGCTCTTCTAGTTTTTGTAATATATCTGTCATAAAATTTACTTGATATAGCTCTACGTTAATATTATAAAACCGCAACTACTGTCAACTGCGCATATGGTGGAATTGGTAGACACGCTAGATTTAGGTTCTAGTGCCGCGAGGCGTGGGGGTTCGACTCCCTCTATGCGCACCATCTCTTGATTTTTACAAATTCACAACAATCCTCGCGAGTCCTTCAGAAATCAATGTCAGCAAGGGCTTCGAGTCCTCGGTAGTCCGCAAACGCCCTTGTTGGTTTTTGTTAATAGACTTGCAAAAGTGTATAAAATTGTGTATAAAATAACGGCTTTATACACTTTTAGAAAATGCAAAGAAAAGGTGAATTAACCAGAGATAAAACCATAGCCACAGCTAAAGCAGGTGAAACTGTACCTTGCGGTGGTGGCTTAGTGGCGAAAGTAGCTAAAACTGTTAATAAGACTTTCCTCCTGCGTTATAGATTTGGTGGCAAAGCGTTTCTCTATACAATAGGTCAATATGGTAAGGCTGAAGGGCAAATCTCACTTGAACAAGCAAGGCTAGAGCGCAATAGGCTAAAACTCCAAATCAAAGATGGTATTAATCCTAGTTTAGAAAAGAAGAAGGACAAGCTAGCAGTTAAAGCCAAGTTAGATAATGGCGTTGAGGATATTACTAGAGCTTGGTTTAAAACCCAAGAGGGCAAGCGTTCAGATAGCACTAATAGAAAGAACATGTCTAGATTTGAAAGACACTTATTCCCTGCCATTGGCTATATGCCTATTGAAGATATTGAGCCGAGCCATCTATATTCTGTATTTGATAAGATTCGTGATAAGCCTGAAACATGCCAAAAGCTGAAAGAAGATTTAAGGCGAGTATTTGCGCATGCGCTACTTCATAAGAAGATTGACCGCAACCCTGTTAATGATGTTGAACTGCGTGAGATAGTTATAAAGAAGGAAGAAAAGAATATGCCTTTCTTATTTGAAGAAGATTTACCTCAGTTTTTCAAAGAGCTATATGACAAGAACTCTGTATCAATGGGATTATATGCCTTTCACTTTGCCTGTTTAACATTTCTGCGTCCTATCAATATTCGTAAGATGAAATGGGAGTATATTGATTTAGAGAATAGCCAAATTGTAATGCCTGAAGAAGAGATGAAGGTTACTAAACCTCATATCGTGCCTATCTCTAAACAACTGCGCCATGTGATAGAGCAGATTAAAGAGTTAGGCTTTGGTTATAAATATGTATTTCCTTCAACTGGTAAAAACAGGTTTATAAGTGAGCATGTGATGATGAAGATAATCCATAAGGCAGGTTATAAAGATAGAATGTCTATGCATGGTTGGAGACATTGTTTTTCTACTATTGCCAATAATTCTATGGAGTTCCACCCCGATGCCATTGAGATTCAACTACACCACAGCACTAAATCAACCAACAAAATCAGAGCCACTTACAACAAAGCTGAATATATAGAAGAGCGCATACGCCTAATGCAATGGTGGGCGGATAAGTTAGAAAGCCTAGGTGCTAAATTCAACTTTGATATTGATAGTGGTAGGGTTAGTTAGTTGAATAATATATGGCTAATGGTAAAGAGTATTCATGCCAAAAAAGCAAAACAAAGATGAGTTAATATCATCTAAATACATAGAACCTTTAGATGAAAAGCAGTTAGAAGGTAAGCAATATATTTCATGGCGTGATGCCGTAAACTACCTCTCGCAATATTATCTTACTAAACCTAGGTTAATTAATGGCGTAGACATATTAAATACTTCTGATGAAGTCTTTCAAGTAGAGGAGTATTATCAGGAGAATGAAAGGTATTTGTTCAAGCTACTTAGTAGTGGTAAAGTTAAATCAATAGGTAGGTTATCGAAGGTTTATTATGGCAATCCAACTGTAGTCACAATAAAAAGAGAGTTCTACAGGCTATGGAATGTAAATGAGTATTTGAACGACCATGGTAAAGCTATAAACTTACTCAGAGATGATTGTGAGAACATTACCAAAATCTCCCTCTACTCAAAAGAACTTAATAAATTTAAAAAGGATTTAGAAGCCTCTTATAGCTCAAGTTTTGAAGAAGAGCGCATAATGAAACAGCTATATAATGCTATTGTCTTTGATAATGGCAATCAATTTTCTAGGCATGACATATTAATTGATTTTGAGAGTTTAAAAGAGCTAGAGCCACAACCTGATAACTCATACTCATTACATACCAAAAAAGGTAATGAAAAAGAGAAAAGATATGAAGTTTTGAAAGTAATTGTTCCTTATTTAATTATGGAGCTAGACAAAATTGAACCAGACAAGCACACGCAGATCAAAGTATTACATTATATTGTAGATGAATATGCCAATAACAGTGAGACAATGAGGGACGATTGGATAAAAAACTTCATAAAAGAACTCAAGAAACTTTCTGCAAGGTATAAAAGTTCTTAAACTTCAATAGCTTATAATGCCTTGCTATTCTCCAAGGAAAATGGCACCCCCCTCGATATTCCTTTCTAATTATTGCTTAGTAATAATACATCATCAACCAGCAAATAGAAATGATGCAAAAGAAGCTCATAACATTCAACGAACTACTTTCCATGATTGCGATAAGTAAATCTCATTATTACAAAATGAGAAAACAGGGGCAAGCCCCACCTTATCTTAAATTAGGCAATAAGCTAATGTTCAAGCTTTCAGAGGTCGAGCAATGGCTTGAATCTCAAAGTAGCAGATAAACATTACATAACAGATTTCAACTTCTCGACACTCCCTAGCCCTTCCCTAAAAGGAAAATCCATAAATCTATATGGAGGCTACCCTAGCGAGTGCGCAGAAGTTGTTATCTGAGGTGTAATCTTTGAAATCCCACTAACACTTAACCCTTTAAAATAAGGAGAATAAATATGTCTTACAATGATAATTTAAAATACTTGGACGTAACCAAGATTAAAAATGAACCACTTAAAACTTACCTTAAAATGGTAGAGGATACTGAATCACCCGAAGTGTTTCATACTTTTTCATATATCGCAGGAATAAGCGCATGTATGGGAAGAGTTAGCTATTTAACTCATGGTGAATATAAAGCATACGCCAACTTATATGTATTTATAGCAGGCAACTCAGCCTCAAGGAAGAGTACGGCTCTTAAGTTGGTCAGAAAGCAAATTGAAGATGCTAGCGTTGACGTCAAGTTTTCGCCTGATGATACTGCAGGTCATAAGCAAGGCATTATTGATAGAATGGCATCGGAGATAGTTAGAGATAAGGCTGAGCAGGAAAAGGAGAAGAAGAAGTCTAATAATGGTTCTTCATCAATATTAGATAACTTATCTTCTGCGCTCGATATAGACCTTGGAAAGTTTGAAGGTAAATCGTCTGAAGATGCTCACCTTAAAAACAGCGAGCTTTTCTGCTGTATAAGCGAAGCTTCAACTCTTTTAGGTATTGGACAAGATGAAATGATTCATTTCTTAATAGAGATGTATGATTGTAAGAAGCAGTATGATTACAACTTAGCTAATAAGTCGGCTAAAATTTTCAACTGCTATCTTACATTTCTTGGTGCAACTGTGCCTAAAACTTTTGAAAAAGCTTTGCCTGATGATGTTGGAGAAAATGGCTTTTTGTCAAGATCTGTTATAGTTTATCAACATATGAAGAACAAAGCTATTCCTGAGCCTAAGCCGTTTGACTATAAGCTTAAAGAGCAAGTTGAGCAAAGTTTTAGAACTGCATTTCATATTGGAAGTATGAGTTTTTCAGCTGAAGCTGGCAAGTATTACAACGAATTATATATTGCTAATGATGGAAAGAACTTTGTAGATAATGACGCTAGATTTGAGAGTTATTCTGCTAGGCGAAACGACCATATGGTTAAAATATCTATGTGTTTAGCTGCTGCTAAAGGAAGTCGTTCCGTTGAGATCGAAGATATTGACGATGCTATTTATCTGCTTGAAGTTGCTGAAAGCAGAATGAAAGGTGTTTATAATACTTATGGTGGTACATATCTTGGCTATGAGAAGCATAAGATTGTGCAAATTTTGAGTGAATCAAAAGATGTGGTCAATGACAATCCTTCAAAGGCTCTATATAGCTTAGATTACCTACATTCAGTAATGAATGATAGAGGTAACAAGATTACTAAGAATAAACTTAAATCAGCTCTGCGTATGTTGCAGGATAATGGTGATATTGATTACTATGCCTTCAAATCGGCAGGTAATGGAAGCCCTGAACCTTATTATGTTGTAAAAGAACTTAACAAAGGAGCAGTTCTAGATTTTGCTAGATTCTGTCAATCTTATCCTATGAATGAAAGTTTGAGGTTTAAAGCTTGGCAGGAAGATAAAGAGATGTTTTCCTAGAATGGCTTAGCCCCTGCTAATTGGTGGGGGCTTTTCCTTTGTTTGAAAGTAATCCTTCCAATTATGAAACTCTAACTTATAAGTGATATTGGAATAAGTAAGTTCTTATTCTGGGGCGTTACAACCTCTTGCTAAAAGTAGTGGCTCAAGCACACTATATAAATAGCTTGTCTTCCTCGATTTAGGTCGGGGAGACGGCAGTATATGTCCAAGTCTTACGACCAAAAATTGTCGTGAATCTCTCTTTTAGCAGATTTTGTAAACTCCCCGACTACCAAGTTGCATTTGCTCATCTGGTAGTCATTTTGCCAACTAAAAACAAAGGAGTTAGAGAGATGCTTAAATATATAAAGTTCTTATCATTAATAATTATAGCCACATTCGGCTTATCATCATGTAGTAATGAAACCATTTATCCTAAAGAGAAAGTAGACGCTTATTTTGATAGCGTTATTGCAGTGGGGCAAACCAAAAATGAAGTTGAAGCAATATTTGGTAAACCATATAAAACCGCAAATGACGAAGCTAAGGGCTTAGTTTACACTCAATATAATCTATTAGATGCAAAGAACCCTGCTTATGTTGAAGGCGTTAAATATGATAAGTGGGAAGTGTGGAGTTCATTTCATCATAGATTTATCGCTTATAAAGACAATGTAGTAGCTGATTTTAGTGATAATTATGATTTGCTTCGTGGTATTAAAAGCCCCTCCAAGAAACGCAAGCGTAGCAGTAATTCTAATACAACTCATATTACTAAAAATGGAAGTTCAATTACTATAAACAGCAACAAAAGCGTTAGCTGTGTAGAAACTGATAATGGTACTGAATGTACAACTTATTAAAGGAAGGATAATATGGATTTAATTGACAAACTTGTTTGTAAGTTAATTGATGTATTAGCTCCTGATACTGATAATTGGCTAATAACTTGGACTGGTTATTTATTACTATGTATAATTGGCTTTTATGTGATTCTGCCAATAGTAGTGCTTCGCAAAGTATATCAAGGTTGGATATTTCCTTTATATGAGTGGATTTTTAGACGCAATAATGCCAATGAAGATTAGTAAACTCACTCATGTTATCTTAAAACATTACACGTGAGATTACAAAAAGGTGCAATTTGATTATCACGTTGGAATATAGCAGGGGTGGTCAAAATAACTTGAGGTTAGTGAGGGGGTATGATTGCTTCAGCAAGCTAAAATACCTTGAATGTTAGATAGCAAAATTTACATTTTAGTTTTTACAAACTAAGAAGATGAATCAACCAATATCAACATCAAAGAAGTATACAGCACTAATAGAAGAAATAGAGTCAGGTAAAATAAAAGTACCTAAGTTCCAGAGAGAATTTGTTTGGTCAATAGATAAAACAGCAGGTTTATTAGATAGTATATTAAAAGGTTATCCCATAGGTACATTCATATTATGGGAAACATCTGAAAGACTAAGTGACATTAAAAACATAGGTAACTTCGAACTTCCTGAAGCAAAAGATGGGGCTGAAGTTCACTATGTATTAGATGGTCAGCAACGTATAACATCTTTGTTTGCCGCTTATAGAGGGCAATCTATTGTTAAGTATGGCGAGACAAAAGAAACGAATTATAAGAATATATATGTAGACCTTGAAGCTGATATAGATGACAGGGATTCTATATTGGTAACTCATGAGAAGCCTGAAGGGGTGCATGTTTCTCTCCATGAGATTTTACAATATAATGATAAAATAGATTATTTTTCAGAGAACTTCTCAATAGAGTTTTTCAAGAAGATAACCAAATATTACACCATATTCAATGGCTATGAGTTTTCCGCAATACTTCTTAAGAAGCAAGATATTGAGTCTGCCATAGAGGTGTTCACAAGAATTAATGTTGGCGGCAAAACCCTTACACTCTTTGAGATTATGTCTGCAAAGACCTATGACGAAAAACAAGGGTTTGATATGCAGGCAAGCTACTACGCTTTAATTGAGCGATTAAAGAAAATTGAGTACAATACTATATCAAGCACCATACTACTTCACTCAACTTCACTTATTTTAAATGAGAATAAAGAATGTAATAAAAAGGCTTTACTTAACCTAAACAAGCAAGAGATTATTGATATATGGAATGACGTTATAAATGCTCTTTGTCATAGTATAGACTTCATTAAGCAAACATTTAGAATACCAGTTTCAACTATACTCCCATACGATTCGTTACTGGTTCCATTTACATACTTCTTTTATTTCAATAAGGGAAACCCAACAAACATACAATCTAAGTATTTAGAAGAATTCTTTTGGAGAGTATCTTTATCAGAAAGGTATTCAAGCTCTTCTGAAACTAGCTTATCTCAAGATGTTAAACAGCGTATAGATAAGATATTAAAAGAAGAAAGACCTAGTTACGAAGACTATAATCTATTGGTAAAATCTGCTGAAGACTTAATTGATATTAACTTCCGTTCAGGAAGTAGTATATGTAAAGCGATTATATGTTTACTTGCTTATCAGCAACCTAAGAACTTTGATAATAACAGCTTGGTAAACCTAAGTAATGCTTATTTAATAAGGGCAAATAGTAAGAACTACCACCATTTCTTTCCAAAGGCTTTCTTAAAAAAGGAAGGAATTAGAAATGAAAATAGCATAGTTAATATTACTCTTATTGGAGATAGAATTAACAAGTATGAGATAGGGGCAAAAGCCCCCTCTAACTATATTGAAGATTACATGGATAGTAATGAAAAGTTAGAAGAGACACTTAAAACGCATCTCATTAATGATATTAGAAAGTTCGGTATTTTGAATGATGACTATGACTGCTTCTTATCCGAGCGTTCAAAAGAAATATACAAACTTCTATTAAAACGAATCGAACTTAAGAATGAGTATTATGAGTCCAAGTCTCCAATGAAGGAACTTATTAGCAAAGGAGAAGGGCAAGAGCTAGAATTCAAATCTTCTCTTAGATATTGCACAAATCAAAACCTCAAAAATGACAAGCTTCAATATTCTTCAATTAAGACTATAGCAGGGTTTCTCAATGCTAATGGCGGTAAATTATTAATAGGAGTCGATGATAATCATAATATACTTGGTCTACAAAATGATTACGCAACATTTAAAAAGCAAGACGCAGATGGCTTTGAGCTTTACTTAAGGCAAGCTATTAAAAAGCATCTTGGAGATAGCTTTCCAAAGCATGTCAAAATATCATTCGAAAATGTTGATGATAAAGAAATATGTGTTGTTGATGTTCCAACTAAGTTTACTAGTTCCGTATTCTTTAATCGAGAAGGTAAAGAGGACTTTTATGTAAGAGAGGGAAATGCAACAGTTTCAAAAAATAGAAAGGAACAAAGTGAATACGAAAAACTACATTGGGGATAATACACTATGGCACAATCAATCTGCATAAACACACAAAGTGATGAAGATTACAATAGTTTTAAAAGCGAGCTTATTAAGCGTTTTCAGTCTTCTAAAATTAACTTCTTAATTGGTTCGGGAGCTTCATCTTTGGCTATCAAGACAGAGCCTGATATTGAGAACAGAGTTACCGACCTTCAAAATGAAGATAAAGAAGCTGATGCTGATAAACTTCTTAAGGAGTTTGAACAATCTATAATCAATACACACAAAGAGCTTAGAGATGCTTGCATACAACAAAATAACGATAATGTAATTTGGCAAACAGTTTCAAATTATTATGACTTATTAAACTTGATGGGGCGTATCCTTAGTGAAAATGGCAACAACCTTTTACCGAAAAAGATAAACCTGTTTACTACAAATTATGATTTATTTATAGAGTCGACCTCTAATGATTTAGGGCAATTAATACTAAATGACGGTTTTGAAAGAACTCCTTGCACTCTTTATCCACCAAAGTTTTCTTCTCAAGAGTATTACAGAACCTCACAAAAGGTAAGCTCGGTGTATAATTATAGTATCGAAACTCCATCTATAAACTTAATTAAACTACACGGCTCCCTAAATTGGCAAGAATCTGGAGATAACATTTATTATAATGTATTAGGGAATATAGATAAATCAAAGACTTGCATCATCCTTCCCCAAAAGAAAAAGTTTAGAGAAACTGTACTTGGCAGAGTTTATTATGACTTATTAAGACTTTATGCAAATGAACTGGAATATGAACAAAGCTTACTCATAGTTACAGGATTTTCATTCGAAGACGAGCACATAAGAGACATTACCCATAAATCACTTAAAAACCCTACGCTAACTGTAATCATCTTTGCGTATGAAGAAAGCAATGTAAAGTCATACAAAGATAAATTTGATGGTTATAACAATGTTTTAATTTACTATCTAAAGGATGAAAAAATAGACTTGAAGAGACTGAACTCACTAATAAAGGACTCATTGCCAATAACTTATGAATAATCAACAAAATAAAAGTGACCTTGAATCGGTACTGCATATTGGAGAAGTCTATGAAGTAAGAGGCAACAAGGTATTAGTAAAAATCGATAAAGAAAAGAACTCTAGTCATCTTCCTTTAAACGGAAAGCTTATACAAAACATATCTGTTAATAGCTTTGTTGAAATCAAGAAAGGTTTCAGTTCGCTAATTGGTAAAGTTGAAGAAGAAAGAATTGAAGAGGTTAAGTTAGATTATAATGCGAAAACTAAGAATTTTGACAATAGTGATAGATTTTTAGTCTTATCTATTCAGGGGTGTATTGATTCTCAAGGTATATTTACTGGAGGGTTAAAAGAACTACCCCTTCTTGGAAATAAAGCCTTCATACTGAGTGAGCAAAAAATAAAGAAAATATACTCATTCAGTGGCTCGAGTGACTTATCAATAAGCGTTGCTAAAAGTGAATTAGATGGACTAGAAATAAGCCTTCCAGTTGATGGGCTTTTTAATAGCCACATAGCTATTTTCGGTAATACAGGAAGTGGTAAGTCCAACACTTTAGCATCTTTATATACGAACTTATTCTCAACGCTTAGAACTAGGTCTAATAAAGACTTTAAAGAGAAAACAAAGTATCTCTTTTTTGATTTCAATGGGGAGTACACTTCTTTAGATTGCCTCAGTCCAAATAAAAAGGTTTATAACTTATCTACAAGAGTAGATGATAAAGACAGAATCCCAATTTTTGAAGGTGACTTATTTAGTTTAGAGTTAATATCCATTTTATCCGATGCAAAGGAACTAACTCAAAAGCCATTTATAAATAGAACGCTTGAGTATTACAAAAGAGTAATGACAAGTGACAACACAAAAGAATATATCAAAAATTCAATTTGCTATTTTATTGATAAGTTTTTTATGGTTTCAGATAAGCATAAATCAGAGGCTATCTCATCATACTTTGCTAACATACTTTCAAAAAAAGAAGACGCTAATGGTCAGGATATAGATATATTATCAGGTCTAGACTGGTTTAATGGCAAGGGGGATAGTAATTCAAGCCCTCAGTTTAGGTCTCAAGATAAATCTATCTATTATCAAACAAGCAAAGAAGAAGTTAGAAATACAGAGATTTATAAAAGAGGGTTGGAATATAAACTTCCTGACAACCCATTAGAGCGTCTAATTCATTTCTTATATTTGCAGTTAATAAATGATATTCAGTCTAACAGAGTTACAAATGAACATATATTCCCTGTAATAAATAGATTAAAATCTCGTAAAACTTCAATTAATAAGGTTTTTGAAGTTACTAATTGCGATAGCTCAGAGACTGAAAATATCGTGGTTGTTAATATGAATGACTGTAATTTAGAACTCAAAAAGATAATACCACTTCTTTTGTCTAAAAGGTATTATGATAAAAAGAAAAATAGTAAAAGTGATGGTATTCTTAACATCATTATAGATGAAGCTCATAATATACTTTCAAATCAATCAAGTCGAGAAGGGGAGTCTTGGAAGAACTATCGTTTAGAAACATTTGAAGAGATTATCAAAGAGGGAAGGAAATTTGGTATATTTGTAACTATATCAAGTCAAAGACCTAGTGACATTTCTTCTACTATCATATCTCAAGCTCATAACTACTTTATTCACAGACTAGTAAACAATAGAGATTTAGAAAGCATTTCTAATGCTATATCATACATTGATAGGGTTAGTGAGAAGTCAATACCAACCCTACCTGTTGGAACTTGCATATTTAGTGGCGTCTTAACTCAGCTACCTATAAAACTAAATGTTAATGAGTTGGATGAAATGTCAAAGCCTCAAAGTAATACAATAAAGTATGCTGAGTTACTTAAGTCAGATGTGATTGATGCTAAACCCCCAACTTAAAACACCACGCATATATTGTGCTTGATATTTATATAGGAGTCCCAGTTTAGGTTTAAATGGGGGTAATAGGGGGTGGGTTGATATATATGTTATCAAAGATGCTTTTAACACACTCTAAGGATTACTCCTTGAAAGAGAGTCATTCTGATGTATAAAGAATTAAGAGTAACTATGTTTTAGAGTGTATAATAGTTCTTCTAAGTGTTTTGCAGTTTTGAATACTAAAAAGTGTATAAAACTGTGTATAAAGTTTGAACTTTGAATTTAAGAAGTTCATTTGTATCAAGGGCTTATAAGAATAACTCTGTTCCCTCTATGGCACCACTAAAAAAGGGGCTTCAAGCCCCTTTTTAATTTCTTCGTTATTTAGAAAAGAAAACTCCATAATATTTTTAGGGGCTGACACCTAACTTTTAACAAGTTAGGAGATCGGTATGTATATAAAGCA
>JAHDCD010000004.1 GCA_020630095.1 Rickettsiales bacterium | reverse complement strand
GGCGAATCCAGTTGAATCAGCTCTAGATTCGCCGGTCACGCCGGCGAATGACACTAACTAAGTAAGGGGTTTTTCAAGTTACTTTATAGTAAATTCTAATTTACAATGTGGCAGCATTTAAATTAAATTTACTATCAACAAAAGCTTAAGCTTTTGTTGCGCGGCAAAGCCAGCGTACCTAATTTACAAGACAACCGTCTTGTAAATTAGAAAAGACTATAGTATAACAAAAATCGTCAGTTAATAACAATTTAAGTGCGGTGATTAACGATGTAATAAACAAGATATAATCATAATTAATACTTAGGAAGTGCCTAAGTTACTCCTTAATTATTTTGATAATGGATTTTAGGGTAAGATGGCAGATAATTATCGTTCCAATAGCCATTGAAATTTTCCTCTCCAAGCTTAATGGGAACTCTACTTTATCTGCATATATTTCATACAAAGAGTAAACGCCATATAAGAAGGCATTAACATAAAAGAATGGCTCTATAAGAAGGCTAAGAGTTTTTCTATTCTTTATAAAATAGCAATAGACAACCATTAATAAAGAAAACGCTGAAGCTATCACAAAGTAATTATGCATTGTTATTCCTTAGTTTCTTTTTTACCTAAAAACCAAGCTAAACCAATGCTCATAGGGATAGAGAACCATAACCCCAAACTAGCTGTGCTAAACACCATTAAGCTTAAAGCAAATATAAGTAATGCTCTATCTATAGCAAAATTTTCACTAGTTATATTTTGTATAATGGTATTCATAACTCTATTATAGGTATTAAATCCTTAAAAATCAAGTTATCAGCTTTCTAAACACTTTTATAGAGCTGACAAAATAAACTATAACCGCGCAGCCTATAGCACCTGCAAGGTTTATAATTTGATTCTGAATATCCAAAGAATCCCACGCCAACATCAACGTTAACATCAACATCAACGATATAATTATATTAAATATCAGGCTCTTATTTAAAATACTTATATCAAAGTATGAATTTCTTTTAGCGTATTTAGTTAGTAATAAAACATTAACCCAAGCAGATACAGCCGTACCGCCCGCAATAGCTAGATGCGGTGGCATTCCAGCTTGTATAAAGCTAAATAATAATATTAAGTTCGCTACCAAGTTCGCCGCTATAGCATAGATAGATGCCTTAACCGGTGTACGCGTGTCACTATTTGAAAAGAAGAAGGTAGAAAGTACCTTATTAAGCCCAAAAGCGGGTAGGGCAATAGCATATACCGCCAGCGCCAGCGCGCTCATATAGCTATCATCTTCAACAAATTTACCGCGCTCAAATAATACAGATATTATAGTTTCCGCAAAAAATGCCAACCCTAGCGCCGCAGGTAATATTAAATATAATACAAAATGAATCGCCTTAGCTTGCAATTCCTCGTTCTTAGGATTTTTAGACAATGAAGGAAGAATAACTATCCCCAGCGCGGTAGCAATTAATGCTAAGGGAAGCTGAACTAATCGCTCCGCATAATATAGATACGCCACCGCACCAGTAAAGAAGGTGGCTATAAAAGTATCAATAAGCAGATTAATCTGCACTATTCCTGCGCCAAATACTGCAGGCATAAACTTTTTAGCAAATTCCTTCACTCTACTGTCGTCATCGCGAGGGAGCTTTTGCGACCGCGGCGATCCATCAACTAATCTATCATCACGAGATTGATTGCTTCGTTGCTTCGTTCCTCGCAATGACGGCATACAATCATTGGCCTTGGCGAACATAATTAACCATATTAATTGCAATAAACCCGCTAAAAACACCGCATAAGCTAGATATTCGGCATTCTCACCCTTTGTTAAGTAAGCGCCCGATATTAAACATAAATTCAATATTATCGGCGCAGATGCGGTAGGTAAGTATCTATCCTTAGAGTTCAGCACAGCCCCTATTAAAGACGCTAACGAGATAAAGAATAAATACGGGAAGCAAATACGAGAAAGCTTAATTACATAGCTAAATTTTTCTTCCTCGTTGGCGTATCCACCTGCGAAAGCATAAACCATTATAGGCATTAAAAGTTCGACAAGAACTAGGAAGCCTAATAAATATACTAACAATCGAGTGAATATATTTGCTGCAAATTCTTTGGCTTCTTTCTCATCTAGCTTATTTAAAATAGGAATAAATGCCGAGTTAAAAGCCCCTTCTGCAAACAATCTTCTGAAAAAGTTTGGTATTCTAAATGCAACAAAGAAAGCCTCCGCAACCCAGCCTGTACCTAGCGCTGATGCAATAAAAATATCGCGTACAAAGCCTAAAACTCTTGAAATAAGAGTAAAAAAACTGAATGTAAAAAAGGATTTTATCACGAATTAAGTAATAATAATTGTATATCTACCGAATAGATAGATAACTAACCAATGAGGAACAAAATGAAATATATATTATCAATTTTTATATTAATACTAGCAGGTCTAACTTTCAGTGCTGATACAAAAGCCGCAGGCTACACAGAAGTGGACTCCGCAAAAGTACAGGAATTACAAGCTGATGGCGCAAAATTAATAGATTCACGTGGCGGCAGATGGTTCGAAGGCAAAGTAATTAAAGGCGCTAAATTATTAGCTGTAGGCGATACTACGGCTGAAAATCTAGCATCTGTAGCAGGCTCAAAGGAAACTCCTTTAGTTTTCTACTGTACCAATAATTACTGTCCAGCATCTAAATTTGCCGCTAAAAAGGCAATTAAAGCTGGTTACACAAACGTATATAAATATCCAGGTGGTATTGAAGATTGGGCCTCTCAAGGCTTAGAGACTGAAACAATCGCCGCTGAATAATACACTTAAATGATTGTTAATTTAGGCCTCGCTTCACGGCGGGGCTTTTTTTATGATTTAATGCTTGAAAGCTAGGGCTTGTTGGGTTATAAACACGTTCTAAAATTCGATTAGGTAACTATAATGAGTAAGCTGAAAACAAAATCTGGTGTTAAAAAACGTTTTAAACTAACTGCTACTGGTAAGGTTCGTGGTAACCAATCTGGTAAAAGGCACGGCATGGTTAAGCGTACTAAAAACCAAATTCGTAATCAGCGCGGTACTACTATTTTAAGTGCGGCAGACTCTAA
Source organism: Rickettsiales bacterium (assembly GCA_020630095.1). Classification (GTDB taxonomy): domain Bacteria; phylum Pseudomonadota; class Alphaproteobacteria; order Rickettsiales; family UBA8987; genus JAHDCD01. Next base: position 155,684 of record JAHDCD010000004.1, on the reverse strand, counting down.
AATTATTAAAAAGTTCCTACCTAACGGATAATTAACCTGCATTGAGCTAGCTCGCTAGTTCACTAATGCACTAACCACTAGTAAAAAATGTCTAGAGCTAAAAACGGAACGGTAAGTAAGAATCGTCATAAAAAAGTCCTTAAGATGGCCAAAGGTTATCGCGGACGTTCAAAATCATGCTTCAGAGTTGCAGTACAATCTGTAGAAAAAGCATTACAATATCAATACAGAGACAGAAAAACTCGTAAACGTGATTTTCGCTCTCTATGGATTCAGCGTATTAACGCAGCAGTGCGTGATCATGGCTTAAAGTACTCTACATTCATTAACGGCTTATCTTTAGCTGGTATTGAAGTTGATAGAAAAATGCTTTCTGAACTAGCTATCCACGAGCCTGAGGCATTCAAAGGTTTCGTTGATGCCGCTAATGATGCACTTTCTAAAAAAGCTGCTTAATTGAGCTTTACAAAAAACTAAACTAAAGGGGCTCTATGAAGCCCCTTTTTTATTACTTAATATCTTCAGCCATATCTTGAAGCTTCTCAATGCGCGAATCAGTATTTGGGTGGGTAGAGAATAACCCAGAAAGCCTACTGCCAGAAAGCGGGTTCATAATAAACAAATGCGCAGACTCAGGATGCGCCTCCGCATCATAATTAGGAATCTCTCTTCCTCCGCCAGATATTTTATTAAGTGCAGATGCTAACGCTAGCGGGTCATTACAAATAATAGCCCCTTCCTTATCAGCGGCATATTCACGCGTACGAGATATTGCCATTTGCACTAAACTGGCCGCCATTGGCGCTAACATCATTAAAGCAATGGTTGCTATTGGGTTTCCTCGTCCGTTACCTCTGCCAAAAAACATAGATATATTAGCCAGCGCAGATATAGCCCCAGCAATAGTTGCAGTAATTGTCATAATAAGCGTATCGCGGTTTTTAATATGCGCTAACTCGTGCGCAACAACGGCATTAACTTCACGTCTTGATAGCATATTTAATAAACCCACCGAACAAGCAACCGCACCATTCGCGGGGTTTCTACCAGTTGCAAACGCGTTAGGCTGTTCGCTGTTGATAATATAAAGCTTAGGCATCGGCATACCTGCAATTTTAGCAAGCGCCTTAGTGTCATTGTATAAATCGCCAGAAAAATTATCATCCAACTCTTGAGCCTTATAACGGCGTAGAACTATTTTGTCAGAATTCCAATATGAATATAAATTAGTTGCCCCTGCAAATATTAAGGCAATTATCATTCCAATATTGCCACCAATTAAAAAGCCAACCACCATAAATATGGCTGTAATGGCAGATAAGAAAAGCGCGGTTCTAGTATATCCTCTAAGCATAAGTTTTGATATCTGTATGGAGTTCTATAATCAATAGTTAACTTTATATCGTTTTCTGGAAAACGTTTTCCGGAAAACGAAATAGAAAATTACATTGTAAAACAACAACTTAAGTGCTTTTATCTATTCTACTGTAACAGATTTTGCAAGGTTTCTTGGCTGATCAACATCAGTACCCATATGAACTGCGGTATGATAGGCTAATAATTGCAACGGCAACGTACAAATAAATGGCGCAGTAAATTCCTCAACGGAAGGTATTTCGATCGCCTTATAAGTAACATCTTTTAACGCTTCAATACCGGCTTTATCAGATATTAAGATAACCTTACCACCGCGCGTAGCAACTTCTCTTATATTTGAAGCGCTTTTTTCAAATAGTTCACCTGATGGCGCAATGCAGATAATAGGTAAATTTTCATCAACTAAAGCAATGTAGCCATGCTTTAATTCACCCGCAGCCAAAGCCTCAGCATGAATATATGTAAGCTCCTTAATTTTTAATGCCCCTTCGTTAGCGATAGGATAAAGCTCCCCACGGCCGATATATAATATGTTCTTCGCATTAGCTAATTCTTTACCTAAATCAGATATTTGCTCTTCATTCTCAAATATCTCAGTAAACGCGGTAGAAATACGTGTTAGCTGATTAGAATATTCATCTTTATTATCAATATCAGCAATAAATAATGTTAATAACTGCAATACCGCAAGCTGAGTAGTAAATGCTTTTGTAGATGCTACACCAATTTCTGGCCCTGCATAAATTTGTAAAATAGCATCCGCCTCACGCGCCATTGAACTTTCTTTAACGTTAACTATCGCCAACGTTTTCTGTCCTTTTTCTTTAGCATAACGCAGTGCCGCTAAAGTATCCGCCGTTTCACCAGACTGTGAAATAAGGATAACTAAATTACCATCCTGCAAAACAGGTGAGCGATATCTAAACTCAGATGCTAAATCTACATCAACCTTAATATTCGCATATTTTTCAATATAATATTTAGCAGTTAACCCCGCAAAGTAAGATGTACCACAAGCCACAATAGTAATAGATTTTATTTCATCCTTAGCTAAAGGAAGCTCAGGAAACGAAATTTCACTAGTTACAGGGTGGAAATAACGCTTAACGCATGTACCAATAACAGATGGCTGTTCAAATATCTCCTTCTGCATAAAGTGCCTATAATCGCCTTTACCAGAAGTTATGGTAGATTCCATCATCGCCTTAATTTCACGCTCAACAGACGCGCCATCATTCTCAATTTCAATTGAATCACGCGTAATAAAGGCAATATCACCTTCCTCTAAAAACGTAATACGCTGAGCCACGGGCGCAAGCGCATAAGAGTCAGAGCCGATAGAGTTACACCCATCAGCATAACCAACCGCTAAAGGAGAACCTTCCTTAACGGCAATTAAAAGGTCAGGGTTATCCTTAAATATAATGCCAAGCGCATAAGCGCCTTCAAGCTTAGCAACGGCATTACGTACAGCATCTTTATAATCTTTACCTGCTTTAAGCTCAGCTTCAATTAAATGCGGAACAACTTCAGTATCCGTATCAGATTTAAATTCTACACCTTGCGCTTCAAGCTCTTTACGCAGTTCAATGAAATTCTCAATAATTCCATTATGCACCACGCATACATCCTCAGACGAATGCGGGTGTGCATTTTTAGTAGACGGCGTACCATGAGTAGCCCACCTAGTATGCCCTATACCAATGTTGCCAGAAATTGGGTCAGCCTTTAAAGCCTTATCAAGGTTAATAATTTTCCCTTCCGCCCGTACCTTGCTAATACCATCATTAATAACAGCCACACCTGCAGAATCATAACCGCGATATTCCAAACGCTTCAAGCCTTCTACCACTCTAGAGGTTACATCTTCGTTACATATTATTCCTACAATTCCGCACATAGATTAGTTGGTGTTGGGGTTTGAGCTTGAGTAGTTTACACAAACTCAACCTCAAACTCAAACAAATTGTTGTTTTAAAACATAAAAACACTAGTTAGAAATGTATGTTTAAAAACCTTACTTCCTATATCGGCCCTGGAATATTAATGGCAGGTGCCGCGGTGGGTGTATCTCACCTTGTGCAATCAACACGCGCTGGTGCAGACTTCGGCTTCGCCTTAATCTGGATAATCCTACTTGCCAACCTTATTAAATATCCGTTTTTTGAATTCGGTTCTAGATATACGGCCGCAACTGGCGAAACCCTTCTAGATGGTTACAAAAAACTAGGTAAACCTTATTTACTTGCCTTTATGGGGTGTAATATAATCACCGCTACAGGTTCTATAGCCGCCATAATGTATGTAACGGCAGCCTTGTTTGCTAATGTAATGCCGTTCACACTTCCTGTTGAAATATGGGCAGTAATTATAATGTGTATATGTTTGGCACTGTTTATATCGGGGCATTATTCATTCGTTGATAGAGCCGTAAAAGTGCTAATGGTAGTGCTTGTTGTATCTACTGTTTTCGCATTCACAATGGCACTGGTTAACTATACGCCTGAAGTAAAAGTAGAAAACTTCATCTCTAAAGAGCCTTGGAATTTAGCATCCTTAGCATTCATAATTGCGCTTATGGGGTGGATGCCAGGGCCGATAGAAATATCTACATGGCAAAGCCTATGGATGGAAGCAAAAACCCGCGGTGAGGGCAAAGCACCAACTATGAAGCAAGCCTTAACAGACTTCAACTTCGGCTATATTTTATGCGTAGTTCTAGCCATTTTATTCTTAAGCCTAGGCGCATTAGTAATGCACGGCAGTGGCGAGGAGTTCACCAACGGCGCAGTAGGCTTCGCAGGGCAGGTGATAAACCTATATACAAGTTCAATAGGCGAATGGGCGCGCCCAATAATTGCCATCGCCGCATTTACCACCATGTTCTCAACTACAATTACGCTACTAGATGCTTACCCGCGCTCACTAGGTTACGCAACTAATATACTATTAAGCGGTGAACAGAAAAACAGAAGCTATCAAAAATATAGATGGTTATGGAGCGTAATTTTATATGCCGCAGCTTTAGTTATTATTTATGCTTTTACATCTGGCATAAAAACTCTGGTAGATATCGTAACGATAGTAGCCTTTATAGCCGCGCCAATTTTCGCTTTTTTGAATATGAAATTAATATTCTCAAAATTCACCCCAGATGAGGCAAAACCAACCGGCTGGCTAAAATACCTAACATTCTTCGGACTAACTATCCTAACCCTTTTCGCAATAGGTTTTATTATTAGCAAATTTTTATAAAAATTAACTTTATGTAAAGGTTTTAAGTTTATTTTAGATTTATGACCTCAATTATAAATGTTGTAAAAAGCAGTCTATCAAGAATTACCCAAAGAGTTAATAGGCCCATGGATGAGGCTATAGAAGATGGGCCCGCTTTTGAAATTGAAAACGATGCAATGTTCAACGTACCTGAGTGTTTACTTAGATTATATGGAGAAAATGACGTAAGATTAGTGCATAGATCAATTATTAGTGAAGAACTACCTGAGCGCTCAGAGCGAGTAGATCAGTATATAAGGGATTTAGGGGTTGAGCCAGAAGATCTATCTTACTTAGATAATGGTCAGTCGACGATAGTTTTTTCAATTAAAGGAAGTGAAGATTTTGTATTAAAACTCTCCATAGCGCCAGTAATAAATGATGAAACGCCTTTCGCATCTATATCTGTTGACCAGAAGGTTTTTGGCAATGGTTTAAAAGTTGCAGTAGTTCCAAAGTTTTTAGCAAAACATCAAGTGCCACCGCAACAAATTGAGTTTGGAAAAGAGGAGCTTATACAGCATTTAATAGCAGATGGTTGCCAAGTTCTAGACGGGCATGATAGAAACATGATGTATGCACGAGTAGATAAACCAGATACAGTAAAAGGCTTTTTTACAAGACAGAATGGTCAACCTTCATACTTACCAGTTTGGATTGATAAAACAGCTCTTCAGCAACATTCAGGCGATGTAACTCATCCTAAAGGGCATGATGAATTAAAAGATAGATACTGGCAAATGCATAAGGAGAGAGGTGTAAATGGTCAAAGTTTAGACCACGCAAGAGATTTAATTGCTGAGTCTAGGGCAAACCCAGATTTGCCATCAAAATAAAATTCCTTTCAATCAGCTGTTGACAAAGGCGTACCTTGGCTTTAGCGGTAGAAGACAAATTATTTTAACCAAAGTTTTTTTTGTGTCATTCCCGCGAAAGCGGGAATCTCAAGAAGATCTCGTAAGAGATCCCCGATCAAGTCGGGGATGACATAAGAGAGCTAAATAACAAATTACAGGAATAATAAAATGAGCAAAAGAGATGATTTAATCCAAAAATACGCAGCAGACTTAAAAGAAAAATGTGGCGTAACTCCAGATATGGACCTTTTAACTAAAGTAACTATCGGCTGTGGTCCTTCTATCTATAACGCTGACGCTTCAACAGTTGCTGGTTCTGACCAGTCTGAATTAGATACAGTTAAGAATAACTACTTAATTAAGAAATTAGGTTGTTCTGCTAACGATAATCTTGATGGTGCTATCAATGAAGTTATCGAGCAATATGGTAAATCTGAGCGTAACAAACACCGCGCTGTAGTTTACTACTTACTATGTAAGAAATTCGGTAAAGAATCAATCTACGCTTAATTAAAAGCATAATTGATTATTATAAGGCGGGCTTTTTAGTCCGCCTTTTTTATTAGAAAATGAAAGAAAAATTAAAGAAAATACTAATTCATCTGCTTTGCTATGCGTTAACTTCGGTTTCTTGCATGGCAATATTTTGGCTAGTGCTATGGGGTATTGATGGATTCTCTAACCTAGCAGGTGATTTTATAAGTATATTATTAGCTTCGGTACTTTTTACAGCTACCTGGAGTGCTATCCCTTATCTAGTAGCAATATTGATAATTAAATTTAAGAATTTCACTTCAATACGCACGTATGCTCTATTTGGTACGCTTATACCAATATCAATACTTTCATTCTTTATGATCGGAGAAAGCCTTAAGGGCTTAACGTTCGCTTGGGAATTAATGCCAATCTTTTTACTTGGTGCTATCGGCGGAGCTATTTACTATAAATTAGAGCGCTATTTTACTAAGCTTTTATTAAATCCATAAACTCAGCGCGAGTACGCGGGTCAGAGCGGAAAATTCCAAGCATACGAGAAGTTATAGTTGAAGACTCTTCCTTATGAACGCCACGAGTACTCATACATTGATGAGTAGCATCTATAACAATAGCAACACCCTTAGGCTTTAACACACGCTGGATAGTATCCGCAATTTGCGCACTCATAGTTTCTTGAGTTTGCAAGCGCTTAGCATAAACATCTACCACACGCGCCAGCTTAGATATACCAACCACGCGCTTCTCAGGAATATAACCAACATGCGCCTTACCAATTATCGGCACCATATGATGCTCACAATAGCTCTCTAAGCGGATGTTCTTAACAATCACCATCTCATCATAACCTTCAACTTCTTCAAAAGTTTTACGCAAAATCTCTTCGGGATTCATCTCATAACCTGCAAAGAATTCATTATAAGATTTCACAACGCGGTGCGGAGTTTCCTGCAACCCTTCACGCTCAGGGTTATCACCCGCCCAGCGTATAAGAGTTTCAACGGCTGCCATAGCCTCTTCCTTAGATGGTTTTTTTATAGTATTTTTTGTCATTTGAGATTAGTTATTAACAAAAATGGATATAATAGAAAAGATAAAATTTGATTCCAACGGCCTAGTTCCAGTAATCACACAAAGCGCTAAAGATAACGAAGTGTTAATGCTGGCCTACATGAACGCAGAATCAATCCAAATAACGCTAGATACTAAACGCGTTACCTATTACTCGCGCTCAAGGCAAGAATTGTGGGAAAAGGGCTTAACTTCGGGTAATACCCAAGAGCTTGTATCTATGGAGTTGGACTGCGATGGCGATACAATTTTGGTTAAAGTAAATCAAACAGGCCCTGCTTGTCATACCGGTGCAAACAACTGCTTCCTACATGAAATAGTGTAAATTCAAAACTAACCCGCACTATGCCAACTTAAGTGTAATTATATAAAAAAAATATTAATAAAATGTTAACAAAGACCTTTTTGAGCACCAAGAGAACGAGACCTAGCACGAGAACGATGGATATTATTACGCATTGAATTAATGCCCTTAACATGAGAGCCAGATTTCTTAGATCCCTTCTTTTGTGCCACCTTTTTTTGCCAATCATTTTTTGACTTTTCATTAGTAGCCCTGTCTTTAGCGGCATCTAGTTTTTGACGAGCATTCACTAAACCTTCATCTTTATCTGGTTCGGTTACACCTCTAGCGGCATCCACGTTATCCATAGCATGCTCGAATGCCATACGCTCACGAAACAACTTTTTCTGCTTTTCTCTAGCAGCCTTCTTTTTATCTTTGCGTGATGAGCCCTTGCCCCCGCCAAGTAGTCTGAGTATTAAACCAAGCATCAAACACTATGATAAGTTGAAATGATTTATAGTAAATTCTAATTTAAGTATTTTATACTTAAATTAGAATTTACTATAACCAAAAGCTTTAGCTTTTGGTACGCGGCGTAGCCAGCGTATCTAATTACATCGTGCATACGATGTAATTTAGAAAAGACTTCATTTATCATCAGAATTTTTTGAACTTTCCTTACGACGCTTCAAATTATCACGTAAGTTATTGGAAAGCCTATCTTTATCAGCCTTTTTTTTGTTCTTAGTCTCTTCTGTTACATTAGTTTTAGACATTACATAAAACTATAACTGTTTAATTGTTTCATCAAGCTTAGAAATTACAGTTCGCGCCTGATCAGGTTTTAATTTATGATCACCCAAGCGGTATTCTTGCTGATCTACCACTCCATCTTGATTAAGTTTATTACCAATTTTAGCAACTATATCGGCATATTCTTCAGCATCTATATGGTCATCATCACTTAATGCTGTGTTAACAGATTCTCCAAGTAAATCACCAACTTGCCTGATTCGATAAAGATCTAAATGTCCAAATTTCTTATTTTTATAGTCAAAGATATCTTCCTTAGCAGGCAGTGTACCATTTACATTATTTTGTAGTTCTAACAGCCTTAAATAAGTAGATGAAACATCCATAAACTTAGCCTTAAATTCAAGGTTATGACCTTGCTTTACTAGCTCTATGCCATCTAATAACTGCCTATGGAACTCTAGGTTGCTTTCATGAACATCTTCAATATCAGGTAAATGAAAGCCCAAGGTTGAACTATCTGTAAGTTGTAACTTTGCGGCAGCTTGTAAGCTCGATGCAAACTCTTCTAGCGCAACTCTTTGATCCATATTTACATATCTATCTTTATGTCGGCTAACTATTTCCTCACCACGCCCTTCTTTTAGAAGTTTTATATCATCTATAATATGCTCAGATTCTTTATATATGTCGTCATAGGATTCTGATTGAATAGCGATTAAAGTAATAACCTTATTTTCTACTAACGGCTCAAAACTTTCCAAATAATGTAAGTACGAATCTGAAGAGAGATAAAAGTTAATCCCTCCATATTTTTTAGAAACATCAAAACTTTCTAATGAAGAGATATCTATACCCGTAGTATCATCTAATCGTATATGACCCATATTGGGATAAGAAGATAAGTCGGGAATTTTAGTTACAGATGTTCCAGAAAGATTCATAGATGAAGCTACTTTGCTGGCGTAACTCTCTAAAGCAGAAATATCACTCAGATTTTTTTCAAAGGGCTTAAAGTTAAAATCTATATGAGAGGCATTATTAAAAGCCTCTTCATTAATTACTAACGCGCCATTCTTATCAACACTAAAAATATCAACTTTTTGTATAGGCGGTGCTTCAGCTCCATCATTATCTATTATGATATCTAATAAATTGGGATCATCCTTCTTAGGCTTTACCGGTAATTTAAAGCCATGATCGCTAGGCTCTAAGCCAAGTTTTTCATTAATGGCATTCAATGTTTTTATATATTTAGGATAATAATCTGCGGCTATCAATGCTAAGTCATCTAGTACAGGAGAAGTTAAGCTGTTAAAGTTTGCTTCATAATTAGGATCATTTTCAGCTCGCTTAATTTCTTCACCAACTCTAATAGCATGAAATTTTGCAAATCTTTCTATATCGCCAGACTCATTACTTCTACCAATTCCATCCTCACTAGATAAGCCATTAGATGCTGCCGCGCCTTCAGTATATCCCGTAAGTAAAAAATCATTGGCACATTCTTTAGAAAGTTTATGTAATGGATGCCCCTTTGGAAATATTCGTATTGTAGTTTGTCTGGGGATGTCAATATGGTCAAATTGATTCATACCAACATAGCTAGATTCACTTAAATAGCTGTAATTCTTAGTCTTTTTACTAAGGTTGCCATCAAGTAGGTGATATAATTCTTCAGCAACCACCTGATATGTTCTTTCCCTTCCCTCTGCATGAACATAGGTTTTACCTGTTGTATGCTCACAAAAGCCACTTACCTTAACGGGCTTTCCATAACTATCATTTCGGGTAATTACGTAATCTTTCTTATCTTGACCATCTAAGTAAAATAAGAAGCCACTTTCTTCAGTTATATGCCCCTGAGCCACTGCAGCTCTAAAGCTTGCATCATAGGTTATATAATCTCTTAAATAATTAGCTCTATCCTTCTCAGTCTGTATGAAGTCATTATAATTATGATAATTAGGCATTTTTTGCGCCTGAATTTCATTATAGGTAAAAGTATCAGCTATATTTGTATCAGTTTTATAATCTTCAAAGGGTTTTTCCTTGGTAAATTGAATTACCTCCAAAGCCTCTTCAACTGTAGATATTTTACCTTTATCAGCCACCCTATAAGCCTAGCATAATAAGCTTAAGAAATAGTTAACTTCTCTAGGCGGTGTCGTCATATAGTATGTTTTGATCAAATTTAATAATTTTAGTACGAAAAAATTATATAAAATTTGGTACATGTGGTGCATATTCCAAAATTTTTATGATTTTTGTAGCCTTAAAGTATAAATTTAGCGAAATTTTACTATATGACGACACTGCCTACAAGGCTAACTATTTGATTTTTAGTGATTTCTATAGACTCACTATTATCTATAATAAAATCTGCATGTTTTTCCTGTTCAGCAATAGACATTTGATTAGAAATAATTAGCGCAATTTCTTCATCGCTCCTATTATCTCGAGCCTTTACACGCTGAATTTGAATCTCTTTATCGCACTTAACCAGCACAATATAATCGCACAAAGCTTTGCTATCAGTTTGTAGTAACAAAGGAATATCAAGAATCGTAAATTCCATGCCATCTTCTTTAGCATCATGAATAAACTCTAAGCCAGCTTTGCCAGTTGCAGGGTGAACAATATTATTAAGCTGTTTAATAGTAATTACTCCATTCTTAAGGAGTTTCTTTAATTGCCCTTTATCAACTCTACCATCAACAATGGCGCTTTTATCCAGTTCAGATATTTTTGCAATCACATGTTTATTAGAGTTATAAAGTTCAGCTACAACCTTATCGGCATCAAATATTCGAGAGTTCTGTAGCCTTTCATTTAAAATTTTTGCTACGGTACTTTTGCCCATTCCTATTTGCGATGTTATACCAATGATTACCATGTCTTTTAAATTAGACCTTGCAACCGATTAGTAAATGATTATATAATATTCGAACTTCTTTAAGTGTCGCGGAGTAGAGCAGCCCGGTAGCTCGTCAGGCTCATAACCTGAAGGTCGTTGGTTCAAATCCAGCCTCCGCAACCAATTTTTTCCCTTATAGATCAATAAGTTATTTCGATCACAATCTACTAGTATTAAACCTCAGCTTTCTATAAAAGTGCAAATATGGTGCAGATTATTTAGATAGTTGGATAGTTTTAGGGATTAGTAGAGGCTAGAAAATACAGCGATGATTCAACGAAACTTCACTATTATTTGGCAAATTACTGCATATCACTATTAATAACAACCAACTTATTGGTGCTATGCTTATGCTCTGCGTGTAAAGCTTTTCTACATATAGCGTGGCTTATAGCGTTTTACTTATGGTAAAGACTTTAATAGCTTCACAAGCGTTATTCAAGCTCATGTCATGGTTACTGTAGCTTCGCCAGTGGTGTAGAGTGCTGTTATTAACTATGCCTAAGTGGACAATTCTAAAAACATTATCTAAAAGGGTGATTATGACGAATTCATATATCAACCCACCCCCTATTACCCCCATTTAAACCTAAACTGGGACTCCTATATAAATATCAAGCACAATATATGCGTGATGTTTTTGAAATATCTTGACATGACGTAGTTATTTTGAGTTAAATTACAGATGCATTCCAATAATAAACTAATGTCTGAGTTAATAACCATTGATTTAAAAAGCTCTTCAGTTGAAAAGATAATAGATATAGCCTCGGCTGCAATAGGTCGTGCATACAAACCATTTGCGACCAGAAAAGAAGCTGATGCTCAGGCATACAAGATAGAAGCTATCGCTAATGCAGAAGCAAAAGCATTAACTACATTAGGTAATGCTAAAATTGAATTAATGGAAAATGCTAAGGCTAGGTTACTCAACACAGAATTAGTAAGACAAAGCAATATTGAAAGCATAATAGAGAAAGCCCTAATAGAAGTTGGAGATTCTGTTTCAAACCAACCAGTTGACAATGATTGGAGGGCTAGATTTTTCAATAAAGCAATGGATATTTCAAATGATGAGGTGCAAGAGATATGGGCAAGAATACTAGCTAGAGAGGTTGAAGCCCCAAATTCAATAAGCTTAAGAACGCTAGAAGTATTATCTAATATATCGCAAGCTGATGCTGAGGTGTTCACAAGGTTTTGCAAAATATGCTCCAATCATAGGCATGTTTGGAAATTCCCCAATACCCAGGACTTTAAAGAATATGGTATATCCTATGACGACATAATCTTATTACAAGATGCGGGCTTAGTCCATGGCAACTCAAATATACACTGGGAGGTTGAGGTTGATGAGCAAGGTTTTGGTAGTCCTATATATGTAGGCAAAAAACTCTTTAAACTTAAGAGGAAAGGAGTGGCAACTTCACGCTCCAAATTAACAATACCTCAGTATAGCCCAACTAATTCAGGAACTGAACTATCTTATATATTAAAAACTGATTTTAATTCAAACTATGAAACTAACTTGCTTGAATCATTTAAGAAATCTTACATCGTGGAAGAGTTAGAAATAAGTCTTATAGAGATTGATAAAGTTGCTTAACTATCTTATCAAACTCATTCATGGCGAAGCTACAGCATGATTAGTTGTTTCTAAGAATAGCATTAAGCCCAAGTTTTCTACACTGCAGCTTCGCCAGTATCAAATATGACTACATATATCTACTTCAACACCTTATCAACTTGATTAATCTGCTCTCACTTATTTGATAATTCAACACCATCAAATCCTCAGCTATTAGTTCAGCTAACCTAAATATTTATTTCCCGAGTTAAACTTCTATTCTTATAAAAAAACTTAACTGGCAAGTCGCTTCAATTTATTGGCTCTCAATTCATTGTATTTCTCTTCAGCTGTTTTACTACCGCGTTTAGCTTTTTTAGAAAGCTTAACGCTTTCCTTACGCCAAATACAACCTTGCTTAATGGCTTCTACAGCTTTCTCACGAATAATGCTTGGGTCTAGCTGAGCCAGCTCGCAGACTTCAATAAAATCCTTACTTTTATTAGTTAACCAAGAAATCGCCTGATTACGCTCATATATCATTTCACGCTTAACAGAATTACTACCAGCATCTATTAGCGCCTGTGTAATAACTGCACGCCATAGTGCAATTTCTCCTTTAACGGGTGAATCTAAATCTGAGAATAAATCTGATTGATCTGAAAATTTTGAACCTGAATTGGCATATGAACTTGAACTGCCGAAAAAACTTTTTTGCATTTATACTCCTTTAAATAGCTTCCAATAAGCTTTGTTGCGTATTGGGATACTTAAGCAAAAACGAGGGCGGAAGAGGTTTTTTGTAAATAGTAGGGGGTACTATCAAATAAAGGGGAGGTTATCGTCATATTAAGGGGGGACGATATTTACACTTCACTTACCCTCGCAACCTACTTAAGTTAGTTACTTTTAACATATACAACCTATAGGTGCAATAGTTTTTTTTAGGATACATCCAAAAAGTTTTTAAAATTAAAACTCAGCTTTAATTTTAGCAAGTTCATCTTCAGGTAGAGCTATCAAGCCTTTTTCAGCTAAGTAACCTTCTTCGCCAACTAAATCTTCAGAAAGTAAAGAGTGAATAAACTCCCTTAAATTAGGGATATATCCAACATGCTCTTTCTTAACATATACAAATAATGCACGACTAACGGGGTATAAGCCTTCGGAAATATTATACATACTAGCGCCGTAGCCATCAATTATAGAAGCCTGCACAGCGTCAATATTTTCATTCAAGAAGCTAAAGCCAAATATACCTAGCGCATCTTTGTTATTACGAAGTTTCTGGATAATTAAATTATCATTCTCGCCAGTTTCAAAGAAATGCCCATCCTCACGAATCTGATGGCACGCTTTCTTACGCTTTTTCTTATCTTTATACTTTTCCTTAAACTCAGGTAAGTTCATACACGCTGGCTGTAATACAAGCTCTACAAAGGCATCACGCGTACCAGAAGTTGCTGGTGGCCCATAAACAGATATCTCAATATCAGGCAGTGCATCACGGATATCACTCCATTTCTCATAGTAATTTTCAACAAGCTTACCATCTTTAGGAACTTCTAATGCCATGGCTTTAAAAATATCTTCTAAAGATAAATTATAATGTAAACCACCTCGAGCATTAGCTAAAACTATACCATCATAGCCAAGCTTAACTTCAATAGGGCTAATGCCATTCTTTGAGCATCTAACGTTTTCAGATTCTTTAACAGGACGGCTAGCATTAACAATATCAGGATATTCTTTGCCAACTCCCATGCAGAATAAATTAAAACCACCACCAGTACCAGTAGACTCCACTATAGGTGCGGGGTTGCCATCTTCGGAAAACTCTTCTGCGGCAATAGTTACGAACGGATAAACTGTAGATGAACCTACAATTCGTATTTTATCTCTTGCAGATGCTGTAATAGAAGTTAATAGAATTGATATTAGTATGAATATTCTAACCATAATAAAGTTCTCCCTAGTTTGTTCCTTTATACTTCTAACACCTAAAGTTTCAGTCGCGCAAGCTATAATCTTTGATAAATCGGCTTCTATCAACATTTTTGCCAAGGAATTAGAGATATATACAGATAAAAATATAGCTTACCTTCGCGGCGGTGTAGATATAAAACAATCTACACTTTCTATTAAGGCGGATAATATAGAATTAAAGTATAACGAGAATATCAAAAGCAAAATAGAAACCGCAAAGGCGGATGGTAATGTAGTTTTACAAGATGCTGGTAAGGAGGTTACCGCTACTCGTGCAGATTATAATTTTACTTCTGGTCAGGTAGTTTTAACAGGTGATGTTAAAATGAAATATAAAGATAACTCAAACGAAGTAACGCATACAATGCAAGGTGAGCGCTTAATATACAATTTAGTGAACAAAAAAGTTTCTTTAAAATAATCTTGTCATTGCGAGGAGGCGTAGCCGACGTGGCAATCCATTAATAGATTTATATGCTTAGAAAGATCTGTTGTTGGATCGCTTCACCTAAAGGTTCGCGATGACATTGATAAAAAAGTTTCTTTAAAATAAAGGAAAAAAGATTTTTAAAAGTAATAATAACAAATAACCTAAATTAATTATGAACAAAACAATATTAACATTATCTTTAATTGCCTTAACAGGCGCGGTATTATCTTCATGTGTTGTACGACCTAATGGTACAGTTGCTGTGCGCCCTATAAAGGCAAAAAATGTAGTGCAACACGCAAACGGCAAAAAATGCCATAAGCA
Organism: Rickettsiales bacterium; assembly: GCA_020630095.1. GTDB lineage: Bacteria > Pseudomonadota > Alphaproteobacteria > Rickettsiales > UBA8987 > JAHDCD01. The sequence continues at coordinate 140,345 of JAHDCD010000004.1, read as the reverse complement.
TGGTCCATTGAAGCCTCGTCATTGTCACCATTAATATAATGAAACACTTATTCTTAATGAGCTTATTAGCGGTGGCGCTATCCTCCTGTGTTGTAACACCAGAAGGAACAGTAGCGCCCGCGCTTAATATTAGGCCATCTGTAGTTATAGACCCTTTAGCTAGAAATCCAATTAGGCCCCATATAGCTATTGGTACAAGCTATAATACTGGCTATCCAAGAGCGAGAAGGGGGTATAATGCCCATAAGTACTGTCACCGCCATTTCGGCATGGGTAGGAAGCATTGCCATAGGCGCTAAAATATTGTATAATATCGTGCTATGATTAATATAGACAAAGAATTGCTACAAAAATATGCCCTTGGAAGGACAGGTGCAAATCGACAAAGTGAGCAGCTAATAAATGCTAAATACGATATTGCACATATTACTGATATAAATAGGCTGGATGGACTCTCAGCAATTCATAAAGTTACATGGCTTAGGCTTGCCTTAAGTTCTAGTGAGAAACAAGAAATATCTGTAGATAATTTTTGTCATCTGCTTCATGAAAATTATGGTGAATCTAAGAAAAATGGATCTCCAGATAAGGTTACTCCAACAAGGTATAGAGAGTTTATTACTGGTGAAACTAAAAATGGAAACCCTATAACTTCAGAGCATATTTTTGCCAAGGCGCTAGAAAAATATTTTAAGGATGAGTTTGATGGCAAGGTTACAGCGGAATGGCTAACTGAAACTCAAAAAAAGGAAGTTGAAACCCCTGAAATTGAAGGTGAGGTGCCGCAAGGTAAAACTTCAGATCAGCCATCTAAGCCACCTAAGTTAGTTGCTGATGGTATTGGTTTACCGCATGAAAAAGGTCCGGTTTTCCATAACTAATAAGCTTTAGCTAAACCTTTAAAGGGTAGCCCTTACCAATAAGGTCACTTATTTGATAAACTTTAAAATTAGAACCTAAATTTGTTGTATATTTACTCTCGGATACCTGCTCAGTATGAATCACTGCGCCAGAATTATCTAATACCTCAACGCAATATAACTCTTCAGCTTCACTATTAGATACATCCACATTATCGCGCCATAAACCATTATAACGCGTACGCCTATGCCATGATATTTCAGTATCGCTACCATTGTAATTAATATAATGCAATGCCGGCGCATATGGCTTTAACGCCACTGCATTATAATTAAAGCTCTGGCTTGCAATATTTGTATCATCTTGTCCGTTCGTTACCGCCTTATAATCGAGGCTTAAGCCAATATCTGAAGGTGTTTTAACTATTGATGACAGTGAATAATCAATCATTGCAAAACATTCGTTATTACCATGGTTAGCAATCGCATGTTCAGTGCCTAAGCGCCCACGCAAAAAGTCGGATAGTATATATCGCCTACCTCCAACCAGCTGAGCATTACTAAACTGAATAATCTCGCCATTAACATACGCAATATTTGCACCATTAAGCACATCATCACGCGTAACACTTGAAAGCTCACCTTCAAATAACTGCACTTCAAGTTCAGATACTTCATCCCAAACATTACCAAATTCAAAGTCGGGCAGGGCAGTCATAGTTGTTCCAATAGTGGATTCATTAATAGTACTGCCTACAACAGTATCATTTTCAATAATAGATGCACCACCAAAGCTAGCGCCTTCATAAGTAACACCGTAAAAAATCTTTTGTTCATTATTCGGTTGATTCGGTAAAAGCGGAATATCTAGTAATTTTAGCTGCGTATCTTGAATAACTTCCAGCGCATCTGTATTTGCCTCTAGGCTTAGATTATTAAAGTAACTGTAAAGACAAGGCTCATCCTTAACCGCCAATAATTGCTTCTCACCAATATTTATATATCTAACCGCAAGTACACGAAGCTTGGCATTTTCGCCTTCAAGCTCAATGATGTCTGCAGGTTCAATATTAAAATTCTCCTGAGCCACAGCAAAGGTAAAGATATCTCTATTTTCATGACGCGAATAAATTTGCGTATCAGCAATAAACTTCGCACGACCGGCATTCATAACTAACGGCACGGCAAAAACTTCACTATTTTCAGTATTATTTAAAACCCTATCTGCATGAACATTGCCAATCTTATAATTACTTTGCCTATCAATATAATTAACATCAATTTTAGATGGCATATCAAAATCATCTAGTCTGCTTTTCTGGATATCTGTATATCTGGAAATTTCCAGATTTCCTCCTACTGATTCCTTTGATTTAGCTAAATATTTATAGCTTTCACCATGCTCAACAGAGTCAAAAAAGTAACTCTCGCGCAGTTGTTGCAACGCAGAATTTGCATTATAACGTGAATCTTGAATAAAGCCTTCAACGATATCATTTAAACATTCAACATCATATTCAATAAGTTCCGCTTTAGCAGATATATCCGCCACAACACCGGCAAGTGAAGTAAGGCATAACTTACCATTAACCCAATGCCCAAACTGCCAGTTGCCACCATCATCCCATACATTATTAAGGTCAGGAAAAAATGGATAAGGCCTCGCATCCCATGTCCATAAAAATTGATTCTCAACCACGGAGCTCATAGCCAAATAATCTTCCGTACCATCAATAGCAGTACGTTGCGCTAGAAAATCAACATTACCTTCTGATCCAAATGGGAAGGCACTTTCAGATGATGCGGGATCGTAAAATACATTTGGCTGATTCGAGCTAATATCTACTGATGGAAAACCATATTCAGTAAACCAAATTTTCTTAGAATTAGGCACCCAAGCCGTAGGCAAGCCGTCAGGATTAACATGATTATTATTAATAAACCAATCTAAATTTTTCCACGCATATTCAGCCGCAAGAGGTAGCTCACCCGTACGATTCGTAGAATCCGCATAAAAATAATCATAACCCTCACCAGATTGCCATCCATTTATAATATCATCCTTCGTGGCACGCTCACCAGCTTGTAAATTAGTAAGCGGAAAATACGCATCAATACCAATAAAATCTATATCAGGGCTTGCCCATAAAGGGTCTAAATTATACCACCCCCCTGTAGTATGATGATACTCACTCCAGTCTGCCGCATAAGTAATTTTAGTAGCGCTACCCATAATCGCCTTAACGGAAGCGGCTAAATTAACAAATTCATTCACCGCAGGAAAAGCCCCAGAACCATCCGTTATAGATGTTAACTCGCGCATTTCCGTACCAATAATAAATGCATCTACCTTACTTGCAGTTAAATTGGCGTAATGGTTTATAAATGCATTATAACCGCTTGTTTTATTAAAGAAGTTAGTGACATCATTGATGTTGCCGCCCATACGCCCGCGCCATGGTTTGTCAGGTAAATCAACAAATATCATAGGGTAAAGCATAACCTTCAATCCACGCGCCTTAATTTCATCAATATAACGCAAAAGCGAGGCATCATTAGGCGTACCGCCATAACGTGGCGTGCCATTATCAAATGATATTAATTGCGCAGATTCCCTATCTATCCCTGCAACATTCCAATCAGATGGCGAATTAGTAGAACCTTTATACTCCACCCGCGGAGTAATACTAGCTGTGCCAATATCTAACGAGTCCGCAAACCAAGTTACCACAATACCTACATATTCAAGGTTAGGGCAGGTTTCCTGTAACTGATCAAGCGAAACAAGTGCATCTGCCTTGCCCTTATCATTATTCTGATTAATTATCTCTTTCTTGCCATTAGGAAAGAAAGTGCCAGCAGTATATATACCAGTATTTTTTGTATGTACTTCAGTGTCATAAACAAATTCACCTGCCCCCGGAATCATAATCATGCCGGTAATTTTATCCTCAACTACATCTTCATTTGGTGCAATAACTCGGCGCTTAACTTCAAATTCAAAATTCGGAATACGATTCCCAAACGGAGCAAGCGCTAAATCCTCAAATACCACATACGCTAAATTTCGATATGCTGGCGTATTACTAACACCTTCAAAACTCTCAATAATAGAGTCCGGTAATTGACTATCTGTGCCTTTATAAACTGTATAGCCAGATGCTAATTCAGTAGGATTAATAAGCTTAGTATCCGCCCAAACGCGCAGTACATTATCAATTTCGCCTTCACATAGAGCAATTGCAAACGTAGCAAAATAAGCATAAGATTTCGTAACAGTTCGCTCCGGTGCAGATGGAATAAGCGATGCTCCAATTCCCTTTCCGCCACTTTCATTAACGTTTAATTGCTCTTTAATAGGTTGCGACCAGATAATATTACCTGCTAACTTAACCGAACCCCAAACGTGCGGAATATTCTTCCCGTAAGTAGATGTTTGCACCGATAAATCAGAAAGGCGCGACCCTTCGGTAACTTGCTTGCGTGTGTCTCGTCCGAATATGTTATCATCAATATCTGCTGCGAAATTACGCGTAACCCCTACGCCTAAATTTACAACAGCGCGCGAAAGTGGAGATAACCCACTAAAACTTACTTGTGATAACCCAAATGATAATGCAGTACTAGCCATAACGGCTATGCTTTAAGTATAAAATTTATAGTCTGGAAGGTACTATGTTTATTTTTAGAGTTTTAAAAAATATATTTTGGGCAAAAATAACCTTATTTATAATAATAATGCTAATTATGTTCGGCATTACTATTTTTTCTTTCGTAATGAGTATATTTAGTTCAGAAAGCCAAGCTGGTAAAAGCTACAGCTTTTTTCTGCCAATTGATGCTATCTTTACCTTTGTAATCTTATTCTTTTTCCTAAGAAAAATAATTATGAAGAAGAAAAATAAGCTTAAGCGTACTGAAACTGAAGAAGAGGGCTTAGAGCAAGGTGATCGAATTCAAATAACGTTAGAAAGTCCAGAAGGGCAATCTAAGAATGAAGAGCAAATAAAACGAATGAATGTAATGTTACAAAAGTTAGGTAGTAAACGTAAGGTTAAGCATAGGCAAGAGCCTAAAACTAATAAATCTTTCTCGGTAGCTACAGAAAAAACAGATTATACTAAGTAGATTAAGCTACGCAGTCTTTAGCAAGTTTTGTAATAGAACCTGCACCCATAAAAATAAGGGAGTCGTTTTCCGCAGACTCTTTATTAATAAGCTCCTTTAGCTCTTCATCAGATTCACACGCAATTAACGGCAAGCTAGGGTAATTCTTATGTATTTCAGATATATAACTTTGCTGATCTATACCATCTAACGGCTGTTCACCTGCGGCAAAAATTGGCGTTATAATAATCTTATCAGCACTATCATAGCACTTTGCAAAATCTTCCCATAAATTCTGTAAACGCGAATATCTATGCGGCTGCATAACGGCAATAACATCGCCCTTGGCATTAGACTTTGCCGCACTTAACGTTGCATCTATTTCCACCGGATGATGCGCATAATCATCAACAATTATCGCCCCAGATTCCGCCTTGCCCATAAGTGTAAACCTACGCTTTACGCCATTAAAGCCATCAAATAAATCTGGTAGACTTTGTAGGTCATTAACAATTTCCTTATGCACGCAAATGGCAGCTAAAGCGTTAGAAACATTATGCTTACCTAACATTGGCAACTTAATATCTTTAATAGTTATCGCACCAAAATGTACATCAAATACCTGATAATCACCTTCAGAGCGGATATTATCCGCACAAATGCCAGTATCATTGCACGAGTTAATGGAATAAGTAATAACGCGCCTATCATTAATGCTTTCAACCAACTCACGCGTATTAGGGCAGTCTATATTAGCTATACAAAAGCCATAAAACGGCAGTTGATGTATAAATTGTCTATAAGCTTCTTTTAATGCCTCGAACGACCCCCAATAATCTAAATGCTCAGGGTCAATATTTGTAATTATCCCAACTGATGCAGGGATTTTTATAAATGTACCATCACTCTCATCCGCTTCAGCAACTATCCAGTCGCCATCGCCAAGCTTAGCATTTGAACCTACGGAATTTAAAACTCCACCATTAATAATTGTAGGGTCAAGCGAGCGTATAGCATGCCCAATAAGCGATGTTGTAGTTGTTTTACCATGACAACCGGTAACGGCAATCGTAGGCTTTAAACGCGTAATTTCCGCTAACATTTCAGATCGCCTAACAATCGGGATTCCAGCTTCACGCGCGGCAATTATCTCGGCATTATCCATTTTCACCGCGGTAGACTTAACAACCACGCTTTTACCATCAATATTGCCAGCTTCATGCCCTTTATGAATTTGAATGCCTAACCCACGTAGGCGAATAACATTATCGTTTTCAGAAAGGTCAGAGCCCGAAACCGCATAACCTAAATTATGCATAATCTCTGCTACACCACTCATACCTATGCCACCAATGCCAATGAAGTGGATAGTACCTATATTTAACGGAATAGTGTGCACGAAATAAACTTAACAATAATTCATAAAAAATTAACATTTTTATTATATTTTAAAACAAGTAATAAAACTATGCCAAATTTAGCAAATAAAATTATAGATATAATATCTTCTCTAAGAAAGGCTCAAGGAAGTATAGAAGCATTCTCAATATATAGAGCCAACAACGATGTTAGAGATGCATTGCCGTTATTCTCAGCTTCATTAAGTTTATGGGAAAGAGAGCTATTCCAGCTAACATCTGTTGAAAATGAGAGTGTTAGTGAACTTTCAAAAGAGCAGTTCTATATAGATTACTCATCTTCTGTTAACAATATCACAAGTAATATAAGTGGTTTAATTGGTAATAGTAAGTCTGAAGAGAAGATAAAAAACTTATTAAATGAGTCAAAAATCTTATTAAACGAGTACTTCACTAACAAGCTAGAGATTATAAATGAAATAAAATCTCATAAAAAACTTAGGCTAAAACTCATTATAGAAGGAGGTTTAGACTAGGCGGTGTCACAAGATAAGGAAATAAATGTTGGTGTTGGAAATGCCGTTAAAAGCTTTGATTATGCATTTAAACAAGCATGCTTAAAAACCGAACCTGTTGTTAATATGTATGATGAGAGGTTAGTAGATAATGATGCGGCTAGAAAGCAGATAGCAGAATTTATAAATCATAAATATGGCTTTAGAAGTAAAATAGGAGAGCAAATAAAACCAGATAATATCTCTTTATTCAATGGAACTCTGCATGCATGGTCAAAAGTTTTAAGTGATATAGCTGATCGTAATGAACTAATTAATAAATATTCTGATCAACCAAAAGCTCCTATAATTGTAACTCCAGTACCCACATATGGACTATTTTTAGAGACAGCTAAACAAATGGGGTTTGAGGTGCTTGAAGTACAGCGAGAAGATGATGGTAGCGTATCTCCAGATAGATTAAGAGAAGGCTTGGATAAAATTGATAGAATGCCCAATAAGAGAGCGTCTATATATTATGATTCAAACCCTAATAATCCTACGGGGCATATCAGAGAGGAGCAAGAAACTGCAGATTTAGCTGAAGTAATTGCAAGTATGAGTGAAAAACTAAAGGATGAAATGTTTCATGTTAAAAGAAAGGTAGATAATGATGACTTCGTTAAGGCGCTTTCATTTGATGGTGGAATAACAATAGTAGATGATATGATATATCTTGGAACGGAGCTTGTTAAAAAAGAGCCTTTTAGCTTTGTGGATATAGAATCTACATCTCAAGATACGTTTATATTAGCGGGTATATCAAAAATAGGACTAGCTGCATTAAGGGGGGGCTTTTGATTTCCCCTAAATCAGAAAGTTTAGATTACAATCAAAGTGTATCCTTAGAACAGTCTCATATTTCACTTTTAACGTTAAATGCCCTGACTACGTATTACTCCCTTGATCCTAAAGATACCGAAGAGCGCGAATCTCACTTAAATAAGATGAATGAAACTCATTATCGTTCAGGTATGCTTATGCATGCAATAATTGATGGAATAGATTCTATAGAAAAACAAGAAGACAGAGATATGGTTATCTCTCTTTATTCTCAAGAGATGGATATAACCATAGAAGAGGCGGAAAAAACCTTAGAAGATGGAATAGAAGGTATGAAAGTTTCATACCCAGTTGAGTCGGGTTTCTGCCATGTGGTTGATTTTAATCAGCTTAAAGGCCGGCTTTTTGTGGCCACAGATTCCCGTGATAGGCCTTATAATGCCATGTTATCATCTGATATACAGATTAATGGAGCTCTAGTGGAGGGTGGTTTATCAAGTTTTTTAGGCAGATTAATGGGACTTGAAAAAGAAGATTTAAAGTTAAGAATTACATTCGGATTAGAACCTAAAGACGCCATTGAGGTATGTAATAGGCTTCAAGAGGTTTCGTTCAGATGTTGTGAATCAGAAGAGCTTGCAGAAAGCCATTGGAAGGAATTAAAGGGACATAAAACAACTATCGAGATTTAGTTTGTATAACAACTAAAAGATTTACAATTACTAAGCTAAGTATAACGCAAATGCTTGAGGGTAGGTCTGAGTATATTGAAACTAGCATGCCGATAATTAATGCTATCGCAGAAACTGCATATCCAAAAAATAAGCCACGTTTAGATATCGCCAATGCCAAGGCAGGCACAATTAACGATGTAAACACTAAGAACACCCCAACAAGCTGTACTGAAGATGTTATAGCTAAGGCAAATAATATATAAAATACTAAGCCCTGCCTAGCGCCAGTATAATTGAACCAAAACAGCAACACACCTATATAAATAGGTAAATGATACAAAATATCTTCCCATGTTACAAATAACATTTCACCAGAAAGTATCTCGTTAAAATGTTCCGCCCCGTGTGGGCTGTGCGCTAATAACATCAGCGACAAGCAAGCATATAAAACATAAAATATACCAATTATCGCTTCCTGATACTCACCAAGGCGCTTTTCGGTTTGCCTAAATAATAAAGCGGTAAATAACGCCATAGCAACGGCAAGTATTTGCTCTTCAATGCCATGATGCAGGTGCAAATGTTCAGCTATTATTAAGCCAAACCCCGCGGCCTGAGCTATCGCAAGGTCAATAAATATAATACCACGCTTTATAACTTCTTGTCCCAAAGGAATATGGGTAACAAGAATTACTAGCCCAACAGCAAGGGCCGGTAACGTTAATAGTAATGTATCTAAAAAGTTCATTTAAGTTTGCTTACCATTTGTTCAAACACTTTTGGCATATCATCTTTAGAATTATATAAAAGCTGTACCGCCTCTACACCAATTTTATCAGATAACCACCTAGCAGGTTTGCCACTCTCATAAGATGTATAAATTATCTTATGAACACCAGTGTTTTTATACTTACTAACAAGTTTAGCTAAATGCCTAGAGCTTGGGCTAATACCAGGTTTAGATTCAATCGTATCAACTAAATCAAACTCTAACCAATCCGCTAAATAATCAAAATTAGCATGATAAGTAATCACTTTCTTACCTTTTAAAGATATCGCCTGTTGCTTTAACTTTGAACTAAGTGAAAGTAAATCATGTTCAAACTTTACAAAGTTACCAGTATATTTTGTACTATTTTGAGCATCTAATTCAGCCAACCTAGCAGTAAAATTCTTAGCAACTTTAACATAGCGATTAGGGTCTAAATGCACATGAGGATTCCCAAACGGATGAATATCTCCCAAAGACCTATCAATAAGACTTACATCTTCAATAACGCCTAGCAAATCAACTTGATCTGCCGCCATAAAATAACCTTTATTACCAACTTGAACTTGTTTTTTACCAGCAGATTTAAGCAGAACCGGCAACCAACCAGTTTCTAAGTCACTACCCGAACAAAATACAATGTCCGCCCTGCGCATTTTAGCAATAAGCGAAGGCTTGGCAGATATATAATGAGGGTTCTGCTTAGATGTAGTAGCGGAGAATGTTCTTACGTCACTTCCGCCAATTTTATCTGCGATATACTTCCACTCAGGTTCACAGGCGAAAACATTTATTCTCGCCTGTGCATTAAATGGAACTAATAAAATAAATAATAATAAATAACGCATATTTAATGAAGGGTTATGAAGGATAAGAGGGATAAGAGGGATAAGAAGGATTTTTAATTCCTTCAGTCCTTCTAACTCTTTATCCTTCAACTAGGCGAAGCCTAGTATTTATGAGCACCATGAGCACCTAAAGAAACTTGGAAGTTAACCATGAATCTGTGGTCTACAGGGTCTTCTTCATGAAGTTCTGCATTAGTATAGCCTACACGAACACGACTAAACTCAGATGGAGCATACTGTAACTGTAAGCTGAATGACTCAGGGTTATGACCTTCAGAATCAAGTGCAGTGCCAATTAAATCAGCATCAATATTATCTTCAGGCATTAACTGTTCATAACGTACACCAGCAGACCATTCCTTACTAAACTTGTATGAAAGCTGAGTATAGAAACCTTCAGCAGTACCATCATGTAATGGAGTGTCAGTGCCATCATCGTAGAAACCATCATCCTTTTTTATGAAATATTCAGTTCTAAATTCAACTTTCTGATCAACTGAATTACCTTCAGGAGCCCATTCTAGTTTGAACTCTAAACCATAAAGGCTTGTATCACCTGTGAATTCTAAATCAGCTACTGTACCGCCATGATCATGAGAGCCAGCTTCACGGCCATTAGGATCAGCAAATAAATAATGCAAACCCGCACGCCAAGAAATTGACTCATTAAAGTCACCACCTACACGAGCAAAGCCGGTATAAGTACCAATTCCTTTATCTTTAGTTGAAGGGTAGCTGTTACCAGCAAATAAACCTGCACCAATTTCAGCGTATAAGTCAGTTGGTAGTACGATTGAAGCTTCAATACCATCATCAATCATGTGTCCACCAAGCATACCTTGGTAAATTAACGGACGCTCAACAAAATAATCTTGGTGTAAATGTTTCTCATTTAAGTAACCAAATACAGGTAACATTCTACCAGCGCGAACACTTAGACCATGACCCAAACCAAGTGTTTGAATAAAAGCTTCTTCAAGTTCAACTTCTGCTTCGCCATCATGTTCAGCTACAACTACAGTTGCTTGACCATAAAATAAGTCATCAACATTAGCAGATGCAGTTATTTCGTTATGACCAGTATAAAAGCCTTCACCTTCAATTCTACCTTCAGGCGCGCCAACGTCAAAACCAGGAATGGAATATTCTTCTGGATCAGATTTAGTGTCAACAAAGCCACCTTCTAAAACAACAGAAAGGGCAGGGTTGAATGATGTATCGGTAATATTTTGCGCATTGGCACTAGTGCCTACTACGGCTGCACAAAAAGCCGCGAATAAAAATTTTTTCATTTTAAAATGTTTGTTAAATTAATTATGCCATCCCCGTGAAAGCGGGGATTGTTTACCTATTCAAAGATAGATTCCCGCTTTTGCGGGAATGACAATTTAAACAAACGGCGGCGCACGAGGCGATGAATGCCTATTCAAATAAGATTTAATAAGCCCATTATGCAATTCTAGTGGGTTATTAAATAAAGTCGTAACATTACTAACGTTCTGAGGGGGGGTAGATTTAATATAATCTAAATTAGCGACACCTAATTCACACAAAGAACACTCACTCTCTTCTTCGTTATGTTCAGAATATCCATGTTCAGCGCAATGAAGCTCCTCATTACTATGCTCAGTATGGATTATAGAATGCGTAGAAGTAACGCCGTAAGAAATTAATACAGCAAAAATAGACAATATGATCAAATATCTATTCATTATAAATGGTGTACCCAGAGGGATTCGAACCCCCGACCCCGAGATTAGAAGTCACGTGCTCTATCCAGCTGAGCTATGGGTACACATTAAAGATGACCCATTTTCTACCAATTTCTTTATTATTGTAAACATAGTAATTTCAGAGATTTAATAATTTTTCTAAAAAAGATTCAATATTTCCATTGATTTAAAAATATAGAAATATTAAGTAGCTATCTGTAACCATAATATAGTAAATTCCAATTTACTATCAAACCAAGGTTGAGCTTGGTTTGCATTGCGCAGCAATGAACCTAATTTACACTAAGTGTAAATTAGAAAAGACTATAAAGAGGAGAGAAATGATTACAGAAAAAATAGAGCAAAGATTAGTTTCATTAATAATGGCTTTAATATCAATGATAGGAATGACTTTGGTATTGTCATCATGCAGTGAAAGCCAAAATGAAATGTACTCTAGGCAAAAGGCCAATTCATACATTTCTTACGCTAAGGAGGGGATGAATATATGCAGAGGGTTAGGCTTTGCAACAGGATCATCTGAATATCATAATTGTACTAAAGAGTTTATGATGATGAAGAATAAGTCATATGATACAAATTACAGCACACAGGCTACAATGTATAATATGTGAAGGTTAATAGTCTGATTTATCAGATGTTTATTGATAAATCTTAATAGCATGATATTAAAACCTTTACATGAGTATGATTAATGTAAATAAAGCTCAGATTGTAATGGTTGATACTTCTGCAAATATTGAAAAAAATGATGTTAGTTCATACATCATAGAAGAAGCTATATCTAATGAAGATAAGGAAAGTTACTTTGAAATTAGAGATAAAAGATACGAATCTCATTTTGAATTAGAATCATACAATAAAGTAAGAGATAACTATGATGAAGATTCTACAGTTTTTGTAGCCAAAGAAGGTGTTACGATAGTAGGTGGCTGTAGAGTGACCGATAATAGGAATGCAAATTTACTTCCTTTTGAAAACTACAATAAAGATTTTAATATAGAAAAATTATTCGGCACAAAAGTGGCGTCCGAAAAATGTGGTGAACTATCTAGATTAGCATTAAAAAATGATGTAGGTCTTGAGGCCGCAAAGAAGTTAATTTTACATAGTTATTATGACTTCCAAAATAGAGGCGTTAAATATGGTTTTTTTATCGCTAGTAGAATTCAAACTAGATTTAATTCTAGAGTGCTAAGAGCAGAAAATATTGAATTTGAAACAATCACAGATCAAGAAATCCCATTTCCTGATGATTATAAAAATATGCAAGGCCAGAGTGTATATTTAACAATTCTTTATATGTAGCCTATAATTGCCACCAATTTAATTGCATAGCTAAAAGGTTAACTAAATTAACTTTTTTATAAACTTTCTCTTTCTTAACTAAATTTTAACCTTTAATGCGTAATTTATATGCAACCAACTTTAATTCAACTACTTTAGTCTTATGAAAAAATTACTTTTACCAGCTATTATTGCTACATCTGTATTTTTAGCGCCCAATGCTCAAGCAGACTTAAAATCTAAATTTAGTTTAAAGAAGAAAAATATACAAATCGTATCAGCATCTAAAAAAGAAGAAAGCGCCTTTGAAGCTTCATCTGCTGTATATGTGTTAACTCAAGAGGATATTAAACGTATTGGTGCAAAAACCATACCAGAGGCATTAAGAGCCGTTCCAGGTGTGCAAGTTGCAAAAATGAATTCAAATACATGGGCTGTAACAATCCGTGGCTTTAACAGTCAATTTGCCAATAAACTACTAGTATTAATTGATGGTCAATCTGTTTACACACCAACTTTCTCAGGTACATGGTGGGACAGCAACAATACTCCGTTATTAGAAGATATTGAAAAGATCGAAGTTATTCGTGGCCCAGGTGCTACAGTATGGGGTGCAAATGCGGTAAATGGTGTTGTAAATATTATTACTAAAAGCTCTAAACTTACACAAGGCACGCATGTTCTAGTAGGTGGTGGTAATGAAGAAAGAGCCTTTGCCGAGGTAAGAAAAGGCGGTAAACTATCAGATAAAACATCATATCGTATATTTGCTAAGAAAGAAAAGAGAGCAGGTGATATTGAAGTGGCAGGAAATGAAACTGATGATTGGGAGACTTCAAATGTAGGCTTTAGAATTGATTCAGATATTTCTAAAACTAAAAAACTTTATGTTAAAGCGGATTATTTCGATCACGATATTAACTCTGACTATACTAATCCAACTACATTTGCATTCGAAAATAGCGAGACAAAATCAACAGGTGCAAGAATTTTAGCTAAATACCAAGCTGCAATAGACAAAGATTCAGATTTCTTCGTACAAGGCTATATAGATTACTTCGCTAGAGATTTACCATTCTTAGATATCGAAAGAACAACAGCCGATATTGAAGCTCAGTATAACTATTCAGGTCTAGAAGGGCATGAAATCAATGCTGGCGTTGAAGTTAGATACCATGATGGCAAACTATTAGATAAGCCAGTTGGCGGAACATCTTTCATTACATACAACCCTAAAGAAGATACGTATTCTTCTTACTCAGCCTTCATTCAGGATAAATTTGAACTTATTGATGATAAATTATTCTTAACTATCGGCTCAAAGTTTGAATATAATTACTTCACTGATTGGGAAATCCAGCCAAATCTTCGCTTAACATACTTAGCTGATAAAAATACTACTATCTGGGGTGCAGTATCTAGAGCCTCTAGAACCCCAACCAGAGCAGAGCGCGGAATTAACTTATTAGCTAATCCAGTAATTAGCCAAGTAGGTAACATAAACTTTGATTCTGAAGTTTTAACAGCATACGAAGCAGGAATTCGCTTCCGTCCTCGTAATAATATTATGGCGGATTTAACCGTGTTTTATAATGAGTATAACGAACTTAGGTCGCAAGAATTTGCTTTCCCTAATTTAGTTGTAGATAACAACTTAGAAGGTGAAACTTATGGCGCTGAACTATCGTTAGATTGGAGAGTAACAACAAACTGGGACTTAGTTGCTTCTTATAGCTTCTTAAAAACAGATTTAAGAGCCGTTAATGGCAGTACTGATTTTGTAGAATTAGCACATGAAGGCAGTAACCCAGAAAATCAATTTTCAATTCGTTCGCACTTGAATCTTGGTAATAACATTGAACTTGACAAGGTATTATATTATGTGGACGAATTACCATCAGCTTCAACTACAGTTAGCGTTGATGATTACTGGCGTTTCGATGCAAGATTAGCATGGAAACCAAACGATAACATAGAGTTAAGCATAGTAGGACAAGATATATTCGGTAACGGCAGGTTAGAATACGCACCTGCACTTTACCAAAATACTGCGGAAATTGAGCGTAGCGTTTATGCTCAAGTTAAGTTTAAATTTTAGTTAATTTAAACTTCCGCACTAGTTTTGGTTGAGATACAATTATATATCTTAGCCAAAATGAAAGATTTTTATGAGTTATAGATTAAGGAAATTACTAGCTTCAGCTAGAAACACATTTGCTATATCATTATTAGCAATAACGGCTTTCTATGCGCCTATTAAAACCACTGCTCAAACTTTGGTCTCAGAAGAAGAAATTGCCGCTGAGTTCATCGTAAACTATCTGGATTATATCACTTACCCATCAAATTTACTCTATAAAAACAATGACTTAACCATTTGTTTTTTAGAAAATGATGAAACGGGTACTTACATTAATTCATACAAAGAAAACACCACTAAAAAGATAAAAATTCAGTATAAAGGTAAGCGTGAAAATCCTTCCGGTTGCGATGTTTTCTATATTAATAAGAAATTCAAATCAGACGCTCCGCAAGTTATGGTACGTTTAATGAACTACCCTATTTTTACTGTGTCTAATATGGATAATTTTTCTGATATCGGCGGTATGTCTAGTTTTATAATTCTTGGTGACGATGTATTGCTAAAAGCCAATATGCAAAACATGAATCGCGTTGGCGTAGCCCTAGACCCAGACTTACTAGGCATCATGGAAATCGAGTAGTTATCTATTCATCTCCCTAGATTCCATTACTTGATTAAACGCCGATCTCATCAGATAAAGACTTTCTTTTTTGAGATAGAACTTCAGCAATCTTTCTTGATGTAGAAATTAGGTCTTTCTTAGTTTCTCCTTTATCGGCATCAGAACTAACTTTATGTTCTTCCCTTTCACCTAGAGCAACATCCATCTGATCCCATGCCATTAAAGTAGTAACGTCCTGATAAAACCTTGATCGAGGTTCATCCGCAGATTTCAAGAAGAAACCTCTATCAGAGCCAATGCAAGATGAATACGTTTCTGTAAATGCTTTATAAATATCAGGATGCCATGAGGTGAAAGAATAAATTGGCCATTTTTGTTGTAGATCTTTATTTTCCCTATAATCCATCCAAGGCGGGAATTAACTTGTAAACCTACTTTTCCACTGTTCTCTAAAATTATTATTTACTGCGCCTCTTACCTTAACAAAAAACCGAGCTCTATCCTCTGCAATTTTAATAATTTCTTCTAAAGCTTCAGTATTTCCAGCATCAAGTTTTGGTTTCAATTCAACTAATCTATCATTTTCTTCTAGCCCTTCAGATTCTAACTTCTGTATAAGCTGTTCTCTTGCCTCATCAGAAATTGAAATTGCTCCATAACTGCCAAAATCTAAAGTGCAATTTTCTAAGGCTAAACTTAGCTTGTTATATAAATTCTCATATTTTTCAAATCCATCTGTTAAATAGCTACCAAATATATTATTCATTAATGATTTTAAATCATAACTCTTACCACCTTGCTGCCCTAATACTAAAGCAACGGGTCTAAATTCATAATCGCTATTATCAAATTCAAGCATTTGCATGCCAACCGCCATAGACAATGAGTTAGAGATTTCTTCTAAAGCTTTGGTTGTGGATTCTAAATTTGACATATCAAATTCTATATCAAAAGTTAGGTCATCTAAAACTTCAACATTTCTTCTATCATCCATAGGTATAGATGTAACAGTACAACTAAGTTTTACGTTTACGGGATCATCACCTGTAATTGCTATGGCAACACCATGAAATTTCATAAACTCATTTTATCACAGATATGTTAATAATAAGTTAATACCCACTTCCGAGTTTTTCTTATGCGTATACTCTAGTTTTACATTGTCTATCTGCCAACACGTCATCGCGAACCTTTAGGTGAAGCGATCCATCAACTGATCTAACTTAACATAAATATCTCTTAATGGATTGCCACGTCGCTAACGCTCCTCGCAATGACATAGAAATTCAAAAATCGCTGTTTTTTGTTAAAAAATTGCCAAAAAACGCCCATTTTTTGCTATTTTTTCACCCTGTTTTTATAGGCTTTATCCTAATGGGTGTTGAAATATAAGGTTTTTTAAAAGGTCGGTGCCCTAAATATTATTTTTTAAGAAAATGATACTTTAGAATTTTTTCTATATTCTGGAAAATAAGCTTAACGAGTATAAATAAGCCAAGTAGCAATCTGTAAGGCTAATTAACAATTTACTCGATAGAATAATTACTTAATATTATTCATTAGTGGGCTCTTTATTTAAAAAATTCTTAAATAGTACAATTCGTACTAAACTTATTATTACGGGGCTATTCTTATCATTCGTAGCAACGCTTACTACATCTGTAATTTTCGTACGCTATGACACTGTAACCATTAAAGAATTCACCCTACGAGAGCTAGAGCTTGTAGGTCGTATTATCGGTAAACGTACCGCACCTGCGCTGAAGTTTAATCAGAAAACAATGGCGCAACGTAACCTGTATGACCTTGAGAATAAAACCTCTATTATTAAAGCCTGTATTTATGATAGTGACGAGAAGATATTTTCATCTTACCTTAATAACGCGCCAACTATTTGTCCCACTTACGCGCCTGAGCTCATAAGCGAGTATACCTCGGACAAAATTATCTCGCATTTAAAAATTATTGATTCCGGTGGCGAGCAAGTAGGCTCGGTATATCTAGAATCCGACCTTTATGACGTTAATAAACATATTTATCAGATATCATTCTGGTCAATTATTATCGTAATCGGGGTAATGGCGCTTTCGTACTTTTTGGCAACGCGAGTCCAACGTTATATATCTACGCCTATTCACCAGCTTTCTTCCATAGCGAAGGAAGTAACTGATCACGCAGATTATAATATTCAGGTGGAAAAAGTTTATGATGATGAAGTAGGTGAGCTTACCAATAGGTTTAACGTGATGTTGGATAAAATACATCGGCGCGACCAACGCTTACAGGAGATTAACTCCACGCTGGAAGATAAAATTATTGATAGAACGCGCGACCTACAAGCTCAGAAGGTAAAGGCGGAGGAAGCCAATGAGGCTAAAACTGAGTTCCTGCGTAATATGTCGCACGAATTTAGAACGCCACTTCATGCCATGAAGTCATTCTCAGACTTCGGCTTAAACGATGCTGAAGAGGCGGATAGGGCGGATTTAAAACGTTACTTCCACAATATTTCTCAAGTAACGGACAGGCTAACTAAGCTGGTAAATGGATTATTATTTATCGCCCGCCTTGAGTCCGGTAATGAGCAGTTTAATATGCAACGTACGGACTTTAACTTTCTTATTGGCACTGTAGTAACCGAACAGCAGGCGCTGGTGGCAAGTAATAAAATCACTATCCATTATGATATCGCCGAGTTCGATACTCATGTTGTTTGTGATGATCAAAAGATAATCCAAGTTATTACAAACTTACTTGGTAATGCTGTAAAATTTACTCCTGAAGGTAAATCTATCTGGCTTGAGCTTCATGATGATGGAGATAATTTTATTTTTAATTGCATCGACAACGGCGTCGGCATTCCAGAAGATGAAATTGATAAAATTTTTGAAAGTTTTGCTCAAAGCTCCCGCACAAAATCTAAGGCTGGTGGTACGGGTTTAGGCTTGGCAATTGCTAACGGGTTTGTTAAGGGGCATGGAGGCGACATATGGTGCGCTAATAATGATAAAGGCGGTGCAACATTCTCATTTTCAATCCCTAAGACAATTACAGAAGGCGAGGTGGCAATTCCGCAGATATCAATTGTAGATGGAACGGTAAGTTAATTATAGAATGATTGGTGATCTCGGGGAGGCTCGAACTCCCGACCCACTGATTAAAAGTTGTAAAACTTATAGTTGCTCATCATAGGTCATCACTACTTATTAATACCATTTAACTTTAGTTTATCAATAGGTTAATTAAAAAAGTTTTTGCATACTCGCTAACATTATTTTAACTAATTGCTCATAGTTTTTATTTACGGTGCCTATTCGGTGCCTATTCGTTTTGTGTAAGTATTTTTAAACTTTTGGTTTATATTTTGAATAAGGGTGTTTTTTGATTTCTTCAGATAATCCGCCTAAAAGATTTCTAACCATTCTACCGCCAATATCGCTGGGCTGTTTATCAATAATTATATCAAGCACATTGGTGAAATCTGTCCAAGTGTAACCTACTATTTTAACCTTAGATAAGATGTTTCTAAATTCCTTAGGATTATTGGATATAAACTTGCAAACTTGATTTGTTTTATTGTCAAAACTTCTAATAAAAATTGAAGTGTCTAGTTCAGAAATTGTAGAAATATCTGTACTTAATTGATTCTTAAGTTTTTCTACAGGTGCTTCATCAAGAATATAAATTAACTTATAATTTTTATCTTTCTTGGTAAGTTTACGCTCTTCATTAAATAGGTAAATATATTTTGCTAATTGGTTAATTGATGTTGGAGATTTAAACTTATGCTCCATAGCAATTACATAATCATCACTTACAAAATAGCCATCTGGAACTGTTATATTATCATTATATGTTTTGCCGTATCTTTCAGGTGTTTTGCAGCCCGTAAAGCTTAGTTCCGATGTATCTGAATATTCAATAAATTCGCTTAAGATTTCTTTTGATATTTCGCTATCTAATATTGAGAATGTTAAATCATAAACAAAATTTAGTATCTCTTCCTGCTTTCGTGCGTGTGCTTCAATATCATTCCTGCCAATGTTGTTTCTGAACCAAAGCCTTTTTATGTTAAGCTTATTATCTTTTGAAGAGTATTGATTATTAATCTCATCAACTGGTATATTCAGTTCTTTAATTACTTTATCATTTATAGATGCAAATCCTAAATATTTAGTCTTTTCATAAAGCTCTTTGATTATATTCCAGTATGAGTCTGTCCAGTTCATGAATTTATTATTTCATGTAAAATAATAAATTATATTACTTTTTATTTTTTACGACCAAAAATGACAGTAAATTATAATTTATCTGTTGTTTAGCTCAATTAGATTGTTATTTTTCTACATTATGTCGATAGAAAAATTTACAACTGAAGTATGCGAGCAGCTTAAATATTATGTGTATAAGTTGATTGATCCTAGAGATGGTTCTGTGTTTTATATTGGCAAAGGTCGTGGAAATAGACTTTTTGAACATGTAAACGAAAGTCATAAAAGTTTTGATAAAGACCAAGACGAAACTTCAGAAAAAATCAAAATAATCAGAGATATAAAAAAAGAAGACTTAGAGCCAATCCATATAATCCATAGGCATGGTATTAGCACCCCAGAAGAGGCTTACCTTGTAGAAGCCGCTTTGATTGATGCAACGCCTGGATTAAGCAATGAAGTTGGTGGTCATGGCTCCTCAACGTTTGGTCCTAAGAATGCTAAGCAAATTGTTCAAATATACGGATTACCTGAAATAAAGTTTTTACATAATGTTATTATTGTTAGCATTAGTAAAAGCTATTTAGATTCATTTGATGAAGAGCAGGTTTATGAAAAATGTCGGTTTGCATGGAAATTAAACAAGAATAGAGCTTCAAAATGTGACTATGTACTAGCTATTCAAGATGGCGTTTGTCGCGGAGTTTTTTTAGTCCAACAATGGCTGGAAGCAAATGCGGCTAACTTTCCGGAAAGAATGAGGGTTTTAGGTAAAGATAAGCTAGATGGTAGATATGGATTTATTGGTAATTCAGCAAGCGAAGATATTAAAAGTACATATATCAAGAAACGCTTACCCTCACAAATTCAGCAAAATATGAGGGGCAACCCTGTTCGGTATATAGATGAAAAATATACTAAAAATCTATCTGTAGAAGAAAAAGAGGCTTTGTTAGGTTAATATGCACACGATCTCAAAATCTCAATATGTAAAGGGTAAGCAATGTCCAAAGGCTTTATGGCTGTTCAGGAATAGAAAAGACCTTAGGCCCGAAATCACACCGCAGCAGCAAGCTTTGTTTGATACAGGTAATGAAATTGGAGAGTTGGCTAAACAATATTTCGATTTAAAATCTATTGAGGTTGAAGCTCCATATTGGAAGGTGGCAGAGGCGGTATCCCTTACTCAAGATTATATAGATACTGGTTATCGTATAATATTTGAGGCAACTGCTGCACATAGAGATACAGGTGCATATTCTAAAATAGATATTCTTAAAGTTAATCTTGATAAGTCGGTAGACCTTTTTGAAGTGAAATCAAGCACAAGCGTTAAGGATTATCATTATGATGATATGTCGCTACAATATTATGCATTTAAAGGTGCTGGGTATAATATACGTAACTGCTACATGATGGTGGTTAATAATGAATACATTCGTGAGGGTGAGATAGACCCTAAAAAGATATTTAAACTTCATGATATAACCGAAGAGACATTGGCAAAACAAGATGAGGTTAAAGCAAGTGTTAAGCCTTTGATTGAAGCTCTCGCATCGGATAATGAACCTGAAATAGAAAATGGCTTACACTGCCTTAAGCCTTTTGAATGTGATTATAAAGAATATTGCTGGGATAATATTCCTCAATATTCAATTATTGAGCTGCTGGGCAGTAAAAAAGGCTTTGAAGTGGGTAAGAAAACAGGAAGTTTTGACATTCTTGATTTGCATGAAGGTGAGTCACCTAATGGTAACAAGTTAGTTGATTATAAGGCCTATATCTCAGGCGACACTCATATTAACAAAGATGAACTAAGAAGCTTTGTGTCTAAACTAGAATATCCACTATATTATTTAGATTACGAAACTTTCGGTGAGGCAATACCACCGTTTAATAGCTCAAGGCCTTATCAACAGATACCATTCCAATTTTCGCTTCATATCCAATATGAAGAAGGTGGTAAACTTGAACATATTGAGTTTTTGCATCAGAAAAAAACTGACCCTAGACCTTACTTTGCAAAGGCGCTTGTAGATGCCCTAGGAACTCAAGGTAGAATAATAGTCTATAATCAATCTTTTGAGCAATCTCGAAATAATGAATTGGCTAAATTCCTTCCTGAATACGCTGATGCAATTGATAATATAAATTTAAGAATGCTAGATTTAGCTGAGCCTTTTAGAAAGAGGTATCTATACCACCCTAATCAAGAGGGTTCTTATTCTATCAAAAAGGTACTGCCGTCATTCACTAAGCTTTCATATTCCGATATGGAAATTGCCAATGGTGCAGATGCTATGGCTTGTTTCTCAAACTTTATTAAAGGTAAATTAGCAGATAATGATTTTGAGGCTTCAATTCCTGACTTGCTTGAGTATTGTAAACTCGATACCTATGCAATGGTTGAACTACTAAGCAAAATTAAAGAAATATCATGAGTGTAAAAGTTGGAAAATTAATGGTGGAATTATTAACTGATAATCCTGAGCATAAGTTCACGGCTTCAGAAATTGCGACATGGATATACGAAAATCATACAGAAAGTTGCAAATCAATGATTAGCAATTCAACTAATAAAAACCTAAAATCTGTTAAAAATAACGAAGAGCTTATAAAGTTAACTAAAGATATTCTTAGGGCGTATATTTATGCTCAATATAAAAGTACAATAAAAAATAATCCAAGTATTAAAGTGCTGCATGATAGCCCAAAAAAGTTTTTTTATACGGAAAAAGATGAAGAAGCTAATAAGGTTAGTGACGATATAGAGTTAAACGATAATTCCAGAATTAAAGAGCATGATCTATATCCTAAATTATCAGAGTTTCTAAAAGATGAGCTTTCAATTTTTCCAAAACGCATTGACGAAAGAAAATCTAAGAACAATCGAGGAACTAGAGGGAATATGTGGTTATACCCCGATTTAGTAGCCCTTGAAGCATTAACTTTAAAATGGGAAGAGCCAATAAAAAAATGCGTAAAATTACAATCAGCTAAATCGTCAAAAATATGGTCATTTGAGGTGAAGCTTAGAGTTGATAATAGCAATATAAGAGAAGTTTTTTTCCAAACAGTTAGTAACTCTTCTTGGGCAAACTTAGGCTATTTAGTTGCATGCGAGCTTGTTGGTGACAAAGTAAAAGATGAGCTTCAAATTTTATGCGAGCTTCATGGCATTGGTTACATAAGGTTGAACTATGAATCACCATCTGAAAGCGAAATAGTAATACCTGCTAGAGAAAAGCCTGATGTAGATTGGAATACCGCTAATAGAATCCTTGACCAAAATGATGATTTTAAAGATTTTATTGATCATGTAACCAGATTTCATCAAACAGATTTTATTGATGCCTCTAACTGGTAACCCACTTTTACAGAAGGCAATTTACCATCTCTTTAAACTCATCTTTTAATTCTTGTGGCTCAACTACCTTAATACTTCCGTGCCATTTAAAGAGTTCGTAGCACATTTCTTGAAGTCCTCCTGCTTTAAATGACACCGTTAATGTGCCATCATCATTTTCTTTGAATTGCTGTGACGGGTGGAATTGATAATTTTTAGCTTTTTCAACAGCTTCAGGCTTTACTTCCCAAACTATATTGTAAGGCTCTTCCTGAAATACACCAAAAGAGCGTTCATTGTAATCTTTTAATGAGAAGTTTGACTTAACTTCGAAGCTAGCATCTGTAAATGTGGCCTTAGAAATTTTGGTTAAATTAAATGTTCTTAAACCTTCAGCCTTACTACACATAGCAATAATATAATGCCTGTTTCCATATAGAAAGCCATAAGGGGCAATGGTTCTTGAACTTTTGGTGCCTTCATTATTTGTGTATGTAATTTTAACTTTTT
Source organism: Rickettsiales bacterium (assembly GCA_020630095.1). Taxonomy (GTDB): domain Bacteria; phylum Pseudomonadota; class Alphaproteobacteria; order Rickettsiales; family UBA8987; genus JAHDCD01. Next base: position 116,600 of record JAHDCD010000004.1, on the reverse strand, counting down.
TGCAGGCTTTGATTGATTCTCGAAGTGTACTTAGAATTTTATTAGATATCTGAATTCTAGGGCCTGTTCGCATGGCATATCCTTCCGCTTCAATGATGGCTTCAATATCAGGTTCAAGCCTAACTGTTTCTTTTAGAGGGATAGTGGATTTTATTTTTTTATAAACTTCTTCTAATAAGCTAGCATTGTTATCTAAACCTGCCTCCTTTAATTTCTGGGCTGAAGTTTTTATTTCGGCCAATTCATCAGAGTTAAAATTTACCAATGAATTGAACTTATTCTCCGAGATTTTCCATTTCTTTATTCTTCCATCACGACCGCAAGAGTGCATTGAAGGTATAAGGCGCTGAACTGAATCTCTCATTCTTTCAGCAGTTCTTCTACCAACATCAAATTCATCCTGAATGTCAATAAGGCTTACGCCATCGTCTTTTGTTTGCATTAAAATTGCTAAACGAAGTAAATTTTCTGCTTTTTCAAATCTCATAAGATAACCTTATGAATTATTATATTAGCAGCTTTTGATAGTCAAATTATGAATTAAAGGAAACCTTTACCACGTTAGATTTTTTCTTAGTAATATCATTTATAACATTCGTTACTTTCTTTGAGTTCTCTTTGCGCTGTTCATCAGCTAAATGTGCATATCTTTTTGTTGTTTCCCAACTAGAATGACCTAAAGCTTCGCCAATTTCTGGAAGTGATAATCCTGCTCGAACGGCGAATGAAGCCCATGAGTGGCGTAAGTCATGAATTCGCAAGTCCTCAATACCTGCATTAGATAATATTCTTTTCCATAGCTTTTTTGGATTATTGATAGGCGCATTAGCCAAAAGGTTACTAGCAATTATATATTCATTTCCTGCTATTGGAGTTAAGCTGTTTAATACAGACATCGCATCTGGGCTAAGATCTATAACCTTCTTGCCTGTTTTTGAGTCTGGAAGGTTTAGTTGATTTTTAGTATAATCAACATAGCTCCATTTAGCGGTTCTAATTTCTCCAACTCTAGCGCCTGTGTATATAATAAGCCTGAATAATGCTAAATGATGAAGACTCTCATATTCCTCCATCATATTAAGCGCATCTAACAGATTATTCAGCTCTTCATCTGATAGGTACCGATCCCTTTTATTTTCAGGGTATTTGGTTATCCTTTTACAAGGATTCGTATTATCAGGCCTTATACCCCAATCCTCTAAGTGATTCATAAAAATAGAAAGGTAAGCTAAGCATCTATTTGCTTGAATAGGTCTATGCCTATTTTCATACATAAATTTTTTAACGTCTTTCTTCTCAACATCCTCAACATTAAAATTCTTAAAGTATTCAGTTAAACTTTTCTTTTTAACTTTTGCATTACTTATAGATTTCTCTTTATTATGAACTTTAGTATGCTCCTCGTAGAACCTATCAATCGCCTCTTTAAAGCTATTTTTATTTTTTTCAGCTTCGATTTTTTCAGACGGATCATCTCCAAGTGAAATTTTAGCGTTATACTCTCTAGCTATATCTTTTACAGTCCCAAGATTTACCTTACTTGACTTACCTATTGTTAAGCGTTTTGATTTCCCTCGCCTACCGTAACCGACTCTATATTCAAATACATAAGTTTTTGAACCTGTGGGCTCAATCTTTAAAGATAATCCATCAACCTCAGTATCATGAATAAAATACCTTTTTTCTTTTGTTTTTGCATTCTCTACTATTGTTTTGGTTAGCTTAAGTTTCTTGTTAATTGTGGTCATATCTAAATTTCTTGTGGTGTTATTTCATCATCTTTCCACTTACTCTCTGTATCCAAAACTCCACCATCTCCGTAAAGTGGGTAACGGATTCCGCCTTTAAGAACATTTTGAGTCTTGATAAATGTAGGTAGTTTTCTATTAAATCTCCATCTATCAAGAGTTTTAAGGCTTACACCCCATCTTTGAGATAGCTGTTTTGGCGTAAGGTATTCGTTGAACTCTTTAGAATTACTAAGTTCTGCTTTTACCATATCCTGAACCATTAATTTGATTTCCTCTTTTGTAATTTCGTTGTTTGACATTTTTACCTCTATTAAGGTTGATTGTTAAAATGCCGTGCTTTGCGATGTTTAAAAATTTAGTCATTTTTAATTATGTTTATTAATTGATTTACTGAACCTGCATTCTCCAATGCTTTTAGATTCTCCTTATCAGTCATTAGTTTTTTGAGATTCTTAATCTCAAATTTCCCTTCTTTATCTTGAGGTGGAAAAAAATAAGAAATTGGTACACCAGATTCTTTAGCAAGCTGAAATAACGAAGCTGCTCTTAAATGATTTCTACCAAGTATAATTTTGGATATTTGCTGTTGAGAATAACCCATAGCATCACCAATTAGCTCATTACCTATACCACGCTCTTTCTTAAAGGTTTTAATCCTTGAGAGTATGAAGCTATAGATAGCCTCATACTCTTGTTTTGTTTGAGATTTATTAGGCATGAGCCGCCTCCTTAAATTCCACCTCTTCTTCGTTAAATGGTTCAATATTGCCATCTTTCATAAGATAGGTTTTACCTAAGCCATTTGCTTCTAAGTCTGGTGCATGTTCTTCAGGGCGTTTAGCCATTAAAACTAATGTTGGAATGCCAGACTTAACAATAAGGTTAAACAGGCATGAGCGGCTTTCTTTAGCATTTATCTCATCAACATCATCAATAATTAGTAGCTCTGATTTATCCATTTTAGCGATAGCTATTTGAATAATGGTACGAACTGCAAATTTAGCAGAGCGAGATAGCATAGAGTAATGGAATTTACCCCTATAAATATCTAAGTTGTTATCTAGGTAAACTTGCTCTGATCCGTAAAGTTCGCATAATGGAGATAATATATCTCTATTAAATTCAACTATCTTTTCATCGAGTCTATCTTTACGCACACCATCTTGAGATAGTACTTTTACAATCTCTTTTTGACGCATTACCTTATCAACAATAGAAATTGCATCATTTACCTTGTTAAAATTCTCTAGGCGTTTTTTGGCATTTTTATATGATGAAGTTACAGACTCAATATCCACAGCATCAGATTTGGCTTCATTTTCTAGCTTAAGCTGGCTTTGCTTGTAATTCTTTAGGGTAAATTCAGCCTCAGAAAGCTCTCTTTCATACTCCTTAATTTCGGCCTTAGATAATTTTACACGAGAATTTATCTTTTCAATATCTTCTTCATTAGCAAGATTTGGCAAGTCTTCTTCTGCTATTTCTAGCTCATGGCGTTTAATTAGTAACTGAGTGCCACAGCTGGGGCAAGGGCAGCAATTACCGTCAGATTCTCTAATCTCTAACAATTCTTCTTCTAATTCTTCAATATATCCATACTTCTCATTAATAACTTCTTTTAAGTCGTTAATGCGCCTTTCAAGCTCAGGAATAAGAGATTTGTTGATTTCTATTTCTTTCTTCTCGTTTTCAGAAATAGCATCTGATGCTAATGCTTCTTTATAATCAGATTCAAGCTTTTCAAGTTCTTGTTCTAGTTTGGCTTTTTCAGCTCTCTCTAAGTCAAATTCCCAATCATGAGGTCGCCAATCTTTAGCTTTGCTCATATTCCATCGTTGCTCTGATGTAATTTGTTTCCATGCACCAGTAAGTTCAGATTCTTTCTTTTTGGCGTTGGCATGGATTTCTTCAAAGCCAGTTTCTTCGATTTGAAACCACATCTCGTCAATTTCTTCATTGGAAACAGAGCGAGGCAATGCGGATAGTAAATCCTGTTTAGTTGGAGTTGCATTAAGTAAATTAACAAAATAAGAGGCTTTATCGCTCCTAGTTAAATCAAAAATGCTTTTCAAACCTACTGCATAATCAGTAGTATAAAGTGGCTTTCCTGCACCTTTTTGGCTAAATTCAGCTCGAGGCCATGTAACTTGAGATATTGCACCTTCATTGTCTATAGTGGCTATTGCACTCTCTGCCTTTTTATTAACTAGCAAATTTGCATTAGATTTTGTTATAGATTTTGGCAGGGGCGTTGAAGTTGCCGTAAGTGCGGTAGCTAAAGCAAGGCTTGATTTACCATTTTCATTTTCGCCTACCACGAATGCAACAGGTGCTATCTCGATAAAGGCACGTTCTATTCGCCTAAAATTATTAATATGTACTTTTATAGTCATTATTTATCTCCATGATTTTGGTTAGTTTGTTTAAAGTTGTCGGGGCTATCTAAATCAAATTTAGGCATTTCCTTATTTTTTGATTGTTCGATATTTCGGTAGTTATTGGCTTGAGAGCTTACGGCATCAAATATTTCGCCTTGAGCTGATGCTTCAGATAATTGACTAAAATCTACTCTGCCAATATCGGATAAGCTGTCTAGTTCAGCGGCCATAGCAATACTTGAATCTAGGTCTGTATTTTTAGCCAGCTTCTTTACCACAGATTTAGCGCACATTTCATCTTCCCACATAACCCATGGTGTTTGCGCTAATTTCCTTTCCGCCTTTTTTAGCTCATTTTGGTGATTCTTATTCTTTGCTATATCAACGGCCTTAACTAAGGATTTGTAAGTTTCTGAAGTGTTTTTGATTTTCTCAATTTCTTCTGCTGTAATTACATTGAAATCTTGCCCACCATTTTTCTTGTTAATATGGCAGAAAGCACCGACTACATTGCCTCTGTTGGATAAAGCCTTAGAATACTCCAAAACTGTTTTAGTACCTATTGCATGGCAAAAATGATCGTTTTCTCTAATTGCCGAAGCATGAAAGTCTAATATTTTATGCGTTCTATGAAATAACTGAATGAAGCCTCTATAGCCAATTTGAAATGTACAGCTTGCAGAGCTTTGCACCCAATTGCCGTTATTATCCTTTGTCCATGATTTATATGGTATTAGATAGGCATGACCTAGCGGAGTATTAGGTTCTAGCCCTAATGAGGCGGAAGTAATAAATGCGCCTAATACAGATTTAGGGTCGCACTCGCCAAGAGCAGGGTTTTGCCTTAAACACTCATTGGCTAAATGTATCATTCTATCCTTATTTAGGTAATTACTAGATAGTCCGTCAAACCTGTTAATTACCGCAGGTTTTTTTATGAGATTCATAATCTCCATTGAGCCTTCACTTATTTGTAATGCGTTATTAGTCATTTTTAGCTTTTGGTTTATGCTCTTTACAAAATTCAGTTCCCCATACAGGGCAGAATTTATCTGAACATAGTGTTGATTGTGGGTTAGCTTGAAAGCTGAAGGGGTTTTGAGTTGCCTTGAACTCAGCGACATCAGACTTAATTTGCTTCAAGATTTTCTTTGCCGAAATTATGGCTGTTTGCGTATCATAGTAATAAAAACTAGGCTGTTTCGTTGAGCTGCTTCTAGGTAGATAATCCTCAACTAAACTCTCAATATTATTTCCATGAGATATATTAAGAATTGCGTAGGCTCCGTATTGAGCAATATTGCCACGAGAAACAGCACCAGTTTTTAAATCTCGAATTGCCTTAATTTCCCTTACATCATATTGACCGCTTAATATAAAACTGTCGCCTAAATCTACTTCAAGCCTTAATTCTATTTGTAGTGGCTGAATTTTAGGTGCAATATGTTCCCTATATGAAGATATTAAGCCCTTTAGCTGTATTGAGGCTCTATCGTATGAAGGGGTTATATCATCATAAACAATCTCTTCAGATTGCCTAATTTCTTCAAATTTATTATGAGCGGCATCTATGGCAATATTGGTATTACCTAAAAAGCCCTCAGATATAAAAGTGCCTAATATAGAGTTAGCCCCTTCGTGCGTACTAGTGCCTATAGTTGCCCCTATACCAGTTGGATTGTAGTTAAATTCTATACCCATAGCCTCTAAGTCTTTTTGAAGCATTTTAGCGGCCGTTCGCCTTGCGCAGTCTGCATAGCTTGGTAAAGATGAAGCTCGGATATAGATTTTATCTGAGTGCAACGAAGGCTTTGGCACTTCTATGTGGCCAGTTTCTAAAGTCATAATAATATTAAAAATTAGGTAACTGCTCGTAGTTTTGGTATATCAGCCGTGCCAAATAATCTTTGCTTCTTAGCTAGTGAAACAGCATTGTTTATGGATAGTTTAAGATTTTGGATTAAATCCTTTTGTTCAGATGAAATATCGTCATAGCCCATTAGCATAGATAGATACTCAACATAAACTTCGCCCCAAGATTCAGCTTTTACTAAAACTAAATCCTGAGGCTCTTTCGCTTGAAAGTTAGTAGATTGCATAATTTGTATATAGTTAATTGTGGTTAAATAGAATATTGCACCTTGATATTAAGCCGTCAATAAAAAATCGCACAAAAACAAGAAAAAATCCACTTATAGGATTTTAAGCTATTACCAATTATTAAACCGAAAGTTTATGATTGTTTATATAGAAGTATCTTACAGGCCCAGTTGAGCTTTTTTGTTTCAATTGAATTATCAATCAAAGATTGCAGGTTGTAATAGCCAGCTTTACTTGATCGGCTAACAAGTTTAATGGCAGTAATGCCATCTTCAGTATTAATAACGCAAGTGTTGTTAATACAGTCGTTACTTATATTATCTGCCTCATGGTTATAATAAAATATAACACCGGATTTAACAAATGGCGATAATGTAGCTCCTTTAAGCTCAATAGCTCTTCCGTTAGAGTCTAAACCATCAACTTTAGCGATTTTTCTAATTTCTTCATCGGCATAAGGTATAACCTCATCAGTTGAAACTAAAGAAACATAGCCTGTTACTGGTATTTTAGCTATTGATAGCCCCTTTGTAAGAAATTCATTTAGCTCTTTATGTATTGGATACCCTGCATAATTAATAATTTTTTGTAGAGTTTGTTTCAATAAGCCTTTCCTAAGCTTATTATTAAATAGTCGGGCAATTGTGGCTGGGTCAATTCCTGCTTGTTTAGCAAGGTCATTTCTATAGATAGCTAACTCAACCGAAGCGTCTGCTATGTATTTCTTGCACCATTTAGCATATTCAGAAATATCAGCATTATCTTTAGCTACTGAATAAAAGATTTCCTCATCAAAGCTGGGTTCAATAGCGAAGGCTTTATATAAGATAATAATAATACGCCTACTGAGTAAGCGCTCTTCATCGTTAGAGCCATAAAAGCCTCGCAACCCAGTTTCACTTATGGTGTTATCAGGGTTATTTATCGTTTTGTTTGCTACATCAACAATTTGCTTAATATCATAACCTGTTGCCTCAAGAATATGATTCAGCCAAGCTATTTGCTCTTTTCTGCGTTCTTTCCGTGCGATAATTTTTGCCATTTTGTAAGTTGCTGAAACTTTTTTGCTACTATTAGTTACTATTTATAAGACATTCACCCAAAATCGCAACATTTATTATTGACTCTATTATTAAACCTTTGCAAGTATGCTAATAAACAACGCAATAAAAAATAGCAAAATGAGTAAAGATTTAAACAAAACCGACAAAATTTCAAAACAGATAATCTCTGAAATTGAAAATAGGGCAGCTAAATTAAATATCTCTATAGCAGAATTATGCTCCAGAGCATCAGTTGCGCCTTCAACATTCTCTAGGTGGCGGAAGAATAAAGCCTCTCCACTAGTTAAAACAATAGAGAGAATGAACTTAATATTAGATGACCTTGAGAAAGCAAAGCTAATCAATGAAGAAGCTGATGAGAAAAAGCCCTTGAAAAACTAAACGCCTACCACAATTAACATGAAAGCTAATATAACTATCGAGGGTATAACCCCCTTGTTAATGAATCGTTTTATCAATGACGAAGAGTTAAAACAAATAACCTCCCTAAAAGCCGAAGAGCAGGCTGAGCGTAAAGCATATAGAAATAAGGATACTGGAGAGCTTGAAGTTCCATCTAGTAATATTATTTCCAGCTTGCGTTCAGCTTGCCAACACACGAATATTAATTCGAATGTGTTTAAAGGCCGTATTATCTACATTAAAGATAGGGCCATCTCGCTTAATCAATATAAGTTTGAGGTTGATTCACGAACTGTAAAATCACGCATTACCCGCCAAAGAGAGTTGTGTCATAGACCAATGCTTAATAGCTGGCAATTGAGCTTTACGCTTAACTTTAATGAAGATGCTATCTCTATAGCAGAGCTTAAAGAGCTTTTTTATTATGCAGGAAGCACTATCGGCATTGGCGATTTTAGACCCCAGAATGGCGGTAACTTCGGCACCTTTATGCTTCTTAAATTGGAAAGTGATTTTCCTGAATAACAAATAACATACGGCAAGGATATTATGAGTTTACGCAAGAAAAGACCTTGGTTTAAATTCTACCCTTCTGACTGGTTATCTGACCCTAATTTGCGTGTCTGTAGCTTGTCATCAAGAAGTGTATGGTTTGATTGTATTTGTATTATGCACCAAGCAGAGCCTTATGGCTTTTTATTAATTAACGGCATGAAGCCTGATAACAGCCAGTTAGCTAGGCTGTTAAATGCAACTCAAGATGAGATCTCAAGCTGCTTATCTGAACTAGAAAGTACTGGGGTTTTTAGTAAAAACTCTAGTGGAATTATCTATTCAAGACGCATGGTTCGTGACTATGAAAGGAGCGAAACAGGGCGAAAAAATGGCATGAAAGGAGGCAACCCTAATATAGTTGACTCTGGAAATTTTGAGATGGGGGATAACCTAGGTCTTAACCTCGATGAGATTGTAAGGGATAACTTAATGGTTAACCCAGAGGGTTATCCCCTTAATAGAGCTAATAACCATCAACCTAACCCTAATGATGCAAGGGGGGTTAACCCCCTAGATAACGCCAATGGTTATCCCGACAGTAAAGGCTGTGGGTTAAGACCTAATGAGCCACCAGAACACAAAGTTAATAAAGAAGCCAATTACAGCCATTCTAAAGGTGAAGGGGTTAACCCCCTAGATAACCAAGGGGTTAAGTCTGGGGTTAAACTTAGAGGCTATATGCTAGAGACTAGAAAAGAAGAGCCTAACGGCTCTTCTGGTGCAGAGCCGTTTTTGAAAGATGCTGAAATTATTATTCAGATTTTTGATGAAGTTTTAGTTTCTGTCTTTGGCGAAGCTCATGCACGAGTTAGCCCAAAAACTAAAGATTATGCCTATGCCGAATATTTCCTTGAATGCGGAGCTGGTACTGAGCTTTGCAGGCAGATATTCACAGAGCGGCAAAAGATAGCAAAAGCTGAGGGAAAATTCCCCATAGAAAGCCTTGCATATTTCAGGAAAGCCTTACCAAAAGCAATTTCTGAACAGCAAGCAGTAAAAGCAATATCAACAAATATAGGAGAAGAAAATGAACTCATTAGCAAAACCACAAACACAACTCACGACAATTTCTCTGCCGGAGCGATTAAGGCGCTTAATAAACGAAAATAACATTGACTGGAGCAATAAACTGCCATTCCTGCCAAATGGCGAGGTAAACCATTCAGAAGCAAAGAATCTTGGGTATTACAAGTATGGATTGCGACCGATACCAGTTATAATCAAGGATAGCGAAGAATATTCTGAACTTACTGAAATGACTAAATGTTGGATAGCTCTATGTAAACCAGCTCCCGCAAAGGAAGCTACTTATGAACTTAAAAAGCTTTCTTGTCATTGTGCAATGCAAAATCGTGATGTGAATGATTTTGCTATGATGCTCGATGATTACCTAACTGATCTTGAAGAATATCCGATAGACTTAATACAAAATGCTTGCCGTATTTACCGTAACGATAGCTCCAAAGAAAGCGACTTCTTTCCTCGCCCTGGGAAGTTAAAAGTTCTAATGGCTAATGATTTATCTTTAAGGAAGCTTACTTTATCTAGGCTGCAAATGCTACTTCATGTAGCTAATAACCCCCCAGAATATGCAGAGCCACCTGAGGCAGAAGAAGTTATTAAGATGGCAAAAAAACGTATGGAAGCCCATGATAAGTTAGCAAAGCGTGATCCTTCTAGAAAACCAGATAATGAACTTTTTGAGTTTTGTGAGCTAATAATTAAATCTTACCAAAAGGAAGGATATTATGACATAAAGCAGGCTCAAGCAATCACGGATAAGATAACCTCAATCATATCCAAAGATGTCAAAACGAAATAAATACGATACTAAAATCGACCGAAAACCTCTCAATGGTAAAATAATTACAGATTTAGGACCGAAGGAGCTAGAGAATCATCACGTTCTTAGAGTAGAATATGTTGACGGAGATGGAAAAGTAACCAACGCAACTAAAGGAAATAAGCGCGTTCGCAACCTAACTCAAACAGCCCTCGATTATTGCCTCTACAGAAAGCTAATAACTTTTGAACAATTTTTAGCAGGCGATAGATTTTATCGAGATTGTTATTATGCAGGATATTCTCCGCATGCTACTTGCCCCGCATATGATGGAACGCCTCAGAATAAGGGTACTCCTAAGCGCTATGATTTCTATGACGGCTCTGTTGAAGCAGAGAGGCGATATAGTTATATCCATAAGGCATTATCTAAACGCTTTGTTGACAGACCTCGTGGCATAACCTTTTTTGAAGCTGCACAGAAAATCTGTATCGATGGATTACTTATTGCAGAATTAGAGGAATGGTCGGGCTGGCCTAAGCGTTCAGGCAAGAAGATTCTGTCGCTAGTTCTAGACGATCTTGATACACTTTATGGCGAGTTATGGGAAATAGAAAATAAGAGTTAATCCAACTTTGTGAATATCTTCAAAAGCTCGTTAATTTTCTTTTCCACCTCTTCTTTATCATTTGAAGCAAAAGTATCTTTTACGCAAGCCTCAAGATGTCTGCGTAAGATATTTGATTCAACAGCTTTAGCAGCAGATTGAATAGCTCTAAGTTGAGTAACGATATCAGGGCAATATCTTCGCTCTTCTATCATTTTCTTAACACCTTCAACTTGCCCTGCCATGCGGTTAAGGCGGCTATTTTCATCTGAATGGTCAGGGTGGTTATTATCGCAACAATTAGTCATAAAACTATCCTCCTTTTGTTAAATCAAATGTGGGGCTATGAATGTCATAAAACCTCCGATTAAATATAAAATCAGTGAGAAAAAGTAAATTCTCTTACTCCACTTACGCCCCACTTTACAAGCATTAGCTTTATCTGGGTCTATAGGGCAAGCCATATTCCTAGCTCTATATTGTAATATACCGCCAATAGTTAGCATAATTCCTGCAAAGATAAATATCTCTATTTTATTCGATGCAATAAAGGCGTACCCTGGAACAGAACTAAATAAAGATGCCGCAACACTACCTGCACCAAGTGCTACTAATAATGCAGGTAATGCACAGCAAAATAGCGTAGAGCTAGCTGTAAATAATGTTAAAAAGTCTAAAATCTTTTTCATAATAATTACGGTCTGTGTACACGAGTTGTAGTTACGCCATTATCTTTGATAATTTGGATAACTTCTTCATCAGAAATATCCTTACCATCATTAAGGTAAATAGTAACAGTTTGATTTTCTAAGCTTACATCAATTGATGATACTTCATCTCTTTTGCCGAATAATTTTTCAATTCCTCTAGCACAAAAATCACATACCATACCTTCCGTATGAGCCATAATTATCTTAGCTTCTTTCTGCTCGACAATTTCAGGCTTTTTATGCTCATGCCCTGGGTGTCCTGCAAAAGCTAGTGATGGTGTAAGCAATGATATTGCTAATAATGTTAAAAGTTTCTTTTTCATAAGTTATTCTCCAATTAAGGTTAAGGGTTATATTAAAATCTAACAATCCAGTTAAACATCACATCGCCATTTGAACTAACGCCAAATTCGCCTAGATAATCGCCTTTAAATAAGCGTACCATAGGGGTGTATATTAACTGAAAATCTTTATCTAATTCTTCTGGGTGATGCTCTACTTGAAGCATTATCCAAGTATGTAAACTGCCATAATCAGCCACATAAGGTGCAACGCCCACACGGGCTTTTTGATGGAATGAACCATCGTCAAATTCGTCAGCCCATCTAGCATTAGCTTCATAACTCGTAAACCATCTGCGAGTTTCCCAATCTCCAGCTATTCCTATTGAAGCATTTGGCTCTTTATCATTGCCCTTAAATGCAACTCCTGCTTCTGTTTTTAAATATAAGTTAGCTTGTGAAGTCTTAGTATTTTTACGATATAAAAGTTTATTCCATTGCATCGAGATGTTAAACCTATCCGATTCAAGCTCATCTTCTAACACAACGCCAATAGAGTTCTTAATATTAGGCGAATAATGCACATGAAGCCTATTCTTCTCCCAGTCATTAGTCTGCATCACAGTCCAACCCTCAGGATAAGATATAGGGCGTGCATTAGCATCTAGTACAAATGATATTACTAATAATGATATTAAACTTATATACCTCATAGGGGTATATTAACATACCTAATCGGGGTATGTCAAGGGCTATATTGTTTAACTATAAAAACAAAGATTATCTAAAAGAATTTAGTTTAACTTTTTAAGTCAACTCCTTCAAAGCTAATTTTATGATTCTTCTTGCACCAGTAATTGCAAGATAAGCCATGATGCCTGCAACGATAAGGTCGGGGTATTTTGAGCTTGTTAGGTAAACAAAAAGTCCTGCTATTATAACGGCGATATTAGATATGGCATCATTTCGACTGCATATCCAAGCGGACTCACGGTTACTATCGCCACTTCTGAATTTATAGAGCAGTAATGCAGAGATAAGATTCCCCATCATGGCTAAGAAACCTATTAACCCCATAATTTCTGCCTGTGGCAGCCCTGTAACAAAAACCTTATATGTTGTACTGGCAATAATCCAAATTCCTAAAACTCCCATCGTAACGCCCTTAAAGAGCGATGCTTTTGCACGAACTGATAAGGCACTATTTAAAACGAATAAAGTAATGATGTAATTGACTGAATCGCCAAAGAAATCCAACGCATCAGCCATAAGTGCTTGAGAGCTTGCATATATACCGCTGCTAAATTCTATAAAGAATAGGCTGATGTTTATGAGTAATACAGCCCATAAAACATAGCGATATTTACAAGTCATACCATGAACACCATCTTTGAAATCACAGCAATAGGTTATTTTAGATACAGATTTAATCATACTTACCTTTGTTAAATAAACGATAGATTGCTGGTAAAACAATTAGTGTTAATATTGTGGAAGATATAATGCCGCCAATAACAACTGTAGCTAGTGGGCGTTGAACTTCTGCTCCTGCACCTGTGTTAAGTGCCATTGGTACAAAGCCCAAACTTGCTACTAATGCTGTCATTAAAATTGGGCGTAACCTTGTTAATGCACCTTCTATAATCGCTTTATCTAATGGTATTTTTTCTGCCAGTAAGTTTTTGATGAAGGATACCATTACAACGCCATTTAGAACCGCCACACCAGAGAGGGCAATAAAGCCAACACCTGCGGATATAGAAAATGGAATATCTCTTAGCCATAGTGCCGCTACACCACCTGTTAAGGCAAGTGGCACGCCTGAGAAAATCAGCAATGAATCCTTAACCGATCCAAAAGCCATAAATAGCAAAATAAATATCAGCATTAAAGCGATTGGCACTACGATAGATAATCGTTTCTTAGCAGAAATAAGCTGCTCAAATGTACCGCCATAATCAAGCCAATAGCCAGATGGCATTTTTACATTTTCATCAACGGCATTCTGCACATCTTGAACGAATGAGCCTAAATCACGATCACGCACATTAGATGTTACAATAATTCGCCTTTTACCATTCTCACGGCTTATTTGGTTAGGGCCATAAGTGATCTCTATATTGGCAACTTCCTTTAATGGCACATAGCCTGTTGAGCTATTTGGCAGATAAACAGGTAAGTTTGATATAGCATCTATATCTTCTCGCTTTTCTTTTGAGAGTTTTACCACAATATCAAAGCGTCTATCGCCTTCAAATATTCTGCCTGCATCTGCACCACCCAAAGCAGTTTGCACCACTTCTTGCACATTTGCTACGCTTAAACCATAGCGAGCTAATGATTTACGGTTTGGTACAATAGAAAGAACAGGCAAACCTGTGACTTGCTCTACCTTAACAGCATTTGCACCTTCAACTTTACGCACTACAGATGCAATCTGATTAGCTGATTTTAAGAGCTGCTCTAAATCATCGCCATAAATTTTAATACCTAAATCACTTCGTACACCAGAAATAAGCTCATTAAATCGCATTTCAATTGGCTGCGTGAATTCATAATTATTGCCCGGAAGTTTAGATACTGCTTCTTCTAACTCTTCTACAAATTCTGCTTTGCTTTTGCTAGGGTCTGGCCATTCTGATTTTGGCTTTAGCATCACGAATGTATCAGCCACATTAGGCGGCATAGGGTCGGTTGCTACTTCAGGTGTACCGATTTTACTGAATACTTCCTTCACTTCGGCTAACTGGCTTGCAACCACTTCAACTTGCTTTTGCATTTCAATAGATTGCTCTAAGCTCGTTCCCGGAATACGCATAGCATGAAAGGCAATATCGCCTTCATCAAGGCTTGGTATAAATTCTGCACCCATGCGAGAAGCTAAATATATGCTTCCTGCTACCAATAAAAGTGATGCTAAAATTAGCGATTTTGCATGATTAAGCGACCATTTAAGCACTGGCTCATAAAGTTTTTTAGAACCTCGAATAACAAGATTTTCTTTTTCTGTTACTTTGCCCGTTACAAATAATGCTACACAAGCAGGCACGAATGTTAGAGATAAGATAAGAGCCGATAATAAAGCCGTTACTACCGTAAATGCCATAGGGTGGAACATTTTGCCCTCAACGCCTGTAAGCGAGAATATAGGCAAGTAAACCACCGTAATAATGATTACACCAAATATGCTTGGTTTTATTACTTCGGCAGTAGCTTCTGCTGTTAGTTTAAAGCGTTCTTCTTTGCTTAATAATCGCCCTAGTTGATGCTGTGCAATACCAAATCTCCTGATGCAGTTTTCCATTATAATTACTGCACCATCAACAATAAGACCAAAATCTAACGCACCAAGGCTCATTAAATTACCTGATACGCCTTCTTGAACCATACCTGTTATGGTCATTAGCATTGAAATAGGAATCACAAGAGCAGTAATAATTGCGGCTCTGATATTACCTAACAGCAGGAACAGGATCACGATTACTAACATAGCTCCTTCAGCAAGGTTTTTCTCTACCGTATGAATGGTACGATCAACTAAAGATGTGCGATCATAAACCGCTCGTGCTTGCATACCTTCGGGTAAGGACTTATTGATAACATCTAGCTTTTTTGCCACACGGCTAGCAACATCTTGGCTATTTTCGCCCATAAGCATCATGGCTGTGCCAAGCACAATCTCTTTGCCATTCTGCGTTGCTGCACCTGTTCTAAGGGGGCTGCCTATTTCAACTTTTGCAATATCTTTGATGCGTAAAATAACATCATCTCGTTTAGTTATTACGATATTTTGAATATCCTTAATGCCCTCAATCTGCCCTGGAACACGGATAAGATATTGCTCGCCATTCTTTTCAATATAACCTGCACCTACATTGGCATTGTTGCTTTCTAAGGCATCTATAATTTCATCAACCGATAAGCCAAAGCTAATGAGTTTTTGAGGGTTGGGCATAACATGAAATTGCTTTTCATAGCCACCGATAGAATTAACCTCTACCACGCCTTTTAAGTTCCTAAGCTGCGGTACAATAATCCAATCTTGAGCGGTTAATAATTCGGTTGGCGTGTGGTCATAGCCTTCTTTAGATTCCACCACATAAGAAAATATCTCGCCTAAACCTGTAGCTATCGGCCCCATCATAGGCTCTAGCCCTTCGGGGATTTCATTTTTAATGGTAGATAATCGCTCGCCTATTAACTGCCTTGCGAAATAAATATCCGTGCCTTCTTCAAATACGACTGTCACTTGGCTTAAGCCATAACGAGAAAGTGAGCGTGTATAATCTAGTTTTGGAATGCCCGCTAATGCTGTTTCAACAGGGAATGTAATACGCTGTTCCACCTCTAGCGGAGAGTAGCCTTCTGCCTCAGTATTAATTTGCACCTGCACATTGGTAATATCTGGCACAGCATCAATGGATAGGCGGTTAAAATTATAAACGCCAAGTGCAACAAGCATTATAACTGCTAGCATTACTAGCCAGCGTTGTTTAATGGAAAAATGGATAATATTTTCTAACATAATGTTTTCCTGATAATTGGATTAATGGTCGTGTTCAGCTTCGGCTTTGCCAATATCTGCTTTGATAATAAAACTGCCTTTGGATACATATTCTTCGCCAACTTCAATACCTTCTAGAATTTCAATAAACTTAGAGTTCTCTTGCCCAACCTCTACATGGCGTTGTTCATATTTATCGCCTTCTTTAACATAGATAACAAAGCCTTCGGGAGTGCGTTGCAATGCCTCCTTGTGAACCGTAATATCTGCTTTAGTTGAGCCTGTTTCAACAATACCCTCAACCATCATATTTGGTCGCCAATTACCCGATTTATTGTCGATCTCAACAATAGCAATTAATGTTTGACTTTGTGCATCTGCCGTTGGCAAAATCATCTTAATGGGTGCTTCAATTTCATGGGTGCTATCTGCCATGGAAATATGAACTATTTGCCCTTTTTTGATTTTCTTAGAATCGGATGTAAATATATGAAACTCCGCCCATACTTTCGATAAATCAGCTATTTTAAATAAAGCCTTATCGCCCGTTACATCGCCAACATTCGTATGACGCTCAATAACTTTGCCCGATATGGGAGATTTAACAGAATAACTTCTTAGGCTCTCATTTGCTTCAATTAATGCTAATGTTTGCCCTTTCGATACACTATCACCCCATTTTGCTTTTACGCTTTTGACAATACCATCAAAACGAGCTTTCACTTCTGTATAGCGATTTTTATCAAATATTACCTTACCATTCAATGATAATTCATTTGTGATCTTGCCAGATTGAGCCATTGAAGTCTTAATGCCAGCTTTCATTGCTGCTTCATCATCAATTTCTACTACGCCTTCTTCATGCTCATCGTCTCCATGTTCTGAATGTTCATGTCCTTCATGGTCGCCATGCCCTTTGTGATCATCATGGTCATCATGATCTTCCTCTTCATGCCCATGTTCATCGTGGTCATGTCCTTTGCGGTTATCAGAATCATGCTTTTCATGTTTATGTTCGTCATGGTCGTGATTATGCCCTTCTTCGGCAAAAGATGGGCTTGAAAGTAATGTAATTAACATTGCTGATAAAATATATTTTTTCATAGTTATTCTCCTGATGTTAGGCGTTCAATATTCGCCTGTGCGATATGGTAATTTTTAAGGGACTGGTAATATTGCTCTTTTACTTCCGATAATGTGCGTTGAGTATCAAGCACCTCAAGATAAGAGAACTTACCTCTCTCATAATTGCTACTTGCTTGATTAAAGGCTTTCTCCGCTGATGGAATAAGGCTTTTCTTTAGCTCTTCAACTTCAAGATAAGATGAATTAAGCATCTGCCATTGCTCAAGAACCTGCTGTTCTAATTCTAACTTTAATAATGAAAGACTTGAATCGGCTTTAGAGAGTTCCGCCCTAGCTTTAGCAATACCACCTTCATTCTTATTAAAAACTGGAATAGGCAGACTAACGCCAACTATAAAAGCATGGTCATCACTATCTGAAAAATTACGATAACCTATATTTACATTAGGATTAGGTAGGCTTTCATATTCATTATATTTTAAGTTAGCCGCAAGTTCAGCTTTGATATATTCAAATTGCTTAATATCAGAGATATTGCCAATTTTAGCGGTATAATGCTCAACTTCTTTAGGTTTATTTGCCTCAAAGAAATGTGAATGATCTAACGAAAAATCAATCTTTTCAATACCCATTAATCTTGCCAATTTTGCTTTTGAATATTTTAAGCGATTCTTATTCTGCTTTAATTTCAATTCAGCATTAGAAAGCATAATTTCAGCTTTGCTCTGCTGTATCTCGCTTTCAGCAGCTTGCTTAACTCGTTTAGATACTGATTTTAGCATATCTTTAGCAAGGCTTACTTGCTTATAAGAAAGCTCCAGCTCCTCTTCTTCGGATAAAATTTGAGCATAAGCCAAGTGAATCTCTCGCTTGATTTTCTGCTTTATTATATCAATTTTCAGTTCAGCTTGGTCTATTTGCGATAAAGCAATTTGCTTGCGAGCATCTCGTTTTCTGCCAAGTTCAAATTCCTGCGATATACCTGCATTATATTCAGCAGAATCAAACTCATTATAAACACCAGAGCCTAATATATTCTCTGCCTCAAAGAATATTTCAGGGTTATTATATGCTCCTGCTTGTAGCTTATTAGCCTTCGCAATTTCTATATCATTTGATACAGATTTAAGCTCAGGCGAATACTTCAAAGCAATATCCGTTACTTGCTCTAAAGTTAGCGTTTGCCTGTTTTTATATACTGAATCAACGCTATTATGTTGATGTTTACTATGCGATTCTTTAGCAGATACATTAATGCTATAAGTCGCAGAAGTAGCCATTATAAGGCTACAGATTATTATTCTTTTCATGATTATTCCGATTAAATTAACTTAAGTTTCTAATTAAGAAATTTAAGCAATCGGAGGGCGATAGAGTGAACTATAATTATCGTCACTATATAAATTTGAGCTTTGTAGTGAGATTCTATTATATTCTAGACTAATATTATAAGAGAAGCCTAAGCCATTACTCATACTAAAATTATTATGATGGCTAGCACAAGCACAGCAATCACACGAAGATGCTGTATCTGAATTATTGTCATCATCATGTTCATTATCTAAGCTAGATACTACATTATTCTCGTCAGCATGATCTGAACAGCACAGCATCTCTGCATTCGCCATGTTAGCAAATAACAGTAAAAACACCGAGAAATATGTAATAAATGACTTCACTTGTGCATTAATGCTAAATGACAATAGGTTAAGATTCAATTAATTTATCTTAATAATAACTATGTTTTTTCCAGTTTTGTATATGTTTTATCTAGTTTTTAGTCAAAAAACACCAATTTTTACAAAATTACTTGACTCTGTGTAACGCTCGATTTATCTATAAAAGAACAATCGCATTGTTGCGTTTAAAGAGCTTCCTTTGAGAAGCTTTTTTTATGGCTAGAATCCTTGATTTATGAAGCTAATTTGCTTCTTTTATTTCTCATATATTTTTCCAATTTGTTCCGTAGAAAGATAATCCTTTTATCAATTTTTTGCGCGGCAATTTTGGAATTATTGGAGCCTAAAAAAAGGGAATTTCATTAAAATCATTTTTTCTGCCTAACCAACTAAGCGGTTTTAATTTGCTCAAAAACATTCTTTTTTGCTAGTGGTTCACGAAGCTTCTTTTCAACAGATTGCATTGAAGAGCAGATTACTTTGATTTTGTCTGCAATGGTTGAAGCCTTATTGCTGTCAATTTTCTGTAAGATTGTAATTTCGCCATCATCATTGAAACATTTTGATGCGATTTTAAACATTCGCTCAATGCTGTTTTCTATATTGTTAATGGTTGAAACTTCTTCTTGGCTTAAGATTGGCATATCAAAATCAAAAATACTTTGGCTTTCAGCATCAATGAAAGCTTGAGCAACATTGGCAAGTGAGGCGTTGTCGCATTTGCCTTCACGGATCATTCTGAAGAAAGCATCTTGATTAGGCTTATTAACTTGAGCCATGTAATATGCTTGGCTAGGCGTTATAATACCTTGCGCCAGATAATCTTGATAATCTTCCTTCAAGGCTAATAAAGCAACCCTATCAGTAATTCTATGAGGCTGTGCTATACCTAGTTTCTTAGCTAGTTGTTTAGCATCAATTTCATGGTCTTGCATAGCTTTAGCATAAGCTCTAGCTTCTTCCATTGGCGAAATATCCTGTCTTTGCAGGTTTTCGATAATCATTTGATAGGTTAAATCTGCATCAGAGATTTGCTTAATAATAACTGGCACGGATTCTAGCTTAAGGATTTGAGAACAGGCTCTAAAACGCCTTTCTCCTGCTACAATCATATAATTGCCATTATTGTCAGGACGAACTACGATTGGATTCATTAAGCCTTGCTCTTTAATGGAAGATGCTAATTCGTTCAACTTATCAGCATCAAAGATTTTTCTAGCTTGTTCAGGATTGCCATAAAGTTTTGAAGTTTTAACTTCGCTTATTTGCGAATTAACCGCTTTACTTACTGTGCCTTGTTTCATGATATTGAGAGTTGTTTTATATAGTTCAATTATATCAATAGGTTAGTTAGCCGTACAGAGTTATCGACTCTATGCGGACTAAAAAACCCATATAAAACAGAGCATTAACTCTTAACAAAGCCTTCAGGTAGCCAGTTTTGAACTAGCTTTAGCTGTTCTTTATCTAGCTTATGCTTTTCAGGCTCATTAAAGATGCTGTGTAGAATATCGACAATTTCGCCTTTCTTGAGCTTGTTATATTTATCAACAAATTCTGTGCCGATTACATCTAAACCAATATCTAGTAATTGAGTTTTAGTCACTCGATTAAAGAAATTATCCTTAGTTGGTCGCCATTTTTTGGTAAAATCTATCTCAAGAGATGAAATGGCAGATTCATAAACCTTACTTCCTGTATTATCAGCTAGTTGAGGTTTTAGAGTTCTAGCAATGCAGGCTGAAAAGAGTTTTTCTTTATCAGATTGTTTAATCTTACGAAACGCCTCAAATCTTTCATTAGGAGTTTCATAATTAAGCCAATCTAGTGGAAGTTTGGAATAAAACTCATTTTCTGATTGTTCCATTTCGGCTAAGCTAGAATCCTTTTCTAGAGCATTTGTACCGTAATAGAATTTTTCAGGACTGATTTTAAGCCAATCTTCAGACCATGATAAATAATCATCAGATAAAAGCTTTACGCTCATTTGATAAACAAATACATCAAATGATAGCTCGAAATCTTTTGCAATATTGGTTTTAACATAATGCAAGCGGTAAAAGCTAAGAAGGTCATTTAAGGAACGGCTATATTCAGAAGTAGGCTCATCAGAATTTGATTTTGATGAATCATCTTGTTTTTTAATGCTATCTTCAGGAAGGACTAAACCTTCGTGTATTTGCTCTTCGCCATTATAGCCAATGGTAACTATACAGCCTGATATATCACGTTGCTCTTGAGAATATTCTGTAGCACCGGCATATAAGCGTTCATAATTATAAATATCTTCATAACTGCTTTTCAGGATAACTTTTACCCATTTCCAGTTATTACAAATAGATTCAGCCCTAGCTTCTAACTTATCCTTAGCAAGTTGCTCTAATAATTCAGTATCTGCAAAATAGGTAACTTCCTCGAATAAGTCTTGAGTGTAAGCACCACCTGCTATTGCATAAGGCTCTAAACCTACATATTTAGCTATAGAGTCTGAAGAATCGTATTTATCCTTTGATAAAGAACTTTTAATTTGCCAAGGGCTATGATTGTAAGTGTCTTTGAGTTGAATAAATACCTCTTCTTGATGCTTATGGTTATCTGAAATTGTATAAGCCATTAAACATTCAAGGTTTATCTTTTCATCTCGATATGCCTGAAATATAATTTTCGATACATTAGCAAGCTTTAGACGCTTTCTAACCATATCTTCGCTTACAGCAAATCTAGCAGATATATCAGCTATAGATAAGCCCTTATCAGCAAGCTTTTGCCATGCCTCAAACTCATCAGCAGGATTCATTGGTTCACGAATAGAATTTTCAGCAAGGCTTAATTCTTCTGCATTGTCAGATGAAACAAGTTCGCACGGAACTTTATAATCATTGGCGATATCGCCTTCTTTAGAAAGCTCTTTGAGTGCAGTTAATCTTCTGCCACCTGCAATAACTTCAAACTTATTGCCTTGCTGTATAACTAATAAATTCTCAAGTAATCCATGAGATTTAATACTGGCCTTTAATTGCTCTAAGCCTGCGCTAGTTGAGGTTTTACGAACATTATATTCTTTAGAAACAGATAATGATTTTAGTGGTATATTCTGCATAATTTTACTCCTCCGCAAATGCGGCAAATGTTAATTGTGGGTAAAATTATTGTAGCCAAAATGGTTTTGCCGTAAAGGTTTTATCGGCAATATATCTATATAAATCAATGTATTATTACAAAATGCGCGGCGACCATTAGTTGGATATTAGAGTTCCCCTCTAATAGCAAGGTGCGATCCCTTGTAGCCGCTCCAAATTCTAAATATTATTAAATAGTGGAAGGGGTTTAGCTTCAGGCTTATATTCAGGAATAGAAACGCCTAATTCAGCTTTGAACCATTCGGCAACCATGCGTCTATGACACCATTGACCTTTTTTATTGATATCTTCCCAACATAATAAGATAGGCTCATGACCTTTAACTAAGTCATGCAATATATCATATTCTTGAGCAGGATTAAGCTTAGATAAGATATCGTTGAAGTAACGCTCTCTATAAAGTGCTTGATTACCGTTATAATCCTTAAACCAAGCACCTGGGGCAAGTTTTCTGTAGATGCGATAGCCTGAAGTTAAACCTCTAGGCACGCTTCTTGAAATTGCGATTCTACCATTACCTGTAAAATTAAAAAAATTGCTAGTCTGCATATTATCTCCGTTTGTTAATTGTGGTTAATTTATTTATATAACGGAGTAATACAATTAACACCTAAAAATAGCTCTCACACTCATTTTTAGGCTATTTTATGACCTTGATTAGCTAGGTTGCTTAGCCAAGTGTTTAAGAATGAAAGTAAATCTTTTACAGCCTTCTCAACTGGCTTATCATCTACTACAGCACTTCTATAACCAAAGCTATCTTGATAGGCTAGCGGAAGCACAGTTTGCTCTTTAAAATCAACTTCCATTGTAATGTCAGGGTCAGGAATTAAATCGCCATTCTGTTCAAAATAATGAGATAGGGCAATAGTTATAGTTTCATCGCTCTTACTGAGGATATCGACTGATAAATCCATATATCCTGAAGCTTTGAGCTTAAAATAGTAATCATTACTATCTTTTAAAAATGGCATAAGCTTATTAAGCTTTTTAAATATATTTTGCTGGGATTTTACTAATTTAGTTTCCATAATGTTTCTCCTAGATAGTTGATTCAAGTTTGTAGGTATGATTCGATAGGTTACTTAGCCAATGATTTAGAAACCTTAAAATTTCTAATAGATTTTCATCTTCAGGAGATAAAACTGTTAACCGCTTAGCTTTGTCCTTATAATCAATAGGATAAGCCGTTTTAAGGTTGTAATTAACTTCCATAGTAATTTGAGGGTCTGCAATTAATTTGCCATTAAAAGAATTGAAATGAGCAAGTGCTAAAGTTAATACCTCATTATCCTTTAATAAAATTGTAATGGATATGTCAGGCGAAGTTTCAGAATATAAACCGTAATGGCTGTCCTGATTTTTGATACTATCTTTTAAAAACGGTAGCATCTCGTTTAGTTTATTAAAACCTGAGGTTTGTAGTTTTTTTGAATTAAATGACATAATATAAACTCCTTAATTTTGTTTTTTGATTTCTGATGCCTTAACTGGAAACCAGTAGGCATCTTTTGCTAAATGAATAAAACGACCGTTAAGCGGCTCTAATGCAAATCCAGTAATGATTTGATTTTTAAATAATGCTCCAAACTCATTTTTATAAGTAACAATATCGCCAACTTTGAAGGTACAACCTTCAGGCGCTTGTTTAGTTGTATATGTTTTAATAAATTTCTTTTCTTTACTGCAATGCATAACTTTACCCAAATATCGTTAATTGTGGTTAGCTTTTAATGAAAGTTGGCTAGATTCATTAACTTGGTCTAGCCAACGAATTAACATTCTATAGTGCACCCTTAATATACCATCTTGAGAACGACTATCCCATCGACTACTATTACCACCATTAAACCAAATTGCTTTAGGAACTGCATTTCTTGAGTTTTTAGCGAGGATTATAACAATTCTTCTATCTTCAATAATGCCATGCTCTTCTCTGAAGCTAAAAGTCATAGAAAACATTAAATGCGTTGATTCTTCGGCTAGATATTTAAGCGTGCATATATTTAGCTGATCTAAATTATATGCTTCAGGTTGACCTTTCTTTAGCTCAAATACATTCGGGAAGGTCTTTAGGATTGCCTCGTATGAGGCATTTAGGATTTCTTCGTGTTTCATGATAATTGTTAATTGTGGTTATATCTTTATAATAAAGATATAGGGTTGACCGTCAAGAGAAAGCGACCTTAAAAATAACAGAATATCCAGTAAATACAGATATTTATAATAAATACCTAACCTGAGTAATTAAGCCTTAGTTCTGATATGTTAGCAGGTTCTTTAAATAAGAAATCAGCCGTGCTATCAATGGTTTCCCAAGTTATGCCATAACACGACTCGTGATCCTTTTCTAATGATTTTAGAACTTTGTAACATTGCTCATCTGTTAAGTCTGGGCGGCGTTCTTTGATATCATCAGAACTCCAAATAATGAAAATATTATCATTTGAGTAATTAACCAACTCTCTTAAAAAACGAGATAGCTTTTGGGGGTGCTTACGAGAAATAACTTCTGTAACTAAACCGCATAATATAGGCTTATTAGCAATTCTTTCGGCTGTGTAGTTATCACCCTCAACATAATGAGTTGCAATAACCTCTGCTTCCTTTCGTGCTTGCTCTAATTTAAACATAATTTTAACCTAATCTATTTTCTTTATAAAAATCTGAAAACAAATAAACACCGTCAGGTTCATTTGCCTTAAATTTTAATTCATCAGAGCTTAACCCATAGATATTAGATAATCTATCTAATTCAGCCTCGTCTATATCTTTTATAAACTCCTCATCTAAGTAATGGTAATCCTCAGTTATGTTGCAGTCTAAATCCCCACAACCTGATATATAAATTCCGCAGAAATTCATTCCATATTCTTGATAACTCATACGAATATGAGCCTCTTTATCAATTTTCTGAAGCCATTTAAGAAGATTTGAAGCAGCGCCTATTGGAGCAGACCATTTAGTATCAAAATAAAGTAATACAGCACCATCTTGAATTAAGATGTTAAATTCTTCATTAGCTGCAATATATGGAATATAATTAGTGCCTAATTCTCCTAGTATTGTTGAGCTTGGCTTGCTTACTAGATTTTTACAGAATGGATAAAATGAAAAGGTAACTTCAGACTTTTCGCCTCGTAAAGTTTCTTTATGGGTTTTGGCAACCTCCAACATTTTAGAGATTGCTTTTTTGTTAGCATTAATTTGAATGATGTTTTCGCAGATATTAGCCATGATTTACTTATGTTAATTGTGGGTTAAGTTATTGTTCTTGTTGAACAATTCTAATTCTTTCCATAATAGAGTTGCCGTCAAGTAAAAGCGACATCATAACTTCATATAAAATCAATCAGAACAACAAGTTAGCTTAAAAATTAAAAACCCCTTTAATCTTAATACCCCTTGAATTATAATACCTCTTAATTGGCATGATTATTCATGTTAATTGTGGTAGGCGGTGTAGGTTTAGGCTTGCATCGCCGTTTTTATTTCTACTTTTCTTCACATTATGTTTTTTGGAGCCGTACCTACAGCCTGTATTGAGCAGGTTATGAAGATTATCGACTTTGAAAATTGGCAAGAAGTATATGTTTGCTGTTCCGGTAGCTTTAGAATTGAGCGAGCTTTAAAAAGCAAATTTCCAGATTTGCCGATAGTTAGTAACGATGTTAGTTTATACTCAACGGCTGTTGGTAAACTGGCTTGTAATGAAGAATTTAATATCAAATTCGTAAAAGACTTAGAATTTATTGAAGAGCGAACTAACGGCTCTAGCTTTTATGAAAAGACTGCTGCGACATTGGTTGCTTGTGAAATGGCTAGATATGGCAGGCGGAATAATGATTATAACAAATTACACTTTAACTATTTCATAGAGAATTTCGATTACTTCTTTGATAGAGCCAAAAAGCTATTAGATAAGATTCTGCCTCAAATGCAGATACAGGGCTATAATCCTATAGATTGGCGTGACCATGTAAAAGAAGCAATATCTAAGGGTGCAGGGGTTGCAGCATTTCCGCCATTCTTTAAAGGCGACTATGAAAGCCAGTTTAAGTTTATTGAAGAAAATATTGAATGGCCAGCACCTAGCTATGACTTA
Source organism: Rickettsiales bacterium (assembly GCA_020630095.1). Lineage (GTDB taxonomy): Bacteria > Pseudomonadota > Alphaproteobacteria > Rickettsiales > UBA8987 > JAHDCD01. The sequence continues at coordinate 90,455 of JAHDCD010000004.1, read as the reverse complement.
TACGATCCTAAGACTTTAGGCTCAATAATTGATAAAATTGACGATAGCGGTATCCCTTACTGTGTATTATCAGACCAGACTTTTGAGAATAGAAAGCCTGTGCTTGAATATGTGCAAGGGCGTAAAGTTCCGCATTACTGTTTTGCTAGAACTGAAAAATCTAGCATTCGCCATATTTACAAGATTCCTGACCAATTTGAATATAAACCTATAGATTTAAGCAAGATCCATAAGAAAAGCAAAATTCAGATAGTCCAAGCTGAAAGCAAGCACATGGATTTTATAAAGGATATATATTTACAGAAAACTATCATTCATTCTAGCGGAGTGGCTAATTTCTTAATCTATGTTGATAAGATGCTAGTTGGCGGAGTTATTTATAGCCTACCCAAATTCCCTTCATTCGGACAAAATACGATATATTTGTTATCCGATGTTACTATCAGCCGTGAAGGCAAGCTTTCAAAGTTAGTGGCTACTATCGCCACCTCAAAGACACTTTTAGAAATTGTTAGCAAAAAGCTAATAAGCAAAATTGATTATGTAGTTACTACAGCTAGAACCAAACGTCCCATCTCGATGAAATATCGAGGTATATATGAGCTTCTTAACCGCAGACCAGCAGATGATCCATCTGAGGGCAATATAATCAATTACGGCTCGGAATTACGAGAAGAAATACCTCAACAAATGTACTCTAACTGGTGGGTTAAATATGGCAGAGAAGCAAAAGAAAGAATTACCAAGCAAGGATAGCTCGCAATACAGCTTTATAGCATTAGAAGATGTTGAATATTTTGACCTTGCTGAAATTGACGAGAACGAGTCGAATAACAAGGCTCTTAAAGTCCGCTTTTGTATAGTTCCAACAAAACAGTTAAGAATATTAGAGGCTGAAGAAAATGCTCGCTATATGACAGCAGACACTATGCGTACCTTAGCTAGTAACTTGGCTAAAGATGACGCTTTAACTTCCATTGTTACTGTTTATCCAGAAAAAGACTCTAAAAAGCTTGCTGTAGTCTCGGGTAATCATAGAGTCCAAGCGGCTATTCAAGCTGGTCAAAAAGAAATCCCTGTATTCATTATTCAGTCTCGGATTAATGAAGATAGAAGAAAGGCTATACAGCTTTCACATAATGCTATTACAGGGCAAGATGACCAAAATATCCTAAAGAATATCTATGAGTCGCTAAGCCTAGAACATAAAGCATATTCAGGCATTACAGATGATTATTTTAAAGACATAAACAAGCTCGATATTGATGGGCTTTCTATCGGCTCTGTTCCTTATGAAGAAATAACCATAATGTTTTTACCTGCTGAAAAGCAGGTATTTATCGACCAATTATTAAAAATAGAAAAAGCTTCATCTAAGAAAACTAAGATATTCGCTGAATATGAAGATTATGACCGCATATTTGATGCCATAGTTGGCGTTAAGCAAGTTAAAGAAGTTTACAATAATGCAGTAGCCATAAGGCTTTTAGCAGATTTAGCTCAGGAGCGTATTGAGCAGTTAAGAGAGGAAAAGAAATTAACTGAACAAGACAAAGATAATGGCAAATAAAGACAAATTTTCGATAGAAAAAGTAGAGCTAGCATTAAGAGAATCAGCAGGCTTAAATTCTGTGGCAGCACAGAAGTTAAAATGCTCACCTTCAACAATAGCTAATTACCTAGCTAAAAGCAGTAAATTACGCAAAGCCAAAGAAGAAAGCCAATACGGTACTTTAGACATGGCTGAAGCTGCTATTATTAAGCAGATTCAAGAGGGCAATACTGCTGCTATTATTTTCTATCTAAAAACCAAGGGTAAAGAGCGTGGCTACATTGAACGACAAGAGATAACTGGCGAAGATGGCGAAGCAATACAATATGTAATTGAAGCACCTGCAATAATAGAAAACCAAGATGAATGGGCAGAAAAATACAAACCAGACAGGGAGTAAGGAAGCCTCAAGAAACTATATGGAAGCCACAGAAAGGACCGCAAGAATCATTACTTAGATGTCCAATATTTGAAGTATTTTATGGCGGTGCAAGAGGTGGCGGTAAAACAGATGGTATGCTTGGCGATTTTGCCGTTCATGCCTCTAAATATGGTTCAAATGCAAATGGTGTATTTTTTAGGCGAACTTATAAACAACTTGAAGAAGTTTTACGAAGAGCAACTGAAATTTATACCAAGCTTGGCGCTGTTTGGAGTTCATCTAAGGCTGAATGGAAATTTGCTAATGGAGCAAAACTCAAATTCAGACATTTGTTTGATGCAAAAGATGCCGAAAACTATCAAGGACACAGCTATACTTGGATATGCGTTGAAGAGGCTACCAACTGGCCAACACCTGATGCGATAGATAGAATTAGGGCAACCCTTCGTTCTGCCCATGGTGTTCCTGTTAAATTACGCTTAACAGGCAACCCCGGTGGTGCAGGTCATAACTGGGTTAAGCAAAGATTTATAACTCCTGCTCCAACTGGTTATCAGATTATATCTGACCCTGAAACTGGCGAAAACCGAGTTTTTATACCTTCTAAGCTAGAAGATAATCAAAAGTTAGTTGAGAATGATCCTAATTATGAAAAGCGTCTGATGCAATCAGGCTCGCCAGCTTTAGTTAAAGCTTGGCGCCATGGCATATGGGATATAGTCGCAGGAGGATTCTTTGACGATATATGGAAGCCATCAAGGCATATTCTTAAGCCGTTTACTATACCGCACACATGGAAGTTTAAACGCTCGTTTGACTGGGGAAGTGCAAAGCCTTCATCTGTTGGTTTTTGGGCTGTATCTGACGGCTCTGTTGTTGAAGAAATAGGTAAATATTTCCCTAGAGGTTCGCTAATTAGAATCGGTGAGTTCTACACCGTAGAAAAAGATATTTCAGGATATGTTAAGCCTAATGTTGGAACACGCCTTTCAAATAAAGAGTTAGGCGTTGCAATTGCCAATAAATCTAAAAGTAAAATTTGGGAAGGTTGTGTAGCCGACCCTTCAATATTTACCAAAGCAGGTGGACCAAGCATTTTTGACCAAATGCGTGAAGGGGCAAGAGAAATGGGCTTACATCTTCATTTTAGTAAAGCCGATAATAATCGCATAGCGGGTTGGCAACAAATGCGAGAAATGCTTATAAGCTCAGCATCAGATAATCCTGAGGCTGCAGGATTATGGGTATTTGATAATTGCTTAGATTGGATAAGAACTGTTCCAGTTCTACAAAGAGATGAAAAAAGCCAAGATGACATAAACACAGAAGCCGAAGACCATGCAGCAGATGAAACAAGATATGCTGTAATGTCTTCAGGTAAAAAACATACCAGTATAGAGTTTAGGGTTTAATGAGTAGCAAAAAGAACACAGTAGCAACACCTAGTGCTGGCTATATGGCAATGTTACCTAATCTTGAGTTGGTTAATGCTGTTAAAAAGGGAACCGATGCCATGAGGGCTGCGGAAACTAAGTTCTTGCCTCGTGAGCCCAAAGAGTCAAAGGAGGCGTATAAAATAAGGTTAAGCCGTTCAGTTCTTTATAATGCTTATGCTGATACCATCAAAAAATTAGTTGGTAAGCCTTTTTCAAAAACTGTTACAGTAAATGAAGATACGCCAGACATTATCAAAGAGTTAACTGAAGATATTGACCGAATGGGCAACAATATAACCTCCTTTTGCCGAGAACTTTTAGAATCTGCCTTAACAGATGGTATCACTCATATTTTAATTGATTATCCTCTAACGCCAGAGAAGAAGAATTTAGAGCAGAAAAAGCAGGATAAAATTAGACCTTACGCTGTTCATGTTAAGGCCTCAAACCTAATAGCATGGGCTTATGAAAGTGTTAATGGTATTCATGAATTAAAGCAGTTAAGGATACTCGAATCAGTTACAATACCTGATGGCGAATATGGAGAAAAAATAGTTAATCGAATTAGGGTAGTTAAACCTGATAGTTTTGAAGTTTACGAAGAAGGTAAGAAGGATAACTGGCAGTTAATAGAGACTGGTGAAAATAGCCTTGGAGAAATTGCCCTAGTTACATTCTATACTGAAAAAACTGGTTTTATGACTGCAAAACCACCTTTATTAGATTTAGCACACTTAAATGTTCAGCATTGGCAATCGTCATCAGACCAAGAGCATATTTTGCATTTTGTGCGCTTTCCATTACTTCACGGAGCAGGATTTAATCCTAATGCAGCTACAGAAATAGAGATAGGGCCTGATAGAATGGTTGTATCAGAAGATCCGCAATCAAGGCTTCAATTTGTTGAGCATAGTGGGGCAGCTATTGAGGCTGGGCGTGAATCTCTAAAAGATTTAGAAACTAAAATGGAATCTCTAGGTATTCAGCTTCTGTTAAAAAGAACTGGCAATGTCACCGCTACGGAATCTGCTATAGATAGTGCAAAATCTAATTCAGCTTTACAAGACATGGTTCGCAGGCTCGAAAATGCCATATCTAAATGCTTTGAGTTTATGTGCAAATGGGAAGGGCAAGAACATGAAAACTACGGCGGCATAAGCATTAACCAAGATTTTGGCCTATCTCAAGTTGCTGATGGCGATGAAGAGCATTTACTTAAGGCTAGGCTTGCAGGCGAAATTTCTCAAAAGTCATATTTAACTGAATTAAAGCGAAGAAACATCATTCGTGAAGATTTAGACATTGATGACGAAATTGAAGCAATAGGCACGGAAAACCCTAAATTTCCCAATGAAGAATAACAATGTCAAAATACCTTTTTAGCAGCGAATCAGTTTCACATGCACACCCAGATAAAATTTGCGATAAAATATCCGATGCAATTTTAGATGCTTATCTATCTATTGATCAAAATGTTCGAGCAGGAATTGAAAGCTTTATTACAAAAGATAAGCTTTTCATATCAGGCGAAGTATCAAGTAAAACCGAATTTCATGATAACGATATAAAGCAGATTGCCTCTCAAACATTGTTTAACGCAGGTTATAACGCATCTGATTTTGAGATTACACCTTTACTAAACACCCAATCTTCAGATATAGCCCAAGGTGTAGATTCTGGCGGAGCTGGTGATCAAGGTATAATGTTTGGCTATGCTTGTAATGAAACTGAGCAATTTATGCCCGCTAGTATCTATTATTCTCATAAAATACTTGAAGAAATATTTAGAGCAAATGAGGCAGAAAATATAAATATTCTAGGAAATGATGCAAAATGCCTACTTACTTTAGAATATGAGAACGGAAACCCAATTAGAGCAACTGATATAATCGTATCTATTCAGCATAGTGAGGTGATCAAGCAAAGAGCAATTAAAGATTATCTTATTCCTATTATAGAAAAAACTCTGCCTAGTGACTGGCTTCCTGCGAATGATCATATTCGAGTTAATCCAACTGGTTTATTTATCAAAGGTGGGCCGGAAGCCGATGCAGGATTAACAGGGCGTAAAATAATTGTAGATACCTATGGCGGACATGCTCCTCATGGCGGCGGTGCATTTTCAGGTAAAGATCCAACGAAAGTTGATAGAAGTGCCGCTTACTTCGCAAGATATGTAGCAAAAAATATTGTAGCTCAAAGCTTAGCTGATAAATGCTTAATTCAAGTTTCTTATGGTATTGGCATTAAAGAGCCTATCTCAATTTACGCTCAGAGTTTTGGCACTTCACAATATTCGGATAAAGAACTAACCAAGATTATTAAAACTAATTTTTCATTCTATCCTAGTGATATAATTGAAATACTTAATCTAAAAAATCCAATATACTCTCCAACTGCAGCTTATGGTCACTTTGGCAGAGAAAATTATCAATCTGGCGGATTAGATTATTTTACTTGGGAAAAAACTAATCATAAGTTTAAATGAAAACCGTAAATGAAGAGCTATTTGATGCTAGTGTAAGGCATCAAGTATATCTTCAACGGCTTACAGGCGGTATAGTAAAAGAGATTAATGAGCTTTTAATTGACGCGGAAAGTGAATTATCTCAGCTTATTTTAAAAGATGATTTAACTGATTTTAGCAAAGCTAGGCTTAATAAGCTTTTAAGTGATATACGCTTAATCACTAAAGATACCTACAATGTTTTAGAAAATAATCTTAATTCTAAGCTTACTGATTTAGCTGAATATGAATCAGATTTTAATGCTCGACTTATTTCTAATACACTTCCTGTATCAATAGAGCTTACAAGGCCTACATTAGAGGCTTTATCTGCAATTGTTACTGCACAACCGCTTCAAGGCCGATTTATTAAAGATGAAATCAAGGACTTAGCCGATAGTAAAATTAAACAAATTGAAAGAGCCTTGAGACTTGGGCTTGTAGAAGGCGAAACAACACCGCAAATTATAAGACGTATCAGAGGCTCACGCTTACTGAACTATAAAGATGGTATAGTTCATAAATCTTATCGTGATGCTGAAAGACTAGTTAGAACAGCAACCAACCATGTTGCCTCGTTTGCACGAGATGAATTATATAAGAATAATCCAAATATTGTTAAACAATGGCGCTTCACCGCTACTTTAGATAGTCGTACATCTGTTACTTGTGCATCTCTTGATGGTCAAATTTATGATGTTGGAAAAGGTCCTAGACCGCCACGCCACCCAAATTGCAGATCTTCTACCGCACCAATTATTGGTTCATGGAAGCAATTGGGCATCAATCTTAAAGAGGCACCAGTAGGAACTCGTGCATCATTAAATGGTCAAATACCAGCAACGACCACCTATAACAAATGGCTTAAAACCCAGCCTTTAGAATTTGTAGAAGATGTTTTAGGCAAAACTAGAACAAAATTATATTTAGGCGGAAAGCTAAGTCTGGATAGGTTTACAGACCACTCAGGCGAAATTTATACATTAAAAATATTAAAACAAAGAGAGGCTAAAGCTTTTGCAAGCTTGCAAAGATAGGTATAGGATTTATTTTATATCCTATGTGCAATAACAATAATGTAATTTCTATTTCTGATCCAAAGTTTAACGGAAAAATGAAAAAGAAAGAAGTTGAACCAAAACAACTATTTTGTCACAAGTGCGAAACAATGAAAAATGTTCAAACATCTGTATTTATAGATGCTATTTGCAGTCCATATTATAGAGATGAAGAACTAGCCTATAAATCAAATAGATTGATTTGTGCATATTGTTTAGCAAGAGGCGAGTTGACAATAGTTACAGTTTAGAAAAAGTTGATATATCAATAAGATATATTTAGCTCTTCGATTTTTAGCTCCTTTAAGGGGCTTTTTTTATACCTAAAATTACAACCATAACCATTTTTAACTATGACAGATTTACCAATTATTATTGAAAAACTAGATGCTGTACCTGAAGAGGTGCATAAATTTTATACTTCTACTGATGAAGGAAAATACCAATTAAACGCAACCGAGCTTTACACGGCCATGTCTGAGAAGGGCAAGGCTCTTGATAATGAACGTAAAGTTAGAAGCGATTTTGAAAAGCGCTACAACTCAAAACTTAAAGAATTTGAGGGTTTGGATAAAAGCGAGTATCAAAAGCTCAAAGAAGAAAAGAGTGAATGGGAAAAAGCTAAAGAAGAGCGTGAACAGAAAGCCCTTACTGAAAAAGGTAAATTTGAAGAAGCTCTGAATAAAACTAAAGAATCATACGAAGCTAAATTAACTCAAAGAGATAAAGACAATCAGGCAAAGATTAAAGAGTTAGAAGAAAAGCTATCTCATACTGAGAATACTAAACGTAATTATATCTTAGGTGACAGGGTAAGAGCTGCAATTGCCAAATCCGGTATTTTCCCTGAAGATATTGAAGATGTATATACACTTACAAAATCTCGCTTTGATTTAGATGAAAATTTAAATGTTGTATTTAAAAACGAAATAGGAGAACCCGATAGTTCAATTAGCTTAGATAAATTTTATAGCGAGATATTCAAAAAGGCTAAGCCTAAATTTTATCAAGCTCATCACGCTTCAGGTTCAGGTAAGCCTGCAGGAAGCGGAACTTCCGACCTAACAATAGACCCTAAAAATATAGATTCTGTTAGTAAAATTGCTGCAGGTATGAAAAACCGCAGAAACTAACATATCTTTTACTGCACGGATAAATCACTGCCAGCGGGGGAGCCAAAGGCAAAGCTTAAATTAAGGGAGAGCCTTATTTAAGTCCTTAACAATATTTGGAGCAAAAAATGCCTACTATAACTTTACCTGAAAGTGCTAAACTTTCTCAGGATATGTTGGTTTCCGGTGTTATTGAAAATGTAATAACGGTTAACCGATTTTTCCAAGCCTTACCATTCGCATCAATTGAAGGTAACGCATTAGCCTATAATAGAGAGAATACTCTTGGCGATGCTGAATTTACTGGAGTTGGAAGTAATATCACTGGTAAGAACCCAGCTACATTTACACAAGTTACATCAAGTCTAACATCAATTATAGGCGATGCTGAAGTAAATGGTTTAATCCAAGCTACTCGTTCTAACATACAAGACCAAGAAGCTATTCAAATTGCCTCTAAAGCTAAATCTGTTGGGCGTAAATTCCAAAATACGCTCATTAATGGCGATGGCACATCTGATAGTTTTGAAGGTTTACTTTCGCTAGTATCCTCAAATCAGACTGTTTCTGCCGATGATGGCTCGGGTAATGGCGACACTTTATCATTCGATTACCTAGATGAACTTATCGACAAAGTAACGGATAAAGATGGAGCTGTTGATTATCTTATGATGAATGCACGTTCATTGCGCTCATACTTTGCCTTACTTCGCTCATTAGGTGGTGCTGGTATTGGCGATGTAGTAAATTTAGCTGATGGTCAAGAGATACCTGGTTATCGTAATATTCCGATATTCCGTAATGATTATATTCCAACAGATCAGGCAACAGGTACATCAGCTGCAACTACTACCATTTTTGCAGGAACATTAGATGATGGCTCGTTGAGTCATGGCATCTCAGGTTTAACAGCCGCAGATTCAGCAGGTCTTAATGTTCAAGATGTTGGTGCATCAGAAACTAAGGACGAAACAATTACTCGTGTAAAATGGTACTGTGGATTGGCTTTATTCTCTGAAAAAGGCTTGGCTGCTTTATCTGGTGTCCGTAACTAATTCCTCTCTTCAACTCATGGAGGGCAAGATTTTCTTGTCCTCTTTAACCTTATATAATCATGACTAATCAAGATACAAAAATACAATTAAGAACCTATGGGCCTAATGAGGGTAAATCTGTAATTTTAGGCAATACAAAATTTACAAACGGAAAAGCAGAAATCTTTGCCAAAGATGAAGCTCTAATTAAGCGTGTATTATGCAGATTTTATGATGTTTGCACAGAAGCTGAATATTCCGTTAAAAAGAAAAATTATCTTTTACTAAAAGAAAAGCAGGAGGCGTATAATAACCCTCAGCCAAAAACTCCACCTAAACCTAAAAATAGTAAGAAGAATAACGCTCCACCTTCCAATGACAATAAAGATGGCGAAGGCCAAAATCAGAATCCAAAAAATAATGATAAGAACTTAGATAATTCACAGAATCCTAACAATCCTGAAAATAACCATGAGTAACAAGATTTCAGATTTGCGTCCTGTAAAGATTGACCGCATTGAAGCCATTATTCCTGCAGGGGATAGTGTATCTTCAGAAACTAGCTTAGGGGCTGGTACGCTTGTTGGAATTGAAATGCCTCAAGACTGGGATGCTGCTAATCTTTCATTTCAAGCGAGCAGTAATGGTCAAGATTATACTGATTATTTCGACAAAGCGGGCTCTGAATATGAAATAGAGGCAGATGCAGCTAGGACTATTAAACTCAATCCACAAGAAACAATCTGTATCAAGTTTATCAAGGTTAGAAGCGGATTATCCACAGCACCGGTAAATCAATCATCAGAGAGGGCGGTTGTCCTTTTAGTTAGGGTATTTGAATAATGTCTATCGTTTTATTTATGTTCAATGAATTGCGTGATTTCGCAAATGCAATCTGGAGCAACATTGGTGAAAACTGGGAAGATATAGATTCCGACTGGGATTCTTAAACCTTCCTTCAAACTCAATCGAGGTAACAATTATGGCAAGTTTAACAGGCAAAAAAGTTAAAGACACATACAAGGATTTACTCCAAATCTCTAACGCCAACACTGGCGTTGATAGCACTTTACGACCAGTAGAAGATGGCGAAGGCACTACTACGCCTTTAGAAATTTCGGAAACGGAAGTAAATATCTCCTCAGGCTTTAAACTAGGTGGTACGGCAATTACGGCAACTGGTGATGAACTTAACCATCTATCTGGCATAACCGGTGATATTCAGACTCAAATTGACGGTAAAGTTGATAAAGTAGCTGGCAAAGGCTTATCTACTGAAGATTACACCACAACAGAAAAAACTAAGCTTGCCAGCATAGAAGATAGTGCAACAGTTAATAGCACTGACCCTGTATTGCTCGATAGAGGCAATCATACCGGTACACAAGCATCTAGCTCTATCTCTGATTTTGATGTTGCTGTAGATGCTAGAATTACAGCAAAAAGAGGTGTTGCCGATGGCGTAGCTTCACTAGGTGCTGACGGAAAAATTCCTTCATCTGAATTGCCTGCAATAGCTTTGTCAGAGAATTTTGTTGTAAATTCTCTTGTTGAACAATTAGCATTAACAGCTCAAGAAGGCGATACGGCAGTTCGTACAGACGAAAATAAATCCTATATCCATAATGGCGGAACGGCAGGCGATATAACAGACTGGACTCTTTTACTTACGCCAACTGATGCAGTTTTAAGTGTAAATGGTCAAACTGGAGCGGTTAATTTAACAACCGCTGAAATTTCCGAAGGTGTTGTTAATCAATATTTCACAGATGCTAAAGCAAGAATAGCTTTAGGCTCTAACGGATTAGAAGGTTTAACAAATGCTGAAGTTGACCAATTAAAGAACATAGACACGATTCTTATTTCTAACGCCCAATGGCAAACTCTAGGTAATTTAACTGCCAATGCTAGTGAGATTAACCAATTATCAGGCGTTACTTTTGGGGATATAATAACTCATGATGTTTCAGAATTTGCGAGCATTGCACACACTCATACATTAGCGAATATTACGGATATAACCGCTACACAGGCTGAAGTTAATAAATTAGCAGGAATGACAGCCACCAAAGATGAGCTTAATAGATTATCTGGTGTTACAGCACCTATACAAGCTCAATTAGATTCTAAGGCTGCGGATAATCATACTCATACGCTTGCAGATATTACCGATGTTACTGCAACAGCAAGCGATATAAACCAGCTTCAGGGTATTACCTTAGGTGACATTATTACCCATGATGCCTCTGAATTTGCAAGTAGTACGCATACCCATATCTTAACTGATATTACAGATGTTACTAGCACAGCTGCGGAACTTAATATTTTAGACGGCGTAACCGCTACTACAGCAGAGATAAACAGACTTTCAGGCTTAACTACTGATATTCAACCTGCCTTAGATGGTAAAGTTGATAAAGTAGCAGGTAAAGGCTTGTCTGCTGAAGATTACACCACAGCAGAAAAGACTAAGCTTGCAGGTATTGAAGATGGAGCAACGGCCAATAGTACAGATGCAGTATTGCTTAATAGAAGCAATCATACGGGCACACAGTTAGCGAACACTATATCTGATTTTGCTGGATCAGTTGATTTACGCATAACGGCTCAAAAAGCACAAAATAACGGACTTGCTACGCTAGATGGAACAGGCAAGATTCCAACAAGCCAATTGCCTGCATTAGCAATATCTGAAAGCTTTGTAGTAGCAGATGAAACAGCCCAATTAGCCTTAACCGCTCAACAAGGCGATACGGCAGTTCGTACAGACGAAAACAAATCATATATCCATAATGGCGGAACAGCAGGCGATATGTCTGATTGGACGGAGCTTTTAACGCCTACTGATTCTGTATTAAGTGTAAATGGTTATACTGGCGTAATTAACCTAACAGCTGAAGATATACCTGAAGGTGTAGTTAATCAATATTTTACAGATGCTAAAGCTAGAGCTGCATTAGGTAATAATGGTTTAGAAAATCTAACTTCTGCGGAAGTTACACAGCTTGGTAATATTGATACGGTAACTATTTCTAACGCTCAATGGCAAGCCTTAGGCGGATTAACAGCTACAGCTACAGAATTAAATCAATTATCAGGCATTACACTTGGCGATATTATAAGTTCCGATGTTGCTGATTTTGCATCTGCAAGCCATACTCACACTTTAGCTGATATTACTGATTCTGGGGCGTTGGCAGCGTTAAATACCGTCAACACATCAGAAATTACCGATGGTGCAGTTACTTTACCTAAAGTTCAGCAAATTGCCGAAAATCAAATTCTAGGTCGTGCAAGTGCTGGTACTGGCGAAGTTGAACAGATCTATTGCACTGGGGAGGCTAGAAATTGGTTATCAAAAGAAACTATAAATGACCAGAGGGCTCATCTTGGCTTAGGCAATATGTCTTTCCAAAATAACTGGGAAGTTGATATAACTGGTGGCGATGCTCAAAACTTAGGACTGCTAGGCATTAATACCTCAGCAGATACTACGAATCGACTTGCTCTAAATTCAGATGCTGCATTATTTAATCATGCAGGTTCAGATTTCCGCTTTAAAGTTAATAAAAATGCTATTGGCGATACAGCAAGTTATATCTTCCAAACTAACTGGCAAGCTAGAGCAGAATTTGGTACTTTAGGTAATGACGACTTTACCTTAAAAGTATCTTCTGATGGCTCTAACTGGCTAGATTCATTTACCGTTGACCATACAAACGGCAATATTTCTTTCAAAGGCGATGTTGAGATTTTAGGGCAAACTAAAATTGATAATACTCTTAATGGCTTACTTAGAGCTAATTCAGGAGTGCTAGAAGTTGGCACTATTAACATGGCAACTGAAGCCAGCGGAGTATTACCTCTTGCAAATGGCGGCACAGGGCAAAGTACAGCAGCAGGAGCAAGAACCGCCTTAGGTTTGCAAATTGGTACAAATGTTCAAGCCTATGATTCAGGCATAGTTAAAAATTATGTAAAAACATATTTCTCTAAACAGCAGAATTTCTCACGAGCTTCATTATCAGATGCACCATCTATTGCATGGAATTTAGACGATGCTCAAGTGGCTGAAGTAACTATCGCAGGCAATAGAACCATACCAGACCCAACAAATATGGTTAATGGCGGTACTTATATTCTCTACTTAAAGCAAGACTCAACTGGTGGCAGAACTGTAACTTGGGGGCCAGCTTTCAAATGGGAAGGTGGCAATGCTCCGATATTAAGCGTTGGCGGAAGCAATTTAGATATTCTTACCTTCACTTCAGACGGTGGCTCTATGTATGGCACAATCGCCAAATCATTCGCTTAAATATATCATGATATGATTATACTAAGCACAATAGATTCAAAGTTTGTGCCTCCTCATGCTGAAGATTGCGTATTGTGGTTTGATGCAGATGACCCTTCACTAAGATTAACCAACAGAAGGGAAACTATTGTTAACCTGCTAGCTGATGGCAGTAAATATATAAATGATGCGGTTAAAGTTCAAAACAAACAAAGACCTAGGCTAATCAAGGCTCGTTCTATCTTAAATTATAAAGATGGCGTTTTCTTTAGAAGAAGGCGTGGCGATGTTTTACTTTGCGAGGCTAATTCGCTTCTAAATAACATTTGGAATGGTGGAGCTTATACGGCAATTATGTTTCGTATGAATAGCCGTGGCGGAAGCAATGACGGCAAGTTATTGGATAAAGGCAATTGGAGCATTAGCCTCGTAGATTATAGCTCACGCAAGGCTAAGCTTAAATTTACTGCTAATTTTGGTGGTGGTAAAATTGAAGTAATAACTGATAAGATTATAACTCGTTTAAAGCGTTATATGTTAGAGGTTATTTATGATTCAGCTAATGCACCATTTACACCTACAATATTACTTAATGGTGTAGACATTACACTAATTACAGAAACTCCCACAAGTGGCACATTATTAGACGATAGCTCATTTGATATGGGCGTAGGCGGTAAATATGACGGAGCAAATACCCACTCACTTCAAGGCTATATATTAGAGATATGTTTCTTTAACAACATACCTCATATCCATACACGGCAACGAATACAGAGCGCTTATACTGATAAGTGGAATCCACAAAACTAAAATATGGCAATAATTGTAGAAGATGGAACAGGCTTAGAAAATGCCAATTCCTATATATCTGTAGCAGATGCAGATAGTTATTTCTTAAATAGAAATAACAGCGAATGGGCTGCTAAATCTGCAGAAGAAAAAGAAGCAGGCTTACTTTACGCAACTACTTATCTTGATTCTAATTTTATATGGATTGGCAATATCAAAGATGAATCACAAGCTTTGGGCTGGCCAAGAAGAAATGCCTATGACCATGAAGGCAGGCTAATTTCCGGTGATACCGTTCCAACAAAGGTAAAATATGCTTGTGCTGAATTAAGCCTATTATCAGCTAATTCAGGCTCAACTCTATCTTCAAGCTCTACTTCATCAGGCAGGGTAAAGAGGCAAAAAGTAGGTTCGTTAGAAGTTGAATATTTTAATGATGAAGAAGCAGAAACTATAGCTTCAACTGCATCAGAAACGCAGAAACTAGCATTGCAGTTACTATTCGGATTAGCAGTAAACGCTAATTCTGAAGTTGCCGAACCTACAAATTATGCTCACAAATCAATTCCAATATTTAGATCATGAGCTTTGAAGATGAATTTTTAGACTTTTCCGAGTCTATGATAAATGATTTCGGAGCAAGCATAGCTATAACTAAAATTAGTAATTCTGAATATAATCCTTCAACTGGTACTGTATCTAAAAATGAAGTTATCAGAAATATTAAGGGCGTTGTTGAGAGCTATGCTCGTTTTTATGTTGAAAATAAACAAGTTGAATCAGATGACCTTAAAGTAGTTATCGCTGCTAAGAATTTAAGTTTTATTCCAAATTCAGGTGACAAATTAAGCTACAATTCAGAAGAGTATAATATTGTCAAAGTAACTTCAGAGCAAATAGGCAGTCAGCCTATAATTTATAACCTTCAAATTCGTAAGTAATGCCAAGCAATATTAAGGAATTTGATTTAGACCTTAAACATTTTGCCGAAACTTTAGTACCAAAACAGCATGAAGAATTAGTACAGAAAATTGCCTTTGAAACATTACAACGAATCGTTGTTAAAACTCCCGTTGATAGTGGCAGAGCGAGAGGCAATTGGCTAGTTGCGGTAGATTCAGTCCCTCAAGGTGTTGTTGAAATTGATAAATTATCAAAAGATGCTGCAGTTCAACTTGCTATGGATAATGGAGTTCCTGTAATTGAAAGCTATCGTGGTTTTAAGGCAATATCATTAGCTAATAACTTACCCTATATTGGTGTATTAGAGCTTGGCTCTAGCAAGCAAGCTCCTAAAGGCATGGTTAGTATTACTTTAGCTGAAATTCGTGAGATGTTTACATAACAATGCAACTTGTTGCGTTGTTATGTCATAATCAACTTGAGTTGATTATGCGCTAGCGAAGCGTTGCGTATCAAAAAATAAATGAGTAATTATCAATCACAAAGAGCAGCACTTGAAGATTATTTTAAGAGTAATTGGGAAACTCAATATCCAGATATTCCTATCTCATGGGTTAATGTAGAGCTTAGCTCAAAATCAGAGTTTGTACGCCATGCAATATTAAACGGAGATTCTAACCTAATAGGCTTAGGCAATGTAAATCTTCATAGATACATAGGCGTAATATCTATCGGCTTATTTTTGGAGCTTAATAAAGCAACAACTAAAGCAGATGAAATATCAGATTTTATTGATGACCTTTATCGAGGTAAATCAATATCAGACATAACTTGCCGAAGCGTTATCAGGCAAGATATAGGCACGGACGATACTCATTACCGAGTAAACCTTACAATCCCTTTCTTTAGAAACAAACTAACTGGAGCTTAAAAATGACTTGTTTTGCAGATACCTCAAGAACCCAACTATTTTATGTAGAAGAAACTAATATAGGTGAAACACCTGCGTTACCGCTTAAAGGCTTACGCTTTACTGGTGAATCGCTTAATTTCTCTATTGAAAATACTCAATCCCAAGAAATCCGTTCAGATAGGCAAATTACCGATCTTATTCAAACAGATGCAGAGCCTTCAGGCGATGTAAATTTTGAATTATCGTATCTTGCTTATGACGATTTATTTGAGGGCGCATTATTCGATAACTGGGGTTCAGATGTAGCAATAGCGGGTGCAACTGACATTGAAGCCATAGCAACGGATTCTGTTAACCCTGATACATTTTCATCTACTTCAACTGATTTTGTTGCCGAAGGCATCAGAAAAGGGCAATGGATAAAAATTGACGGTTTCAGTAACGCAGATAATAACGGCTATTTTCTAGTTCTTGATATTACGTCTAATACGCTTCAAGTATCGGGTGAAACCCTTTTAGTCGATGAAGCCGCAGGAGCTTCAGTTGATGCAGTAGGTAAAAATATTCGTAATGGCACAGAAGCTAAAAGCTACACGCTAGAAACTGCATTTACTGATGTTAATGAGTTTAAGGTATTTACTGGAATGCTGATTAACAGCTTTAATTTAAGTCTTTCTGTTGGCGAGATTCTAAGTGGCTCATTCGGTTTCTTAGGTAAGGAAGCTAATATAAATACCGCTACAGTTGGCACAGGAGCGCCTATTGATGCTCCCGCAAATGATGTAATGAATGCCGTAAATAATGTTGCCTACATTGGTGAAGGTGGGGCTAAGTTTCCCGGAGAGATTCAAGAGTTCTCAATTGCCTTAGCTAATAACCTAAGAGGACAAAAAGCCGTAGGCACATTAGGTAATGTTTGTATTGGTGTTGGCCGAGTTGGTGTTACTGGTACGCTCAATGCCTACTTTAAAGATGGCTCAATATATAAGAAATATGTTGAAGGCACGGAATCCTCTATCTCACTTCGAGTAAAGGATATAGCAGGAAATAACTATATCTTCACACTCCCTAGAATTAAGTTTGTAAGCTCAAACTTAGCGGCAGGTTCGGCAGATAGCGATATTATCATGGAATCAGAATATCAAGCAATTCGCCACCCAGACTATGACTTCACTATTCAAATTGACAAATTCGATGCTTAGTTAAATTCAAATAGCTTGCTCTTTTATCTTTAAAAATCATTATCTAGTGATGACCAAACTGGATAATAAAAAAGGAGAATTTGATAAAAACATAGCAGATAAGAGTATCGAGGGAATAAAGAGTCTATCTGAGTTGTTCTGCATACCTCTTGTTGGAACCGTTATTGAGACTGTTGTAGGTAGCCTTATTTCATTACAAAATGATAGGGCAATAGAATATTTAAACACTTTGTTTGAATATTTACCTCCTGAAAAGTTAAAGTGTTATTTTTCAGATGATATAGACCGCCAAAACTTATTTGAAGAAAGTCTATATATAATTCCTAAAACTCCAAATGATATGAAGAGAGAAAGGTTAGTAAACACCTTAATAAATGGCTTATCTTATGAAGTTTTTAATTATGAAGAGCAAGATATTATATTTAAAATAATTCAAAAGCTAAGTAACACTGAACTTGTAATGCTGGGCTTTTATAAAGAAAAAAAGATAAGCAATAATTTACCTCATTTAAATAAATATAAACGAAAGTTTCCTCAACTTTGGATTGGTAGCGAAGTTGATCAAAGAGATATCTCTTTAAATGAAAGGTTCGATTTAGAAAATAAAAGGAAATCAATAAGTTACCAACTTCTATCACAAGGATTAATTGAAGTTGTAAAGAATAAAATTAATACATCTTCTCTAAATGTTAATAATGGTTCTAGTGGTACTCATGCCTATGGAGTGGATACAAGGTTAGAACCTCTCGTAAATGAGTTAAACAAAGACGATAGTTTTAAGATTACAAACTTAGGTATTAAAGTTCTCAAGTCCATTGAAGAACCTAAAAAATAAAAATTTATTTACAGCACGGTTTATAATTCAAAAACATATAAACTATGGCAGATTTAAGAAAACAATACGGAATTAACATAAGCAAAGCTACTGATGGAACTTGGACAGAAGATTTAGGCGATGGCTTAAAGCTTAAAATTGCTAGGCTTAAGAACCCTAATTTCCAAAGGGAATATAACCGTCTTACGCAACCTTACCAAAGGCAAATTAGAACTGGCAAACTAGACCCTAAAATTGAAGAAAAGATAGCAACCGAATGTCTAGCTGAAGCGGTTTTACTAGACTGGGAAAATCTTGAATTAGATAATAAGAAATTACCTTACTCAAAAGAAAATGCTCTTAAGGTTCTTTCTGACCCTACATTATCAGACTTTAGAGATTTTATAGTTGAGCTGGCAACAAACTTTGAGCTATTCCGTGAAGAGGAGTTAGAAGAAGCGGAAAAAAACTAGCTTCGTGGGTTGAATGGCAAGTTGAGTGGGGCAAGCATTTAGACTTTCTAAATAGCATAAAAGAAAAAACAGGCACTATCCCTGATGCCCTACAAAATACACCCATAATATACCCACATTTAGAATATGTAAAACAAGGGTTTACAACTCTTTCTTCAAGCAGAAATGTAGGTTTTGGAATATCCTTAATACCATTTTCAGAAATCAAAGCATATATAGATGTTTTTGATCCTCCAGATGTTGAAGGCTTTGTCCATCTAGTTCAATCAATGGATAAGTTAACCGTAAAACTTCTCAATAAAAAGAACAAGCAAAATGCCATAACAAAGAATAGAAGTCGTGGAAAGCAAATTACTCGTAACCATTGATGCTCGAAGAGCACTTCAAGGTAGTAAGAAGCTTATTAGCGCCATCAATTCAGTTAGAAAAAACTCTCGTGCTATGGCGGGCGAGATTGATTCTAGCTTTGATAGACTGAAGAAAAATCTATTTTCTGTTAGAGGTGCAATAGCTACTCTTGGTATCGGGCAGTTTATAAGGGCTTCTGTAAACTCATTTGCTGATTATGAAACTGGCTTAGTTGGTGTAGGTAAAACTACAGGACTTGCAGGCGAAGCGTTAGAAAGCTTAGGCGACAATATCGTCAATATGTCTAAGCGTATTCCTATCGCTAGAGATGAGCTTTTATCTATCGCACAAGCGGCAGGACAGCTAGGTATTTCAGCACCTAAGGATATTGAGAAATTTACAGAAACTATATCAAAACTAGGAGCTGCCAGTAATTTATCTGGTGATGCTGCTGCGACTACTCTTGCTCGTATTTTAAATAATACTAGAGAGCCTATAGAATCTGTTGATAAACTAGCTTCAGCCTTAGTTTATCTAGGTAACACTTCAGCTACCACCGAACGAGAAATTGCCAAGATGGTAATTGAAATCTCTAAAGGCTTGGCTCAATTTGATGTTGCGAGTGCCGATATAGCAGGCTTAGGTGCAACCTTATCGTCATTCGGGCAACAACCTGAACTTGCTCGTTCTTCAATGTTAAGGTTATTCCTTACCATGCAAAAGGTCAGCCAAGAAGGAGGAGATGACTTAAAGACTCTATCCATTTTGACTGGTCAAACTGGCGACCAGTTTAAGCAAGCATTTGAAGAAGATGCATTCGGAGCTTTCTTATCGTTTACCAAAGGATTAAAAGGTATAATTGACCAAGGCGGAAGTGCTGCTAAAACGCTAAAATCTTTAGGGCTTAATGGCACAGAAATTAACGCTATTATGCCATTATTGGCTAAAAACTTTGATGTTCTAAAATCAAAAGTTGAAGATTCAAATAGAGCTTATCAACAAAACAAGGCATTAAATGAAGAAGTTGCCGTTGCATTTTCTACACTTCGTTCAAAGCTTACCTTACTTGGCAATAACTTCAAAGATGCAGCTAAGACTATTGGTAAAGAATTAGCACCGGCAATAATTCTGCTATCTGATAAGTTAATTACTTTCCTAAATAGCGGTGCTGTTGAAGTATTTGCCAAATCGCTTGGCTCTGCCTTTATGTTTTTAGCAGAAAATGCTGAAATTTTAGGTATAGCTTTAACTGGGCTAACACTTCTAAAGCTTGCCCCGATGTTTTTAAGGCTTATCAGCCTTGCATCGACATTAGGCTTAAAGTTTAGTTTCGCAGCAGCAAATGTAACCACCAGCTTTTCTTTAATGGGAAGTGCTAGCACCTTACTTTCTGGAGGGCTTAGAATTTTAGGAGCTGCCTTTGCGTTTCTTACAGGTCCTATTGGTTTAGCCATAGGAGCGGTTACTGCTGTTATTGGAGCTTTTCAATTCTTCAAAGATAAAATTGTATCTGTAGGTGAATTAAACGCATCTGTTGGCAATATTATTTTCGGTACATGGAATGTAATATCAGAGCGAGTTGGCAACTTCATTCAAACCATTGTTGATTGGCATATTCAAGGCTTCGAGCAGATTTATAATGTTGTTAGTTCCGCTTTAACTGGGGTTTACGAATTTGTTAGCGACATTTTTGTCGGTATAACTAGCAATATTAGTGAAGGATTTAATTACCTTGCAAAAACTACAGCTAATACACTGTCTTCTATAGTTGGATTTTTCGGTGAGTTTCTTGAGCCTGTTGGCCAAGTATTTAGCGGTATATATAGCTTTGCTGAAGATACATTTAGTGGAATCTATAACTATGTAGCAGAAACAATGCCAGAAATAGGCGGTTTCTTTACAAGTATGTATGACACGGTTAGTTCCGTATTTATTGATATTGGCGAGAGCGTATCTAGTACATTCTCAGACTTGTTTGATGGAATAGGTGGCTTCTTTTCTGATTTCGTAGATGACATAATCGGAGAATCTAATCGCTTAGAAGAAGCCGAAGAAAGTTTAAATTCTGTAGCTAATGCTGCTGAAAATACAGATGATAAAATATCTAAACTAGCATCTTCTTCACAAAAGATTGATTTCTCCAAGCCTGAGATTTCAACGCCTTCATTTGATACACCTAGTTTTGACACTCCCGAATTTAGCTATTCAAGGCCTGAACTTGATTTAGCAGGTAACTTTAGCTTACCTGAATTAGACTTTTCTGACAATGTTAAGCAAGAATTAGACCAATCATTAGAGCATACAGACCAATTCACAGAAGATTTTAAAAGTGCGTTTACTGACGGCTTAAAATCCGTTTTCACAAAAGGTAAAGATGGCTGGAAAGACATGATGACCAGCTTTGAGGATATCGCTCTCAACTTTACCACGCAATTTGTTGGAGATTTTTTATTCGGTGGCGGTTCAACTGGCGGAGACTCCTTTTTCGGTGGTGACTTTAGCTCAATATTCGGCGGATTCTTTGCTAACGGTGGAATGGTTAAATCATCTGTTCCAATTGTAGTAGGAGAGCGAGGACCTGAACTATTTGTGCCTTCAGCCAACGGTGAAATTATACCTAATCATAAGATGGGTAATTTTGCAGGTTATTATGCTAATGGCGGCTCTGTTATGGCTAACAACCTTCATGTTGTAGGCGAAAAAGGTGCAGAGTTATTTATTCCAGATAACTACCAAACGGTAAATAATACCAATAATAACAGCTCTTCTAAAGGCGATAACATTACAATAAATATGAATATATCTGCTCAAGATGCTAGCTCATTTAGGCGTTCTGAAAAGCAAATAACTGCAGACATGGCACTAGCAATTAAACGGGCAAGGCGTAATCTTTAAACTTTGAATATTTTAAATAAAGACGTGTAATCACCATAATCAGCTTCTTTCAATGCTGATATGTATAATTTACGATAGTCATTATCTGCTTGCATATCCCAACCCCAATTAAGATATTCTGCCCCTAATTTTTTAGCTATACAATCTGCCATAAGCCTTGCATGCCTTCCATTGCCATTGGGGAATAGATGGATTTTAACAAGCCTATGGTGGAAAGCCAAAGCAAGTTGATGAATAGTATAAGTTGAATTATCAAGCCAAAACTTAGCATCTTCTAATAGATAATTAAGTTCAATAGGTACTAAATGAAACTCACAACCAATATTCTTGTTTGTTTTACGATATTCGCCAGCCCATTTCCAAGTGCGGCTAAACATTCGTTTATGTAGATTGCAAATGAACTTTTCAGTAAAGATATCGGTGTTCTGAAGTCTAGCTCGGCTAAGCCATGTATAAGCTTCGATAATGTTTTCTTGCTCCCAAAGGTTAAGCTCTTCCATATTTGAAAGAATAGGTATTAGAGCTAGCTTCTCTTGTTCATCAATCGGAGTTGCTCCTTCAGGGTAGAAATACTTAATCATCTTGCCATAATTTGCTGTTAAGATTATCTGCTAATTCGTTAGCTAACTGCTCAATAGATTGCTTTGAAGATGTTACTTTTTGATCTTCAATAGTCATGGTAATATCAACCTTATCGACAATCTGCTTTGCTTTAACCATAGCTTGAGCCTTAATAACATCATTTATAGATTTATTATCTATAGGCTTTAGAGCATAATGTAGTTCAAAGCCCATAGCGTTAGCTATCTTATTTAGTTGAGAAATAGATATTGAGCCTTGATCTTCAAGTTTTTCTGCTTGAGATACAGCCTGCGAGCTAACTCCTATTCTTGAAGCTACCGCAGATAATGGCATTTTAAGAGCTGTACGAATTGCCTTTAACCAACCGCCATTAGGTGTTCTAGGGCAATTAGCTTGCTTAATTTGCTTATCTAAAGACTCTAATTGTAATTTATTAAACTTACCCATAATCAATATATAAATTGAGTTTATGACTTACTATATCAATATATACATTGAAAAGCAAGGTAATTTATCAATATATACATTTAAAAATGATTCCAGTAAATGAATTACAAAAGTTTACCAACTATACTAACGCTAAAACTAACAGTTTTGTGTTAGTTTTAGCGTTAATTACGATTAGATTAGGCATATTTAATCGCAGTTAAGTAAATAAAAATAGCTAAACTGCATAACGCCAATTAAGGTGTTGTTATATATGTATAATATTTACCACATTTAATGTACACCAAGGCTTAAAACATCATAAAACTACCATAATGACTTCATCATTTGCAGAAATTCAGTTCCCACCTGATATATCATACGGCTCATCTGGTGGGCCTGTATATTCAACGGATATTGTAGAAACATTTAACGGTCATGAGCAAAGAAATATCAACTGGCAACTGCCAAGAGCAAAATATAATGTAGCTCATGGTGTAAAGAAGCAGGCTCAAATGGAAGCTCTTATTGAGTTCTTCCATGCAAGGCGTGGCAGAGCAATTGGCTTTAGGTTTAAAGACTGGCTAGATTATAAAGCTAATAATCAGCAAATCGGTACTGGCGATGATGCTACAACTGAATTTCAGCTTGTTAAAACTTACTCCAATGCAGGGCAAGAAATTATCCGCAATATTTCAAAGCCTGTTGATAATGATGAGTTTAAGATATTCTTAGACTCTATTGAGCAAACAAATGGCTACAGCGTAGATTACGTAACCGGCATAGTTAATTTTGATACTCCGCCTAATAATGGTGCAATAATTACGGCTAATTTTGAATTTGATGTCCCTGTAAGATTCGACACGGACAGCTTAGATGCTTCCATAGATGATTTCGGTACTCGTTCATGGTCTGATATTCCGCTAATTGAATTACGCTTATGAAAACTATATCTAATGAGCTTAAAAGCCATCTTGAGCAAGATTTAACTACTCTTGCCACTTGTTGGCTAATTCAGCTTACCAATGGCGATATAAAAGCCTTTACTGATGCTGATAAGGATATTGAATTTGAGGGCTTTAATTACATCTCAATAGCAGGATTTACGCCAACTTCAGTTGAAGCAAAGGGTAATCTGGCGGTTGATAATCTTGATATACAAGCAGGGCTTCATTCTAACCATATTACAGCACCAGATTTGCTTGCGGGTAAATATGACTATGCAGAAGTTCTAATATTTTCGCTTAATTATGCTGATTTATCGCAAGGTAAAATGATATTAAAGCGTGGTCGTATTGGCGAAGTGTCATTACAGAAAGATAGTTTTACCGCTGAACTTCGTGGGTTATCAGAGAATATCCAAAAGAATATCGGTCAATTATATAGCAAATCTTGCAGGGCAGATTTAGGCGACAGCAGATGCAAGGCTAATTTATCTGCATTTACATTCGCTGATAATGTAGCTGAAGTTGTTAATAATATTACTTTTAGAACTAATAACCTTACTCAAAATGCAGGTTATTTTACTGGCGGCGAAGTTGAATTTACCTCAGGCTCTAATCAAGGGCTTAGAATGGAAGTTAAAGAATTTACCGAAAACTTTATAATCTTAGCCTTGCCTATGCCTTATGAAATTCAAGTTGGCGATAACATCAAAGCAATAGCGGGTTGCGATAAAAGCTTAGATTCATGCAAAAACAAGTTTTCTAATATAATAAATTTTAGAGGTGAACCTCACATACCAACCACAGATGCCATTATCTGATAAAATAGTAACTCAAGCTAGAACTTGGCTAGGCACGAAATATCATCATCAAGGGCGACTGAAAAAATCCTCTAATCATAATGGCGGTGTGGATTGTTTAGGGCTTATAATTGGCGTATTAAATGAACTTCAAATAAAAGACTCTAACGGAAAGTTGTTATCTGAATATGATGAAATCAATTACTCAAACTTACCTGACGGCAAAAGATTAAAAGCTAAACTTAACAATTACTTAAAAGAAATACCTAAACAAAATATTAAACTTGGCGATATAGCATTACTTCGCTTTGCAAACAACCCTCAACATACAGCATTTATTGGCGAAATAGAGGGACAACTTACCCTCATTCATTGCTATCTATCATCTGGAAAAGTTGTTGAACACCGCATTAACGAAAATTGGCGTAAGCGAATAGTAGCAATTTATAGAATAAAATGACTTCCGCATTACCAGTAATAGGAGCTGTAGGTGGCTTCATTATCGGCGGTCCAACCGGTGCTAAATTAGGTGCAGGAATTGGCACTATATTATCAAGAACCTTTGGTGCAGATACTATTGAGCAACCAACGGTAGAAGGGCCTAGACTAGCTGACTTAAGAATACAAACCTCAAATTATGGCAAGTCCATCCCTGAAATATTCGGCACAGCAAGGTTAGCCGGCAATATTATATGGGCTCAAGAGATCAAAGAGGTTAAGAAATCTCAAACTAATACTCAACAGCAAGGTAAAGGCGGTGGGCCATCTACTTCACAAACAACCAATACTTATGAGTATTACGCTACACTTGCCATTGGTATATGCGAAGGCGAGATAACAGAAATTGTCAAAACTTGGGCTGATACTGAAGTTATTGATAATAACTTCGTAAATGGTGCTGAAGGTAAATATAATATCTATCTTGGCACTGAAGAGCAATTGCCTGACCCGATAATAGAATCTTTTGAAGGTGTTGGTAATGTTCCAGCTTATAGAGGGCTTGCTTATATTGTAATTGAAGATTTGCCATTACTTAAATTCGGTAACCGTATTCCAAATTTTACTTTTGAAGTTAAGCGTAATATCCGCTTCACACCTGCATTAGAAGATAAGGTAACGGACATAGTTTTAATACCTGGGGCGGGCGAGTTCGTATATTCAACATCTGTATATCAAAAAATCACAGGATATTATGCCTATGGCACTTTCAATCCTAATGGAAAGAAAGAGTCTATAAACATGCACAATTTTGAGGGTGTGGCGAATGTTTTACCTTCGCTAGATAAGCTCCAAGAAACTCTGCCAAACCTAGAATGGGTGGCGCTAGTGGTAACTTGGTTCGGCACATCAACAGATGCAGGAGCTTGCGATGTAATCCCTAAAGTTGAATATAATGCAGATACTACATCAACTGAACCTTATGAATGGGAAGTTGCAGGGCTGAATAGACATACCGCTCAAATGGTACTTACTCTGCCTGATGGCTCAATTACCTATGGCGGTACACCATCAGACAGAAGCATAATTGAGATATGCCAAGAGCTTAAGAATAGAGGCTTAAATATCATGCTTTACCCCATGATATTTGTTGATGAAACAGAGCCTAACCCTAAGCCATGGCGAGGCAGAATAACACCGCAAAGCACCGCTGATGCTAATAATTTCTTCACAAAAGTTAATGGCTACAATGATTACATATTACATTACGCTAATCTTCAGGTCGATTCGGTAAATTTGAAAGACCTAATTTCTGCTATCGTAATTGGTTCAGAACTTCGAGGCTTAACCAATTTTACTGAAACTAGTGGAGTTTACCCCGTTGTTGACCAATTCGTTAATCTAGCTTCACTTGTAAAATCTGCTGTTGGTAGTTCTGTTGCAGTAACTTACGCTGCGGACTGGAGCGAGTATCATTCAGTTAATGGTTGGTTCAATATGGATCCGCTTTGGGCTTCACCTGATATAGATTTTATCGGTATAGATGCTTATTTCCCATTAACTGATGACTTACCACAAGCTCAAATAACTTATGATAAAATCAAGCAAGGCTGGGAATCTGGCGAAGGTTGGGACTATTATTACTTAGATTCAGCAAATCGTACTGGCAAAACCAATTATTCAGATAATAAATACGCATGGAAAAATCTTGAATATTGGTGGTCTAACACACATCAAAACCCTGATGGCAATAATACCGCATGGGTTCCAAAATCAAAGCCTGTATGGTTTACGGAGTTTGGCTTTCCTTCTTTAGATGGGGCTGCAAATCAACCAAATGTATTTTATGATCCTACCTCATCAGAAAGCCATTACCCTAGAGCTTCAAAAGGCAGAATAGATTATGTAGCTCAAAGAGAAGCCTTAGAAGCTACTATTGATTATTTAACAGAACGCAATCAAGCGGAATCTGGTTTAACACCTAGAGCTTTTTTATGGACATGGGATGCTAGACCTTACCCTTTATGGCCAGATTTTGAGAGCGTATGGGCTGATGCTAGGCTATATTCAAGCGGCCATTGGGTTCAAGGCAAATTAGGCAATTCAACATTAGGGGCAATAATTGCTCATCATTTATGCAAAGTAGGGCTGTTAGATTCAGACTTTGATGTATCTGAGCTTACTGATATTGTTGATGGCTATATCAGGATGCAAATAAGCACCGTTAGGCAGGTTATAGAGCATCTGCAAGCAGCATACTTTTTTGATATGGTCGAATCTGACGGTATCTTAAAATTCAAAAGGCGTGGAAGTGATGCGGTTGCTAACATAGCTCAAGATGAGCTTGTTCCGCTCAATAAAGATGGCAATATTCGAGATGTTTTACAGATAACTCGCACACAAGAGTTGGAATTACCGAAAGAGGTTAATATCTCATATATTAGTCGAATTGCTAATTACGATCCATCTGTTCAGCGTTCACAGCGTCATACTGTTAATGCTATTGAAAAAGTAGGCTTGAACTTACCAATCGTTCTAAATGACCAGCAAGGGCGTAATATAGCCGATATTACGCTTTATAACTCTTGGATAAGAAGAACATCATATAGCCTAATTATTCCGCCTAAATATGCTTATTTAGAACCTACAGATATTATTGATGTTGAGGTTCAAGGTGTTACCCATCAAATCCGCATCAATAAGATTAATATTGAACGAAACGGCTTAATGGAAGTTCAAGGCGTAGCTGAAGATATAAGCTCGTATGATTTCTATATTCCAGTTGGTTTATCAGAATCGAATGAAGATATCGGTTATATCTTACCAGATACTAAGCTTGAGCTTATTGATATTCCTGCATTAGAAGAAGATGTTGATAATTTAGGCAAACTAAGAATTGCCGTAGCTCCACTAGGTGAAAACTGGCAAGGTGCTATAACTTATCGCTCTGATGATGGCGGAGTTGGCGGTGGCAATAATTTTGGCTCAATATCAAGCACAGATAATTATTCAGTAATAGGTGCTTGCTTAAATACTCTTTCAACCATACATGAAGGCAATATTACAGATATTGATTCTGAAGTTGAAGTTCAGCTAATTGAAGGTGAATTATCATCTGTAACCAAGGCTCAAATGCTTAATGGTTCTAACTTAGCTTTAATAAATAACGAGTTAGTGCAATTTCAAACGGCAAGCTTAATTGGCGATAAATATTACAGATTATCTAACTTCCTGCGCGGCAGATATGGCACAGAACACGAAATAGCTAATCATGATATAGGCGATAGGTTTATCCTGCTTGATAACTCTATCTCTAAAATTGATGTAGTTAGTTCTCTGTTTAATTCAGAGCGTCATTACAAGGGCGTTACTTCAGGCGATAATATAGTAGAAACGCAAGAGCAACCATTTACTTATGCTGCAAAAACACTAAAGCCTTATTCGCCTGTAAATATTGAGGTTAATAAATCAGCTAATGATTTTGAGATTTCATGGCTAAGGCGCACGAGGCTTGGCGGAGATTGGAAAGACTTTGTTGATATTCCACTTTCTGAAGAATCTGAAAAATACGAAATTACAATACTAGATAATGGTAACGAAATAGCTTCGTATCAAGCAACGACTAGTAATTTTACTTATACAGAGGCAATGCAAATTGCTGATTTCGGCACGGCTCAAAACAATATATCATTCAATATCTACCAGCTATCAGCAATAGTTGGCAGAGGTTATCCTGCACATGGCACAAGTAACTAATTTAGGATTCGACTTACTCGAACAGAGTCAAAGCCAAAAAGAAGTAACGGTTAATGAAGCTCTTATTGTAATTGATGCACTGCTTAATTCTGGCGTTAAGGATAAGGACTTATCTTCACCACCATCATCGCCTAACAATGGCGATATGTATATTGTAGGAACTTCTGCAACTGGCGACTGGACTGGCAAAGAAGGGCAGATTGCTTGGTATTATCAGGCATGGCGTTTTATTATTCCCAATGAAGGTTTTGTAATATGGGTAAATGATGAAGATGCTTTATATGCCTATGACGGCTCAAGCTGGGTTGAAGCCGGTGGTTCGGGTGGCGGTGGCACAATCAGCACTTTACCTATGCTTGGTATCAATACTAGTGCGGATAGTATCAATAAACTTGCTGTAGCTTCAGATGCAGTATTACTTAATCATAATGGCACAGATATTCGAGTTAAGCTCAATAAAAATGCTGATGCTAACACTGCTTCCTTCATATTCCAAAAGGCTTTTACTGGCTTTGCAGAATTTGGCTTAATTGCTGACAATAGCTTTACCTTAAAAGTATCTGATGGCTCAAACTGGTTTGAGTCTTTCAAGGTTAATAAAGATAACGGCAATATAGATTTCAAGAAAGATTGCTATTTCAATAATCCTGCTAAAGGGCAATCTTATAATGTTTCAAATGTACCAAATGCTTCAACTTATTATGGTTCAATAATATTCGTATCTAACGGAGCAAATGGACTGCCGATAACGGCATTTTCTGACGGTTCTAACTGGCTTAGAACTGATACACGGCAAGCTATCTCATCTTCTTAAATCTAAAATTAAAATGGAAAAATTCATACAAGCGGTAGTTGGCGCCGTAATTATAGCTCTGCTTTCATGGGTGGGCTATTCGCTAACATCTTATGGCGAAAAGATAACTCGCCTCGATGAAAAACTTAACCATATCGAAAAGCAACTTGATAGCGTTGATGAACATAAAATTAAGGCGGTAGTGCTAGAGCAACGCCTTAATCAAGTTGAATATCGTATTGAAAAACTGGAGGCTTTAGATGCAAATAACTAATAATGGCATAGAGCTTATTAAAAAGTTTGAAGGTTTCCGAAGTCACAAATATTTAGATGTAGGTGGTAAGCCTACTATTGGATATGGCCACCTTATTAAGAAGGGCGAAGGTTACGAAGTTATTGGCCGTGATAAAGCTGAAGAACTTTTGCGCCAAGATATTCAAAAAGCTGAAGATGCAGTTAAGAAGAATGTCAAAATTGAGCTTTCAGATGCTGAATATTCAAGCCTAGTTTCACTAGTTTATAACATAGGAAGCGGTGCGTTTAGGCGTAGCACCTTACTTAAAAGGCTGAACGAAAATAAGAAAGATAAAGTGCCTGCCGAGATGCTTCGTTGGCACAAAGTTCAAGGCAAGCCAAATAGAGGCTTAATCAGGCGTAGAGCCGCTGAAGCCAATATGTTTTTATCATAGCACGGTATTAAATCTAAACCTTATATCTAATGAAAATTAATAAAGAATTGAGCGGTTTTAAAACCGTTATCTTTAATCTTGTGGCATTACTTGCGGCTTGGTTAGCAACTAAATATGGAATTGAAGTATCTGAAGAGCAACAAACGGCAATCGCTGTTACCATCGTTTGTGTAATAAATATTATTCTTCGTACCTTTACTAAAACTCGAATCTTCAAAGACTCATGAAAAAATTAGCAATTATTCTAGTTTTAAGCCTTACCTCATGCGTAGGGCTTAAAGCTACAACGACTGAACAGGCTTATTTTGCCTTAAAGTCTGATTATAAAAATATCCTTGAACTAGCAGTTGCCTATAAAGAAAATTGCAAGTTCCTAAAATTCCAACCGGATTGTGAAGATAATATAGCAAAGATACGCCAGATAGATGGTAAAGTTAGCTCCAGCTTTGCTTTAGCTGATAGCTATAGGAATGGTGGCTTAGACACAAAACTCTCACTTACAATAGCTTCTATTGAGGTTTTATTATCTGAATTTTCTAACTTAGTGGAGATAAAGCAATGAACCCAACACATATTCAAATACTTTTAAAAATCTTAGATTTACTTGCCCTAGGGTTAAAATTAGCACCAGAGCTTTTAAGTAAATATAACCAATCTCGTGATTTACTAAATCAGTTGGTAGAAGAGAACCGCAATCCCACTCAATCTGAATGGGAGGCGTTAGAGCAAGAAATCACTCTTCTTCAACAAGCTTTATACGACAATCAAGAGGGTAGCGATTAGCAGTTCTTGTTTCTAGATCTGTAATAGATTTATCATAAATTTCTCTTCCTATTAATAAACTGGATAATCCTACTCTAAATAATTTCGACCTTTGCTTAGGTGTAAGTTTCTCGTACTGGTTTAAGTAAACCTTTAATTTTTTACCAAGTGTAGCTGACTCTTGCTGCAATTCTTCAAGGCTTGGTGTACTCATTTTTGTTAAATATCGTGTTAAATATTAAGCAAATTAGTAAAGCCAAAGGGGATATCATTATCATGAAAAATAATATGAATATTTTTAATACTCCTATCATAAATTGGCTTTGTTTTCTTTTTTTAACCTTAGTCCTTATAAGGGGTAAATGCAAGTATTTATCAGGCATAATATGAAATTAAACAATAAGTTGCGTTTCATGACAGCTTCAAAAATCAAAGAAAATACAATAGGTAAAAAGGTTGCCGAGGCCAGAAAAGAAAAAGGCATGATGCAAGTAGATTTATCAGCAGCCTTAGAAATTGATTTTAATATTATCATCAATCAAAAAGGTATCTCAAAAATAGAGAACGGTATAAGGGCTGTCAGAGATGTCGAGATAAGAGCCTTATGTAAAATCTTTAACAAAGATGCCAATTATTTCTTTGATATGTAATCTAGTATCTTAAAGCTGAAAG
Organism: Rickettsiales bacterium; assembly: GCA_020630095.1. Classification (GTDB taxonomy): domain Bacteria; phylum Pseudomonadota; class Alphaproteobacteria; order Rickettsiales; family UBA8987; genus JAHDCD01. The sequence continues at coordinate 58,879 of JAHDCD010000004.1, read as the reverse complement.
CTCTTCATAATATTTATCTTCAAATTCCTCTTTAAAGTAATCTGGCATTGCAGACAAAATTATCTCAATTTCGTTTACTATCTGCCATGCTGTAAAACTATTAGGTGCTTGAGCTATCTTATTACAGTTAAAGACTGCCTTTTTGGCTACTAATCTAAATATTGAGTAAGAATTTATCAAATCCTTATCCTTGTTAGACCTCAGCTCCTTGTTTGCTGTTAATATATATTTCTCCAATTGATTTTTTAGAGAATTTATAAGATTTATGACCACTTCATTATCAAACCTATGATCCTGATAGTAATCTTTAACTAATACCACATTATTCATACGTCACCTCCTTAAGTAACTTAACCTGTTAATATATCAGCTTAAACACATTAAAAATAAGTTCGGAAGTGCCTTTTATAATTTTTTTCAATTTAATCTAAAAAAAGCATAACTAAACACATTTTATTAAATGCACAAAGTTGATAAGTGTTGCACTATAGCAACACTAGGTTGCACTTGCAAGTAAAAAAGTTAAATTAGTTCTATACAATCCTTACTGGAATTGAATTTATAATTAATAATCTGTCCATTATCTAACAAGTCGATAGCCTTATTAATTTCGGATAGAGGGACATTAAACCATTCGTTAGGCTTATATTTGTATCCATCATTTTCTGTTACTTCTATATCAAGCCTAGCAGAGTCAAAAAACCTGTGAATCAAGCTTTCAAATTGCTTGGCTTTAGCACCATAACAAATTGCCTTTTCAACTATTGCAACTGGTGCCATAAGGTAAGTCGGATCAGTTTCTGCTCCCTTAATTCTATCTTCAACTGAGGTTGTGCAAAAACCTATTTTATATAAATTTTTGCAATCTTGTATTTGTGGTTTCTTACTTAAAGATTTAAGTACATAGATATAACCTGTTAATTCTTCTTCATTAGCTGAAGTTAACTCTTCAAGACCAGAGCCTTTAATTTCACTAACTCTTCTACCATCTTTATATAATTCTTTAGCTAAAGACCTTAAAAGCAAGTCTGATTCAGTTCCATTTTCAAATATAGCTCTTAATCTGGCATCTAATTTTCCATGGTCATCTTTTCTAACATTATTGATTTCATCTATATAAACTAGCATTCCCTTCAAAACGAAGAAATGGCCTACACGCATATCTTCACCTCTTTTAAAATCTAGTATCTTCCTGTTGCCAGATTGTATATCTTCATGACATTTAATAAACTTTTCATTGAATAGCGTGAAGTCTTTACAGGGTTTTCTGCGGGCTATGTAATCTGGGCTAGTTTTATCAACTTTTTTAATATGCTTTAAAGTGAAGATACTATCCGAAGCTGAGTCTAACAATCCAAATTCATCATCATCTAAAAGTTCATTAGTGGATTTCTTTTTAGTTTTTTTTAGCAAAGAAAATTTATCCAGAGGCAATAAAGACTCAATAAACTGTTCATTTTCTCTAATGGATTTTAAATGATTAAATAACTTTCTTTCTGTTAAATCGCTAGTTAACTCTGGCTCCTTTCCATTTTCATCATAGAAGGCATTAATCTGCTCAAGAGTTTCTACAAGCCTTTCATCAGCAGTAACGGCTTTTGCTTTAGGCTTAACATTAAGTAAGCCTAAAGAGTCATCTCCTAAAATATCTAATAATTCATCTTTATCCATAATCTAACTTGCTAACTGACGCTTCATATTTCGCAAATAAGCCAATGCCTCAGCCATTCTTACTTCTAATGGATTGTTAGCATTTAAGTCAGGTTCACTGCCATTATTTTCTACGAATGTTTGAATGGTCTTATTTTGCCATAGATAAAGGGCTTCCTCCTCAGTAATGCTAGACCTATTAGAATCTATATGATCCTTGATTGCTTTTAGAGTTTTCTTATCAACATTCTTAGACATAATTTCATAAGCATCTTGGAATGGGTTTATCTTATCAATTAAATCAATTTCAAGCTCATCAATATTGATAAACTTACTAGACATTATTAAGAATCTTTGATCCCCACTATTATCAATTTTCGCACCTTTAAGAACTGAATCAGCAACCACGTGCTGCCTAATTTCTTCAACCTGCTCTTTATCTAAGTCTGGGTATTTCTCCCTAATAATTCTTGGAATAACTACCTTATTCATAATTTCAGGCTCAATAGCGCCCGATATAGATTCCTCAACTTGTTTATCTTGAAGAATTTTAGCTTTTAAATCATTTAAATCAGACTCTAAAATATCTTTAACTTTTTTAGAGCTCGGAACTTTTAAACCTTTGATAAGAACATTATTACCTTTTGATTTTTCATCATCGGATAATTTAGGCTTAAACTTAAATACTGGAGCCATAATCTGCTCCATTAAAAGTGAGCAGGTAATAGCTTTAAGCATATTATTAACTGCAACATTAACTTCATCGCTAGCTGCATCTGGTTCAATAATAAGATTAGTAAATTGAGCATGGCTCTTATTATCCGAATCTCTTGTACAGCGACCTATAATTTGAATAACCTCTGTTAAAGAGCCTCTATATCCTACTGTAAGTGCATGCTCACAATATGGCCAGTCAAAGCCCTCCTTAGCCATTCCTAATGCAATTATAATATCAATATCATCAACAGAATTAACATTACGAAGAAACTCTTGAACTCGCTCTCTACCTTCTTCATGAACTAAATTAGCAACCTTTATAATTTTACCATCAGATTTACGCTTAACATTAATTACACCAGTATCAAAATCTTCAGATTCAACCTCTCCAATAATTCCTATTATAGTATCAACCTCCGCATATTTATCTTTAGTAGATTCACCTGCATTAGGGCTTGGAATATGAATAATAGTTTTCTTATCAGTATCTAGCACTTCACTTATTGCAGATGTATATTTCCCTTGATAAAAATGATAGCCAATACCAAGCGTTTTAAGATAGCTATAGCCGTTTAACTGTTCGTAATAATTATAAGTTACCTTATCAAAATTAGCCTCATCATCAGGAGATAAAACAGCAACGCCATCGCCTCTAAAATATGAGCCTGTCATTGCCACAACATGAGCATTAGATTTAGCCATAATATTACCTAATAAATTACCTAAGCGACTAGACTCATTATCAGATGAAACATGATGGAACTCATCAATTGCAAGTACGCAATCATTAAACTGCTCCTCTTCAAGCTGCTCATAAGCAAATCTTAGCGTTGCATGTGTGCATATAAGAATTTGCTCGTCAGAATTAAGGAAACGAACGAATTTTTTAACTTTGCTCGTTGAATCTCCTGCAGTACATAAATTATATTCAGGGCTTGGGTTCCAATCAGTAAAGAAGCCAAAACTAGATAAATCAGTAGGTGCAAATGAAGAGCCAATAGACCTCTCAGGCACAGCAACTATCACCTTCTTTAAGCCTTGATTATGAAGCTTATCCAACCCCAAAAACATTAAAGCCCTAGACTTACCTGATGCAGGTGGAGCTTTGATTAGCAGATATTGTGCTGCACGTTTTTCATAAGCCTGAGCCTGCATATCTCGCATACCCATTTTATTATGTTTCGTACTAGCACCAGTTTGCTCATATTTTAAATCTATTATATTTGGCATATTATTATTTATCTTTAAATGCTTTTATTAATTCCACAATTTTAGTCAGAGTTTTATCAGATATATCGAAATCATTTTTAGATATATCTAAATTTTTATCAGAATCATTAGCCTTAAAAAGGTGTTCGGTAATTTTAACTTTAAGCTCATCTCGTTCAGTTTTCTCTAATGATGAGATAAATGGATCAAATGCCTGAGTTTCAAGAGCAAACTTTCTAGCCTCATGCTCTTTCTTTCTGTGCATGGCCGATTGCTTTGACGAATATCCAATTACAAAAAATGTTACTAAATTAATTGTTAAGGATTTAACAAGAGAATAGATATCTAATTCATTTTTCTCATTAGTTATACTAAAGCCAACTAAATGCGAAAACATATTCCACACTACAATCACAACTACCGAACCAATTACACCCCATCTCCAAATATTAGCAGACTTCTTTTCTTTTTCTGCATTAGATTCATGCCCACCAGCGACACTATCCTTTGCAACCAATTGGTATAAGTTAATGATTTCATTATGCTTCCCATTAGCACTTTCTATGAATTTTGTAATTTTGTCATTAAATGAATCGTATTCAACTTTTGATTTTTCAGAATTACTTTTATAGAAACTATCTATTTCCTTTTGAACTTCTTCCCTAGTTTTTGAATACCATTCATCATATTTTTTACCCTTATCTTTTAACTCATCGTTAAATGAAGTTGATCTTGATTCTTGTGAAGAAGCAAATTTTTCTTGCCAATCATTAACAAAGTTGTCGATCTGTGATTTTTTACTCTCTAAAGATTGATCAAGTGTTTCGATTTGCTTTTTTCGATTTTTAATTTCCAAGTCTAACTTTGATAACTTTTCTTTAAGACTTTTTTCCTCTTCTTTGAGTTTTTCAATAGCTTTATCAGTCAGTTCTTCCAAACCTTTTAAGGGCTTTAAATTTGCTGTTCTCTTTAATAGTGGAGCAAGATTATTAATATTATTTAAATAGACATCAATGCCATTTGAAGCAGCTGTTATATTTGATGAATTTTTTGTAGATATAAATTGCCTTAAGCTGTTGTTAATAGCGTTATTTTTATTAAATAAGCTATAAAACTGTGAAGGAATCAATTCGGGGTCTATTTGTTCTATAATTTCTTTGCAATATTTAAAAACCTTTTTAAACCTTCGGAACTCAGTGAAGTCATCTTCATCAAGTATGTCTTCAACTTGAGGTATCAAACCCTCCATTTCTTCAAATTCTGCAATTAGTCCTGAATTACCCAGTTTATCTTCCCATTTAGTCATTAATTATGTCCTCCCAGTAGTTTACCTAGCCATATTTCATGCTCACTATTTTTGTCTAAGATATTGTTTTTTAATGCACCCTTTAAAATACCTATTCGAGTATGCCCCTCTAAAAGTCTAAGGCATTTTTCTTGAGATATACTGCTAGGATCAAAATCAAAGAAGATGGGTCTTCTATACCAAGTTGAATTGTTTTTCCAATAATTCATAACTTTTTCGGTGTGATGTAAACAATCCCATCCTAAAGTGCTATAATTATCCATTCTCTCTGACATACCTTCAAGCCAGTCGGAGTATTTATTATAGTAGCTACATTCAACAAGCTCTTTTGCTCTCAATTTATGCTTCTCCCACTTAATTTTTGATAAGTCAATATCACCGTATAACTCAAGGAAATCATCGTTTTTACCAAAGCCAGAAAGTAAATCTTCATGAACTTCTAGTGGCGTATCAGGTAAAGAATCCTGCAAGGCTGGTATATTAATATTTCCTGATTGATCATAACCTAAGGTATGTAAGTCCTTCCACTTCATTTACACTTCCTCCGATGTCATTTTTTCGTATAGGTTAAACAGGTGTTCAAGGCGTTCTTCGTCTGATTCAAATGGTTTTTTGCGATAGCATTTTTCAACCGCTTCATCTAACATTTTGTGGGCTTGGCGGAGGCCATCAGGCATTTTATCAGGGTCGTAAAGCTCTGCCATTGTTTTTGTTGGGTGCCTATCTCGCTCATCTAAAACATTTAACGCACAGTCTTCTATTATCTTCTTTTGAGCATCAGTTAGTTCGGGAACTGGGAATGATGAGTAACAAAGAGCCGAAGAATAGCGAAAATCATTTTTCAACTTACCTGCTACGGCTCTAACCCAAGTAATATGCATTTTAGAAGATAGAACTCCAAAAAGATAAAATTCTGGTCTATAAACAACATAACATTGAGCATTAACAACAGTATCAGATTCAACGAAACCTATCGGAATGTAATCTCTATTGATTGAAGAAACGCTAGGTATAATTAAGGCTTTATCAGGTTCCCCCTGTATTTGAATAAACTTATGAGCCTTATTAGCTGACGCCCTAGTAGACGCAGCTTTGCTCAAAAGTCTTTCATTTTTGACCCGTTCAATTCTATCAAATATAAAAGGAATCTCTTTTGCTTTATCTAAATCTTTATCCCTTATCCACAAGCACCATCTCGCAACTCCCCTTATAAACTCTACAGAACCTATATATTTTTTTATAAATTTTACACTATCAGGAAAATCATTTTTTAAAGAATTAACCTCATCAATGGTTAATATAAAGTTCCCTCCATCTGTAGCCTTATTCCCCCAAACCATTGACTGTAATGAAGGGCTTATATTCTTTGACCTTCTCTCTAGCTTAACATATCTACCTGAAGTTAAGTATGGAGTTATTGATTTAACTTCAGAGATAGATATCTCATTAAATATTTTTTTACTTAACTCTTGCTTATTGGCTAGACCAACTATAACGCAGATAACTTTAGCCTTACTTTTAGCACTATTACTCCACTTAAATGAAGTATAAGCAAAGTTAATTTCAATATTTTTATCAAAAATTGTAGGCCATAAGAGTCCAACTTGCTCCCCCTGACATATGGAATTAGTTGATACAAAAGCATATTTTGAATTGATGCCCGATATGTATTCAGCACCTTTATAAAACCAGCAGGCTATGTAATCTAAGTTTTTATAATTTTTAAACCCATCAAAAACAATTGCCATATCCTCTTTTTGGGTAGCGTCTTGCATACTTGAGCCTAAATAAGGAGGGTTGCCCAAAATATAGATTTCATCATCTTTTTCTTTAGGGCAAACTTCTTCCCAATCAATTCTGGTTGCATTGCCATGAACAATATTGCCGCTTGGCTTTAAAGGCAGAAGGTTTGGAGCATCGCCAAACTTTTCTTTAAATAATTTATTCATCTGATGCTCAGAAAGCCATAGTGATAAAATGGCTATTTCATGGGCAAAATCATCAAGCTCTATACCGTAAAATTGAGATAATTTAATTCGAGATAGCGGAAGCTGCCTTGATTGCGAAAGCTCGTTAATTCTAACGAATATATTAATCTCAAGCTCTCTAAGTTCTTTATAGGCAATAATTAAGAAATTACCTGAACCACAGGCAGGGTCGAAAATTTTAATTTTCTCTAACCGTAAAAGTAGCTTATTTAGTTTCTTTTCATTGTTATGATTCTTTTTAAATTCTTCCTTTAGCTCATCAAGGAATAAAGGCTCAATAACCTTCATGATATTAGGCACAGATGTGTAGTGCATGCCCAAACCACCCCTATGTTCAGGGGTGATAACGGCCTGAATCATTGAACCGAAAATATCAGGATTAATTTCAGACCAATCAAGCTCGCCTAAATCTTCAATTAATCTTTTTGATTTTCTTGTGAATTGAGGGGCTTTAATATTTTCAGCAAATAAGCCACCATTTACATAATCAAAATTAGAAAAATGGTCTGGGTAATCATCTCTTGATGTAGTGTTAAGTGCTTCAAATAACCTATCTAAATATACATTTAAATCTGAGCCATCTTCTTGGGTATGGCTTTTAATTGAATTTGTGAAGATGTTATCTCCACCTTCAAACATATCAGTATCTTCAGCGAAAAAGCAGAATAATAGGCGAGATAAGAAGATGTTTAAGTGATGAATTTCTTGTTCTGTTTCAAACTCATTATCGCTCTGCAACTGATCGTAAAGCTTTGCCATTCTTTCTGCAGCTTTAACATCAGCTTCATTTTCATCAGCAACATTATATTTCTTCATACCTGCTAAAGGTAAAAAGAAATCATACTTCTTATGAAGATTTTCTATTTCGGAGTCTAAAGTATCATTTGCTTTAACATCAATTGCGACAATGTTTTTATAATCGGTTACTATTATAAAATTAGGGTCATGCTTGAATGTTGAACTATCATTTTTTAACTTATCAATAGCCTCGTATAAACTGCCGCCATTAAGTTCTTCATGAAAGAATATTTTCTTCTTTAGTATTTTTTGATGCTCAACCTTTGATAAATCTCTACTACCTTTCTTCATTAAGGTAATGGTAGCTTTGGGTATGCCGTAGCACATAAGAAAATCATATATAAAATCTTCTTTATTTATATTCCTAACTAACTCACTTAGCTTCTTTTCAACTTGCGCTTGATTCATAGTAATTTACACCAATTTAAATTCTGACATCTTGATATAAATTAATCAAGAATGAATTTGCAAGTTTGCAAATAAAACGACCGAAAATGTCTTTAATTCTTAAAAGACAATAATCTACTATCAATTTTGGGCTCATCCCAATGCTCAATATATCTCATTGCTGTATTTACAAAGCCGTCCATAAAATCATCATCATTTTGATTTTGAAAAAAGGTGTAAAGCTTACTAACAACTTCTTTCATTAGTATTTTCATTTCATCGTCATTTAAACGTGAAACTTCATTCCATGGTATTTCACCATAAGGAGTTTTAACAGTAATGTCTGAATAATCTCCAGTTTTTGAAGTTGGAACGGTTCCAGAATGCAAATCTTCAAGAAATGTATTACGGACACATAGTGCAGCTAGCATTTGAGCAGAGGCTTTTTCGTAAGTGTCTATCATAGCTGATTAGGTTATAATTACCCAGTTTAAAAACAAGATAAACTAGTTAGATTCATTAAAATATAGATAGAAAAAAATAAACCATGAGTTGCTACTTTTAGTGCCATGATACTCATAGTTTTTACTTACCGTGCCTATTCGGTGCCTATTAGAGTTGATTTTGGGAAGTTAATTAGAGCAGTGGGTCGTGATAAGTCATTGAAATGATTGGTGATCTCGGGGAGGCTCGAACTCCCGACCCACTGATTAAAAGTCAGTTGCTCTACCGACTGAGCTACGAGATCACACTTAAATCAGATAAAAAAGATGGGAGATTTATAACCTTTCACAAATTATTACGCAATGAAAAAGATGTAACGAAAACAGAAATTGGCAAAATAATTAATAGATATCCAAGTATTGCTACACTCAAGCCTTTAATGGCAAATACTATAAGGCTTAAAATTACAGGGAATGTAATCATTAAAGGTAAGTTAGAGCTTGTATTAAGCTTAATTAAAAGCCCCGCCGTAAGTGTAGTAATCATTGCAATAATTGCAGAAATTAAAATAAAACTAATAGAGTTATCAAAATCAATAATTAGTTTAATAAAAATAATTGGCAAAAAGTTACTTACTAAAAAGGATGTTAATTTAACTAAAACTGTACTGGAAGTACCTAAATTAATAATATTGTGTTCTAACACTCCATTTTCTTTATCATCTTGAAATATCTGGGTGAAATTAAGAGTGCTAATAACTATTAGGCAGAAGTACAGGCCATTAACTGTATCAATTTTTAATAAATAAGTTAACGCAAATATTATAAGGGTAGAAAAATAAAAACTCCTAATCCAACCAGATTTAACATAAGCTTCTAGCCATATCTGGTTAAGTAGATTCATGCTTTAGTTCCAAACAACGATACAGTCTTGACCGTTAGCCATTAAAATAGCACACACTTCTTTGCCGGCTATTTGATTAGGTAGGCTACCAGCTTGCAAACGATAGAAAGTACCACGCTCACCAAAGTTGGCTGTTTGTACGTTATAGTTTAGGCGCCTTAATTGACTAGGGAATCTGCGTTTTAAAATATTCCAAGTAGTACGTAAATTATCTGTAGAGCGGAAGGAGCCTAGCTGAATAAAATAATCTTTATCAGAAGAAGTGCTATTTACCGAGTTATTGTTATAAACAATTTGTGAAGCGTCAGAGGTAACTTCATCATTACTATAATTATTACTAGCTAATTGAACTGAACCACCTGCATCCCTAACACTGCCACTTACAGTAGCAGAGCCAAATTTAGCAAATGGATCAAATGGAGTAGAACTCTTTTTTACAAAGCCATCATTACTTGGAGTTTTAATAGAGGCTTCTCTAGCAGGCTCGTAGATAGATATTCTAGAATTATCAGAATTATTAGAAGCTAAAGCTTGCTTAACTCTAGGTGCATTAGGCTTGGTAAATCTGAAATTAGTTGAAGCAAATTGCTTAGCAATACCACTTGGCTCAGTTGCAGTCTCGATTACTTTAGATATTTCTTTAACTGGTTTCTCAGGTTTAACTACAGCAAATACATCACTTGAATTAGATTCTTTAGGCCTTACCTTTGCAACTTGTTGCTTAGGAGCTTCAGGCTTAGCTTTAGGAGTTACGTAACTAAATAAGTTAGACTCAGCGCCATTATCGCTATTTACCTTTGTAGGCTCAGCATTACTTCTTGGAGTTCCTATAACTCTTGAAGTTACAGCTTGTTGCACTGTTGATTCAGTATTGCCATCATATTTACTCTCTAAATTCGCTCGTATCTGCGCCAGTCTTGAGGATTCACTTTCATACTCTTCTTTTACAATTGTACGCGCTGCAGGTTGGGCTGATTCATCAGTAAGCACTTCATAAACTTTGGGTGTTTGCACAACGCGTTCCGATACAAAAGTTTTATAAGGTTCACTTTCGGCAGTTATCAGTGGAATATCTGCACTTCCAGTTTGCGATGAGTTAAAGGCTAGTCCACCTAATATTACCAAAAGCAGTATTGAGCCTATAATGGCTATAGCAGCTATGGCTTTTTTGCGTTTAAAATTAGAATCCCTTGCGTCAATAGTTTGATAAGTCTCGTTATAGCTCATTACATTGCCTCCATGGCGGTTACACCTAGTAATCTTAAGCCCTCATCTATAACACATTTAGCGGCCTCAACCAAGCATAATCTAGCTTTAGCAAGTTCTACATTGCTTTCAATGATAAATTGAAGCTCACCATCTTGTTTACCCATATTATATAGGCTATGGAACTCGCCAGCAAGCTCATATAGATAGTACGCGATCCTGTGCGGTTCTAAATGCTCCGCACTTTGCGCCACAATTCTTGGGAACTCAGATATTTTCTTAATCAGATTAAAATCATGCTCAGACTTTAATTTATCTACTGCACTAATTTCTGGCTTTAAACCGCTGTCATTTAAAGCTTTGTTAAGTATAGAGTTGCATCTAGCATGCGCATATTGCACATAAAATACTGGGTTATCCTTAGATTGCTCTTTGACCTTAACAAGATCAAAATCCAAAGTAGAGTCAGACTTTTTAGTAAGCATAACAAAGCGTAAAATATCTTTACCAACATCATCTAAAACATCTTTTACAGTTTTAAACTTACCAGCGCGTTTACTCATTTTAATGGCAACACCATCTTCCATGAAGTTAACCAGCTGATGTATAACGACTTCTAGTTCCGCATCGCCATCAGATATCGCTTTAGTTGCCGCCTTTAAGCGTTTAATATAACCACCATGGTCAGCACCTAACGAAACAATCTGATAGTTAAATCCGCGATTATATTTATCTTCATGGTACGCAATGTCGGATGCAAAATAAGTTGTTCCACCATCATTCTTAATTACCGCTCTATCTACATCGTCACCAAATTGCGCAGATTTAAATAAAGTTTGCGGCAAAGCTTCGTAATCTTCAATTACTTTACCTTTTGGGGGCTCAAGCACACCTTCATAAATAAGCCCAGAATCTCGTAATTTATCAATCGCTTTACCAATCGCACCTGAATCTACAATTTCCTTTTCGGATGTGAAAATATCATGTTCAACTCCCAAACCTTTTAAGTCCTGCTTAATATTATCAAGCATTGCCTTAACAACATAGCCGCGCCATTCACCTTCTGGAAGTTCCTTTAATTTCTCACCAACAGGTATTAAGTACTCCCCGGGGTACAAGCCTTCAGGTATATCTTTACCTTCCATTCTACACTTAGCAGATTCAAGCAAAGTCTCAATTTGTGAACCAGCATCATTGATATAATATTCTTTAGTAACATCATACCCAGACTTCTTTAGAATATTCGCAAGCGCATCACCTACAACCGCTCCACGCGCATGTCCAATATGCATAGGGCCCGTTGGGTTGGCAGATACAAACTCGATATTAGTTTTTAAATTACCGCCTTGGTTATTATTACCAAACTTACGCTTATTTTCTAAACAGCTCTTTAAAACATTTAAATGATCAGCCTTATTAAGCTTAATATTTATAAACCCTGCACCAGCAATATCTAGGCTTTCAACTTCCCATTTATTACTTCCTACTATTTTTTGTGCAACCTCACGTGGATTGCTCTTTAATGGCTTAGCTAAAAGCATCGCCGCGTTGGTAGATAAATCTCCGTGCTCAGGGTTTTTAGGAGGTTCCACCGCGATACGGCTTAAAATATTCTCATCAACCTCACCAAACTCAGATTTTACTATTTGAACAACTAAACCTTTAATTTCCTCAAAAATATTCATATCGGAAGGTATAAAGTTATTTTTGTTAAGAGAAAATAAACTTTTTTATGAGTTAATAGTATTGTGAGACTTTTACCTAAAAAATCTGATATCATCTCTATGGTATTTATATTTCCTGGAGAATCATTACCTCACAAGATGGAAATTAATGGTGAAGAGGTGGAGCTATGGGTTAGAAAATTAGATAAGCTTTCAGAAGATAGAACACCACTTTCTAAAGCATGTGAAAGATATACTAACTCATATTCAAAATTCTTAGATGATAAAGGAATAGATAACATAATTGTTAGAAGCGAAGGTCATCAGTTTATCCTTATACCAACATTAGATTCAGGAATTGTAGTTTTAGACCCAACCTTTGGTCAAATTGTTCTTAACGCAGAAGATTCTAAAAATGCTGGAGATTCATATAATAAGAATGGTTTGTATTTAGGCTCTTATGATCAATATGCAGATTTATTAATCGAAGCATTGTTAAACTCCAAAGATCCAAGAAACAGAGCTATATATGAAGACTTTTCTTCCAGTACGGGAAGGTCTTCAGAAAAAGGAAAACTAGATACAACATTGGTAGCTGAGCATATAGATTTATATGAAGAGCCAGTTTTAAGCAATTCCTTTTTTGAGTCAGCATTAACAGAAAAAGATGAAATAGCCTTAAATAGAATAGCAGGCATACACAAGGTCGTTGATGTTAGAGGTGAATTTCGAAGTGAAGATACAAAGCTAGCTATAAAAGAAATGTTAACAGCAAATTCTCAAATTGAATTTGATACTCTACATAGCGCTTATCAAGCAGGAAAGGGAAGAGCGTCGCCTTGGTGATTATTCAAAATTTAGGGTGAAAAGTTTTACACAAGATAAAGGTTGTGGGAAAGATTTATATTTAGCATGTGGCCCTTACTCAATTATGTATGCTAATCATTTTGCCAGAATGAATATTTCATGTGCTAGAGTTAATGCAGATGGTCATGTATATATTGCAACAGTAGTAAAAGATAATAAAACAGGGAATCTTGATTTAATGATAGTAGATCCAACCTTTAATCAGTTAATTATTGGTGATAAAGATATTGATAAACATAGGGCAGAAGGTTGTTTTTTAGAAGGTGGTGTATTCATGGGGACATTGGAGCAGTATAGTAATATTTTAAAAGAAGCGGTTGCTAATACATGTCAAAATAAAGAGCTTTATTCCATTGCAGATTTAGATGGTGCAGAAATTGCAACGGATAGAATTCTATCAGAAATACAAGAAGTAGAGGAGCTTGAAGCTTTTTGTATGACTCCAGAATATATGGGGCGATATTTAGAAAGTGACAATAGTGTTATAGGGGCTTTGATCATAAAAGAGTTGTTGCCAGTAAAAGGTAATATCCTGTTTAATGTTGGGATAAAAGAAAAGCTAATTATCCAACAAGGTGGAGATATTGAATATATAATTGAAGATTATTCTCTGCATGTAGATGCAATAGATAAGGGAATTTAAAACCTCCGTAAGTTGGGCTTAGAAATTTCTATCTTTCTATTTTTCATATAGTTTAAAAACTGGCTAATTGAATCTACTTGGTCATCGTGTTTTGAGTTCGGAAATGTTAGCAATTCACGCTCTAAATCTATGCGCCAATCTCTATCCTGATTAATCTTTACTTTACTCGCCTCAAATAGCGGAGTTGTTGCCGCAAAGCGCGTTAATTTATCTTTATGTGGGGTAATGGCAATTACAGGATGATTACTATTCTTCCGTAAGTCTTGAATTAAAGACTGCCCAGAGGCTTTATCCTCTAGCAATACCACATCAGCATCTGCACTAAATTCATCAATTAAATTAAGCAGTTCAGGGTATTCCAATTTACCGCGATATAAATTATCCAAGAAATAGAAATTCTTATAAGTCTTCCAGCGCGTGCAAACTGTATAATCATTATGCGATGCAGTTTTAATTGCCGTATCCCATGAATAAATTATCTGCTCAGGCGCTTCAGAGGGTTCAGATATATAACATAGCCAATCGCGCCTAACCATACCATCTTTAGCGGGGGCAGGATTTTGTAAATATTGCGCGGCAAATGCATGATCACCCAAATCGGCCTTTATTTGATCCAACTCATCAAATCCTTCACGTGTAAAATGTAAAGGAGAATTAGGCTTTCTTAAATATTCAGATCTTATTGAATTAAATAGATTATTATCAATAAAATCTGTTATAGCTATAACAGATTCTTTATTCGACTCTTTTGCTTTTATTTGTTTAAAACTATAATAAGTAATTTCATTTTCATTCAGAGCGGAGATAGATAAATGCTCCCAGCCACCGCGTTTAAGTAGTTTTCCTGTTAAATCCTCCTCATGCAAACGTTGCATAACAAGTAACATTGCGCCGTTTTTCTTATCATCTAAACGGCTGGAAAGCACAGTGGAAAACCATTCCATACTATGCTCACGATACGCATGATTATGGATGTTAATCGGGTTCTGCGGGTCATCTATAATAATTAAATCTCCACCTTCGCCGGTAAGCGTGCCACCAACAGATGTCGCAAAGCGGAAGCCGCGCTGTTCGGTCATAAACTTATGTTTTTCATTCTGATCCGCCAACAGCGCACAATCTTTAAAACATTGCTTAAACCATTTACTTTCAACTAGCGCGCGCGAATCAATAGAATGTTTTAAGCTAAGAGCTTGGCTATACGAAACAGATATAACTCGCTTTGTAGGATTATTCGCTAGCACCCAAGCAGGGTAGGTCACATTGCAAGTGAATGATTTCAAATAACGTGGTGGAATATTAATTATCAGGCGCTTAATCTGCCCCTTATCTATGGCATCTAAATATTCGGCAATTAAATCTAAATGCCAATTATGCTGATACCTAATCCCTGGGTTAACGGTAGAAAAGCACTTCCTCATAAACGTAGGAAAATCCTTTTTTACCAAGCCTTTTAAAAGTAAATTAAAGTCCATTTTCTCAAATATAGAATTTTCATGAGATCCCAAAAATCTCAGAAAAAATTATTTATCCCCTTTTTCGTTGTATCGATTAACTAAGAAGCTAATTATATCATCTGCGTCAGATTCATTAAAAATATCATCTATATCAGTAAGTTGCTCGCTTTTTATATTTTTAAAATTCGTTTCACATAAGCGCATTTGAATAGATAAAAGCTTAAATAATGACGGTGAAAACTTGTAAAAAATGTCAAAAATATGGCTATTTTCTTCAAAAAACTCGCCATTTTTTGTATTTTTTACGCTTAATTTTAGCTCTTTTAGTAATAAAATTAGTAAATCAGAGGTATTTTTAAGCATCATTTTGAAGCTTTTAGGGTTCGAATCATTTAAGAATTTCTCAAAGGTTTCATCTAAGTATGTATTGCTATTTTCCTTTTCCATTTTTTATATAAAGCCTACCTCTTGTCATTCCCGCGAAGGCGGAAATCTTTTGATAGGTCTGTTTTATAAGATCCCAGCCTTCGCGGGGATGACAATTGACTAATATTACAATCAGCCTATATAGTCGGAAGGCGCTAAAATAAGAAAAATTATTATGGAAAAATTACCAATAACAAAAACCGGTTTTGAGGCTTTAGAAGTTGAACTTGACCAATTAAAGAAAGTTGACCGCCCCGCTATTATTGAACAAATTGCGGATGCCCGTGAACATGGCGATTTAAAGGAGAATGCGGAATATCATTCAGCGCGTGAGAAGCAAGGTTTCATTGAAGGTCGCATAGCTGAGATTGAAGGCGTAATTGCCCATGCAGAAATTATTGATGTATCTGCTATGTCTAACACGGATCGTGTAGTGTTTGGCACAACAGTAACGTTGCTTAATATAGATACTAACAAAGAAGTGATTTACCAAATTGTTGGCGAAGCAGAATCTGACCTTGAAAATGGCAAAATTGCTTTAACTACCCCTATCGCACGTGGCCTTATTGGTAAAGAGGTTGAGGATGATGTTACAATTAACACTCCCAACGGCGCCCATGAATACGAAATTCTGGATATTAAATTCGTATAACAAATTTAATAGGGTAAAAGCCCAAAAGGTAGAAAAGGGTAAAAGTGAATATTTATTATAAAGACCTTATAGTCTGGCAGAAATCCATAAAGCTAGCAGGCGAGATTTATAGGTTAACTAAGTCCTTCCCTAAAAATGAAACTTTATCCCCTCAAATATAGCTGAAGGAAAAGGAAGAAGTGGTAAAAAGGATTTCTTAAAATTTTTAGTTATAGCTCGTGGCTCTTTATTTGAACTTAATACTCAATTAGATATATGTTTAGAAATTGAAATTATAAAAGAACAACAAATAACAAAAATTACAGAATTAGCTTTAGAAGTAGAAAAAATGCTAAACTCTATGATAGCTAAATTAAACAGCTAACCCTATCATTTCTTTTACCCTTTTACCCTTGAAAATGGAACATTTTTACATCACTACACCAATTTACTACGTTAATGATAAGCCTCATATAGGGCATGCGTATACCACCATCGCCGCAGATGTTATGGCACGCTTTAAACGTGCGCAAGGTTTTGATGTTAAGTTCTTAACAGGAACGGATGAACACGGGCAAAAGGTAGATAAATCTGCAACAGCGGCTGGTGTTACTCCGCAAGCTCAGTGCGATAAATTCTCACAAAACTTCCGTGACCTTGTAAATACTGGCGAGAATAAATTAAATATCACTAATGACGATTTTATTAGAACCACCGAACCGCGTCATAAGGAATATGCGCAAGAGTTTTGGAAAAAGTTAGAGAGCTACGGCTACATATATAAAGGCGCTTACGAGGGGTGGTATTCCGTTCGTGATGAAGCTTATTATCAAGAATCTGAACTTATAGATGGCAAAGCCCCAACGGGTGCAGAAGTTGAATGGGTGAAGGAAGAAAGCTATTTCTTTAAATTGTCAGAGTTCCAAGAGCCTCTACTTAAATTCTTCAAAGAGAATCCAGATTTTATTCAACCTCAAGCACGTTTTAATGAAGTTATTTCATTCGTTGAAGGTGGCTTAAAAGATTTGTCTATTTCCCGCACAACTTTTGACTGGGGAGTGCCAGTACCTAACGACCCCGACCATGTTATGTATGTATGGATAGACGCTTTATGTAACTACCTTACCGCCGACCAAGATTCCGACCACTGGAATAAAGGCGAAGTTCATCATGTAGTAGGTAAAGATATTATCCGCTTCCACGCGGTATATTGGCCAGCTTTCCTTATGGGGGCTAATATTAAAGTGCCTGAGAAAATAATTGCCCATGGCTGGTGGATGATTGAGGGCGAGAAGATGAGTAAATCTATTGGTAATGTAATTTCCCCAGATGAGCTAATTGAAAAATACGGCATAGACTATACCCGCTATTTCCTACTTCGCGAAGTGCCATTTGGTAATGATGGTAACTTTTCGGCAGATAACCTTGCCCAGCGCGTTAACACTGAACTTGCTAATAATATCGGTAACCTTGCACAACGCTCAATCTCTATGATATTTAAACAGCAGGACAATATTACACCTGCAACGGGTGATATATTTAACGAGTTACAAGCGGAACTTGATGCTCAGCATAAACAGGCCGTTGAATCTTATACTGAGAATATGAATAATTATGCCTTCTCAAGCTCGCTTGAAAGCATCACTAAATATACATCTTTCCTTAATGAAAAGTTTGATAGCATTGCCCCTTGGGTGGTAATGAAAGAAAACCCTGAAGATGCGATGGCTTACCTTTATATTATCGCTAACTATGCGGTAAAAGCGTTTGCAATGCTTGAGCCTTTTGTTCCTGAAGGTGCTAATAAAATGAAAGATTTCTTACACGGCGAGTATTCTATTACGCCTGATAAAAAAATCGAAAAACCTCAAGGTATATTCCAAAGATTACAGTAGCTTATTACCCGCCTTGCTGTTTACCAAGATATTCAGCGATAGCATCGTATTTTGTTATATCTTGAACAACTGGCTTAGGTTCACTTTCTTTTGAAAAATCAATAGAATCAATATCTATAGGAATACTTGGTATATCACCAAAGTCTTGTTCAATTCCTAATAGGCTTATTTGAGAAATAATTGCAATTACATCGGTCTTTGTAATCGCCATAAAGTTTTCAAATAAGTCATATAAAGCAAGATCTAAACTTTCTAATTTTGGTTTAGTATGTGTTATCTGTGAATGATTAAATAAAAAAGGTAGCTTAGTTTGATCGCCATCTGTTGCAAAATGTAGCATTAAGGCTTCCTCTAATAATTCTTCAGGTCCATGACTTGAGAAGTCTTTCCCAATATACCCCGGATAATCAAGAAGGCTTTCAACTATAGCATCTATATCCTTAGAAACATTAGGGTATCGTTCATATATAAACTCAGTGATTTCTGTATGTCGCTCATAGTCCATTTTCTCTACGGTATTATGCCCATCTACAATTGAGTCATCTGAGTTTCCATGGGATAGTCCAAATTTGATTCGCCTAGAAACGCTTCGTCTATCCTCTCTATCATAAGCTATAGTAAGCGCTCTATCAGGGATATTTTCTACTAACTCTGAGAAGTTAGATTGTAATATCTCAGAAATGGCCTCATTTGTAGCCCCAGTTTCAAAAACTTTTTTTAAAAAAAACTGCTAGCTTCTAGCAGTGCTATCGAGATGTTAATATCATTATCAGGATCATCAAATTCACTTAATTCACCATTTAAAAACAAAGTTGGGAATGCAACTAGTTTTAGCCAGCTTTCAACATTTATTTCAATAGGTATAGAATCACTATTAAATGGTTTTTCCCATGATTCTCTAATATTCTTTAACGGCTCATGATAATATACATGATTAAGACTCCAGTAGTTTTCAATAAACTGTACAACCTCACCAGATCCTTGAAGTTCTTCATCGCCTTCTTGATAAGAACTAAATAAAATAGCTTCAACCAAGTTATAAAAGCTGGGATAGTTATTTTTAATATTAGCCATTAGCTATATAATATAAGCTTGGTGTTAATATAAAGTTAACAAATTAAACGCCATTTCCCCTTGTAATCATAATCATGGCATACTAAATTAGTAACAGATGACAGAATATATCAATTACAGTGCGCTTATAGATGAAGCAATGCAAGGCGTAGTCAAGAAGACACTAAAGCAAATTGAGAAAGATGGGCTACAAGGTGCGCATCATTTTTTCATTACATTTAACACTCGCCATGCAGGGGTGGATATCGGCGAAGTTTTAATGGAAAAATACCCGCATGAGATGACCATCGTTATGCAACATCAATATTGGGACTTGCGCGTTGATGAGCAGAAATTTTCTATAGCACTTTCATTTAACGGAGTAAAGCACCATTTAACTGTGCCATTTAATTCACTTACTTCATTTGTAGACCCTTCAATGAAGTTTGGTATTCAGTTTAGTAATATTGATAATCTAACTTCAGATGCACAAACGGATGCAGATGTTGAAGCGCTTGAGCAAGCTATAGAAGAATTAGAGCATATGCTAGATGGCAATACAGCAAACCCTGAGGGCGAAGAAGTTCCTGAAGGTGGTTATAAGAATAATGTAATTTCATTAGATAGTTTTAGAAATAAAGATTAAGCTCGTTAGTGTTTGAGTTAGTGTTTGGGTATTTTTATTTCAGAATAAACTTATCTCAAACTCCAACTCAAACCCCAACCTTATTATTATATTATGGAAAGAGAAATAAGAGAAAAGATTAAAGGATTAATAGATTCAAACGATGTAGTTTTATTCATGAAAGGCTCAAAACATATGCCTTCATGCGGATTCTCTGCACGTGCTTCAGGTATTTTACAAAATGTTGGTGTAGATTTTGAATCTGTAAATGTATTCGACGACCAAGAAATTTGGGCAGGTGTTAAAGAGTTTTCTGACTGGCCTACTATTCCTCAGCTTTACATTAAAGGTGAGTTCATTGGCGGTGGTGACATAATGTACGAAATGTACGAAAATGGCGAGTGGCCAGCGTTCCTAAAACAAAAAGGTATTACTGCTAACCCTCCTGCTGAATCAGCTTAAGTTATAGAGTTTGCAACCGAAACCGCTACTCCATTAATAAATGATGAGTTCTTATTGTTTGCTAAAAGGCCTCTCTCAAGATCCTTTAAAATAGGTGAGATAATAAGTCTATATGCTACTGGCATCTTATTGATATCTTCTCTTAAATTACCCAATGTACTATTATAGGCATCCTGTAATTTACTTGGCAGCTTATTGAAATCTATATGACCTTCTCTTTTAAAGGTTTCTGCGGTAGCATTAATTTTTTCTTTTAATTGAGACATTTGATCCTCATCCTCTCCGCATTTTAGGTATGCATTTACTAAGGCAGAGTTTTGCTTTGTAACTCCTGTAGTAGACTCTTCATACAGATCAATTATAAAATCATGTAAATCATCGATAACCTGCATATTCTTACCAAGAAGAGCTACGTTTCTGTAGTTTTCTTTAATAAAACCCATGTCAAGCTTTGTCTCTTCGGTTATTTTAACTGGATTAACTATTTGCAGGGTGAAAGCTAGGCAGGCAATAGATATATCATGATGGATTGAAATTAAAGCCTTTCTATCCGAAGGGGTAGGAGATTCAATTAATTGCAAGTCGGATTGCTCTACAACAAGAGCAGACAATAAATTTGAGAATCCTCTTATAGCCTCTTTAGATAATATATCGTTTTTTGATAATCCGTACAATTTAACTCTAGAGTCTTCATCTAATAAAGACTCTAGAAACTCACACTCTTCATAACACCCTAATTTAGCCGTACCTAAATTAGATATTACCTCAGGTGGCTGTGTATCTATTTTATCATCAAGCTCACTGGATAAAACCCTCATAAATGCTACTAATGATCTTGTATTATTAATAGGCTCTCTAGAAAAATCTAATAAATGTTTAAAGTTAGGGTAATCTTTAAAACCAAAGATAGATGTTAAAATTTGAAGCGATGATGATAACTTATGTAACAATTTATTATCTAAGATCATATATTTATGATTCTAGTCTAATAAGGTTAATAGAAAGTTAATAACAATCCAATAATTGTTTTTTATAGTTTGCAGTTCTGTTGCGCACTTTTTTAGCTGCGCCTAACAGCCATTTCTTAGACTTTGAATTATAAGTTTTACGCTTATAGCCTGTACGTCCTTCGTGGTAAGCAAGGTAATGACCAAACGCATCAGTACGTGCAATATCTATTAGCCTAGCAGATTTATCAACGTACCACCCAATGAAATCTACTGAATCATCAAAAGATGTACGCATTGCAAAGTCATTTGAAGTTTCAGAAACATATTCCTTCCACGTTATACCAATCGCCTGAGAAAAGCCTAGCGCGCCAGACGAGCCAAGCATAGGAATACTACCAAGCAATAAATATTGAGTAGGCTGTGCGTAGCGCCTAAACGAACTTTCTTGATAAATGATAGACATTATCATCGGCACAGGCACATTCCAGCGATTAGATGCCTTAAATACTGCGCGTTGCCAATGCGGACGCTCCTTAAATATCGTACATATATGATCTATGTTTGAGGGTTTAGAGGTCGTGATTAAATAACACGAACTCAAAGAAATTGACAACATGGCAATCATAGCCACTTTTATTAAACGCTTACCTAGCATAAACTCATAGTTAGCTAGACTCTAAAAATTATCAACCTTTAAGTGCAAATTTGTCTAAGCTTTTCTAAAGACCTATATGCCTTCCCAGATTCAAGCGATTCTTTAGCTGATTTATTAAGTCCCATATAATTAATTGCTATTTGAGCATTTAAAATAACCATTTGCTTATAGGCTTCATTATCACCTTTACCTTTTAATAGTTTTTCAAGCTCTGTCGAGTTATGCTTTGCATTACCGCCTATAATTTCTTTTAGTTCATGCCCTTCAATTTTTGTATTTTTCAATCCTTTTGAGGTATGAGTATCGGCAAATATTGAAGCCTCATCCATGCCATCTTCAGAGTGAATAAATAACTTATCACTAAACGCTTCAGATAACGGCTCAATAAGCGCCTTATCATAAACGCCAATTATCTGATGCTTAACTTTTAGCGGATTCAACAGCGGTCCAAGCACATTAAATATTGTACGTCTACC
The DNA here is from genome assembly GCA_020630095.1 of Rickettsiales bacterium. Taxonomy (GTDB): domain Bacteria; phylum Pseudomonadota; class Alphaproteobacteria; order Rickettsiales; family UBA8987; genus JAHDCD01. The sequence continues at coordinate 36,467 of JAHDCD010000004.1, read as the reverse complement.
AAGCTTAGCACGCACAGGTGCAACATTTTTCATCGCAGGATAAAATTTCGGTGCAAATAAAAAGCATATATTGCACTCATCATCTTGCAGGGCATCCAAATAATTATCTGAAAGGACATTTATTCCAAGCTCCTGCAAAACATCGGATGAGCCACTTTTAGATGAAACCCCTTTATTCCCATGTTTGGCAACTTTAATACCACAACCCGCAAGCACAAATGCCACCGCGGTAGATATATTAAGCGTGTTTAAGCCATCGCCACCAGTACCACAAACATCAATAGTTCGCTCACGCAATTCATTAGAAATGCTAGGTAGATTATCCTTAGATACCTCCAATATTCCTTCACGCGCGGCAATTACATTTTGTGCTGTAATCTCTGTAGAAAGTAAAACCTCCTCCATTTCTGCATCAGAAAGCTGCCCAAGCATCATTTTTATGAATGTATCCTTCAATTCAGTCATATTTAAGTTTACTAAACTAAGTAAAATTATTACACAACTCCTATGCTGTATCATTTATTCCAAGGCCTATCAGAAAACATAAGTGCATTTAACGTATTTAGTTACTTAACAACGCGTTCTGGCGCAGCATTGATTACCGCATTAATAATATCATTCCTTATTAGCCCCCGCATGATCCGCTGGTTTAAAACCATCCAAGCAGAGGGGCAACCTATCCGCGATTGTGGCCCTGAAACGCATTTATTAAAGAAAGGCACGCCAACAATGGGCGGCTTAATGATACTAATCTCTATCACAATCTCTACGCTACTTTGGGCAGACCTATCCAATAAATTCGTATGGATAGTTCTAGGCTCTACCTTACTTTTCGGCTTACTAGGCTTTATAGATGACTACGCAAAGCTAAAGAAAAATAGCTCTGCTGGTATAAGTTCTCGTAAGAAATTTTTAGGGCAATTATTTATCGCATTAATCGGCGCATACTTAATTTATAATATCTCAGATGCTGGCGGTAGAGTTTACATTCCATACACAAAAAGCTTCTATATAGATTTAGGACTTTTCTACCTAGTATTCGCATCATTCGTAATTGTGGGCTCATCAAACGCGGTAAACTTTACCGATGGCTTGGACGGCTTAGCCATCGTTCCTATTATGATATCAGCTTCATGCTTTGCACTAATTTGCTACTTAGTAGGTAACGCAAACTTCGCTGATTATTTAAAAATCAATTTCATACAAGGAACTGGCGAACTTGCTATTTTATGCGCGGCAGTTGGCGGCGCTGGCCTAGGCTTCCTATGGTATAACGCACCACCAGCGCACGTATTCATGGGCGATACTGGCTCGCTATCACTAGGTGCAATGTTAGGCTCAATGAGTGTCGTAACGCGTCACGAATTTGTATGGGCCATTATCGGTGGACTATTCGTAATTGAAACTATATCAGTAATTTTACAAATCGGATATTTTAGGTTAACGGGTAAGCGCATATTCTTAATGGCACCTATTCATCATCACTTTGAAAAGAAAGGTTGGAATGAACCAACTGTCGTTATCCGTTTCTGGATAATCGCCATCCTATTTGCGATTATTGGCCTAAGCTCTCTAAAACTTCGCTAATAGTAAGTTTTTCAGACAATATAACGGGTACTTTACCCTGCTTAAATACCGCGTCAAATGGAATAGCATAGCGGTCATGAGACTTTAAGAATTCGGTAATCTCTGGCGAAGGGCGAGTGTAGTCACCTTGCATAAATACGATGTTATTGGCTTTAAAGGCGTTTTGCACTTCGTCAGTATTTATAACGAACTTCTTATTATACTTGCAGTTCAAGCACCAGTCCGCGGTAATATCTACAAATACAGTTTTACCTTCATTAACAAGGCTTGTAAGTTGCTGTTCGTTAAATTTTACAGCTTCACCTTTTACAGCTTCACCGCCTGTATAATTATTATAAATAATTGATCCAATCCAAACAGCAGAAGCTAGTAATAAAATGCCCATAAATTGCTTAACTTTATTCATCCACGCCCCAGGTTTTGGTAGTACAGAAACTGCACTTGGAAACGCTATTAGCAATAAATACGGGAATGCCAGCCCTAGGCTCATAAATAGGAATATATAGAAAACCTGTAAGCTACCTTGACTAAGCGCAAAGCTAACCGCAGTGCCTACAAACGGCGCAGAGCAGGGCGTAGCTAAAATTGTCGCTAGAACACCGGTCATAAAATGACTAAGTAAACTGTCCGAGTTACCGCCAGCACTAGCTAATTTATTATTAAATAATGATGGTAGCTTAATCTCAAATAATCCAAGCTGATTTAAACCAAAGAACAGCATTATAAAGAATAGGAAATATAAGAACTCATTATGCTGGAAATGCGTGCCCCAGCCAAAGTAATTCCCTAGTGACTTTATATATATCACAATACCAGCAAGCAGTAGGAACGATAAAATAATACCCAAAGCAGATGCTATAAACTTCTTCCTAATTTGCTTTTTTTCTACGCCCGCGCTTTTAACAACTCCAATTATTTTAACACCTAATATTGGCAGTACGCACGGCATAATGTTAAGTATTAAACCACCAATAAACGCTGCAAATATTAAATATAAAATACTATTACCATCAGATTTCTTAGCTTCTTGTAATTTAGCTAAATTAGCAAAATCTACTTTTCCAATTTTACCAGAAAAACCATCATCAGTTTTTACTGAAACCTGATACTCAAACTCTTCTTTAATATCCGTAGCTTTAACTTCATTCTCTCCAAAAGCATCAGAAATATTAAGGCTAACCACGGCATTCTTACCATCTATAGTAACATCCGTTTTACCAAACCTATATTCATCATTAGCATTAATAAATACATCGGCTTGCTTAATCTTATCATCAGCAGATATATCAAACATTAATTTGCCATCTTTTAATCCATAAGAGTTAACGGTAATTTTATCACTATCTGCATTGGCAATTTCATTAGATATTGCAGTTTTCCCGCTGTTATAGTTAGGCTCAATGCTTATCGCTTGGTCAATCTCACCAAATAAGCATAAATCCTTACATACTCCAAACTCGCCCTTTAATGTGAATGATACAGGCTTAGTATCATCTTCCGCAGTAATAATTAACGGGTAAGCCATATCCGATTTATATCCTATGGTTTGAATATCTTCGAAAGGTAAAAAGCGCTCTGGCGCTGGGAATATTAATTCGTAAGACTTAACATTTACCGCATTCTCTAAATTTATAACGGGCGGTAAACCGCCATCCCCTGGGTGCTTCCAATAAGTTTTATAGCCATCATCTAGATCAAATCTTAACCCTGTAAAGGCCTTGCCGTCATAAGATTCAATATCATAAAATGCCTCATACCCTTCATCCTTTTTAATAGGATAGCTCGTTGCATTAACATTAAGTGCAGATATTAGAAAAATTATTACAGGTATTAAGAATTTCATTTTATTAGTTCGATTATATTAACAGGAATCTTAGTAGGCCTAAATGACCCATCATCTTTTAAGGTAACACATATCACCTTAACTTCCATTTCATTAATTATATTCGAACCAATTTTAAGAATTTGTACAAAATTAAAAGAAATTTTTGTAGAATCGACTAATTTTGTTTCTATTTCAATAATATCGCCAAGCTTTGCCGCACCTTTATATTTTGCATTTACCTCAGAAACAACGAAAGCAATTTTATCATTTTCAATCAATTCTTTCTGATTAACACCAACATAATCCAGCCAATCAGTTCTAGCACGCTCCGCGAATTTTAAATAATTCGCATAATATACCACGCCACCAGCATCAGTATCTTCATAGTAAACTTTATAAGACGAGTTATGCATTGGCTTCCTTAAACTTCTTTTCTCTGTTACGGCGCATTTCAGCGAAGTCATCACCTGCATGATAGCTCGAGCGCGTTAACGGAGAGCTCGCAACCATTAAGAAGCCCTTAGAATAAGCAACTTCTTTATATTTATCGAACTGCTCAGGCGTAACGTAGCGGTCAATTGGCGCATGCTTCGGTGTTGGCTGTAAATATTGACCAATCGTTAAAAAGTCTACATCAGCCGAGCGTAAATCATCCATTAACTGATAAACCTCATCATCCGTTTCACCTAACCCAACCATAAGGCCAGACTTAGTAAACATCATCGGCTCTAATTCTTTAACGCGTTGCAATAAACGCAAACTTTCAAAATAACGCGCATACGGGCGAATAGTGCGGTAATGCGATGGTACAGTTTCAATATTATGATTAAACACGTCTGGTTTACTCGCTACTACAATTTCTAGCGCGCCTTCCTTACCGCGGAAATCTGGTGTAAGAATCTCAACTGTAGTATTCGGCGTAGCATTACGTAAACGTATAATACATTCTGCAAAATGTTGCGCACCACCATCATCCAAATCATCCCTATCAACCGATGTTATAACTATGTGGTTAAGCCCGAGCTCTTTCGCAGCATTAGCTAAATTTTCCGGCTCATGTGGGTCTAGCATATCTGGTTTACCCGTTTCCACATTACAAAACGCACAAGCGCGCGTGCAAATAGAGCCAAGAATCATCACTGTAGCATGCTTTTGCTCCCAACATTCGCCAATATTAGGGCATGCGGCTTCCTCGCATACAGTATAAAGATTATTAGATTTTATAAGTTCCTTAGTTTTCTTATAACCTTCCGATTGCGGCGCTTTAACTCTAATCCAATCAGGACGCTTCGGCGCTACATTATCAGCATTACCCTGTTTTTCAGGATGACGTATCTTTTTCAGCTCATTCATCAGCATATAAGTATACTAGTGGATTGGCATATAAGCAATAATTACCTCTTATCTGCTAATATGCTTATCCTTCTTATATGCTAAACTAAGTATCCAAATTAGCTTCTAGTGCGTACTTCTGAATAAACTCACGTCGTGGTTCAACAACATCGCCCATAAGAGTGCTCATTATTTCATCAGCACCTTCAGCATCCGCAATAGTAACTTGTAATAATGTACGTGAATCTGGATCAAGTGTAGTTTCCCATAGCTGATCGGCATTCATTTCACCTAAACCCTTGAAGCGAGATATCGCTAAACCTTTTGAACCTAGGCTAAACGCTTCGTTATAAAGTTCTAATGGCGTGTTAAATTCAGTTTCCTGCTCTTTATACTCAATTGCTCCACCGCCAGATATAATATCGTTAATATCTTTTGCTAATGTACCAAGTGATGCCGCCTCAGTTGAGTTAATCGCAGCTTCGGGCAGTTCAAGTATTTCCTTAACGCCACGAACAACACGCTCGAATTGAATTGCATCGCCTTCGGAAATGCTCCAAAATTCACGCTCACTTAAGCCGTTATTTAACATAGTTAGCATTTTAGGCTTATCCGTATTACCGCTAAATGCACCGCTTAACGTTGCCGCCTCAATAACATTAGGAGCTGCCAAGCGTGATAAGTTAGAAACCAGATTAGAAAAGTCCTTTAACTTATTGATTAAATTACCCAAATCTGCACCGCTTAAATTCTCACCAGATGCTAATTTAACAACTGCGTTCTCAACAAAATTGCCAGTAATATAATCGGTAAATGCAGAATCATCTTTCAAGTAAACTTCAGATGAACCTTTCTTAACCTTATAAAGCGGTGGTTGCGCGATATATAAATAACCCTTCTCAATAATTTCTGGCAATTGCCTATAGAAGAAGGTTAGTAATAACGTTCTAATATGCGCGCCATCAACGTCCGCATCGGTCATTATAACAATTTTATGATATCTAAGCTTTTCGATATCAAACTCGTTCGCAATACCCGTACCAAGCGCGGTAATTAATGTGCCAATCTCCTTGAATCCCAGTATCTTATCAAAGCGAGCACGCTCAACATTTAATATTTTACCTTGTAGTGGTAATATCGCCTGCGTTTTACGCGTACGCCCTTGCTTCGCTGAGCCACCTGCCGAGTCACCCTCTACAATGAATATTTCAGATTTTGATGGGTCTTTTTCCTGACAATCCGCTAACTTCCCTGGAAGGTTGGCAATATCAAGTGCCGACTTTCTACGCGTTAGCTCACGCGCCTTACGTGCCGCATCACGCGCTTGCGCAGCCTCTAAAGCCTTGCCGATAATCATTTTCGCTTGCACAGGGTTCTCTTCAAACCATCTACCAAGCCTGTCGCCAATAACGCTTTCAACTACTGGGCGAACTTCAGATGAAACTAATTTATCCTTAGTTTGTGAGCTAAATTTCGGGTCAGGAACTTTAACTGATATAACGCAAGTTAAACCTTCACGCGCATCATCACCAGTAATCTGCGTTGCGTTTTTCTTTTTGTTTAAACCCTCTTGGGTAACATAATTATTTACCAAGCGCGTCAATGCCGCACGGAAACCTTGTAAATGCGTACCACCATCACGCTGACGGATATTATTCGTAAAGCATAATACATTCTCGTGATATGAATTATTCCACTGCAACGCAATTTCACAGCCAATTTCATCCTTCTCGTCAACAACATGAATTGTTTCTAATAATGCCGTTTTTGCTGAATCCAAATGCTCAACATAGGCCGCAATACCACCTTCATAGAAGAAGTGGAAACTAAGCGTTTCACCAGTTTCATCATCAACAACGCGCTTATCCTCTAGTGTAATATCAACGCCTGAATTTAAGAATGCCAGCTCACGTATTCTACGCTTTAACGTTTCAATATCGAATGTAGTGCCAGTAAATGTTTTATCAGAAGGCATAAAGGTAACTTCCGTACCTTTCTCCGTTGTATCGCCAATTACCTCTAAAGATTTCGTAGTAAAACCTTCCTCAAAGCGCGCAACGTGAATCTTACCATTACGCCAAATTTTTAACTCTAAATATTCCGATAACGCATTTACAACCGAAACACCTACACCATGTAAACCACCAGAAACCTTATATGAGTTACTATCAAACTTACCACCAGCATGAAGCTGAGTCATAATAACTTCCGCAGCAGATACACCTTCTTCAGTATGAATATCGGTCGGAATACCACGACCATTATCACGCACGGTACAACTACCATTTTCATTAATAGCTACATAAACCTTATCACAATGCTTTGCTAACGCTTCATCAATCGCGTTATCCAGAACCTCGTATACCATATGATGCAAGCCCGAACCATCATCGGTATCACCAATATACATACCAGGGCGCTTCTTAACAGCTTCCAGTCCTTTCAATACCTTAATTGAATCTGCACCATATTCCCCACCCTGAGGTGCATCATTAACGTCTTGTAAATTTTCTTCTTCCACTCGTGCTGTAACTTCTGTCATAATATTAAAAATTAATAATTTGATAAAATTATTAATTTTTAATCAAAATTAGCTTGAGCTAATTTTGCACTGCGAAGTAAGTGTATGTTTCGCGCCAGCGAAACCATTAAACAATAGTTGAGAATAAGGCAGGCTTTGACCTTGTAAAGTCTTTATTCACCCAAATAATTAATATTTACAGGGCATGATAAGTTTTCCCAATGATCCGCTTTAGCAGCTGGTGAGGGAATGGATATCTTTCTTTCTCTTCTCGTGCCATCTTTCTTTAAAGTATCTATGTATAGAGCGTCTAAAGAAGAATCTATAAATACAACTTCTCTTTCAGTTAAATGAGCAGATAAAGACTCTTTTACAAGATTGCACAACTCCCTAATTTCAGTTTTATTGGGTTTTGTTTCGTAGGATAGTATGCTATTAAATTCTTTTACGCTTATACCCATATTATCAGCCACTATAGCTCTAGCAGATAAGTTATTATCAGTATCCATTATGTCAATTGAGACCCTGTTAACTACCTCATAAAGTATTTCAGGTAGTAACTCAACTCTAGAGCTTGCTAAGGCTACATAATATCTAACTTCTGGAGAAACTTCGCATACATTAAGTCTCTTAATTATATTTATAGAGCTAACTTCTGGAGTAGCTTCTTGGTTTTGTATAGTTCGCCTAGAAATGCCACATAATTTAGCAAGTTGTTCACCGGTTAAATCAAGTCCTTCTCGCACTATCTTTAGTGCCTCACCGCTATGAGTTGCATTTTGAAGTAAGGCTGTCATGCTATTTTCTTGAATTACACCCTCGACTATTTCTCTTTCTTCTGCAGTTGCACCAAGAGTGTCCATTATTATCTTTGTATCAGACTCAGTCAGTGGTTGAGATTTTTTTTTTAAAAATTCAACTGAAGCCTCACACTTTAATCCTTTTTGTTTAATTTCCCTTCCCAGAACTTTAAAAGGAACTTCATGTAATTTTATTAAATTAACAATGGCTTCTAAAGTTGTTTTAGAGGCATTAAAATTGCCTTCTAGCTTTTGTACTGTATCGATGTCATATTTTTTGCAAATTCTATCAATGGTTTTCCTAGCACTTTTATCAGCATCACACGCATCTAAGTAATTTTCTATTTCTGACGGTTTTTGATTTTTTCTATGAACACCACTAACCCTAAAGCTTTCAAAGTACTCCATGGCACTAACAGCTCTTTGACTTACTCCCATCTTTGCACTAACATCCGTTTGACTCACCCCCTCTGATAATCTTATCAAGCTCAACGCATAGCCAAGAAGCTTTCTACCTGTAACTCCAGATTCCTCTTTAATTTCAACTAAGCGAGGAATATCAATACCTTCTATTGATTCAAAATGTGATTTTGCCAAAACGGCTAATTTGGGGTCGGCAAAAGTTGCTATTCTTTCACAAATATGGTTAATTTGTTCAGTGATTCTAACTTGAGTAAGGGGCTTTAACCCATAAAGGCTTTCTAATGGGCAGTTTACTAGCTTTGCAAATTTACTCATTAATTCATAATCACTATACTGCTTAGCTGTACCACCGCACTCTTTACTCTTTTCACGCTCTATTACCACATCGATAGACTTGCTAAAGAAATCTGTTGGATAGCCTTGCTTTTCAGCTTCAACTAAAGCTTTAGATATAAATAATATATCAGAATCTAAAAGTGTATGGTCAGCTTCAAGAAAATCTAGCATTTGATCGGCTGATATTGACCCTTGAGTTAAGAATTGATATAAATCATCTATTTTTCTATAAAACTCAACTTCCTCAAATGGAAAAATATCACCTATTGAGCCTTGCATATGATTAGCCTTTCTTAAGGCTTCCAATAATTTTGATAAAAACTCTGATGGGTAATTTTTAGTAGAGATTCTTTTTGCAGATTTTAAGTTTGGAGCTTTTAAATCTTTAGGATCTTTTTTTACAATGGAGTCTAATATTTCTATTTTAGCCTCAACCACCTGTGCCATACCTGAGCTATTTTCATTATAAGCAGAGTGTCTTAAAACCCAAACGTAATTTGCCATCTTTTTAGGTAAAATAGACTGTATATATACTCGCAACTTTTCGCCTAGTGCAAATTCACCTTTATCTGCTGAGGGGGGATAAACTAAACTTTTAAAACTTTGATAATCAACCCCAAAGTTAGATAATTTATGCCCCGTATAGAAATCTTTTACGGATATTTCTTCTTGTTCAAGCCAATATTTTAAAAAGCCAGATACAGAAAATTCAAATGGTAATCCAGCAGCCCCTATTTTTCGACCGCTATCCCTTCCATAACCATTGGTATAATCATCAAATGATAATCCTCCATATTTAGGCCCGTGTCCCATATGGGTATTTTAAAGCATATTTCTTAAGGTTTGGTTAATTTTATTAAGTAATTTTAGACATTTTAGTAGGACCGCTAAGAGTCCGCCAATGATCCGCTTTAGTATTTACAGAAGGGTGCCTAATGGTGCGCTCCTTATACGCTCCAGATTTTGTTATTTTATTTGTACGAGTTTTATCAATTGAATTTTCTAAATAGGTTGAATCTTTATCGGTAAGGTAATTGGCTAAATTATCTCTAGTTAACTTGCACAACTCCCTAATTTCAGTTTTATTGGGTTTTGTTTCGTAGGATAGTATGCTATTAAATTCTTTTACGCTTATACCCATATTATCAGCCACTATAGCTCTAGCAGATAAGTTATTATCAGTATCCATTATGTCAATTGAGACCCTGTTAACTACCTCATATAGTAATTCTGGTATAAATTCGGCATGCTCACTTGTAACGGCAACCATATAGCGTACATCTCTAGTAGCCCCACAAGCGTTTAGATAATTCATTGCAGTAGATGCCTTACAGCCTTTTATTTCAGCATTATTGACCGCCTGTCTAGTAACACCTAGGCGATTTTTAATATCAGTGGTAGTTAAGTCGTAACTTTCTCTAACTATTCTCAAAGCGCTGCCAAGTTCAGTTTCTGCCTCAAGTAAATTAGTAAGGTTTATAAGCCCCTCAAAATGCTGCCTATGTTCAGCTTTAACTTCTAATATACCTAATGTAAGTCTAACTTCTTTAGGCTTTAATTGAGTTTTTTTGTTTTTTATTTTAACATATGTAATACAATCAGGGTCTAGTTTACGGGCTTTCCTATCAATAGCTGTCAGTGAAGTTTCATATAATTTTGTAAGTAAATATACGGCTTCATTCACATTATCTGTTTTATAAATTCTATCAGTTAAGTTTTTAACTGTATCAATATCATATTTTTTACATATTCTTTCTATTATGCCTCTAAACTTTTTATCAGTATTACACCCGTCAAGATATGCTTCTATCTGAGAGGGTTTTTGCGCTCTAGTTGAGCTATTTTTTATACTGGTTCTAGTATGTATTTCCATAGAGGAAACTTTCTGCGGCCTTAAGTCAGCCTTATCGCCAAGTTCAGCCTGAGTCATCCCTTCAGACAACCGAATTAAACTAAGCGCATAACCAAGTAGCTTTCTACCTGTAACTCCAGATTCCTCTTTAATTTCAATGAGTCTTTCAATATCAATGCCTTCAATACTTTGAAAATGCTCTTCAGCTAAGTTCGCTAACTCTTCACCTGCAAAAGATGATATTTTTTCGCATATAGCACTAATTTGCCTTGTTTTATCAGAGTATGTTAAGGGCCTTAGCCCGTATAAACATTCTATAGGAGCATCAACTATTCTAGCAAATTTATTCATTAATTCATAATCGCTAAGTTGTAAAACCTCGCCTTGCTCTTGATTTTTTACCTGATCTATAATTTTGTCGATTTCTTTTGAAAAGAAATCTTTCGGATAGCCTTGAGTCTCAGCCTCCGTAAGAGCATCTGAAATAAAGTTGATATCTGAGTCTGTTAAATCATACGTTGATTCAAGTAGACTTAGCATTTTTTTTTCAGGGATTGTGCCTTTAGTAAGAAACTGATAGAAATCATCTACCTTTCTGAAGAATTCAATCTCTTCAAATGGAAAGCTTCCTCCCAAAGAGCCCTGTAAATCATTAGCTTTTCTTAAGGTTTTTAATAATTTTGTTAAAAATTCAGAAGGGTAATTCTGTGCATTAACTCTTTCAGCTGGCTTTATATAAGGGGCTAATATAGTTCTTGGATCAGCCTTTGTAATTTGTTCAAAAATGCTAATATCTGCCTCTACAATCTCTGCTCCTATCGCATCAATTTCTTTCTGAGATGAATATCTTAAAGCCCAAGAATGCTCTTTCATACTTTTAGGTAATGCAGATTGTAGATATATATGTAAATTATCACCTAGCGAATAACTGCCATTCTCTCTTGATGGTGGAGATATTAATTTTTCAAAATCTGAATAATCCACCTCAAAGTCAGACAGTTTATGAATTGCATAAAACTCACTTGCAGAGGTTTCTTCTAAATCTAGCCAGTGATTTAAAAAGCCAGATACAGAAAATTCAAATGGTAATCCAGCAGCCCCTATTTTTCGACCGCTATCCCTTCCATAACCATTGGTATATTCTTCAAAGGATAGGCCGCCGTATGTTGTATCTTGTCCCATATGGGTATTTTAAAGCATATTTCTTAAGATTTGGTTAATTTTTATTAAATTATCTATAGATACTTAACTACCTTTCTTTAGAGGGTAGGGCATCTAACTCATTGGCTAAATACTCTATTGATTCAACAATTGCAGCGCCTATTTCTACGGCTTTAATTTGTGCATCACTAGGAAGGTGTTTTTTTCCTGAGTTTCTTTGAAATCCAACATCTCCAGATCTAAGCTGTTCAGTAAAGGTCCTATCTAGCTCACTTGCGTTACAAAAATCTAAAAGCTTGCCAGTTGTTGTTGCGTCATAAACTTCATAACCACTTTCAACATGGCTATGAAAAACTCTTTCGACATCCAATGCATCGCTAAGCTCTTCTTGAGTCAAACCGGCTTTCAGTCTAATCTTCTTTAAGCAATCTCCTAAGCTTGAGGCACCTTGTTTATAGAGGCTTTGACTGGTAACAATACCCAGTTCATTACAGTTATTGTAAAATTCAAGCCTCTCATTGTCTGGTACATTAAAGTTATCTAATAATTTATCTAATAATTGTGGTGTATCGCCATACCCTCTAAGTAAGTGCCTATATTTTGATAAAGGAATCCCGAGGTCTTCTGCTATAACCGCCTGTGTGGGCTTTTTCTCAGGTAAAATAGATTTTATAAGATAAGAAACCCCAAAGCGCCAAAGCTCTCTTGCCTCTTTATCGTTTTTACTTGGTGGTATATTATGCCCGAGTATATTTTTATTATTATCAGTAATTATAAAATTATATTATTCAGTTCTTAAACTTTAGTTAATTTTTATTAAAATTACTGCGAATAGCTTGTAATACATTGCCGTATTACTATATAAATAAATGTGAGCATGAAAGTTACAGAAAAAATATTTGCTGATCCATCGTTTAATATTGAAGAAGAAATTCTCAAATTAAAGAAAGAAAAAAATGCCATTATTCTAGCGCATTTCTATCAAGATTCCGAAATTCAGGATATCGCAGACTTCGTAGGTGATTCGCTGGATTTATCACGCAAAGCTAAAGATGCTGACGCTGATTTAATAGTATTCTGCGGTGTTAAATTCATGGCTGAAACGGCTAAAATCCTCTCTCCAAATACTAAAGTAGTCCTGCCGGATATGGATGCGGGCTGTTCACTAGAACTTTCCGCCCCGATTGATAAATTCAAAGCATACCGCGAAAAGCTGAATAAGGAAGTTGGCGAACATGTTGCCCTTACTTATATTAATTGCTCAGCGGATGTTAAAGCCGCATCGGACATTATCGTAACATCTTCATGCGCTGAACAAATTGTTGAACAAATCCCTAAAGATAAACCAATTCTATTCTCGCCGGATAAATATTTAGGTGGTTGGTTATCACGCAAAACAGGGCGCGACATGATTATGTGGGAGGGCACTTGCATAGTGCATGAGCAATTTAACGAAAAAGAATTAGTTAAACTTAAAACTCGTAATCCGGATGCCGTTGTTATTGCTCACCCAGAATGCCCTAAACCTCTACTAGATCATTCGGAATATATCGGCTCTACTATTAAGCTAATTCAGTATGTTGAAAAACATGGTGGTAAAGGTAAGCAATTTATTGTTCTTACCGAACCAGGTATTTTGCACGAAATGCAGAAACGCTCGCCAGAGTCTGAACTTATAACAGTTGGCGGTACAATGGAGGGGTGTACGAGCTGTAACAATTGCCCCTTCATGAAAATGAATACGTTAGAGAAGTTATATTTATGCCTAGCTAATGAAACGCCAGAGCTAACAATGACTCCAGAACTTATTGAGGCGGCCGCTAAGCCATTAAATAAAATGCTAGAAATGACAAGTTAACCACCAAGTTCCGAACCTTTTGATTGCACATCAGCGCTCCCAACTGTAATTGGTTTATGAGGTTTATGCTTTTGCGAAGGTGCGCTAGGGCTATTTAATATTTCTTTAAAATCTTCTTTTGAAAATACTCTTATAACATTAGGTTTGTTAGAGTTTGATTTTTTAACAGAATCATCCGGTTCATAATTCGATTCAGGTCTGCTTAAGTCAACTTCAACGCTTTCTCCTAAGCCCTCAAAGCCATTTTTTAAGGAGGGGTCATGTTGTAATATTTCTGACATAGTAGGTAGCTCTTCTGGCATTAATGGAGGAATTATGCTATCGTCATCAGCTGGTATTCTTTTTCCTTCAGCGTTATCCCACTCTAATTTACCAAAAAGCTCTCCCCATCTTTGATCCCCTTCTTTTTGGGAGCTTTCTGCACTTAATCTTTTAGGTACTAGTTCAGTAAAAAATCGTTCTTTTCTCTCTATAGGGGCATTTGGATCTTTAAATATTTCCTGCGCGCTTAAAGGGGTTAATGAGCTGGAAAAGATTAAAGATGAAATACCAAGGGTAAATTTAAATAGACTATTCATAGTTAAATTTTATCTTCAAAAGGTTAATTTAAAGTTAACATAATTAACTTAGCTCATTTTCAGTTACTTGTGCGCTAGCTTCACTTTGAGGAGCTTCAGCCATCTGAAATTCTGCTTCAAGCGCATGTGGTTCCCTTCCTCTGGGCCTTCTTCTTTCTTCCTTTTGCTCATCTTCTTGTGGTGGAGATAATTCTTCAGGAGCAGGATTTTCATCAGGTTTTTTCCAATTTTTTTCATCCCAATAACTAGGTGCAGCGTCAGGTTCAGTTTTTTGTTTAGGGTGGATTGGTACAATATCACCTCGTCCTCTAGGGCGAGCTTCAATGATTTCTTTCATTTCCAAAGGTAATGCTGGCTGATCCTCAGTAATGGGTGTTTCTTTTTTACTTTCAGGTTCAACTCCAAAATAATTTTCTAGATAGTTATTTAATCTAATTACTTCTCCACTTTTTGGATGAGTAATGCTACCATCAGGCTGTAAAATGCCATCAATTCCCGCCTCATCTTTTTTTCCAATAAAAGGTAACACAGAAGCTAGCCCAATTGCTGTAAATAAACGTATAAAGAACCCTTTTTTATCTGTAGTATCCTTTGCCATAATTCAAATATTACAACAGATAGGTTAATATTAAGTTAACTTGGTTAAAAAGGTTTTAATTTCATTTTTTGTAGTATTAACCCCTAAGGAAAGGCGAATAGCACCTTCGGCTATTATTTTATCTATTCCCATTGCCTTTAATACATAACTTTCAGTAACTTTACCGCTTGAGCATGCCGAACCTGCAGATATACAAATGCCCGCTAAGTCTGCTTTAATAAGCTGGGTTTCTGCGGGCGTTTTACCATCAGAAACAAGCAAGGTGTTGCATAGGCGCTCAGACTCTTTACCAAATACCTGCCAGCCCTTAGTTTCTAATGTGTACTGTAACTCATCACGCAATATAGAAATATTGTTATATGCTTTAGTTTCAATAAGCTCGCATGCTTTAGCAAAGCCAACAATTCCAGCTATATTTTCTGTGCCACTTCTATAGCCACCTTGTTGTCCGCCACCTTGAATTAACGCATTAAAATGTAATCCCTTCTTATGGATAAGTGCGCCAACACCTTGTGGGCCACCAATTTTATGCGCTGCTACGGATATCATATCCACGCCTAACTCATCAAAGTTTATATTAACCTTACCTAGTGCCGCAGTAGCATCAGAATGGATGTACGCGCCATATTTAAGCGCAATTTTAACTACTTCTTTAATAGGCTGAATTACTCCAGTTTCACTATTAGCTAATTGCACGCTAACCAAAGCAGGGCTTTCCGCCTTACTCAAGGCTTTATCTAATTCATCTAGTTTAGTTATACCATTTGAATCAACTTGAATTATATATATCCTGTCATCGCGAGCATTAGCGAAGCGATCCAGTGATTTATTCGCTTGGGTAGATTTCTGGATTGCTTCGTCACTTTGTTTCTCGCAATGATAAAATGATTTTACAGTATTAAGTACTGCGCTATGCTCAACTTCGGTAGTTATAATGGTTTTAACTTTATCTAATCCTTTTAACGCTAAGTTAGATGCTTCAGTAGATGTTCCAGTAAATATTATCTCAGCAGATTCACTACCAAGCTTACCGCGAATATTATCTTTAGCTTTGGATATAATATTCTTCGCCTCGCGCCCCAAGGCATGCACAGAAGATGCATTATAAGGTCTATCCATAGCACTTAACATAGTCTGTTTAACTTCAGGCAATATAGGGCAGGTTGCATTGTAATCTAAGTAAATCATTGCTAATCCTCGCTACACATCTGCTAGCCCTCGCTAATCTTGCTAAATTTTCTTGCTATCTCAACAAAGGCATGCTCGCCACTTAGGTTAAGATTATTTTTATCAATCCCAATTTCTCCAACTTCAAACCAAAGATTGGCCATTATTTTAGCCCTCTCCTCTGGGGAGAGGGTTGGGTGAGGGGATTTATGAAGCACCTTCTCTCGAATAATTTGTTGAATAAGTAGAGTAATCAGCGCGAAGTCTTTTTTATACTCTTTATCAATAACTTTACCAATTTCCTGCGCTCTGCCAATATCTATATCATTTGCCGCCAGCAATGTAGAGATTTGCATATAAAGATTATATAATTTTTCCTTAGCTAAGGCCTGCGCTGTACCAACTGACCCGCCAGAATTGTTAACAGCAAAATTCTTAATTGCATCGCCTAACTTATTACCTAAGATATTTATAATAACATCCTGTTCTATAGGTTTAAAGTTAAGCTTTCTACAGCGTGACTTTATAGTTGGTAGAACGTTATCCGTATGTGATATAATAAAGAACACGCACTTCTTTGGCGGTTCTTCAACTATCTTTAAAATACTATTTACACCTTCTTTATTTAGCGCTTCGTAAGAATCTATAATAACTACCTTATATTCTGCAATACTTGCAGACTGCATCAAGAAGGCTTCAATCTTCTTCATCGCTTCAACTTTTATAGTTTTTTCAGATTTATCCTCAGGCTTTGCAAGGTAGCGCTCATAAGAATTTAGCCCTAAATACATTAAGTCTGGCGTAATGCCTTGCTTCATTTGGCTATAATCGGAGGATTCAGCATCCACCTCAACCCCTTCAGGTGCAAACATAGCATTAGCTTTATGTTGAGTAAGTAGAAAATACGCTAAACGCAAAGCTACAGATGCCTTGCCTATGCCCTTAACACCACTTAATAGATACGCATGGTGCATCTTGTCGTTATTAAACTCAGCAACAAATTGCTTCTCAATATCTTCATGCCCCTTGATATTAGCGAAGTTATTTTCAATAAAGTCCATTAATGTTTTATGTTTATGTTTTTGTTTAGGTGGTTTATTAGTCTTGCTTGTGTCATCCCCGACTTGATCGGGGATCTCCTCTGAATTTGTATGAGATTCCCGCCTGCGCGGGAATGACAAAATTTAGTTTGATACCTACACAAACACAAACACAAACACAAACAAAAGATGATACTAAGCGATATAGCAATAAGAGATTTAGCCCAAAACCACTCAATGATTGAACCATTTGTTGATGGCAATATCCGCGAGGTCGATGGCAATAAAATAGTATCGTATGGTTTGTCATCTTACGGGTACGATGCCCGCGTTGCTGACGAGTTTAAAATTTTCACCAATGTTCACTCTGCAACTGTTGACCCTAAAAACTTTTCCGAAAATAGTTTTGTAGATTTCAAGGGCGACGTTTGCATTATTCCACCAAATAGCTTTGCACTTGCTCGCACTACGGAATATTTTAAAATCCCGCGTGACGTTTTAACTATCTGTTTAGGTAAGTCTACATATGCGCGTTGTGGTATAATTGTAAATGTTACCCCGCTTGAGCCAGATTGGGAAGGTCATGTAACTCTAGAGTTCTCAAATACTACGCCACTTCCTGCCAAAATTTATGCTAATGAAGGTGTGTGTCAGTTCTTATTCTTAAAGGGCGATCAACCATGCGAAACCTCATACGCAGATAAAGCTGGTAAATATATGCAACAAAAAGGTGTTACCCTTCCAAAGGTATAACCTTGATTTTTATAGATTTATATTATATATTAAAGGCATGGTAGCACAAATTATAGATACACATCAAGCTATAGAACATCTTATGAAGAATAAGAGCTTTACCAAAAAGCAAGCCCAGCAAGTTGTTGAAGTAATTACTGATATTGGCGATGGTGTTGCTACAAAATCTGACCTTGAGAACTCTTTACAAGTTCTTGAATATAAGCTTACTAACAAAATGTATATCATGGCATTTGCTATATTGGGCGGTATGTTTGCTATGCTTAAAATCTTCTTAGGCTAAAAAATCTTATAATTCTCCAATTTTCCCCTTGATTAATTGCCTTCATTTTGTAGTACTCTCAAAGTTTTGCCTAAATTTAGCATATAAGAGGAATAAGCATATAAGCAGATAAGAAGTTGGGCTTCTAATATGCTTAACCTTCTTATATGCTCATCTGCTAATACTATGCCAAAAAGAACAGATATAAAATCAATATTAATTATCGGCGCTGGCCCTATCATTATAGGTCAAGCATGCGAATTTGACTATTCCGGCGCTCAAGCTTGTAAGGCATTGAAGGAAGAAGGGTATCGCGTAATTCTGGTAAACTCCAACCCTGCTACAATTATGACCGACCCCAACATGGCGGACGCGACTTATATTGAGCCTATCACTCCAGAGTTTGTTGAAAAAATTATCGCTAAAGAAAAGCCGGATGTTTTACTGCCTACAATGGGTGGTCAAACGGCATTAAACTGCGCACTTGAACTTCACGAGCTTGGCATTTTAGAAAAACATAACGTATCGCTTATCGGTGTTCAGCCAGACTCTATAGATAAAGCTGAAAACCGCGCCCGCTTCAACGAGGCTATGGCAAAAATCGGCTTAAACGTGCCCGCTAATACTGTTGTTGATAATATTGATGACGCACTAGAGTTCATTAAAACTGCAGGCTTGCCGGCAATTATCCGCCCATCATTTACCCTAGGTGGTACAGGTGGTGGTATTGCTAACACAATGGAAGAATTTAAAGCAATCGTAGCTTCAGGCTTAGATGCTTCACCAACTAATCAAGTGCTTATTGATGAATCACTTCTTGGCTGGAAGGAGTATGAAATGGAAGTTGTCCGCGATAAAGCTGATAACTGCATTATTATTTGCGCCATTGAAAACGTAGACCCTATGGGTGTACATACGGGGGACTCTATAACAGTTGCCCCTGCGCTAACATTAACGGATAAAGAATATCAGCGCATGCGTAACGCATCTATTGCTGTACTGCGCGAAATCGGTGTTGAAACTGGTGGTTCAAACGTACAATTCGGCGTTAATCCTGAAAATGGCAAAATGGTCGTTATTGAAATGAATCCACGCGTAAGCCGTTCATCCGCGCTTGCATCTAAAGCGACAGGTTACCCGATAGCTAAAGTTGCCGCAAAACTAGCGATTGGCTATACGCTAGATGAAATTACAAATGACTGTACTGGCTGTACGCCAGCATCATTTGAGCCTTCAATTGATTACGTTGTAACTAAAATACCACGCTTCACATTTGAAAAATTCGCCGGCGCTGAGCCTATTTTAACATCTGCAATGAAATCCGTTGGTGAAGTTATGGCTATCGGCTCAAACTTTGCAGAAAGCTTACAAAAAGCATTACGCTCACTTGAAACTGGTGTTTCAGGCTTAAATGATAAAGCTGCAATAGCAACAGCAGACCTTGATGCGGAACTGGCAAAACGTACCCCAAAACGTATTATGTACATAGCCGAAGCTATGCGCCGCGGTTATACATTAAAGAAAATCCAAGAATTAACGGAATGGGATCAATGGTTTTTAGACCAAATTGAAGAAATCGTTTCTTACGAGCTAGATATTAAAGAGCAGGGCATTCCAGAAGATAAATTCGGCATGCTTGCGGTTAAGAAAAAAGGCTTCTCGGATGCGCGCCTTGCAGAGCTTGCGGGTAAAACTGAAGATGAAATCCGTGCACTTCGTCACTCACTAGATGTTCGCCCAGTATTCAAACGCATAGATTCATGCGCAGGCGAGTTCGCTGCAATTACACCTTATATGTATTCAACTTACGCTGGTGACGGTGTAAATGAACCAGACTGCGAAGCAGGTGTTTCTGATGAGGAGAAAATAATCGTTCTAGGCTCTGGCCCTAATAGAATCGGGCAGGGTATCGAATTTGACTATGCTTGCGTTCACGCACTTTTCGCTGCCAAGGAAGACGGCTACGAGAGCATAATGGTTAACTGTAACCCTGAAACTGTATCAACTGATTACGATACTTCCGACCGCCTATATTTCGAGCCTATTACTTATGAAGATGTTTCTGAAATTATCTATAAAGAGCAAACTGCCGGTAAGGTAAAAGGTGTTAATATGCAGTTCGGCGGGCAAACTCCGTTAAAACTAGCTAACAAATTACACGAAAATAACTTCCCGTTACTTGGTACATCTGCCAAAGTAATTGATGACGCGGAAGATAGAGATTTGTTTAAAAAGCTTCTAGAGAAGTTAGATTTAAAACAGCCTGAAAACGCTATTGCTAATACTCCAGAAGAAGCGAAAGTTAAAATTGAAGAAATTGGTTTCCCTGTGGTTGTTCGTCCGTCATTTGTACTTGGCGGTCAGGCAATGGCAATTGTAGATAATACAGAGGGTTTTGCTAAATACCTAATCCAATTCCCCAACTGTTTTGAACATGGTCCTCTATTACTTGATAGATTCTTAAATAAAGCCACAGAAGTTGACGTTGATGTTATATCTGATGGTGATGATATTTTTATCGCAGGTGTAATGGAGCATATTGAAGAAGCTGGTGTTCACTCTGGCGATTCAGCCTGTTCTATACCGCCATATTCACTTTCGGATGCTAAAATTGATGAGCTTAAAACTCAAGCTACGCAAATGGCTAAAGAGCTTGGGATTATCGGTTTAATGAACGTACAATTCGCGGTTTCTCAGGAAGGTACAATTTACGTGTTAGAGGTTAACCCACGCGCATCGCGTACAGTGCCATTCGTTGCAAAAGCAACTGGCGTGCCTGTCGCTAAAATTGCCGCAAAAGTTATGGCTGGCAAAAAGCTAAAAGATATCAAAGCTTTAACTCAAGGTAAAGCTAAGCAGTTATTCGCGGTAAAAGAAGTTGTATTCCCATTCAGCCGTTTCGCGGATGTTGACGTAGTACTTGGCCCAGAAATGAAATCTACTGGCGAAGCTATGGGTTACGATGCCGACTTTGAAATCGCCTTTTACAAGGGGCAGCTTGGTACGGGGAATAAATTACCACTTTCAGGTAATGTATTTATTTCTGTACGCAACAAGGATAAGGAAGACATTCTACCTATCGCACAAAAATTCGCCAATATGGGCTTTAATATTACCGCAACTGAAGGTACGGCAAAGCACTTAAATACTAACGGCATTAAAGCTGCTCAAATTAATAAAGTGCTTGAAGGTAGTCCGCATATTGTAGATGCAATTAAGGAAGGTAAAGTTGACCTTGTTATCAACACAACTGAAGG
Source organism: Rickettsiales bacterium (assembly GCA_020630095.1). GTDB lineage: Bacteria > Pseudomonadota > Alphaproteobacteria > Rickettsiales > UBA8987 > JAHDCD01. Next base: position 15,117 of record JAHDCD010000004.1, on the reverse strand, counting down.
TGAGCAGGCGTTACAAGATAGTTTCTCTATCCGTCGTAATACGCTTATTGAAAAGATTCCTTATACAACTACCGCAACTGGCGCACGTGAAATTGTTGCTTCAATTGAGAAGGTAAACTCTATCGGATGGGATAACCTAGAAGTAATTTCCCTTCAAGCTTAACGATTTATTAAACATTAGCCCCTACAATAAGGCTAATGGCAGATTTTTCTCAAATAGCTTCAGATTATCTGGATGAAAATCCTGATTTAGAAACCTTTCTTATCAATCTTGATATCATTAAAGATAATGATAAAGAATTTAGTGATATGATAATTAGGTATTTTCTTAATCCTAATAGAATGTCTCAGTTAGATGAAGGGGTATCCGAGGAGGATGCCCAAGAAATAGCGAATAAGCATATTAATACAGTTTTTGTACATTACGGCATTGATTTTAAAATTGATGACACAAAGGATTTAGGTGATTTTTTCTATTTTCTTTCAAAAGAAGAGATTACGGCAGAAGAAAAATGTGATTTATTTGCTGAACTTGTTTCTCAAGCGCTAGATGTAGAATTAGAGAAGGTTAGCAACCCAGAATATTCACATTTAAATGATCTGATACAAAACTCTTCGCTAATATTAATCGATTTTGAGGACATACCTAAAGGCCCGTCTCAAAAGTCAAATAATCCGTTAACTCTAGCAGTTGATCTACTTTCGGCGTTTCCAAATTTAGAAGAATCAATGGATTGTGTAAAAACTCAGGCAGATGAAGATAATGCAGTTACAGCTTTGAAATGGATGATTGATGAAGATATGTTTACCCCTAAGAAAGATAACTATGTTGCATTTAAAGATTCATATACACACCTAGGTAGAATTGGTGTAAATGGTGATGACCTTGAGCAGGTGTTTAACCTTATTGAAAATGGGAAAGCTCAAGAATTTATTATGCAAATGGGTTTGGGTGCTAAATTAACAGAAATTGAAACAGAAAAAGTTGGTGCAAACGCATACCCACAAGCCATGGCTGAAATTGTAAATCAAACGAATGCTCGTGGCTTCGAAAAAGAATAATACGTACTTCACATATCGCCAATAAGCCGTTAGGTATTATATATGGCATATGAATTACCATTATTTGATAGATCCGCAGTTACCTTTAACTTACCTTACCTAGGGCAGGTGGATATATTTTGGTATGCGCTATCTTACATAGCTGGCTTACTTATCGGTTGGTATTTATTAAAGCCACTAGCTAAGCGCTCTAGCGCAGTTAACGGCAAAGAAATCCTATCAGAAAAAGCATATTCAGATATTTTTATCTGGCTAATACTGGGTATAATTTTAGGCGGAAGAGTCGGTTATATATTATTTTATCAAACCGAGGCCTTTCTACAAAACCCGCTAATACTACTTTACATACGTCAAGGTGGCATGAGCTTCCACGGCGGAATGGTAGGTGTAATATTATCAATCGCATTATTTGCGAAGGTTCACAGAACAGATTTCGTAAGAGTAACAGACTTACTCGCAATTGTTGCGCCAATAGGCTTATTTTTTGGTAGAATCGCTAATTTTATTAATGGCGAGCTTTGGGGCAGGGCAACCTCGTCAGATCACCCACTGGCGGTAATTTTTGCAAATGACAATTTAGCCCTTCCGCGTCATGCAAGTCAGTTATATGAAGCCGCCCTTGAGGGTGTATTGTTGTTTATAATTTTGTTCGTTATATCGCGAACTAACTTATTGAAAATAAGAGCCTTCTTAAGTGCTAGCTTCTTATTTTTCTATGGTTTATTCCGCTTCATTGTAGAATATTTCCGCGAGCCAGATGCTCATTTAGGATTTGTAGCCTTGAATTTTTCAATAGGACAAATCTTAAGTTTGAGTATGATAATATCTTCACTGATTATCTTCCAAATTTTTAAGGAAAGAGCTTAGCGCAAAGTGCAAACTTTAAGTTGCTTCCTTAATTTTATTAATATATAAAACGCGCGAATGGGCAAAAGGTTAAAAATATTAACATATTTAATGTCAGTAATATTACTGACGCCAATTTCCTATGCTCAAAATTATCCAGTAGCACAGGCTGGCGCACCAAGGATTTCTCAAGAGCAAGCTTTACAACAGCAAATCTATCAGCAACAGCTTATTCAGTACCAGCGTGAGTTAGAGCAATATCAGCGTGACCTAGAAGCTTATAACCAAGCTATTCAAGCTCAGCAAAATGGCGGTTATTTGCAAGCCCCACCAACTGTATATTACGGCCAAAATCTAGATAATGACTCTGGCTATATTCCATATAAAGGGCGTTATGGTAATCAAGGGCAAGCTAGCCAATATGAGCAAGATCAGCTAGATGCTGAAGCGTTATATTATAGCTATTAATTTTAGTTTAGTTATTTTCTTAAACTATGAAGAAACTTAATATTTTTCATATACCACTTATTGCGCTGGTTGTACTTTCTGGAGTGCTTGGTTGGAAAATGGCTGACGGCGACAGAGTGCAACGTCTATATAATAAGCGTTCAAGCCAAGTTGGTAAGTCTATTCCTCCATTTATTTTGCCAGATATTAATGGAAAGGACGATTTCACTTCACTAGATTTTAGAGATAATAAAGTAACGCTTATTAGTATTTTCTCTTCATGGTGCCCAAGTTGTCCTAAGGACCATCAAATGCTAGGTGCATTAAAGCGTGCCAAGCCTAATCTAGAAATGTACGGATTAAACTATTCAGATAAGCTACCCGCTGCAAAATTATGGTTAAATAAATACGGCGATTTCTTCGAGAAAACAGGTTTTGATAAGTTAGGTTCTGTTGCAGCATCATGGGGAGTACGCGCCACACCGGAAACTTTCTTAGTAGATAATTATGGAAAAATTATCTTCCACTTCAGAGGCGCCTTATCAACTGACATCATTGAAACTTATTTACTTCCTCGTATATAGTTAAACCTTATGGCTAAAACTAAAACTTTAACAAAAAGAGTAATTGAGGACTTTTTAGTGCCTCATAGCAGGGCTTTTACAAAGGCGATTATTTTAATGATTATAATAGCGCTAACATCTGCCTTGCTTGCTTGGTTAATTGAGCCTGCGGTAAACCTTATGTTTGATAAGGAAAGCTCAAGTAAGTATCTTTATATAGTTCCAGTTGCCGTATTTGTGGTAACTTTAATAAAAACCACCTCTACTTACTTCCAAACCCTTATAATGAGCATAACTTCAGCGCAAATATCAGCTGATATGCGCTACAGATTATATAGCCATTTTATCGGCGCTGATTTAAAACTGTTCGATAGAATAAATTCAAGTAACGCGATATCTAACATTACTAATGATATCAACTTATTGATGATAACCATAACAGGCGTTTTAACGGGCTTTATAAGGCAGTTATTAACGGTTATAGCTCTAATGGGTGTAATGGCCTACGAAAACTGGCAATTAGCGCTAATATCGTTAATTGGCTTACCTATAGCGGCCGCGCCAATAGCAATTATAACTAGAAAGCTTAAAAAGCTAACGCGTTCTAACCAACAAGAGCTAGAAGGCTTTACCTCTCAAATTGATGATTCCTTACGCGCTATCCGCCTAGTTAAGGCTTATAATGCAGAGTCATTTGAAACTAAGCGCATGAAAGGCTTAATTGATAGCCTATTTAAATACGCTCGTAAAATCGCTAAAACTTCGCTACTTGCATCACCATTTGTTGAGGCTGTGAGCGCAATAGGTATTGCCTTTGTAATATTTTACGGCGGTTATGAAGTGCGCAATGGCAACTCTACCCCTGGTGAGTTCTTTGCATTCTTTACCGCAATGATTATGGCTTACAAGCCTTTAAAATCTTTAGCTGGCATTAATAATCTATACCAACAAGGTAAAGTGGCAGCGGAACGTATTTACAATATTCTAGATACTGAGCCAAAAATATTATCTGGCAAAAAGAAAATTGAAAAAGTTAAAGGTAACATTGAATTTAAGAAAGCTACTTTTGGTTATAATGAAGACCTTTCTGCAATAGATGGGCTAACGGCTAAATTCGAAGCAGCTAAGCGCACCGCTCTTGTTGGCTATTCTGGCTCAGGTAAATCTACAATTATAAATCTTATCTTACGTTTTTATGATGTTACCGATGGTAAAATCACCCTTGATGGTACAGATATTAAAGAGCTAGATACTCAAAGTTTACGCGCGCAATTCTCTTTGGTTTCTCAGGATATTCAGCTTTTTGATGATTCAGTAATGGAGAATATTAGATATTCAAATACTGATAAATCTGATGATGAGGTTATGAAGGCCGCTAAACTTGCCGAAGCTCATGAGTTTATTGAAGAGCTTGAGGAGGGGTATAAAACTAAAATCGGCCAGAATGGTAATAAATTATCTGGCGGTCAGCGTCAGCGCCTATCTATAGCGCGCGCTATACTTGCGGACTCTCCAATTCTATTACTGGATGAGGCAACTTCTGCACTGGATAATAAGTCAGAAGCAAAAGTTAAGAAGGCTCTAGACTCTTTAATGGAAGGTAAAACAACCATTGTTATTGCGCATCGTTTATCTACGATTGAAAATGCAGATAATATAATCGTGCTAGATAAAGGTAAGTTAGTAGAGCAGGGAACTCATAAAGAGTTAATCAAGAAAAACGGCGCTTACGCTAAATTAAAGGGATAAAAAACTATAAAATAAAATTTATTATATACGTTTTTATTTCGTTTTACAGAAAACGTTTTCCGGAAAACGAAATAGATAATAGCCTTTTAAAACAGCTACTTAAACCTAAGAAGCTTGCATTTAAAAACATAAAAAAACCCCGCTCATAGGCGGGGTCTTCATTTAAAGTTTTATTAAAAATTACTTCTTTTTAAGAGCGTCTCTAATTTCAGTAAGAAGGTCGTTATCAGAAGGTCCTGCAGGAGCTGCCTCTTCTTCTTTCTTAGTTAAAGCTCTAACGAATAAGAAGATCGAGAATGCTAAGATTACAAAATCAATAATTGATTGTAATAACGCGCCCCATTTAATTTGAACAGCTTCAGCATCGCCAACAGCTTCTTTTAAAGTAACTGCTAGTTCAGAGAAGTCTACACCACCAAGCATTAAGCCGATTGGAGGTAAAATTACACCAGAAACTAGTGCAGATACTACTTTACCGAATGCAGCACCTAGTACTAAACCAACTGCTAGATCGATGATATTGCCTCTCATGGCAAACGCTTTAAAGTCTTTTAACATTTATATGTCTCCTGTTTTATTAAGTTAAGTTAGGCTTCATGCCTATAACCCGCATAAACATGTGTTTGCGAATTGTAAACAAATAATTGACTCTCACCTTAAATCACGCTTTAAATAAACCATGCATGTAGCATTAATATATGGTGGTGAAAGTAACGAGGCTGAGATATCTAAAAAATCAGCTGGATCAGTTGTCAGCGCTTTAAGTGAGCTTAATATATCATTCGACAAAATTGAGTTAGATCCCTTTATATTTCAAAAATTAATATCAAACAATTATACTCATGCATTCAATGCGTGCCACGGCACATTTGGAGAGGATGGCTGCTTACAGGGTGTATTAGAAATCGTTAAACTGCCCTATACTCATAGTGGTGTTAAGGCAAGTGCACTTGCTATGGATAAAACTTTATCAAAAAAGATATTTTCTAATTTTGATATAAGAACTCCAACATCATTAAACGAAATAAAAGTACCATGCGTAGTAAAACCAAACGCTGAAGGTTCATCAGTTGGTGTTAAATTATTACTAGAACAAGGTGCAACCTGTGAAGTTAAAGAAGATGATATAATTGAAGAATATATCTCAGGTCGTGAACTTGCCTGCGGAGTGCTAAATGGCAAAGCTTTACCAGTATTTGAAATCACCACCGAAGATGGTTGGTTTGATTACGATAATAAATATTTCAACGACAATACCAAGGAATTTGAAGTTAAAGATTTGCCAGAATCAGTAATTAAAGAAATTCAAGAAATGTCGCTAAAGGCTCACAAGGCGGTAAATGCTAGAACCGTTAGTCGTTCAGATATCAGACTAACAGCAGATAATGTGCCATATTTATTAGAAATTAATACCCACCCAGGCTTAACAGATATGTCAATTCTGCCAAAAGCTGCAAAAGCAGGTGGTATTGAATTTAAAGAATTAGTTAAAACTATATTAGAGGGGGCTAGTCTGGATAATTAATGCAAAATGTTGATAAAATAATAAGAAACCGAAAACAGCGCAAAATCCTGCGTAATTCTGTTTTTGGCTTCAAAGCTATTATTGTTCTAAGCATTGCAATATTTATCGGATGGCTTGCCTTACTTGATGGTCATAATAAAACCTCAAAATTTATCTCGGATAATTATTATAATTTAACTGCTAAGGCGGGCTTTAAAATTGAAAAGCTAAATATTGAAGGTTTAAATAACCTAAAAGCACAAGAGCTTGCGTATCAAATCTTAGAAGATATCTACCCTGAGGCGGATATTTTAACCCTAGAAAATAAATCTATTCTTAAGGCGCGCCCAAGCAAAGTAATGGACTCGCTTAATTCTATCGGTTGGGTGCAGGATGCTCAAGTATCGCGCTCACTGCCTGATACGCTTTCAATTAAAATAGTTGAGCGCCAGCCATTTGCCATTTTTAACAATGAAAACGGGCAGTTCTTAATCGATAAAAAAGCCAATAAAATCACGCGCAACGTAGATAGTCGCTATCGTAAACTGCCCTTTATATACGCCAAGGAAGATAAGCTTAAAACGCTTATTGACTCTGTGTTCCAGCATAAAGAGCTAAGTCATTACATCTCTGAAATCCGCCTGAATAAGGACAGTTTTCGTATAATTACCAAGCAGGATGCTAAAATTGAACTTAACCCAGAGCAAATTAATGAATCAATCTTACGCCTTGTTAAGCTTCAGTCACGTAAACAAGTGCTGGATAGGGAGATTTCAAACTTAGACCTTCGTGTTGCCAATAAAATATATCTTTCACTTATTGAATAAACTTAGAGTTTTAATTATATTATTAGCACTATGTTTATTCAAACTCAAAAAACGCCTAACCCAGACGTTCTAAAATTTATCCCTGGAACGGATATAACTGGCGAAATGCCTCCTTATAACGCTACTAATATTGATGAAGCTCAAGGTGCGCCATTATCAAAAACTATCTTTAATATTGATAATGTTGAAGGCGTATTCTTAGGTTCAGATTTTATATCAGTAACTAAAAGTAAAGATGCTGAATGGACTACATTAAAGGCAAAAGTTCTAACTTCATTAATGGATCACTTAATTGCTGGTTTACCTATTTTACATCAAAAGGCAGATAAAAAAGCTGCACCACGCCCTCCTATAAATCCAGAAGAACTTACTGAAATAGAAAAAGAAATTGTTGAGCTAATTGATGCTCGCGTTCGCCCTGCTGTAGCGGAAGATGGTGGCGACATCACTTACGATAGCTTCAAGGATGGCGTAGTTTACCTAGAGCTTCATGGTGCATGCGCTGGTTGCCCTTCATCAACTATGACCCTTAAATCTGGTATTGAAAACATGCTAAAACATTATATCCCAGAAGTAACGGCGGTTGAAGCAATTAATCAGCCAGATGAAATTGGCGATCTATAGTTTATGCCCTTATTTCAAAATAAGGAAGTAGCTCAAAACTACGAATCTAAAGCAAAGGTGCAAATGCGCTCGGCTAATTTTTTAGCTAATAAAGTAACTGAAGAAATTTCAACGGATAAATCTATTATAGATCTTGGTGCTGGCACAGGGTTTTTAAGTCGTAATTTACCGGATTATAATATTTTACAATTAGATAATTCTGCCCAAATGCTTACCGAGGCGCAACAATATGGCGCGGTAAAGCAAGCGGACTTTACTAATTATAATGAAAAATCAGATCTGGTTATCTCAAATTTCGCCTTCCACTGGGCAAGAGATTTAGATAGATTATTTGCAAACATAGCTAAAAACACCGAACAGTTAATGTTCTGTATGCCAATTGCACCTTCATTATCAGAGTATAAATATGCAATTGATTTTTATACTGAAGCTGAAGTGAAAGGCTCAGTATCAAAATATTTCAATATACGGGATTTTAGGATTTCGGGATTTCGGGAGAAATATAATTCTGCACTAGATTTCGCCCGTGAACTGAAAAGCATTTCAGCCTATAATGCTAATAATAACAGGCTCTCTAAAGAATACCTAAAACAGCCTTTAGAGGTTAACTGGCAAGTTTTGCATATAAATTGCACTCTGTAAAATACCCCCTTCCGCGTTAAAAATCTAATCTCATTATCCTTCAAAACTTTTGAGGGAAATATGAACATACAAAACGGCGATATCATCGCATTCAGAACGCGCTTCCAATTTAAAAAATTATTCAAATGGAGTAGTTTAAAGGCCTATGTAATTCAATTATTTACAGGCAATACATACGAACATGTTGGCGTTGTATTTGATGATAATAAATATGCTGAAGCTATGCGCTCAGGCGGTGTTCTTGTTAAGAACTTACAAGGTAAAATTGAACGTAACTTAAAGCGCGATAAAAAGATTGTTATTTATTCTCCAATACAAAGTTTTAACGAGCCTAAACTTGCTCAATACCTATATAAGATGCAAGGTAGAAGCTATGATATTCTAGATGCGCTACTTTCCGTTAACCGCGCACTCCGTAAGCATATTCAACAAAATGGTGACGGCAGAATTTTCTGCTCTGAGCTTGTGGCGCGTGCATATCAAGAAGTTGGTTTATTTAACTTTAGATCGCACAATATCAGTAATACTCCATCATGCCTTATTGAAGGGCTTGTTAAGAATGGCGTTGTGATATCGAAAGGAAAAATAAATAAATGGGAAGATAATAACAATCCATTTTTTGATGGCGCAATAGCGGTAGATAATCAATCCTTACTAGAAGATGCTGGCTTAGATGATAATACAATTCCACCGCAAAATACTATTCCAACAGATATACAAGAAATCGCAGACGATACTATGAGTTCCGATGAGCCTCTGGTTTAGATTTTAACGAATATAAAAAGTCTAACGCCTCCTTTGGAGTTAAATTATCGGGATTAAGATTCTCGATCTCTAACTCTATCTCAGACTTTTTAGGAGCTTCAAATAGTGGTAACACGTTTGAAGCTTTTTTAATTTTAATTTTCTTATTCTCTAGTGAGCCTAAAATATCTTCCGCACGTGCAGTAATATTTTTTGATATTCCAGCCAGTTCCGCAACATTAATACCATAAGATTTATCCGCCTTTCCGCTTTTGACTTTATGAGTAAATATAATCTTACCTTCATGCTCACGCACTTCCATCTTGTTAGATTTTAACAAGCCAAGCTCCGCCTCTAAGGTGGTAAGCTCATGGTAATGCGTTGCAAAAATACATCGCGCTTTAATATTGTTGTTTAAATTCTCAAGCACTGCCCACGCTATAGAAAGCCCATCGTAAGTGGCCGTTCCGCGCCCAATTTCATCCAGAATAATAAATGACTTTTCTGTCGCGGTATTAAGTATTTCTGCGGTCTCCAGCATTTCCACCATAAACGTAGATTGCCCTTTTGCTAAATTATCGGATGCGCCAACCCGACTATATAATTTATCAACAATGCCAATGTTAGCTTTGCGCGCTGGCACATAACAGCCAATCTGCGTTAGAATAATTATCAACGCATTTTGGCGTAAATAAGTAGATTTACCCGCCATATTCGGGCCAGTTAGTAAAACAATTTTCTTATCATCAAGCTCAATATCATTGGCAATAAAATCATCTAAACCTTGAGATATAACAGGATGCTTTGCGCCCTCTAAGGTGAAGTTTTTAGAATCATTAATCTCAGGTAAGCTATAATCTTGCTCAATCGCCAAATTCGCAAAAGATGATAATACATCAAGCTCCGCAATTGCATTGCCAGCAAGTGCAATAGAATCTGCTAGCGTAATAATTGTATCACACAGCATTGTATAAATTTCCAGTTCAAGCTGTAGCGCGTTAGACTTTGCAGATATAATTTTCTGCTCAGTTTTACGTAATTCTTCAGATGTATAGCGCACTGCACTCGCCAAACCTTGCCTATGCACAAATTCATCAGTCATATTAGCAACATCGGCAGGCTTAATTTCAATAAACGTACCAAGCACGTTATTTTCCTTAATTTTAAGATTGTTAATCCCAGTTTGCTCGCGGTATTTTTTCTCTAACTCCTCTAAAATCTTTTTAGATTCATTCTGCAAGCGCCTATACTCATCAAGCTCTGCAGAATAACCATCGCGAATATAATTACCGCTAGACTTATCAAACGAAGGTTCGTCAAATAAAGCAATTTTAAGCAGATTTAGAAGATCGGTAAAATCTCCTAAATTAGAAAGTATATTTTTTAATCGGGCAGGGGGCTGTTGACCCGCTTGCTCAAGTAATAAACCAGAAATAGGTAAAAACTGCTGTAATGATTTTCTAACCATCACAAGGTCATTTACTCCAGCACGGCCAACGCAAATTCTAGCAAGTGCACGCTCAAGGTCTGGAATTTCATTAAGCTGATTACGCAATACGCCAAGTAGCTCATCTTGCGAATAGAAAAAGCTAACAACCTCTTGTCTAGCCTTAATAGATTGTGCATCAATTAATGGGTTTGCTAAGTAAGATGATAACAAACGCGCACCCATATTATTAGTAGTACGATTAATTGCATGCAGAACTGAACCTTTATATTCGCCTTGCAATGTTTGCGTTAGTTCTAAATTGGCGCGTGTAGAAGCGCCCATAAATATATAGTTCTCATTTTTTAAAACCTTAGGAAAACTTAAGCGCGGTTTAGATTCTATCTGCGTTAGTTTTAGATATTCTATCGCACCACATATTGCGGATTTTTGAGACTCATTAAAATTCTCAAGCGCATTAATATTGCCGGATTCAAAATAATCATTAAATATCGCACTCGCATTTCTAGCTGAGAATTTAGAATCATCTAGCAGGCTCAAATTCTTTGTATAATTCCTTAGAATATCACGATTAGCATGATCATTATAAATCGAGTCGGAAGCTATTATTTCATTCGGGTTGATACGCGTAATTTCTGCCGCTAAAGTATTAATATCCGCCAATGATAATAAAAATTCGCCATTAGAAATATCAACATAAGCAAGTGCAAATTGCCCTCTATACAAAGCTATGGAAAGCAAATAAGAGTTCTTATTCTGTTCTAGTAAATTATCTTCGTTAATAGTGGCAGGTGTAATAACGCGGGTAACTTCACGCTTAACAACAGCTTTATAACCGCGCTTTTTAGCTTGCTCCGGCGTTTCCATCTGCTCGCAAATAGCTACTTTATGACCAGATTTAATTAATCTATTTAAATATGAAATACTTGAATGATGCGGAACTCCGCACATTGCTATACCTTCGCCATCTGCTGTACCGCGCTTAGTTAGTGCAATGTCTAAATCTTTTGCGGCAATAATAGCATCGTCAAAGAATAGCTCATAAAAATCACCCATACGATAGAACAAAAGTGAATCCATATAATTCAACTTTGTATTCAGATACTGCTCCATCATAGGCGTAAGATTCGCCTTATTAATACTTGATAATATTGGGTAAGAATATTCCATCACCATTTAGTAGAGTATACTATCTTTTTCTTAGTTAAAGCCAGAATTAGCCCTAAATTTATCGCTATAGATATCGTAGCTGAACCGCCATAACTAATGAATGGTAAGGTCATGCCGGTATTAGGTAGTAACGATAAACTAACTGATATATTAATAATTGTTTGTAATAATAACTGCGCTGTTAAGCCAGAAAGTGCTAATAATTTAAATTTATCTTCAGATTTCTGCAAGCGCTTGAATATTCGAAATGCAATTATAAAGAATATAATTAACAATATAAAACAAAATATTACACCAAACTCTTCAGCCGCTACTGCAAATATAAAGTCGGTATGCGCATCAGGTAAGCGCTCCTTAACTACTCCCTCACCAGGGCCCTTGCCAAATAACCCGCCACTCATAAAAGCCTCAATAGATTTAGTATTCTGGTAATTATCACCAGCGGAAGGGTCTAAGAATACATCTATACGGCGCTTAACGTGAGGTAATATAAAATAGGCGGAAGTTGCACCAAGAATCGCAATTAATGCAAGCCCTAGAATATATATATAGTTAATACCAAATACGAATATCTGCACAGCCCATATCATACCATAAAGTAAGGTCATACCGAAATCTGGCTGAGTAACAATTAACGTTGCCACAAAACCTGTAAGCGCAGCAGATATAAAGAAGCGCTTTTTATCGGAAAAATTAAGCTGAGTATTACTAAGTATATAGGCCGTAGTTATTGCAAATAATGGCTTAGCTATCTCACTAGGCTGTAATGAGAAGCCGAATATTGAAAGCCACCTGCGTGCGCCATTATACTCAAAGCCAATAAATTTAACCAATATCAGCATGGCTATAAAACCTAAAAAGCCTATTACACATAATGGCTTTAAGTAATCTTTATGTAATGACGATAAAAAGAAACCTGCACCTAGTGCGACTATTAAGTAAATTATTTGCCTTTTAACGAAGTAAAATGAACCTTTGTTTAAACGTTCTGCAACGTCAGGGCTTGATGATAATAAGATAACTAACCCAAGCACAATAAGCGTGGCTATAAGCCCTAGCGCGAACCTATCTACTTGCCACCACCATTTGGCTAAAAACGAATTATTTTCTCTATCTATCAACCTAACTTAATTGATAAGTTGCTTAATCTTATTTGCAATATCAACGGGGTCAGATGCATAGTTAAAATGCGTAACATACTCACCATTTTTATCCATTAAGTAAGTAATCGCTGAATGATCCATTGTATAACCTGCAGATGCATCCAAATCTTCACCATCTTCAATTTCTTTTGAATAAACTTTGTATGAGTGCAAAACGCTCGCAATATCTTTTTTCGTTCCAGTAAGTTTAATAAATGGAGCATCAAAGCGCTTAAAATATTCAGTTAACTGCGCTGGAGTATCGCGCGCAGGGTCTATTGTAATAAATACGGGCTGAACTTGGCGCTTATTATCTAACAAAGAATAGGCATTGTTGATAACCGCTAAATCTGTCGGGCAGATAGCAGGGCAGTTAGTAAATCCAAAGTAAACTAATGAATATTTACCCTTTAAGCTCTCACTAGAAAAAATTGCACCATTAGAATTTGTTAGATTAAATGCGCCACCTATTAAAGCTTTGCCATGTTGCGCACTTGTTTTAACAACCGCATCAGGCTTGCCTTTAGATATTAAAAATACAGCGTAAAAAACCAAAAATAACGGGAATATGTATAAAAAATAACGCATGGTTAATTTTGTCATTCCCGCGAAAGCGGGAATCTCTTTCGTGATCTTTTTATGAGATCCCCGCTTTCGCGGGGATGACACGTTAAGAATATCTCTAATTCTACGCTCGTCCTTTATAAATCTCAACAATGTTAGCTAGCATTTCTAGCGCTTCTTCACGTGGGCGCTGGAAGGTATTACGGCCAATAATTGAACCATTACCGCCACCATCACGAATCGCACGAGCATCATCATAAACTGCGTTAGCACCTTTTGTTGAGCCACCAGAAAATACCACTAAACGCTTACCAGCAAAGCATGAATTTACTACATCTTTAACGCGCGCGGCAGATGTTGAAATATCAATATTATTATCTTTATATGCTTTACCAGATTCTTTACCATCAAGGTGATCAGTTTGTAATTTAACCTTAATAATATGCGCGCCAAGTAATGCCGCCATATGCGCCGCATAAGAAATTGTATCAATAGCCGTTTCCCCTTCAGGAGATGAAACCTTACCACCACGAGCATAGCTCCATAACACAACAGCTAAACCATTCGCTTTAGCTTCAGCCGCTAATTCACGGAACTCTTCCATCATGTCATAACAATGGTCAGACCCAGGGTAGATAGTAAAGCCGATAGCTGAACAACCTAAACGTAGCGCATCTTTAACTGTACCAGTTACCGCTTGGTTAGGCGAGGCAAAACCGCTTAATGAATTAGCTGAATTTACCTTTAATATTGTCGGTATTTGCCCTGCAAAATCCGCCGCCGCAGCTTCCATCATCCCTAACGGAGTCGCATAAGCAGATAGACCCGCATCAATAGCTAATTGGAAATGATACGCAGGATCATAAGCAGCTTCGTTTGGTGCAAATGAACGTGCAGGCCCGTGTTCAAAACCTTGGTCAACCGGAAGTATAACCATCTTACCAGTGCCACCAAGCTTACCTTGCATTAAAATTCTCTGTAAATTGCTAAGCGAGCCAGCATTATCAGATTTATAATTAGCTAATATATTTTTTACTATGCGAGTAGATTTCATGCTAAAATTTAATAGTAGTCATTTGTAAAATTGGCAACTTTATTTTAAAGAAAGTTAAAGATAGGATTTAATGTAATGATTAACATTTTTTTAACTAATTTAATGTTAGAATAGCTTTATTATGAGCAATCAAAAAGTATCTAGTGAATATTTAGATGTAGGTACTAAGCAGAAAGCTTATAGAGTTCTCATTGATGATATGCCTCTTGTAGTCACGGTAAGACTAACACAAAGAGAAGATAATTTTGTAGACTTTCTATCAAGTACTAATCTTTCTGAAGCAAAACTAACATATGGTAGAGTTGTTGCTGGTTCACGTTTAGGGCAAAACCTTGTAAAAATAAAAGGCGATAGTTCTTTGTCTGTCGGGATAAGGAATTATGTGCGAGGAAAAGATCTGAAAAGTACAGAGGGTGGACTTGATGTATTTGCCTTATCGGAACAAGGTGTAATAGATGAGTTTCTTTTACGAGAGTCTCAAGTTGGATCGCAAACAGATACTAAATCAGACATAAACTTAAAAAATTTAATATACCAAAGTCCTAATATTGACTCTACAGATCGCTATTGGTCGTATAAGTATGATGGTATGGCTAGAGTAATTAAGAAGCTTTTGTCGCCAGACTTTTTAATGCAAGTTAGTGAAAATAATAAAGAGAAATTCGCTATAAAAATTTTGGGGCTGACACCTAATAAAGTTGTTTTAGGGTTAATTTGAGGTCTATTAATAGC
>JAHDCD010000013.1 GCA_020630095.1 Rickettsiales bacterium | reverse complement strand
GCCTCGTCTGGTGGAGGCGGGGGGGGTAAATAATTTGGTGTTGCACAGAAAAGATAGATACTTAAGAAAAAGCCGCCCTCTCCTCAAGGGAGAGGGGGTAAAAAGAGTAAATCTATCTTTATTGTGCAATGCCAATAATTTAAATGCTATCGCATTGTAAATTAGAATTTACCATTAAGCGCTTCCTGAAGGTAATTTTTTGTATATAAAAGTATTATCTTATAAAAAAACGCTCACTTTTTGCTTAAAAATGGCAAAAAAACGTCACTTTTTTAGCATTTTTTGAAGTGTTTTTTAACGGATAAATCCTAATCACCATTGAAATATAAGGATTTACTGCATAGAAAGGTGCTAAAATATTATTTTTAGAGATTTTTATAGTTTAAAAGATTTTCTATATTTGAGAAAATAACTAAAAATAAACTTAAAAAACCAAGCAGGTAATAATACATGTCATTACTCGCTTTATGCGGATAATCTAAATCTGTAGTTAAAATAGATCTAGATTGCCCGAACAAGTCGGACAATGACAAAAAAGCTAAGAACCACTGACCACTAACCACCAGCAAATGGCAATTATAACCGAAGACATAATTTCTAGAAAATACTCTAGAATTCCATGGGGCTACGTTACCCTTATTGCACTGCTATGCTCGGTAGGTTTTATAGCATTATATTCAGCCGGTAGGGGCGACATAAACATACTTGCAATGGGTCAAATAGAGAAATTTATTATCGGCTTCATTGCCATAATGATAATTGCAGTTATCGATATAAAATTTATATATAAATTTAGCTATATCAGCTACTTAGGCGGGTTGGCATTATTAACGCTAGTATTCTTAGTAGGTGTTGAAGGTGGCCTTGGCGCACAAAGGTGGTTAAAGATAGGTTCATTCCAATTCCAACCATCTGAAATAGCTAAAATTGGGTTAGTTCTAGCACTCGCCAAATACTTTCATAACATCCACCCTAACCGCATTCGTAAAATATTTACCCTATTCATCCCAATAGGCTTAATTTGTATATGCGCAGGGCTTATATTTATCCAACCAAACTTAGGTACAGCAATAATAACGGTGGCTTTAGGCGCGGCAATTATGTTCATGGCCGGCGTAGGATGGGAGAAATTTGTTATCGCTGCGATACTAATTGCATCAGCGGCATATTTTGTTGTTTGGCCTAATATGCACGAATATCAAAAGAACCGCGTATTGACTTTCCTTAACCCTGAATCTGACCCTCAAGGGAAAGGGTATAATATTATTCAGTCTAAGATTTCTATAGGCTCTGGTGGCATGGAAGGTAAAGGCTTACTGCAAGGTACACAAAGCCAGTTGCAATTTGTACCTGAAGCAAAAACTGACTTTATCTTTTCAATTATCGCTGAAGAATTTGGCTTTATTGGCTCAAGCTTTTTGATATTTCTTTTCTTCGCCTTAATTATGTACGGATTCTATATCGGCGCACGAGCTGTCACCGTTTACGGCAAGCTACTAGCCTATGGTGTAACCACTTTTATATTCATTCATGCGTTTATTAATATTGGTATGGTAATGGGCTTATTGCCCGTTGTTGGTATACCTCTTCCGCTTGTTTCTTACGGAGGGTCTAACCTGCTTTCCACACTGCTAGGCTTAGCATTGGTAGTTAACGTAAATGTTCATAGAAAACGGGAGATATAAAGTGCTATTTATTAAGCTTTAATTTTAAGTCTTCCGCTAAACCTTTATATAAGTTAATTGAAGAGTTAAGCTCTTTCTCAAGCTCTTGAATTTTTGCATGTAGTTTAACTTTTTTAATAAGCTCATCCGCTTCTTGTTGAGCTTCAGCTCTTTCGCTAAGATTAGCTACAAAACTCGTATAAGAGTCCTCATAAATACCAAGCTTAGATACTTTACGCTTAATATTTTTATAATCTCTCCTTGCATCCCCTTGCGCCTTTTTTAATTGGTCTTGAGTCATCAACTTAGCAATCTTATCACGATTTTCTTTAGCTTCTTCATCGCCTAAACTAGCCGCTATATTATACCAATAATGCGCCTTCACAGGGTCAACTTCTGTACCTTCGGCAGAAGCATACATATAAGCTAATTTCTTCTGAGAATTAACAACACCTTCTTCAGCCGCCTTAGCGTATAAATCAATCGCCACACTATAATCCTGAATAGTGCCAATACCTTCATAGTTTAAATCTGCTAACCTGTCCTGCGCTAGCGGGTTATTAGCCGTGGCAGATTTTTCATAATACTTAACAGCACTATCAATATCTTTTTCTACAAAGCCACCTTCGTCCGAAAGCCTGGCGTATAAATAAGCAGATCTATCGAAGCCCATATCAGCAGATTTTTTTACGCTGTTTAAAAAACCTTTAATATCTATTTCTTTTTCTGCATCTAACGCCTGATTTAAGAAAAATGTAACATCAAAATTACCCGATAAGTTTGTATTGCCATCAGGGTCTGTTATTGTAGCAAAGCTTTGTAATTGCTTAATCTTTACGTCATTAGAATAAACCTTTTTACCATCTTTAATAGTAACACCTTGATCAAACAATTCCCACTCTTCAAGTTCAATATCTACCGACGTTGCTTGTAAATGCTTAACCTTTATTTCGCCTGATCCGTATTCGTACTTAATACCATCTTTTTTAATCAAAACGCCTGGATGTTTAATTTCCCACCTAAGTAAATTATGCCCTAGATTTTTAGCATTATTTATTTTTAACAGCTCAATCTCTGTAAACTCATAATCACCAGATTCAACTTCAGCCAATATAGCTTTAAACTCCTTAGATGCCGGAGTTTCCAAATCAGGCATTAATGCCTCTTGCGCAAGTGAAATCTGCACAGATAAAATTAAACAAACTGCTAAAAATATTCTTTTCATAATAAATATTACTGATCACCACCTATTAAACCTTTTAAAGCATCTGTATTTATATCCGCCTCTTCCTGATTATTAATAGTACTTAAAAATTTCATTGCAGATGAACCTGTATAAATCTTCTGACCTCTTTCATCAACTTTCACCTCATCATCAAGAAGCTCCCATTCTTCTAATAAAACAAACTTTTCGCGCGCTAGTTCTAACTTAGCCACTGCTACTTCTGAAAGTTTCTCAGCACCAACCTCAGCCTCTAACTCATCCAATTGTTTTAAAATTGAAGTCTCATATTCTTTTCTCTGAGCATCAATTTCTGCTTGCTCTGTATCTTCGTCCGATACCGTTATCTTAAACGCTTCATCTTTATCAGCACTTTCTATCACAGTTTCCACTGCAATATGCTTAGAAACTTGCCTTTCTTCGTTAGAAAACAAGTTACATAATTCCGACTTAGTACCTTTTAGGTAAAAAACACCTGCCAAGGCTAGAATTAAAACGATAAATATTTTAAGCTCATTTCTCATAGTAAAACAAACCTAGATGCTTGAATAAAAAGAATCAATTCCTTTTTAAAAGAATGACATACGCACCTTCTCCACCTTTATCTCTTGATGCATAATTAATATAAACAATTTTAGATGCTAAATCCTGATCACCATTAACCCAATCCAATAGACTGGAATTAATCGTAGTATCACTACTGCTATGAAGCCCTTTACCCGTTATTACTAATAAAGTCCTCTTCCCGCTATTAGCATTACTCTTTATAAAATTAGTAAATTTTTCATGAGCCTCAAATAAGCTGTTAAAATGCAAATCTATCTTAGCGTCCACCCGCCCTTCCTTAAGCGCTTTCAAGCTGGACTTACTAACGCGCCCAGCATCATCAAGTGTATGAAATATAGGCTTAACGTAAATCGATTTTTCTGTGAGGTTTTTGGATTTTTGGATTTTGGGTTTTCGTACAACTTCTACCTTATCCGAAATGTCTTCATCAACTTTAGAAAAAACTTCACCATTTTTAAAAGAACGCTTGCTTTTCAAAGGTTTAGTTTTTTCTTTTATTTTTTCCCATTCATCCATTGACCTGTCCTTCCAAATAGGTTATACAATTTGTCGTTTCATTCTTAATCGAATGATACGTTAGAAAAATAACCTCCCTTTGGAAGGCACGCCAGTATAAAATTGTTAACATTAACATGTTTTATCACGGCGTGCTTTCTTTGTAAGAGAGTTCATAAATTCAATGACTGTAGAAGCATCAAATTTAAAGCAAGGTAAACTAATAAACTTCGAAGACGTAGCAATTGGCAACAAAATCCGCGAAGCTAGAACTGAAGCTAACTTCACCCTTAAAGGTATGTCTGAATCTTTAGGTGTTACTTATCAGCAATTCCAAAAGTACGAACGCGGTACAAATAGAATCTCTGCAAAAATGCTTTTCAAACTAGCTAATATCACCAACAAACCACTTGATTGGTTCATGAGTGAACTTAATGCTGATAACGATAACGCTACAAAAGATGAAAACTTACCATCTGAAATTAATAGCGCTGTAGACCGCATAAAAAACTATTACAATGCTCTTAATAACGATTCAGCAAAATCTGAATTATTATCTCTAGTGGATAAAATTTCTGCCTAAGCTACCATCTTTTATGGTTTGCATGAGTTATCGCACAAGCTAACGCATCAAAGCCATGCTCATCTAGCTTAATATCTATTTTAGGAAGTAATATCCCCACCATTGCAGCTATCTGATTCTTATCTGCCCTACCAACTCCAACTACAGACTTCTTAATATTTGTAGCTGAATATTCAAAAACATCCTTCCCCGACTGCGCCAATGAAAGTAAAATAGCCCCGCGCGCTTGAGCCAGTACTATAGAACTTTTAGAATTCATATTAATAAATATCTCCTCAATAGATATCTGATCAGGTTTATATAAGTTAATAGCCTTACTTAAGCCTTCATGGATTTTTAACAACCTAACTGAAAGAGTTTCCTTAGCAGAGGTTTTAACAGTACCTGCCGAAACAAAGCCGAGCTCACTCCCCTTACTCTCTATAATACCCCAACCACAATTAGTAAGCGATGGATCTACACCTAAAATTTTCATTTATAAAATAATTTAACTTGATAGCTAATAAACATGTTCACCAACTTTATGCAAGTAGCTTATGAAGAAGCCCTAAAAGCCTATGAAAAAGGAGAGGTTCCTGTTGGCGCATGTATAGTTAAAGGCGGCAAACTTATATCCGCCACTCATAATTTAGTCGAGCAATCTAATAATCCGAACAACCACGCCGAGTTACTTTGCCTTAACGAGGCTCATAAAAAACTCAGCACGCGCTTTCTTACTAATTGCGATTTATACGTAACCCTAGAGCCTTGCCACATGTGTGCCTCAGCTATCTCTGCTAGTAGAATAAAAAATTTATATTTTGCCACAGACGATCAGAAAACCGGCGCAATCCACAGTGGCGCTAAGCTTTATAGCAATAAATATGTACACCATAAACCTGAAATCTTCTCAAACATCATGGAAAGCCAATGTACTGATTTACTTAAGAAATTCTTCTCCGAGCTAAGATAACTTAAAATATTTCTTTACATCTCTTTTCTTCCCTTATAAGCGGTAGATAAGGGTTTAGTGAAAAAACCTATTGTACGGGTATTGATTTTGTGCTATATTAAAAGCTTAATCCTCGTTCAGGGAGCATTCTGATTTATGTTTACTGAACAAGTAAGATTAAGGATTTAGAATTAAATTTACTTATGTTAACACTTTGTTAACCATTTTAATGCTATAGTCCGAGATCTTATTTTTAAAAAAGATAAAAAATATATGTCTAATACAAAAGAAACACCTTCGAGTCCTGGAGCTACGAAGCAGACTATTAAAAACGAAAGATCATCTTTAGATGCGGATCCTTACTCGATCACTGCTTTCCCATACGCTGGGGAAGCATTAGAAACGCAGCATCTAAATCCTAATTCGTCATTGCGAATAACGCAGAGACGAAGCAATCCAGTAAATCAAAATTCGCGTGGTAAAGCCATGGAAGCGAAAACAAGCGAGCTAACCCTCGCCAATCCTCGCCAATCCTCGCCATCCCTCGCTAATACTTTTTCTAACTATAAATTTAACAATCAACCAAAGGAGAGTGTTATTATGTCTAATCGATGTATGTCACAGAGAAACTCAGGTTTCTCATTACTAGAACTATCTATCGTGATAGTTATACTTGGTTTGTTAATTGGCGGTGGTGTATTTGCGCTATCTCAATATACAAACAAGCAGAACCGTGAAACGGCTCAAAATGATGTAGAATTCATCTACAGCGCAATTCGTGAATACCAAGCGAATTCAGCAAACGGCACATTACCGTGTCCAGCAGATTCAACTGCTAAAGCAGACTTTGCAAGCTTCGGCTCAGCAGACTGTTCTTTAGGCGGTGAAAATGGTGTTATAGCTGGTACAGTTCCATTTAAAGAATTAGGCCTATCGCCTAAATTTGCTTTAGATGCATGGAACAACCGCTACACATACGCTGTAACTGAAGCTCTAACTTCAGACTCTACAGTGGCAGGTGCTAAAGGTGCAATACAAATCAAAGAAGCTACTAACCCTAATGGCTCTGCTTTAGGCGAAGGTATTGACTTTGTTGTATTATCTCACGGTCCGGACGGCAATGGCGCATTCAATAAGAATGGCGTAGAAGTATCTCAGTGTGGCTCTACTTTAGAAGCTGGCAACTGTGATTCAGACGGCACATTCCTAGATGCAATTGCAATTAATGACGACGAAACATCTCCAGGATATTTCTATGACATTATCGCATGGTCAGGCAAATCTTCTAATGTTTCAAACGCAGAAGGCTTAACTATCTCTAACTCAGATGCTCCTAACCAAGGTTGCGTACAGTTAGGTTCAGCAGATGGCGACAATACAGTTCTTTGTGGTTCTGAAGGCAGAATGGTAGTTGGTTCTAATAAAAGCGAAGTATTAGACTCACTTTCAAAGTCTAAAATGGCTACAACAGTATTCAACGAAGCAATTCAAGTTGGTGACTCTGCGGGTAACCCGTCTACATGTTCAGCTTCAGAAGCTGGTACTATCCGTTACAACTCAGGCGATAACGTAATTGAGTATTGTAATGGTACTAAATTCGATTCAATGGTTCCTTTCCTAGGTGCTAAAGTTCGTGAAGACCAAAATACTGGTTCACAAGCTGAAGCATGTTGTGATAGCGCAGCTGGCGAGCAATTAGTTGGTTGTACAGGTTCTAGAACAAACGATCTAGATGATACTTGTGCAGAAGAAAACTGTGGTTTAATCGGTGCTAAAGCATTCGAAAAAGCAACAGGTGACCAATGTTGTCGCGTGCGAATTGATACTGGTGATAACACTTCAGTAACAGCTCAAGCTTTCTGTTTAGTAACAGACCAAGCAGCAGCAACTATGCCAGTTGAAGGTGTTGATTTCAACTTCCCTTCTTCATACGGTATTGGTGATTCAGAATTCTCAACGGAAGACCTAGCAGCAGCGGTTGGTTGTACTTACAACGCAACTACTGATACTTGTGATTTCCCTGCGAATATCCCTTCTCCATACGCTGACCTATACAACATGGTAGTTGGCACTGCATTACCTACATGTGCGGCAAACCAAATTGCAGAATATGATGGTTCAGCATGGGCATGTATCAACACTCCAACAATTACTGGTTCAACACTTCCAGGTTCATGTACTGCTAATCAAGTTGCAAAATTTGATGGTACTAACTGGGTATGTTCAGCAGATATGGATACAGTATCTTCAAACGGTGCTTCTCCGGTTTCATGTTCAGCAGGTCAAATGCTAGAATATAACGGTACAGCATGGTCTTGCGTTGCTACCCCATCTGGCGGTTCCGGCGGCGGAAGTGGTATTGAGTTGTTAGCTAGTCCAGTAGAAATAGATTGTTATAACGTTCAGAATGGTGTGGCTTCTGTAGCTCGCCCTTGTTCCAGCTCTACTCCTACTGATGGATCAAATCAAACGATTGATCTAAATTCACTTGCAGGTGTAACAGTTCCTTCCGGTGCAGAATATGCCTATATTTGTGCTGATAATGCAGTCGGCACCGCAAGTAATTTAAATAGTGGTGGAAATTCTATAATAGGTACTCAATCTCATAGAGCATTATCACGATTACCTGCAACGAATAGAACTTTTGAGGATCAGGATGCTGCCCAAACTTGTTGGCTAGAATCACTTTCTGGAACTAATCTAACATACTATTTAGATGTTCAGTTTGGTCCAGGTGATGCATATGGTAACCTTACTCTTAACGGTTTTGCGGGATCGGGCATCGCCTCATCTGGCTCCGGCGGCGGGTCAATTGAAAGCTTACCTAGCACGATTAGTCTATTAAGCAATACATCTCCAGTTAGCACACCTACAACTGCTATTGATCTTTCTTCAGTTAGCGGTGTAACGGTTCCTTCAGGAGCTACACATGCTATTGTTACTGCGAGAACTCAATCAACTTGTGCGGCATCTAGTGGTATTTTAGATCAATCTATATCATTAAATGGTAAATTAGTTGTTGCTGCAGGTGTTTCTTGTACATCTGATAGAAATAACAATTCTGATATGAATACGGTTATGGTTGAACTTAATGGAACGACAATTGACTATAGTATTGGTCAAAATAATACTTTTAGTTCAGGTTTTACTAGCTTAGCTAGCCTAGGCCTAGAAGGTTTCGTTGTTCCAGGTACCTCGTCTGGCGGCTCCG
>JAHDCD010000003.1 GCA_020630095.1 Rickettsiales bacterium | reverse complement strand
CTATTAATAGACCTCAAATTAACCCTAAAACAACTTTATTAGGTGTCAGCCCCTTTATTAATATAGTCAGTAAACGCACCCTTATAATCGTCAAATGTTCCAATAAAAACGTTGTCTTCGTGTCCTTTAACAAACTGTCCAAAAGTAGGATCAAAAACTAATATATCTAATTCGCCCTCTTCATTTTTATATGGTATCAATAAATATGAATGAGGGAATTTTGAAGTTGTCACAACGCTGGCAAGTCCCTTTTTATCTAATTCTTCGGCATAGTGTAGAGTAAAAAATTGGCACATTTGATCCATTTTTTCGGGTTCTTCTCCGGCCTTTCTTAATTGGGGTATTTCAATAATTTCTGGAGCTTCATCTATCCATGTGTTTTTAACTCTTGCTCCTCCACATATATTTATCATACATCGTACTTGCTGTTCTGTAGGTAAAATAGGCATTGCTCTAAGTTTATCCTATAAAAATTAATATTCAGTTAATTCTTAATCATGCACTCTCACTACCCACTTCCACTACCCACTATTATCCCTTTACTATTGTAATTTTGAGGAGTAAAATGCGCTCAAATTCAATATTACAACTTAAAAAGAGAAGAAAATGTCTAGAAGTCATCCTATAGAGAAATATCGTAACATTGGTATCATGGCGCATATTGATGCTGGTAAAACAACAACAACTGAGCGTGTTCTATACTACACAGGTAAGTCTCATAACATTGGTGAAGTTCACGATGGTGAAGCAACAATGGACTGGATGGAGCAAGAGCAGGAGCGCGGTATTACAATTACTTCAGCGGCAACAACTTGTTTCTGGAATGACCACAGAATTAATATTATTGATACTCCTGGTCACGTAGACTTCACAATTGAAGTAGAACGTTCTTTACGTGTATTAGATGGCGCAGTTGCTCTACTAGATTCAAACGCAGGTGTTGAGCCTCAAACTGAAACAGTATGGAGACAAGGTGATAAATATAACGTACCTCGTATGATCTTCTCAAACAAGATGGATAAAATGGGTGCGGATTTCTACAATTGCGTACAAATGGTTAAGGACCGCCTAGGTGCAACTCCATTAGTAATGCAATTACCAGTAGGCGCAGAAGACGCTTACGAAGGTCAAATTTGTTTACTTCGCATGAAGCAAGTGAAATATGATGGTGATTCTTTAGGTTCATCTTACGATTTCGTAGATATCGAAGATCCTGAATTAGCTGCAAAAGCAGAAGAATACAGAGCTGAAATGATCGAAACTGCTTGTGAAGCAGACGAAGGCTTAATGGAAAAATACTTAGAAGGTGAAGAGCTTTCTAACGACGAAATCAAAGCAGCTATCCGTAAAGGTACAATTGCTGGTGATTTCATTCCAATGTTTAACGGTACAGCATTCAAAAACAAAGGTGTTCAGCTTTTACTAGATGCAGTAATCGATTTCCTACCTTCTCCGGTTGAAGTACCTGCAATTGCGGGTGTTAAAACTGGCACTGAAGAAGAAATTACTCGTAAAGCTTCGGATACTGAGCCACTAGGTGCATTAGCGTTCAAAATCATGAATGACCCGTTCGTAGGTTCACTAACATTCGTACGTATTTACTCTGGCGTTTTAAAAACAGGTGAAACAGTTGAAAACTCAACTAAAGGCAAGAAAGAGCGTATTGGCAGAATGATGCTTATGCACTCGAACACTCGTGAAGATATTAAAGAGGCTTACGCTGGTGATATCGTAGCTGTAGCTGGCTTAAAGGCTTCAACTACTGGTGACACTTTATGTGACCCTAAAGATTCAGTTATCCTTGAGCGTATGGAATTCCCAGATCCAGTAATTGAGATTGCTGTTGAGCCTAAAACTAAAGCCGATTCAGAGAAAATGTCTCTAGCGATTAACCGCTTAGTAGCGGAAGATCCATCGCTTCAAGTATCTTCTGATGAAGAAACTGGTCAAACAATCCTTAAAGGTATGGGTGAGCTTCACTTAGATATCATTATTGATCGTATGAAACGTGAGTTCAAAGTAGAAGCTAATATCGGTCAGCCGCAAGTAGGTTACCGTGAAACTCTTGGCCAAGCTGTTGACATTAACTACACGCATAAGAAGCAATCTGGTGGTGCTGGTCAATTCGCAAAAGTACAAATTAGATTTACTCCAACTGAGCCGGGTGAAGGTTACGAATTCACTAACTCAGTAGTTGGTGGTAACGTTCCTAAAGAATATATCCCTGCGGTAGATTCAGGTATCCAAGCACAGGCAACTAATGGTGTTATCGCTGGTTTCCCAACTATCGACTTCAAGGTTGAACTTTACGATGGTGGTTACCATGATGTAGATTCATCTGCAATGGCATTCGAAATGGCTGCAAAAGCTGCATTCCGTGAGGCTATGGCTGAAGGCGGTGCTAAATTATTAGAGCCAATGATGAAGGTTGAAGTAGTAACTCCTGAAGAATATATGGGTGATATTATTGGTGATCTTAACTCTCGTCGTGGTCAAGTAAACGGCATGGAAGATAGAGGTAACGCGAAGATTATTGATGCTTTCGTACCACTAGCATCAATGTTCGGTTATGTATCTGACCTACGTTCAATGTCTCAAGGTAGAGCGCAGTTCACAATGGTATTCAGCCACTATGCTGAAGTTCCTAAAGCTGTAGCTGAAGAAGTAGCTGCAAAAGCCGCTTAATAACAGGCATTATGAAACAAGAAAAGGGCATCTATGAATGCCCTTTTTTATTGACTAAATTACCTGTAAGTAGATTAGTAAAGTAATAACTTTAACTATTATATTATGAATAAAATTATTACATCATTAATGATCGTTGGCCTATTGGCATCGTGCCGTGGCCGTGACGCAAACCCTGTGCAAGTTATTCAGAGCAGAGACTATGAATTATCATGTACTCAGTTAAAATTTGAATTAAATGGTATCAATGACCATATGCAAGATTTACTTAAAGAAAGAACAAATTCAAATGCGGCAAATGCTGGTGCTGTTGCTGGTGCAATTTTATTCTTCCCGGCCCTTTTCTTCTTGGACTTCTCTAAGGCAGAGAAAGTTGAAATAGAAGCTTATCAGTCTAGGGCGAAGCATTTATCTAGAGTTGGTAAAGAGAAGCGTTGTGCAGACTTGCCAGAGGTAAAAGTTCAGTCTGAAGAGGAAAAGAGTATTGAATCTGAAGGGCTAGATAAGGCAAGAAGAATGTAAATAAGATAAATTTTAGAAGGGGATTTTTAGCCCCTTTTTTTATTTTGAAATACGAAGAAGTCTTTTTTCTAGCCAATTATACTGTTCTATTCTTAGATTGTCTTTTATATAGGGTTTTAATTTTTCAAACTTATCAGCAACTTCAACATGACCTGTAGTAACGGAAGTAATAATATTACCTATATAGATAACTTCACCTTCTTTTACATTAAACGAGGCTTTAACACTGTTAACATCCTTTAGTTCATTAGGTGTAAATTTTAAAAACTCAGTACTTTGAGAATTGGTTTTTACTAAATCATAAGTACCAGGTGGTACTATAGCTATATCAAGATTCTTTTGACCTCTAGGAGCTTTATATGATGTTCCATACAGGCTTCCTAAAGAAAATTCGTTTCCAGTAATTCTTTCCTTGAAAACTACCGATAAAGTTTCAAGTTGAGAAGATTTTACGTTATCACTGCCAAATAAAGCAGATATTAGATTGGTTCTTGATCCAACATTAACGGGTAGCGCTATAACAATAGCCTCCATAGAGCTATCAAAGTTATTAAGTGTTTTTGGCTTTGTTCCGCTACTACAGCTTGTTAAAATTAATAAAAGGCAAAGTGATAAAATTTTCTTCATAATAAGGTTCACATAAATTGAACGCCCGCTGTTAGTCAAGAATTATAATTCCAACATAACTGGTGCGTGGTCGGAGGGTTTTTCCCAGCCGCGTGTGTGCTCAATAATATCGCAAGACTTAACCGAGTTCATCGCAAGCGGGTTACACAGCAAGAAATCTATCCGCAGTCCTTTATTGTGCTGATACGCACCTGCACGGTAATCCCACCATGAAAATGCTTGGGCGGCAGGATTAACTTCACGCCAGCAATCTAACCATCCATTATTAGTTATTTCATTGAAATGAGCTTGCTCTTGCGCGTGGAAGCAAACTGAACCACGTAATTGATCCGGTGCGTAAACATCAATATCATATGGTGCTACGTTAAAGTCTCCGCCAATAACTATTTTTTCATCAAAAGATTTTAAATTACCTAAATGCTCTTTTAAGGCATCAAAGAAGCGCATTTTATGCTCCCATTTATCTGTTCCAACTTCGCTACCATTAACAACATAAACGGATGCCACACGCACAGCTTCATCACCGCATATTACTGCCTCAATATAACGCGCTTGTTCATGTGAACCATCTGCCATTTGATAATTAAGGCCAGTTGTTACATCATCTATCGGGTGCTTACTTAATATTGCTACGCCGTTAAAACTTTTTTGCCCATGCGTTTGAATGTTATATCCAAGCTCTTCAATTTCCTCAGTAGGAAACTTTTCATCCATGCATTTTATTTCCTGCAATAAAACTACATCCGGCTTATCTTCTTTTAAAAAGCGCAATAGATTAGGTAGGCGCGCGTTAATTCCATTTATATTAAATGTACAAATCTTCATATTATAAATAAATTACTCGTAATTTATTTATAATCAATTCTAGCTTAAGCTAGAATTGCACCGCGTTGCGAGTGAATGTTTAAATTTTAACGTCAGAAAAGCTAACAAGTCCTTCTCGTATTAGCTTAGGGGTAGGCTGAGTTAAATCAATAATTGTTGATTGATTTTTATTCGTGAATTCAGATTCATAGCAATTTAGATTAGGGAAATGCTCCATAACTTCTTCTAAATTTCTACAAGGATCTCCACCGGAAAGATTAGCAGAAGATGAATGTAGATAATCAAAATTTTCTAATAAATTTTTTACATCAGATTCATCAGGCACTCTAAATCCAATAGTAGCGCCACCATCAGGCTCATTACAAATTAGCATTATTTTACCACCAAATTTAGTGAGTAGATTTTTACCAACTTCGGGTAGTTGAACAAATTTATTGGCCTTTTCTATCGAAGAAAATAACCTTTGCGTAGGCTTGCTATCTTCACGCCATTTAGCGTGTAATAAATTGTCCAAATAATCAGGATGCGCTACTAGCCCCCAAATAGTATCAGTTGGAAAGGCAATAACTTCACCGCTTTGAAGCAATGTAATTGCTTTATCTATATTGCTGATTATTCTGCCACTCATGGGTAATACCTTACAACTAGATTTCGGTGCTTCATATAAAAAAATTGAAGTAGGTAAAATTTTATATGTCGCTAAAGATACGCCCCTTAAACTTGCTTGCGGTAAAGAAATATCTGACTTTCCAATAGCATACCGCACCTATGGTAAGTTAAATAAGGATAAATCTAATGCTATAATATTAATGCATGGCCTAACGGGCGACCAATACGCGGCAGAAAAGCACCCTGTAACAGATAAGGATGGCTGGTTTCAGGGGGTTATAGGTAAAAATAAGGCCTTAGATACTAGTAAATATTTTATAATTACACCTAATGTTTTAGGAGGTTGCTTAGGCACTTATGGCCCTAAAACAAGGGGCGAGGCAACCAATTTTCCTATAATCACCATTGCGGACATGGTAAATGCCAACCGCTTATTAGTAAAAGAACTTGGCATAGAAAAGCTTGCCGCTGTAATGGGCGGTAGCCTAGGTGGTATGCAGGCACTTCAATGGGCTAATGATTACCCTAGCGACACGGATAAATTCATAGCAATCTCTACCGCTGCACGCCTTACACCTCAAAACATCGCATTTAATGAGGTGGGTCGTCAAGCAATAATTGCCGATGAAAATTATCATGGTGGCGAGTATGAAAAGAAAAAATCTTTCCCCCGCAAAGGCTTAGGTATCGCGCGTATGATGGCGCATATAACATACCTTTCTGAAGATGGCTTAGAGCGTAAATTTGGCAGAAGACTTCAAGATAAAGAAGCTGTAACCTTGTCATTTGATGCTGATTATCAAGTGGAAAGCTACTTACGCCACCAAGGGGCATCATTTATTGAACGCTTTGATCCTAATTCGTATATGTACCTAACTCGTGCAATGGATTACTTTAATATATTGCCTAAATTAGGTGATAACGAGCAAGGCGAATTCCTGTTTATCTCATTCTCGTCGGACTGGTTATTCTCGCCAGAATCAACCAAAGAAGCGGCAATGCATGTAAGCGGTTCTAAGGCAAAAGTTTCATATTTAGAAATAGAGTCAGACAAAGGCCATGATGCTTTCTTATTAAACGAGCCAGAATTTTTATCTTCTCTAAAAGGATTTTTAGAAAAATAACCCTTGCTCTATAAAAATGGCAAACATATTCTCCTTCTTATGGATAAAAATATACAAGACCAATTTATGTCATTAGTACCAATGGTAATCGAAAATTCAGGCCGCGGCGAGCGCGCGTTTGATATTTTCTCTCGTCTACTGCGTGAGCGCATTATTTTCGTTGCCGGTGGCGTTGAAGATAACATGGCTACTTTAATCGTGGCACAGCTTTTATTCTTAGAGGCTGAAGACCCTGGCAAGGACATCTTCATGTATATTAACTCACCGGGTGGTGTAGTAACTTCTGGTCTTTCTATCTATGATACAATGCAATACATTCAGCCGGATGTGAACACTATTTGTACAGGTCAAGCTTGTTCAATGGGGTCGCTTTTATTAACGGCAGGTACAAAAGGTAAGCGTTATTCTTTACCTAATTCTCGCGTTATGATTCACCAGCCAAGTGGTGGTTTTCAGGGGCAGGCAACGGATATTGAAATCCATACTAAAGAAATTTTAGACCTTAAAAAACGCTTAAATAATATGTATGTTAAGCATACAGGTAAGAAGCTTCCAATAGTTGAAAAAGCTATGGAGCGTGATAACTTTATGAGCGCTGAAGAGGCAAAAACTTTCGGTTTAATTGATCACGTTATCAATGACCGCTCTGAAGTTATTAAGAAATAATATCCTTACAGAATTATGTCATCCCCGCGCAGGCGGGGATCTCCTTGATCTGAATATGATCTGAGTGAGATTCCTGCCTCTGCAGGAATGACAAACTCGATCTTAAATTTAATCCGTCCTAATATCTTAAACCTTAAGGCTTATGTTTCAGCACGCTCAGAAGTTGCCGAAGATAAACTTCTGTATCTGGATGCTAACGAAAACCCTTATAATTTATCATCCACAGATAAAGCTAATTACTATTCAAACCAACAGCCAACAGAGCTAATTAGTAAGATTGCAGATATTTGGGAATGCGAAACGGACGAGCTAATTGTTACTCGCGGTGGCGACGAGGCAATTGACCTTATTATCAAAGCAGTTTGTGAACCTAATAAAGATAGCATTACTACCTGCACGCCTACGTTTGGCATGTATAAAGTTCTAGCAGATATTAACTCTACAAAAGTTATAAACATTCCACTTAATGAAAACTTCCAGCTAGATATTGAGCCAATTCTTGAACAAGATTCAAAGATAATCTTTATTTGTTCGCCTAATAATCCAACTGGTAATTTAATCTTTAGCGGTGATATTTTTGAGCTAGCAAAGAAAAAGCAAGACGAAGCAATTATTTTAATTGATGAAGCCTATATAGAATTTGCCCAAGAAGGTGGCGTAAAGGCAGATACCTACGCCAGTTTTATTAATAAATATCCTAATATTGCGGTAATGCGTACTTTGTCTAAAGCTTATGCACTAGCAGGTGAACGTTGCGGTGGATTGGTTGCGCATCGTGATTTAATAAAAGTGCTTCTTAAAATGTTAGCGCCTTATCCTATTTCTCGCAGCCAAGAAAACTCAATCCTAGAAGTTCTTAATCGTCGTGATGAAGCTGAAGACAATATTCAAAAAATTATTGAAGAAAAGAATAGAGTTTCAGCGGAGCTTAATGCAATTGAAGGTGTTAATAAAATATACCCATCTGCTACAAATTTCATTTTAGTTGAAGTAGATAATCCAGATCGCCTAACTCAACACTTAAAAGATAATAAAATTATTATCCGCAATCGTAATAAAGAAGTGCGTGATACAGTGCGTATATCTATAAGCTCACCACAGCAAAACGACAAGTTGTTGAATTGTATAAGAGATTATTATACAATGTGACCACCCATAGGGTGCGTCATCCCAGACAAGTGAGTATAACGAACGCTGATCCGGGATCCAGTTGGTCTATGATTGCTAAGCAATCACTTAACCTTTCTTCATAGATCTAGATTCGCCAATCAAGTCGGCGAATGACAATATCCTTTTGTTATTTATAAAATGAACAATTCAGTACATAATTTTGGTTGCCGTTTAAATGCTTACGAAAGCGAAGTAATTAAAGAAAATCTACGCATCTCGAAAGAGAATAATATTGCCATTTTTAACACGTGCGCGGTAACTAAAGAAGCTGAACGTAAGGTTAAACAGGCCATTCGTAAATTCTCACGCGAGAACCCTGAAACTAAGGTGGTTGCAACGGGTTGCGCGGTACAAATTTCACCAGATTCATACCTTGATATGCCCGAGGTAAATTACACGCTAGGTAATCAAGAAAAGCTTGAGCCAGAGCAATATAATTTCTCTGAAAATACCGAAAAAGGCAGGGTAAATGACATCATGGAACTGGAAGAAGTTGCCACCCATATGGTACCACACTTCCAAGAACAAGCCCGTGCTTTCTTACAAATTCAAAATGGCTGTAACCACAGATGTACATTTTGTATAATTCCTTACGGCCGTGGTAATAGCCGTTCTGTACCTGTTGCAAAAGTAATTGAAAATTGCCAAGCATTAGTAAATCAGGGCTATAACGAAATAGTTTTAACAGGTGTTGATGTAACTGATTACGGGCTAGACCTACCCGCAACGCCAAAGCTAGGTAATTTAATAAAACGCATTTTAAAACTAGTTCCAGACCTTCCTCGCCTAAGGCTTTCATCAATAGATGTTGCCGAGATTGACGAAGACCTAATGGAGCTAATTAAATACGAATCACGCTTTATGCCGCATTTACATATATCACTTCAGTCGGGTGATAATATGATATTGAAGCGCATGAAACGCCGTCACACGCGCGAGCAAGTAATAGACTTCGCAGATGAAATATTACCTATCCGTCCAAAAATTGTTTTCGGCGCAGATATTATCTGTGGTTTCCCAACTGAAACGGATGAAATGTTCGATAACTCTTTAAAGCTAGTTCGTGACCTTCCAATTCCGCATTTACATGCATTTACATATTCTGAGCGTGAAGGCACTCCAGCGGCAAAAATTCCAGCAGACAAACAAGTGCCAGTTAACATCCGTAAAGAGCGTACAAAAATATTAAACGAAGAAGCTAAAAAGGCTTTGCTTAACTTACAAAAAGATAATCTAAACAAGCCACAAAAGGTAATAGTTGAAAATGGCAAAGTAGGTAAAACTGAGCAGTTCCTATCAATTAAGCTTGAAAAAGAATTCCCTTTAGGCTCTATTCAAGAAGTTAACGCAACTGAGTTTACTTCTTGAGCCATTCAATAATTCAAATAATCACTGCTAAGTCATTTAAAGATGAGGTTAGCCAGAAATCAGAGAAATGTAGCTTCGAAACTTCATGGAAAACTAACCATGCTGATGGCTTAATATCTAATTTTTATAAAGTTAAATCTAACGAATCGCAGGCGTTAATAGATGCTATGTCGCCATTGCTTAACAAGGCGGAAGAAAATAAAATTTTAATCCTTCCAGTTGAGGCGGCAATTTATAAAGCCAAAGAAATTGACGAAGAAGAGCCTAAGAAAAAACAGAAGGATAGAATCTCGCGCGAGGAGCTTAATTCAAAAATTATGCTAGGTGCAAATTTGGATGTTAATTATCTGCTTTTAATTCTTTTCTCAACAATTGTAACAGCAGTTGGCTTGCTTGAAAATAACGTGGCAGTAGTAGTTGGTGGCATGGTAATCGCGCCATTGCTTTCGCCTAATATAGCACTTTCATTTAGTGTTGTTATGGGTGAAAGGGATTTGTTTATAAAGTCCTTAAAAACCTTAATTTCAGGAGCTTTCATAGCATTTATTATCTCACTCGGTCTAGGTTTCTTTTGGCAAGACCCTCTAAACTCAACGGAGCTTTTATCACGAACAGACGTACGCATATCCTCAATGTTATTGGCATTAGCCTCTGGTGCATCAGGTGTACTTGCATTAACTTCAGGGGTATCGTCAGTTTTAGTGGGCGTAATGGTGGCCGTTGCACTTTTACCGCCAACAGTAACAGCAGGTGTATTTTACGGAGCGGGAGATTTCGACCTTGGTTCAAAGGCAGGATTGTTATTATTGGTAAACGTAGTTTGTTTAAACTTCGCAGCACTTTTAGTATTTCTTTATAAAGGTGTAATGCCAAGAACATGGCAACAAAAGAAAAAGGCTAACCGCCTTAAATGGACAGTTAGCCTTATCTTAATTCTAGTTATAATATTTATAACTATTTTCTTAAGCCTAAACGCTTAATTAAATCTTGGTAACGATCGTTATCCTTGTTTTTAACATATTCAAGTAAACGTTTTCTTCTACCAACTAACATTAAAAGACCTCTGCGTGAGTGGTGATCTTTATGGTTGCCTTTGAAATGCTCAGTTAAATTGCGTATTCTTGTAGTAAGAACGGCAATTTGTACTTCTGGTGAACCTGTATCACCATCTTTAGTAGCATATTCCTTAATTAGTTCTGCTTTCTTTTCTGCTGTAATCGACATCGTATTTCTCCTTTAAAAGGTTAATGGTTAAAAACCCTAGATGGCTTGAGTTGACTCCCGCGAGGTTCGAGTATTGCAATTATTTTATCATTAAATACTGCAATTTTTTCTTCATCAGTTTCAGCGAAGTTTTCAATAAACTTACCTAATTTTAAATCCGAAGCTTGCCCCTCGTTTATCCGTAATACCAAGATGTCGCTTAGTATTATTTCAGGCTCATCCAAATAGGAGCTATATTCTATAGCATCATTTTTATCTTTTTCAAATAAAATCGCCTTATTTGCCTCAAAGTTGCCTACACAATCGCGCTTTAAGTAAGTTAAATGCCCAACCGAGCCTAAGCTTAAAGCAATATCAACCCCAAGAGTGCGGATATATGTGCCCTTAGAAACCTTCGCCAATAACTTAAATTCTTTTTCAGATATCTGCTCTAGAAGCTCAAGGTTATATACCTCAACTTCGCGCTCTTTGATCTCAAATTCAACACCTTCGCGTGCTAAATCATAAGCGCGTTTACCATTAATTTTAACGGCTGAATATTTAGGCGGAATCTGCTTTATCTTACCTTTAAAACCTTCCAAAACCCTCTGGATCTCAGGCTTTAACGGAATTTTATCAGATTTTTCGATAATTTCCCCTGTATTATCATAAGTATCGGTAGCTTCGCCAAATTTAAGAGTAAAAATATATGTTTTCCTAGCTTCTTGGGCAAAGCGTATAAGCTTAGTCGCTTCACCAATTGCAATAGGTAAAACACCTTCGGCAAACGGATCTAGTGTACCTGCATGCCCAATTTTTTTAGGTTTAAGAAGCCACTTTAATTTATTAACAACATCAGTAGAGCCAACCCCAGCAGGCTTGTAAACATTCAACCAGCCATTTATGTCGTTCTTAACTTTCATTAAAGATTTCGTAATTTGATTTCACTAATGCCAAGTATTTCTAAAATAGGACGTGCTTTAATGATCGTTTCTTCCCATTCATCCATCGCATCTGAATAATGAGTTATTGCCCCGCCAACTTGAAATTCAAACTTATTACCTTCAATAATTAACGTGCGTATAACAACTGATAAATCCGCAGAGCCGTCACCCCCAAACCAGCCAATTGCACCGCTATAAATACCGCGTTTATACTTTTCTAAATCGGTAATCATCTCCATCGCTTTTACCTTTGGTGCTCCGGTCATAGAACCAGGGGGAAAGGTCGCTGCTAGAACATCTTTTATAGCCGTCCCTTGTGCTAACTTACCTGAAATATTAGATGACATATGATGAATCTTTGCATGAGAAGTTACATTAAACAGCCCATCAACACGCACCGAGCCGGCCTTACAAATACGGCTTAAATCATTGCGCATTAAGTCAGTAATCATCAAGTTCTCAGCTTTGTCCTTCTCAGACTCAACCAAGCGCTTACGCGATAAATTATCCTTCGATGAATCCATATAACGCGCTGAACTGCCTTTGATAGGAGTGGTTATAATATTACGATTATTATCAATGCTTAAAAAACGTTCAGGTGAAGATGATAATATAAATTTATTACCATCAGCAATTAATGCCGAGTATGGCGTGGGCGATACCCCACAAAGCTCTGAAAACAGGGCTTTTATGTCAGGTGAATAAGCAAGCTCTCCATAGAATTTGCGTGTTAAATTAACTTGATATAAATCCCCTTCACGGATACGTTTTTTAATATAGTTAACCTGTCTAATATACTCATCTTTAGTAAAATTAGATTCGATATTCTTAACTCTAACATCAAATTTAGCACGCTCCTCATTATCATTATCGTGCCTAACCCAAACATCCTCGCCACCAACAGATTTAGAAACTGTATATTTATTTTCTGCATCACCAATGCGAGAGTTTTGTGTTTCAATAATCAGATTATTTATATCCTGCTCATATTCATCTGTTGCATAGATGTTGCAACTTTCATCTAGGTTATCATTCACAAAAATAATGGCATATTTTTTTAAGCTGATCTCATTAGATTCTATAATTAAATCTTCACCTAGTTTAACATCTTCAAACTGAGCAAAAGCTTCGTACGAAATATAGCCAAAATAAGAATTATCAAACTTATCAGATGTAGACTTTAACTTATCTAGCTCTTCAATGTTTTTAATAGAATCATTTGGATATAAAGCCAGTAATGAGTAACGACCGCTAAAGTTGCTACGGATTTCAGAAGATTGTAATAGAACATACTCCCCATTATATTTGGAAAGAACATCAAAAAGATCTACCTTATTTCTTGTCTTGCGAAGTTTCACTATTCGTTATATTGAGTAATGTAAGATAGCAAAATTAGATGGCAAGCAAAGAACAAAAAGCAACTTACGAGAAAATTCTAACTCTATTCGATGAATCAGAGAGAATGCTAGACGATATTGAAGATGCAGATGAGGCGGGTGATCCTGAACTTGATATTGAAGAAGTTGCAGAAAATTTCCTTCCATTTATTAAGCAAGTAAATGAATCTGCAGAAGATTTAGCGCAAGTTTATGTTAAATTTGTAGAGGACAAAGATAATATCGGTAAAGGTGATATTATTAAAATTCGTGCGGCATTACATTCAATTGTAATTAGTTTAGCGGAAACTAATCAAAAACTAACGGACGTTAAGAGCTAATGACCTTCGATGGCAATAAAATAAACAATAATAACAAAGAAGACGATTCTAACCAAGTTGAGTATAGAAGAAATACCCTTGATTTAACCAATATGGAGGATGAACTTCGAGAGGTTATTAATGATATTGAGTCGGCTGAAAATAAAATATTTGTTAAAAAGCTTTTAGATAGGGCATTAACAATAGTAGAGCGTGCATTCTCTGTAGTAACGGACATGAAGTTACAAATGTTACTTGATAAAGTTCAAGACCTTTCACCTTCAGCTATGGCTAAAGAAGCAAAGCGTCAAACTCGTTTAGAAAAAGAGAAAGAGAAGAAGAAAGAGCAAGAAGAAGGTCTTTCTAGGTAGTTAAAACCTTTCCGGTCATTTCATCAGGAATATCTACATTAAGTAAGCGCAGTGCGGTGGGCGCAATATCGGATAATATACCATCAGAAACTTCGGTAACATTATTATCAATTACAATAAATGGCACAGGCCCTGTTGTATGCTGAGTATGTGGCTTGCCATTCTCATCAATCATTTGCTCGGCATTGCCATGATCCGCTGAAACCAGCATAGAATAACCATGTTCAATGCATGCAGATTCTAACTTTCCTAAGCATTTATCAACCGCTTTTACTGCCTTAACCGCGGCAGACTGAATGCCAGTATGCCCAACCATATCTGTATTGGCAAAGTTAACTACTATCAGTTCATAATCTTCTGAATTTATAGCTCTAAGTAAAGCTTCTGTAACCTCGCCAGAACTCATTTCGGGCTTAAGGTCATACGTTGCAACATCTGGTGACTTAACCAGTTCACGCACTTCATTTTTATAAACCTCTTCCTTACCGCCATTAAAGAAAAATGTAACATGTGCATATTTTTCAGTTTCAGAAGTTCTAAATTGTCTTAAACCTTCATTAGAAACAACCTCACCCAAGGTATTTTTTATCTCTTCACTAGGGAATAAGATTTCATGATAGGGGCTAAGGAATTCAGCATATTCAACAAAGGTAATTTTATTCTCTAAGTGTAATTTAGGGGATTCAAAGCCATTAAACTCAGGCTTAAACAAAGCTTCTGTTAACTGTCTAACTCTATCAGCGCGGAAATTAACAATTATAACAGAGTCGCCATCTTTTATGCCATCATAATCACCAATTACGCATGGTAAGATAAATTCATCATTAATATCCTCAGCATATGAGTTGTTAATTGCATCTTCGGCAGATTCAGCCTTTCTACCAACACCATTAACCATAGCATCATAGCCAAGCTGTGTGCGTTCCCATTTATTGTCGCGGTCCATGGTGTAGTATCGGCCACCAATAGTGGCAATATTTTCCAGCCCATCAACATACTCTAATGCAGATTTTTGTGCTACATCACGACCATCCGTAATTGCATGGATATAATATTTCTTATCACCTAAAATCTTAGAAAGCTCTTTTATATGGTCAATATGCGCATGCACACCGCCATCAGAGCAAAGCCCGATAATATGAATTGCACCAGAAGCATTTTTTAATTTTTTAATTTGCTCTAGCTTTTCAAATTCACCATTTTCAATTGATTTATTAATCTTCGGCAAGTTTTGAAAAATAATTCTACCCGAACCAATGGTCATATGCCCAACTTCGCTATTACCCATTTGTCCATCGGGTAAGCCAACATCAAGCCCAGAAGTTTTAAGTTCGGAATTTGGGTAATCTTTTAAGAAGCGGTCAAAATTAGGAGTATCAGCATTATAAATCGCATCATGCTCATGCCCGCGAATAACACCCCAGCCATCAAGAATACAAAGTAATAATTTATTTTTTTGATTCGTCATTGCGAGCCGCAGGCGAAGCAATCCATCACAGAATCTTTTAAACTTTACAGATCATGAGATGGATAGCCACGTCGCTCTGCTCCTCGCGATGACGGCAAAAATCCTTCTATCCTTCCAACCTACTATCCTTCTACTTAATCGCTTCAATAAATTCTGCGAAATCTTCCTCGCGCGCGAAATCTTTATATACACTTGCGAACCTAATATAAGATACCTTATCTATCTCAGCCAGTTCACTCATAATCATTTCACCAATTTCTTTAGTGGTAACTTCAATAGAAGCTTGCCTATCACCTCTTTCTTCAAGCTTCAAGGTGATGTTACTCATGATATTATCAATATCATCTTCAGTTACAGGGCGCTTACGTGTAGCTATTTTGATAGACGACCTAACCTTATCGCGCACAAAAATAGTACGTACATTGTTACGTTTAATAACAATAATATCTTTTAATTGAATGCGTTCAAAAGTGGTAAATCTACTCTTACATTCAGGGCACTCACGCCTACGTCTAATAACTGCGTTATCCTCAGTAGGGCGAGAATCTTTTACGTTAGTATCGCTATTTCCACAAAACGGACACTTCATAATATTAAGCCGCTTTTACTTCTTCACGAAGTAGCTCATTAATAGATGTTTTAGAGCGAGTCTTTTCATCTACCTTCTTAACAATAACCGCAGCGTATAACGATGGCTTAGAAGGATCTGCATTTGCAATGTTACCTGGAACAACAACTGAATATGGAGGAACTTTGCCGTAGAAAATTTCACCAGATTCACGATCAATAATTTTAGTAGATGCGCCAATATACACACCCATAGAAATTACTGAACCTTCACCAACAACAACACCTTCAGCTATTTCAGAACGAGCGCCGATAAATACGTTATCTTCAATAATTACAGGGTTAGCTTGTAATGGCTCAAGAACGCCACCAATACCTGCGCCACCAGAAATATGGCAGTTTTTGCCAATTTGAGCGCATGAACCAATAGTAGCCCAAGTATCAACCATTGTGCCTTCATCAACATAAGCGCCAAGGTTTACAAAAGATGGCATAAGCACCGCACCTTTAGCAATAAATGCCGAATGACGTACGAAACAACCCGGAACTGCACGAAAGCCAGCTTCTTTAAAATCTTCCTGACTCCAGTTCAATGTTTTCGGAGGAACTTTATCATACCAGTAACTATCTGCGCCATCAACCTTAGGTGAGTTACCAATTAAGTTCATATCGTTCAAACGGAATGAAAGTAGAATAGCTTTCTTCGCCCAATCATTAACTTTCCAATCGTCACCACTCTTTTCAGCAACTCTAAGCTCGCCATCATCTAGCGCATCTAGCGTTTGTTGCACAGCACCACGCACTTCACCTGTAGTGTTAACGTTTATGCTGTCGCGGTTATCCCAAGTTTTTTCAATGATTTTTTTAATATTTTCCATCTTTTAATACGTAAAATTTGTAATCAATATATAGTGATAGGCTCAAGAAAAACAAGCAATATGATTGATTATAGTATCTTGAGGTCTATGTTGAAGCACATGACAAACTGGAGTGCAAATAGCTGGAAAAAATTACCTATTAAGCAACAACCAATTTATGATGATAAAGCGGAGCTTAATAATACTTTAAATACCATAAAATCTTACCCAACTTTGGTAAGTCCGTCCGAAATTCGTAGCCTTAAAAAGGAGCTTGCAACAGTATGTCGCGGTGAAAGCTTTTTGCTTCAAGGTGGTGATTGTGCAGAAAGCTTTGCCGAGTTCAACCAAGATAATCTAGTAAATTACTTCAATGTAATGATGCAAATGACTGTAGCCTTAATGTACGGCGCAGGTAAGCCTATAGTAAAGGTAGGCAGAATTGCGGGTCAATTTGCTAAGCCCCGCAGTGCAGATTTTGAAGAAAAAGATGGCTTAAAATTACCATCATACAGAGGGGACAACGTAAACTCTATAGCCTTCACAGAAAAGGGCAGGGTTAACGATCCTGAAAATTTAAGAAAAGCATATTTCCAATCTGCGGCAACGCTTAATTACTTGCGCTCTATCAGCCGTTCAGGTGAATTTAGCTTACAAAACATTATCAGACTTAACGAGGAGTTTGCTAGTTCAAATAGCCAATTTGCAGAAATAATTGCCGACATTAAAACGTGGTTAAAATTCATAGATGCAACGGGCATTTCGCACGAAAATGAAGAGTTACGCTCAGCACGTTTCTATGTATCGCACGAAGGTTTATTACTTCCATTTGAAGAAGCTTTAGTTAGGCAAGACGAAAAAACTGGTCAGCACTACGCTTGTTCGGCTCATATGTTATGGATTGGTGAACGTACCCGCGCATTAGATGAAGCTCATGTTGAGTTCTTCCGCGGTATCGCTAACCCTGTGGCATCTAAATGCGGTCAAACAATGGAGCCAGATGAGTTAATTAGACTTATCGATGCATTAAACCCAGAGAATGAAGAAGGTAAGCTTACAATTATCGCTCGCTATGGCGCTGATAAAATTGAAGGCTCTAACTTCCCTAAATTGGTTGAGCGCGTAAAGCGTGAGGGCAGAAATGTTATCTGGAGCTGTGACCCTATGCATGGTAACACTATTAAAACGGATAACGGCTATAAATCTCGTAAGTTCGATAGTATATTATCAGAAATTAAGAGTTTCTTTGAAATTCACCGCGCAGAAGGTACCCATGCAGGTGGCGTGCATTTCGAAATGACAGGGCAAGATGTAACGGAATGTTTAGGCGGTAGCCAAGATATTACTGAGCTTGATCTAGAAAATAGATATCATACTCATTGCGACCCGCGCTTAAATGGCTCGCAAGCCCTTGAATTAGCGTATCTTTTAGCTAATGAGCTTCGTATAGAGGGTAAATAAATAATGAATCTTACCCCTCTTAAATACCAAATATTAATATGGCTGGTGCTTGGTGGGTATTTTTACTTTAAATCCGCTCTTTCTAATAAAAAGGCAAAAAAGCCCAGCAAGGTGCAAATAATATGGTTAGTAGTTAGTATAGTTATAACCTCTATTTGCTTATGGGATATATCTGGCTACACAGCAATTCTAAGTGAAGATACTACCACAAAGCTAGATAATTTCACCTATAATATACTAGTGACGTTTTATTTAGCATATTCGGTAGCGGTATTTTTAGCTATCAGGTTGATAATATTAGCTTTTTTAAAATATCAGATTGTTTCTGAGGTGCAAAAATTGGCGGTGTTTTACTTCCTAATCCGCCTCTGCTCTTATGTTGTAGTATCTCACTACACAAGTTTCCAAGCGGCTGCTCAAACTCGCTTTGCAGTAGAGTTAATATTAACTCTTGCTATTGTTATATTTACCATTAATTCCAAAAGAGAAAGTTAATAGAGTTAACCTTTGTAAAAAATTGTAATTGCTTAACTCTTTATTAACCATTAGCACATTACAATATAAAAATAATTAAAAACTCTAGAGAGGAAATATATGTTTAAGACTAATTTATTATCAATATCTTTATTTATGTTTGCAATTGCGCTTGTAATCTTCCCAGATTTAGCTCTTGCACAAAGTAATGAAGGTAAAGTATGGAATTACGCAGGTGACCTTGCATGTAACATTGCATCAGTAGTTGAATCTGATATCGCGCGTACTATCGCATCATTCGGTATTATATTCATGGGTGTAGGTGCATTCTTAGGTAAGTTAAACTGGGGTACAGTATTAACAACTGCACTTGGTGTATTCATCATCTTCGGTGTTGCATACATTGTAAACTCATTTGCAAGTGCTGGTCAAGATGACGGTACTAATAATGCAAACTGTACAGGTGCTAACGCC
Source organism: Rickettsiales bacterium (assembly GCA_020630095.1). Taxonomy (GTDB): domain Bacteria; phylum Pseudomonadota; class Alphaproteobacteria; order Rickettsiales; family UBA8987; genus JAHDCD01. Next base: position 172,910 of record JAHDCD010000003.1, on the reverse strand, counting down.
CTTCAATCTCAATAATTGAAGGTATAAAATGATTAGTACTGGGGGCGCACATAAGGAGAATAATTTCCCTTGCGCCCCTATGTTTATTTTAGGGGCTTTTATAGCCCTTTTTTGTTGCTTTTTTCCAGCTGAAGCATTTGCACAAGATGCACTTGAACAGGCTGGTCAAGCTATCTGTGAAATTGCTTCAGTATTCGGCTCAGATGTAGCCCGCGCACTAGCATCTTTTGGTATTGTTACCATGGGTGCATATGCATTTTTAGGAAAGCTACAATGGCCTACAGTATTACTTACTGGCCTTGGCGTAATGTTAATGTTCTCAGTTCCGCAGATTATCGGTGCAATGATTATTAATAACAGTATGGACGCAAGTTCTATCTCAGAATGCCTAAACTATCGTGGTGCTGCAGGAAGTGTATGGGCAGATATGGGTGACCTTGTTTGTCAAATGGCAGGCGTATACGAATCGGATATTGCGCGTGCAATTGCTTCGTTCGGTATAGTGTTTATGGGGGCAACAGCCTTTTCTGGTAAAATGAGCTATGTTAACGTGCTAGTAACAGCGCTTGGTGTGTTTATCTTATTCGGCGTTGGCTATATAGCATCAGACGCTGTAGAAAACGATGAGGCCTTAGATGTTGGCTGTAAAGGGGTATCTGGTATTCAGGCAAGTAGAGGTAGCGGCGGAAGTGGCGGTGGTGGTGCTAATCCTAATGCACCAAGTTCGGTAATAAATACCGGTCCTTAATTTTTAAGCTTCTAAAACTTCAGTTTTAATTTCGCCTTCAGAATTTTGAGAAATAACTTTCTCTAGTTTTAATTTCGCTTCTTTTAACTTAGCTTCACAAGTTGTTTTAAGCTTTTCACCATAAGAATAGTCTTCAATGGCTTTATCTAAATCTAGTCCACCATTTTCTAACCTTGAAATAACGGCTTCTAATTCTCTCATTGCTTCTTCAAAAGATAGCTTGCTTATGTCCTTTCCTTCAGTCATGGAATAAAAGATAGCTAAGCATAATTACCTATCAAGAGATAACTTGAGCAAATAAAACAAATGAAAAACAAGATTAGAAAAGAGTTTATTTCAAAGCGCAAAAAGCTTAATGAAAAAGAGGTGATAGAACTTTCGCGTTTAATAGGTGAAGAGTTTTTTACTAATTTTATTACACTCGCAAAGCCTATAGGTGGCTATTACCCTATTAACAATGAGGCTAATCCGCTGGCGCTTTTATACAAGCATAAGAAGCCATACTTGCCAGTTATAACTAAAGATAAGAACTTAGATTTTTACCCGTTCAAATTAAAAGATAAGCTAATCAAAAACTCATTTGGCATAGGCGAGCCTAAGAAAAGGTTAATAGCTAAAAAAGTGCCAGACGTTTTACTTATCCCATTAACTGTTTTTAACAGGCAGGGATATAGAATTGGTTATGGTGGTGGCTATTACGACAGATACTTAAGTCAAAATCCTAACGTAATGAAAATCGGCATTGGCTATTCCTTCCAAGAGACATCTGCCCAGTTTCAAGAAGATCATGATATAAAGTTAGATTTTATTGTAACAGAAAAAGAAGTTATAACGTGCTAGTTACTCTAGTTTGACTAATCCCACGCAGTGAAATTATTACAAACATAACGCCACCAATAAGTGTTAAAACAACACCTACGCCAACTAAATCTTGAGCGAATCTATTGCCCATTTCAGCCATTTTACGTAAAGCGCCATGATTGCCTGCAATAGCTAGGCCAGCGATATGTAATAACTGCCCAAATGCATAAAATACTATCTGTAATTTAGATGCTATACCATCACGCGAAGTTAGATAATAAACATATCCCATAAGCGCGGTAGTTATACCAATAATTGACCCATGATAATGTGCAGGAATGGTAGTATTCTCGCCTGAAATATTAAAGCCAATTATCCCGCCAACTCCAAAAATAATAACCGATGCTACCGCGGCAAATTTATAAGAACTAAATATAAATTTAAATCGGTATGCAGCTAGTATAACAAACAGAGTTGAAGAAATTCCACCTAGATATTTCATCTGCCATGAGAAGAAATCTTTAAAAGCAAAATCTACAATTGAATGTTCAAAGAATATAATAGGATTATACAAAACCAGTAGTGGATTTATAAGTAAAATATAAAGGTATAATTTGCTGTTCTTTAAATCAAAAATCCTAAACCAAACTATTATTAGAATCTGAGCAAACAGGAACATTAAAGTATGTCCAAAAGCCCAAAATAAATTCTCATAATAATCATGCGCAAAAAACAAACCTTCGTTATTCTTAAGCGCTATAAAAGAACCTATTAGGGTAATAAAGCTAATCAATAAAATCACATCTAGTGTAATTGCTTCAATTTTATTCTCACGAAAATTAGCACTAAGGTTGCATATATTATGATATAATATTCCTAGCCCAAAAACAGCAAGCCCAACTATGTAAGAAGTAACGTCCAGCATAGGCACATAGTTATTTAAAGAAGGCTTAGAATCTAAGTGAATAAATGGCGCTAATGATATTAATATTGTACCAGCCAAACAAAGTTGAAAACTTAAATTAGATGCTTTCACACTCTTGCTTAAGAGGCAGTAAAAGCACATCATCCAAACAATAACCGATAATATAACATGAATTACCAGAGCGGTTTGAAAACTGTCCTTATACGGGAATATTTCACGGAAAGACTCTAACCGCATCCCCGCAACAATAATTACTAATATTCCACTTAACGCTAACGCCCAAATGGCAAGTTTTAACCAATTTTTCTGATAGTTTTCCATATAAAATAAAAACTAACGCTCTATAAATTAACTACAACAACTAACACTAATGAACTGGATAGGTCTAAAAACATTATACTTACGCGAAGTTAAACGTTTCATAAAAGTATTTAACCAAACGCTTCTTGCCCCAATGGTTAACGCTTTACTTTTACTATCGGTATTTTCATTGGCTGTGGGTAATAGAGTAACTAACATTCAGGATGTAGATTTTTCAACCTTCCTTGCTTGTGGTTTAATAATGATGACCATGGTTCAGAACGCATTTGCTAATACTTCATCATCATTAATAATGAGTAAAGTATTAGGTTTTATTGGTGACATAATAACCCCGCCGCTTAGTCCAACTTCAATAGTTTTAGCACTTTCATTAGCAGGTATAACGCGTGGCGTAATTACTGGAATGGTGGTAGTAATTGCAGTTATGTTCTTTGTGCCATTGGGTATTCATAATATTTGGCTAACTATATATTTCGCTGTTATGGCATCTTTATTGCTTGCAATGCTAGGTATCTTCGCTGGTATATTCGCGGACAGTTTCGACCAAATGAGCGCAATAACGAATTTCGTAATAACACCGCTTTCATTTCTTTCAGGTACATTTTATTCGGTAAAGAACTTACCAGAATTTTGGCAAACGGTTAACCAGTTCAATCCATTTTTCTACATGATAGACGGCTTCCGCTACAGCCTAACGGGTCATACGGATACCAACATAACAACGGGAATATTTGCCTTACTTGCGGCTAATATTATCGTCTTCCTAATAGTGAATTATTTGCTAAACAAAGGTTATAGAATAAAACAGTAGCTTATTTTTTAACAAAAATGCCAAAAAAAACGTCAAAAAATGTAAGTTTTTAACCATTTTTTGCCCTGTTTTTTAACGCATAAATCATAAGCTCTATTGATATATAAGGATTTTTAGAGAAAATTGAGTATATATTTTATTTTTTAGAGATTTTTAGCTTTTAAAAATTTTCTATATTTGAGAATTTGAGTAATAATAAGAACATAGTAATATACGGCGTTACCGCTAACCCGCTTCACGGCGGGCATACCGGAGCGAAGCACCGCAAAAGTGCCCCGAGCGCAGTGAGTGGTCAAAGAGAGCGGTTTTGCTGGTTCGTGCGACAATTTAATAATGGAGGTGCCCAATAGTAATTATGTCGGGTGCATTTAAGAACATAGTAATATACGGCGTTACCGCTAACCCGCTTCACGGCGGGCACCTCCTTATGGCTCAGAAGGCATTAGATTTTAGTGGTGCGGATGAAGTTTGGCTATTAATAGCAAACGATAATCCTTTAAAAAGGGGCATTACTCCATTTAAAGAGCGCTTTGAAAACTCATTAAAGAAGTTTAATAAAATTTCAGCTATTGAATATTTTAATGAGCGTACACAGGCAGAAGAAATTTGTGAGTTAGATAAGGGTAAAATAATCATCTCAGATTATGAATCGAAGATTAATACTTCATTCACTGCGGATACAATTTCTACTCTTCAACAAGACTTTCCAGATTATAAATTTGTATGGGCAATGGGTTACGAGAATTTCCAAAAACAACACCTTTGGGAGAAGGCAGAGGTTTTAGCTAAGCTTGTTCCATTTATCATTTTTCCGCGTGATGAAAAGGGTATAAAACGTAATGGGGCAAATGGTTTTGATATAATTAATGAAAGTAAATTATGGCAAATAAGCGAGAGCGATTTACCGGCCGTTACATCATGCAATCAGGCGGAAGTTAATATTGAATCCACTAAGCTTCGTGAAGGTATAAAGCTAGAAGAAATCTCTAAAGATGGGGTTCTTAAAATCATGAGCGAAGGGCCGGATAAGTGCATACTGCACCCGAAGGGTTGCGAGCCTAGCGAGCAACTTGGCCAAGCCCGTGCGAAAGTTGAATAATGCTAAATCATAATCAGCAAATACGTTATTCGCGCTCTATAAAATTGCCTAGCATGGGCGAAGAGGGTCAGCAGAAATTATTAAATTCCAAGGTGCTTGTAATTGGTGCTGGCGGTTTAGGTTCTCCTGCAAGTCTTTACCTTGCAGCTTCCGGTATCGGTGAAATAATTTTACTAGATGATGACAATGTTGATTTATCAAATTTACAGCGTCAAATACTTTTTGAAACGTCGGATATTAACCGCCCAAAAGTGGATGCCGCAAAAGACGCGCTAGAAGATTTAAACCCAGATATCTCAGTTAAATCTATAAGTAAAAGGCTAACGGAAGAATTGGCAGATGGCCTATTCCAGCAGGTGGATATTGTTCTAGATGGTTCAGATAATATCGCCACTCGTTACCTGAGTAATGACTATGCGTTGAAGTATAATAAGACTCTAATATCTGGCGCGGTGCAGGGAGTAGAAGGGCAGTTGATGGTTATTAAAAATGATCACCCATGTTATCGTTGCACATATCCTGATATTGACGATTCCTGCTTAAACTGTGCGGAGCTTGGTATTCTTTCACCCGTTGCGGGTATTGTTGGTAGCTTAATGGCGCAACATGCAATAACGGAAGCCCTTGGTATTGGTGAATCATTAGCTGGTGAATTATTAATTTATAAAGCGCTTGAAAATAACTTTAGAAAAGTGAAGTTAAATAAAGAGCCTAACTGCATATGTTCTTCAAAAAACGCAAAAAATTAGATTCCGATTATCGCCTATTTAAATTGGTAATATTCGCTATCGCATTTTACTTAATTTGGGCTTCCATAAGTCAAGTTAGGCAAGAAATTTCTACGGAAAAACCTGTAACTCAGAAAGTTACGAAATAATCTAAGAAATATTACTTATTTACTTGCCAAACCCAAAGCCCAGCTTATTCTTTTATCTTATGAGTGCGGAAGTAGATAACATTATTTTACAACCTATAGAAAAGGAGATGAAAAGCTCCTACCTAGATTACGCGATGAGCGTAATTGTATCGCGTGCGATACCAGATGTTCGCGATGGTTTAAAGCCAGTTCACAGGCGTATTATCTATGCGATGGATGAACAAAATATCCATTACAACCGCCCATATAAAAAGTCGGCTCGTATTGTCGGCGATGTAATGGGTAAGTATCACCCGCATGGTGATGGCGCAATCTACGATTCATTAGTTCGTATGGCGCAAGATTTCTCAATGGGTCAAATGCTTGTTGATGGTCAAGGTAACTTCGGTTCAATGGATGGCGACTCTCCTGCGGCAATGCGTTATACCGAATCACGCATGAGCAAAATTGCTCACTCACTAATTGCGGACATTGACAAAGACACCGTAAATTTCCAGCCAAACTATGACGGTTCAGAGCATGAGCCTTCAGTACTTCCAGCACGCTACCCAAACATGCTTGTTAATGGTGGTGGTGGTATCGCGGTTGGTATGGCAACAAACATTCCTACCTATAATTTAGGCGAGGTTATAACGGCTACAACTACGCTAATTTCTAACCCTGAAATTTCAGATGATGAACTGCTAGAGATCATCCCCGCACCAGACTTCCCAACAGGTGGTCAAATTCTAGGGCGCTCAGGCGCCGCGAGTGCATTTAAAACTGGTCGTGGTTCGGTTATTATGCGCGCTAAGCATCATATTGAAGAGTATGGTAAAGGCAGAGAAGCTATTATTATCGATGAGCTTCCTTACCAAGTTAATAAAGCCAAGCTTATTGAGAAAATTTCTGAGCTTCATAAAGAAAAGAAAATTGAAGGCATTTCAGACCTTCGCGATGAATCTGATAAACAAGGTGTTCGCGTTGTTTGTGAGCTGAAAACAGGCGTTCAAACGTCAGTTATACTGAATCAATTATTCAAACTAACTCCACTGCAATCATCGTTCGCGGTTAATATGTTAGCGCTTGATAAAGGTCGTCCTAAGCTGATGAATATCCGTGAAGTGCTAACTGCCTTTATTGATTTTAGGCAAGAGGTTATCACTCGCCGTACAAATTATTTATTAAATAAAGCTCGTGATAAAGCCCATATTTTAGTTGGTCTTTCTATCGCTGTAGCAAATATTGATGAAGTTATTGCGCTAATTAGAAGTGCGCCTAATCCGCAAGTTGCTAAAGAAGGGTTAATGGCTAAAAACTGGGCTGCGGAAGATGTTCGTGCGCTCATTGATTTAGTTGATGACCATAATAATGAAATTGATTCATCGGGTCGCATTTACTTCACTGAAGTTCAAGCAAAAGCTATCCTTGAGATGAGACTTTCTAAGCTAACCGGCTTAGAGCAAGAAAAGCTTTCAAACGAGCTAAAAGAACTTGCCGTAGAGATTCAAGATTACCTAGATATTTTAGGTTCAGCGGAGCGTGTAAATACTATTATTACTGACGAGCTAACAGAAGTTAAAGAAAACTTTGCAACTGAGCGTAAAACAGTAATCGAAGAAGGTGAGTTCGAAGAAGATATGGAAAGCCTTATCCCTCGTGAGGATATGGTAGTTACTGTAACTATGGGTGGTTACATTAAGCGTACTCCTTTAGCTACTTACAAAGCGCAAAGGCGTGGTGGTAAAGGTCGTAATGCAGTTGGTATGCACGATGAGGATGTAACAACGCAGATGTTCGCAGCCTCTACTCATACGCCAATTTTATTCTTCACCGGTTCCGGTAAGGTTTATAAATTAAAGAACTATAAATTACCACTTGGCTCGCCTACATCTAAAGGGCGTTCAATGGCAAATATTTTACCTATCGGCACTGAAGACTCTATCGACTTCGTTCTGCCATTACCTGAAAATGACGAAGAGCGTGGTGACATGAACCTAATGTTCGCAACTGCTAACGGCAATATCCGCCGTTCGGACATGGCAGATTTCGAGCGTATCAACGCTAATGGTAAAATTGCAATTATGCTAGACCAAGGCGACTCGCTAATTGGTGTTGCGCCATGTGATGACAGTCAGCATGTAATGCTTAACGCGCAATCTGGTAAGTGTAACCGCTTTGAGGTTTCTAACCTTCGCGTTATTAAGTCACGCACATCTAACGGTGTTAAGGGTATGACTCTAGCGGATAGTGATTCTATCATTTCAATGACTATTCTTAACCATGCCGAAACGGATATGGCTAAGCGCGATGAATATCTAAAAATCCCTACAGAAGAACGTTTAGAGCTTAAAGAATCAGGCGAGAATGAAATGGCTACGCAAGAGCAATTTATTCTAGCTGTAACTGAGAACGGCTTCGGTAAACGTACTTCGGCATACGCATACTCAACTACAAACCGTGGTGGTAAAGGCGTTGTAGGTATAGCCACCTCGGAACGTAATGGTGAAGTTGTGGCATCTTTCCCAGTTGAACAAGACGATGAAATTTTACTAGTTACTAACAAAGGTAAGATGATTCGTACCCGCGTTGCTGAAATTTCAATATCCGGTCGTTCAACGCAGGGTGTTAAATTATTCAATGTTGCTGATGGTGAGAAAGTTATCTCTGTAGCGCATATTGATGCCGCGCAAGCTGAATCTGATGAGGATGAAATTGAAGAAAGTGCAGAAGTAGCAGAATCTACAGAAGAAAATGGTAACGAATCTGAGAATAATAACGAAGAATAGATATTATGAGCATACAAGATTTAAAATCAAAATTCCCTGATTTCGGTAAAGATATCAAAATCAACCTCGGCAATGTACTATCTGAAGATGGTGCTAAAGACTTAACTAAAACGCAAATTGCTGGTGTGGCATTATCATCTGCATACGCAACTAAGAATAAAGATGTTGTAGATGCAATTAAAAGCGAGTTCGCCGACGAGCTATCTGATGCAGTTTTAGCAGGAGCTAAAGAAGCCGCTTCTGTAATGGCGATGAATAATATTTATTACCGCTTCGTGCATTTAACTTCCGATCCTGAGTATGGCTCAATGCCGGCAAACTTGCGCATGCAAATTATCGGTAAGCCACCGGTTGAAAAGCTAGATTTCGAGCTAAATTCAATTGCAGTTTCAGCTATTAACGGTTGCGGAATGTGCATGGACAGCCACGCTAATATTTTGGTAAAAGCTGGTGCAACTAAAGTAGGCATTCAGTCTGCTATAAGAATCGCTTCAGTAATTAACGCTGCTGCACAAGTTTTAGCTATAGATTAACGAAGCGTAGCTTCGTCATTGCGAGCGCATGCCTTGCCGAAGGCAGGTAAGCGAAGCAATCCATCTAGGGATTTATACTCTTGGACTATTCTCATAGAATTGTATTGTATTACAACTTATGTGATGGATTGCCACGTCGCTAACGCTCCTCGCAATGACGGATAAATTTAAACCAAAAAGCCGAATAGTTCCTTAACTTCTTTAAGTTTGGTGCTTGCAATATCATTAGCTTTGTGAGCACCAGTTTTAAGTAAATTATCCAAATACCAAGTATCGCCCATTAAGCGATTAATCTCTTCTGAAATTGGTACTAATTTCTCAACTGCAAGGTCACATAACTCGCCTTTAAAATCAGCAAAAGAAGTGCTCTCAAATCTCAACGCTACATCTTCCAATTTCTCATCCGCTAAGGCAGAATAAATGCGCAATAAATTAGATGCTTCCGGTCGGTCATCAGCTAATCCAATAAACTCATTACTGTCAGATTTAGCACCACGCACTTTGCTAGCAATTTCATCCGCTGTATCAGTTAAGTTAATACGCGACTTCTCCGATGCATCAGACTTGCTCATTTTATTAGCGCCATTGCGTAAACTCATCACACGTGGTGCAGCGCCTAAAATTAACGGCTCAGGCTGAACAAAAACCTCGCGCTCAAATTCAGCATTAATACTTTGTGCAATGTCGCGCGCTAATTCCAAATGCTGTTTTTGGTCATCACCTACAGGCACATGCGTTGCATTATAAAGCAGAATATCTGCCGCCATTAACACAGGGTAGCCATATAAACCAAGCGATGCGTTGTCTTTCTTTTTACCCGCCTTTTCCTTAAATTGAGTCATACGGTTTAACCACCCAAGTGGCGTATTGCAACCAAGTAACCATGCAAGCTCCACATGTCCTGAGACAGCAGATTGATGGAATATTATATTAGAATCAGGATTAATACCGCACGCAATATAAGTTGCCGCAGTTTTGCGAGTAGCCTCTAGAAGTTCGGCAGGATTTTGCGGTACAGTAATAGCGTGTAAATCTACAATGCAGAATAAGCTTTCATACTCGTTCTGTAAATTAACCCATTGCTTAATTGCCCCCAAATAGTTCCCTAAATGAAGATTCCCCGTCGGCTGTATTCCACTAAATACTCTCATTACTATTTATCTTTACTCCATCCGCCTTTTTCTAAGTTTTGAATTTCTTGCATAGCTGGTTTAATTAAATCACAAACTTCAAGAAAAAGCTTGGCATTTTTATTATTAACTCCTTCAAAAAATTTTCTACTCTCTTCGCAAGTTATTGTTCGTCCTTCATCTACTAAACTTTTTATAGAGTCCTCATCTACAATAGAGCATCGCATGCTAAAGCCATGTAGCTTCTTTTGAGCAACTACACCATACTCACATCTTTCAATCTTTCCTGTTTCTTCCTTTAGAATAGCCATAGAAATAATTTTTTCATTTCCGGGGTGATCAAAAACATACGGAAAAAGATTTCTTTCAAGCTCTTGTATAATTTCCTCTGGAGTTCTAGCCATAGAACTAGCCTAACTTTTCTTCTAAAGAATTGAAGTAAATTTTTTGAAGCTCCTTAACGCCAATCTCAGCCTCGCCGTTCAATGATATAACAGTACCACCAGTTTCACCGATAACCATTGCTTCAACACCGTCATGGTCTGGCGCGCTTGTTAAAATATATTCAACGAAATCTTCTGGCACAGTAATTATATAACGAGCTTGTTCCTCGCCAAAGGCGCGCGCGTAATCGTTTGCTATATTCACATTGCAACCAATGCCACTTGAAACAGCCATTTCAGCAATAGCCACAAGCTGACCACCATCAGAAATATCATGGCAAGCAGATACCCAGCCTTTATCAATACAAAAACGTACGAATTCGGCATTTTTGCGCTCAGCTTCTAAATCAATCGCTGGCGGCGGAGTATGTTCACCATGCCCAACTATCGCTTCTAAATATAATGAGCCACCTAAATAGCCTTCCATATCGCCGATACGGATAATTTTATTCTTTTCGCCTTTAAACGGCACAGATACCGCCTTACGATAATCCTTTATAATACCAACACCACCAATGGTAGGGGTAGGGCGAATAGCCTTACCTTTCGTTTCATTATATAAAGATGCATTACCTGAAACTACTGGGTAGTTAAGGAACTTACACGCATCGCGCATACCTTCAATTGCACCTACGATTTGACCCATAACTTCCGGCTTTTCAGGGTTACCAAAGTTTAAACAGTTAGTAATTGCTAATGGTGTAGCACCTGTAGCAGATATATTTCTATAAGTTTCAACAACCGCCTGCATGCCGCCTTCATAAGGTGCGGCTTCAACATAGCGTGGGTTGCAATCAGATGTTACCGCAACACCTTTATCGGTACCATGAATACGCACCACCGCAGCATCGCCATCAGTAAATACAGTATCGTTCATTACCTTATAATCATACTGCTCAGCGATATACTTCTTCGAGCAAATATCAGGTAAACCCATCATTGTTTTTAAATCGTCAATTAATTGTTGAGGTTGCGCCGCGCGTGCAAAATCGGGCATTTCACGCTTAGGCGTAGGCACGTATGGGCGCTCATATTTAGGCGCAGAAGATGCTAGATCTTCCACCAGCATATCAGCATAAACTTCACCACCCATTTTAACTATCATGCGTCCAGTATCGGTAATTTTACCAATCGCCGCAGATGATAACTCCCACTTATCAAAAACTTCTTTAGCTAAATGTTCTTTTTCAGGTTTAATAACCATTAACATACGCTCTTGAGATTCAGATAACATAATCTCGTACGCAGTCATATTTTCTTCACGCGTAGGAACTTTATCAAGGTCAAGCTCAATACCTGTGCCGCCTTTGTCCGCCATTTCAATGGATGAACAAGTAATACCTGCCGCACCCATATCCTGAATGGCGATAATACAGTCTTTCTTCATTAGCTCCAAGCAAGCTTCTAAAACTTTCTTCTCAACGAAAGGATCACCCACTTGAACTGTAGGGCGCTTCTCTTCAATTGAATCATCAAATTCAGCAGATGACATTGTAGCGCCATGAATACCATCACGACCAGTACGCGCACCAGCATATAAAACTGTCGCGCCAACTTCTGCCGCCGCAGAGTAGAATATTTTATCTTTATCAGCTAAGCCAACACACATTGCGTTAACTAGAATATTATCGTTATATTTTGCATGGAATTGCGTTTCGCCACCAACTGTTGGCACGCCCATACAATTACCATAACCACCAATGCCCGAAACAACGCCATTCAATAAATGGTTAGTTTTCGGATGGTCAATCTCCCCGAAACGAAGTGCGTTTAAATTACAAATCGGGCGCGCACCCATTGTAAAGATATCGCGCATAATACCACCAACACCTGTCGCCGCACCTTGGTATGGCTCAATATAAGATGGATGATTGTGAGATTCCATTTTGAAAATTAGCGCATCATTATCACCTGCATCAATAACACCCGCATTTTCACCAGGGCCACAAATAACTTGCTCACCTTCTGTGTGTAATTTACCAATATGCGCACGCGTAGACTTATAACTACAATGCTCAGACCACATTACCGAATAAATGCCAAGCTCAACCATTGAAGGCTCGCGCCCTAAAATGCTTAAAAGTGATTCGTATTCCTCTGGCGTGAAGCCGTGGCTTTCAACTATTTCTGGGGTGATGGTAGATTCTGCAAGATTAGCGTTACTCATATTATAGCGAGGGACTTAATTTAGCTAACAGCATAAGCATTTAATAACCAGTTTGCAAGTCAGATTGCGAATCGAATAAGTGTAATCACTTGATTCATAGAAACGAATAGACTATTATAATTGCAAAATTAGGAATACAAACATGGTATATTCAAAAGAAGTTTTAGATCATTATGAAAACCCTCGTAACGTAGGTACGCTGGATAAGCAAAGTTCTACAGTTGGTACAGGCCTTGTTGGCGCGCCAGCATGTGGTGACGTTATGAAGTTGCAAATTGAAGTTGATGATGAAACTAATACCATCAAAGATGCTGTATTTAAAACTTTCGGTTGTGGCTCTGCCATTGCATCATCTTCATACGCTACCGAGCTTATAAAAGGTATGGCTGTTGAAGAAGCTGAAGATATTAAAAACTCTGAAATTGCAGAGCATTTAAGCTTGCCTCCAGTAAAAATTCATTGTTCTATGCTAGCTGAGGACGCTATTAAAGCGGCCATCAAAGACTATAAGTCTAAGAAAGACGCAGCATAATTATGACTCAAACGGCAGAAATCCAAAAGAAAGATTACCAGTTTAGAAGCTCTAAAGGGCTTTTCAAAATTTATACCTACACGCTTATAGCTATGATAATAGCATCTATAGGTATCCTATGGTTAATGAGTAATATGTTCATTGACATAGCAAACCTTGTTGAAGGTAAGGCTGAACTTGAGGATACTATTTTAGATTGGTTATACGAAGGTGGTGAAGGTAAAATGTTTACCATTATAGGCATAGTAGCTGTAACTGTAATAGCTTATGTAATAGTGCATTTAAATGTTGTTTATAGAACGGCTAAAAATGCAGTTTATTTCAATGATGGTAATCCAATTCGCTACCGCCCAGGTTGGTGCGTTGGTTGGCATTTTGTGCCTATATTCCATTTGTGGAAGCCATTTTACTGCTTAAATGATATCTACTACGCTACTATCAATAAAGACTACAAGCGTGAAGACTTTGAAACGAATAAACTTTTAAGCGTATTTAAGTACTTCATGATATTATTTATTTTCTATGTTATTGGTGATAGAATAGTAGAGGTATTCTTAGGAAGACCTTTAGACAACGAAGCTTCTGTAATGCAAATGCAAGAAGATGGAACTTATGCAGGCGCTTTAAAATCTTATGCTAAGATTTCAGCTCTTTTTGCAATATTCTCATTACTTTCAGCGTACTATGGTTTTAAATCATTAAAGCTATTAGTTGATACTCAAGAGGAAAGAGAAAACGGATGATGTTAGCTCAGTATATATACATATTCGCCGCGGTTTTGATGGGGATAGGACTTCTATCAATTATAATTTCGCATAATTTAGTTAAGAAATTAATTGGCTTAGGCATATTCCAAACGTCAGTTTTATTAATTTATATTTCGCTTGGTTATGTTAGTGGTTCAAAGTCGCCAATTCTGGATAAAACCTATGAAGGTTTATACTCTAACCCGCTACCGCACGTACTAATGCTAACTGCCATTGTGGTAGGTATTGCAACACTTGCCGTAGGCTTGGCACTTTCTGCTAGAACAAAAGAAAACTTCAGCACAATTGAAGAGACTGAAATAGCTCTATAACTCTTGCATTGAAACCGCGATCTCTTATAAAATTCTTCAGTGCTTGAAGTAATTCAAAATAATTTATTAGCGTTCCCAGTTATACTGCCACTTTTAGGTAGTTTACTATGCGTATTATTTAGAAAGCCTAACCTTGCGTGGTTAATAACTTTAGTGGTAACAATTTTATCATTCTTAAGCGCGCTTAAACTTTTACATATTGCTAGCGCAGGTGTTGAATTAAAATACGCATTATCATCATTCGCAGCACCCGAAACAATAGACTATAAATTAGATATTCTATCCGCGGGTTTCATGTTCTTAATATCAGCAACAATGCTGGTAATATTGCCCTTCGCAAAAGCATCTTTAGCTAAGGAACTAGGCGAAAAGAAATTGCCACAAATATACGCAGTTCTTTTACTTTGTGCGGCAGGCCTAACAGGCATGGTAGCCACTAACGACCTATTCAATATTTATGTATTCCTAGAGATATCATCACTAGCAACTTATACGTTAATCGGTACTGGCTATAATAAAAAAGCACCAAAAGCAGGTTATGATTATTTAATAATTGGTACTATTGGCGCAACATTTATTCTAATCGGTATTGGCTTTATTTATGCCGGCACAGGTAGCTTAAATATATCAGATATCGCCTCGCGCATTCACCAGATAGACCCGAACTTAGTTACCGCATCAATGCTATTCTTCTTCCTAGGGTTTGCGTTGAAATTAGCAATATTTCCGCTGCATAACTGGCTTACAAACTCATACGCATATGCACCAACTGCAGTTTCAGCATTCCTTTCAGCAACTGCAACAAAGGTGGTGATTTACTTAGCTATCCGCCTTTACATAGATGTATACAACCACTCACTAGGTCTAATATCAAACTATAATGATATTCTAGTTATGGTAGCGGTAGCATCGGTAATTATTGGCTCACTTTCTGCAATTGCACAGAACAATATTAAGCGTTCATTTGCCTTCTCATCTATCGCGCAAATCGGCTATATTATCTTACTTATTTCTATAGCAACTATACCTTCAATTAACGCGGGTATTATCCATATATTTAATCACGCAATGGCAAAGGCATTAATATTCCTTGCAATTGGCGCAGTAGTATACCGCCGCAATCACGCGCAGTTAAACTCATTTAAAGGTATCGCAAAAGACATGCCACTAACAATATTTGCTTTCCTTGTTGGTGGCCTATCAATAGTCGGCATCCCTGGGACGGCGGGTTTTATATCTAAGTGGAAATTCATTGAAGTTCTAATTGGTATGGAAAATTACTACCTATTAGCACTGGTATTATTCAGCTCAATATTAGCAATAATTTACGTATGGCGAGTGGTAGAAGTCGCCTTCTTTGAAAAGGCGGAATCGCACACTAAAGAAGCGCCATTATTTATATCAATATCATTAATAATAGGGATATTTTTGAACTTATATTTCGGCTTCTTCCCAGAAGAAATACTTAATCTAAGTAGCAAAATAACGGAGTATATAGCCAATTAATATGGAGCTTAAAACATACATATTACTACTTTTAGGATTGCCATTAATAACGGCAATTTTAGCACGCGTTCTTAAGAATGATAACTTAAGGAATAACATCGTTGTGCTTAACGCCGGCTTGTTATTTATCTGCGTTTTAAAATTATTTTCCTACGAAGGCGCACAAGTTGAATTCTTCAAAATATTTGATGCTGTACCAATAGCATTCAGCATAGATAAACTAACGTTAATCTTTCTATCTATCGCATCATTTTTATACTTAGTAACCAGCCTTTATGCCATAGGCTATTTGGACGAAACTAAGGACAAAAACAAACCGCGTTTTACCTCATTCTTTGCTATAGCAATATCGGCAACAATGGGCTTAGCAACTTCAGATAATTTACTAACGCTTTTCTTATTTTATGAAATTCTAACGCTCTCTACATTCCCGCTTGTAGCACATACAGAAAGCCGTAATGCCCTGAAATCAGGTAGAGTATACCTAGGATTCCTGCTTGGCACATCAATATTCCTATTCTTACCTGCAATAATTTATACCTATATATTAGCGGGCGATTTAACCTTCGTAAGCGGTGGCTTATTAAACGGCAAGCTAGATGCAAATTCGGCAGGAATTTTAGTGGCACTTTTCTTCTTCGGCATCGGTAAGTTAGCACTAATTCCAATCCATAAATGGCTACCTGCAGCAATGGTTGCACCAACCCCAGTTTCAGCTTTATTGCATGCGGTTGCCGTAGTAAAAGCCGGCGCATTTACAATAATAAAAATAGCTATCTTTGTTATAGGTTATGAAAATATTTCAGAAATTTTATTCTATAATTTCTGGGCGGGCGAATGGATAGTTTACGTATGTTGTGCGTCAATATTATTAGCATCATACTTCGCACTTAAACAAGATAATTTAAAACTAAGGCTGGCCTTCTCAACAGTAAGTCAATTGTCATACATTGCATTGGGTGCAGCATTATTTTCAAAGGCAGGTTTAATAGCGGCAATATTCCATATTATCGCCCACGCATTTTCAAAAATTACCCTGTTCTTCTCGGCAGGTTATATTTATGCAATCACGGGCAAAACAAAAGTTTCTGAACTTTCAGGTTTAGCAAAGAAAATGCCAACAATATCTATCGCATTTTCTATCGCGGCATTATCAATGATAGGCATTCCGCCGCTTGTAGGTTTTGTAACAAAATACTACTTAATCTCTGGCGCGTTTGAATATGGCGGAACATATACCGCAACATATTTTGTACTAGCAACCTTAATAGCTTCTACATTACTAAACTGTTCATACTTCTTGCCGATAATATTTAACTTCTATTACGGCGAGTCAGATAATAGTCGTAAAGCTCTACCCTCAAACAACCTTATGCTAGTGCCAATAATAATCTGCGCCACAGCATCTGTTTTACTATTCTTTGTTTCAACACCAATTTTAGAATTTATAGAGGGGATATTTAACTAATGAATGAAGCATTATTAAATATAAAATTCTTAGGCGAACAAGTAGCCTTCGGAGTGGTGCATGAATACTCATACCTATTCGCGTTCATATTCGCACTAGCTTACGTATGCGGAACAATATTCAGCATAAAACAGTTAAAAAAGAACGAGTTCATAACTTCATTCATTTATGCAGGTTCAGCAATTTGTGCATTATTTTCAGGCGATTATATAAGTCTATTTTTATGCTTAGAAATAATGGCACTAGCCTCAACCTTCTTGCTACTAAGCAATGGCGAGGTTAAGAGTGCAATAAATTACGCAATAATTCACTTCCTTTCAGGGGTGATATTACTTGCAGGTTTACTATTCAAATACCACACAATCGGAGACTTAAGCCTAGCACCGCTTAACTTAAACTTCACCGAAGATATCTTAATATTAATCGCGATACTTATTAACGTAGCCGCACCACCGCTTTCAGCTTGGGTACCGCAAAGCTATCCTAAAGCCAGCCATGCAGGTTCAATATTCTTATCAACATTTACAACAAAAACGGCAATATTCTGTTTAATTCTACTAGCAGGTGGCATTAAAATTCTAGCGCCACTTGGTATAATAATGATAATCTACGGCTTCGTATATGCCTTATTATCAAATAACTTACGCAGTATTTTAAGCTATTCGATAGTTAACCAGCTAGGCTTTATGCTGGTAGCGATTGCATTCGGTAACAGCCAAGGTGCAGCAATACAAGCCTTCGCGCATATATCGTATAAAACGTTATTATTTGCATGGGTTGCAGCCTTATTTATTATAACTAAAAAGGAAACCTTAACCGAGCTAGAAGGCAAATTAAAACGCGGAACATTCATGTTCTATACGTTAATTATCGGCGTAGCATCAATTTCTGCATTGCCATTAACTTTTGGATTCATCTCAAAGTCGTTAGTTACAAACGGATTACCAGACTTATACTACTGGGCATTAACCATATTATCAGCCGGTACATTAGTATATTTAGGCGCAAGAGTGCCATATTATTTATACTATGCGGCAGGTAGAAAGTTACCAATTAAAACCGACATAGCTATCCATCAAAAAATTATAATGGGCTTACTATGTTTAGTTTTAGTAGGGCTAGGCGTATACCCTTATTTATTAGAAAGCTTACTCAGCGAAGACTTAGATTTTAAACTAAAGTTCATAAAAGTTTTAAAACAAGTTATCGTGGCCTCATTCGGTATATTTATATTCTATGTTTTAAGAAAATCTCTAAAACCAAAACAGCGCAATTTAATAGATATGGATTGGTTCTACAACACGCTAGGGAAGGTAAATGTGCTATTTATTGAAAGAATTCTTCTGTTAGTGGCTTCTATCTTCAATATTTTAGGTAAATACATAAGATTTAACTTGGAATATTTATTTAACCGCTTATTCGTGGGTAACGGCCTGTTTTCAAGAACATGGCTTCTATCAACAACTATAACAATATTATTACTGATATTTTTACTAATCTACGGAAGGACATTATAATGGATAAAATCAATCAAATCTTTGAAAAGAAAAACATACCTAACCTACTGACATTATCTCGAGTAGTGTTAATCCCATTATTTGTTGTTCTATTTTATACAAGCCCAACAGCGGCATTAGTTGCATTTATTATTGCAGCAGCTACAGACTATTTAGACGGCTACCTAGCGCGCAAGTGGAATGTAACTTCAGATTTCGGTAAATTCTTAGACCCAGTAACGGACAAATTAATCGTAGCGACAGCACTAATTCTATTAGCTACAGCATCAAAAGCGAGCGCAGTTTTAGTATTAGCAATTATCCTTCGTGAAATATATGTTTCTGCACTTCGTGAATTTACAGCAGAGAAAAAGAAACGTGTTGATGTATCTCAAATTGGCAAAATTAAAACTACAGTACAAATGCTTGCGGTAATTTTCTTGTTTATGGAACCTGCATTAGGTAACTTCTTACTTTTAACCGCGGTGGTATTATCTGTAGTAAGTGCGGTTCAATATACGCTAGAAGTTTTACCATTATTAAAGGCTAAACCTGCGGCTAAGAAAGCTAGTACAACCACAGCAAAGAAAGCTCCAGCTGCAAAAAAGACCACTACAGCTACAGCAAAAAAGCCTGCACCAAAGAAAACAACTCCTAAGAAAGCGGCATGAATATAGCGTTAGCATCTGACCATGCCGGCTTTGAATATAAGCAGGCATTGGTTGATTTTCTAAACTCTGAAGGTTACGAAGCCTTAGACCTAGGCACAAACTCTGCTGACTCAGTAGACTACCCCGATTACGGCTTTAAATTAGGCGAAGCCATTGAAGAAGGTAAGGCACAATTCGGCATAGCAGTTTGCGGTAGTGGCATAGGTATATCAATTGCAGTAAATAGAGTAAAATCCGCTAGATGCGCCCTTTGTACGTCAGAAGAACTAGCAAGATTATCAAGAGCCCATAATGACGCAAATGTTCTAGCCTTAGGCGCTAGAATTATATCATTAGAGGAAGCGAAATCTATAACGCTAAAATTCTTAACTTCACCATTCGAAGGCGACCGCCACCAACGCAGAGTTGATAAGTTATCTAAGTAGAACTTCAACAATTCTTCTATTGGGATTATCAGAAAGTGAATCCTTATTATATTTCGAACCAGTATCCCCGTAAGAGAATATCTTTATTCTATCTTTAGAAATACCTGCATTATTAAGTTGATCAGCAACAGATATTGCACGCTTCATACCAATTAGAATATTCTTATTAGTACTTTTACCCATTAAATCCGCATGGCCATTAAGAATTATATTATCATCTAAATCTTTAACAATTGCGGCGAACTCAGCAAGGTCACGCTTATATACATTTGCAACTCGTGCAGATCCGTTATCAAAGTAAACAGTAGGGTATTTATAGAACTTTATAACTTCTTTAACGCGCTCAGGAGCTTTATGTGCAAACTCTTTAAAGCTCTCACTTTCAGCATATTTAATCTCTTTATCATCGGTTTCATCGGCCTTGTAATCATCGATAATACCGAGACTTTCACGCAACTCAGCCAGATTATTCAGATTGTCAAACAACGCAGTTCTACAAGAATCCTGCTCATCAATTGATATCGCATGCTCTAGCTCTTCAATCCAGCAATCATATAAAAAGTAACTTGCCGCCGCTGCCTTAGGCGCTTCATCTTTAATTCTATCATCAATTAAAGAAAGCATAGTATCGCGTGCATAAAGTAGGGTAGGGATATAATTATCCGCAATATACCATTTGGTAGGTAAGTTAGGCATCGGCTCGCCACCATTAATAGAGAACACTGCCTTTGAGGCAAAATGCTCAGCATCCAATTGCTGACCTTTAGCCATTTCCTCGTCAGATAAATTCTTATAACCAAGCGTTAGATAATAATTAAAGTCCTTATCCTTATCAGATAAATTCATAGAACTCACTTTGTCAGTATCAAACTGAACACAAGAAGAGAGAGCAAATATTGAAAGAATTACGGAGAGACAAACATAAAAACCATTCTGCACGGAATGTTTACGTTGTTCAATAATGCGCGCACGCGCGACTGTATAATCGTCCTGATATTTTAACATAGCTACCTGCCTATGGGTTTATATAAAGTTCTACATTGAACTAAAGTAAACAGACTAAGATCGTTCGTCGATCCACGCCATTTGAATTGCCTCTAAGATACGTTCGTTAGAGTCAGTAGGATTATCCTCAAATTCAGTTAGAGTAATTATCCATTCATGAAGATCGGTAAAGCGCAGATTTAAATTATCCTCATCAGGATAATTCTCCTCTAATGCAATCGCGATATCCTCAACATCTGTCCATTCAAGACCCATATAAATACAACTTTTAATAACCTATTGA
This sequence comes from Rickettsiales bacterium, assembly GCA_020630095.1. Classification (GTDB taxonomy): domain Bacteria; phylum Pseudomonadota; class Alphaproteobacteria; order Rickettsiales; family UBA8987; genus JAHDCD01. The sequence continues at coordinate 151,823 of JAHDCD010000003.1, read as the reverse complement.
ATAATGTAAAGAATTTTTTAATTATACTCGTATAATCATGAAATTAAAAAAAGAACATTTTGAGCCACTAATTAAGCTAGCTTTAGCGGAAGACCTAACAAGTGATGGCGATATAACGAGTAACTTACTAATTACCGCAAAGGATAGCTGTTCCGCGCGTTTCTTAAGCAAAGAGGATATGATTTTCTGCGGTGCAGATATTCTTAAATACTTTTTTCCAAAGGGTAAACTACTTAAAAAAGATGGCGATAAAGTAAAAAAAGGCGAATTTTTATTCGATATTAAAAATCATAATACTCGCGATATTTTAAAATATGAACGTACCGCGCTAAATATTATCCAGCGCATGAGCGGTGTTGCTACTCAAACTGCGCGCTATGTAAAAGAGATATCTAGCACTAATGCCAAACTGCTAGATACCAGAAAAACCAGCCCCGCAATGCGTTACCTTGATAAATATGCAGTTAAAACAGGTGGTGGAGTTAATCATAGAATAGGGCTATTTGATGAAATAATGGTTAAGGATAATCATATCCAAGCAATCGGTGGAATTGAAAACCTACCAGAAGCCTTAAAGGGCGTAAGTAAAACAAAAATTATTATTGAATGCGATACTTTAGAGCAGGCTAAGTTGATATTGGAGTCAAAAATAAAGTGCCGAATTTTATTAGATAACATGACACCACGTATACTAAAATTAGCGGTAAAAATGCGCAATGAAATTAATAAAAAAATCCCGCTTGAAGCAAGTGGTGGCGTAACATTAAAAAATATTAAAAAAATCGCTAAATCCGGCGTAGATTTCATATCTACTGGTGCAATCACTCATTCGGTAAAAAATACTGATATATCATTAGATTTTTATTAATAAATCAGCCATTTATTAACCATTTGTTAATAGTTAACCCACTAGAATTAAAGTGAATTAAATTAATTTAAACTATGGCTGGCTTTTTTGACGGTGTAATAAATCAAGGAGACGCATCATTCGCAGATGAATGGGTGCAAAGGCTTGATAATGAGCGTAAAAAGGAAAAAGCAAAGTATGACAAAAATATTCAAGCCTATGGAAACATTCCATGGTTGCAGCCTCTCATGCAAAGGGAGGAAGAAATTAGAAGGGCAATAGGACAAGATGTTAACGCAAAATGGATCCATGGCCCGTATGTAATTTTTTCACTATTCGCGTACACAGCTTTAACAACCGCAATTACAGCAACATCTTTAGCCTATACACTAACATTACCAGCTAGAAGATTTATCCAAGCAGTTGATGGCATGTTAGGTGGTGGTAAGCCATTTAGCTTTAAGAACCCATTTAAAGCTCTGGGCAAAGTAATTGGTGCAGTAATATTTTTACCTCACTTTCTTTTAGATAAAACTTTAGCAGGTGTTGGTCTTCTGGATAAGCCATTATCAGCACTTAAACTATTGCCATTCTTTAAGCCAATAACAGATGGGCTTCGTGGTGGTATAGATGATTTTAGTAAAATTATTACCGGTAAGGCAAAAGCAAAAGATATCGGTAGTCTTTTTGGCAAAGTTCTTTCCAGCCCATTTCATGCACTATCGCATGTGCTTAAACAGGTGGTATACTTACCATTACTTATCTTAGGTGTTCCAGAAAACTCGAGAAAAGATGCAGCAGATAAAGCTGGTTTCATTCCAAGCAAAATTGGTAAAGGAATTCAACAGTTTATAAAAAGTCCGATTAAAACCACCTCTAAAGTATTATTTTTTGTACCTTATAGTATTTATAAAGATGTTAAAAAGCAGGGTTTAGCCAGAACGATATTTAGTCCTCGCTTATGGATGAGAAGAAGAAATAGAATGGTTGATGCTTTTGATAAGTTCACCAACATAAACAAATATATCACTAGAAGATTTGATTCAAAAGTTGAGAGCTACGATTATACAGCAGTTAAAGATGGAGAAATTAATGCTGATGGGACTTTAAAAGACCCTCCTAAGAAAGTAAGAATGCAAATTGGTGTAGAATTCAGTGAATATGAGATAGACATACTTACTTCACCAGAAGGTTCACCTATTAGAGCAAAAAGAGGTCAGGATAGAACCAGAGAGCATGCACTTAGAAATAGAAGATATGGTGTTCCAGGAGTTCCTGGTTCAGCGGCAAAATTAAACATGGAAACCGCTTTATATGGTGTGTTCAGAGCAACAAATAAAGGTACCCTATTTAAAGGATTTATGGATGGACATAAATTCAAGGATCCTGATGAACTTAAAGGAGCTGAATCAACAAGGTGTTATTTATTCCAAAGGGTTGTAAAATCATTTTATACAAGACCTCAAACATTTGTTAGAGAGGTTAGAGATGAAAAAGGTTATAAGGTTTATTTAAAAAATGGTAAGGAAGTATCTTATGGTCATACACCAGAGGAAAAAGAAAGATTAAAAGAAGATATAAGTGCAGGTGCTGTTAAAACTAAAAAAGAAAGCATAGTATGTACCCCAGCTGAGGCCAAATACGATAAGTACATGTGGGATTATATAGACGCTAAACGAGATAATACACTTAGAAAAGATGCAACTTTCTTAAGTTTTGAGGCTTGGTCTATGACTAATATGGAAGCCTTTGAGGGTCTTTTAAAGAAAGAGGGTGTACCATTAATTCATAAAAAGTTCGACCCTGCATTTTGGTTTGGTAATCAAGGTGGTTCATATGGTTGGTTTAAGCAGTTCCATAATAATAGACTAATTATTCGTAGAGAAATCATACACGTAGATGAAAGGGGTGGGCATTCAAGAGTTGAAGATTTCAACTTAAGACGTACTCACACAGTATTACTTAATCCCACAAAAGGTAATATTTTCCATCAAGATATTATTGATGTAGCAAATGATCCAAGGGTAGACCGATTAAGGCCAGAACTTAATCCTAATACAAAAGATCTTTCCAGATTAAGTAGATCTAATGAGCAATATGATAAAGATACCGAAGACCATATAAAAAATGCTCATAAAGAATACGAAGCAAGAGCTCAGGACGATATATCTAATAAAGTTAAGAAATATACACTTCAGATAAGAGATAATATTCATGAAACATTCTTTACTAATAATTATCTAAACGATGATTATCTGGAAGGCTGTAAAAAAGATCTTTCTCCAGAGAAGAGAGAAAAGGTCGGCAATCTATTTGATCTTGCTGGGATGGATACAGATGATTTCTTATCATTATTCCAATTTGGTATGGTGGATGTAGGTGCAACTGTTTCACCAATTTTACTTAGGTCAGCCATTTTAGGAATGGATGAAAAAGAAACCATTGGCGATAAGAGTGGTCGAATTGATTCAAGAACATTAGTTGATGGAAATACTACAATTAATGCCCAAAAGAATGGAGCTGAAAAGATATTTGGTAAAGGCTCAACAAAAGCAGATAGGGCAAGAGTAAGGGGTAGAGTATCTACTTTAATGCAGAAAATTGAAGAGGATGAGAAAAGAAGTGGTGGTGCAGATGAGAATGCCGAATACACTAATTTGGCAAGATATTTAGTAGAGCAAATAGGTGTGAATAGTAATAAAATTGACCTATCACCAAGCTCAGTTAGAGAAAAGGCAAAATATATTAAGGCATTTAATAGATTACTTAACGCATCAGATAATGTTGAAAAAATTAATGAAGAAATTAATGTTATTGAACAATCCGGTGGAAGTTTAGAAGAGTTAAGGGAAGCTAAGTCAAGATTGTCAGATGAGATGTTCAAAACATTCCGTCGTGTTACGAGGGATATGGGGCAACTTGAAGAAAACATCAAGGGTAGAGAGAAATCAGCCACTTTCGCACAAAGAGGTTTATTCGATATGATGATGAGTACCGTGGTACTTAAATCTCATTTAGGAACTGATGACGCAGGTAATACAAATATACCAGATGGAATGCATCCAGATTTCAAAAAATTAATGGTAGGTAAAGATGGAGATATAGTGGATCTAATGGATCCAGTATGGGAGCCTACTAGCTATAAAAAGCTTCAAAAAGAAATGAGTTTATACTCTAAGATTACTAACTGGGATGAGCCAATGACAGACGATGTTTTCACAACATTGATTCCTAGATATTTTAGATTTTTATATGTTACAGAATGTGTAAAAGATCCAGAAAGAATGAAGGGTGTTTCTATGGAAAAATTCTTTACCATGGAAAGAGATGAAGATGGTAGAGCAGTTCCAAAAGGACAAGGTGCTTTAGTAGATAAAGTTTACAGAGACAGAAGTTCAGTAAAGGGTAAGCAAGAGCGTTATGGTATTATCAATAACCCTGGTATATCGGGTATGTTCAACCAATTGGCTATGAACTTAAAGCTTATTGGTATTACAAGGTCAGAAGATATTAGCTTAGAAGAAGCATTTATACATCCAAAGCTAGATGAAGAGAAAAATCTAAGAAGTAGAAGGCCTGCACAGAAAGATAAACTTATATTAGGAATTCAATCAATTGATGAGTCATCTATGCCAATATTAACCGAAGGCTTCGATGATGGTTCTAGTGGCTCAAGTAGCTCAAGTAGTTCGGGAAGTGCAGACAAAAAAGACTCTGATGCCGAGCACATTACTCAAGATGAAATTGTTACAAAAATTGAAGATATTATTTCTGATATTTCTAGCAAGGCAGGCGGTTTAGATTCTAATGAGTTAGCCAAGGTTTTAGAGCGAATCAGAAAAGCTAGAATTGATATGATTAAGGCAAAAGCTAATAAATCTATCATGGCTATAGATAAAACAATTGGTAAAATTAAACCATTAAATACAACTGAAGAAATTAAATCCGCAGATATAAAGCCTGAGAGTATTGGTAATTTAAATAAAGAGTTGGGTGATCTATTAAAAGACCTAAAGGCGCAAGTAAAATCTGGAGATATAAAACCAGATTCAATCCTTCAAAAACTATTAAAGAAAATTGAAGATGTATTCCGTTCTCCGCAACAAGAACAACTACAAGGTCAAAGGACAGTTGAAGCTTCAAAGCTAAAAGCAACGCAAGCTAGTACAAATATAACATCTAATGTTAACCCAGCTAATGATACGCAAGAGGCAGTTAAGGTTGGCAAAAAAGAGGAGCAGAAATTTGAATTTAAACCTTCGGAGCAGGCAGACAATAAAACAAAGGTAAAAGAAGAAAAAAGATTAGTTGAGAAGTTAGATTATAAATCAGATATGGCTCGCCTACGTGCAGCAAAGAATGTTCTTAATTCATCAAAAGATGGTTTGTTCGGAAGCTTAAGCGAGAACGATATAGATGTTATAACTAATTATTCACCAATAGATGTAACTAGCGACCCAGCAAGTAATATGCATGTATTGAAGAACAAAACCGCAATAGTTTCGGCAATGGCGGGTGATAGAGATGACATTCTAATGGATTTATTAAGGGATGAAACACAGAATCCTAGTACTAAAAATAATAATTTGCAGAATCTTAATACAAAGCTAGCTAAGAAAATAAGATTAGTAAGAGACGAAATAATCAAGCAAGACCCAGATTCAGAAATTGCAGAGCAATTAACCGAAGTATATAAAAAGCTTACAAACCCATCTGCTAATAATAAGCCTTCTGGAACCATTAGAGACATTGCCAAATTAGTTAATGCCTTAAGCGAAGACATAAAAGATAGTCTTGGAATTAAAGGTGATGAAGAGCCGGATAACCCTCCAAAGATTGAAGAGGTAAAAGCTAAAACTATAGGTGCAAAAGTTAATCTAGTTGAAAAGCTAAGTGAAACTATCGCCCTTTCATTTAAAATATTTGAAATAGATCCATCAGACCTTGAAGATGGTAAATCAGCTAAGCAAGAAATATTCGCTAACCTTGCCAATGATAAGCATGAAGGCCCAGTAAGAGCAATCGCTAAGAAAGACTTAGAAGAAGAGGAAGAGCAAAATGAAGAGGCAGAAGAAAAACAAAAAGGTTGGGTAGAAAGTGTAGTAGCTAAGTTTGAAGAAAAACAAAAAGCTATTGAACAAGTTAAAACTCAAGCGGAATTAGGTGAATCGGGCGAGCAAGAAAAACAAGAAGAATCTAGCGAGAAAGATGATGGAGAAGACAAAGGCAAGGCACAGAAAGAGGCTCAAAAAATGACTAAGCTTCAAGCTATAAAAATAGCAAGATTAACCAAAGAAGCTCAAAGAAGAGCTGTAATTACTAAGCGCGCGGTAGAACAAAAACTTGCCACTCAAAAGAGTAAAAACGTTCTAATGAGTAAAAACAGAACAAAAGAAGATAACGCAAAAGCTGAAGCCACAAAAGATGTGCATGATCAGAAAAAAGAAAATAAAGGTAAAGGTTAATTAAAGAATCTTTAACTCAATAGCATGTATTGGTGCAACGGGATTATCATACGCATGCTTTAATATTTTACGCGAACGCTCAAGGCGCGATAACTCATTTAATTTGTCAGATTTAATCGTAACCTTAAAATGCGATTCACCCGAACCATCATCACCTACATGCCCGTAATGGTCTGGTGAGGTATTTTCAACTAATAACTCGCTCGGCGTATATTCCGCCTGTAATGATTCATTTAAATATCTTTCAACTGGTCCCATAATTTCTAAATTCTTACACAAATATTATTAATTATCAATTAGCTTGTAGTAAGCGATTCACGGGGCAAGCCTCGTGGTTTTGCGTTCGCTTTAGTAATTTGTAAATAAACTTATAAGTAAATAAGCTTATTTACAAATTGCTATTGATAAATAACGATAAAGTTTTATTAATCATGCTATGATTAACAGTGAGTTATTATTATATCAGGAAAGAAAGTTTAAAGCGCTTGCTAGCCAGCATCGCATAAAAATTTTAAATTTTTTAAAAAATGGTGAGCAAAGCCTTAATGCAATAGATAAGCACCTCAAGCCTCTATCTGAAGGTACGATTTTTAATCATGTAAACAAGCTGTATAATTACGGAGTAATAAACAAGAGACGTACAAAAACTAACACTCTATATTCAATAAAGGATATTAGAGTATTAGATTCTATAGAAATTTTCAGTGAAATAACTTAAGCCACATTAATTAAAACATGTCGTTTTTTCCCTGCAGAAAGTTTGATCTGATTATCTAAAAAGTGCGTTGCAAACTCATCAACAACTTTCTCGTCATTAATTCTAACGCCACCGCCTTTAATTAATCTACGCGCAGCACCTTTAGATTTTTCCAATCCTGAAATAACTAATAAATCAGCCACCGCATTCTCACCCGCAGGTGCATTAAATGATGGTAAGTCACCTACGCCACCATGCTCGAATACTTTTTGTGCCGTAACTTCAGCACTAGTTGCAGCTTCAGCACCATGAGCAAGCTTAGTAGCTTCATTAGCTAAGATAATTTTTGCTTTATTAATATCTGCACCTTCAAGCTTTTCTAGTTCAGCTATTTCAGCATCAGAAAGCTCAGTAAATAATTTAATAAATTTAATAACATCCGCATCTTCAGTATTGCGCCAGAATTGCCAGTAATCATAAGCAGATAGCCTATCTTCATTCAGCCATATAGCGCCATCAGCCGTTTTACCCATTTTAGCACCGGACGATGTAGTAAGTAACGGCGTAGTAATGCCATATAAATTCTCCGCCTTACCCTCGCTAATACGGCGCTGCAATTCAATACCTTGAATTATATTGCCCCATTGGTCAGAGCCACCAATTTGTACATTAGTACCATAGCGATTATTCAGCTCCACAAAGTCGTAACCTTGTAAAATCATGTAGTTAAATTCTAGGAATGATAAATGCTGTTCACGCTCTAAACGTAACTTAACAGATTCCATTTGCATCATTCTATTCACACTAAAATGACGTCCTACATCGCGCAAAAATTCAATATATTTTAAGCCACCTAACCAGTCCGCATTATTAACAATAAGCGCATCTGTATCACCTTCGCCAAACTGCAAAAACTTTTCAAAAACAGATTTTATACCTGCCATATTATTGGCAATAATTTCTTCTGTAATAAGCTTACGAGTTTCATCCTTACCCGAAGGATCACCAACCAAAGATGTACCACCACCAAGAAGGATAATTGGCTTAATGCCAGCTTGTTGTAGTTTACGCAGAATCATAATCTGCATCAGCGAGCCAACGTGTAATGAGTCCGCGGTACAATCAAAACCAATATAAGCAGATTTAACTTCGCCTTTACCAAGCTTTTCGGTCAAGCCTTCAGCATCAGTACAGTCTTGAAAATATTCGCGTGTCTTTAATGTATTTAGAAATTCCTTCATTTATTTTAAGCTTTTACGATACGCTCTCGTATCCTTCGCGATATCATTAGACAAAATATACAAACCAATCAAGTTCGGAATTGCCATGCCTAGAATAAGAATCTCTGAAAGCGTAATAATTTCACTAGCATTTGCCACGCCACCTACAAATATAAGCGCAACATAAGCTACTTGATAATAAATAACGCTTCTTTCACCAGCAAGCCAAGCCATTGCGCGCTCACCATAATAACCCCAAGTAAGTAGGGTAGAGAAGGCAAACATTACCACAATTAATGAAAGCAGAATATCAAAGCTACCATGCACAGTTTCAAACGCAGCCGCAGTTAGTAAAATACCATCCTTACCGCCAGTTTCATAAACGCCAGTAGTAACAATAACTAAACCAGTTAAGAAGCAGATAATAACTGTATCAATAAACGGCTCTAACAACGCAACGCAACCTTCACGCGCAGGAATATTTGTTTTACTTGCCGCATGAGCTATCGGCGCGGAACCTAAACCAGCTTCATTTGAAAAGGCCGAACGGCGAATACCAGCAATAATAGCACCAATTGCACCACCAGTAGCGGCGGAGAAATTAAATGCCTCACTAAACATTAATGATATTGCATTTCCTAACCCAGAGAAGTTACTAAATAGAATCACGAAACAGCAAATAAAGTAACTTACCGCCATAACTGGCACTATCGCTTTTGCTACTTTAGCAATTCTTTGTATTGAACCTAAAATAACAAAGCCCGCTAATAACGCCATTATTCCGGCTAATATATAGTCTGCATTTTCGCCTAAATTAAATGCGCTTTGTAGCGCCGCAATAGACTGATTAGCTTGGAACATATTTGCCGCACCAAACGCGCCAGCAATACAGAATATAGCAAATATAACTGCAACAATTTTACCAAATTTAGCCATCCCTTTTTCTGCCAAACCTTCAGATAAATAATAGAATGCACCGCCAGATATTTTACCCGTAACAGGGTCTTTCTTACGATATTTATGGCCCAATAAAACTTCCGCGTATTTAGATGTCATGCCGAATATACCACCAAGCACCATCCAAATAACTGCACCAGGACCACCAATAGTAATCGCTATTGCCACACCAGCAATATTACCTAAACCAACTGTTGCTGAAACCGCAGATGATAACGCCGCAAAAGGCGTAACTTCGCCCTCAGCATCCTTTTCTTTATACTTACCAGAAACCACCGCAATAGCGTGGCTAAACATGCTTATATTAATAAAGCCCAGACGCACAGTAAAGAATATTGCCCCTAAACCCAGCCACCAAACTATGAAGGGTAGCCCTAAAATGTCGTAGAAGAAAAACGTACCTAGAAAATCTGAAATTGAGCCAACAGTGGAAGTTAAAAAATCTTTCATAACTTCAACGCCTAAATGATACCCTTAAGAAGTCAAATACTAACCTCTAGATATATCATCGCCTTCTATCTGCCCCTTACTACGAATCATATCAACAAAGGATCTTTTATTATCAGCTCTAGGTCTGTCAGATAGGCTAATTAAACGTCCTGTATCATTAAATTTATCAGGAATGAATTTCAGGTTCCGTGCTATTTTACCAAGTAATCCAACTTCATTCATTTTAGCAACATCAACATTATAATCCACTACAGGGTTAGCGTTCTCAGCTAGATAATTACTCATAACCATTTTATTATCGCCATCAAAAACATTATGCTCATTATCCATTACGGCTATATAATAATGATGTTGAGATTTTGGACCTGTTATTTCACCAGATAATTCACCAGATTTATTGGTATAATGTACTTGAATAGTTTGAGCAGTTTCTAAAATGCCATTCTCACTGTTCCACCAATTTAACTCACCTGGAATTACATTAGTTATTCGCTCTCTTGCACCATCTTTGATATCGTCTCTTGTCCATTTTTTATCTGTATCAAGATAAAAACCTTCAGAACTTTCCTTACTGAGCTTATTCAAATGCCATGCAAGAAAGCCTTTTAAGCCAATTATGGGAGATTTCTGATCTAAATTAACAACTTCTATAGGTTTACCATCTTCTCTTATATGTTCACCGGCCGCCGCCACCATCATACCAGTAACTGTTGCCATGCTATGTCCAACAAAAACATCCACATTATGCTCCCTTAAAGACTGCATAACCTGCTTGGTCATACCATCACCTTTTGGGTTAATGCCGTGATTAAATGAAAAGATTTGTTTTAAATCAGCCCAAAATGTTCGAGTGCTAGATGAATTGAAACCTGTTTGCACCGCGTAAGTGACATCATCTTTTTTATAAACAAGCATAGAAACGCCATGCTTAGAGCCTTCATCAATAATTGTATCAATAATTTCTATATCAGGATTATCACCAGAGAATTTATCATATAAGGCTTGGATATATTCTGGATTCTCATAATCATCTCTTTTCCATATATCCACACCAGCCTCTTCATCAGTCTTGATGTACATATTATAAACGGCTTGAAGGAATGTTACAGAATCATTTTCTGATATTTCTAGGCCAGACTTTGTAGTAAATTCTAACATATTAAAATTATAACACCAAACTCTTAACAAACCCTTAACAATATATGCTTGACTAGTGGGGGGTAAATGGGTTATAAAGCGCGTCCAAACTTATAATATCACTATGCCTACTATTAACCAATTAGTTAGAAAACCACGCGAAAAGCAGATTACTAAAACAAAAGTACCTGCATTAAAGCAAAACCCACAGAAGCGTGGCGTTTGTACTCGTGTATATACAACAACTCCTAAAAAGCCTAACTCGGCACTACGTAAAGTAGCTCGTGTTCGTTTATCTAACGGTTTTGAAGTTATTTGTTATATCCCAGGTGAAGGTCATAACTTACAAGAGCATAGTATGGTATTAATCCAAGGTGGTCGTGTAAAAGATTTACCAGGTGTACGTTACAGAATTGTTCGTGGTGCTTTAGATACGCAAGGCGTAAAAGACAGAAAGCAAACACGTTCACGCTATGGTGCTAAGAAACCTAAGTAGCAAGTGTCATTCCCGCGCAGGCGGGAATCTTTTTAACCCGCTCCAATTGGGGCAGTAACTAACGAACTTTTAAGGTTCAAAGTGAAGGAAGTAAAAAATGTCTAGAAGAAGAAGAGCGGAAGTCCGCGAAATATTACCTGATGCCAAATATGGCGAAGTAATCCTAACTAAATTCATGAACTACATTATGATCGACGGTAAAAAATCTGCCGCTGAGAAAATTGTTTATGGCGCACTTGATATCATTGCTAAAAAAGCTGAAGGTCAAGAGCCTATTGAAGTATTCAAAGAAGCTATTGGTAACGTAAAGCCAAACATCGAGGTTCGTTCTCGTCGTGTTGGTGGTGCTACTTATCAGGTTCCTGTTGAAGTATCATCTCGTCGTGCCTCTGCATTAGCACTTCGTTGGGTTGTAAATATTACTCGTAAGCGTTCTGAGCGTACAATGGCTGAACGTTTAGCTAACGAAATTTTAGATGCACATGCTAAGAAAGGTGAGTCTATTAAGAAGCGTGAGAATACTCACAAAATGGCTGAAGCTAACAGAGCATTCGCTCACTTTAGATGGTAATCTACCCACGTTTGTCATCCCCCGACTTGATCGGGGGATCTCCTTAAGGAATGCCTAAAGAAGTCCAAAACACAGAAGTAACTACAAAGCGCAGAGTATCCTGTTCAGGGTATAATGCGGTTTCTTCGCATCCAAAAGTTTATTTGGATATTCCACCTGGCAAAACCGAAGTAGTTTGCCCATATTGTTCAAAAAAGTTTGTTCTAGAAAAATAAGCATCTTCCTAGTTAGAAATTCCTGATTAGTATTATTTTACATTGTGAATCGGATAGTAAGTTTGATGAGTTTTGTTAAAAAAATCGTCATTTTTTAGCAAAAAACAGCCAAAAAACGCACATTTTTTATGCATTTTTTAACGGATAAATCCTAAGGACTATTGAAATATAAGGATTTTCAGACTTTTTGAACCCAAAATATTATTTTTTCAGAAAAAATATGGTTCTAGGATTTTTCTCAAATATAGAAAATCAGTAATATTTATTGCTGAACCATCATTTCTATATCGGCATTCCAAGCGTAACGATTAGTTTTGATAATAGTTTCAGAAACTACAACGTCGCCATTTTCAAGTTGCATAATATCTTTACCTTCGGCTAAAGCTTTAGTGATAATTTCTTCAATCGAATTAATATAATCATCATTATTATTAATATCGGCATCTGAATTGGAATTTAAACCAGATGTCTCATAATTCATTAACTTTTGCTTAGTTTCAGATTGCTTAGCAAGCGCCATCTTTTTTGTAGCGGAATCCCAAGTAAAATGATTAGTAAGGTAGCAAGTGCCTGTAGAAATTAAATCACCATTATCAAGATGCAAAACATCTTCACCACGACGCATAGCCTCGTTCATAATGCGTGTACATTCCAGCTGATAACTTGGATTATTATAAAAATCCATATCATCATGCGTTTTTTCAGCAAAACTAGATGCTGAGTCAGTGCCGAATGTTCTATCAAAATCTCTTAAGTCAAAGTTCCCTTCCATAATCTCCTCTCTCTACTTGAGTATTAAGGGAGCTTTACTCCCTAATATGTTACCCGCTCCAACGGATAACACTCTTCTCTCCATAAATTGAAGTTTACAGGTAAGGGGTAAATAAAGAGTTAACAGAATTAAGAAACTCCCTAAAGATCTTGTAAGTTATTGTTTTTCAAAGCTAATTACTATTTCACCAACTTTTATACCAAATTTATACATATAAGCCGTGTTGATTACTTTGTTCTCATCAATGCGGAATAGCCAATCATCAAATTTTAGCTTAATAGATGAGTCCTCACGCGGAATATCCAGCACATAGCGCATATTAACAGCATTGCCAAGTTGCGTGCCGATTGCCTTACCAACAGCATCTGAAGCAGTTGCTTCGAAGTTATTATTATCAAGCATTTTCACCTGCCATTCACGATGTTGCGTTTTGCCAGATGCAAATACAAAGTCTTCAATAAGCGTTCCTTCGCTCTCACTTTTCCATTCACCACTCATGCTAAATGTAAATTGAGAAGAAACTTTACCGCGTATATCTTTTATGACACCAAAGCCATTAAGCTTACCATTAAAGTACTCACGGATATCAAGCTTAGGTTCTTTATCTTTGTAATGCGATATATCGCGCGAACGCAACTTCGACATTAAAAAACTAATCGCTAAAATTGTTATTAAAATAATTAAGAATATTTTCATTATGCTTTCGCCTTGGGTTTTACTGTCCCAAGCCCTCCATCAACACCGATTACTTGCCCTGTTATCCAGTCTTGGTTAGTTAAAAACACTATGGCCTTTGCAACATCTTCTGGCGTACCAATGCGCCCTAGAATATGCATGCCTTCAGATACTTTACGCGCCATTTCATTGCTACAAATGCCAGCGGTAAGGCCAGTTTCAGTTAGCCCAGGGGCAACGGCATTTATTCTAATGTTGGATGACCCATAAGTTGCCGCCGCAGAAAGCGTTAAGCCGATAATTCCTGCCTTCGCCGCTGCTATTGCCTCATGGTTGGCAAACCCAGCACGCGCCGCCGCGGATGAACAAAGAACAACATTGCCACCGGATTTCATGTATTTACCTGCCGCATGCAGTACAGAAAATGCAGTCTTTAAGTTAGCATCAATAACAGCCTGATATTCAGCTTCAGATGTTGAATGAGCGGGCTTAAGTAAAAGTGAGCCAGCGCAGTTTATAATATTTCCTACTTCCCCAACTTCTTGAACTAAGTTAGAAAATTCTTCAAATGATGCGCTATCACATTGTTTAGCTTCCGCGCCTAACTCGTCAGCTAATGTAGATATTTTTGATGAATCACGAGAAACTAAAACAAGCTCCTTTCCTTCAAGAGCTAACAGCCTAGCTGTTGCCTCTCCAATTCCACCTGAAGCTCCTATGATAATTGTTTTGGTCATAATTAATTTTTTACTAGTTCGTATTGAGCAACATTTGTTACCCCGCTCATGAAACCTGCATAGCAGTAACTTAAGTAATAACGCCACATACGAATAAATTCATCGGCAAATCCCATTGCCTTAATTTCTTCTCGCTTCGCGTCAAAACGTTTCAACCATTCCATTAAAGTTTTTGCATAGCACTTACCAAATTCAAAACTATTAGCCACTTCCAGCCCTACATTTTTAGCATTATTTTTAAAGCGTTCGTCAGATGGTAACATACCACCAGGGAAAATATAAAGTTGAATAAATCCAGGATTTTTTACATAGAAGTCAAAGGTCTCATTTTTAATGGTAATCGTTTGTATAACTGCCTTACCGCTAGATTTAAGTCTATTGGAAACGGTGTTGAAATATGAATCCCAATACTTCATACCCACCGCTTCAAACATCTCAATTGACGCTATATAATCGTACTCACCTTCTGAATCGCGATAATCTTGAAACTTAATATTAGCATTATTTAACCCAGCTTTTTTCAAGCGCTTTTCAGCAAAATCTTTTTGTTCATTAGATATAGTTAAGCAATCAATATCATGATTTGCCTGCGCCGCCTTCTCTGCAAAGCCACCCCAGCCGCAACCGATTTCTAACACTCTTCCGCTACTATCAAACTTATCTAATATTCTATTATACTTATTTGCTTGGGCTTTTTCTAACTTTTCTTGCGGAGTATTATAAATGCCAGAAGAATAAGTCATAGAATCATCCAGCCATAGCGAATAAAAATCATTACCTAGATCATAATGTTTAGATATATTCTTTGCCGCTTGCCCACGCGTGTTTTTATTAAAAATAGAGTGTTTAATATTAAACAGCCCACGAACAATTGGATTTAGCCTAAGTAAATTGTTGAAACCATCAGCATTATTAGCAAGTACCTCTAGAAAGGCTGGTAAGTCATCGGTATCCCAGTCGCCAAACATATAGGCTTCCGCCGAGCCGGTAGAGCCTCTACTAATAACTCTATCAATTGCATTCCAAGATTTTATATAAAGCTCTGCCGGCTTCGTTTGATAATCGGCTTTATTGCCAAATGTTTTATGCCAACCACTTGGCACATGAACGGTAACTTGCCCATGTTCAATTTTATCGAATATTTTTCCTAGTTTATTTTGATACATAATCTGAAGTCATTTTTAGCCCCTTAAACTTTAGTTTAAAAGCTTGATATATAATTAACGTACTTGTTTTAAAAGTTACAAAAGGCTTTTTAAACGCATATTTCAATAAAGATTTTGAATTAAGATCTTCCCGCGTACCAGAAACTGAAGTTATTAGAGTCTTTCTACCATCGACAAAGTAATCAATGAAAATAGCTATTTTATTTTCCGCATAAGAAAAACGAAACTCATAATGCCCTTCATTCTTATAAAATGGCGAAACATATAGTTTTTTATCAGCTTTATATATTTTTTGTGGGTTTATGCCTTTAGCTTCATGAATTAAATATGAATGAGTATGCACATATTTCTTTTTATTAAGCGTATTGTTAACCTCACAAATAACGGCAATTAATTTTTGATTCTTATCAAAACAAAGCCAAAAACTAATAGGGTTAAACACATAGCCTAAAAAGCGTGGATGCGTTAATACCTTAATATCTTCTACCTCTTCCACATTATTCTCCTTTAATTTATCATTAGCCCATGCAAAAGAATCATAACCATCACGTGTTGCGTGGTCAGAATCATAAAAGGAGTATAGATTGAATTTATTAAAGGATAATAACTTACCCCCAATATTTCTCCCGCTGGGATTTTGGGATTTTGGGATTTTGGGATTTTTAAGCAACAAATATAAGCTCGAATATTCAAACTTATTCTCAACAGGGCTTAGGCGTTTATGGAACACGCGCGCATTTAGAATATTATTTACCATTATTAATCAACTCTACTACTCGTTTAGCGCTCCAAATACCATCTTCATGAAAACCATAACGAAGGTAAGCGCCAGCATAATATATGCCACCCTTGCCTTGAATTTCATCTATACGTTTTTGTGAAGTAACAGATTTTTGCGTATATTGCGGATGACGATAATGATATTTATTAAATATCATATTAGGGTTAATTTTATCTTCTGCATTAAGCGTAACAAATAAAGGTTTATCTTGCGCTATATGCGGTTGCAGTAAATTCATCCAGTAGGTAAGGGTGCATATGTTATCGCTTGCAACATGATAATTCCATGATGCCCAAGCCTTCTTTGCTTTTGGCATTATAGATGCATCTTTATGGAGAATTGCGTAATTGTCTTTATACTCAAAACCTCCTAAAATTTCAGTTTCACCAAAATCTTTGTCCTTTAATAAAAGTGATGAAACATCGCCATGGGTGGCAAGTATAACTTTGTCAAATTTTATGCCATCAACTATAACTTTGCCTTTGCTGCGGTATACTTCTTTAACTTCTGAATTAAGCTTTATTTTGTCTATAAATCCAGCCGTTAATTTACTAACATACTGACGCGACCCTGAATGAACCGTATACCATTGTGGGCGATTCTTTAAGGTATTTAGTCCATGATTATTAAAAAACTCTATCAGCGTATATGCAGGGAAATTTAAAATCTCCGCCGGAGTGGAGCTCCATATCGCCGCTGCCATTGGCTGTATAAAATTTTTAATGAAGTAATTAGATACTTTAAGCTCTTCCAAATATTCACCTAAAGTTAAATTAACCCCTTCCGCGTTTTGTGTAGATTTATTAAAACGCAATATATCCTTAATCATTGCCCAATGTTTAAGGGAGAAAATATTTTTAATTTGAGCAAATATTTTCTCAGATGAATATTCTAACGAATCATTCATTACCGAAAAACTCATGTTACTTGTATCAGACTCAACTTTAAGCTCTGCAAAGAGCTTAATTAGATTAGGATAAGTACGTCTGTTGAAAACTATGAAGCCAGTATCAACATCAATATTCTCTCCATCGTAGTTTATATGTGCGGTATTTGCATGCCCGCCTGTTCTACTATCTTTTTCATAAATGGTAATATCATGACCAGCTTCATTCAAATAATAGGCGGTAGATAATCCGGATATTCCTGTTCCAATAATAGCAATTTTCATAACCTATATTTCTCTAGTTATTTTCATTAGTTTCAAGGTCAATAAATCGCTTGAAACTAAACCGCTTGAGCATATCATATTTAGCTATGTTTTCTAGATTAGTAGGACTTTTCTCAAATGATATGGCAATCGACCTAGGTACCGCCAACACCTTAGTTTATGTAAAAACTAAAGGTATCGTACTTAACGAGCCTTCGGTGGTGGCATTTTCAACAAAAAATGGTCAAAAAATTCCTATTAAATTCGGACATGATGCCAAACTAATGTTGGGTAGAACACCTGATGATCTTGAGGCAACTAGACCTTTGAGAGATGGTGTAATCGCAGATTTCACAGCCGCTGAAGAAATGATTAAGCATTTCATTAGAATGGTACACAAGAGAAGCTTGTTCACAGGTCCATTAATTATTATTTGCGTTCCTTCAACTGCGACTCAGGTTGAGCGCAGAGCAATTCAGGATGCTGCACTTTCTGCAGGCGCGCGTGAAGCATTATTAATTGAAGAGCCAATGGCCGCTGCAATCGGTGCTGGCTTACCAGTAACTGAACCAACAGGCTCAATGATTGTTGATATCGGCGGTGGTACATCTGAAATCGCAGTAATATCACTTGGTGGTATTGTTTATGCTAATTCAGCCAAAGTTGGTGGTGACTTGATGGATAGTGCAATAATAAATTATATTCGTAAGAAACATAATTTACTAGTTGGTGAAACAACTGCAGAAGATATTAAAAAGAAAATTGGTTCTGCAAACTATGCGGATGGTGACGATAACCCATCAATGTCAATTAAAGGTCGTGACCTTATTAACGGCGTTCCTAACGAGATTGTTATCACAAGAGCAGAGGTTGCAGAAGCGTTACAAGAAGTAATTGATAAATTAATCGAATCAGTAAAAGAAGCTTTGGAACAAACTCCACCAGAGTTAGCGTCGGATATTGTTGATAAAGGAATTATTTTAACGGGTGGTGGTGCATTACTACATGGCTTAGATAGCTCGTTAATGAGAGCAACTGGCTTACCAGCATCAGTTGTTGAAAATTCACTTAATTGTGTAGCACTAGGCACAGGTGCAACACTTGAAAACCCTGAAAAGTTCAGACATTGTTTATTCAAGCAAGATAGCTAATGGCAGATATCAAGAAAGAAAATTTTACACTTATTATCGTTCGTTCGATATTCTCTCTTATTGCCAAAATTTCTATAGTATTAATTCTTATCTTTGTAATAGGTTTAGCATTCCTCGATAAATCTGGCGATAACAATACGAGCGATGTTAAAAACAATATCCGTGAATTCTTTGCCCCGGCACTTGAATATGTTTCAGATAAAAAAAATAAACTTTCGGATAGGGCATATACAATCTCAAATATTTTCAACGTTTATGAAGAGAATAACCGCTTAAGAGCCGAAAATAAAAAGCTTAAAGAGGCGCAGAATATACTAGTACAAACTCTTTCGGAAAATAAGCGCTTAAGAAAAATAAATTCTTACACTACCGAAAATTCTAAACTCGTTATAGCAAAAATCATTGGTTCGGTAGTGGGTGATTACGGTAATGAAATAATGATTAACCTAGGCTCAAAGGATGAAATTGAGATTGGTATGATAGTTTATAACAAAGCAGGACTAGTTGGGAAGGTCCAAACTGTAGCTGAAAACCATGCAGTTATAAACACAATTCTATCTAGCAATTCTAGAATACCAGTAAAAACCTCAGATAAAGGCGAGAAGTCTATAATGAAAGGCATTAATACCAAGCAACCTAGACTTGAATTTATTGCCACCAATAGCCAAATTGATAAAGGGGATTATATCACTACTTCAGGCGATACAGACATTTTTCCTCCAGACATTCCAGTGGGTGAAACATTGATAGGTAAGGATGGAAGGTTCTATATTCAGCCATTCGTGGATTGGCATAAATTAGAGACTGTTTTTGTTTCTAAGAACAATGTAATTAATTATAATTTATGGAAAAAATTATAATATTATGGAAATAATAATCCAAATATTAAGCTATTTAATACCTATTGTAATAGCTTCTACTTCACTAGTTATAAAAGCAAGTTCAATTGATATAGCTCCTTTATACTACGCAACACCAACTTTCATATTAGCTTCAATTTTCTATTTCAGACTATACCGCAAGCGTTCATTTCCAATAACTCTAGCGGCATTAATCGGCTTAATTTATGACGCGCTACTTTTCTTACCACTAGGTGTAACATCAGCGCTTTTTATATTATTCGCTTTATTATTAGATTACCGCAGATGGCAAATCCGTCGCCAACTATTTTTAGTACAATGGATAATTTACGGCATGCTGTTTACGGCGTATACAATATTAATTTCTATAGTTCTAAAAATTGGTTCAGACGTTAACGTAAAGCTAGAAGCGGCAACCTTAAATCTAGCTATTTCAATTTTAGTCTATCCGATTATACATTACGTACTTTTTAAAATTTGCCCGCCAATTAAAAACAGATTACAAGAAAATTAGGTCAAAAAATTAATGTCTAAAAAAGCAAATACACAGCCAGTTCGCGGTACACATGATGTGCTAGAAAATGAATTCAAAATATTTCAATTCATTCAAAACCTTTCACGTCAAATAGGTTCAAAATACGGTTTTAAAGAAATATCTTTACCTATTTTTGAATTTACAGATGTATTCAGCCGTTCACTAGGTGAAACCTCTGACGTTGTAAACAAAGAGATGTTTACCTTTGAAACGCGCGGTGGTGATTCAATAACATTACGTCCAGAATTTACCGCATCTATCGCAAGAGCCTTTATATCAAACGGTTTGGAACAAAATCTGCCGTTAAAGTATTTTACTACAGGTCCATTATTCAGGTATGAGCGCCCACAAAAAGGTCGCCAACGTCAATTCCACCAAGTTAACTTTGAGCACATTGGTGAAGAAGGTCCCTACGTAGATGCTGAAATGGTTATCTTAGGTTACGACATTTTAGCCAACCTTGGTTTAACCACAAAATGCCGTTTAGATATTAACTCTATCGGCGATGCTGAATCTCGCATTCGTTATACAACTGCGCTTGTAGAGGCTTTAACGCCACATAAGAATGAGCTGTCGGAAGACTCTCAACGTAGGCTAACAAACAATCCGCTACGTATTTTAGATACTAAAGATAAAGGCGATAAACAGATATTAATCGACCATGCGCCACGCATTATGGATTATTACTCTGACGCTGCAAAAGAGTATTTTGAAACTTTCATGCGCGCTATAGAGCCTGTATCAGCCCAAATGGAAGTGCGCTTAAACCCAGGTTTAGTACGCGGTTTAGATTATTACAATCATACTGTATTTGAGTTTATTGCAACTGAAGGTGTGGGCTCTCAATCGGCCATTCTTTCAGGCGGTAGATATGATGGCCTAGTAGCTCAACTTGGTGGTAAACCAACTCCAGCAGTAGGCTTTGCCGCAGGTATTGAGCGCTTAATGCTGTTGGTTGACGATGCTAAAGTTCCAAATCCAGTTAGCCCAATAGCCTTGTTCTCAAAAGGTTATAATGGCGACCAAGAACATATGTTAATTATCGCCTTCATGCTAAGGCAGGAAGGTTATCCTGTAGAAATTATTCGTTCAGGTAAGTACGATAAAAAGTTCAAAAAAGCTGAAAAGATGAATGCGAATTATGCAATCATTCTAGATGAAAATGTTAAAGATACTGACGAAATTCTAGTTAAAAATCTAAACCAGAAGGATGATGGTACTAGACTAAAATTCATCGATCGCGATGCCGGTCGCCTTAACCCTGAGCTAATAAATTTAATCAGCTAAAACAGTTATTCTCAAATATAGAATCCTATAAATTCACTAAAAAAATAATATCTAGGGGTGTTTAGATAAAATATCCTTATATTTCAATGGTGCTTAGGGCTTATCCGCTAGAAAAAGCCTTAAAAAATGCTAAAAAACTGCACTTTTTTAACAAAAAATGACGATTTTTTGATAAAAATCATCGATTTCTCTCTTCAGATTCACAATATATAGTAAATTTATAAAAGAGAGCTAACTTTGCGGAAGGTATAAACGATAGTAAATTCTAATTTATATCGTGCTAACGATTAAATTGGAATTTGCTATCAACAAAAGCTTGAGCTTTTGTTGCACCGCGAAGCGAGTAAGCCTAAATTACATCGTATACACGATGTAATTTAGAAAAGACTATAGTTAATTATAAATATCCTTGCGGTGGCCAATGTCGTAAATTTCAATGGTTTTAGATTCCTCGTTAACTTTGATTATAACTCTATAATCACCAACTCTAAAGGAGCGCAAACCAACAAAGTTATATTGTAATGGCTTACTAAAAACCATCGGGTCATTAACAAGTTTATTATTAATTGCTTTAATTATTTCTGCCTTTGCAGATTTAGAAATTTTCTTATCAGATTGATTTTTAACAATGTCTGAAATTGCAACCGAGTACATTCTACCACTCATCTAACGGTACTAATTCAGTGGTATTTTTCATATTCTCCAACGCTCTATTAGAAAATTGGTAATCCTCATATTGCTCGGAATTCATTAAAGCTAAATCCTTTAATGCAGAAGTTACTGTTTTTCCCTTATGCTCAGCATAAAGCTCAATATATTTGTATTCTTGCGGGCTTAAGCTAACATTTACCCTCTTTACTTCTGTAACAGACATGTCAATATTGTAACAAATTAGTTACTAAATGTCAATTAAATCTCTTTCTTTCTGGTAAAGTTATGCTCAGTTTCAACGAAACGAGTTGTACCAGTATGTGAGCGCATAACAAGCGAGTGCGTAGTTGCGCCACCAGCATAACGGCGCACGCCTTTAAGCATCCAGCCGCCAGTAACGCCTGTGCAAGATACCATAACATCGCCCTTTGCCATCTCGTTAATATCGTAAATTTTATTGATATCAGAAATGCCCATTTGCTTCGCACGGCTAATCTGATTATCAACGTCCATTTCTTCGCCAATAGTGCCATCAAAGATTAGTTGCCCCTGCATTTGACCATTAATACATTTTAGCGCAGCCGCAGCTAGCACACCCTCAGGTGCACCACCTGTACCCATATATATATCAACACCCGCCTCAAAGCGAGAAGTTGCAATAATACCAGCAACATCACCATCATCAATAAGTTGAATACGCGCACCTGCCTCGCGAGTTTTAGCAATAAGCTCTGCGTGCCTAGGGCGCTCAAGAATAACAGCTACAAGGTCAGAAATATCGCACTTTTTAGCCTTAGCTAATTCTTTTAAGTTTTTCTCAGGGCTAGCTTCAATATCAATTAGGCCCGCTGGTAAACCGCCACCAACAGCAATCTTTTTCATATAAACATCTGGCGCATTTAAAAATCCACCACGTTCAGATATGGCAATAACTGCCAACGAGTTTGGCGCACCAACAGCACATAAATTTGTGCCTTCTAACGGGTCTAAGGCAATATCAACTTCAGGGCCTGTGCCATTACCAACTTTCTCGCCGATATATAACATCGGGGCTTTATCACGCTCACCTTCACCGATAACAATTGTACCTTGAATTGTAAGCTCATTAAGCGCGGTGCGCATTGCATCAACGGCGGCTTGGTCGGCTTCGTCCTTTTTACCTAAGCCCATATACTTGCTTGCGGCTAACGCAGCAAATTCAGTTATACGAACTGTTTCCATAGCTAAATTTCTATTTAGAAACTCTCCCTTACCATCATAATTTAATTGTGTAACAATGCTCATAATATTCTCCTAACCGCTCACCACCATTGAGTGAACGTTGTTTACAAATTCCAAGCTTTCTAGCTTTGCAATCGCATCGCGTGCGGAATCTGCATTTGTTTCATGTGTAATTATACCAACTAAAGCATCGCCAGTATTATGTACTTTCTGTGCAACTTCATCAATTGAAATGCCATATGAAGATAAAATACTCGTAATCTCTGCCAGTGTACCAGCTTTATCTTCTAAATTAATTCTATAGTAAAAACGTGAATCATAATTTTTAACAGATTTCACCTCGTTTGATGCATAGAATGCCTTCCCTGCGCGATTTGCGGCAATATCAATAATATCTGCTACAACACTTGAAGCGGTAGGCTTTTCACCTGCACCTGCACCAGTAATAATTGAACCACCAAACTCATCCGATTCAGAATAAATAGCATTCAATACACCATCAACCTGACCAATTTGTGAGTCCGCCTTAACTAATGTTGGCTGAACCATTTGTAATAATTCATTATTGTCGGCTTTCTTAACTGTTCCAAGAAGCTTAATTTTATAGCCAAAATCTTTCGCTAAATCGATATCATCCAAAGTTACCTTGCGAATGCCATCAAGAATAATGCCATCAAAATTTAACTTAGCACCAAACGCAAGCGCACTAATAATTGCTAATTTATGAGCCGTATCAACGCCATCAATATCTAAATCTGGCGGAGTTTCTGCATAGCCTTTCGCCTGAGCATCAGCAAGTACAGGCTCAAAACCTTCGCGCCTAGCTGCCATTTCAGTTAAAATAAAGTTACACGTACCATTCATTATACCGCTAATAGATACAAACTCATTAGCCGCTAAACCTTCGCGTATAACTTTTAATATCGGAATGCCACCCGCAACAGCAGATTCAAAGCATAGGAAGCCGCCATTATCTTCAGCAAGTTTTGCCAGCTCTGCCCCATGAATAGCTATCATTGCCTTATTAGCGGTAACAAAGCTCTTACCGGCAGATAATGCCTCTTTAGCTAGCGCGTAAGCAATGCCATCTTCGCCACCAATAGCTTCAACCACAACATCAACATTGGTAGCTTTTGTCATATCAACTGGATTATCAAACCAATTAATATCGTTAGGGAAGTCCACACCTCTATCCTTACTTTTCGAGCGTGAAGATATAGCCGATACAACAATATCCTTGCCAGTTTTAGCTTTAAATAGCTCACGCTTCTGGGTTAAAATTTTATAAGTACCAATACCAACTGTTCCTAGCCCAGCTATTGCTACATTTATTTGATTCTCTTGTTTTGTCATTCCAATCTATGTTTTGTCATTCCCGACTTGATCGGGAATCTTTTTTGAGATCTTGTTATGAGATCCCCGCTTCCGCGAGGATGACATGACTTAGTATTTCTCTTTCGAATTGGCTAAAATTAATATCCTGAGCAGGCTTGTTTAACAAGAGCTTTTTATTGTGCAGAAATATTACTCTGTCGGCTATTTCATCCATTCCTTCCATAATATGAGTGGTAAATAGCACCGCGCCGTTAAACTTAGTAACTAACTGCCTAAACTCTGCCCTAGATTTTAAATCTAGTCCGCTCATTGGCTCATCAAGAATAAGTAAATTAGCGTCAGAATTAAACGCAATTAAAAGCCCTAGTTTTTGCTTCATTCCTTTCGAGTAAGTTTTAATTTTCTTATCAAGAGGCAATTTCCAGTTAAAAAATTTGTCATCCCCGACTTGATCGGGGATCTCGGGAAGCTCCGTAAAGAGATTCCCGCCGGAGTTTATGCCCGATTCCGATCGGGTACCTGAATGACACATTAGGTTTAAATAGTCATTACCAGTAAAGTTACTTGAAGGGTTGAATTTTTCTGGCAGATAAAAATGATTATCAGAAATTTCAACTGTACCAGATTTAATATTATTTAAACCAAGTATAGATTTAATTAGCGTAGTTTTACCTTGTCCATTAAGCCCAATAAAGGCGCATTTTTCACCTGCCTTTATTTCAAAATCAATGCCATCTAAAACAATTTCTTGTTTGAAGGCCTTAACTAATTTATTTATCTTTAGAATACTCATTAACTATGTCTCAAGACTACTACCAAAATAGAGAATTTCAATTCACTTCTGAATCTGTTTCACATGGTCACCCAGATAAAATCTGCGACCAAATTTCGGATGCAATTTTAGATGAATATTTGCACCAAGACCCATATTCGCGCGTTGCCGTTGAAACTATGGCAACTACCAACAAGGTTATAATTGCTGGTGAAGTACGCGGAGCAGAATCTATTACTAAGAATATTGAAAATATAGTTCGTAAAACTGTAAAAGAAATCGGCTACGAGCAAGAAGGCTTCCACCATGAAAAGCTGGAAGTAATTAATCTGGTACATGGTCAGTCGCCAGATATTGCTCAAGGTGTTGACGCAAAAAGTCTAGAAGAAGAGGGCGCTGGCGACCAAGGTATAATGTTTGGCTATGCTTGTACGGAGTCACCGAATTTAATGCCCGCACCTATTTATTACGCGCATCGCATTTTAGAGAATATCTTCTTAAAAGATGAATTTAAACATCTAGGGCCAGATGCAAAAAGCCAAGTTACCTTTAATTATAAGGGTAATACGCCAATGGATGTTGATAATGTTGTGCTATCTATTCAACACCCTGAGGGAGCAAACCAAGCGGAACTAAAAGCGCAACTTTTACCATCAATAGTAGAAACTTTAGGGCATAAGCCTAGAGAGCTTTATTTTAACCCAACTGGCAAGTTCGTTATCGGCGGGCCAGATGGTGATGCGGGACTAACTGGCAGAAAAATCATTGTAGATACTTACGGCGGTGCGGCCCCTCATGGTGGCGGTGCATTTTCCGGTAAAGACCCTACCAAGGTAGATAGATCTGCAGCTTATGCCGCACGCTATGTTGCTAAAAACATAGTAGCTGCAAAACTAGCAGACGCTTGCACAATTCAACTTTCATATGCAATTGGTGTAGCAAAACCGCTTTCGGTTTACATTAATATGCACGGCACTGGCAAAGTAACTGAGGATGCTATTTTAAACAAAGTAAATAGCCTTATTGACTTAACTCCATACGGAATCCGTGCGCATTTAGACCTGCATAAACCTATCTATAAGAAAACTGCCGCATACGGACATTTTGGCCGTAATCCACTAGCAGACGGCTCTTTCTCGTGGGAAAAAACCGACCTAGTAGACGAGCTTAAGGGGTTGTTATAGATTATAAAGCTTTGTCACCCCCGACTCCGATCGGGGATCTCGGGAAGCTCCATTAAGGAGATTCCCGCTTCCGCGGGAATGACAATCGAATTAAAATTCTGCTTTGTACTTACCTAATAAGATTAACTCATCATCTGCAGTTTCATCATGATCAGGGTTAACTCTGTATAACGCCGCCGCAGAGAATCTACCTAAGCCATTAACATGAGTATCATAGAACATTGAGAAATCAATTTCACGAACACTCGCAGAAATATCCGCATTAGATACATTACCATCGCCGAAGTTAAACTGAACTTCACCACTACGCGCTCTCATAGGCTGAGAAATTGAAGCGCCTAATTTAGATAGCCTATCAACTGCATAAGTTGCACCAAATGCAAAACTATCAGAGTAGATATCAGAAACGTTAGAAACAATGCCGTTTTCAATGTTACTACCTTTAGTTAAACCAAGTTCATACTTAGCATAGAACGAAAGTGCAGAGTTAAACGAGTAAACACCAGTTAAGCTAGCAAAGCTAGTTTGAGACTCGCCTTCTAAGTCGAACGCGCCAGTACCAGAAAAGCCTAGCAACCCACCTTGCTCTTCTATTAAACCAATTGAACCAGCTAATTTTAACTTACCAAAACCACCATTTATGCCAGATACAAAACCTGAAGCATCAAAGCCATCTTGTTCAGACTTAATACCTGCAAAGCTTAATGCCGCAGCACCAATGTTAAGTGAAGAAGCTACAGCCATATTATTTTCAGCAAATAGGTTTAAATAAGTATTATCTAAACCAACGCCTTCCATAATATTCATTTCACGAGCATTTTCTTCTGCAAAGCCAAGTACGTTATTCATGTTAATGTCTTTAGATAGTGAATAGCTACCATTTTTACCAGCATATGAAATTCTGAAATACTTACCATCTTCAGATGATTCTTGATCGGCATCAACTTCAATTTCACGTTCACCGAAAGCTAAAGATAAGCCATTATCCAGATTAGCTTCATTTAATTCATTTTCAGCGAAGCGAGATGAAATATCACTTAAGTATAAAGTTTTAGTTGGCTTAACATAATCATTTAACGAAACATTAAACTCACGATTATACGAATCTAAAATTGTTGCATTAGCCGCGCTAATACCAGCACCACCAAAAGCAGATGGAATTGAAATAACTGTTCCAGAAGTGCTAACATTAGTACCAGATGAAGTAGTAAATGACGTAGCTCCAACAGGGTTAAACGCTGCATCTAAATTAACTAAACCATGACCATAAATATAATCTACACCAATTTGACCTAAGTCAGTTGCAGTTTCAAAAAGAATTGAAAGTGCATCTTTATTTGAAATTTCAGGGAACGCTTCAAGTAATAAAGCTAAAGAACCTGAAACATAAGGTGCCGCCATTGATGTGCCAGAGAATTCAGCATATTGACCGCCAGTAACAGTTGATGCAATTTGTACACCGGGAGCCGCTAAGCACCAGTTTCTAGCCTGACCGCATCTGTTTGAGAATGAAGCAACTTCATTGTTAGCGTCTAAAGCTATAACGGATACAAAGCTACCCTCTAACTCTTCAAAATGTAAAGGTAAACCGGCAAATACACCGGATGTAGAAAGGCTTGAATTACCCGCCGCAAATACGCTAATTACATCATTTTCAGCGGCATATTTAAATGCTTCAACTTCTGCACCAAAGTTAGATTCTAACCATTGTGCATTAGCACCAGTACCGCCATTAACAAAGCGACCGCCACCCTCGTTACCAACTACAGGAATATCCATTCCGCCCATAGTTGCACTCCATGAATTATTTAAAATCTCAGCGCCAGAATCTACAGCATCAATAATACCACCAGCAATGGTATTTTCAGTTGTAGTGCCTATAACTTGTTGAGATATAATTTCTGCATTGTAAGCAACACCATGAATACCATTGCCATCTTTTTCAGCGGCAATAATACCAGCAACATGAGTGCCATGAGTATCTTCAATGCCAACTTCACCACCAACTAAATTATCATTTAAGTCAGTGTGTAAAGCATCTACGCCAGTATCAATTACTGCAATTTTAATACCTTCACCAGTAAAGCCTGCCGCATAAGCTGATGCAGCATTAATTTGTGCTAAGCCAGTTGAATTTTGATATTCAGTACCAGTAAATTCAAAATTAGGGTTAGAAGGTTCAGTGGGATTAGTTCCTTCTTCTTCAGGCGCTCCGCCAGTGCCATTAGAGCCACTACCACCGCCGGCTAATGCAACTGCACCGCCTGCTGCCGCAATACCGCCAGCTACTGTAAGAATAGATGTACCACCACCTGCTGCTGCGGCTGTAGCCGCCGTAGCTGCTGTACCAGCACTAACCTGCGGAAGTAACGCTTTATAATTTTTACCAAATAAAGTGTAATTTGAAATAATAGCAGCACATTCAATATGATTATTGGCTCTAGCTAAATCGATAGCCTTCTTACCATTTTCATTTTTTACTGATATATCCGCACCAGATTCTAACAATTGTGTTAGTATTTTGCGGTTTCCTTGACGCGCCGAAATGTGTAATGCAGTATTGCCACCATCAAAACGCTTGTTAATACTTGTCTTCTCATTTAATGCCTGCTTTAATGCCTCCTTAGCACTTATAGCATAGGCGTTTGTGCTGAACGCTAAACCAACTAGCGAAAGCACGATCACTCTCTTTATAAACATACATACCCCTTTAGCAACCGATAGCTAAATAGTTTCCGTTATCGCCTCTTCTCCACAAAGAAACGAATTAATTAAACATATATGAAACCACTGAACTGAAAGTTAAGTTTTCTTCAATACTTTGAAAATACTTAACCCAAGACTTCTCCTTCTACTTGAACCCTAACCTCGTGCATTATATCATAAAATTCAACCTTAATTAAGTGTAAAAATGGTTAATTTCTAGAAAAGTTCACAACTTCTTGTTATATTTGAATTTTTGTAACTTTTTAATATCTAAACAGAACTGTTTATTGTAAAGCAGGTTAATATTATATAAGCCTAATTATTATGTCCACGTTGGAAGAAAAAATGCAAGCCGTACAGAACGGCGATAAAGGTGCCTATAGAGCGCTAATGCAAGAGATTACACCAATGGTTAAAGGCTATATTGGCAAAAAGCTGGGGGCAGATAATATTGACGATGTTTACCAGGAAGTTCTTCTAGCCATCCATAAAGCTAGGGCTTCGTATAATCCAGCGCGTCCATTTAAAAGTTGGATGTACGCCATAACTTCTTACAAAATTAACGATTATTTGCGTAAATATTATAAAGAAGCGCGCGTTGAAATTGATAAAGTACCGCACCTAGTAAGCGAGGATGTAACTTTTGACAACATAAACAGCGAAGAACTTACAAAGATGTTAAGCATCTTAAACGAAAGGCAGAAAGAAATAATAATGCGTATGAAGCTTGAGGGGTATTCCGCGCGCGAAGTAGGTAAAAAGTTAGATATGAGTGAGACTGCGGTAAAAGTAGCATCTCACCGCGCGATGAAGAAAATGCAAGAATACGCAAAACAGTTGGAGGCTGAGTCAAACATTGAGTAATAAGGAGTCAAATAACATTATCGATAAATTATGTGATGAGCTACAGCCAGTATGCTGTTATAAGCCAATGCGTGGCTTTGCTAAAATACTTATCATCACCGCAATATACACACTTATAATGAGCCTTATATTAGGCTTGTCAGCCAATTTTGACTACCGCATTGCAATATTTACTTCCATAATATTCTTCTTCTCTGGGCTAAAATCATTCATGATTTGCGTACCGGACGATAGATATTCATTCAAATGCTACGCTACAATATTATCAAGCATATTATTTATAGTATTTTTGAGCTTCTATAACGAATTAACTGCAAATATCTCAGTGCGAGATATCGCATTTATGGGTATAATTAGCTTCCCAATATTTATAACCATCTTTTTCTTACAAGCCAAAGGCTATGATATAAGTGGCTTATCGGACAGAATACATGGGGCAATTTCAGCCGTTGCAGCCGCAATATTTATGTTCAATTTTGCCAATATTGCACCAAGCATAAATACATCAACTATACTGGTAGCATTCATTGCATTACCCATAATCCTTACATCTATTTCAAAGGCATTTTGGAATAAAATATGATTTAAGAATTTAGATTTACTTAAAATTACAATTATTTATAATCTGGCACTATGTCTAAAGAACTTACAGGTGCTGAAATTATTCTAGAGGTTCTGAAGGAGAATGGTGTTGATACCGTATTCGGTTATCCGGGCGGTGCAATTCTTCCATTCTACGATGAGCTATTTAAACAGAACGACATTAAGCATATCTTAGTCCGTCACGAGCAGGGTGCTGTTCACGCGGCCGAAGGTTATGCGCGTTCTACGGGTAAAGTCGGCGTCGTAATTGTAACATCTGGCCCCGGTGCAACTAACACCGTAACTGGTTTAGCGGATGCTTTACTAGACTCAGTTCCTATAATCGTAATTTCTGGTCAGGTGGCAACGCCATTAATCGGTACGGATGCCTTCCAAGAGGCGGACATTATGGGTATCACCATGCCATGCACTAAGCATAACTACATGGTAAAAGATATTTCTAAGTTGGCGGATAAAATGCGTGAAGCGTTTGACGTAGCTCTTTCAGGTCGCCCTGGGCCGGTTGCTTTTGATGTTCCAAAAGATATTCAAATTATTAAGCATGAATATGAGCCGGCGGAATATAAGCGCCGTGAAAGCTATAAGCCGGCAGATATATGTGAGGCAGAATTAATTGAAGAGGCGGTTAAAGCTATTTCAGAAGCTAAAAAGCCAATCTTCTATACTGGCGGTGGCGTAGTTAATTCAGGTGACAAAGCTGCTGAACTTTTAACAGAATTTATTGATACAACAGGTCATCCATGTACTTCAACATTACTTGGCTTAGGTGCTTACCCTGCCACTAAGGAAAACTTTCTTGGCATGCTAGGTATGCATGGCTCATACGAAGCTAATATGGCAATGGCTGAATGTGACCTTATGATCTGCGTTGGCGCGAGATTTGATGACCGCGTAACAGGTGTAACTAGCAAGTTCTCGCCTAACTCAAAGAAAATCCATATTGATATTGATGCTTCATCTTTCAATAAGACTATCAAGGTAGATATGCCTCTTCGCGGTGATTGCGAACTTATTTTAGAGGCGATGCTTAAAGTATGGAATGAGAAGAAATTAAAATCAGCTGATACATCTGCTTGGATGAATAAAATTACGGACTGGCGCAAGCTAGATTCAATTCAGTATAATCAGGCTGAAGGTGCAGATATTATCAAACCGCAATACGCGCTTGATTTACTAAACACGCAATTACATGCGGATAATAAAGATTTCTTTGTAACAACCGATGTAGGTCAGCACCAAATGTGGAGCGCGCAATATATCAAATTTAATAAGCCTAAGCGTTGGATGACATCTGGCGGGCTAGGTACAATGGGTTACGGCTTACCTGCTGCGCTTGGTGTAGCTATTGGTAACCCTAATACAAATGTTGTATGTGTTTCAGGTGAGGCATCTGTAATGATGAACATTCAAGAAATTGCTACAGCAGTTCAGTACAGGTTACCTATTAAGCTAATTATCCTTAATAATAATTACATGGGTATGGTTCGCCAATGGCAGGAACTATTCTTCGGTAATCGTTATTCTGAATCTTACGTTGATGCACTTCCGGACTTCGTAGCGCTTGCTGAAGCATTCGGCATTAAAGGTTTACGTTGCGAAAAGCCAGAAGATGCTGAATCTGTATTAAAAGAATTTATTGAACATGATGGCCCAGTTCTTCTTGATATGGTAGTTGACCAAAAGGAAAACGTATACCCTATGATTCCTGCAGGGGCAGCTCATAACGAGATGGAGCTTGACCCATCGCAACGTATCGAAGTAGATAAAGACCTAGCCGCCCAAGCAGTATAATTAGAAGGATAGTTAGTTAGAAGGATTAAAGGATAGCAAGAACTGATAAAGATCCTTCTATCCTATCTAACCCACCAACCCACTAAATTTTATGAAAGCACGTATTTACATACCATCTCAATCAGCAGCAACATCTGGCAAGGCTAAGAATAGCACTTGGGTTCTTGAGTTCGATAAAGAGCTTGCGCCAAAATCTTACTCTGTAATGAATTGGACTTCTCAAGCGGACATGAATCAGCAAATTAAACTAAAGTTTAATACATCTGATGAAGCTGTAGCTTACGCAGAAAAATACGGCATCGCATACGCTGTTAAAAAACCTAAGAAATCGAAAGTTAAGCCAAAATCCTACGCATCTAATTTTACTAGCTAGTTAATATAAAGGTAACAAAGAGAAGTTTGTCATTCCCGCAAGGGCGGGAATCTCCCTAAAAGAAACTTCCAAATCCCCGATCAAGTGGATTAATGACAAAGCTCTAATAATGCAATGCACCGCCAATAGAATCTAGTACAGATTCATGCATCATTTCAGATAGAGTAGGGTGTGCATAAATAGTATGAATAAAATCTTCTTCCGTTGCTTCCATTTGCTTACCAACAAGGTACGATGAAATCATTTCCGTAACTTCAGCGCCTATCATATGAACGCCAATAAGCTCACCATTATCGGCATTAAAAATAGTTTTAACTAAGCCAGTTTCTTCTTCGCCCATTGCGATTGCCTTGCCATTCGCAACGTATGGGAAACGCCCAACGTTAATATTTAAACCTTCCGCTTTCGCCTTTTCTTCGGTTAAACCAACTGATGCCACCTGTGGACGACAATAAGTACAACCCGGAATATTCTCTTTCTTAATCGGGTGAGGCTTTTTAGCTAGCTTGCCTTCTTCATAAGCAATATTTTCAATGCAAACTACACCTTCATGGCTCGCCTTATGCGCTAACCATGGTGCACCTGCAACGTCACCAATAGCATAAATATTTTCTTCATCAGTACGGCAATACTCATCAATTAAAATTGTATTCTTCTCAACCTTAACATCAGTAATTTCAAGGTTTAGATTATCAGTATTACCTACCACACCCACAGCAACAATTGCTCTATCGTAGGTTTCAGTTTTGCCATTAATTGTAGCTTCAACTTCAGTCTTCTTAGGAGTTAATTGCTCAACGTTAGTTTTGGTTCTAACTTTAATTCCTTGTGCCTTAAATGCCTTTTCAGCAAGTTGTGAAATCTCAGTATCTTCAACAGGTAAAACTCTATCCTGAACTTCAACTAAATTTACTTCTGCACCCATGTTGGCGTAGAAAGATGCAAATTCTGAGCCAATCGCACCAGAACCAATAACTAATAATTTTTTAGGCATTTTATCTGGAAGCATTGCCTCGCGGTAAGTCCAAATAACTTTACCATCTGGCTGTAAATTAGGGAATGTACGCGCACGTGCGCCAGTAGCAATAACGATATGCTTAGCTTCAACATCAGCAATCTTTTTGCCATCATTTTCTACTAAGATTTTACCCTTCCCATTAATCTTGCCGTAGCCATCAATAACTTCAATTTTGTTCTTTTTCATTAAATGCCCAATACCTGCCGTAAGCTGGCTAGATACATCACGAGAGCGCTGAACAACCTTTTTAAAGTCGAATTTAATATTATCAGCCGAGAAACCAAACTGCTCTAAATTATGAAGTAAGTGATTAATTTCTGATGAGCGAAGTAGCGCTTTTGTAGGAATGCAACCCCAGTTTAGGCAAATTCCGCCCATGTGGTTAGCTTCAATAACGCCAACTTTAAACCCAAGCTGAGCCGCGCGAATAGCCGCTACATAACCGCCAGGGCCACCGCCAATAATTGCAATATCAAACTTTTTCACATCAGACATGCGGGTAAGCATATTCTAGTTTTAGTTTGTAGCAATGAAAAACGGATTTTCAAATGGTCGTGGAGTATCGGTATGCAGATTGCCATATAATAATGGTGAACCATCAGTGCGCGTAACCTTACCGCCAGCGGCAGTAAGTATTGCATGCCCTGCAGCAGTATCCCACTCCATAGTAGGTGAAAAGCGCGGATAAATATCGGCCACACCTTCGGCTAATTTACAGAATTTTAAAGAGCTACCAACAGAAATAAAATCATCAACTTCCGGCAAAGATTTTATATACTCTTCAGTTTCCGTAGATAAATGAGATTTACTAGCTATGATGGTTAAGTTATTTGAGCGTTCTCTAACTTTAATCTCATCATTCCCCTTAAAGGCTTTTGTTCCTTGTTCGTTGGTATAAAATAATTCACCAGATGCAGGAACATAAATAACACCAATTTTAGGTACGTTATCTTCAATTAATGCAATGTTAACAGTGAATGAAGGTTCTTTATTAATAAAAGATTTCGTGCCATCTAAAGGATCAATAAGCCAAAAAGTTTTCGGCTGGAAGTCCTTTAAATGATTAGCCGCATCTTCTTCAGTAACGATAGGATGATCGGTTAACTTAGTAAGCTCATCTATAATATAATCATTAGCTGCTTTATCCGCTAACGTTACTGGCGAGTCATCATCCTTTACCTCAACGCCAATATTATCAGATTGATAATATTCCAAAATAATTTCGCCCGCTTTTATGGCGATATTATTTAGTTTCTTAACTAGCATTTAAGTTTAGCTTTTAATTGCTGAAAGCGCTGTAACAGTTAAAATATCTGAAACGCTTGCACCCATTGGTAAAATTTCAACACCTTCATCTAAGCCAAGTAACACAGGGCCAATAACTTCAGCGCCACCAAGTGCAGACAGCATCTTAACAGCAATATGCGAGGCATTTAAATTTGGTGCAATAATAATATTAACGGTATCAGAAAGTTTACTGAAATTGTAGATCTCTAGCTGGCTTTTATTAAGCGCAGTAGATGCCATCATTTCGCCATCATATTCAAAATCAACGCTCGATGAGTCTAGTATTTTAACAGCCTCTTTTATCTTCTTAGTATCAGCATCTTCTGAGTTGCCAAAGTTAGAATAAGATACAAAACCAACGCGCGGGCTATGCCCCATCTTCTTGGCAAACGTAGCAGACTGTATCGCAAAGTCAGCCATTTCTTCGGCTGTAGGGTTAGGAATAACCGCCGTATCAGCCATAAAAATAGTTTGTCCAGTTTTAGCTAAAATAGCTGAAATACCGAATACGCGTTCATTCTCAGAAGCAAAAATATCAATCACAGATTTCAACGTTTCGTTATAAGAGCGCGTTAAACCAGTAACCATTTTATCCGCTTCACCATTAGCTAAAATGCCAGATGCAAAATAATTGCGATCAATTTTAACTAAGCGATTCACATCACTTTCCATATAGCCCTTACGTTGTAAGCGCGCATATAGATTCTTAATATACTTGTCGTTATCTTCGTAATTTTTTTCAGGGTTACGAATGTCAATTCCTTCCTTAGATGCGCCAATCGCCTCAAATACAGGATCAATTTTCTCTTCGCGTCCAACTAAAATAGATGAGCCATACCCGTTATCTCTCCAGTTAAGAGCTGCACGAATAACGCTTTCATTCTCACCTTCAGCGAAAACTAAACGTTTAGGGTTTTGCGTAAGATTTTCATAAATTAAAGATAATCTATTAGCAGTAGGGTTTAATCTAGCTTTAAGCTCCTTGCGGTAAACTTCCCAATCTTCAATTGGATTAAGCGCAACCTTTGTTTCCATAGCTGCTTTTGCAACTGCGGCCGGTACAACCTCAATTAAGCGAGGGTCGAATGGCGAAGGAATAATATATTCAGGACCAAAAGTTTTCTTCTTACCACCATAAGCACGAGTAACTTCTTCAGGAACTTGCTTACGCGCTAATTCTGCAATCGCATATGCAGCTGCAATTTTCATTTCCTCATTAATTGCCGTTGCTTGAACATCCAGAGCACCACGGAAAATATAAGGGAAACCAAGTACATTATTTACCTGATTGTTAAAGTCTGAACGACCTGTAGCAACAATAGCATCTTCACGAACTTCTAATACTTCGGAAGGTAAAATTTCAGGGTCAGGGTTAGCCATAGCAAACACAATTGGGTTCTTAGCCATAGATTTAACATGGTCTTGATTAACCGCACCTTTACCAGCTAAGCCGTAAAACGCATCTGCGCCTTTCATTGCATCTTCAAGTGTTCTGTCGTCAGTATCAATGGCAAAACGCTCTTTATACTCGTTCATGCCTTCGTTACGACCCTTATAAATAACACCACGTCTATCTAATAATAAAGCCTCTTTAACACCTAGCTTTTTAGCTAAATCCAAGCACGCAATACCAGCCGAACCCGCACCAAGTACAACTAGCTTCATATCTTCAAGTTTCTTACCAGCAAGTTCCGCCGCATTAATTAAACCCGCTGCCGTTACAATTGCTGTACCATGCTGATCATCATGGAATACTGGAATTTTCATCTCCTTCTTTAATGTTTCTTCAATAACGAAACATTCAGGAGCTTTAATATCCTCTAAATTAATACCGCCCCAAGATGGACCTAAGTGCCTAACAGCGGCAATAAATTCATCAGGGTCAGAAGTATCAACTTCTAAATCAATAGAATCAATATCCGCAAAACGTTTGAATAAAACCGACTTACCTTCCATAACAGGCTTAGATGCTAACGCACCTAAATCACCTAAACCAAGTACTGCAGTACCGTTAGATATTACCGCAACGAAGTTACCCTTAGCCGTATATTTATAGGCAGTTTGTGGGTCTTTCTCAATCTCTAAGCATGGCGCGGCAACCCCAGGGGAATACGCTAATGCCAAGTGCTGTTCAGTAAGTAATGGCTTTGTAGCAGATATTTTTAGCTTACCTGCTTGTCCTTCTTCATGGAAATCTAACGCTTCTTGGTTCTGATAAGTCATGCAAAGTTTATAGTCAAAGAGATCAAGAGATCAAGAGGTTAAGAGATTTAGAAATGATCTTCTTATTTCAGAGTAGTGATCTTAATATTTCATAAGCCGTAAGCGCCGAAAAAGTGGGAACCGGTTTTTCTGGTGCGTTCGGCAAAATAAAAAATTCTATATTATAGAAAAAACCTAAAAACCCAATTTTTTCAAAAAAATAATATTTCTTAGCCTGTTATGCCCAAAATCCTTATATTTCAGTAGTAGATAGGATTAATCCTACAAAAAACACTTCAAAAAACGTTAAAAAATGAGCAAAAAACGACACAAAATGAGCATTTTTAGGTATTTTTTAAACATTTTATTTAGATTCTACGTCATTGCGAGCGCAGCGAAGCAATCCATCTAAAGGCTTAGGCTCTAGGGATATTCTTTTAGAATAATATTGAAATATAGCATTTGTGATTGATTGCCGCGTCGCTCACGCTCCTCGCAATGACGCGCTTCAGATAAAGCTACTATACATTTGGCAGATTAACGATGTGTTAATTTTATAATAAAAATCTAAGACCTGCGGAAGGTAGAATTTAGAGGGCCCCGTTAGGGGCGCCTCAAGGTTTAAAGATTTTGCAACAGCCCTATCAGCCACTCTTTGACGCCATCATTAAATACGGCAATCACGAGTAGCACTACGACAATAAGTCCTATACAGCCACAGCAGCCTCCACCACCTCCTCCAGATGAATCTTCCGACATAACGTCTTTGTTTTCTCCGGTTAAGTTGAGTTAGGAGTTTGTTCTAAAAAAGTCTGACTACTCCGTTTCAGTCAAACTAGCTTAATAAAAAGCTCGAACATTAAGAGGGTAGCATAATTAGTTTAAGAATTGGTTAACAAAACTTATTTCCCAGTAACGGGGGATAGGATCATGATAACCTGACGACCTTCCATTTTAGGTCCAATCTCTGGCTTAGCTAGTTCAGCTAAATCATCTTTAAAGCGGTTGAATAGTTCAAACGTAAGGTTTTTATGTACCACTTCACGGCCACGGAAACGTAATGAAACTTTAACTTTATCTTTAGCTTCTAGGAACTTAGTAGCATTACGAAGCTTTGTTTGATAATCATGTTCAGCAATATTTTGCTTAAATTTAACTTCTTTAACGTTAATAACGTTTTGAGTTTTCTTAGCTTCTTTAGCTTTCTTCTTTTGGTCGTACTGATACTTACCAAAGTCTAAAATTTTACAAACAGGAGGGTTAGCATTAGGAGAAACTTCAACCAAATCTAATTCACGTTCCTTAGCGATTTTTAGCGCATCATATGGAGACATAACTCCAATTAGCTCGCCATCATCAGCTACTACGCGTACTTCCTTACAGCGAATATACTGATTGGTACGAATTCTTGGTGTTCTTGGTTTTCCTTTGTATCTATTATTAATAATTTCCTCCTACGGAATTTGTTATATAGTCTGTAATATAGAACCCATTTAATAATAAAAGGTTAATTTTGTTCAAGTTTTTAGTAAAAATAGCACATTTGTTATACAAGGTGACATTATCACCTTTCGTCGGGCATAATTGTAGATTCTACCCAACCTGCTCAGATTATGCTAAACAAGCATATAATAAGCATAATATCTTCTACGCAAGCTGGTTAACTTTATGGCGTATTTTAAGGTGTAACCCTTGGGGTGGGTACGGAGTAGATGAAGTTCCTTGTAAGAAAAGATGTTGTAAGAAATAGCCGTTTATAAAATTAGTTCGTCAAGGTCAAAACTAAAGCCACAAGCTGTTTCGCCATTCACTTCATATTCGCCACCGCGCGCTATCTCATTAGATTTTCCATTAATGAAAACCGAGAAGCAAATGCCAGTTTGATAAGAAAAACCTAACTGTTCAAATGGGGTTAGGGTATAATTACACTCTAATTTCGTCATTGCGAGCGTAGCGAAGCAATCCAGTGATTTAGTTGCTTGGATAGATTTCTGGATTGCTTCGTCATTACAATCCTCGCAATGACGAATAATTTCTTCTCTTAGTTCAGCATTGTCAATTAACTCAAATTGCTTATTTTGAATTTTCTGAGCCAATTCATTACGCTCATTTTCGGATATATTATTTTTATCAAAAATTTCAGTTAATAATGATGGCTTACAGAAATCTATTGTTACATCTTTTAAATCAAAACCTAGATTAGTTAATGCTTTTTGTAGAACTTGTAAGGTTTCATTTAGCGCTTCTTTACCAAATATTTCAGCACCAGATTGAGTACGTTGCCTACCTTTCTTGCGATTCATGGCAAAGGCAATGCCATTATAATATAATTTCAGCGGGCGCTCTTCTTTCTTTAATGAGCTACTGGCAATACGGGCAACCTGCTTAGTAATATCATCGCGGAAGGCAATTAATTTAGATGTTTCAGGATCAAGCAATGCGAAGCGACTATTGTTCTGCGCAGTATCAATAGGGCTTTTAGCATCATTAAACTCAACTAAAGATGCACGCACAGGTTTAAACCCTGCCTCGCGGTATGTTTTTATTAGCGCCGCCGTAGCATCTTCAATTCTAAGAGCTTCATCTGGCAGTAAGTCACTAAATCCTTGTGGTAATATATTCGACATTGACCTTGATTTTTGCTACAATGGTAACTAAGTCTAAAGTTAATAACAATATATTATTATGGTACAAGATTACACAAAACAAAATCAAACAGATACAGCCGTTCAAGATAATAGCGGTATTCGCACACATTTCGAAAAAGTTTACGGCTATATGGCAACGGGTTTAGGGCTAACTGGCGTAATTTCATATGCACTTTCTAAAAGTGAGGCTTTCTTAAGCTTAATCGTTCAGAATCAGATGCTATTTATGCTATTCTCATTCGCGCCATTAATTTACGTAATGGTTTATCAATCGCGCATTAACCGCATGAGCCGTAATAGCGCAATGATTGGTTTCTATATATATGCCGCACTTATGGGCGCATCATTAACACCAATATTCTGGGTGTATACTCAGGCCATGATATTCCAAGTATTCTTAATAACCGCAGGTGCATTCGCAGGTACATCGCTTTTCGGCATGGTTACCAAGCGCGATTTAAGCGGTATAGGCGGATATTTAGTAATGGGCTTATGGGGCTTAATTATCGCATCAGTAGCTAATATGTTTATCGGCTCTGAAGGCTTAAGCTTCGCGGTATCATTAATTGGTGTTGCAGTTTCAATTGGTTTAATTGCTTACTCAACGCAAATGATTAAATCTTTATACTATAACATCGGTTCTGATGACAAGATGGCTATCCTAGGTGCACTTCACCTATACATCAGCTTCATCAACCTATTCATGTTCTTACTAAGATTATTCTCTGCTAGAGATTAATTCGTTAGTGTCATTCCCGCACAAGCGGGAATCTCAATACTAAAAAGGGGCTTCAAAGCCCCTTTTTTATTAGCTAACAACAGCTAGTTCAAAGCTTACATTCTCATCATTGATGGTAAGTTCTGTTGGGTTTTTAGGGGTGGTGAAATCAATATTCTCTGCTAGCACCTGCTCTTTAAGATAAGTTAAATTATCGTTAACGGCTTCTTTAATTTTATCGGAAGCCCAAAGTGATATATTAATATGATTCGAAACTTCAAAGCCAGAATCCTTACGCGCTTGCTGAATTGCACGGATTAAATCACGCGCTATACCTTCATTAATAAGTTCCGCTGTAAGTTCTAGGTCGAACGCTACTAGCATATCATTAGATGGTAAGCCAGAAGCCCCTTTCTCAATGTTAGAGTTCAACGTTAAACTAAACTCGGCAGGCTCCAACTTTTCACCATTAACTTCAACAAGGCCGGTACCGGCATCTTTCCAATTGCCTTGCTTTGCAGCACCTGCAATCTCTTTCATTTTAGCACCTAAGCGCTTACCTAAAATTGGAAAATTTAATTTTAAATCCAAGCTCGCCACTTCAGATATATTCTCTTCAAACTTAACTTCTTTAACATTTAGCTCGTCTTTTATAATATCACTGAAATTAGCTAAAGAATTAGCATTCTCACCATAAACGGTAATGCTTGCCATTGGCTGTCTAATACGAACATTTTCTTCATTACGAATAGATAGGCCGGTGTTACAAATCTCACGCACCTTATCCATGGCATTCACCAGTTGGGCATCAAACGCTATATTGTTTGAATCAGGAAAGTCTTGTAAGTGTACTGAGTTAACCATATAAAATTACTATCTATTTTTACAGATACATATCCGCACAGCTGTTCTATTCAAGCCTATTTATAGTGCTTACCTTAACGGGTATAGCATGGCTTTCACAAAGCTTGCGATTCGTAGAAATGATAATCGATTACGGCTTATCTATAAAGAACTTTCTTTTATTCTCAGTTCTTATTTTGCCTAACATAGTTTGGATAATTCTACCCTTAGCACTTTTTGCTGGCATAGCCTATGTTTATAATCGCCTATACGCGAACTCCGAATTAGTAATATTCTCATCTACTGGCATGAGTCGAGGCCACGTTGCCCGCCCAGCAATTTTATTCGCATTCATTGCATTAATTTTATCATATTTTATCGGTTTTTATTTATCGCCATTAACGCAAGAAAAGTTCCGCGATCTTCGCTCAGAAATGCAACGCGGCGGCGGTAAAATAGTAATTAAGCCTGAAACTTTCGTTAACCAAAAAGGCATAACTTTATACGTTAAAAACCGCGATTCAGATGGCAATATGTATGGTATCTTCTTCCAAGATGATCGCAAAGAGGATAGGCAAGTAACCATGATGGCTGCTCGCGGTAGGTTTTATAACGGCAATTCAGCTCGCTTCTATTTAGAAGATGGCACTCGCCAAGAGCGTGACCTTAAAACAGGTAAATTATCACTCCTTAATTTTGATAGTTACAATTTAACAATAGAACTTGAAGATGTTGATGAAGAAACCTTTGTACGCAAAAAGAAAGCTAAAGAACTTTCATTTAACGAGCTAATTGAAGCAACTGATAACGATAAAGTTAAGGCTGAATTAGCATGGCGCTTTTTCTATCCTCTCTATTTAATTATCATTACGTTTTTAGCACTTATGCCATTCTTAAGAAAGGAATTTACACGCCATGAGAAAACTAAAGAAATAGCACTTTATTCATTGTTATCTTTGCTGATTTTAATATCTGCTTTCATGCTAAAAAGCTCTGTAGCAAAGAATCCTGATTTAATATTTTTATGGGGAGTTAAAATTTTAGCTCTATCGATATTCTTACCATATAAAACCATTAAAGGTTAGGGTCATTCTTGCCGTGCTCTTGTGGAGATATCGCGGTTGCAATGTCTTTCATAACTTCCTTAAAAGTGTGAGTCTCCATTGCATCTTCAGGGCCAGCTAAATCCATTCCATCTTCGGGTGAAGTTGTAAGCAATGTTAACTTATGCATTTTTGCTTTGATAATATTTGTGCGCTGTTCGGTCGCATTCTTTTCAGACCATTCTTCTGGCGCACTTTCTTTTGAAAATTCAACATCAGCTTCGTTTCCTTTTAAAGACTCCTTCGCTAGGATTTCTTTCATTTTCTCATCTTTTTCTTGGATATTCTCAACCTGTTTCTTGTTGTATTTATCTTTGTCTTTACGAACCTTTTTACGAATCCAATCTAATCCCATTCCTTTGGTATTTGTAACACCAATTATCTCTTCTTTTGCGCCAGCTTGATTCGCGTATCTACCTTCTTCATATGAGGTGGATTCCCCAGAAGAGTTATTCTTAAATATTAATTTAAATAGGTTTTTAAACACGCTTAATCTTGTCATTCCCGCGTAAGCAGGAATCTCCCTTAAGGTAGCTTCCCGAGATCCCCGATCAAGTCGGGGATGACATACCCCTAAACACGAGCTTCTAACTTATATAGTAGCTCAGCGGAGTAAAATTTACCAGTTCTATCTTGATTTATAATGGTTTTGTTATGCTTAAAGATATAGCAATCAAGTGCATTAATATCTAAATTATTAAGCGTATTAGTTACTAGTTTACAAATATCTATAAGCTCTTTTTCGCCTTTATAATCCGAATATATGTGAATTGGCACTTCAATTGAATGCTCAGTTGAAAGCGTATTTTTAACCGATTCTAACTTAGTATCACCTAACTTAATATACGGATAACTAGTACTGCGCGGTATAAAATCTGCTATAATATTAACCACGGAACTCGTGGCGCTATCAGCATTTAAATGATCTAAAATAGCCTTTCTGTATGTTTCTATAATTTGCATTAGTCTTGTTTAACTATTAGTAGCTCTTGGGTTGAGCCTGTTTCTGTAACACTTATAATGTCAAAATATTCGCCATTATAAGTAGCGCGCATTTCTTCATTAAGTCCCATTACGGCGTTCATTTTAACTTTATATTTTGTATGCTCATGAATTTTTCCATTAAAAAACTCTTCCTTGTTAGACGTGCTACTTACCACCTCAACATTCGCATTCTGCGATGCAAAACTTGAGAACAAACAAGCGTAGCCACCTAAATTATCAGGCGCTAAAGTTGGCTCTTCAAACGTAATTAAATCAGTCGCATTTGTTACAATTGAATTTACGCTTGAGCCGTTATTATATTCACAACAATTTGTCATTTTAAATTCTAACCCTTCTATATGGTAAATAAGCTTCTTTAGACGCGGTAGGAATCGCGATACATGGCACAGGGCTCAAATAGCTTTTTGCCATATGAATCAAAATACCTTGTTTTATATCTTCAGGTACATCGGTAAAACCAACAACATAATCCACTTCAATTTTATCAGTGCATTTATTAATGTTAATCGCTTCACAATCTGCCGAAAGTTCATAATCACTAGCCGTTAATGCTGTTGTAATATTATTATCAATCAATCTAACCTCGCTAACAGATTGCGCTGGAGAGTATGGCAAGCTATAGCAATTATCGCCAAGATACCCGTAGGTAACTTGATAAGTTTGCGTAACTATTGCGCGCCTCATAAACTTTTCAGCAGCGGCTTCGGCGGCCTTAATAAAGTCAGTAATTAAAGCATCGTCATTAGCATGCGAAATACGTAAATATGCTTTAGCTTCAGCTAGTGAAACGCAATTAGTTCCAGGTGGTATTATTTGAGAAATTTTATACATAATTTAGCGAGGGATAGCGAGGATTAGCTATTAGCGAGGATT
The DNA here is from genome assembly GCA_020630095.1 of Rickettsiales bacterium. Lineage (GTDB taxonomy): Bacteria > Pseudomonadota > Alphaproteobacteria > Rickettsiales > UBA8987 > JAHDCD01. Next base: position 107,457 of record JAHDCD010000003.1, on the reverse strand, counting down.
AGGATAAGTTATTGCTAACCCTCGCCACTCCTCGCTAAAGCACTAATCCTCGCTGTTAATTATACGTCCAGTTTAAGAAGTTTGATTGCATCAAAGTTAGTGATATCGCCACCAACGCGCTTAGTAGTATAGTACTTAACGAACGGCTTATCAGTGAATGGATCACGTAGAACTGTAATCTCGTTTCTATCAACAATTGTATATGCACATTGGAAATCTGCAAACGCTACAGACAATGAACCCGCGGCAGGTATTGGCATATCGGCAGATAATGCCACAGGGCGACCCATTAATGTGTCAGGTGAACCTTGCGTTAACCCTGGAGCCCATAAATATTGCCCCGTAGAGCTTTCCTTTAATAAGCGTACAGCTTGCGCAGTAGCGCGGTTCATCATAAATGTACCATTAACTGCATGGTACTCATCTAGCGAGTAATAAAGCTCAATAATTGAATCCGCAGTAACATCGCCAGATACACCCGAAGCAACTTGCTCAACAGTGCCAGTAGATGTGCCATCAGGATAATATAAAATACCAGTCGGCTTGTTAATACCATCGCCGTTAATGAAACCATCATTCTCAACGCGAGAGAAAGCTTGGCTTAATCTGCGCGATAACCACTCTTCAATATCAATGCATGAATCATCAATAAGCTTTTGCGTAGCTTTTGGCTGGGCACAAATTTCATGCGCGGGGATAATTTTCTTATCAATCGTAGGCGTTAAAGTATCACCATGAGAAGCCGTTTCACCTAAGCTCCACATAGCTTCCGCTTCAGATGTATTAATAATAACCTCTAAAGCATCCTTAGAAATAGTTTCAATATTAGCAAGCTGTCTCATAGGAGAAGTTATTTCTAACTCACAGCCAATGCTTTCACTCATTTGTGATGAAACTAAATAACCACCATCAGTATTAACAGATGCAGAAAGCGATTTGCTCTCGATATTCTTCAGGCCATTCTCTTCACCAGAACGAATATAATCATTAAACGCATTTTTATGCTCCACATTTTCAACTGAAAACCCCTTAGCACCTTCAGGGCGCATTGATGATGTTTCAATATCAGAAATACGCTCATTCAAGCGGTTTAAGTGATTTGTAGTTAGAATATCAGCCGAACCTTTTTTCTCTACTTCAGCTAATCTTCTATCGTTAATATTTTTGAATTCTTCCCAAGCATTGCCTAGTTCATTCACCTTGTTTGTAATTTGATTTAAAGACATTTTATTAAGTGTTTGTATTGCATCGGCAAAAACCAATGCAAAGGTTATAAGTTATAAAAAGCTCAAAATTTCATTATATTTCAGTACTAATCCGTAAAAACCCATATTTCCAGATATGCATTTTTCCATATCTGGATTTTTACGTTTTTAACCTTGAGGTAGTACGCTGTAATATAATTCAATTAAGTATGGTTAAGTAAGTGCCATCATGGCGGTATCAACAGCTCCAGAAAGCTGTATAAATTCAGCATCGCGCTGAGTGCTGTTAGATTTAAAGCCGTTATTAGATATCATCTTAGCTTCAGATCTAGAGAAGCCTGCATCGCGCAGGAATTTTTCAAAATCTCTAATGTTCATTCTACTTTTGTCATCCCTGACTTGATCGGGGATCTCTCTTGAGTTTTTAGGGAGATTCCCGCCTTCACGGGAATGACAATTCAGGTTTGACTTAACATTAATCACTTCTGCCGCTTCCTGAGCAGGAAAAGTAACTAAGCTAACTTCAAGCAAGTTCAGAGATTTTAATATTCGTGTGCCGGACATATTATCCAGTTCGAAATCAGTAACCGTGTAGCCAATGCTAAGTCCGGTAATAATTTCTTGTTTCATCAGCGCATAAACCTCTGCACCTTTAGTAATTTCTAGTAAAAGCTGTCCTTCAATATACAGCCCATAATCATCTTCTCGGATATTGATTATTTGCCCAATAGGCTCGTCTGTTTTATGCTGCCAAAGTAGTTTAATTTTTGATAAATCTTTTGATGCAATAGTGTCAGTAAATGCACCGCGCACTATAATGTCATTGTGATTATCTTTTCTATTAAATACGCTTGCATAACCAGAAAAGAAACCAGTTGTTGAAATAGATTTAACCTCAAATTTAATATCTTGAAAATTCGTACTCATATACTCTCGTTGTGTGCTTAAGAGTATTTACGATTTAAAAATTACCGCGGAAGTGCCTAAATTAAAAAATTAGAAAATTTAACCATGAAGGTAATGCGAAGTCTTGGTTATAAATTAGGTTAATCGCCACAGCAACTAGCCCTAAGTTAACAAGTAAAATAACCAAGTTAATAACACTGATGGATGAATTTTTAGACTTTCTAACAAAGCCTTTAACATCTTTAATTTGTTTAATAATTCTACGCTCAGATTCTTCAATATCACGTAGCATAGAGTTCTTATCAGGCATAGCAGACTGCATACGCGAAATCTTCGCAACCAGCACTTCTACCATATCTTGAATTTTCTTTTCAGATGATTGTAGCTCATCATCAAAGCTTTCTAAACGAATACCAATACGATGCTCAATCGCAGTCGATTTTTCTTCAAATTTACGTGTATAGTCGTTTAATAAATCTTTAGTTTTTGAATCGGCTTCAATAATAGATTCTTTAATAGCCGCTCGTAATTGTTCAATATTTAGTTGAATATTACTAAAGTCTGAACGCGTAGCAACGCTACCTAAGACTAGTTGCTTTACTACATCAATAATAGCATCAGCCTGATCAGGAGCTATATCCTCATTCACTAAACGCTTAAACTCTGCATGAGTATCTAAGTTTAGCTTTGGGTTGTTATTTTGGATTTCGTTACCCATTTCTTACAATCTACATTAAGCAGAATAAGGGGTATTGGTTAATAAAGCCTTAAGAAAATGAAGAAAGTTTTAAAAGTTAATTAAACGCCTTGCTTACGAAGCTTAGCAACTTTCTTGGTAAGTAATTTAATGAAAGTACTCATACCCTTACGTTTGATAATATTATTAAAATCATTCTTCTGTGTAGCTAATACAGATACACCTTCAGCTACAACATCAACAAACTTTAATTTGTCAGCAGACTTATCATTAACTAGGCGGATATCAAATTCTAGTTCAGTACCATCTGTACCTCTACCAACCATAGATGCAGTAAACTTACCATTCTTACCTTTAACTTCCTTCACGCTAACAGTTTCGCCATTATAAAGCTTAAATTTAGGCAGATAGTTATAAATAACAAAGTCACGATATAGGTTTAAATATTCTTCTTTTTGAGAATCAGAAATATCTTTTCTATAATCGCCTAACGCAAACTGAGCCATCCAGTCAGTATATACATAAGTATCAATAATAGTGATAAAGCGCTCAATTTTACCATCATCATCTAAAGATGAGTCATCAAGAACGGTCTTAACTTCACCAACAACATTACCGATAAACTGTTCTGCAACATCAGCTGCATCATCAGTTTCAGATGCATTAGCATTAACCATTGAAAAGCTAAGTACTAAAATTGAAAATATTGATAATAATAATTTCCTCATAAAATTTATAATCTAATTGTTAACCTTTTATACTATTTCTTGCCTATAACCCTTCTTCTATTTTGACCATATGCACTTTTAAATGAAGTGTATGGATCAAAAGATGATTCACGAATGTCTCTTACAGGTTGTAGCAAGTTAGCTCTTAAATTAATTAATCTCAATGCATTTATAGCTCCATTTAAAGCGCCACCATCATCGGCACCTAGAGCATTAGTTACATCTTCATAATATAAAGGGTTCATAAAAACATCAGCAACTCTACCAGTTGCATCACGCAAGTTAGAAGGGCCTAAAAATGGTAATACTAAATAAGGACCTTCAGGTACGCCCCATTTAGCCATTGTTGCACCAAAATCTTGATGTCTTGGTTTGTCCATGCCGAATTCAGATGCCACATCAACTAAGCCACCAGCACCAAAAACTATATTAACAAAAGGTCTCCAAAATGCATTAAAACTACCTTCAACATTGCCCTGTAATATGTTATTAGCAAGGTTTACAGGTGCATTCATTGTTCTGGTAAAGTTACCAACCTTATCACGTACAGATTTAGGTATATTATCTTTATAAACTTCAGCTACAGGCTCTAAGAAATATTTATCTGCACCTTCATTAAACTGAAAAACTACACGATTAACAGGCTCTAAAGGGTCCCATGTGCCATCTTCATCAACTGAGTCATACGAGTCAATTTGCCATCCATCTTCCTTTTCTTTAACAACAACCTGAGCATCAGCTACGTTCGACTCACCATCGAAATCATCTAATGAAAAAGTATCAAAATCGTCAGCTAAAGTAGCTGTCGAGGTAATTAATATCAGTAAAGTTGATAATATATGTAGTAATTTACGCATGAACATTTTAAATAGTGTGTCTATATATTATTACAAGTATAATAGCATAAATCCTTGTTAGATAACATTAAAATATCATTTGAATTATTTCCAACAAAAAGCGCTGAAGCCGATGTTGCGCTTAAAGATACCATTAAAACTTTAAAACAGTTCGACCCTGAATTCATATCAGTTACATATGGTGCAGGCGGTTCTACTAAAGGAAAAACCATTGAAACTTTGGAAATGGTAACAAGTGAAAGCATTTCTGCGGCAGGTCATTTAACCTGCGTAGATGCTTCAAAACAAGAGGTAGAACAGGTTGCCCAGAAATATTGGAATAATAACGTAAAACACATTGTTGCCTTACGTGGGGACATGCCGAACGGTGAAGATATTTTTACTCCACATGAGCAAGGTTTTAAGCATACTTCTGAACTGGTAGCGCGCTTAAAAGAAATTCAAGACTTCACAATCTCAGTAGCCGCATTCCCTGAAACTCATCCAGAAGCTAAATCTGAAGCGGATGATATCCAATTCTTAAAGGAAAAGCTAAATTCAGGCGCGGATAACGCAATCACGCAATATTTCTTCGACAATGAATTATATTATTCATTCCGCGATAAATGCGCTAAAGCGGGCATTGCCAAACCACTCATCCCTGGGCTTATTTGTATTAATAATTTTAAGCAAGTGGTTAACTTCTCAAAGCGCTGTAAGGCATCTGTACCTGAATGGCTACACAACAAGTTTGAGGGGGGTGATATTAACATTGACCTTGCCGCTGAAATTCTAAACAATCAAATTGAAGACTTAATTAAAAATGGCGTAGATGAAATTCATATTTATACGCTAAACAAAGCCAATGTTATTGAAAAGGCGTTCTTATAATGCATTCATTAGATTTAACAAATATTCTAATTTTAATGGCAATAGCGGTAGCTGTTGTTGCTATATTTAAAAAGTTAAACCTTTCACCTGTACTAGGCTATTTATTTGCGGGTATATTAATAGGTCCTCAAGGCTTCAGCTTTATAAAAGATTCTCACGAAGTTGCCATGATAGGTGAGGTTGGAATACTATTCCTACTTTTCTCAATAGGCTTAGAGCTTACCTTCAGCCGTTTAAAGCAAATGAGAACCTTGTTAATAGGCTTTGGCCTTTCTCAGCTAGCTATAACAGGTGGTGTTATTGGTGGTGTTGCACATTTTGTCTTTGAACAAAACGTTGAAGCTAGTATTATTTTAGGTCTATCTTTAGCTATTTCATCATCAGCTATCGTTATAAAAATAATGCAGGATAAAAGCTTGCTTACAACCCAGTCGGGCAGGGTATCAATATCTACCTTAATAAGCCAAGACCTTGCGGTTGTGCCTTTGTTAATATTAATTCCATTACTTGCCGCAGGCGGTTCGGATAAAGATTTACTAACTGCAATACTAACTGCAATGGCACAAGCGGTAGGTGTGGTTGTATTAATTATCTGGTTGGGGCGCTCATTACTTCGTCCATTATTTTCAACCATCGCATCACTTGGCTCAAAAGACCTTTTCTTAGCTACAACTTTACTAGTAGTGCTAGGCTTAGCTTACGCAACAGAGCAGGCGGGGTTATCACTGGCACTTGGTGCATTTGTTGGTGGCCTACTGGTTGCTGAAACTGAATATAAGTTACAAGTTACTACCGATATTTTACCCCTTAAAGGTATTTTGATGGGGTTATTCTTCATCACCATTGGTATGACTATTAACTTAGACTTGCTAAAAAATAACGCCTATCAAATAGTAGGTTTAACAATTGCTATAATTGTTGTTAAAGGTGCAATTGTTTATGGGCTTGCAAGATTATTTAAACTATCTAACCCGTGCTCAATTGAAACGGCAACTCTTTTACCGCAAGCTGGTGAGTTTGCCTTTGTTACTTTCGCATTGGCATCTCAAAGCGGTTTAATTTCAGATGAGATAACAAAAACTCTATTTGTTGTAGTTTCGCTATCAATGGCAATTACACCAATGCTAGCAGATACGGGTTCTTTAATTGCCCGTAAAATGCGTAGATTACGTTCGGATAAATATGATTCAGAAAAGGTAGAAAATGAAACTTATGACCTTGAAGATCATATAATCATTATCGGCTATGGCCCTATTGGTGCATCGGTAGCAGAAATGTTAAACACTATAGAGCATCATAATTATGTAGTAATTGAGGCTAATAGTCGCCTTGTTCATAAAGGTAGAAAGGCTAATGTGCCGGTGTTTTATGGTAATACACTAAATTCAGACGTTCTTGAGTCTGTAGGTGCAAAAAGAGCGCGCATGGCAATTATTACTACCCGTGATGATGAATTAGCACTAAAAACCGTAATTAAGACTCGTAAAAACTACCCAGAGATACAAATTTTATCCCGCGCAAAAGATAATGACAGCGCAGATCAGATTAAATCTGGCGGTGCAAACTTCGTAATGACAGAATCAGTTGAAACTAGTGTTCGTTTTGGTTATCATATCATGGACTTTTGTGGGTTAGGTGATGATGAAGTGCATCAAGCTCTTGAAAATTATAAAAAATCCCTAATAAAAGACGATTAAGTGTTATTCGAAAAATCAAATAGTAAGAAAAACCTAGGCCTAGTAATGAAGGCCTTAAAAGGCGATGGCCTAACAGTGGCTTTACAGCCTATTGTTGATGCAAAAACTCACAAGCCATATTGTGAAGAGGCGTTACTACGTTTCAAGGCGGACGATAACTCTGCTATTGGTAAGTTTATTAACGTTGCAGAGCGTTTTAACAAAATTAATCAGGTAGATGCTTTTGTATTCAGAAAGGTATTTAATCTTGCCCTTAGAAACACTGATAACATTTATACATTCAACCTTTCTACACAAACTATTAATTGTGATGATTGGTTACCTATCGCGCGTCAATTAGCGAAAGCTTCACCGGAAGCGGCGGGTCGCATGATAATTGAAATCACTGAAACATTTAACAATAAGAACGAAAAGAAAGTTAAGTTTTTCTGTGATGAAGTTAAACGCTTAGGCTTTAAGATCGCTCTTGATGATTTTGGCACTGGTTATACCTCATTCCAGCAGTTAAAGGAACTTCCATTAGATTATATTAAAATTGATGGTTCGTATATTAAAGATCTGAAGAAAGATTCTCGTAATTATCACTTTATTAAAGCGCTATCGGATCTATCTCACGCGCTAGGTGCAAAAACTATCGCTGAATTTGTTGAAACAGAATCAGAAGCTACGCAGTTAACAGAACTTGGCTTAGATTATCTACAAGGTTATCACTTCGGTAGACCAGAAATCTTAAAAGAGGCGTAATAATATCACGCTTTTATCGAATACAATTATATGTCGGACGTAATAGAGAAAAAACCATCTAAGCAAGAGCAGATGAAAATAGATTCTAAGTTCTTAAAAGGCGATATTGCCGAGGAACTTGCAGACCCATCTATTCCAGCCGTTTCAGATTACTCATATGAGCTATTAAAGTTCCATGGTACTTACCAGGGTTATAACCGCGACACTGCAACTGAACGCAAAAAAGCAGGGCTGGATAAAGAATATGAATTCATGCTTCGCCTTCGTATTCCAGCGGGCAGAATGACGGCGGATCAATATTTAAAAATGGATGAGCTAGCGGATAAATACGCTAACAATACTATCCGCATTACTACGCGCCAAACTTTCCAATACCATGTAGTATTAAAAGAGAATCTAAAGGCTCACATTAATGAAATTAATGAAGCCATGCTTTCAACCCTTTCAGCTTGTGGTGATGTTGTGCGTAACGTAACAACTTCACCAATGCTTTTTGACCTTAAAAAGCGCGCAGATTTATGGGAAGATACTCAAAAGATAGTTGAGCTTTGTGAGCCTAAAACTACTGGTTACAAAGAGCTTTGGACCGATGCTAAAGATAACAATCGAGAAGCCGATAAAGTTGAACCATTATACGGCGAAACATATTTACCGCGTAAATTCAAAATCGGTATTATCTGCCCTGAAGATAATTCAATTGATGTATTTACCCATGATTTAGGCTTTGTAGCAATTTACGAAGGCGAAGAGCTTGTTGGTTATAATGTTCTTATGGGTGGTGGATTAGGTATGAAGCACGAACCTGCACGCGCTGATAAGCCAAAGAAAACCTATGCTCGCCTAGCTAACAATATCGCTTTTATTAAACGTGAAGATCTACTGCGCGCTACCGAAGCTGTTGTTAAATTACAGCGCGACCATGGCGATAGATCAGACAGGCAACATGCTCGCTTAAAATATGTTGTCGAAGAAAATGGTATTGATTGGGCAATAGCAGAATTTAAAAAATATTTTGGTGAAGGTTCAACTGAGCCAAAAGAAATTAAAGAATATATTATTCCAGATTACATCGGTTGGCATAAATTCGATAACGATAATTTCTGGGGTATAAATATTTCATCAGGCAGAGTCGCAGGTGAAGAGAAAGAGGCCTTAAAAAGATTAATTACTAAGTATCAGCCTAAAATTGCCTTAACGGCGGACCAAAATATTATCTTAACTGATATTTCGGATGCGGATAAGCAGGCAATCCAAGCTGAGGCAGATTATAATATTTTCACTAAGCGTGAAGATTTAACTGAAATGGCTAACTTCATGATGGCATGTGTATCTTTACCAACATGCGGTAAAGCTTTGGCTGAAGCTGAGCGCGTTAAATTACCAATTCAAGATGCAATTCAAAAATCTATGAATGATGCAGGGATTGGTAAAGAAAGAATTCGTATTTCACTAGCAGGTTGTCCTAATGGCTGTAGCCGCCCGTATGTAGGCGATATCGGTATAGTAGGTCGTATGCCAGGGCATTACGTACTATTTATCGGCGGAGATTTTGAAGGTACTCGCCTAAATACACAAATTTTTGATAAGGTACCTGAAGCTGATATTCCAACGGCTCTTACGCCATTCTTCAACGCGTATAACGATAATAAAAATGATAATGAAGGCTTCGGCGATTTCGTAACTAGAGTTGGCCTAGATAAGCTAAAGCAAGAATCATTAAGCCAATTAGAAGGCTTTAAATGGGCCAGTTAACTTATAATTATATACCAGCGATTTTCTCTTTAATTTTACCGATAGCTTTCGCAGGGTTTAAACCTTTAGGACAAGTTTTCGTACAGTTCATAATCGTATGACATCTGTATAACTTGAAAGAATCATCTAACTCTTCTAAGCGCGATTCCGTACCTTCATCGCGTGAGTCAGCAATCCAACGATAAGCCTGCAATAAAGCCGCAGGGCCTAAATATTTATCTTCATTCCACCAGTAAGATGGGCATGAAGTAGAACAGCACGCGCATAAAATACATTCGTCAGTGCCATCTAATTTCTCTCTATCCTCTGGTGATTGTAAACGCTCCTTGCCATCAGCAGGGGCATTATCATTCATTATCCAAGGCTTAACATCTTCATACTGTTTGTAGAAAAGGTTAAGGTCAGGAACTAAATCCTTAACAACTGGCTTATGCGGTAGTGGCGTAATTTTATGAGTCTTCGCTTCCTCGTTTGAACATAGGCAAGCCAAAGTATTGCGACCATTAATATTCATTGCACATGAACCACAAATACCTTCACGACATGAACGACGGAAAGTTAACGATGAATCATGTTCATTCTTAATTTTAATAAGCGCATCAAGAACCATAGGTCCGCACTCGTCCATATCAACGAAGTATGAATCCATACGAGGATTACCTTCGCCCTCAGGGTCCCATCTGTAAATCTTGAACTCTTGAACATTTAAAGCACCTTCAGGTTTCGGGTGACTTACACCTTGTTCAATTTTAGAATTTTTTGGTAACGAGAATTCAACCATCTTTGCTTTTGTTTACATTGCTATAATTAATTATAGAATATAGGCTTTGGGTTACCTACTGTCTATAACAAATTAGGCATAAGGGTTTAGGCATAAGGCATAAGATTTGTAATCACTTATGCCTAACCTCTTACGCCTTATGCCTAAATGTTAAACTATATAATAAAAAGATTACTTCTAATTATACCAACTTTATTTGCAATTATGTTGCTTAACTTCTTTATAATTGAAGGCGTTGCTGGTGGTCCTATTGAGCAATTAATTGAGCAAATTGAAAGTGGTAGCTCAATAGATAATTTAAATTCAAATTTAAGTGCTAGCCGTGCAGGTGAAGTTTCTACATCAAGCAGTAACTCATCGGACATGACCTCTAGCGGATTACGCGGACTTTCACCCGAATATATAAAACAACTAGAGCAACAATTTGGCTTCGACAAACCAAGGGGCGAGCGCTTCTTTTCAATGGTAATAAATTATTTAACTTTCGACTTCGGCGATAGCTTCTTTAGAGAATCGGACGTTATAGAGCTAATACTAGAGAAAATGCCAGTATCACTTTCGCTAGGTTTTTGGACATTATTCATAACCTACATTGTTGCAATTCCATTAGGAATACGCAAAGCAATTAAAGCCGGAAGTAGCTTTGATATCGCATCAACCACAATACTAGTTTTGCTTTATGCAATCCCATCATTTATATTAGCAATATTTTTAATTGTATTATTTGCTGGCGGTTCATTCGTTGATTGGTTCCCTTTGCGTGGTTTAATATCGGATAATTTCGATGAATTAAGCACAGTAGAACAAATTGGCGATTATTTCTGGCATTTAGCATTGCCGTTATTCTCAATGGTAATCGGTGGCTTTACAGGGCTTGCATTACTAACGCGTAATTCCTTCTTAGATCAACTATCTAGCCAATATGTACTAACCGCACGTGCTAAAGGCTGTGGCGATAAAAGAGTGCTATATAAGCATGTATTTAGAAATGCGATGTTGATAATTATCGCAGGTTTCCCTGCAGCATTCATTGCGGTATTTTTTACCGGTTCAATGTTAATTGAAACCATATTTTCATTAGACGGGTTAGGTTTACTAGGTTTTGAGGCAATGCTAAGCCGTGACTATCCAATAGTATTCGGCTCGCTATATATCTTCACATTGCTGGGGTTAGTAGTAGGTATAATTTCAGACCTTATGTATGTTCTTGTAGACCCAAGAATCGACTTCGAATCTCGCTAGTTATTGTCTTAGGTTAACGCTTTAATTCCGGGCAGTTCTTTACCTTCTAACCACTCTAAGAAAGCCCCGCCAGCGGTAGATATATAAGTGAAATACTCACTTAAACCTGCCTTAGAAACGGCGGATAAAATATCGCCACCACCCGCGATAGACTGCATCTTACCTTGCGTAGTCATATAAGCTACAACGCGAACTAGCGATAATGTACCAACATCAAATGGCGAATATTCATAAGCACCTAACGGGCCATTCCAAACTACCATTTTAGCATCGCGCATAACGTCCGCATAATTAGCGATAGTTAACGCGCCAATATCAAGCGCCAACTTATCATCAGGAATCGCATCCGCAGCGCAAATTTCAACACCAACATTTTTACCAAACTCAGATGCACAAGTAACATCTTCAGGTAAAATAATTTCTGCCTTACCCTGCATAATTTCTTTTGCAGTTTCAATATGGTCAGGCTCATGCAGGCTTTTACCAACTCCATAACCTTTCGCAGCTAGGAAAGTATTTGCCATCGCGCCACCAATAATAATTTTATCAACCTTATTAACTAGGCTACGTAAAACCTCAATTTTAGTAGATACTTTCGAGCCACCAACAACTGCCACAAATGGCCTATCCTTAGCATCTAAAACTTTACTTAAATTATTCAATTCATCTTCTAAAGCCAAGCCAGCAAAGCTTTCTAAATGCTCAGTTATTCCAAAAATAGATGCATGCTTGCGGTGCGAGCATGAAAATGCTTCATTAACGAAATAATCTCCAACTTCAGCAAGCTTGCCTGAAAATTCAGCATCATTCTTTTTCTCTTCTTTATAGAAACGTAAATTTTCTAATAAAGAAACCCCACCTTTAGATGCCGCCGCTTTAGCCGGTTCACCAATACAATCAGAACCGAAATTAACTGTTTCACCCAAAAGCTCCTGCAATTTATCAGCAATCGGCGAAAGAGATAAAGCTGGATCATAACCTTCATCTGGTCTGCCGAAGTGTGAGATTAAAATCACATTGGCTCCAGCATCGCGCAAAGCCTTAATGGTCGTAAGGGTTCTTTTTATTCGCGTATCATCAGAAATACGGCCATTAGCCAGCGGAACATTATAATCCACGCGCATTATAATGTTTTTACTATCCACGCCCTTAGCGATTAAATCTGATATTTTTCTAAATTTCATTGAATTAACTTTTCAAAGTGGCTATTTAATATGCGAAATGGTAAGCAATTTCAACATAGAAGAATACGCTCCAATCCTAATTTTTCTAGGATTAGCGGTAGCAATATCTATTGCAGTATTATTAATACCTAAAATTTTTGCAACATCTCGCCCTGATGATGAAAAACTTTCTTCTTATGAATGTGGTTTTGAACCATTCTCTGACGCGCGTGGTCAGTTTGACATCCGCTTCTACTTAGTAGCTATTTTATTCATTATCTTCGATCTTGAAATCGCATTCCTATTCCCATGGGCAATAAGCCTTGGTGAAATTGGCATGTATGGCTTCTGGTCAATGATGATATTCTTGAGTGTATTAACTATAGGCTTCGCTTACGAGTGGAAAAAAGGCGCCCTAGACTGGGAGTAAGCTTACAACCCCACAAGCAAGAATTGCTGCAGTATCTGCACGTAAAATATTTTCACCTAAAGTAACCGAAATTGAATTCTCATATCTTTCTAGTAGAGCAACTTCATCGTCAGAAAATCCACCTTCAGGTCCAATTAAAATATTATAATTTTCATTGGCATCCAGTTGTAGTTCGTTAAGCTTTACTGCACCGCCACGCTCATTACAGAATATAATTTTTTCATTAGATTTTATTAAATTTATAATTGAATTAGTTTTGTTAACTTGCGGAACGTTAACACGTTCACATTGCTCCGCCGCTTCAATAGATGTTTTAACTAGGCGCTCATTGTTAACCTTTCTTATAATAGTCCGCTCAGTAATTATTGGCGTAATAGATCCAATGCCAAGCTCAGTTGCTTTCTCAACTATATATTCAGCTTTAGCATTTTTAACTGGCGCAAATGCAAGGGTAATATTATTTAACGGCTTGGAAGGTTTAGTATTCTCTTTTAAAAATAAAACACATTCAGATTTACTGATATTCCTAATCTCGCCTAAATACTCGCCATAAGAATTATTGAAAACTAACAGCTCATCGCCTACATTTTTTCGCATAACATTCTTCAAGTAATGAGCTTGCTCTTTACTTAAATTAACAGATGCGTTTATATCTAAAACCGCATCAGCATATATGCGTATAAATTTTTTCATGTTATCTTTTTAGCATGAGCCTTTTTTATTGTCATCCCCGCGCAGGCGGGGATCTCGGGAAGCTCCGTAGGGAGATTCCCGCTTTCGCGGGAATGACAAAACATAGATAATGGTTTTTAACTATATTAAATTAGCACGTTTGCACCAACCAGTAGGAATATTATTATTACTATTCCCTGCCTTGTGGAGCATAGCCTTAGCAGGTTGGAATAACAAGATTGCAATAATATTCACCCTCGGCGCAATTTTAATGCGCTCCGCTGGTTGTATTATTAATGATATAATTGATAGAGATTTAGATAGGAAGGTGGAAAGAACAAAAGACCGCCCATTAGCCTCAGGCCAAATAAGCTTAAAGGGCGCTATAATTTTTCTGATAGTTCTATTAGCCATATCATTAGCTCTATTACTTCAATTAAACGAGATGACTATCAAGCTTGGCTTCGTATCTGTTATTCCAGTAATTGCTTACCCGTTCATGAAGCGCCTAATACGCGCGCCACAAGTTTTCCTAGGGTTAACCTTTAATTTCGGCGCATTAATGGGATACACAGCAATAGTAGGTGAGCTAACATTAGTACCAATTATTCTTTATTTAGCCTGTATTGTTTGGACCATCGCCTACGATACTATCTACGCTTTCCAAGATGAGAAATTCGATAGAGAAATTGGCATAAAATCTACCGCCATAGCCTTTGGTACTAAAGCCCCGTTTATTGTAAGTATGCTTTACGGCTTGCATACTTTGCTGTTAATAACGGCAACTTATATGGCGTTACAGCCAGAAAAAATATTCTTGATCGGAATTTTACTTGGCTACCTACAGCTTAAATGGCAGGTAATAACGCTAGATAGAAAATCTTCAGAAAACTGCAAAAGCAGATTCAAGAGCAATGCTTTATATGGGGTAATAATCCTTCTATCTTTGCTATATCTTTAATACCTTTTGCGCTTTCAACTCCAGAAGATAAATCCACCGCATAAGGTTTTAACTTCAACGCTTCATCGATATTATCAATATTCAACCCACCAGATAAAAAATACGGAGTTTCAAGCTTATATTCCGTTAATTTATCCCAATCAAAAACTTTACCTGAACCGCCATAAATTCCCCCCATGTCATTCCCCGACTTGATCGGGGAATCAATCAAATAATAATCAACAAATTCATTATCTTTAATCTCAGATATTTGACTCGCTGGAAGGGCTTTAATAATAGGTAACGAGAATTCAGCCTTAACATCTTTTATTCTGCATGCAGTTTCATCACCATGAAGTTGCAGATAATCAGGGTTAAGTGCTTCTACTATATTATCAAATTCATTATCAGTAGCGTTTACAGTAACAGCAACTTTTTTGGCAGTACCAAAGTCTAATTTAGCAATCTCTTTCGCCTTCTCTAATGTAATATTGCGCGGGCTTTTATCAAAGAATATAAAGCCAATAAAATCCGCTCTGCCATCAATACAAGCTTTTGCAGCTTCAACAGTGCTAATTCCACAGATTTTAATTTTGGACATTTAAGAGTTTAATTTACCTTTCAAGCCAGAACCAGCTCTGAAATAGATAGTTTTTCTTTCCCCAATCTCGATAACTTCACCAGTTTTAGGGTTTCTAGCTTTACCAGCTTTACGAGTACGTGTTGAGAATGTACCGAAGCCACGAAGCTCAACTCTACCACCGCGTTCAATAGTAGTTGCAATTTCATCAACGATAGAATTAACAATTAACTTAACTTCATCTTTAGTTAAGCCGTCAAACTTTTCGTATACCTTTTCAATTATATCAGATTTATTAACCATTCTTCTTCACCTCGAAACCTTAGGATATGAATTTATCTAACCGAATCAAGTGGTTATTATAATTAAAACGATATTTTTGACATTAAACCAGAATTAGAAAAGCCTAAAGATTGCTTTGCGCCATTAAACATCGATTTCATTTCGCCAAAGAAACCACGTTTGGCTTCAAGTTTGTAATCCACAACATCATGATCAAGTTCCTTTTTCTCCTTTAACCAATCAGTCGCCGCTTGCTCGGTACCAATTGCATCAATTAAGCCAAGATCAAGAGCTTGCTTAGCTGAATAAGCTCTACCATCGGCAAGTTTTTGAACTTCTATTAGATTCATTGAGCGCCCTTCAGCCACCATTTTGGTAAACTCATCATGGAAATCCATTATAATAGATTCAATTACCTTCTCAGTATCAGCACTCATATCTCGCATAGGGCTAGGCTCACCTTTCTGCCCGCCAGATGCTATCTTATTTAACTTAATACCCCAATTATCGGCCAAACCTTTAACTTGCGGTAGCTCCATAACCACACCAATAGAGCCAGTAATAGTGGCCTTATGTGCGATAATATGTTCCGCAGGTAAAGCTATCATATAACCAGCAGATGCTGCTAAGTTACCCATAACGGCAACTAATGGTTTTTCTTTAGCAATATTAGTAAAAGAATTATGCAAAACTTCACCGCCCATAGTTGTTCCACCGGGGCTATTAATAAATAAAACCACAGCCTTAACATCTTCGTTTTCAGCCAATTTCTTTAAGCGTTTAATTTTCTCAGGCTCATGGGTAATTAAGCCATCAATTTCAACACGCGCTATATATTCTTTGCCTGCAGAGGTTCCTGCTAAAATATTATCAGCCGATTTTGATACAAACAAAAACAATGCTAAAATGATGGTAAAAATACCAATCATACGCCACTTGCGCGCGGATTGCTTTAAGCGATTTCTTTCAATTATTTGATCCGTTGTTAACATAAAATAATTTTTGTCATTCCCGCGTAGGCGAGAATCTCATTGTTACATCCACCAGATTCCGGAGTCAAGCTCCGCAATGACATGTTACTTAAGATTTGTTGCGTTTCCTGTGGGATTATAACTGCCGTAAGCGCTGAAAAAGTGGGAACCGGTTTTTCTGGTGCGTTCGGCAAGATAAAAATTCCAAAATATAGAATCGCTAAAATTACTCAAAAAATAATATATTCATCTAGTATCCATTAAAAATCCTTATATTTCAATATGGGTTAGGATGAATCCGTTAAAAAACACTTCAAAAAAGTTCAAAAAATGCCAATTTTTGTGCATTTTTTGAACTTTTTAGACATGTTCGCAGTAAGTTTTTATCAATCATACTTCAATAATGGCATAAAATTATTCATTCAGGAAGGTACAAAAAAGGCTGGTGCAATAACACCAGCCTTTCTTTTTGTCATCGCGAGGAGCTTAAGCGACGCGGCGATCCATCAACTAATCTATATTTATAGAAAGACCTGTCGATGGATTGCTTCGCTTTGCTCGCAATGACGTCATATAAAAAGATAATTACTTCTTATCAGATTTATTATCAGCACCAGCTTCTTCTAAAGCTGCACCTAAAATACCACCAATAGTAGCACCAGACGATGTTGAACCGAATTGCGCAATTGCATCCTTCTCTTCATCAATCTCAAGCTGACGGATAGAAACTTTAAGCTTGCGCTCTTTAGAATCGTAACCGATAACTTTTGCATCAAGCTTATCACCAACAGCAAAGCGGTTAGTACGTTGCTCAGAACGTTCCTTAGATAAATCCTTACGGAAAATCTTAGCAACAACTTTACCATCAAGCTCAACTTCAACGAAGTTATCATCAACTGTAGAAACAGTAAACGTTCTAACATCACCAGTTGAAACACCCATTTCAGCCTGAGAAGCAGTAGACTCATTTAACTGACGAATACCTAAAGCTATACGCTCTTTATCAGCATCAATTGATAGAATCTTAACTTCAACGTCTTGACCTTCAGAATATTGCTTAATTGCATCTGCACCTTCTTCACCACGAGCTACATCGTTAATATGAACTAAGCCTTCTAGGCCGCCTTCTAAACCAACGAATAAACCGAAATCAGCAACTGAAACTACTTTACCTTTAACAACATCATTAGCTTTATTACCACCAGCGAATGACTCCCAAGGGTTATCGTAACATTGTTTCATACCAAGAGATAAACGTGCATTTTCAACATCCATTTCTAAAATACGTACACGTACTTTATCACCAGAAGCAGCTATCTTAGACGGGTGTAAGTTCTTGTGTACCCAGCTCATTTCAGACTGATGTACTAAACCTTCAATACCATCTTGAAGCTCAACAAACGCACCATAATCAGTTGTAGAAGTAATAACACCATCGTAATCAGTGCCTACTACATACTTACCAGCAACAGATTTCCATGGGCTATCTTCCATTTGCTTCATACCAAGTGAGATTTTGCCGTTTTCTTCTTCGTACTTAATAACTTTAACAGTAACATCTTGACCAACTTTTAACGCCTCAGAAGGGTGAGAAATACGTTTCCAAGAAATGTCAGTAACGTGTAATAAGCCATCTACAGCACCTAAATCTACGAATGCACCATAATCAGTTAAGTTCTTAACTGTACCTTGTAATACCATACCAGCTTCGATGTTCTTTAATGCTTCTTCACGCTCTTCCGCACGAGATTCCTCTAAAATAGCGCGACGAGATACAACCACGTTACCACGTTTAGTATCCATTTTAACTACTTGGAAAGGCATTTCCTTGTGCATTAAGTGCGTTGCATCTTTAATAGGCTTAAGATCAACTTGCGAACCAGGTAGGAAAGCAACCATAGAAAGATCAACAAGGTCAACAACGTAACCACCTTTAACTTTCTCGTTGATAACACCAGTAAGCGTAGTGCCGTTATTAAGTGCATCTTGTAATATACCGCGTGCTTTTTCTTGAATAGCTCTTGAGCGAGAAATTTGTGCCTCACCTTTAAAGCCTTCTAGCGCTTCAATATATACTTCAATATTTTGACCAACTTCTAATTCTTTGCGCTCACGCTCAGGGAAGTCAGATGTATTAACTGAACCTTCAGATTTATAACCGAAGTCGATTAATACGTTTTTATCGTTAACTGCAACAACTAGACCATTAACAATTGTGTTACGCTCTAGGTTACTAATTTCGATACCATCAATCATATCAGCGAAAGATTCGCCGGTAGTGTATGGATTTTCAATTTCAGGGATTATTCTTGGCTGCGCCATGTTATTTATATATTGCTAGAACCCACATTGTTCTAGGTTGGTTAATAAGTTCGGATTATAATTGTGGAATCCGTTATTTAGTGATTTAGAAGTTGGTAATATAGGCTTTATCAATATTAAAGATAAACTATATCACTAAATCACCGCATCACTATATCACTTTTTAATAATGCGTAGCATTGTTGAATAAACTTCTTCAATTGAAAGCTCGGAAGTATCGATAACAATCGCATCTTCCGCCGGTTTAAGTGCGGCAACCTTTCGGTTGCTATCACGCTCATCTCGCTCTTTCAGCTTATCCAAAACGGCCTGCAATGTAACAGATGAATCATCTATTTGCAACTGTTTAAATCGCCTCTGGGCACGTATTTCAACATCTGCAGTTATATAAAATTTAAAATCAGCTTCGGGTAGAATAACCGTGCCAATATCGCGTCCATCAAGAATCGCGCCATTGGTAGCAAATTCACGTTGTTTTTCCTTCAACGCATCGCGCACTTCTGGTATGGCAGATATCTTACTCGCCGCTGCCCCAACACCTTCAGATGAGAGGTCGTAATTATCAAATTCATCAAAATTGATATTATTACAAATATTAATTAACTCTAACTTGTCATCCCCGACTTGATCGGGGATCTCGGGAAGCTCCGTAAGGAGATTCCCGCTTTCGCGGGAATGACAATACTCTGAGTATTTAACTCCAACAAGGCGATATATCTTACCAGTATCCAAATATTTTAGCCCTAGTGTTTTAGCTAGTTTACGTGAAATAGTACCCTTGCCACTCGCCGCTGGCCCATCAATTGCTATTTGAAGATTTCTATTCAATTTGACTTTTTATGCCTTTTACCATATTATAATTACATGTCTACTGAAGCGGTAAATATTAACATTGAGCTTTCTGCTCAACAAGAAAAATTCTTTTCTCATTATGCTGAAAAAGGCGGTGTATCTGTTGAAGACGCTATAAAAACTCTTGCCCTAATTAATTCTGATGATTACGAAGATTACGTTTTATCAGTAATGGCGGATAAAGCTCACATGGATAGAATTTCTGGCAAAGCTGAGTATGTTTCAATAGATGAATGGAATGTATAAGATTGAGATTAAAAAAGAGGTTATGAAATCTCAAATGAAGAAACTTTCTTCTTCGGTTCAATCAAGAATAAAATTTACAATTATTAAAAAACTATCTGAAAATCCCAAAATCTTTGGTAAACCTCTTAAATTTTCACTTTCGGGTAAATATTCACTAAGAGTAGGAGATTACAGGATAATATATACCATTGATGAAGATAATCACATTGTATATATAGATGAAATAACTCACAGGTCAGAGGCTTATTTAAAAAGCCTATTAATTTTCTAATGAATTATAATCAACCAGATAATAACGGACATTTCGGGCAATACGGCGGAGTATATGTTGCAGAAACGCTTATTCCTTTAATTAATAACGTTCGCGATGAATATTTAATCGCTAAAGAAGATAGCTCATTTATCGAAGAGCTGGATAATCTAAATAAGCATTATACAGGTCGTCCAAGCCCATTATATTTTGCTAAAAACTTAACTGAAAAAATTGGTGGCGCAAAAATTTACTTTAAGCGCGATGAGCTTAACCATACTGGCGCACATAAAATTAACCATTGTTTGGGGCAGATACTTCTTGCTAACCGCATGGGTAAAAAGCGCATTATCGCTGAAACTGGCGCAGGTCAGCATGGTGTTGCAACGGCAACTGTATGTGCATTATTTGGCTTAGAATGCGTTATCTATATGGGCGCTAAAGATATTGAGCGTCAAAAACCTAACCTTCTTCGTATGGAGCTTTTAGGTGCAAAAGTTGTTCCAGTAACAGCAGGTTCAGGCACGCTAAAAGATGCTATGAATGAAGCCTTGCGCGACTGGGTAGCAAATGTTGACGATACTTATTATTTAATCGGCACAGCGGCAGGACCACACCCATTCCCTATGATGGTACGCGATTTCCAATCAGTTATTGGTCGTGAAGCTAAAGAACAAATTTTAGAGCTAGAAGGTAGATTGCCAGATACTTTAGTTGCCTGTATCGGCGGTGGCTCAAATGCACTTGGTCTTTTCTATCCATTTATAGATGATAATAATGTTAACATGATAGCCGTTGAAGCGGCGGGTAAGGGGGTTGATACGGACAAAAATGCCGCATCAATAGCTAACGGCTCAGTTGGTGTACTACATGGTAATAAAACTTATCTTATGCAGGACAGTGCGGGGCAGGTAACACCAACTCACTCAATCTCTGCCGGCCTAGATTACCCCGGTATTGGCCCTGAACATTCATATTTAAATGATATCGGCCGCGTTTCATACGAGTCTGCAACCGATGATGAAGCATTAAACGCTGTTAAAACTCTAGCCCGAACGGAAGGTATAATCCCTGCGCTTGAACCTTCTCACGCTATTGGTTACTTAATCCGTGAAGCTGGCAAAATGCCTAAAGATAATATAATTATCGCTAACCTTTGTGGCCGCGGCGACAAAGACCTCTTCGCCATCCAAGAACACTTAAAAAGTTAATTCTTTACAAACTAAAACTTGAATAGGTATTTATAGCCAAGTGCTAACAAAGAATAAAAAAAGAGAACTATTTATATTCTTCAATATAATTCTGCCGCTAATTTACTTTTTATGTATAAAAGCTATAGTGATATTTATTAATCCAGATTTAAAATATCCGCTATTTCTGCATTACTTGATGCATCTATCAATACAGCTACCTAATCTATATTTAATAATTGCTGGAAAAGGTTTTAGGTTGTTCTTCTTATGGGCGATTTGGGTTAACGCAGGGGCATTGTTTTTTACAGGAGCTTTTGCCTTAGTTACATCATTTTTAAATTTAGAAATGTGGTATCTAGCTATAGAGAATGTGTATAAATTATCTATTCAAAATTATGAAATTAGCCCTTCGCATCCATAGATTTTCTCAATAGGCATAAGCTAGAATATCTAGGGCGTTCCCATAACTTTTGCACCTAACCCATATGGAAGTTGCTACATTCCCCGTGATTGTAACAGTTTCGCTTCCAGGACCAATTCCAGAAACTGGTTTATCAGCTCCATCAATTTCATACTCAAAAGATGATGGCATAAGGCTTACATCAACAAATTCAATAGTAACTTCTGTTACATGTTCTATTTCAACTAGATCATATATAGGTACGAATTCTTGCAACTCTTCATCCCAATATGAGGCAACATATACTTCTTCATATTCGGGTATTATGCCATATTGCGTATAAACCTCTTTCCACGAGCCCCATGTATGAACACCTGCTCATAATTTGGCAGAGCCCTTCTTTTCTTTTGGTTGAACTGTACCTCTTTCAAAATTTGCAACTTTCTTTGAAATATCTTTTAAACTTTTACCTCTTATAAGCATAAGTTTTTAATAGTTATTTAAATGCCAGTCGGAAGGTGTTTTCTGTAGAGGTAATATTAACCTTTTTGTTAATAAAGGTTAAAAAATTAACTTTTTCTTGATTTTGTTAACCTTTTGTTAACTAATGTTAATTAGGATTCATACAAGTTAACGGAATTAACCTTCCAGTTATAATAATTAGTTTTTGTCATTCCCGCGAAGGCGGGAATCTCCCTAGAGGAGCTTCCCGAGATCCCCGATCGAGTAGGGGATGACACTGTAACCCTCAAGTAGAGGAAAAAGGAAAAGTAAAATGCGAGTATTATTAATTGAAGATGATGTAAACACTGCACGTTCAATTGAACTGGCGGTAGCAAGTGAAGGTATTGTTTGCGACACAGTAGCACTAGGTGAAGATGGCTTTGAACTAGGGCGCATATATGATTACGACATTATTATCTTAGATATGATGTTACCAGATATTAACGGCTTCGAGGTTCTTCGTAAATTCCGTGCTAACAATATTAAAACTCCAGTATTAATTCTTTCTGGCCTAACTAACACGGAAGACAAAATTAAAGGTCTTTCAGTAGGCGCAGATGATTACGTAACTAAGCCATTCTCTCATAACGAAATTATTGAGCGTATTAAGGCTATCGTGCGTAGGTCTAAAGGGCATGCAGATTCTGCTATTGAAATTGGCGATGTTCAAATTGATATGCAAAAACGTAGCGTTCTTGTTAAAAATCGTGAAATTCACTTAACTAATAAGGAGTATTCTATTCTTGAATTATTAGCTCTTCGTAAAGGGCATCCAATTAAAAAGGAAACATTCCTTAACCATCTTTATGGTGGCATTGACGAGCCTGAGCTTAAAATTATCGACGTATTTATTTGTAAACTACGTAAGAAAATCCAAGAAGCTGCTGGTGGTGATAACTATATCGAAACTTTATGGGGTAGAGGCTACATGCTAGTTGACCCAACTGAAGGCGATTCTGCGGCTACTGCATCAGCTTAAGTTTAGAATTAAGTTATAACAAAAAGCTCCTTAATTTACTAAGGGGCTTTTTTTGTTGCCATTTATAATTTCTAGTTGATAGTGAAACTGTTTTAACAACAAGACTACCTTAGATACCGACGCTATTCTTAAATTTTCCTAAAATTAATTATACCGATACTCTAAAGTTAACCCGTTCTTTAAGGTTAAAGCATAAAT
Source organism: Rickettsiales bacterium (assembly GCA_020630095.1). Lineage (GTDB taxonomy): Bacteria > Pseudomonadota > Alphaproteobacteria > Rickettsiales > UBA8987 > JAHDCD01. The sequence continues at coordinate 83,996 of JAHDCD010000003.1, read as the reverse complement.
TAATTTAATATAACAATAACATAAGGAGATATAATTATGGCAACAGGAACAGTTAAATGGTTCAACCCAACTAAAGGCTTCGGCTTTATCCAACCTGATGAAGGTGGTCAAGACGTATTCGTACACATTTCGGCATTAAACGCATCTGGTCTTTCAGACTTAGATGATGGCCAGAAATTAAGCTACGACATCGTAGAAGAAAGAGGCAAGAAATCTGCTGGTAATCTTCAGTTAGAAGGCTAATAACTTCTATATAAAAATAAAAAAGCGGCCTATGAGCCGCTTTTTTTATACCTAATTAACTTGATTTTCATTAGCTCGCCGTCATCGCGAGCGACTTAAAGGAGCGCGGCGATCCAGGAACGAGCGAAGCAAGTATTTCTAAATTACATCGTATTAATGACGTAATTTAGAAATAACTATAAACTATAAAAGCTTAAAAAGGATCGGTTACACCCCACTCCTAGATTGCTTCGTCGTCGTTTCACTCCTCCTCGCAATGACAGAAGATGCTAGGCTTCGCTTCTAGCATCTTCCAATCTTCTATTGTTAATAACTATAATTACTCATTAACAAAAACGTAATTACGACCCTGTTTCTTGGCCGAGTATAGCGCATGATCTGCACGCTCTAATATACTCTTTGGCATGTCAGCATCACTCTTTAAACCTGCAATACCAATAGATATAGTAACATTGGCGTGTCCAGGTTCCCCTGAAATTTTAAAGTGAGTATTTTCAACAATAAATCGAACGCGCTCACCTACAACTTTAGCATTTTTAGCTGAGGTAAATGGTAGCACTAAAACAAACTCGTCGCCGCCTAAGCGTGCGGCAATCTCAGTAGATCTTACGGCATCCTGTAAGGGTTTTGCAATTTGCTGTAATATTTCATCGCCAACTTGATGTCCCCAGCCGTCTTTGTCGTTAATCTGCTTAAAATTATCAATATCCATAAGCATAACGGCAAGCTCTTGCTTCTTATCTTTTGCGGCATTTATTAATGATTCAAAATGCTCTTCAAAATAGCGTCTATTGTATAAACCAGTTAACTTATCAATAATAGATGCCGATACAGTCTGCATATAAGAATCACGCAGTAAATCGTTGTATTTCTTATGCTTTAATTGAGTCTGTACACGCGCCACAAGCTCCGAATAATCAATTGGAGAGATAATATAATCATCTAAACCTAAATCTATTGCGCGCACTAAAAGTGCTTTCTCATCCTCATCAACAATTATAATAATTGGCATACGTGCTGAAGTTACTTGATTGCGTAAATTCATTGCTAATCGCAAGCCATCTACGTCAAATAAGCCGGTAGATACCAGCGCTAAGTCATACATTCCTTCAGCTTCAATTTTATAATCTACATCAATATCACCTTGAGTAATTACATTGCCAGCTTCAGTTAGTTTTTGCGCTATATTCTTATTTTGAACGGCATCATCATCTATAACTAAAATATTCCCATTTAATTTTTCATTGAAGTCGAAGTTTAACCTACTCGGCAAGCCAAGTTTTTCAGCGGTAACATCGCGCTGAATAAGCTCTTCCATCATTAATTTTAAACGAATAAGCGAACGTACACGTGCCGTTAAATGAGTTTCATCAATTGGCTTTGTAATAAAGTCAAATGCGCCGGCTTCTAAGCCTTGTACCCTATCCGACTGTTCAGAAAGTGCCGTTACCATTATAACGGGAATTAGCATTGTATCAGCATCTGCCTTTAACCTACGACAAGTTTCAAAGCCATCAAGCCCCGGCATCATAACATCAAGTAAAATAACATCGGGGTTGTGTTCTTTTGCGCTAGATATAGCTTCTTCGCCAGAATATGCGGTGTAAACTGTGTAGTAGTCAGAGGCAAGCTTAGCCTCAAGCAACTTAACGTTTCTCTCTACATCATCTACAACAAGTATCTTACCAACCATAATTTAAGGGAATAAGGTTAAAAGGTTAAAAGATCAAAAGCTTTTACCCTTTTTTACCTTTTGAGCTTTTTACCTCCAACGATTATGCAACCAAAACCATTGCTCAGGAGTATCTAAAATCCATTTTTCATAGATTCCGCTAATTTCTTTAGTAATTTGAACGGCATCTTTGCCTTCTATATCTATTGGCGGTTCAGAAATCATTTTAATAGAATTATCATCAAAATTCCTAATTGTTCTGCAGGGTACAATTAGCGCATTATATTTTATCGCCAGCTCAGCTGGAGTTAGCGACGTTTTAGCTTCTCTTCCTAAGAATTCTATCGGCTCACCATCACCAACATGCTGATCGATTAAAAAGCCAACAAATCCATTACCTTTTAGTTCTTTTAGTAATGTGCGCATACCTTCACGTCCTTTAGGTATATATTTGTAGCAAACGTTTTCACGCACTTTTTGCGTGAATTTATTAAAGTAAGGATTACTTGCTGGCTTGTATAACCCCGCAATATTAAAGTTATTTACAAAGCCGGCTCGCAACGGAATTTCCCAATTAGCAATATGCGCTGTAATAAAAACTACAGGCTTGCCAGAGGCTTTAGCTTCATGCCAAACATCTAAGTTATCAAAGATTATATTATCTTGTGTAAATTTATCTAAATGTACAAATTCAGCTATAGAATGCCCAAGGTTAATCCAAACTTTTCTAGCTATTTCATCGGCATTATCAACGCCAAGCCTTTCAGATATCTGCCTAACCGCTTTTTTATGAACACCCATTAATGGGCCGATATTTTTACATATAAATATCGCAATTACGCGCGATAATTTCAGCCCTAAAAGACGGAATAAATAATAGAAAAACAGAGTTAATCCATATTCAAATATGTGGCTAATTTTTTTCAAGCTTAATAGGGGTAAATTTTACTTCGTTATCTCGTATCTTAACCCAATCCTTTTCAGTTGTAATTAAAATAGATGCCTTATCTTGGGCTAATTTTTTTAAACGCTCAATACAGGCTTTAGTATATTTATAATGATCGGCAAATTCAATTTTATCGGTTAACATGTAACCATCATTTTCTAGCATTTTAAAGAATTTATCGGGTCTACCAATGCCAGCGAATGCTATGTACTTTTTAGTTTTATCAATGCTGTTATAATCAGGTCTAAATTTATGAGTCTTACCGATAATTATCTGTTCATCAACCTTAAACGGAATCATGCGCAACGGCCCTGCAGGTAGTAAAAAACCATTGCCATATTTATATTCATCATCAAGTACCTCTATAGTTTTATGATAATGAATCCTAGGGTCATGCAGCCCATCATCATATATAAAATTCGAGTAGCCCATTTTTATCGCAAGCAGGGTGCAATCATACCTATCTTTACCTACTATTACGTTATGGTTTTGTGATAACATACACGCCTCATCACCATAGATTGAGGTGTCATTTTCGTTATATATTACTGTAGCTTGCTTATTGCTTCCGCCGTAGCCTTTAGTAATAATAACGGAGTTGTCATATTCTTCTGCTAAGTAATCAACTACAGGAGTTTTACCACTTCCGCCAACAGTAAAATTGCCCACGCAAATCCTGTTACCACCAAACTGTGAAGAAACGTCAGTTTCTAATAATATGCGCATAAAAACTTCAAATTTATGCAGTATAAAATAGATAATAGAGAAGGGCAGTAGCAAGAGTGCAATTAGCCCTTTCTTTTTCCAATATTTAGGAGTCTTAAGCATTATAGTAAATTCTAATTTACAAGACAATATTCTTGTAAATTAGAAAAGACATTATTTCTTAAACCATCCTTTTGCATTAAACATTGCTTTAGATAATTTAGAAAGCTTCTCAAAGCCTAAGCCTTGTGCCTTCCATTTTAGTCTTTTACGGGCAACTCTTTCTAAGCGCTCACCCCATTCCTCACCAAAATCTTCAGATATTTTTTTACGCACCGCACGTGCCATACCAGGGCTTTTACCTCCAGTAGAAACTGTTAATAATAAATCTCCACGCCTAACTATTGCAGGTACATGAAAATCGCAGAATGCAATTTTATCTTCAACATTCACTAAGCAGCCAGCTCTTTTTGCTAGTTTATAATATTTCTCAGATTCTTCATCCGAATAATCAGCAATAAAAGCTACATCAAAGCCATCAAAGTTAGGGCTAGTAATCTTTTGGTAGATATCTCCAGCATCTTCAAGTAGTTCCATGCGTCTTTTGGTCGCTGGGCCGTTACCCAAAACGGCAATTTTAACTTTTTTAATATCTAATATTATCGGAAACATAAAAAGTGAAATATATCAATAAATTAACCTTTTTTTAACTTTCTTGATATTTAGTGGAATCAGGATATTCTAGAAAACCAACCACTAAATATAGGTACAATCTATGTTAAAAAGGCTCTTTGCAATACTAATTATCATAACAACTCTACCCGCTATGGCTCAAGATGCTAGCGAAAAAGCTACGCCAAATGAAGGCGGTAAACTACGTGTAGAAAACTTTGCATCTGAACCGGTAGATAACGGCAATGGTACATTTACAGTAACATATTTAGTACGCGTAAATAACGAAGGCACAGCAACAGTTTACGACCTTGATGTTATTGATGACTTAACAGATGCCTATGGCTCACATAAGCGTGTACTGGGCGATATTAAAAATGTCGGCGAATATACTATCACTTCAGGGCCGATATTTAAGGCTAATGCCAAAAAGCGTTTTAGATTAAATAAACAATATAATGGCGACACAAACAATAAGCTTTTAAATGTAGAGTCGGGTGGCGCACTTGCTCCATCAGAAAAGATTGAGCTACGTTTTAATGTAGTATTCATGCCAGCGCTTGAGCGCGCTCCATACGAAAATCTAGTTATCGCATCAGGAGACTATAGCCAGGACGGAACCGCGGACGATGAGATATTCCCAGAAACTGAATTTACATCATTCATTAAATTAAAAACAAATCCGCAAGTTAACATTGAAAAGCAAATCGCTAAAGTTTTTGATAATAATAATGGTACGTTTGATATTACATACAGATATGTAGCAACCAATGAAGGTAACGTTAATTTATACGATCTTAAAATTACTGAAAACTTAAAAGATTTATTTGGTAAGTTTGAGGAAAATAAAAATAATGTCGATAACTTCAATGAATACAGCATTTCATCTGCACCTAAGTTGAAGTCATTTAATACCCACAACATGAAGCCTAACCAAGGTTATAATGGTAAGAGCGACAATGAAATTCTAGCTAAGGCGGATGGCGCATACTTACCGGTGGGAGAGTCTATTATTGCGGAATATACGGTGCGTATTTTCCCAGAAAGTTCTAAAATTCCATATGTTTCAAATGTAAAAACAAGCGCATCTTATGGCAATGAGGTAACTAATAAAGAATCTGCATCAGTTTCGCTTGATATTGAGTTAAAACCAATAATTGGTGCTTCACTTAATGTTGAAGATATAACTGATAATAAAGATGGTACATTTACAGCCGAGTTTGCAGTACTTGCTAAAAACTATGGTACTACACCATTACACAACCTTACTATAGAGCATGACATTGCCAACGTATTAGGCAGATTAGTTAAAAAAGATGAACTTAAGAACCCAAGTGAATATACGATTATTTCTGCACCAACAATTTTAACTAATTCAAAAAACAAATTTAATGCTAATCCAGAATTTAATGGCTTAGCAAATAACAACCTTATAGCCTCTCAAGAAAACTCATTACTTCACATAGATGAATCTGTAGAGCTTTCATATAAGGTTAAGTTTATCCCTGAAATTAAGAATCAACCATTTGCATCAAATGCGGTTATTCTGGCATCCGTAAATAAACAGGCTGAACGTAAAGATTATATATCTGATATTTCAACTGCCGGCTTAGACCCTGATGAGCAAGATGGTAATGGCATTCCTAATGAGAACATAGCAACAGATATTGAACTGCCATACCAGCCTGAAATTACGTTGGTACAAAATATCAGTGAAGTAAAAGATAATGCAGATGCAACTTTCAGTTTCAACGTGAAAATGAAGGGTGAAAACACAGGTAACGTGGCACTATACGACACGCAAATTACTAACAGCTTAAAAGAAGCTTTTGGTAGCCATGTAAGCTTAATGAAAATGGTTCAAGGCAGTTATACAATTGTGCAGTCTCCTACAAGTAATAACGAGAAGGTGATAATTAATAACAGCTACAATGGAGATACAGATGCTAATCTATTGGCACTAAGCTCGGAAAAGCCATTAATGGCAGGCGAAAAGTTTGAAATTTCATACTCAATTGATTTCTTTCCTAACCCTAAAGGGAAGTTTGCTATCCAGCCTAATATAAGTTCAGATATAGAATATAACGGCATTGCTAATAGTGATGTTGAGGCAATTTCACCTAACTTAGCTTCATTAAATATTCCGTTTATATCTAATTCTACAATAGCTAAAAGCTACTCTATACCAAGCGATAATGAGGATGGTACATTTGATATTAATATAACTTATCTTGTTAAGAATACCGGTAATACGTTGTTGAATAATCTTTCAATTGAAGAAGATTTAGCTTCAATTTTCGGCGAATTAAAAGAATCTAAAAAAATAGATAATTATAATCAGTTCGCAGTGAATTTCGCACCTTCAACAAATAATGTAGATATAAAACTAAACCCATTATTTAATGGCGTTGACCAGACCCAAATCTTTGCAAACGATTCAAAATTAAAAGTATCTGAGAATGCTGAAATAAAGGTTGGCATTACATTCTATCCAGATCTGAACAAACTGCCATTCGCTTCGGATGCGGTATTTACGTCAGAGGGTGAAAAGCAAGTTCAGGTTTCTAGTAATGTTGTAAACATGGATTTTATACCAGTTAATCCATCGATAGATATTGCCAAAACTTCAAAAATAACGAATGAAAATAAAGAAACTAATGAGTATGAAATTACTACTAAAGTTTCAATTATGAATACCGGTAATACACCGCTAGGTGAAATATCTGTAATTGAAGATATGGCAACTGCATTCGGTAAAATAAATAATAATTTAGCTCATTCGGATACTTATAAAATTACTGCAGAGCCTAAATTCACTAAAAATTCCACAAATGAATTTACATTAAATTCTAAATTCAATGGCTCAACGGATAAGCAATTATTTGACTTCAAAAACTCTGGCGAGCTTGCAATAGGCGAAGAGCTAGAGATTGAATATAGCTATCAAATTAAGCCAGATATCCGCAAGAAGTTATTTGCTACAACTCCCAAAATATCAGCCGATTTAATGACTAATTATAATGATCAGTTAGATATGGATACTGAAAATCAGCTGGCTAATAATGATATAATTGAACTGCCGGACAGACCTTTAATTGCCCTTAATGGTAGCAACGTAGATTTGGCTCAAAATAAAGATGATACATACTCCCTAAAGATCGACCTTGATATCGCCAATAGTGGTAATGTTAACCTTGATAGAATTGAGTTCCTTAACCAGCTTGAAGAAGCTGTTAGCCTAGCTAAGCAAAAAGCACAGTTAGATATTGATGATAATGAGGGAATATCGCTAGAGCTAAAGATAAAGCCAGTTAAGTCGCAGAACCAACAGTTAACGGTTTACGGCGCGGATGTTAATATGGTTGCCGATTCATGCATTGAAGCTCATGGCGTAATATTTGCAGATGAAAACAATGATAAGATTCAACAAGAGCAAGAACTTGGTTTAGCAAACGTAGCAATTTTCCAAAAGGAAAACGAGATAACTCGAACGTATATGAATGGCGAGTTTGAGATTGACTGCGCTTACCCCAACCTTGCCCTTCAAATTGATAAGAAATCGATAGAGGATGGTTACTCTGTTCCAGACACAAGAATCATAGTATCTGGTAAAGAAAAAATAATTATTCCAGTGACTAAAGTTAACACTGTAAATGTAGATATTGATGACGAGTTCTTTAGTGGTGAATCTACCGAAACGATAGATAATATTTCTAATGTACTAGTAGAGGGCGAGAATTATCAAATTAAATTAGTTTATAATACTAACCTTCAAGACAAGGAGATAATCAACAATCGACTTAATGAGATTACAGAGTCTATTCACAGTAAGAATGAAGATGTTGAAGTTGTTGCTATATTCAAACAACAATAGCTAAACTTCATCCATGAATTCCATTACGGTTCTATCTACCCTAATATCGGCAAGGCGAACTGGAAATTTTAAATATAAATTATCAAATGTTTTACAACGGCTTAAAGCAACATAAAGCTGGCCAGATGCAAACGCACCACCTTCAAGGTCAATAAATACAGAATCTAGCGTTCTACCTTGGCACTTATGAATAGTATTTGCCCATGCGAGCATTAAAGGATACTGTGTGTAACTACCGATAACTTTCTGCTTCCACATATTCTCTTTGGCGGTATGGCTATGCTTATAGCGCTCCCAACTTGCCTTCTCAACGTGCTCAATTTCATCTTTTATTTTAACTTTAATATAGCTTCCTTCAAAGCCAACAACTCTGCCAATAGTACCATTAACCCAACGTTTATTGGTGTCATTTTTTACAAACATCACCTTTGCACCCTCTTTGATTTTTAAATTAATAGGCGCAGGTAATTTATCCTCAGAAACATTAAAGTCGCCCTTAATAACCCCATTAAATTCTTTTAATTCAGTCTTAAGCGCATCAATAGATTTATTGTTAATTCTATCTGCCGTAGCGGTTCGTGCAGTTAAAATCATCGGGCTCAACTCACGCACTTTCTCAATATTATCTTTTGTAAAAATACGGGTATTTAAATCATCAATTAAATCCTCATCAATATCGCCAATTCTAACTCTGTTAAGCATGTTAATAAATCGCTTATCATTTTGTCGATATATCTTCGTAAGCTCAATTTTCTTAAAATTTGAATCCTTATACGCTCCAGACGAAAAGAAAAACGGCGTATCATAAAGCTCGTTATAAAACTCAGATTCACTATTACTAACCACGGGCGGTAGTTGATATAGGTCACCAATAAATAGCATTTTTGTACCACCAAAAGGAAAACTAGACGAACGCCCATTCTTGCGCATAATTTTATCTATCGCGTCAATAATATCAGCGCGCACCATAGATATCTCATCTATTATAATTAAATCTATCTTATCAAATCCCTTCCTAGAATATGAAGGCATATTAGTGCTATTTTGTACCGATGGTTTAAGATAAAAGAATGAATGAACTGTTTGCCCACCAACATTAAGCGCGGCAATCCCTGTGGGTGCAACTACAATAATATTTAGCTTTTTCTTATTCGCCTTGAAGTATTTTAAGAATGTCGACTTTCCCGTTCCGGCGGCACCACTAAGCAAAATATTATGTCCTTCTTTAAGCGCCTCATAAACTGGCAGATACTCATCAGGTACATTGCTAGGGATTTCTAATTTATCTAATGATAATAATTTTTGATGCTTAGGAGAGCAAATCTCATCTAAAGATTCCACTAAATAATCATCTAAATATGAATCATCAGCCATTTATAGTATTTTCGTAATTAACAGTAGATTGAGCCTTACCAAAGTTAGCAGGCGTTTCAATATCCATAACTCTACACATTATACCAATAATGCCCGAATGATGCGTAGTGTGTGAAATTAAGAACATCAGTTCTCGCTCTAGAGTGGAAGATACAATTGGTGAAGAGTCAGCATCAATAGCTTCAATTACTTTTAATTTATAATCAGTTCCATCATTTTCAATTCTATCAAGCTTAGGCAGTAGCATACTGCATTGCAGAAGTGCGGCATTCTTATTAATCTCAATATCCGTACCGCGCGGGCGGTTATCGTAATCAATAACGCCAGATTCATAAGAATTACAAAGAGTATCAATAAAGCCAATCACATGACGTACATGACTAGAGATGGGAGAAAGCTCTTTCAGTGAGTAACTATAATTAACCTCAGACAAAACTTCTAATAAGTCACTTATCTGTCTAATCTCGTACTTTAGAGAATCTATTAATTTACCAATGTTATTTCGCATATTAGTTACTTAGTTTAGCCTCCTAAAAGCTAAACTAAGTTGCTAACAAAATAAGCTTGAGCTTATTTTGCATTGCGTAGCAATGTGTATAATTCATGCAATGCATGAATTATAATAAATATCAATTCCTGTTTGTAGCAACTAAAATAGCAGATGCAATAAATACACCAACTGCCATACCAAATAATACTCCACCATCATTAGTCGGGTCAATGCCAAGTGGTGTAAATAAGTGGAAGAATATCGCTCCAGAAATAATACCAAGAGCAAGTAATGCGCCTAAAAATCTCTTACCTGGTAGGAATAATAAAATAGATGCTATTAACTCAGCAATACCAACACCGAACCTTCCATAAGGTTCAAATACGCTTATACCACTCCAGTTTTCAATTATTTGGAATATATTTATAGATTCTGGTGCGCCAGAAAATTTAAAGAATAAAGATTGAATAAACACAAACGCTATGTAAGCACTTAAACCAAATTGTACATATTTATTTTTGAAGATTATCATAGCGGTATATATTTAATTAACTGCTAGTACATCCGATTAAAAAATCAATAGTATTACAATAAATATAAAAAACTATGCAGCCTTTAAAGACTCAATAGCTTCTTTATTAAAGGCAGTTTTTTGAGCGGCAGTTAATTCCTTAACTAGTTTTTGCTCAGCAAGCTCTAACGCTTTCTTACTCATGATATCAGTAATTTCACGCTCTGCTTCTGCTTCAAGCTGTGCAATACGAGCAACTGCTTGCTCTTCACGCTTGGCAACTGAATTAGATAGCTCTTTTTCTGCATTCTTAGCCATTTCTTTGGCTTGAGATTTTGCACCTTTTATAATTTCTTTAGCTTGATTCTCAGCATTAGAATACTCCGCTTTAGCAGATTGAAGAACTTGATTAGCTTCATTCTTTAACGCTTCAGCTTCATCCAAATTCTTTTTAATCTCATCAGCATATCCTTGTAAGCCAGCCTTTAAACCGGGTACAACTTTCCATAATGCAAATGCAATAAATAATACGAAAGCTAACGCAACCCAATAAGGTTCAGGGTGAGCCATCATATGATCAATAAAACCACCTTCGTGTGTGCCTGTAGTAGATTTAGCCATTATGCTGCCTTCGCCTCCTTAACTTTTTTACCGCTAGTAGATGTAACCTTTGCAAAAATCTCATTAGCAAGCTTTTCAGCCTCTGCTTCAACTTTTTTAACGGCTGCATTTTTAGCTTTTTCAATTGAGGTGCTTGCCGTTTTATTCTTAACCGCAATATCCTTTTCTAAAGCATCTAACGCCTGCTTTGCAATATCATCAGCTTTCGCTTTTTCGGCTGTAATAACATCACGCGCATTACCTTTAGCCATTTCTAGATTACGTAAATTAAGATCGCCTAATTCGTCGGCTTCAAGCTTAATGTTTTTAGCCGCTGTAACATCTGCATTAATGCGCTCAGCACGCCCTTCAATAGTAGATGAAATTTGTGGAATAGCGTAGCGAGCCATTACAATGTATAAAATTGTAAAACCAACTGCTAACCAGAAAATCTGAGAAAAATATGTAGCAAAATCTAACTGAGGCATTTTAAGTCTAATTAAAACTAAGATTGGGCACTAGCAAAGCCAATGCCCAGAACTAAGTTTTAACCTTACACGAATAAGATTAAAAGCATTACTACGAATGCTAAGATACCTAGAGCTTCCGCAAGACCAGCACCGATAATACCAGCTGCTTGAATTTGTTTACCCGCTGAAGGGTTTCTAGAGATACCTTGAGTAACACCGTTGAATACGTTACCTACACCAATTGCAGCGCCCATCATCGCGATAGCTAAAAGACCAACACCTACATATTTTAAAGCTTCTAATTCCATTTTATTTTTTAGTTCGTTTGTATTTAAAAAGTTTATATTTTTATAGCCTTCTCATGCTGAAACCGCTCGTCCGTTCCCAAACGTTAAAAACAAGCTCGCGATTAATGCCCCTCTAACGCATCATTTAAGTAGATGCATGTAAGAAGAGTAAAGATATACGCATGCAGGATAGCAATTAAGAACTCAAATCCTGTCATGAATGTTACAAATAAAATTGGTAAAATACCGCCAATATAACCCATAGGAGTTATAAAACCTGCTAGTACTTTTAATAATACGTGGCCCGCTGTCATGTTTGCCGCTAAACGCACAGATAAACTAATCGGACGCGATAAGAATGAGGCAACCTCAGCCATAATGATAATCGGCTTAATAGCCCAAGGGATATCAGGCGGTAAGAATAGTCTAAAGAATCCGCCACCTTGCTTAACAATACCAATAACAATTACCATTAATATTAATGTAAGCGCTACCGCAAACGTAACCGCAACATGAGAAGTAACCGTAAAGCTGAACGGCACCATACCCATTAAGTTACATGCAAGCACGAACATGAAAATAGTAAATATGAATGGGAAATATTTCTCACCACCATGTGAGATATTATCTTTAAACGTACCAGCAATGAAATTGTAAATCACTTCTACAAGCGATTGTGTTTTCCCAGGTACTAATTCTTTCTTACGAGAGCCAAGTAGCAAAAAGCCAGTTGTAAACGCAATGGCGATAAACATCCATAGGGTTGAATTAGTAATACTAATATCAAAGCCAAACGCTTCGATAGGTACTAATTTCTTAATCTCAAACTGTTGTAATGGGTTAGCCATTTATTCTCTTTGTAACTTGCTGACGTTATAAAATCCAATCAGCATACCTAATAGACTACCTACTATAAGAAATAAAGTTAAATTTGAGCCATCGTTAAATAATTTCGAGCTAAAATAACTTAAAACTATACCGACTATCAAACCAGATATAAACTCGATATATTTATTGCGCTTTTTTTGAGATTTTAACTTCTCAGCTTCGCGTTCTTCATATTGTTTAATTTTATTATCTAAATCAGACATTTAACCTAGATCAATTTTTCAATTTCAATAACAATCTCATCAAGCTCTTTCTTACCTTTATAAGGTGCGCCATTGATGAATATAGTCGGCGTAGATGTAATGCCTTTATCTTTATTTAAAGATTGTTGCTTAGTTAAAATTGCCTCTTCTAATTGCTTGTTATCAAAGCACGCATTTAACTTAGCTAAATCCATTCCACCAATTTTAGCAATGGTACCTAACTTACCACGTAACTCATCTTCACTTTTAGAATATGCCCAGTCTTTCTGAGTCTTAAACAAAGTCCGCTTATAAGCTTGTTTCTTGCTCATGCTTTCTTCGCACTCAACCATTTGTGCGGCTCTAAAAGCTGGTAAGTTTAATGGGAAATGATGATAGTTGAATTTAATTCTACCAGTATCAATGTACTTTTCTTTTAGTTCAACAAACACTTCATCGTAAAACTTTTTACAGTGACCACATGAAAGTGACGCATACTCATCAACAACAACAGATGCATTAGGATTGCCATAAGTTATGAACATTTCTTTCTCAACGGCAATCGGCTCAGAATTAATATCCTTAGTAATCTCAGAATTATCTGAATTATAGCCTACCTGAGCATTAACATCGTAAATAGATACGAATGCCATAACAGATAGAACAAAGAATACGCCAATTAGATTTATAGTTTTTTTAGTCATCAATATTTTGTAAAATTTTAATTTTATTAACAGCCTTAAATCCAAAATGGAAAGATATTTTTTCAATTATTATATCTCTCGCAAATGAAACTTGCGTAACATCTTCTGGCTTGGCTATTAAGTATAATATGTTTTCCTTTTTACCACCTGTAAGTTTAACCGGTGAGCATGCTTTGGCTAAATTATCGCCAACAATCATGTGCCAATCAAACATCAGCTTGAAGTAAATCTTATTATTCTTACCTTCTAAATTCTTAATAACCTTCGCAAGCCCATCCGTTGCGGGCTGAAAATCTTGTAATTTAAGCGGCGAGTACATAATTCTTAATAGGGGCAAAGCTGCGCCTGTGATGCTCATTAATGCCATGAAGCTCTATCCCTTGCAAATGTTTTTTAGTCCCATAGCCAGCATTATTTTCCCAATCATAATGCGGATAATCTATCGCAAGCTTAGCCATTAACCTATCACGATACACTTTTGCCACAATAGATGCCGCCGCAATTGATAGGCTTTTAGAGTCGCCTTTAACCACAGTTTCTTCATCATATTGAGTATGAAGGTACTGGTTTCCATCAATTAACACAGATGCTTGCCCTTGTATGCCAAGCTCTTCTATCGCTTTAACCATAGCAAGCTTAGCGCCTTGAAGAATGTTTATATTATCAATAATAGGCACTTCAACTAAGCCAACACCGAACTGATGATCACTTACTATCTGTTCATAAATAGCCTCGCGCTTTTTAGCGGATAATTTCTTTGAATCATTAATACCAACTGGAATATTATCCCTATCAAGAATAACGGCGGCGGCAACTACAGGCCCTGCAATGCACCCGCGCCCCACCTCATCTACGCCAATAACTAAACCTTGGTACGAATTTTCTAAACTTAAATTAGGTAAATTGCTCATCTTAACTTTTCCTTAACACTACTTAGTTAAAATGCAAATATGTCTAAAATTCAAACAGAAGCTATTCAATGTCCGCCAGATTTAGAAGCTGTGGCAATGTTATTAGGTGTAGCAGATTTGCAGGTTAGCGTTACTACAGAGCAAATAGGCAGAGTTGGCCTTTTGGTTGCAGAGATTAATTTTAATTTTAATATGGGTGCTAATACTGATTATAATATAAGAATAATTCCCGATTCAGACCTTAGAAATATGCCGAAGTTTAAGCTTTTAGGTACAGATGGTGAAATTTGCTCATCACGAGATAAAAAGCAATTTTTGGCAATGGTTGTAGATAGTACTCATGATTCTGGGTTAAAGGATTTTTTATACAATATATATGATGTCGCAAAGCCTGATGAGATGTTGCGCGAAACTCCTCAATATAAGAAAAAGATGACTGCTCTTAATAAAAGTCATGGATCAGTATCAAAAGAGAAGATTGAATGCCCAGACTTTATTACCAGTTATGCTGCAGAGTATGGTTATCAAATAGTGCATGCAGAAATGGAAACATTCACATACGGAAAAAAACCAAGTGTTAAAGGGGGGGTATTTGAGATATCGGATAAAGGCGAGAATGAATTCCGCTTTTCTATAGAAAAAAGAGAAGAGAATGGGAGTTTTCAATTTTATAAATATAGGCTGTCAAATGAAAGCTTTGGAGATATGGAATTTGAGTATCCGGATGACCTATATGATCATGTTAAAGAGGTAATGCATGCCTATGATATTGGTGAGGTAATAAGTCATATAGCAGATAATATTGATGCTTTATTAGCTAGTACCAAGGTTTATAAAGATTCACTACCTGCACAAAGGCCTTCATTAGTAGCCGAGGAGGAAGGAAAATCACCCTTTAACGGCTTATCTAATTAATTTAACGCTAAAAGAAACTTATTAGGTTTCAGCCCTAAAATTGATGAAGTCACGTTTGGTAGAAGGTTAGAAGAAATAAAACATACACCGTACTTAAACTAAGCAGTCTGTAAACGCTCAACGTAGCGCGCTAGAATATCAATTTCAAAGTTAATTCTATCACTAACAGCTAAATTTCCTAAGTTAGTTTCTTGTAAAGTATGTGGTACAAGGTTTACGCTAAATCTATTATCATCAACTTCATTAACTGTTAACGAAACGCCATTAAGCGTAACAGAGCCTTTCTTAGCTACAAATTTTTTATGATAATTATCAACCTCAAACGTAAGCTTTTTATTATCAGATAATTCCTCAACTTCAGCCAAGGTTGCCGTAGCATCTACATGCCCTGTAACGATATGTCCACCAAGTTCATCGCCAACCTTTGTTGCACGTTCAAGATTAATTTTATCGCCTATAACCCATGCGCTAATTGTTGTCTTATCAAGCGATTCATTAGATATATCTATCTTAAAATCACCGCCATCATATTTAACTACTGTCATACATGCGCCATTGCATGCTATAGATGCACCAATATCGTTTGGTACAAAGCTAAATGGCGATGCAATAACCATGCGAATTCCGCCATCATAGTTCTCAATTTCTTTAACTGTGCCTAAGCCTTTTATAATTCCTGTGAACATTATCTCTTTTAGTGTTTACATTTATACTTTACCAAAATAATAAAATAGACATGAAAACACAAATCAAATTAAATCAAAAGGAAAACCAAGCAGGTTTTACTTTAGTAGAATTATCAATAGTATTAGTTCTAATCGGCCTAATAGTTACAGGTGTTCTTTACGGACAATCTTTAATACAACAAGGTCGCTTACAAAAGCAAATAACACAATTAAAAGATCTTGATATCGCTATCTCGGCATTCCGTTCAAAATATAACGGCTTACCAGGTGATACACCGCGTGCAACGCGCTATTTCGGCGAAACATCATGGGATGGCATTAACGAAGTTAAAAACGGCGACGGCGACGGAGTTCTAGAAGGTGATGTTCACCTAGAAGGTGAAGCTTCGCAAACATTTTTACACCTATACCAATCTGAATTAGTAGGCGATGCATCATCAATCAATTCAGTATTACCGACAGTACTTGATAGAGGTGGTCTTACAATTTTCTCTGAGCGTAAAAGAAACTATTACGGCTTAGGTGTTGCAGCTTCATTCCAAGAAGAGAACGAAACTTACATTTCAGATGACGGCACGTGGGGCGATGGCCTTTCAGGTTTTGAATCACAATTCGTAGATGATAAAATTGATGATGGCTTACCGCTTTCTGGTTCAGTTCGTGTTATCCAAGGTGGTTACAGAGAAATCAAAGATGGCATAGGTGAACCTTCTCCAGTTACTAACGAGCTATGCTTAACTGATGAAGCGGGTAACTTAGTTCAGTACGTTATCAATGAAGATACAACTGGTACAGAGGCCAACTGCCCAATTCGTATTAGACTAGGTTTATAAGTTTGTTTTTTTCAAAGAAAAGAAAGGAGGAAAAACGGATATTAGATGAGTATGCTCATCTAACCGAAGAAGAGCGCGAGCAAAAAGAGTTTTATGATGAAATCGCTGAGGATATAGAGTCTGGCAATTATTTTAGAGATGTTAACGAGTTCTATTCAGACATATATACAAGTATAACCTCGGAGCGTTCATATTTAATGCTCTTCGCGATTATATCAATTATATGCATGTTAATAGTTGGTAACTTGGCATTTAAGTCTGTTGCAGACTTAAATAAAACAATGTTTGTTTACGTTGATATTGAAGACTCTGTAAAGTTCAGCCCTTCTATTGAGTCATTAACAGACTCAACGGATAACGACCTTGCTGCAAACTATTCGGTTCATGGCGCATACTTAAAATTATTCATTAAGGCCTTTGAAGAGTATAATCATAAGCGTAATTTTGAACTATTAAAGACCAATAGAAAAATGATAGAAGATTATACTTCTGACGACATTTTGGTCAAATATGATGAGCTAATAGATGTCCGCAATCCTAATAGTTATAAGCTTAAATATCGTACAAAGATAAAGCGCGAGATTGAAATAGTTCCGTATTCATATCAGTTAATCGATAATAATATCTATGAGGATAAATCTATTTTAGATATTGCAATTGAAGCCGCATCAACTAGCTATGAATATGAAGAGGTGCAAAAAAGAGCTTACACCGCTTACATGGATTTCGATGCTATTGAAATTTCACAAACTAAAAAAGTGACAGTTAGATACCGCGCTACAATAGATTATATAGCTACAGATATTAAGTACGATGAATCTATTAAAAGGTTTGTGCCATTTGAATTTAAGGTTACCAAGTATGAAGTTAAGCAAATAGCCGGCGGTAATTAATCATAAGTTAAAAATACTATAAATGAGACTTTTAGTTAAAATATTTATTATATTTCTTTTGTTAGGCGCAGAAGGTGCGTTGGCAATTCAATATCCTCAGTCAGACCCAGCAGATCCGCGTATTCGCTTTTTCGTATATCGTCCCAAAGAAGTGTATATTTTTACAGGTCATTACAGATATCAGTCTGCAATTAACTTTGAAAAGAATGAATCTATAACAAACATTTTAATGGGGGATTCAACTGGTTGGAGTATTGTTCCTGCAGTTAATAAAATATTCCTAAAGCCCGTTGATAGGGATGCTACCACAAACATGACCATTATAACAAACAAGCGTACATACTTGTTTGAATTATACGCTGAAGAAGCTGAGGGTATCCGAGATGAAGAGATATCATTAGCTATCGACTTTAGATACGTAGATACATCTGATGGCGCAATAATTGGTGGAACATCTGTTGATGCAGGAATTGTAAATTTTGGCGATACCGCGCAGGAAGAAATTGGCTTCTTAGAGCAGAATCAGAGAAATAAGTTAAACTATAATTATACTCTTTCAGGGCATAAGTTTAACGCTCCATCTAAAATCTTTGATGATGGCACATTTACTTACATGCAATTTGCGGATAGGAATGCTGAAATTCCCGCTATATATGATATCGGCTATGATGGCGTAGAAACCATAGTTAATTACCGCGTTGAAGGTGATTATATAGTTGTTGAAAGGGTTGCTAGCCAATATACGCTTCGTAATGGTGAATACGTAACCTGTGTATTTAATGAATCTAAACCTTTGGAAAGACCAAAGAAATACAAAAAGAATATAGTGGAGTTATAGCAGAACTAGCAGATCTGGCAGTAATAGCAGAACTAGCAATTTAGATGAGTAAAATTGTATTGTACAAAGATTTAATTGTTTGGAAAAAGGCTGTAGATTTAAGTGAACAAGTTTATCTCGAATGTAAAAATTTTCCAAAAGGTGAATACAGCTTTAAAGATCAGATAGTAAGATGTTCCTTATCAGTTCCTTCAAATATTGCAGAAGGAAAGGGAAGGTCAGGATATAAAGACCTTCTTAAATTCCTAATTATTGCTAGAGGTTCATTATACGAGTTGCAAACTCAACTGTTAATTGCACACAGAGTAAATTTAATTGAAACTCAAAATCATTCAGGGCTCTTTAAATTATCAGAAGAAGTTGTCAAGTTACTTAACGCCTTCATAGGTAAAGTAAACAGAGATAACTCTTAAAGCTAGTTCTGCCAGTTCTGCTAATCCGCTAGTTCTGCTAACCTACATGTTAATTGGCTTGCCGAAGGCTGTTATATTAGCCGCTTCTTTAACCGCCTCGTTAAGGTCTGGGTGAGAATGGCAAATACGTGCAATATCTTCAGATGCCGCCTTATATGTCATAGCCGTTGCTGCTTCCGCAATAATTGTACCAGCTTGTGGCCCAATAATGTGAACGCCAAGTACTTCATCAGTATTTTTATCAGCTAGTAACTTAACAAAACCATCGCTTTCGCCCATTGTGCGCGCGCGTGAGTTTGCCATGAACGGGAATTTACCAACCTTGTAAGCTGCGCCAGCTTCTTTTAAGGCATCTTCAGTTTTACCGATAGTTGCCACTTCAGGATGCGTATAAATAACTGCAGGTACTAAGTCATAATCAACATGACCAGCTTGCCCCGCCATAATTTCAACCGCTGCTACTGCATCTTCCTCAGCCTTATGTGCAAGCATAGGGCCGTCAATAACGTCACCAACTGCATAAACACCTTCAACATTCGTACGGAAGTGAGTATCAACTTTGATTCTGCCACGCTCAGTCATTTCAATCTTAGCTTCAGAAAGTCCAAGATTGTGCGTATTTGGCTTTCTACCGATAGCAACTAATACAACATCGCTCTTAGATTTCTGCTCGTTACCACCTTTCGCATCCTCGGTAACAATCTCAACTTGCTTACCTTTAACGGCAGCGCCAGTAACTTTAGTAGATAATTTGAACGTAATACCTTGCTTCTCAAGTATCTTCTGGAATTGTTTTCTAACGTCCTTATCATTCCCTGGAATAATACCATCAAGGAATTCAATAACTTCAACCTCAGCACCTAATCTGCGGTAAACAGAGCCAAGCTCAAGCCCAATAACGCCACCACCAATAACAGTAAGCTTTTTAGGAACTTCTTTAAGTTCTAACGCGCCAGTAGATGAAACGATACGCTCTTCATCAATTTCAACATTAGGTAAATCAATAACAGATGAACCCGTTGCTATCATAATATTCTTAGTTTTAAGAGATTCAGGCGCACCTTTTTCTTTCTTAACTGCAACTTCACCTTTACCCATCACAATGCCGTGACCGATAATATAATCTACCTTATTTTTCTTGAATAAACCTTCAATACCTTGCGTTAAAGTTTTAACAACTTCGTCCTTACGACCGCGCATTTTATCCCAATCAAGCTTAATAGTACCGCAAATACCATGAGCCTCGCCATGCTTAGCTTGCTCAAATAACTCAGATGAATGTAATAAGGCCTTAGATGGGATACAACCTACATTCAAGCACGTTCCACCAAGAGAACCGCGCTTTTCAACGCACGCAACTTTCATTCCAAGTTGAGCCGCTTTTATTGCACCAACATAACCTGCTGGACCACCGCCAATTACCACTAAATCATATGTATTATTAGTCATGCACGCACTTATATTGCAAAGCGCATGCATGTCAATTATCCTTTCTTGTTTGTAAGCTTGAAACTTAAGTAGATAATAAGTAGAACTGGACTCAAAGCAATTAGCGATACCGCGATTGCAAAGTTAAGCATACTCAACCTATAAGTGTACTGAGGTAATTTGTCAATATTAGATAAAATAGTAGCGGATAAACTAGAGCAAGTTGAAGTAGATAGGCAATTCATGCATTTGTCTATAGTAGAAAAGCTTGCCGAAAAAGCTAACCCTGTTAGAGGTTTTACCAAGGCACTACAAGCTAAGGTTGCAAATAAGCAAAATGCAATAATTGCGGAATGCAAAAAAGCTAGCCCATCAAAAGGCTTAATACGCGAAGATTTTAACGTATCAGAAATTGCTTTGAGCTATGAAGAGGGTGGTGCAACTTGCCTTTCTGTATTAACGGATCAAAAATATTTCCAAGGAAGAAACGAGAATATTCAATTAGCTAGAAGAGCCTGTAATTTACCAATTATCCGCAAAGATTTCATTGTAGATGACTACCAAGTTACGCAAGCGCGTGCTATCGGCGCAGATGCTATTTTACTAATCATGGCATGCTTAACGGATGAACAGGCGGTTAGCCTAGAGGCCACAGCACATGCGTTGAATTTAGATGTTTTAGTTGAAGTGCATGATGAAATAGAACTAAAACGTGCGCTAGATGTTATGAGTTCGCCATTGCTAGGCATCAACAATCGTAACTTAAAAACTATGGAAATAGATCCCATGACATCAATACGGCTGTTAGAGAAAATCCCATCAGATATAATATTTTCACAAGAAAATATTATCAAAAGCGGTGCCGAAGCCACCAATTTTGCTCCGCGTAGCGAGCGAGATAGAAATTCTTTCACAAAAGAATTTCCAAAAGATAAAAAATTAATCATTTGCGAAAGCGGCGTTTCTAATCGCGAGATTATAGATTCATATAATGAGGCAGATATTTACGGCTTTCTAATTGGTGAGCATTTCATGCGCCAAGATAATATAGCCCAAGCGGTAAAAGACTTTACTTAGGATAATTAAACTATATTCATATAAGGACTGCATAAGCAGTGGGTAACGAAACAGCTCGTCCTGACCCAGAATAGGACTTGAGAAAAACATAATAAAATTAATATAATTATTTCTCTCGCCGCGGATAGATTCTGCATCAGAACACGAGCATAACATAAACTATAACAAAACAAACCTATGTTTTGTCATTCCCGCGAAAGCGGGAATCTTTTTCGAGATATCGTTATGAGATCCCCCGATCAAGTCGGGGGATGACAAGTGTGGGTTAGGAGATATCAATGACTGATAGAATCTTTATCGACGCGTCTCACAATCATGAAACGCGCGTAGCATTAGTACAAAACAACAGACTAGAAGAATATGACCACGAGCATGAATCTTCAAAACCAATTAAAGGCAATATTTACTTAGCAAAAGTAACTCGTATTGAGCCATCACTTCAAGCAGCATTCGTTGAGTATGGCGGTAATAAGCAGGGCTTCTTACCATTCGCTGAAATCCATTTTGATTATTTCAATATCCCCGCTGGTGATAAAAAGAAAATCGTAGATGCTTACAAACGCGAAGAAGAGGAAGCTAACGCACGCGAAGAAGCTGAAGATAAACCTGATGATGCTGAAAATGAGGAGGCTGAAGCTGAAGCAGAAGCTGAAGCAGAAGCTGAGGTTAATCCTTACGAAGGTTTAAGCAAAGAGGAAATTGATGAACTCAAAGCAGCTGAAAAGCTTGCAATGGCATTCGCTGAAGATGAGGGCGTTGAATACACGCCAGATGAAAATCTAGTAAAAATAACGGAAGATAAGGCCGAAGAAGCTAAGCCGGATGAAAAGCCTAAATCGGCTAATCAACTTTTAAAGAACTACAAAATCCAAGAAGTTCTAAAGAAGGATGCTGTAGTTTTAGTTCAGGCTGTAAAAGAGGAGCGTGGTAATAAATGCGCTTCAATGACTACATTTATAACGCTTCCAGGTCGTTACACTGTATTTATGCCTAACTCATCTAAGCAAGGTGGTGTTTCTCGTAGAATTAGTAATTACGATGATAGAAAACGTTTACGCGGTCTATTAAAAGGCTTCAAATTAAAATCAGGTTCTTCATTAATTATCCGTACAGCAGGTACAACACAGGATAATAAAGACGTTGAAGCAGATTACAAAAATCTAAATAAGCAATGGAAAGAAATCGTTAAACGTACAGTTGAAAGCGAAGCTCCAGCACTTATTAATGAAGAAGGTGAAATAATTAAACGCTCATTGCGCGACCTTTACTCTGATGATATTTCAGAAGTAGTAGTTTCAGGCGAAGAGGCATTTGAGAAGGCTCAAAAATTCCTTAAAACAATGTCCGCTAAGGACGCTAAAAAGGCTAAACTACATGATTCACGCACTCCTATTTTCCGTGAATATAACGTAGATAAACAGCTAAAAGATTTATACTATAACGAAGCTAAGCTTAAATCTGGTGGTGCAATTGTTATTGCCCAAACAGAAGCTTTAGTAGCGATTGACGTTAACTCTGGCCGTTCAACATCTGAACGTTCAATTGAAGGTACGGCGTTAAAAACTAATCTAGAAGCGGTACAAGAAGTGGCACGTCAAGTGCGCTTGCGTGACCTTGCAGGTTTAGTTGTGGTAGACTTTATTGATATGCGCGACTTTAAAAACCGCCGTGAAGTTGAAAAAGCAATGCGTAACGCAATGCGTAAAGATAGAGCCCGCGTTCAAGTAGGTAGAATTTCACAATTCGGCTTATTAGAAATGAGCCGTCAGCGCCTATCATCTTCGTTAGTTGAAAATACAACGCAACAATGTCCGCACTGTCATGGTACTGGTTACTTACCAACTTACCAAACTTCTGGCTGGATGGTACTACGCGACATTGAAGGTAGGGTATCTAAATATGAAGCTGCAACAGTTCGTGTTACAACATCTATTGAGTTCTCATATTTCTTACTAAACAAAATGCGTGAAGAAATCGCTGAAATAGAAGAAACTAACGATGTTAGAATTTCAATTCAAGGTTCTTCTGAAATTTCAGGCACTTACGCTTCAATTTCAGTTCGCAGAGTTCGTAAAAAGAAAAGCTATGATAAAGACGATAAAGCCTTAGAAGATACAGATAACAATGAAGTAGATTCTAACGAGGAAGAGCAGGCGGAAACTAAGCCAGCTCCTAAAAAGCTTGGTAGACCAGCTAAGAAGAAGGTTGAAGAAGTTAAGAAATCTGATTCTGAGGAGGAAGCTAAAGCTGAAAAGCCTAAGCGTGCCCCGCGTGCTAAGAAACCTACAGCACCTAAGGGTAACTCGAAGGATGAGCCTTCTAACGAAGAAAAGGCTAAAAAGCCAGCTGCTAAAAAAGGCAGACCAGCGAAGAAAAAGCCTGCTCAGTCAAATAAAAATGACAATAATAACGATAATTACGAGATAGATATCAAACCTCCTTCAGAGGAAGAGGCTACAAAGCTTAAAAGCCTTTGGAAGAAAATGACAAGGTAAGGTAGAAAAGGGTAAAGCTCAAAAGCTTAAAAGTTACTTTTACCCTTTTACCCTTTTGCCCTTTTACCCTCATGTTATTCATAGGATTGGGAAATATCGGTTCAGAATATGAACGTACTCGGCACAATATTGGCTTTATGCTTATAGATGCCTTAGTTGATAAGTATGGCATTGAAGATAGTGAGAAGGATAAGTTTCATTCAACTTATTATACGGCTAATATAGAGGGTAGAAAAGTTTACTTTCAAAAACCCTCTACCTTCATGAATCGAAGTGGCATTGCTGGCGCGGAGCTAGCTAATTTCTTCAAAATCCCACTAGATCAAACTTTTGCTATTCACGATGATTTAGACCTTGAACTTAATAAGGTGAAAATCAAACAAGGTGGTGGCCATGGCGGGCACAACGGCTTAAAGTCATTAGATGCTCATGTTGGCAATAATTACCATCGCTTAAGATTAGGTATTTCACACCCCGGTAATAAATCTAAGGTAAATAAGCATGTTCTAGGGCGCTTTACAGAAGATGAGCTTGCCGATGTGAACTTGCTCTTGGAAAAGATCTGTGATAACTTTGAGTTATTAATTAGTGAAGGTAAAGAAGCCTTCCTTACAAAATTAGCCTTATGATTAGAGTATTACCATTATCACTTTTATTAATTTTAGTATCTTGCGTTAGCTATAGTAACTTTGAACAAGAGGCTGCATCTGTTTCTGAATGTGAAGAACTTGGTGGTGTGTTTTTAGCAGAATTCAATGAATGTGAAGATATAAATCAAGAAGAGTGTGAGGCACTTGAAGGTGAATATAAGTCTTGCGGTTCAGCCTGTAGACATACACCAAACCAGCCATGCACGAAACAATGCGTTCCATTCTGCAAACTAAACTAATGAATAAGTTATTATCAATATTTTCGGTGATTTTATTATTGAGCTTAAGCTCATGCTTTTGGGATGAGCATACTTCAGGCGTTGATAGTGGCAGTGAATGCCAAGAAATAGGCGGAAAATTTGATGAAAAGCACAGTGAGTGCTTAGGAATAGGAAAAGAAGAATGTGAAGCAATCGACGGAACATTTAATGAATGTGGCTCGGCTTGCCGTCATGGTGCTCCACAAGGAATATGCACAATGCAATGCATCCAATTCTGTATATTAAATTAGAATCAGTGTGTCTTAAAAAACTCTTTTAGATTTCTTAATGCTTGGCGGATGCGTTGTTCGTTCTCAATTAAAGAAATACGCACGAACTCATCGCCATAAGAACCAAAGCCAGCTCCTGGGGAAACGGCAACTTCAGCCTCTCTAAGTAACATTTTAGAAAATTCAACTGATCCCATCTCGCGGAATCTTTCAGGCAAACGCGCCCATGCAAACATAGATGCAGAAGGTTTTTCAACTTTCCAGCCAATGTCATTTAGGCCGTCACATAAAATATCACGTCTAGCTTTATAAAGTGCGCGCACTTCTTCAACGCAAGATTGGTCGCCATTTAAAGCTTCGCAAGCCGCAACTTGAATTGGTGTAAATCCACCATAATCAAGGTAAGATTTAATACGTTTTAAAGCGTGAATTAACTGCTCGTTACCGCATGCAAAACCAACGCGCCACCCAGCCATTGAATATGTTTTAGAAAGCGTAGTAAACTCCACCGCAATATCCATAGCATCAGGTACTTGCAGTATAGATGGCGGTGGATTCTCTTCATCAAAATAAATTTCGCAGTAAGCAAGGTCAGATATAATGATAATCTCTTCGCGTTTACAAATCTCCACAACTTCTCGGTAGAAATCTAATGAAACACATTCCGCAGTAGGGTTACACGGATAGTTAAGCACCAAGCAAGTTGGCTTAGGCTGACTGTCCGCAATTGCACGTTTTAACTTTCCAATAAAATCTTGCTCATGATCTTCAGCATCGAAATCTTTTGGAATATATTTAACTGAAGCCTCAGCAATTATAAATCCAAACGGATGTATAGGATAAGATGGGTTCGGCACTAATATTGTATCCCCCGGCTTGGTAATAGCGGTAGCTAAATTAGCTAAACCTTCCTTTGAGCCCATTGTTGCAACAACTTGCGTACGCGGATTAAGTGAAACATTAAAGCGACGCTCATAATAGCCCGCCATTGCGTTCTGCAAACCCGGAATACCTTGGCTAACTGAATAACCATGAGTTTTCGGATTAAGTACAGTTTCACGTAATTTTTCTACAATATGCGGCGGTGTAGGTGAATCAGGATTGCCCATCCCGAAGTCGATAATATCCTTCCCCTTCGCGCGCTCTTCTTCCTTTAGCTTGTTAACTTCAGCAAATACATAAGGCGGTAAACGCTTAATCCTGTAGAAATCCTTGTTCATTGACTAAACTTCCTTTTTCTTACGTTTCTTCATTTGTCTACGACGTCTATCGGGGCGAATAACACCACGCTCCATAATAGCGCCAATATGTTCACCAACAAACTGATTCACATCAGTTACTAGCTCGTCCATATGGTCGCGGAAGAAATGGTCAGCACCATCAATCATTGAGTAATCAACTTTAACCTTTTGTTGGCTATTAAGCTCTTCAACAAGCTTTGCAACCTTAGGCTCTTCAACAATCGAATCACGATTGCCTTGAATAATATAACCATCACGAGGGCATGGTGATAAGAATCCAAAATTATACATGCCAGCAGGTGGAGAAACAGTAATGAAGCGCTCAATTTCAGGGCGTCTCATTAATAACTGTAATGCAATCCAAGCGCCAAAACTAAAACCTGCAACCCAGAAAGTAATCGCATCGCGATTATACTGCTGTAACCAGTCCATTGCCGCTGTAGCATCTGCCAATTCACCTTCACCATTATCAAATTCACCTTGAGACTTACCAACGCCACGGAAATTAAAACGTAACGTAGAAAAGCCTTGATCAACAAAGCTTTTATAAAGGTTATAACAAACCTTATTATTCATTGTACCACCGTGCTTAGGGTGAGGGTGTAACACTAGCGCAACTGGCGCGTGCTTATCCTCAACGTGATGATATCGTCCTTCTAGGCGCCCGTCTGGGCCGTTAATAATTACTTCAGGCATAAGTTTTTATAGTAAATTTCGTTTACACTAATAATTTAGTGTAAATGGAGTTTACTATCAAAATAAGCTTGAGCTTATTTTGCACTGCGTAGCAGTTGTATCTAATTTATAATGTAACAACATTATAAATTAGAGAAGACCATTAATTGGTTTCTTAATGTTTTGTCTTGCAAAATATAAAGATGCAATATTATAGCAGACACTTACCTAGTATGTAAACATCATAACAGCTAACTATATGAATTTTATAAATAAATTGTGGGTTTCAATCAAAAAGCCATTCCAAAATCTAAAAAAGACTCTGGATAGTTACAAGCAGCGTGACCCTTCAGCCAAATCTTATGCCGAAATTTTAATTACTTACCCTGGCTTACATGCGCTAGCATTATATAGAGTGGCAAATATATTCTGGAAGTGGCGTTTAACATTTATTGCACGTTTTATTTCTCAATTTGCACGTTTAATAACAAACATTGAAATTCACCCTGGGGCAACTATTGGTAATCGCTTATTTATTGACCATGGAGCTGGTGTGGTAATTGGTGAAACGGCTGAAATTGGTAACGATGTCACTATTTATCATGGCGTAACACTTGGTGGCGTATCAATTGAAAAAGGTAAACGCCATCCAACATTAGAATGCTGTAGTATTGTTGGTGCTGGTGCAAAAATTCTAGGGCCTATAACTGTGGGTGAAGATGCTCGCATAGGCTCAAACGCGGTGGTTATTACCGATGTTCCTGCAAAGGCAACTATGGTAGGCATTCCCGCGCGTGAGATTAAGAAAACCAAGAAAGATAATGACGACTTTACCGCCTATGGCACTCCTACAGACCTTAAGGCAGATCCGCGTCAGAAGTCTATTGATAAGCTAATTAAAGAGGTTCATCAGCTTCAATCTAAGCTTAAAACTATGGAGTCTAATATTGAAGAAACGGCTTCAGCTTGGAATCCGGATGACAATAAAGGTGGCGGAATCTAAGTGCAAGGCTGAAAAGATCTAGTCTATTGTTATATATAGTAAAAAAGTATTTCGTTTTCCGGAAAACATTTTCTAGAAAACGAAATAAAAGCCTAAGCCGTAATCCTAATTTGGCACTTAAACAAAGGAAATTCTTGCCAAAATGAGTGTAAGTAATTAACAATAGTGAAAATTATGAAAAAATACCTACTTATAGCATTATCAGCAATTATTTTAGCAAGTCCTGTTGTGTCAACTTCATGGGCAGGCTTAAGTGAGAATCAATTCTTAGCAGAAAAAGACCTTTGGTTTAATGCACTTAATTCAAATAATTTACCTCAAATGAGCAATAATTTTGACTCATCTAAGTATGATAAGGAAATTGATGAAATCGAAAATTATTTAAATGGTATTCGTACATTGCAAGCTAAATTCTTCCAAGTTTCAGCTGGTAGAGGTTTAGTTTCTCAAGGTAAAATATCTTTTGAAAAGCCAGGTAAAGTACGTTGGGACTATTTAGTTCCTAAGGAAGTTTCAATGGTTATCGTTGGTGATGACGTTGTACTTCACGATAAAGCCTTAGATCAAACTACATACGTAAATAAGCCTGATACACCAATTGATACGTTACTAGAAGGCACTACAGACTTCCGTTCATTAGCTACAATTTTAGGCTTTTATAAAGATGAAAGCACTTATGCAATTGCAGTAACGGGTAGAGGTAAGGCCGCTGATTATTCAAACCAGAAGTTAGTTCTTCAGTTTACACGCGAAGCTCGTGGTATTGAATTATCAAGAATTACAAGAGTTGATGGCGCAGGGCAAATTATCAATATGCAACTTATTGATACCGAAATTAACCCATCATTATCTTCAGATACTTTCCGCTTTAAAAACAGATCTGTTAGAGAAAGAAATAGACTTAGAAGAAACTAATTTAGGCATAAGGCTTAAGAGAATAGGCATAAGTGGGAGCTATAAATACATATAAAGACTTAATAGTCTGGCAAAAAGCTAGGGAGTTAGTTAAGCTAACGTACAATTTTACAGCATCTTTTCCCGAAAGCGAGAAGTTTGGTCTTACTAACCAAATGAGAAGAGCCTCAGTTTCAATACCTTCAAATATAGCAGAAGGATATAACAGAAGGTCTACAAAGGATTATATAAATTTTTTATCTATCGCCTATGGCTCGCTAGCTGAATTAGAAACTCAATACGTACTGTCATTAGACTTAGGTTTCTTAAACGAAAGTAATTATAAAAAATCAGCTGATTTAATTATCGAGATACAGAAAATTTTAACAACTATAAGAAACAGCCTTTTAAAGAAAATTAAAAATGCTGCTTAAGTTCACTTATGCCTTATGCCTAAACCCTTATGCCTAATAAATAATCTAACCATAAAGGCAGGAGATAAAACCTTAGTTGATAATATCTCATTCAAAGTTGGCAAAAGTAAAATCTTTGGAATTGTTGGTGAAAGTGGTTCTGGTAAATCTTTAACGGCATTATCATGCATGGGGTTACTTGCTCCAAATTTAGAATTATCGGATGAATCTGAAATTTTATTTGAAGATAATCAAATCCATAAATTTACAAAAAAGCAGTTTGAAAAGGTTAATGGCAACGATATTTCAATGATATTCCAAGAGCCTATGACCGCACTTAACCCGCTACACAAAGTGGGTAAGCAGATTGCCGAGGTTATAAAAATCCATAACCCTACAATTTCAAAAAGCGCCTTAAAAGCACGCGTATTAGAGCTTCTAGATGCTGTAGAGTTAGAAACTTTGCGTGACAGGCTAAATGACTACCCTCATCAGCTTTCAGGCGGTCAGCGCCAGCGTATAATGATAGCAATGGCTATCGCAAATAACCCTAAGCTTTTAATAGCAGATGAGCCAACGACTGCACTAGATGCAACAGTTCAGCTAGAAATAATTAAACTTCTACAAGACTTAAAAGACCGTCTTGGTATTTCGATAGTTTTTATCTCTCACGACCTTAACTTGGTAAAGAATATAGCCGATAATGTTGCTGTAATGTGTAAGGGTAAAATTATTGAACAAGGAACTGCTAAAACAATTTTTGAAAAGCCTAAGCAAGATTATACCAAGAACTTAATTAAATCCGCTTTACTTCAAACGCGTCCTGTAAAAACTAAAGATAAAGCCAAGTCTGCACTGAAAGTTAAAGATATTTCAGTAAGTTATCCGCTAAAGAAAAACTTCTTCGGGCAAGTAACTAAATATAAAAATGCGCTAGAAAAAATATCCTTTAATTTAAAGGAAGGTTTTACCCTAGGCATTGTAGGCGAAAGTGGCTCAGGCAAAACTACAATTGCATTCAGAATATTAAACTTAATATCTGGCTTCCGCGCGCTAGTTGGCGGTGAAGTTATTACCAAGTCGGATGTTAGAATGGTATTTCAAGATCCTTATTCAGCACTTTCACCGCGTATGAAAGTTATCGATATTATATCTGAAGGCTTAGAATCTTTAAAGCTAGATGAAGAAGAGTCGCTAAAGCGCGTTAAAGATATCTTAAAAAGAGTAAACTTAGCCGAAGACTCCCTATACCGCTATCCACATGAGTTTTCAGGTGGCCAAAGGCAGCGAGTAGCATTAGCGCGCGCATTAGTTTCCGGCGCAAAGGTAATTATTCTAGATGAACCCACTTCTGCACTAGATGTTACCACGCAAAACGAAATATTGGCACTACTTAAAGATTTGCAGAAAGATTTAGGCGTATCCTACATATTTATAACGCATGATATGCGCGTTATAAAATCTATCGCACATGAAATTATCGTTTTAAAACAAGGTAAACTTATCGAAAAAGCCAAAACGGCAGACTTATTCAAATCTCCTAAGTCAGATTTCTCAAAAAGTCTAATAAAAGCCGCTAATTTCTGACGCTATAAGCGTAATCGCGAGGAGGTGCAGCCGACGTGGCGATCCATCAAGAGATATATGTACTTGGAAGGATCTGTTGATGGACTGCTTCGCTACGCTCGCAATGACATTATATTTAAAATTTCTTCATTTTATTAACCATATATTAACTGTTGGGAAGTATCCTTCTTGTTACAGTGATTAATTTGTGTTATAATCCTTGCTCAGTATAGGAATCACTAAATTACGTAAGTCATTTAGTGATTCCTATCAAGAAGAGCTTTTGCTTTTCTTGCGCCGCGAAGCGGGCGAGCCTAATTTTCAATAAAACTTTATTGAAAATTAGAACAAACCCTTAAGGGCGGAGTATAAAATGATAAAGTTTTTTAAGTACATAACAATTTCAGTAATGACGCTATTCTTTGCGTCAAATTCAATTGCAACAGAAAATGATGTGATTATCCAAGACCTTGCGCGTAAATTAAAAATCGCCAATGGCGCACGCACGTTAGAGCAATTCTGTATGCATAAATCAGGCAATATAGATGCCTTCGATTACTACCTACAAAAATTCAATTCATTCGCAAAAGAAGAAATGACAGAATCTGAATATAGAAACATTCAAGAATCTGCAAAATTAACGGGTGAAAAATATGCCAGCCAATGTGGCAAGAAAACGCATGAAATCGTAAAATATGCATTTAAAATGCTAGAAACGGTTAATAATGAAAACCTAGGCTATGTATTTGATTCAGAACAATTAATGGCATTTACGGAGCAATCTAAAGCCAGCTTAATTGAACAAAAATGTAACTTCCTTGAAACTCAGGACAGTAACCAGTTTAAACACCTATTATATGTTAAGCGTGATATTATTTCGCAAAACTATGGTATGGAAACTTTAGCTAATTATGAAACTGAAGCTTTAGGTTTAGATGAAGATATTTGCACTAATGCTAACAAGCAAATTGTAGCTAAAAGTTACCAATCTATCAAAGATCAGTTAGGCTTTTCAGACTTTGCCGGCTTCCTGGTGTTAGATACTTCCATCTAAGATGGTCTATCTCACTTTCCTTTAGATTCTTCTGCAATAAGTTCCTTCACAGCTGAATAAGTATAAGCTTGGTCTAATGTAGGTGTTGGTGTAGGTTCAAGATCTAAGTCGTTCTCTAGCCGCTCTATCAAGGCTATGTTAAACAACGAAACCCCAGCTGAAATAATGCCACTCCCTTCTTTTTTCTTATTATCTGCATTCCAGATGGAAGATGCTTTTTTAGATACTATAGCATCACGCATTTCTTCAGTTGTAGAGCATCTTTTTAAACTGGATATAAGACCTCCAAATATAGCACTAGATGTCCCCAACACCTGCCTATATTTATATGAATCAGGCTCAGTAACATTTATATGATTTCTATCGCTGTCAGATAAAAAAGGTTCATTAGCTTCATCTACAAATAAAGCGTCAACGAACTCATAAACATTTTCTTTAGCCTCATCTATTTGTTCGGTAGAGATCATTTATATAAACTATCTAATAGCTCCTTTTTACTTAAAGAAAAATCGCTTTTTATATAGGCTTTGTCCATTTCGGTAAGTACGTCACCTATTTGTTTGCCTTGTATACCACGTTCAAGTAAATCATTACCATTAACGGGCAGGGCAGGTATTTCTGGTATATTAGATACATCAATAAGCTCAGCTGAATCGCCTAAAATATATTTAATGTTAAAATGACTCTGTGCCATCTTGCGCCCTAATTTATAAACAACAACTTTATCAAATATCTGTAGCTTAGAATTTGTAACTTGTAGCTCTAGGAATTTCTTGTCCTTATTTGAAATTTTAAGCCTTTTCGCTAGCTCATTAATTTCAGTAAATTTATTCTTAATTAAAAGAGCTGAAAGGTTTTCTAAATAGCTATTATTAAAATTTAGATCCTTATATTTTACATCAGGTAATATAATTTTAAGAATATTAGCCTTTTCCATAGACTCTAAAATATATGGAAATTTCAAAATCTTTTTCAATTCATCCCAAACGCGCTCAACCGAAAGCTGACCAATACCATCTTTGTTATTTTTAATTATCTCAATAATCTCATCAGATACATTCTTAGCATAGTATGCAGAGAACCTAAAATAACGCATTATACGCAAATAATCTTCACGTATCCTATTTTC
Organism: Rickettsiales bacterium; assembly: GCA_020630095.1. Taxonomy (GTDB): domain Bacteria; phylum Pseudomonadota; class Alphaproteobacteria; order Rickettsiales; family UBA8987; genus JAHDCD01. Next base: position 50,774 of record JAHDCD010000003.1, on the reverse strand, counting down.
AGCCAAGCCAACAAAAGTAACCTGTTGGTTCTTTAAATCTTCTTCGCCATTAAAATAATCGTAAATCTTACCATCCAAATCCATGGACATCGCATTAATGGTAAAATCACGGCGCTTAGCATCTTCCTTCCAGTCGTTAGTATATTCAATCTCGGCATGCCTACCATCGCACTCAACATCTCGGCGCAGAGTGGTAATTTCGTATGGAATATTATTAAGAACAGCCGTTATTGTGCCATGTTCTAGGCCAGTAGGGATAAATTTAATCTTTTCCTTCTTACATGCTTCAATAACCTCTTCAGGCTTCAGAATCGTTGCTATATCAATATCACAATGTTCTAATGTCTTACGCCCGCGCGTTTCAATATTATGTTTATGCAATAAATGCTCTCTCACATAACCACCCACTAAGCGTGACTCGCCGTATTTATTTAAGATTTCTAAAATCTTCATTTATACATATTGATAGTTTCAGGCGTATATTCCTCAAAGCCTTCTTTTTCCATTGTAGCTACTTGAATAATTAACCACAAAGCAGCGGCAAGTAATGTTAAAAAGAACGTTTGCTTCATTAGCTTTAAACGCTTTGCCTTGTTCATTTTTCTATCTTTTAAGTAAACATATAGAAAATAGAAGGCTGGAATTAAAACAGGCCAAAATGTAAGCAAGATTTTCATTAATAAAACAATACCATGCTGAATCTAAATAAGCAATTGCTGCGGAAAGTATCTAGTATTCGTAAGATCTTACGAATACTAGATACTTAACTTATCGCTTGCGCTGATATGCCCGTTAAACTATAAAAAAATTTATGAAAATTTCTGTACTTGGAAGTAACGGTCGCATGGGTCAAATGAATATCGCTGAAGTAGAAGCTAACGCGCAAACAAGTTTGCATGAAGCTGTAGATAAAGGCGATTCAATCGAACAAGCCGTTAAGGGGGCAAATGCCATCATTGATTTCTCATCACCTAAGGCAACTTTAGAATGCTCAAAATTCTGTGCAGAAAACGGAGTTACTCACGTTATTGGTACAACTGGCTTAACAGATGAAGACAAAGCCGAAATTGCTAACAACGCAAAAGGTAATGTAACAATTCTAGCGCCTAATATGTCAATTGGTGTTAACTTAATGTTCTCACTTGTTGAAAAAGTTTCAGCTATTTTAGCCGCTGAGGATTACGATATTGAAGTTCTTGAAATGCACCATAACCAAAAAGTAGATTCACCATCTGGTACAGCCTTAGGCTTAGGTGAAGCTGCCGCAAAAGGTAGAGGTGTTAACTTAAATGATGTTGCTTGTTACGAGCGTTATGGCGAAACTGACAAGCGCCCTGAAGGCGAAATAGGCTTTGCTACCTTACGTGGTGGCTCAGTTGTTGGCGACCATACAGTGATGTTTGCATCTGGTGGCGACAGAATCGAACTTACCCATAAAGCATCGGACAGAACAATATATTCAAAAGGCGCCGTTCGCGCTTGTATTTGGGCTGAAAGCCAGCCTAATGGCGTATATTCAATGCAAGATGTATTGGGCGTTTAATTAAACCAATCATGAATAGCTTGGGCGATGCTTTTGTTAATGCCCTCGGCTTCCATAAGCTCTGAAACGCTAGCCTCTTTAATGGCATTAATAGATGCAAAACATTGCAATAACGCACGCTTACGCGAAGCGCCAATATTAGGGATTTCATCAAGCTCACTTTTACGAATAGCGCGGCTACGGCTTTTCCTATGCGTAGTAATTGCAAACCTATGCGCTTCATCCCGCAAGCGCTGTAAATAATGCAATAACGCAGAGCTTTTAGGAAGTTTGATTTCCATAAAACTCTGTTTTGTCATTCCCGCGAAGGCGGGAATCTCTTCTTTGATCTCTTCAGGAGATCCCCGCCTTCGCGGGGATGACGCAGCTGGGATTAGTAAGGTCTCTTCGCCCGCATTTCTATTCTCGCCCTTTGCTATGCCAACATAAGGCACACCACATTTTATCAAAATGTCTGCTACGGCAGATATCTGTCCTTTACCGCCATCAATAAGCACTAAAGATGGCAGATTATCAGTCTTCTTAAATCTGCGCTCAAAAACTTGACGCATCATATAAAAATCATCACCACCAGTAATTTTCTCGCCAGAATCTACCTTAAAAGTGCGATACTCCGCAGGCTCAAAACCTTCAACACCCGCAACCACCATTGCTCCATAGGCATTCTTACCAAAAATATGCGAGTTATCATAAACCTCTATGCGCTCTAACGCGCCATCATAATTTATCAACTCAGCAAGCTTTTTCATATATGCGCGATTGCTTTGCGTAGTCTGTAATTTCTTATTAACAGACTCTTTCGCATTCTCCAAAACGGTTTCCATAATCGCACGTTTTTCACCGCGCTTCGGAATCTCAATCTTAACAGGCGCTTGTTTTAACTTTTCCAAGGCTTCCTCTAAAACGTCTTTTGTATAAATATCATCAGATAAATACAGCTTAGCTGGCGGAACTTTATTAGTATAAAAGCGCCCAATAAACGCTTCTAAAACTTCCATACTTGAAAGCTCTTCAATATTTTTCGGGAAATAAGGCCTATCGCCCAGTATTTTACCGCCACGAACAAAGAAAACTTGAATACACCCTTCATGGTAGGCGATTAAATCTGCTTCTTTAATATTCTCAACATTAATGGCAAACTCGCCCGATATCTGATTCAATGCGCGCAACTTATCGCGTAACCCACCCGCGCGCTCATATTCCATATTATCAGCGGCTTCCTGCATTTGCTTACCAAGCTCTTGCTTGAATGACTTGTCCTTCCCTTCTAAAAAGCTAACCGCTTGCGCTACCTGCTCGTTATATTCAATTGCAGATACCTTATCCACGCATGGCGCACTACAGCGCTTCATCTCATATTCTAAACATGGTCGCGTACGGCTTTTAAAATAAGAATCAGTACAAGTACGTAACTGAAATGCCTTAGTTAACGCAGAAATTGCCCCTTCAACCGCACCAGCAGAAGGGAAGGGACCAAACATAACATCGCCCTTAACCTTCTTGCCTCTAAACTTGGTAATTCTAGGATAGTCTGAACTATCAATTTTAATGTATGGAAAGCTTTTATCGTCCTTTAATAATATATTATATTTCGGCTTAAGCTGTTTAATTAAAGAGCTCTCAAGCAGTAAAGCCTCAGCCTCGTTAGCGGTAATGGTAATCTCAATTTTAACCACCTGAGATATCATAGAGCCAATGCGCCTAGATAGCGCCCCAACATTAGTATAACTAGTTACACGATTCTTCAAATTCTTCGCCTTACCAACATACATAATCTCGCCATCAGCATTTATATACCTATAAACCCCAGCTTTCGTAGTTAAGGTTTTACAAAACTCCTTTATGTATTCTAATGATTTCATAAACTTATAGTTTATATTTCTTTACATATCTTTACAAATTGCGTATAATCAAAACATGAATCTCAATGTTAGGATTAAAGACGGTTTAGAAGAATTTATCAAACAAATTGTTGAAGAAGAGGACTATGATAATTACAGCGAATATATACGCGACCTACTTCGTAAAGAGAAAAAGAAATATAAAGAAAAACAATTTAACAAGATAAAAGCACGCCTTGAAGAGGCTATTAACGCCCCACGAGAAGAGTTTACAGAATTAGGTAGTAAAGAAGAATTTTTAGCTGATATTAGAAAGCGTGCTAAAGAAATTAGAGATTCGAGACAAAGCTAGGCAGCGTATTGCTGAGATATATAATTATACCTTGCATAAATGGGGAGAGGAACAGGCTGACAGCTATACATATAGAATCCATCAAAAAATGCACCATATCGCAGAAGGTGAAGCCTTTTCAACTAAGATAGATAGTAAGTTCAGGCTCAAGGGATATAAGTGCAAGTTCACAAAGCATAATATTATTTGGAGCGAAGGTGGCAAAGAAAAAATAATTATCCACGACATCCTTCACGAATCTATGGATATTGATGGTAGATTAGATGATTAACTACAGAGACTCAACTTTAGTAATCTCTAAATCGTAGCCGTCAAGGGCGATGGGTTCATGTTGTTCATGCGCTGAAGATGTAAGCAGAACCATTTTATTAATTCCTAAATCTTTTAAGATCTGTGCACCAATACCATAATTACGTAAACTACCTTCATTATTACTTTCTCCTTCTATCCTTCTATCCTTCAATCCTTCATAAATAACCTTTTTAGGGTTATTTATAAAAAGAATTACGTCCGCCTTAGCCTTAGCGGTATCAATTTTAGATGTATCAGAAATATCATTTATAAAGTTAAATGAATGCACACGCACTTTAGGATTTTTAGATAAATCCACGCCATCACGCACCATAACCATATGCTGAGTGCCATCTAAAGTATTAGAATATATACGCTTCTCAAAATTCGGAGTCGTGTCATCCCCGACTTGATCGGGGATCTCGGGAATCGACTTAAGGAGATTCCCGCTTTCGCGGGAATGACAAGGTGAGATAGTCCCAATATGATCAATTAAGTTTTCATGCTTACGTCTGTAAGCAATAAGGTCGGCAATTGTAGCGATTTTTAAATTATGCTTCTCGGCAAACTTTTTCAAATCTGGCATACGCGCCATTGTGCCGTCATCATTCATTATTTCACAAATAACGCCCGCAGGATTACACCCTGCCATACGTGCAATATCAACCGATGCTTCGGTATGACCAGCACGCACTAAAGTTCCGCCTTGCTTAGCCTGTAGCGGAAATATATGCCCCGGAGAAACAATATCATATTTAGTCTTTTTAGCATCAATCGCGGTTTGAATAGTATGGCTTCTATCCGCCGCGGAAATACCAGTAGATATACCCTCGCGCGCTTCAATAGAAACTGTAAACGGCGTAGAATGACGACTTTCATTATTAGATGCCATAAACGGCAACCCAAGTAATTCAACGCGCTCCTTCGTAAGCGTTAGGCAAATTAAACCGCGCCCATGCGTTGCCATGAAGTTTACTACCTCTGGCGTTGCGAACTCGGCAGGGATAACTAAATCGCCCTCATTCTCTCTATCTTCGTCATCACACAAAATAAACATTTTGCCTTGGCGGGAATCTTCAATTATTTCTGGAATGGTACTTAGCATTTCAAACGTATTAAGTTTAATGAAAATATTTAAAATATTATTAGCGGTTTTAGTTCTTATTGTCAGCAATAAAGCAAGTGCACTTTCGTTCATTCGTGATGATGAAATAGAAAGCTACATAAAAGAGGTATCTTTACCGATGCTAATTGATGCTGGCCTAGCACCAGATTCAGTTAATTTTTATATAGTAAACTCGCCTGAACTTAACGCTTTCGTAGCCGGCGGGCAGAATATATTTTTAAATACTGGGTTAATTACTGAATCAACAGACCCTTCAATGCTAATAGGCGTAATTGCGCATGAAATAGGGCATATATCAGCGGGGCATTTAATCCGCCTCCGTGAAAACTCTAAAGATGCAACCATAACCAATATTTTAGGCTATGTTGTTGGCGTTGGTTTAATGGCCGCCGCTGGTGGTGGCTCTGCCGATGCTGGCATAGCAGTTGCAACAGCAACAAATCAAATAGCGCGCCGTAATCTATTGAAAAATAACAGAACTTATGAGTCTTCAGCGGATCAGTCTGCAATGAAATATTTAAAATCAGCAGGTTATTCAGCGCATGGCTTACGTGATTTAATGAAAAAGCTAGATGCTAGAAGCGATGCAATTTTAGAGCAGGGCAATATCTCGCGTTATGACCTTACCCATCCAGTAACGGATGAGCGTATGGATGTATTAGGTAATTTTATTGCTAAAAATCCAAATCTTAAAAAAGAACGTGCTCATCAACAAAAGTTTGAACGTGTAGTTGCAAAGCTTGAAGCGTTCTTAACGGGTAAGCCAACTAATAGATACGGCACTTATGCACAAACCTATGCCGCGGCAATAGCATCCCATAAACATGGCGATATTAAATCTGCAATTCAACAATTACGCACACTAGAACTTTCAACTCCTAACGATGTACATTTATTAGAATTAAAAGGGCAAATTTTATTCGAAAACGGACTTATTAACGAAGCAGTTAAGGCGTATTCAAAGGCAAGTCAGCTATCTTATGGGCAAAAAGAATTAATAGAAGTAAGTTTTGGTAAAGCATTAGTTGCTGCAGCAGATTACAAAAATGGTATTACAGTAATTAAGCGCGCATTAAGGAAGGACAGAAAACTACCAGAAGGCTGGCAAGCATTGTCTCAAGCGCAAGGTAGGCTTGGTAATATAGGTGAATCTTACTATGCATTAGCAGAATTATTTGCCTTAAAAAACAAAAAGGGCAGAGCTAAAGAATACATAAAATTAGCTCGCGCTAGAATTTCAGATACTAGTCCAATCTCATTGCAACTTGATGACCTTGAGCGCAGCTTAAAGAAGAAATAGTTAATTTTGTTAATAAAATATAAGGAATATTTACTTTTAATCCAATTACACCTTGACTTAAGGCATCTTTTTAAGTAATAATCTTGCCCAACCGAGGAAGAGAAACATGGCTCATCATACTGCAACAAAGAAATCAATTTTACAAACTGAAACTAGAACAGAGCGTAATACTGCGCGTCGTTCAAGAGTTAGAACTGCAATTAAGAAAGTTGTTACTGCTATTGAAGCAGGTGATAAGGATCAAGCTAAGGCTAATCTAATCACTGCTCAGTCAGAACTTTCAAGAGCAGTTACTAAAGGTGTATTCAAGAAAGAACAAGCTTCTAGAAAAATTTCTAGATTAAATAGCGCTGTTAAGAAATTAGTACTTGCAAAATAATTAGCTCGTAATAGTTAATTAATTTAAGAAATAACCTCCCTCCCTAGCCCTCGAATTTATTCGGGGGCGTTTCTTTTTAAGCTTCTGAAATATAGTAAATTTTAATTTATACTAAGGTTACAGCGTCATCACGAGCGAACGTAAGTGAGCGTGGTGATCTCATGAGATTGCCACGGATCTTTCAGATCCTCGCAATGACGACACCGCCTAATCTCTCTTTAAAAGAATCCAGATAGATAAACCGGCGGTAAAGATAACGAATACTTCGCCAAGCGTATCAAAGCCACGATAGCTTGCTAATACAGAGGTAACTACATTAGGAATGCCAATATCATTGTAAGAATTAGTTAAGAACGAATTTGCTAAATGTTCGTTAACAACACCTGCCGATGTACCAAATTCAGGTAAAAAGGTAGATGTATAAGCCATAAAGCCAATAAATAAGCCAACAACTATAAGTCCAATAATATATTCATAGTTAAACTTCACTTTCTCTTCATATTCGCCAACTAAGCTAATAGCAGCTATAAAGAGTAGGGTGGATATACCGCCACCTACTGCGGCTTCAGTTATTGAAACATCTGGCGCTTGAAGCACTAAGTATAATAATGCCATTACCAAACTAAATACTGAAAGTAATAAAGTAGAGGTAACTAAGTTACGCGTAAAAATGGCAAATAAAGATATTAAGGTAAGTAGCGAAAGCAAACCAACCAGCAATATATCTTGAATGTTATTTTCTAAGAAGGTCATTGAATGATTAATCCTGCCTGCGCTCCTCTAATGCTATTTTTGCTAAAATATTACATGCCGTTGCAGAAGTAATAAGCGCGAATAAACAAATTATAATTATTTTTAGTGATAAGAACCCAAAACCTTCAGTAAGTATTAAACCTAGTGATATAAATATCATAGAGGCTGTATCTACCACGCCAGCAGGGTGTAAGCGCGCGAATACATTGGGCATTCTTAATACGCCAATAACGCCAGTAATAGCAAAGAATAAGCCTATAATAAACAAGCCCATTCCAATCGCATATGTAATAGATTCAATCATCATAGTTTCTTAATTTTATAACTGCCCACTCTTGTAGTAGCGTAGTAAACCAACAGTTGTAATAAAGTTAATCAATACATAAACTGCCGCAACATCAAGATACATAAAATCTTTTATCACCGCAGAATAAACTAAGATTAATAACACCGTAAGTGTACCAAATACGTTTAATGCTAAAATTCTATTACTGATATTTTTTGCTAAGATTAACCTAATGGTTATTAAAAGCATCAAAGCCAATAAAATTACTATTCCTATGTAATGTTCAATCATTAGCTGTAAATAAACTCCACTTTCTTATCCATATCGCCACCACCGCTTACATGATCAAGATCTTTAATGTTACCTTCATCTAAGCCATGCACATAGCAGATATTACCTTCTATTCCCATGCAAATTGTTCCAGGTGTTAAGGTAATAGAATTACCATAAACTGCACGGCCAATATCTGTTTTTTGATGCGTGCTAATTTTTGCGAATTGTGGTGAAATATTAATTCTTCCCACAGATTTTAATGCCACTTTAAAGCTTGAAACAACAATTTCCCATATAAGCCATAAGCCATACAATATACCATGAGGCTTAAGGAATATCGGGTTATATTCTCTCTTTTCAAACGCACCTAACTTAATTGAGAAATAAATTGATATCACGCATGAAACCACTCCTAATACTAAAAGCGGAGTTTTAAACATTGCGCTAAATATTACCCAAAAAAGCGCTAGTACTAATATGTATATTGTTTTAATCAACGTTATAGGAACCGCTGAATGGCGTTAGCCATTTAGTGGTTTCTATCAAAATAGCCATCGAAAGTGGCTGTTTTGCGCGGGCGAAGCCCAGCGAATAATAAAAAATTAATCTATAGAGGACTCATTTAGAGTTCTCTATAGGTTTTTAAATGAATCAGCTAACCTTTCAAGACCAATCTGTATTTCATCTTCAGTAATATTTAATGGTGGTGTGATTCTAAGCACAGAACCGCCGCAACAGCTAGTAACAGCAAGGCCATTTTCATAGCAGTTTAATAGTAATTGTTTCGTATTATTCTTAACCTCTATACCAACCAGCAAGCCATGCCCACGCACATCGGCAATAGATTCATGCGCAATGCTTCTAATTCCTTCTTTTAAGATATCCCCTTTCTTAGAAATCTCTTTTAAGAAATTATTAGTTTCAATAATATCTAGTACCGCATTACCTATCGCCATAGATAATGGCGAACCACCATAAGTAGACCCATGCGTTCCCGCGGTAATTAATTCACCTACTTTATCTTTTAATAAAACTACCGCTAGCGGGTAGCCATTACCAATACCTTTCGCAGATGCAATAATATCTGCTTCAACTCCAAATTTCTGATGATGGTATAACGTGTCGCCCGTGCGCCCATAACCGCATTGCACCTCATCAAAACAAAGTATTAAATCATGCTCATCAGCAATTTTGCGTAAAAATTTTATATAAGATTCAGAAAGTGCATAAATTCCACCTTCAGCCTGTAACGGCTCAACTAAAATCCCTGCAGTTTTTTCCGTTATAGCATTCTCTAGGGCTTTTTTATCATTCTTATCAACCTGCACAAAGCCATCAAGTAGCGGGTAAAACCCATCGCGCGCAATATCGTTACCTCCAGCAGATATACAAGCCATTGAACGTCCATGGAAACCATTATTCAATGTAATAATTTCGTACGCACCATTCTTGCGCTCCGCCCCGTATTTACGGATAAATTTAATAGCGCTTTCAACGGCCTCTAAGCCAGATGAACAAAAGAACGCTTTATCCTGATTAGCTATTTTACATAAACGTTCCGCTAACTTTTCTTGTAACGGGTTGGTAAAATAATTTGAATGATGACTAACTTTATCTAACTGCTCATGTGCAGTCTTATTAACCTTTTCATTGTTATGACCAAGCGAATTAACCGCAATGCCAGCCATAAAATCAATATATTCCTTACCATTGGCATCAAATAAACGCGCACCTTCACCGCGTTCAATTTCAATAGGTAATCTGAAATAATTATTTAATATATATGACAAAACTAAAGGTCACATTTTAGATGAAAACCACGAATATGGAAATCATTTTTATGGAAGAACTTATGTGCACCAAAATTATTATTATAGCAATCGGCTAAAACGGTTTCACATTTATTATCTTTCGCGATGCCTTTTAAGTAATTTAACAAGTCAGTTGCAACATTAGACTTCCTAATTTCTTCATCAACAACCAAGTTGTGAACATGTAAATACTTACCGCAATAGAAGCGGAAATCGATAGAATAGCCAACGAAGGCTAATATTTTATCACCATCTTCAGCTACTAAAAAATTATACCCATTATTGATAGATTCCAACGTACGAGTTTTATATTCATCAAAAGAATAGCCTCTAATATCACCAATTCCTGTATATAACTGGTTGAAGATTTTGTAGCATCTCTCAAAATCATTATCGGTATTTAATTTTCTTATTTTCATATCAAGTTTTGTCATCTCCACTCTTCTTTTTGTCATTCCCGCGAAGGCGGGAATCTCTTGTCAGAGCTTCCTTAAATCCCGGATCAAGTCAGGGATGACAACATTTGCTCATCATTCTAACATTCTTAAGAATGTTAGAATGATGGCGCTTTCACTAATCCCTAATCCCTAAAATAGCATCTGCTGCATTTTTAGTAGCACTGCGCGCGCCATAACCCATAATTTCACAAGCCTCAGCTGCTGCGTCTGTTTGCTCCATTCTTGCAGTAGCACTTCCAAGCTCTAGCATCTTATCGGCAATCTTTTTTGAGCTACAGTCACCTTGTATCATTTCTGGTATAACTTCTCTACCCATAATTAAATTCACAAGATTAACATACTTAATTTTAACCATTCTACGTACTAACCACGCGGTAATAGGGTTAACTTTATAGGCAACAATTATCGGCACATTATCACGGCTAAACTCTAACGTATTCGTGCCAGACTTGGTAATCGCGATATCTATAGCATCACGCGCCTTCGCCTTCGTTTCATCATCCGAAATAACATAAGCAGGAATTTTTAAATCCGCAGTCATTTCAGATACAAAATGTTCCATATTCTTCGTAGTAAGAAACACTAAAGATACGTCCTTAAAATTACCAACAGCCTTTAAAAATATAGGTAATAAACGCTTAACTTCTCCCTTGCGTGAACCTGCAGAAATTCCAACTACGCGGTGATTATCATCAATATTAAAATCTTCCCTAAAATACCCATCAAACTCATGGCTATCTTCCATTACAGGGTGGCCAACATAAGTAGATTCAATTTTATACTTATCAAAGTACGGCTTCTCAAAGGGTAAAATTAATAGCTGATGGTCGTATATTTCTTTAACTTTATTAGCTCGCTCCTCTTTATATGCCCAAATAGTTGGCGCAACATAATGGATAATTTTTGTATTTAACTTGCCACGAGCCACAAGTTCACGGATTTTCTTCGCAACTCTAAAATTAAAACCAGGTGAATCTATGGTAATTAAGTAATCGGGCTGAACCTCTTTAATATGCTTAACAGTTTCTTTAATTAGTTTCCGAATCTTGAATATATGAGGCAACACCTCCAAGAATCCAAAAAGCATAATATGCTTCATATGGAATAGGCGCTCAAAACCACCAGTTTTAGAGTCAGCCCCTGCAAGCTTCATTTTGTCGCCACCAACACCAAAAAACTCATAAGAATCATCACGGCTAACCAGCTCATCTATTAGCTTATAGCCAATATTATCGCCACTTTCTTCACCAGCAATTATGTAAAACTTTTTTGACACTAATTAATCACGATGCCCAAGCTTTAAACGAAGTGCGTTAAGCTTAATAAAGCCTTCCGCATCGCGTTGGTTATAAACCTCATCTTCCTCGAAAGTTACCATATCTTCTGAGTAAATAGACTTCTCAGATTTTCTGCCAACAACCTCAACATTGCCTTTATATAATTTAACAGCAACTGTACCACATACGTTTTTCTGACTCTCATCAATCGCCGCCTGTAGCATATTACGTTCAGGCGCAAACCAGAAACCATTATAAATAAGCTTCGCATAGCGCGGCATTAATTCATCTTTCAAGTGCATTGCTTCCCTATCAAGCGTAATGCTTTCTATACCTCTATGTGCTGCAAGCATAATTGTTCCACCCGGAGTTTCATAAACCCCGCGGCTTTTCATTCCAACAAAGCGATTCTCAACTAAATCAAGCCTGCCAATACCATTTTCTGCACCTAATTTATTAAGCGTTTCTAAAATAGTAGCAGGGCTCATCTTCTCACCATTGATAGCAACAGGGTCGCCCTTTTCATATTCAATTTCAATTTCAGTCGGCTTATCCGGAGCTTTCTCAGGTGATACAGTCCATAACGGCATATCAACATCATATCTCGCCCAAGGGTCTTCTAAAACGCGCCCTTCATAAGATATATGCAGCATATTCGCATCCATAGAATATGGCGGCTCATCCACCTTATGCGATGGTATATGTATTTGACGCTCACGAGCGTAATCAAGTAACTTCGTACGCGAATTTAAGTCCCACTCTCTCCATGGTGCAATAACATGGATAGATGGATCTTGCGAATAATAGCCAAGCTCAAAACGCACTTGGTCGTTACCCTTACCAGTCGCGCCGTGGCTTACTGAATCCGCGCCAACTTGCGCAGCAATTTCCATTTGCCTTTTAGCAATAAGCGGACGCGCGATAGACGTTCCCAATAAATAAGTACCCTCATAAACTGTATTAGCACGGAACATAGGGAATACGTAATCGCGTACGAACTCTTCACGCAAATCATCAATAAATATTTCTTTAATGCCTAGCTTTTCAGCCTTCTCGCGCACAGGTTCTAAATCTTCACCTTGCCCTAAATCAGCGGTAAATGTTACCACTTCGCAATCATATTCTTCACGCAACCAGTGCAGAATAACCGAAGTATCCAACCCGCCAGAATATGCTAAAACTACCTTTTTAATGTTATCTTTTATCATGATTTATTTAACTGTGTCATCCCCGACTTGATCGGGGATCTCGGGAATTAAGCGAAGTGAGATTCCCGCCTTCGCGGGAATGACAATTAATTTATTATAATTTCTAAGAATGTCCTTTTACACTCTTCCGCACCATTTTCAAAACAATATTTTTATTTAGTGCGTCATCGCGAGGAGCGTAGCGACGCGGCGATCCATTGAGAGATCTATATGTTAACAAGATCTGTTAATGGATTGCTTCATCTAAAGGCTCGCAATGACGAATAAAATTACAGATAAGGCACGCGAATATTTAGAAACTCCATTTAAACACCAAGGCAGATTAAAGGGGGTAGGGGTAGATTGCATAGGAGCGAAGGGCAGGAAAAGTGGGAACCGGTTTTCCATGCCCGTGCGACCAAAAAAACTATGCAATCAAGAATTAATAAATACAGCTAGAACTTATTTGGGGACGCCATTTAAACATCAAGGCAGATTAAAGGGGGTGGGGGTAGATTGTATAGGCTTGATTATGTGTGTTCTAAAAGAACTCGGTTCACCAATCGCTAACTTAGATGAAACCAATTACAAACGCAGACCCGAAGGCAATTACTTCTTAAAGAAATTACAAGATAACTTAACGCAAATAAGTTTAAACGAAGCTTCAGCTGGAGATATAATCCTATTCCCATTCAAAGGTAACTTCCAGCACGGTGCAATTATATCGGAAATAGAGTTTAAGCCGTCATCACGAGGAGCAAAGCGACGAAGTGATCCATCAACAGATTTCTCCAAGAAAGTAGATCTCTCAATGGATGTACTCGCATCGGCTTCGCCTTGCTGTGTAGCAAATGCTAAGCTCCCACTTCGTGGATCGCTAAGCGAATTGTGCCGCGTCAGCAACAAGTTACTTCCTCGCAATGAGAAACTGAAGTTTGTCAGAATAATCCATTCCTACGCAGCTAATAGGAAGGTAGTAGAGCATCAAATCCCACCACAATGGCTAAAAGAAGATTACAGGGTATTTAAGCTATAGTGGGTTTTTGGGATTTCGGTATTTTGGGATTTTATCCAAAGCACTTTTCATAAAACTGCCAAAGAAGCTCGCGCTCATCGGTTGGCGTTTTATTAAGGTAAGAAAGTTCAAACGCCTTTTTAATATCGCCTAAAATCTGCCAATTATTAGCCCAGTTAAGCACTGCACGCGGGCTCATAATAACTGATATATCACCTAGGCTAAACGAGTTGCGCGTAAGATTCGCAAATGAAACCATATATTCAATTTCCTTGGTATCTTTACCTAATTTATCCTTAATCATCTTAACCTCATCTTCATGGTCAATATAGTTAAGCTCAACAACTAAGCTCCACCTGTCCAACTGCCCTTGGTTAAGAATATTAGTCCCCTGATACAAGCCAGTCTCATCACCCATACCGATAGTATTAGTAGTGGCAAATAGTCTAAAATTTTCATGAGGCTCAATAATCTCATTACGTTCAACTAAAGTTAGCTTACCATTATCTTCTAGCACCTGCTGTAATACAAATAAAATATCTGGTCTAGCAGCATCATATTCATCAAGAATAAGCGCGACCCCATTGCGCATTGCCCATGGCAGTATACCTTCACGGAATTCGGTAATTTGTTTACCATCTTTTAAAACAATCGCATCGCGACCTATTAAATCTATGCGCCCAATATGACCATCCAAGTTAACGCGTACGCACGGGTAGCCTAAGTTAGCGGCAACTTGCTCAATATGCGTAGTTTTACCAGAGCCATGCAATCCAGTAACTAAAACCTTCTTATTATGAGTAAACCCAGTTTTAATAGCTTCCGCAGTACCCTCATGAAAGTTATAAAACTTATCTATTTCAGGTATGTAACTCGTTAGCGTGTCTGGGCAATTAATTTTTTTATCAAACTTTACAACCATACACTTGACTATATACCGCGCTTTAGTTTATAAGCAATGGAATCAAGATTAGGGGTAACCCTAAATCTTATATCTTAAAGTGGGGGTGTAGCTCAGCCTGGTTAGAGCGCAAGCCTGTCACGCTTGAGGTCGCGGGTTCGATCCCCGTCACTCCCGCCACTTTCCAAAATCACTACATCCAACAAATTCCAGCAAAGTCCTTAACTTAACCTGCAAACCCAGTATTTAAGCCATTTTTAAGAGTTTGTTTGTATTCCTTAGTCCAATATCGCCCATTGACAACCAGATATTTCTGGGGGGATTAATGGGGGTATCTTTATAACGGTACTCATGCGATACCCCCAATTAGTTTAATTATGCCTCTAAAAGATATTACAATAAAAGGACTGCCAATAGAAGATAAGCCTTATAAAAAGAGCGATGGCGATGGCATGTTTCTACTCATTAATCCTAATGGGAGTAAGTTATGGAGGTTTAAATATCGCTATTTAGGTAAAGAAAAGACGTATGCCATTGGGGAGTATCCCTTGATTTCACTAGCAGAAGCTCGTGAAAAGCGTTTTGAGCTTAGAAAAATGATTGCTCAAGGTTTAGATCCTATGGAGATAAAGAAGCAGGAGAAGGCTAAGAAGATAGAAGATTTAGAATCTACATTTGAAATAATTGCGAATAAGTGGGCGGAATCTCGTATCGGAGAATTATCTGATAAACAGCGTTTACGCCCCATCAATAGTTTTAAACAGCATGTCTTCCCAGCTATTGGTGCAAAGTCTATCAATAAGATTAACGCATCCGATTTACGCCTTGTAGTAAACAATGTTCAGGAGGCAATTAGCTCAGATGCCGCTCATAGATTAAGGCAATCTATTGGATCCGTATTTGAATATGGAATGAAATATGAGCTGTGTAGTCATAACCCTGCCAATTTACTTAGAGGCGAGATTAAAGGAATAAAGAAAACGCATCACCTATATCTTGAATTAAAGAAAATGCCTTTATTTTTTAAAGCTCTGAATTCAGGTTATGGTATGGTAGCTCCTCAAGAGATTTTATCTAAATACAAATAATAAATTACTATTATTAGCGAGCTCTTTGAGCTTCAACTTCTTTATTGGCCTTTATAGCGTCCTTTAGAGCTTCAGGCTGAGAAGTTTTTGATTTCAATAACGCATCCATGTCTGTAGATGAAGCTTTCATAAGTCCGCCTCTATTTACGGCTAGACCATATTCAATATTTCCAGCCTCTTGAGACTGTAATAAGTCATCCGCGGCCTCAGGTCTTCCAGCAGGGGATGAGGAAACATTGGAATCTACATTGTTACTTGTGGTAATTGTAGGTGTTACTTTAACTACCTTAGCTGGAGGAGAGCCCTTTCTATGCCCAGCAAAGAATCTACTAGTTTGTTTAGTGAAATCAGTAGCATTAGGCCCCAAAATTAAAGGAAAGCTAACACTATAAACATCGAATTTTAACTTATCTAAAATTAAAGTAGGATCTTCAACGGTATGCTTCCTAGTTTTTCCACCTTCTGTTACGGTTATTGTACCAACTTTCTTTTTTTCCACTTTCTTTCCAGATAATCCAGATATAAGCTCACCCATTTCTTCAATGCTAAGTTCGTCAGAATCGGAGTCTAAAATTGCATCAGCTCTTAAAGCATCATCATCTTTAACTTCAACCTCTTTTAGTGCCATAATAGGTTGCTTTACAACTTTTTTTCCACTCGGGTCGAGTGTCCCTCTACAAGTAGTTCTTACTAGTGTATTTGAAAGAGGGTATAACACATTACCTAATGTCCCTTGAATAGTGCTTATTAAAGAGCATGTCGATATAGCTTTAGAAAGATTCATGCCAGCAACGTTATGAAGTATATTCGGTAAAGTATGTTTAACTGTATGGCTTGAATGAAATTGAAAAATAGCATTGCCCGGGCTGAGGAAACCTTCAGGTTTATAATGTTTTGACATAACAACAGGAAGGTCAGGAGATTGCTCTTTTTTTGCGCTGGTAAATTTAAAATCACCTAATCTTGGATCAATAATTTCTAATCCTTTCAAGGCTTCTATTTCAAAGAACATATCATGTATTTCTTCTGCGCAACCTAATTGAACTCCATTATCATTAACAACAAAAGCTTCAGGCGTATTGTCCAAAAATAAATAAGAATCTCCCAATACCATGCCATTTTTTCTAGCATGTTGCAGTATTGAGTATGCCGTTAAACCAGAGTAACCAAGTTTGTCTCTAGCATCATCTAAGGTTAAGTCGCTACTAACTTCAGTATTTTCAGGTAGTCCATTAATAAGTGAGTTATTACCGCCACTAACAATATCCATTCTTATTGCACCTTCAGGAATTTTTTGGCCATTACCCAGTAATTTTTTTAAAGCAAAGTCTAAAGAGTCTGTTTTTAATCCTTTAGCATAATGAACCCCAACTTTAGTACCTTTTTCTACTAAAACCTTACTACCAGCTTTATTCATTAAATCTTCAGTAAGGGTATATGTTACAGCTATTGCATTAGAATCTAATTCACAAAAGCCTAACCCTTCACCTGGTCCAACTACACCAATATCATCATAGCCTAACATTCTTGAGTTTGGTATTGCCTTACCATATGACTCAATTTGAAATTCAGTAGCAGCTTCTTCGCATCGTTTTATAGAATCTTTTACAGTGTTAACTGTATATACTTGCTTAGCTAAGTCCTTTATAAATGGCTTTCTAGCGGATTCAATATCAAGCCCTTCTTGTTAGGCATAATCTGCTACAGCTTGATCAATGTTATCGAATAACTCAGTAAAGTCAGACTCATTAATATTATCAATGCTATCAGGATTTTTCTTATAAACCTTAGCAAGTGTATTCATCTGATTAACCATTCTAGTATGTCTAGTTTGATCTTTTTTCTGATCTCTAAGTTCAATGGTTTTGCTTAATGTTGAGGCATATGCCCTAAAAGGTACATCGCCAGTTCTATTTTCACCTTGATAGCTTATGGCATTATTTAGAATATAATTTAGACCAAAGTGAGCCAAGGCAGCAAACTCAATAGCTTGTTTCGCAAAAACGGGATGATCATTATTTTCTTTAAAATGTTTCACAAAGCCAACTACTTTATCATCTAAAGATTCATCATAACTAGCATCAGAACCAAAAGTGATATCTAGAATTGTTTCAAAGTCGCCGTGCGCAGCGCACATTTTTATAGCCTCAGCAAAATTACTTTTGGCTGTTTTAAATATTTGAGCCAATTTTGCTTTATTATCAGAGTCAACGCCATCCCAAATTGGATTTCTTGTGAAGTCTTCAACAGTTTCAGCATAGCCTTTTGCATCATCAGGGCTGTAATCATCTTGTTTTAAAGCATCAATATCCTCACTTTTTATAGTTGCAGGTTCAACATCAAATTTATGAATTACTTTTTCATCAAAAGGTTGCTTAAGTTCACGTTGTGCAAAGGCTAATATTTCTAGCACATTATCTTCACCCACTGTGAAGCCGTTCCATTGAGTTTCCCTTACTACTCCAGAGTTATTAAGATACTTGAGGCTTAGACTTTCATCACCCTCGTTTCTTGTACTTTTATAATATTTTCTCATATTGATACGTAGTAAAGCTTAAATTTAATTCTGACTCAGAAGTATGAGTTTTAAATACCAAAGTTAAAATAAAGTTAATTTTTTAACAAAATATTAACCTTGCTATCCTAATATTACGTTATGGCAACGCACTTAACATTATCGGATATCAAGCAAAGTAAGACCGGAAGAAGAAGAAGAGATTTGGTTAACTTACTTGCTGATTATGGCTTTCGTTTAACTACACACATTAATAATGGTCACCTACAAATGCGCTGGGACGACCCATCGGGTGAAGAAGAGGCTGTAATTATCGGAGTAGCTGGTCATGGTGCCAACCCTGAGGTTAAGTCAGTTTATGTTGATAACGTTATAGAGGCAATCGATAAAGTATCGGCCATATATGATGCAAGAATTGAAGCAAACGACAATGAGCAAATAGTTGAAGATAATTTCTCGGTTATAGATAATGCTGACAGAGAGTTGTTAAAACAATACGAGGTAATTGAGCAAGATGGTCAAATTCATTTACGAGATATGCAATACCCAGAGTTAGGTGTTTCTGTAGAGGTTGGTGACGATGAAAGGGCTCTTAATTCTGTATTAGATACACTTCAGAATATGAGGTCTAATCATCAAGATAGGTTGGAAAGATTATCAGAGAATTACGGCTTCCAAGTAATTGTTGGCAGGGCTAGAGGAACATTGCTTGAGAATCCTGGATACGTTACATCATCGGTAAGAATACCAAAATACAAAGATGATATATTCCCAGAGTCAACTGTACAGCCTTTGCATAGAAAAAATACCGACCCAGAAATAATTGTTACAGAGGGTATAGATAATGCATTCACGCTAGCTAAAGAGTTATCTGATGAAATCCAGAATAGAATTGTAACAGTTCTAGACACCATTCCAAAGCTTGGAAGAGATTTAAAAATAGAAGAAGAAGCTGTAGATGGCTTTGTTGTTAGAACTTATCAAATATCATTAAGTACAGAAAGGGACTTAGCTATTAAAATGAAAAAGAGGTATGATGAGTTATCAGATACAAACGTACAAAGGATTAAAGGTAGGTTTTCTAGAGATACAGAAGGTAGAGCTAATAAAAAGGCAAGTGCGGCAAAAGTTATGAGAACAAGTAATAGCAATTCTGTAGTTGTAGATAAAGACGAAGGAAGGGTTATCTCATATCAAGAGGAGAGTTCTGATGCTCCAATAATGACACTAGATGAGTTGTCATATCTAGAGGGGTTAGTTAAATCAATTAGGCTAACGGAAGGTGATGGCCTATTAGAGACATATTTAAACGAGGTAAAAGAAGTCTATGTAGTAGAGGAAACAGAGAGCTCCATACAATACGCATTTCACCATACAGAGGTGGAGTTTGAAATTTCAAAGCCTATAGATTTCACTGAGATACATAGTACATTCATAAAAGCTAGAAATGAGCAGTATGGTATGTGTATATCAAATGAAAATTTTGCTCATATGTTATTAACGTTAGGTTTTGATATTCCAAGGCCAACAAATTTAATACCTACGGCAATATTACATTTTTTATTTCCAGATAAAGATGGGAATCTAACATTTTCACATGAATTTTATGGAGATTATAATTTAAATGTTAAGGGTCCAAAAGATAAAATAACAACTGAGCTTGTAGAGTTAAAAGGCTTAATGATTGATGAACTAGAGAAAAAGGCATTGGAGTTTTTAGAAGAGAATGGCTTTGAAATGGCTAGAGTAGAACAGCCAACTATTATTGCTCAAGCAGATGAATATGCTGTGGTAAGGTCGGATGATGCGGGAGAGGTTGCAGTTGAGGCATCAAGCCCAAATGACTCTAAGCTAGAGAGGTCACAAAATAGAGTTTATGTTCATAAAGATACAGGCGATTCAATAATAATACCGAATTTGTCTATGTCATGGGGAAATGCTGAGGAATTTAAAAATGCATTAGATCAAGCTAAAAAAATTCTTTCAAATACAAAGTCAGGTAATTTTGTTGAAGAGGCGAAAACAATATTGATTGAGGATTATGGTTTTACTGTTGATCCTAAAAACGATAGAGTTTTAATTCCTCCATTTAAAGCAAAAGGTATCAGTAATATTAATTTACCAGATGGTGGAAATGCTAAAATTACAGAAAATTTTGTAAAAAATAAGATCCCAAAAATAAAAGCTGAATTAGAAAGCCTAGCACTTAGGGCGAAAGCTGGAATGGAAATTATAGGTTTAGATATCAAAGTAGATACTGAGGGTATGAAAACTATAGATCTTGATAAAAGAAAGGTTCAATTATATGGCGCTAAAGGGGTTGTTCACCCTAAGGATGCAGTGGCTATAGATAAAGCTGCGAAAGAGAAAAATCCTGAATATGAGCCTCCAAAAGCGGTTCAAGCCGGAAAAGGTAGATAATAAAAAAGCCCGCTTAATCTTGGAGCGAAGGGCAGGAAAAGTGGAATCCGGTTTTCCATGCCCATACGACCATTATAAAATAGCGGGCTTTAATTTTAATTTTTAATTTAAACTAAGCTTCGTTAGCAGCTGTAGGAATTACAGATACAAACTTTCTTTGTTTAAAACCGATGTGGAACTTAACTTGTCCTTCAACAGTTGCAAAAATTGTGTGGTCTTTACCAATGCCAACACCAGCACCTGGATAAAACTTAGTACCACGTTGACGAACAATAATGTTACCAGAAATAACATTTTCGCCACCGAATTTTTTTACACCGAGACGTCTACCTTCCGAGTCTCTTCCGTTTCTTGAACTACCACCTGCTTTTTTATGAGCCATTTTATAATCCCTAAATTAAGTACTACCTTAATTGTTATTGTCATTCCAGCGTTAGGCTGATTTGACAGTTAATTTCGTATTTATGCGTCCTTAGCTAATTCTTTAGCTTGAACTAACCAATCATCTCTTTCAATTCTACCAGGGAATGAAAGACTTTCCTCAACCAATGCAATATCAGCCTTGTTCATCTTAGCAACCTGCTCGAATGTTGTAATACCAGCCTCGTTTAGCTTTTTCTCTAATACAGGGCCAACACCAGAAATTTTCTTTAAATCATCAGCTTCAGCCTTAGATGCTTTAACTGAAAGTTTAGAAGCTACATCGGATAATTTAGCTTCAGCTTTAGGCGCAGCTTCTTTTTTAGCTGCAGGTTTCGCCGCTGGCTTAGCTTCAGCCTTC
Source organism: Rickettsiales bacterium (assembly GCA_020630095.1). Lineage (GTDB taxonomy): Bacteria > Pseudomonadota > Alphaproteobacteria > Rickettsiales > UBA8987 > JAHDCD01. Next base: position 29,176 of record JAHDCD010000003.1, on the reverse strand, counting down.
TTAGGAGCCGCTGCTTTTTTACCACCAGAGGTAATACCGGTAATTTTTACAATGGTAATTTCTTGTCTATGACCTTTCTTACGACGGTAATTGTGTCTACGCTTCTTCTTGAAAACGATAACTTTCTCGTCCTTACCTTGTGCTTCAACAGTACCTTCAACTGTTACACCATCAATTGTAGGTGTACCAATTTTGAAGTCCTTACCTTCGCCGAAACCCAGAACATTATCAAAGGTAATTTTATCACCTTCAGTAACGTTAAGCTTTTCAACTTTTAGAATAGTACCTTCTTGTACTTTATACTGCTTCGATCCTGTCTTTATAATAGCAAATGTCATAATCATCAAAAAATTAGATTGCGTATTTAGTACAATTATGCCTATTCTGTCAAGGGAATTATGAGTTATATCTTAATAATAGATGATGAATTAGATATTTGTGAGTTAACCGCCGACATTTTGGAAGAAAACGGCTTTCAAGCATCTTACGCATTAGACAGTGATAAAGCATTTGAATTAATGCAAGATACACTGCCGAATCTTATTGTATTAGATATTTGGCTTAAGGGTAGCGCGCTAGATGGGCTGGGCATCCTAGAGATAGTAAAGGTTAGATACCCCCATATTCCAGTTCTAGTTATCTCAGGTCATGGCAATATTGATACCGCAACTAAGGCGCTTAAATTAGGTGCTTACGATTATATCGAAAAGCCGTTTTCATCAGAAAAGATAGTTAATTCAATAGAAAACGTTCTTAAGCTTAGTGCAATTGATGAAACTAATGAGCAAGGGATTGCTGTAAGCTCTGTTTTAAATAATAAATCTTATCTTTTTACCGGTGAATCAACAATTGCAGGTAATTTAAAGAAATCTGCCAAAGAGCTTGCTAAAAATGATTCAAGAATATTCATTACCGAACCTTTAGGCTCTCGCGCAATAGATTTTGCAGAATATATCCATAATAATTCAAAACGCGCTGAATCTAAGTTCATTACTTTAAATGCCTCTAGGTATAAAAATATCAGCGAGTTTAAAGAGGTTCTATACCAAAGTAAGGGTAGGGTGGAGCAAGCTGAAAACGGCACGTTATTTATCTATAATATCAACAAATCAGATTCTAATATTATTAAAGAAATTGAGCGCTTAGCAACTACCTCAAAATATAAAGCATCTGGCTCAAAAGATGAAAGCCAGATTGATATAAGAATTATAGCATCAGGTAAACAAGATATTGAAAGTTCTGTATTCTCTAAGAATATCAAACTTCAATTATTATCTGAGCGCCCAGAAGATATTGAGCCTATTTGTAAGGAAATCTCTGCATATATATCTAATGAACTTTCATTGTCAGAAATAACATTCTCTGAAAATGTAATAAACATTCTTAAAACGCGCAAATTAAAGGCTAATTTTGATGAGTTGGAAAACCTAGTTCGCTTCTTAAATATTTGCTACGAAGGTAAGAAAATTAAACAAAATATGCTACCTGAAGGTTTCGGCGTTTCATCTGAAACGGAAGGTGAAGCATTATCCACTCTTTCTTTAAACCTAAAAGATGCTCGCGATGAATTTGAGAAGAATTACTTGCGTATTCAGCTAAAGAGGTTCAATAACAATATTACCGAATGTGCAAAATTTGTTGGTATGAACCGCTCTGCACTTCATAAAAAACTAAAAAGCTTAGGTCTATAACCATGAAAATAATCATTTGCGGAGCAGGTATTGTCGGCAGAGGTATCGCCAAAGAGCTATGCCAAGAAAACCATAACGTTATTGTAATAGATAATGATAAGGAAAACATAGATTTACTGCGCGATAATTTTGAAGTTGTAACTGTGCTAGGTTACCCATCGCACCCTGACAGTTTAAAGAAAGCGGGCGCGGACAATGCGGATATTTTAATTGCCGTAACGCCATCAGATGAAATTAATATGCTAACGTGCCAAGTGGCGCATTCAATGTTCGGCGTTGAAAAGAAAATTGCCAGAGTCCGCACGCAAGCTTACTTAGGTAAGAATTTCAATAAAATATATAATGGCGAAAACGTAGCAATAGATTACGTTATCTCACCAGAAAAGGAAGTTGCGGAAGCAATCATTAGTCGCCTAGAAACTCCAGGTGCTATAGACAGTTTCTCAATCGCAGATGGTAACTTATCTGTATTAGAATTACGCGCTTCAAATGATAATATTGTAGGCAGATACTTAGTTAACCTTGAACGTGATTACGATGTACGCGTATTTGGTGCAGTTCGTGAAGGTAAGTTTCTAATGCCATCATTAGATTTTGAATTTAAAGAGGCGGATGAAATCTTCCTAGTAACTAAAACAAAAAGCCTAGATAAGGTTTTAAAACAGCTAGGCCATAAAGAAAAACGTAACGATAAATTAATTATCGTAGGTGGTGGTAACATTGGTTATTTTGTTGCAAAAGCTATTGAAAAAGCTGGCTCATCAATAGATGTATCAATGGTAGAGCTTGGTATTGAGCGTGCAAACTTTTTAGCCACCAATTTAGAAGATGCGGACATTATAAATGGTAACGCGCTAGACGAGGTAATTTTAAATGAATCCGGCTTACAAGGTGCTGAATCAATAATTTGTGTAACGCATGACGATAAAGTAAATATTTTCTCAGCAATTTTAGCTAAAAAATTAAATCCTAACATTAAATCGCTTTGCCTAATTAACCGCATAGATTCTTATGGATCAATCGTTTCATCGCTTGGTATTGATAGTGTAATTGACCCACGCGAAATGACTCTTTCATCAATCCTAACTTCATTACGTACAGGTTTAGTTCAGTCGGATAGGTCAATTTGTTATGGGCAGGCGGAAGTTGTTGAGCTTGAAATTGAAGAGGAAAATAAATTAATTGGTCGCACTGCACAGGACATTGAAACTGATGGAAAAATAAGATTGGCTACAATCTACCGCGATGGTCAAATGCTTAACCGCGATGAAGAAACTACAATTCATCAAGGTGACATTATAGCCCTTGTTGCATTGACTGAGAATATCTCAAATATTGAAAAGCTCTGCGCTTAAAGGTGGTTTTCTAACCATGTAAGTAAATGCTTCTCGTCGGTATCTTTATAGATAACACATTCACCGATTTGCTTTGGTAAAATTAGTACTATTTTACCATCATCAACTTTTTTATCGCCTTTCATAATACCAAGAAACTCAGATGGCTTAAACTCATCCTTTTTAACCGCAATTGGCATCGCATTTTGCTCTAATAAGCTAATTAAACGTTCCGTTTCGCCTTGCTTACAAAAGGCAATATCTTCCGCATATTGCATCGCCATAACCATGCCAATAGAAACGGCTTCACCATGCAAATAAACGCCATAACCTGCCAGATTCTCTATTGCATGTCCAAACGTATGCCCAAGGTTAAGCAATGCCCGCACTCCACCTTCTTTTTCATCCTGTTCAACTAAGTTAGCTTTAACAGAGCAACAATGTTTAATAATGGATACTGTGTTCTCATTGGGTGTGGTTAACGAATTATAAAACTCTTCATCACAAATTATGCCATACTTAATAACCTCAGCATATCCTGCAAGCACTTCACGCATTGGTAATGTTTTTAAAGAGTTAGTGTCAATAATAACTGCCTGTGGCTGATAGAACGCTCCAATTAAATTTTTACCATGCTGTGAATTTACACCTGTTTTACCACCAACAGAGCTATCCACCATAGCAAGCAACGTAGTTGGCACTTGAATAAAATTAATACCGCGCAACACTATAGATGCCACAAAGCCAGAAATATCACCCACAACACCGCCACCAAAGGCAATAATAGTAGATTTTCTATTCGGCTTCTCAGCTAGAATATCATCAACAATTTTACCAATATTACTAAAATTTTTAGACTCTTCACCCGCCTTAATAACTATCTTCGTAAAGCCAAGAGCATTTAGCTTGTCGCCATAAATTTTATCTATATTGGAATCGGTAATAACAAAATTATTCAGATTATTAAGGTAGGGCTTCAGCGTTTCAGCTAGGTTATCAATATAGTTTTCACCAATAATTATCGGATAACTTCTACCATCGGGTAAATTTACATCTAATTGTTCCATATCTTAAATAATTCCTCAGCACAGCGTTCAATATCACCATCATCGGTATCAATTTTAAACTGAGCCTGTTCATAAATCTTATAACGATCTTCAACTAAATCTTCTAGTTTATTATCTTTTAATAAGGGGCGTGTTTTGTCGCCTTCTAAGCGCTTATATAATTCCTCAATGGACGTATATAAAAATACAGATTTAGCGCCATTTTCAATCGCGGTGCGCGTATTTTCTTGAATATATGCACCACCACCTGTTGCAATTATATCGTTTTCCGAGTTCATAAGGTCACAGATAACCTGATACTCAAGCTCTCTAAACTTTGCCTCTCCCGCGTCTTTAAATATTTCGTTAATTGATGCTCCAGTTAATCCAACGATAACTTCATCCGAATCTACAAAGCGCAGGCCGTATTTTTCGTACATAAATTTACCAAGTGTAGATTTACCTGAGCCCATTAGCCCAACTAGGGTAATTTTTTTATGTTGAGTCTTAACCATGTGCTATTAATTTATACCTATGCGTAAAACTTTACCATTCCTAATTTTATTCATCGCAATTGCTGCTTGGTTAATTCTTGCCGCGCAGCATATTGAAGCAGATTCAAGCGAAGTAGAAAAAGAAATAGAGGTGACCTATTAGTAACGAGCATCTAATAGAAAATTTTCTTGAGATAATGAGCGCAGAACGCGGTGCATCTAAAAATACTATCCAAGCTTATGCGCGGAACTTAAATTCTTTTAATGAATTTATAAAAACACCTTTCCATTATACGGATAAAAATCACATATATGATTATATAAATTATTTGGAGAATAAATCTTTCTCAGAAAGTACAATTGCACTTCATATATCTACCTTAAAACAGTTCTTTCTAACATTAAAAACAGAAGGTGAAATTGAAGATAATCCATGCAGAAATCTACAATCTAGAAAAAAGCCTAATTCTATCCCAAAAGCCCTGAAATCAGAGCAGGTTGAGCAATTATTAGAAGTCGCTGAGCAGTCTGATTTAAAGGTGAAGGCCATGTTGCATATTTTATACAGTTCTGGCTTGCGCGTTACGGAATTGGCATCTTTAAAGGTTAATAATTTTCGTCAAGAAAATGGTTATTTCTTTTTACAAATTATTGGTAAGGGAAATAAAGAAAGAGTTACCCCAATAACAAAAAAATCATATGGATTTCTACAAGATTATTTAGAAAAAGAAAAAATAAAATCAGGGTATATTTTTCCATCAAATTCTAAATCGGGGCATATTACTCGCCAGAGAGTTTTTCAAATTATAAAGGAGCTTGGTATTTCAGCTGGCATAAATGAGGAGCTAATTTCACCCCATATTATTCGCCACAGCTTTGCGACTCACTTACTTAATAAGGGTATGGATTTAAGAAATTTACAAGAAATGCTTGGTCATTCAGATATTTCTACAACTGAAATTTATACAAAGATTGACGATGAGAGGTTAAAAGACTTCGTAACTGAGCATCATCCGTTATCAAGTTCTAGTTAAAATTCTTACCCTTAAAAATCTTCTGAGAATCTTCAGAATTTAGGTAAGTAATGTAATCTCTAGCTAGTTGCATTTTATTTCCTGCAACAGCAGATGCATAGAAAGCTATATTTTTATCAAGTTCAAACAAAGTGTTAACCTCATTATTGCCAAATATATCAGCTTTACAAACTATACCAGCATGTGAGCCTTTTGTAATTAAGTATGCAGCCTCGGCATTGTCCTGAGCGCTAATTAATCGCTTACGCGTTTTATTAAGAACGCCATTTTCACTTAAGTAATCTTTAATTTTAAAGCCACTAAAACTATTGTTAAGGTCACTGCTAACTACAAAAGATTTTGAAAGTACATAACCCATTATATCCTTAAAATTATCAAGCTTCTTAATTTGCGTAGTAAAAGGCGCTAACTTACTTGTACTTGAACTAACTAAGATAAGCTCGCTCTCACCAATCTTTTCTTGAGAATCCAGAGCAACTAAGCCCATCATCTTTAACTGTTTTAGTGCATTAGTATCGTCAGTTATTATAACGTCAGCGGCTTCACCAAGTTCAATCATCTCGGTTAATTCTTCACTTTCAGCGAAATAAAGCGAAACCACAGTTTTGTTATTAAGCGCAAATTCACGCGAAACATCAGCCAGCGCATGCGTTAAACTTGGGCTGGCAAGTATAGTTAAGCTATCACGTTTAGATAAAAACTTACCTTGAGCATAAACATAAGATGCTCCAAAAAGCCCTAAAATCAGGGAGATTATAAGTATATGTAGTTTAACACGCACGTGAATGAAGAACAATTTTACCAACGATATTAATATCATCTAGTAAAACTGTTTCTCCAATAATGCCAGCATTATCTGTTTTAAGGTAAAATTTATTTTCTATTAAAATTAAGCGCCTCGCAATAAAATTAACGCCATCATTAAATAGATATAATTTATTATTAACCGGCTCCACGCGTGAAGTATCTGCAATAACTTTCTCACCAAAATTTAATGTCGGACTCATCCTGTCGTCGGTGATCTCAAATATACATAGATTATCGGCATCTAGTCCCTTAACTTCACTAATAAATTTCTTATCAAAAATAAGTGAGTTCTCAGGATCTGTAGCAAAATTAATTACCGCTAAATCACCGGTTTCTAGTTGCCTTCTGCCATCAGTTAAATAACTTACATCAACACCAAGCACTTTAGCAATTTTACTAATCTTGCCCGTTGTAGGATTTTTAGAGCGTCCGTTTAGAATGTCATAAACAAAACTTTGTCCAAGCCCTGCGCGCAAAGCGAGCTCTCGCGCTGAAATTCTACGCTTAAACATAAGCTCACGCAATCGCGTTGTAAGCCCTGATTCACTGGGTTTATTATTTAAATTAAAATCTTGTGTAGCTGCTGAAGGATTTTTTCTTGAGTAATTCATTGAAACTGCTTAATTTTAGTTAAGTTGAGGTAACAAGCTTCAAGAAGTAGCGTTTAGGAGAAATAAGTTAATTTTCTTTTACAACCTAAATACATTTAGTCAACAACAAACACAACCTATGGTAATAAACTTTTCAGGTCTTTCGGGAACAAAATCAGGAAATGAAGCGGATAATGCTTCCAGCACAAATAATAACGATGCTGTAAATCAAGAATTTTTAGAGAATCTAATCACTAGAATTTGCCATGACCTAGCGGGTTGCGTAAGTTCTGTAAATAATTCAATAGATTACTTAAACACGCCGGACATGAAAGAGCAGGCGGAACAATTACTGCGTGACTCTTCAAATGAAAATTTACGCAAACTTCAGCTATATAGAATTGCCTTTGGTACTATTCGTGGTGAAGGCGCGGCAGACTTATCAGAGTTTAAACAAATCGCTTCAGAAGTTTTTGACAGAATAGAGCTAGACTGGTCATTGCCAGAAATGTTTTTACTTACGCAAAATGCTCGTAAAATAATGGCTAATATTTTAATCGCTCTTAACTCTGTTGCGGTAAAGTCTTGCGCGGTGCTAGTTGGTGAAAATTCAATTAAAATGAACTTTGAAAAAGTTCGTGAAGATTCGGGCCTTTCATTAGCGATTGAAGGTAAAAAGTTAGATTATACCCCTCAAAATGTTCAGTTCTATTATTTAGGTCAAATTTCGGATAGTATAAAAATTGAGCAATCTTCTAATGAGTTAGAAATAACGTTTTAATGGCAGAAAAAATATACATATACGACACTTCCTTGCGTGATGGTGGTCAAATGCAAGGTGTCGACTACTCGCTAGTAGATAAACTTGAAATTGCTAAAGCGCTGGATGAGTTAAAAGTGGATTTTATTGAAGCTGGTTTTGCTGGTGCAAATCCAACGGATACAAAATTCTTTAACAACCTTCCAGAGCTTAATAATTCTAATATAACTAGCTTCGGCATGACTCATCGTGCGGGCATTGAAGCAAAGGACGATAAATTATTAAACGAGATAATTCAATCAGGTGTAAAAACTGCATGTATTTTTGGCAAGTCTTCACTGGTTCATGCTGAAAAAGCATTGGGTATAACGGCTGAAGAAAATTTAAAAATAATTGAAACATCTGTTGCCTATCTAAAACAAGCTGGCTTAAGCGTAATGTTTGACGCGGAGCATTTTTTTGATGGCTTCATTGAGAATAAAGAATATGCCTTAAAAGCCCTGAAATCAGCTGGTAATTCTGGTGCGAAATGGTTGGTGTTATGTGATACTAATGGCGGTATGCTACCGAATCAAATTACAGAAATAATATCATCCGTTAAGCAAGAGCTTCCTAATGTAAATATAGGTATCCATTGCCATAATGACTCTGAAACTGCGGTAGCAAATTCACTGGCGGCAGTTCAAGCTGGTGCACGCATGGTTCAAGGTACAATTAATGGCATTGGCGAGCGTTGCGGTAATGCAAATTTAATATCTCTTATCCCAAGCCTTTCATTAAAACTAGGCTTTGAAATTAATATTAATTTAGAAAAGCTAACTTCTTTCTCGCGCGAATTTGATGAGCGTCTTAACAGGCAGTCAGATAATTACGCACCTTACGTTGGCAGAAGCGCATTTGCCCATAAAGGCGGTATGCATGTAAGCGCGGTAATGAAGGATTCTAAATTATACGAACATATTAACCCTAAAATAGTGGGTAATGATCGTGAGGTTATTATTTCTAACCAAACTGGACGCGCTAACGTAGTTAATAGGCTAGAGAAATTTGGTATAAAAACCGACTCAAAAGAAAAGTTAGATGAGCTAGTTTCTATAGTTAAGGAGCGTGAGAATCAGGGCTATTCATACGATAATGCTGAGGCAAGTTTTGAACTTCTAGCTAGACAAACTTTAGAAAATTTACCTGACTTTTATAAGTTACAATCTTTCCGCGTTATTGATGAGCGCAGATGGAATGCTTTGGATGAACTTACTATGGTTTCGGAGGCTAAAGTTGTCGTAGAACTGGATGGAAATGAGATGGTTGAGATATCTGAAGGTTCTGGTCCTGTAGATGCATTAAATAAGGCGCTAATGAGGGTTCTTTTACCTAAATATCCTAAGTTAGAAAAAGTCTACCTTTCAGACTTTAAGGTTAGAATTGTTGCGCCTGAAAAGCAAACGGAAGCTATCACGCGCGTTTCAATTGAAATGCAAAATGATAACGGCAAACGTTGGAATACAGTTGGCGTTTCTGAGAATATTATTGATGCATCATACAACGCCCTTTCTGAGGCGATTAAATACGCTCTTTTAAAAAAATAGATGGAAATAAAATTATACAATTCATTAACGGGTAAAAAGGAAATCTTTACACCAATAGAAGAAGGTAAAGTTGGCATGTATGTTTGCGGGCCAACTGTATATTCGCGTGCGCATTTAGGTAATGCTCGTTCCGTAGTTGTTTATGATATTTTATATCGTTTGCTATCGCATAAATACGATAAAAATAATGTTAAATATGTTCGCAATATTACCGATGTTGATGATAAAATAAACAAAGCCGCAGCAGAGCGGGGTGTAACAATTCAGAGCATTACAGAGCAAACAACTAAATGGTTTCATGAGGATATGGAAGTCTTAGGTTGCTTGCCACCAACCATTGAGCCAAAGGCAACTGAGCATATAAATGAAATCATAGAAATGATTCAAAAATTGCTAGATAAAAACATTGCTTATGAGGCGGATGGGCATGTTTACTTCAATGTATTGAAAGCTAAAGATTATGGTAAATTATCCGGTAAAAAACTAGAGGATCTTAATGCCGGTGCGCGTATAGAGGTTAACCAAAATAAACTGAATTCAGGAGATTTTGTGTTATGGAAGCCTTCTAATGATGGCGAGCCTTCATGGAATGCTAAATTCGGAGCCGGAAGACCGGGGTGGCACATAGAATGCTCCGCAATGAGCAATAAGCACCTTGGTGGTACATTCGATATTCATGGTGGTGGCGCAGACTTGAAATTCCCACATCATGAAAATGAAATAGCTCAAAGCACCTGTGCAGTAGGTGGTAACTACGCTAATTACTGGGTACATAATGGCTTCTTAATGGTTGAAGGTGAGAAGATGAGTAAATCTCTTGGAAACTTTTTTACTGTTAATGAGCTGATAGATAATATTGCCCAAAAAATTCCTACTAAATCTAAAGAAATTGCTGGGCATATAATTCGCTATATTTTCCTTTCTACGCATTATCGCAAACCGCTAGACTGGACAGAAAAGAAAATTACTGACGCGGTTAAAAAGTTTGAAGGTTTTTATAAGAAAATATCTACGGATAATAAGCTACATATTGCAGGCTTAGAAGATGATATGAATCTTGCGATAATTTTTGCCAATAAAGCCCTGAACTCATATACTTTAGAGTTTCTTGGTTTACTTCCAAAGGGCGCTAAAGAGTCTGATTTCTTTGGCGAAGCAAAAGATGTTGATATGAATGTAATTAATGAGTGGAAGCAGGCTAAAGCGAATAAAGACTGGGCAAAGGCTGATCAAATCCGTAGCGATTTAGCCGCTCAAAATATCAACGTTAACGATTATAGCTAGTTCTGCTATTTCTGCCAGATCTGCTAATCCTCGCTAACCTCTAACATCTAAACTCTCACGAACACCTTCACCAATAAATACTAAAAGCATTAGCATTATTGTAAGTGTAAAGAAGCTGGTTAAAGATAGCCATAACGCTTCTAAGTTCGCCTTACCTTGTGCTAATAATTCCCCTAAAGATGGCGAGCCAACCGGCAATCCAAAGCCTAAAAAGTCTAGCGCGGTAAGTGATGTTATTGAGCCGCTTAATACAAATGGCATGAATGTTAGCGTAGCAACTAAACTGTTCGGCAATACGTGCCTAAATAGTATTTTTATGTCACTTAAACCCATAACGCGCGCAGCGGTAACGTAATCCATATTCCTTGTTTTCAGGCATTCCGCACGCACTACGCCTACAAAACCAACCCATGAAAAGAGCAGTAATATTAGCAATAGCCACCAGAAATTCGGTGTTATAAAGCCAGATATAATAATTATAATATATAACGATGGCATTGAGCTCCATATTTCAATGAATCTCTGGAATAATAAATCTAATAATCCGCCTACATAGCCCTGAATTGCACCAGCGCACACACCAATTAACGCAGAGAAAATTGTAAGTAATAAGCCAAATAAAACAGATAATCTAAAGCCGTATATAACGCGCGCTAAAACATCGCGCCCTTGGTCGTCTGTGCCCAATAGATTAGTTGATGTGGGGTAACTTGGTGCAGGAGAGGGGAGGTTGTAATTTATTGATTTATATGAGAATTCAATAAGTGGAAAAACCATCCACCCACCTTTCTCAGTAATCAATTCTTGTAAATATTCATCTTTATAGTCTGCCTCGGTATCGAAATCGCCACCAAACTCAGTTTCGGCATATTCATTGATAATCGGAAGGTAATATGAGCCATCATACCTAACCAATAACGGCTTATCATTGGCAATAAACTCAGCAAAAAGCGAAAGCAAAAATAGCACTCCAAAAATGATTAAAGCATAATAAGCTTTTCTAGATTTTTTGTATTTCTGCCAAAATGATTTCATAAAATAAGCGTCTTTCGAGTAGACATTATGGGAACTATTATATGTTGCAACATACTTATATAATCTTTATGTTTTGCTCTAATATGGGTTTTTCAGTTAAAAATATGATAGTTAACGGCAAGGAATACTTGCCAATAATTGAAGGTGGTAAAGGAATTTTTGTATCCACTGGTAAAAGTGCGGGGCATCATGCTAAAGCAGGTGCAATAGGTACGTTTTCAGGTGTAAATGCAGATTCATACGATGAAAATGGCAACACTTTAGAACAAACTTATAAAGGTAAAACTCGTGCTGAACGTCACGAAGAATTAATAAATTACGGCATTGTTGGTGGTGTTGCACAAGCTAAGATCGCTCGTGATATTTCTGGTGGTAACGGCAGAGTTCACATGAACGTACTATGGGAAATGGGCGGAGCGGAGCGCATTTTACACGGAATTTTAGAAAAAACTAAAGGCCTAGTAGACGGTATAACTTGCGGTGCAGGTATGCCATACAGATTGGCTGAAATCGCACAAAAATATAATGTGAATTACTTCCCTATCGTATCTTCAATGCGCGCATTTAGAGCTTTATGGAAGCGTTCATATTCAAAAGCATCAGACCTTTTAGGCGGCGTTGTATACGAAGACCCTTGGAGAGCAGGTGGCCATAACGGACTTTCAAATTCAGAAGACCCGCTAACACCAGAAGATCCTTACCCTCGCTTAGTTCAACTGCGTAAATTCATGAACGAAGTTGGCTTAACATTAGTGCCAATAATTATGGCAGGTGGCGTATGGCATTTATCGGATTGGAGCAAATATATCGACAATCCTGAAATTGGCGAAATCTCATTCCAATTTGGTACTCGCCCGATTTTAACACAGGAATCTGAAGTGCCACAAGGCTGGAAAGATAAACTTTTAACGCTTAAAGAGGGTGATGTTTACTTAAATAAGTTCTCACCAACGGGTTTCTATTCATCTGCGGTTGAGAATAATTTCTTAAAAGATTTAATTGGCCGTTCAAACAGGCAAGCGCCTTACTCACGTTCAAGCGAAGGTGAATTTACCAACGAAATTAAACTTGGTGCTCGTGGCAGAAGCTACTTCTTCCGTAATACAGATCACGCTAACGTACTTTCATGGATTGAAGCAGGCCACACTGAGCAAATGCGTACCCCAGAAGATACTCTTGTCTTCGTAACGCCGGATAAAGCTCAAGAAATTTTAAAAGGCCAAGCCGATTGCATGGGTTGTTTATCACATTGTGGTTTCAGTAACTGGAAGGATCACGATGATTTTACAACTGGCAAAAAGGCTGACCCTCGCTCATTCTGTATTCAGAAAACTCTACAAGATATCGCCCACGGCTCTCCGGTAGATGAAAACTTAATGTTCGCAGGCACAAATGCCTATAAGTTCGGCACAGACCCATTCTATGCAAATGGCAATGTCCCAACTGTTCAAGAGCTTATTGACAGAATTATGACTGGCGCTTAAACAGCTCTTCTTAAAACCGCATAATGCTATTACAGATAAAAGATTTTATTTCAGACCTGCGCGGTGGAGATACTCCACTACAATTATATCTAGGTATTTTACTAGGTTTCTCAGTAGGTTTTATACCAACATGGAATGCAATTAGTATAGTTTGCATATTCCTATTATTTATTACCAAAGCAAACACTCCAGTAGCCGTGCTTTTCGCAGCTTTAGGAAGTGTTATTACTAAAGCTCTAGCCGCGCAATTAAACTCACTTGGTGAATTTTTAATTAATAATGGCGGTTCAAATATCGCATCAGCCGCATATAATACTCCGTTATTATCATTTGCGAATTTACATTATTACAACGTATTTGCATCTACGTTTGTAACTCTAATTTTAGCGCTTTTAATATTCCCATTCATTGTAAAATATTTGATGAGAATAATTCATGCGGTAGACAGCAAGGCCTCAGAAATATTATTCTTTGCTAAGAAGCCAATAAAATTCATAATCAATTTATTACTAGGTAAAAAGAGTAATAGAAGAAGATCAATATTCTCTAAATGGCGAATAATAACTTTAGTAATTCTGTGCTTAGTAATTTTTATACCCATCCAAATGCAGGTAAATAAATTAGCCAAAGAATCTATTGTAAAAACCTTAGAAAAAGCCACCGATAAAAAGGTTCAAATTGAGAATGTTTCTGTATCACTTTTAAGCGGTAATATATCAATTGATGATCTAGAAATTTATAAAGAAAAATCTTCTAATAACGTGCTACAAACAGCCGAAATTGAAGGTGGTATATCTGTATCAAATTTACTACGCCGCCGTTTTATAATTGATAATATTAACATAGAAAGGCTAGAAGTTGATCAGCCCAAAAAGCAAAGAAATCAGGGTGATACAGAGAATAAAGCGGCAAATAAGCCGCTAGATAGCAATATTCTAGGTAAGCTTGGTTTAGGTGGTGTTAACTTATCCGATGCTGCAGGATATTTAGAGACAGGCCAGAAAATTGGTAAATACGTGCAAAGCGCATATAATTTCTTAAATTCGGACAATGAAAGCCTGCTAGAAATAACAGAGGCAAAATACGAAGAAAAAAGTAAAAACTATTTCGCTGAAAAATGTAAATCATGCATTCCTAAACATAATAAATGGGTGATTGAAAAAGTTAGAGTTAACGAGCTATTCGTTAATGAAAAAGCACCAACATTTTATATCAACGCGACAGATATTTCTTCAAGCCCATCTTTATATGGTAAAAAACCAGATATAAAATTCGATATAGATGAGAAGTCTAAAGAGAAATATAAAGGCAAGCTAGACAGTGGCGCCAACAAACTGCTAAATAAATTTTTCTAAACATTAGGACCTTTATCCAATCGCTCAGGTTCCGCTAAATTAGCACCCATCTCACTAACTATAGGAACGGGCTCTTCATTATAAGCATGGGATTGTTTTTTATCTATTTTCTTAAACGCCATCTCGCCATATTCAGCAATAGAACTTTCTCCATCCAAAGACTTATGGCGGGCTTGAATATGATTTCTCATAGCGTGAAATAAATCTTTCCCCCAGTAGGCATAAGTAAGTGTGGCGCTATAAAGAGAGTCTAAAGTAGGAAGAGAATCTTTATGGGTCGCAAATACCTGATTCTCATGGTATCCTGTTTCATGCTTTCTTCCAATTAAAGCCTTGCCTTGCGCAGTTCTTTCGAACCCTTTGTAGGGATTATCTATATTAATATCAGAAAACATAGACTCAGTATAGCCATGCTCTTCAATTGTATGTTTAACAAGTAAGAGCTTTAAGGAGTCAATTTGTCTCCAAGTCAAATCAGTAGGGGAACCATGTTCATATTGGGCTTTTTCATCTATCTCAGTATAAAAACTATGTTCTCGTTCTTCTAGAGAAACAAAGATACCTTGAAGATATTTTAACTCTATGTTTAGGCTGTCTAAAAATCCTTTTAGTTCATCAATTTCAGAGGGATCATGCCTATTAGAATTAATCCAAAGAACTACATCAATATCATCGGAAGGTTTCTTAGAAGTTTGATCTATCAAGCATTCCCTCATAGAAGGGGTAAGTATCTCAATAGGCTCGCTACCTCTTTGTTTAAAAGGAAGCTTTTCAAGCCACGCATAGTTTAATACTTTGTCACCCATTAAACTTAAATATACAATTAATGGGTTAATTTTTTACTAAAGAATTAACTTAAACATTGAAGCTCTCACCACAACCGCACTCAGATTTTTGATTAGGATTTTTAAATACGAACCCAGATTTCATTTTTTCTTCAACAAAATCCATTTCTGAGCCGATTAAATAAAGAACCGCCTTAGAATCAATAACCACTTGAAACTTAGCTTCATCATCAGAAGCACCAATAGGGTAATTAACAGTTTCGTCCCACTTAGCTATGTCATCTGCATATTCAATAACGTAAGATAAGCCTGAGCAGCCACCTTTTTTAACGCCAACGCGCACGCCCGCACTAGGGGTTTCTCGCTTAGAAAGTAGATGTTCAATTCTACCCGCAGCAGCATCAGTTATTGTAAGAGCACTAGCCATATCTATATTATAGGGATAAAATCATTCATTTTCAATGACTGGATTTGTTTGAGTTGGTATTTGAGTTAGTGAGGGTTTACACAAACTCCAACCCAAACCCAAACATAATGCCTTGAACTTAACTCAACCCATCACTATTTATTAAATGTGAAAAGTTTCTTCAAATCATTTGGTTTCTGGCTAGTTTTATTCATCGGCATCTCGTTAGCTTTTAATAGCTTCACGGCGGATGGTGATAAAATAGATTTATCATACTCCGACTTTATAACCGCCGCAGAAAATGGTAACGTAAGTAACGTAACCATTCAGGGCAATAATATACGCGGTAAATTAAAGGATGGGCAAGACTTCCGCTCATATGCACCATTCGATCAAGATTTAGTTCCAATATTAAAGGAAAAGGGCGTAAATATTGAGGCCTTACCACGAGAAACATCCACAAATAATATAATCGGCATATTACTAGGCTGGTTACCATGGATAGTAATTATCGGCGTATGGATATATGTAATGCGCGGTATGGGTGGCGCAGGCGGCGGCGGTGGTCGCGGTGGCGCAATGGGCTTTGGCCGTTCAAAAGCAAAGCGCATTAATCCAGACGAACTAGGCGTAGGCTTCCCAGATGTTGCCGGTATTGACGAAGCAAAAGAAGAGCTAGAAGAGATCGTAGATTTCTTAAAGCTACCAGACAAATATCATAAATTAGGCGGTCGTGTACCGCGCGGTGTATTACTAGTTGGCCCTCCGGGAACTGGTAAAACATTGCTGGCAAAAGCAATCGCCGGTGAGGCACAAGTGCCATTCTTCTCAATCTCAGGTTCAGATTTCGTAGAAATGTTCGTAGGTGTAGGTGCATCCCGCGTGCGTGACATGTTTACCGAAGCGCGTAAGGCAAGCCCTTGCATATTATTTATCGATGAAATTGATGCAATCGGTAGAGCGCGTGGCCCAGGCCATTCAGGCGGGCATGAAGAGCGTGAGCAAACATTAAACCAAATGCTGGTTGAAATGGATGGGTTCAGCCCAACAGAAGGCGTAATTGTACTAGCTGCAACTAACCGCGCGGACGTACTAGATAAGGCATTACTTCGCCCAGGTAGATTCGACAGACAAATTACCGTTAATAATCCTGATGTTGCAGGTAGAACTAAAATTATCGAAGTGCATATGAAGAAAATTAAATATGCACCAGACGTTGAGCCGACAATTATCGCTCGCGGTACTCCAGGGTTCTCAGGTGCAGATTTAGAAAATCTAATTAATGAAGCTGCTTTACTTGCCGCCCGTAAGGATCAGAATTTAGTAACCATGCGCGAAATGGATGAAGCGCGCGATAAGGTTCTAATGGGGCTTGAGCGCAGAAGCCTTAAAATGAAGGAAGAAGATATTAAGCTTACCGCTTACCATGAAGCAGGGCACGCAATTGTAACTATGTTACTTGATGACGCTGACCCTATCCATAAGGCAACTATTATACCACGCGGTCAAGCGCTTGGTATGGTACAGCAATTACCAGAAGATGACCAAGTTTCTAAAACCCGCGCTCAGTATAAGGCTGACCTTGCAGTTTATATGGGCGGCAGAGTTGCCGAGGAGCTTACCTTCGGTCATGATAAGGTAACCTCAGGCGCATCATCAGATATCCAAGGTGCTACCCAAATTGCACAAATTATGGTTCGCCGTGCAGGCCTTTCAGAAAAAATTGGCCCTGTTTACCATGCCGCAGATGAGCTGGAATCAGGCAAAATGAAGGATGAAATTAACCGCGAGGTTAAACTTTTAATCGACGAAGCCCACGCAACTGCAACAGATATTATTAAGAAAAATAATAAGAAATATATAGCTATCGCCGAGGCTTTATTAAAGTTTGAAACCCTTACTGGCGATGAAATTCAAGATATTATTGATGGTAAAGAGCTTGCAAAAGAGCGCGATAATATCTATCAGCTAGGTGGAACAAAAGTTGAAACGGCTAATAAAGGCCTACCTTCAACTTCAAAAAATAAAAAGGCTTCATAAATGGCAGAGAAAAAACGTAAATATTTTGGTACAGATGGTATACGCGGTAAGGCGAATCAATTCCCTATGGATTCTGCCACAGTTCAAGATATAGCATCTGCCGCAGGTACATATTTCTCAAAAGGAGAGCATAAGCACCGCGTATTAATTGGTAAAGATACCCGCCTTTCTTCATATATGATAGAAACTGCATTAGCTTCAGGCTTCTTAGCTACCGGTGTTGATGTTTTCTTGCTAGGCCCAATGCCAACGCCAGCAGTTGCACAGCTTACCCGTTCAATGCGTGCGGATTTAGGCGTTATGATATCTGCCTCACATAATCCATTCCACGATAATGGTATCAAATTCTTCGACTCACGTGGTGAAAAACTTTCTGACGAGATTGAACTTCAATTAGAACAAATTTTAGATTCAAAAGAGTTTAAATTAGCTAATGAGCATAATTTAGGCCGTGCCAAGCGCTTACAAAAAGCCGCAGGTAGATATATCGAGAATGTAAAAAACTCATTCCCAAGAAAGCTTAGCTTAAGCGGTATGAAAATAGTTGTAGATTGCGCAAACGGAGCATCTTACGATAAAGCGCCACTGGTTCTATGGGAGCTGGGCGCAGCAGTAATTGCCATTGGCGACAAGCCAGATGGCTTTAATATTAACCGCAAATGTGGCTCAACTGATACTCGCGCATTAATATCTAAAGTTTTAGAAGAAGAAGCAGATTTCGGCATAGCATTAGATGGCGACGCGGACAGAATTGTTGCCTGTGATGAAAAAGGACAAGTTATTGACGGCGATGCAATAATGGGCGCAATCGCAAAAAGCTGGCAAGCAAAAGGTAAGCTAGCTACAAAGCAAATTGTAGCCACAAAAATGAGCAACCTAGCTCTAGAAAACTTTTTAGAATCTATTGGCCTAGAGCTACTTAGAACCAACGTTGGCGACAGGTACGTATTATCTGAACTACGCAAAACAGGTTCAAACTTCGGTGGCGAGCAAAGCGGTCATATTATATTTACTGATTACTCTACAACAGGTGACGGGCTACTTGCAGGGCTTCAGCTTCTAGAAATTATTGTAGAGACGGGGCTAAAAGCATCGGAATGCTTACGTATGTTCACCCCTAAACCACAAGTGCTTAAAAATGTTCGCCTAGAAGGTAAGGATATTGAAAAGATAGTAGCGAATCGTGAATTTAATAACGCTATCGATAAAGCTTCAGATAAGCTAGGTAAAGAGGGCAGGGTTCTCGTTAGAAAATCCGGCACAGAGCCATTAATTAGAATTATGATTGAAGGCGACGATACCGAAGAAATATCTACCCTAGCCAACGAACTAGCTGACATCTGCACTAGCGTTTAGGTTATCCAAAATTTATATCAAATCCTTTACCTTGATTAACAGCAACCTTGGATTTAGTTAGCATTTCTTCAAGTCTAGGGTCATCTATAATAGTTTTTTGATCTGTTAGTATTGCATCGGAAATAATTAATGAAAAAGCCTGAGCACTTACCTCATAAACTTTTTCTCCTGGGCCAAATACAACTACATCGTCTTTATCAAAAGAATGACTTCTTAGCAGCGCTAGAACATTGTTTTTTAAATCAGCTTCATGTTCTAAAGCATCATGCTCTATGTAAGTCGATAAATGCTGTTTAACAATATAGCGCATATTCTCGGCCATATTCTCTACATCAGCATGTTCGGATTTCTCTATGAATCTATCAATTATATCTAGGATGTCTCTTGCCATTTGAGCAATTTCAACGGCAAATTTACTATCCTTCATTTCATTAAAAATATGAGACTCTATTTGATGATGGAAATTTGCATTTCCGTGTATAGAAGAATATATTAAACCTGAACTCGCATTTAAATGTCTTGTTTTACAATAAAATTGACTAACAGCTGCATGAGTATAATCATGGTTAGTAATAGCCATAAGATTTGCTAAAGACTCAGCAAATTCTTCTATCAAGCCTACTTCACTCATCTCGGCCATTATTCTATGATCAATAGATTGATAAGGATGTATAACGCTCCATTTCTTTTCAGGATCATCTTCCAAATCAAGAAACATCTCTATGAAATCAAAATTTGAACTATATCCGTTAACTTCTGTTTGAGTGGAGCTTTTGCATAAAATCTTCCCGCCCATTATCTGTCCATTTCTTTTGAGATAAATAAGAGAGCTGTCATTGTCTTCAGAGGTAACAACCATGGTATCACCAATATCATTTCGGCATTCAATAGATTCCTCAGGCTTAACTAGTAAGTCAGGAATAATAATACATTCGGACATATAAAAATTTCTATTTAAAAATGCGCTATATACAGTTAATTCTTCAGCTACAAATTCTTCATCACCATTGATAGCATTGGCAATTCTATTCCAAGTTTTAATTTTATCTTTGTTGAATGCAATTGCCCTCAATGCTTGCGTTGCAAATTGATTAAAATCAAGATTAACAGTTATATTTCCTAGTTAGGTAATAGCCTCATCAGATGCTTCAGTAAGCTCTATAGAAGAAGTTAATATGTTAGAAAAAACCATAACATTAGAATAAGTTACTAAAGTTAAATAAGTATTAACCTTCCGCAGTTCTTTTAAGTCGATATTCTATTAAAACATCGTTTATCGGGATATTTTAGAAAAATTTGAACAAAAATAGCAAAAAAATGACATTTTTTGAGTGTTTTTTAGCCTTTTTTGAGGCAAAAATTGGGTGTCTTAAAAGAGGTGCTATTGAAATATAAGGTTTTTTAGAGTTTTTAGGTCGAAAATATTATTTTTTGAAGATTTTAGAGATCATTAGATTTTCTATATTTGAGAAAGTCATAAAAAAAGGGGCTAATAAAAGCCCCTTTTAATTAGATCATGTAATAAATAATTACTCTGATTTAGCTTCTTCCGCTTTAGCTTCAGCCTTAGGCGCTTCAACTACTTCTGGCTTTGCTTCCTCAGCTTTTTCTACAGGAACAGCAACAGCTTTCTTAGACTTCTTAGTAAAGTCTAGTTTCTCACGGATACGAGCTGACTTACCAGAACGCTCACGAATATAGTAAAGTTTAGCGCGACGTACCACACCTTTCTTAACTACTTCAATGCTTTCAACAACTTCTGCATATAGAGGGAATAAACGCTCTACACCTTCACCAGCTGAAATCTTACGTACTTTAAATGAAGAACTAGTACCACGATTAGTTCTAGCAATGCAAAGCCCTTCAAAGTACTGAACACGCTCTTTATTACCTTCTTTAATGCGTACACCTACGCGAAGAGTGTCACCAGCTTTAAAGTCAGGAATTTCCTTAGTTTTTGCTAATGTTTCAATTTGAGCTTGTTCGAATTTTTCTAATCTATTCATAATAAACCTTCTTTTAGGACGCGATTTATAACACAGGGTAGGCAATTAAGTCAACTAAAGATTCATACCCACAAGCGCTAATATAAATAGCTAATCCAATATGTATAATAATTATTACCCCGCTTACAAATTGGAAGCCTTTTTTACGCGTTTTATGTCTAAGAATTCTTTGTCCTAAATACGCTCCTATAGAGCCACCAACAAGCGCTAATGTAAGTAGAAACTTCTCTGAAATTCTATACCTACCATGCCTCGCTGCACTTTTATCTTGATAGTATACAATAAAGGTGAGTAAGTTAACAATGATAAGGTAAAGTGTAAGGTAAAGAAAATTCATTTTATAATCTGGTAGCGGAGGAGGGATTCGAACCCCCGACACAAGGAGTATGATTCCTCTGCTCTAACCAACTGAGCTACTCCGCCAAGACCCCTAGATTTGGGTGAAATCCTTTTACATTAAACGAATAAGATAGTAAATAATAAAAATGATTCTAAGTCACAGAACCATAATTTCTATTTCAGGTGAAGATAGATTCAGCTTTCTTCAAAGTCTTATTACTAACCATATCGGTGCAGATTCTGAAAATACGGTTTATGCGCATATGCTTAGCCCTCAAGGAAAGTTCTTATTTGATATGTTTATACATAGCCAAGAAGATAGGCTTTTACTTGATGTATATGCTGAAACTAAAGAGCAGCTAATTAAAAAGCTTAACATGTATAAGCTCCGTGCAGATGTTACTATTGCGGATGAGACTGATAATTTTTTATCTAAATTCGGTGGCAAGCCAGACCCTCGTAATGCTAATTTAGGACGAGATATTATAGTTAGAAAGAAATCATTCACTGAAGCAGGAGATAATTATACAAAAGCACGCATAGAGAATAATATTCCAGAAGGCCATACGGATATTATCAGTGGTGAGGACTTTCCATTATATTTTAATTTAGAGGAAATTAATGGCGTTTCATTTACTAAAGGTTGCTATGTAGGGCAAGAAGTTACCGCTCGTATGAAGCATAAAACAGAGCTTAAATACAAGGTTCAAACTATTGACATTAACAACCATGACGTGAGAATAAAAAGGCTATTATCACAATTTGAAGATAAAGCACTTGCACTAGTTCATGTATAATGACAATTGAAACATTACACCTACCAGCCAATGATACCGAGCATCAAGTGGGCCATAGAAAGCGCGTTAAAGATAAATTCATTAAGCTTATCGAAAAGAATGCCACGCAATCAATGCCAGATTACGAAATCCTTGAGTTAGTGCTATTTTTAAGCATTTCCCGCGGAGACGTTAAACCTTTAGCCAAAAATTTGCTAAATACTTTTGGTTCATTCTCATCCGTTATATCTGCATCGCCTGCAGAATTAAAAGCTGTGCAGGGAGTTGGTGACAGCGTGGTTTCAGCTCTAAAGATAGTAAAAGAAGCTAGCTTACGTTTAATAAAAGATGAACTGCATGAGCGTAAGGTTTTAACTTCGTGGAAAGCTGTTTTAGATTATCTAAAGGCGGCACTTGCCTTTGAAAAGAAGGAGCAGTTTAGAGTGTTATTTTTAGATAATAAAAACGCACTTATAGCAGATGAGATAATGCAACAAGGCACAATTGACCATACGCCTGTTTACCCACGCGAGGTAGTAAAACGCGCGCTAGACTTAGGTTCTAAGTCTATAATTCTAGTACATAATCATCCAAGTGGTGACCCGGCGCCGTCAGATGCAGATTTAAAAATGACTAACAGAATAGTACAGGCCGCAGCCACGCTAGAAATAGAAGTGCACGACCATATTATAATCGGCGGTAACAGTCATTTCTCATTCAGGAATAAAGGCCTTATCTAATTTTTAAGGTAATTATAGAAGCAACTAGGCCATATAGGAAGTTCCAGCCAGCCATGCTGATATTTAGGAACTCAAACTGAACGTCATCACAGCGCACAACGGCAGCTTCTTTTAATGAATTCATAAGATTATAAAAGTCTAGGTCTGCAACGCAGTCAGATGCTATCTTCCAATAGCCTAGTTCGCCACCTGCATGGTAAAAGCCAAGCGCCGCCGTTGCAAAAAAGAGTAGGGCATAAATTACCCTTTTAATCTCAAATTTAGTAATTAATGAAATAATTAATAATCCTATAATAACCGCATAAGGAATACGCTGGTAAATACAATATTCACAAGGGTGTAGCCCACCAAGATACTGCGAACCTAATGCAGCTGCTAAGGGTATAAATGCTAGTAGAAAAATTATAAGTGCAGTCTTTTTCATGTTTAAAAGACTAATACTAGAATAAAAAATTACAAGGCTTCAGCGCCAGAGATAATCTCAATAAGTTCAGTAGTAATAGCAGCCTGACGAGAGCGGTTATATTTCAACGTAAGGCTCTTTATCATATCTTTTGCATTACGCGTTGCATTATCCATTGCTGTCATACGCGCACCTTGCTCAGATGCTGAATTTTCTAACATTCCACGATAAACTTGCACAGCAATATTACGTGGTAATAAATTAGCTAAAATAGTTCCCTCATTAGGTTCAAACTCGTAAACAGAACCTGAATCATTATCAGCGGAATTATCTAATTCTAATGGGATTAATGAACGGTTGCGAGTTTCTTGAACTAATGGTGATTCAAATTTATTGTAAATAATCGAAGCAGTACCAATTTTATCATCATTGAAAGCTTCAATAATCATATTACCGGCTTGTTCAGCAAGCTCAAAAGATGGCGTACCAGATGCTGGCAATTCAACATAACCAATAACGCGGTTACCAAATTCTTTCTCTATAATATCTTTCGCTTTGTTACCAATGAAGATAATTTTAAAATCATCACCAGCTTCTTTGAAGCGTGTAATTTCTTGGTTAGCCAGCTTAACAATTGAAGAGTTAAACGCACCACATAAGCCTTTATTAGAAGATGCAATAACTAGTAAGTGAGAGCCTTTCTTACCAGAAAGTAATGGCATTTTAGATGCATTCTCATCAGCTGACAAAGAAGATAAAACTTCTTCCATCTTTGTAGCATAAGGACGGCTAGATTCAGCTTGCGCCTGAGCCTTACGAAGTTTAGAGGCTGCAACCATTTGCATCGCTTTCGTAATCTTCTGCGTAGACTTCGTTGAATCTATTCTAATCTTTAGCTCTTTTAAATTGCTCATTTAAACCTAACTGGGTTGCCTTAACTTAAGTTGTTCTAACTAAATTGCTTTACGAATGCTTCAACGCCTTTCTTAACGCCGTTTTGCTCGTCATCGCCCCAACCACCATTCGAAAGAGTCTTTAAAGTATCTTTCTCAGATGAGTTGAAGTACTCAATTAATTCTTCTTTAAAGCGTAGCACGTCTTTAGTTGGAATATTATCAATGTAACCCTTAGTAGCCGCAAACATAACAACAACTTGCTCTTCCATAAGAAGTGGCTTGTATTGAGCTTGCTTAAGTATTTCTACTAAACGCTCACCACGTGCTAGCTGCTTTTGCGTAGCTTCATCTAAATCTGAGCCGAACTGAGCAAATGCCTCAAGCTCACGGAACTGAGCTAAATCTAGCTTAATTGTACCCGCAACTTTCTTCATTGCCTTAGTTTGTGCCGCCGAACCTACACGAGATACCGATAAACCAACATTAACCGCAGGACGAATACCTTTATAGAATAAGTTAGTCTCAAGGAAAATCTGACCATCCGTAATCGAAATTACGTTAGTTGGAATATAAGCAGATACGTCACCCGCTTGCGTTTCAATAATTGGCAATGCAGTCAACGAACCAGCACCTTCGGCATCAGACATCTTCGCAGCACGCTCCAATAAACGAGAGTGTAAGTAGAATACGTCACCAGGGTATGCTTCACGCCCAGGAGGTCTACGTAGTAATAATGACATCTGACGATAAGCCACAGCTTGCTTAGATAAATCATCATAAACAATAGTGGCATGCATGCCGTTATCACGGAAATATTCACCCATAGTACAACCAGTATATGGAGCTAAGAACTGAAGCGGTGCAGGATCAGATGCAGTAGCTGCAACGATAATAGTATATTCTAAAGCACCTTCTTCTTCTAATTTTTTAACAATTTGCGCTAACGTAGAGCGCTTCTGACCAATACAAACATAAATACAGAACATTTTCTTCTTATCAGAAGATGTCGCTTTGTTTGTTTTCTTTTGGTTTAAAATAGTATCAATAGCGATCGCTGTTTTACCAGTCTGTCTATCACCAATAATTAACTCACGCTGACCACGACCAATCGGCGTTAATGCATCAATTGAAGTAATACCAGTTTGTAATGGCTCATGTACTGATTTACGTTCAATAATACCAGGAGCTTTAACTTCCACTAACGTATCTTCAACGTCCTTTAACGCGCCTTTACCATCAATTGGATTACCTAAACCATCAACAACACGGCCTAATAAACCTTTACCAACCGGTACAGATACAATCTTATTCGTACGCTTTACAACGTCGCCTTCTTTAATGTTTCTTTCATCACCAAATACTACAACACCAACATTATCTTCTTCTAAGTTAAGTGCCATACCTGCGGTGCCATCAGAAAATTGTACAAGCTCAGACGACTTAACGTTATCCAGCCCAACAATAGATGCTACACCATCAGATATTGAAACAACTTCGCCCACTTCCGCAGTATCAGTGTTTGCAACAGATGTAATTTTTTCTTGGATTAATTTAGTAATTTCAGAAGGTTGTAATTGCATTTTTATTAATAGTTTTTGGTTTAGTGTTATTACTTAATAATAACGGCTACATATCTAAAGCCAAACAAGGCATATATCAAGCGGAAATTTGCTAAGAATTTATCATTTCTTCCAATTCAAGCCAACGATGTTCATCTTGCTCTAATTCTTTATTTGCATTCACCAGCCTTGCGGTAGATTCATCAAACTTCTCCTTATCATCCATATATAAATTAGAATCTTGGAGTAGGGCGGTTAAGTCTTTAATCTCATTTTCTAAACATTGAATCTTTTTAGGCAATTTTTCATGCTCATGAATAAATTTGTAAGATATTTTTTTATCTTTTCCTTTGCTGCTGTCATCCCCGCGAAGGCGGGGATCTTCTGCCTTATCTTTTTTAAGATTCCCGCTTTCGCGGGAATGACTAGATTGAGATTTCTCCTTAGCTTCAATATAATCCGAGTATCCGCCAATATAGCCATTAATTTCACCTTCACCCTCAAACGCTATAATTTTAGATACTGTCCTATCTAAAAAATCTCTATCATGCGAAACGATTAACAATGTGCCCGCATAATCAGCAATAACTTCCTGCAACGCATCAAGCGTTTCAATATCTAAATCATTCGTTGGTTCATCGAGGATTAAAAAATCCGTAGGGTTCGCTAAAATCTTAGCCAGCAATAATCTATTCTGTTGCCCACCAGATAATGTGCTAACTTTTGAATGAGCCTCCTCCGGCTTAAACATGAAATCCTTCAAATATGCTACAACATGCCTACTTTTGCCACGCACATTAACGTAGTCACCATCTTCAGCTAGCGTTTTCCAAAGCGTTTTCTTCGGGTCTAAATCTGAACGTTTTTGATCAAAGTAAGATATTTCCGCATTTTTAGCTAATTTAATACGCCCCGTATCTGGTGTTAGTTTTTTAGTAAGTAATTGTAAAAACGTAGTTTTCCCAGATCCATTTGCACCGATAATTCCTATCTTCTCACCACGGATAATACGCAAGTTTAAATCCTTAACCATTGGCTTTTTAGGTTCATAGGCAAAGTTAAGCTCCTTAATTTCTAGTATAATTTTACTGCGCAATACCGCATCCATCGGTTCAAGCTTAACTGTATTAAAGGTTTGATTATAAGAGCTTTTATCCGCCTTTAATTTGGTACGTAACGCAACTAAATTAGCCAAGCGCTTTACATTACGTTTTCGCCTAGCAGTAATACCACCACCATGTAGCCACTCATTCTCGCGCTCCATCTTTTTTTGAGCATTAACAATTTCGCGCATTTCTTGTTCTTTACAATCGGCAGCCCAATCTTCAAAAAATTCATAACCTTTTGTAAGTACTCTAATACTACCTCTATCCAGCCAGAAAACTTTAGAAGATATTGCCTTTAAAAAAGCCCTATCATGCGAAATACAAATAAGCGCACCTTTATAGCCTTTTAAGTAACTCTCTAGCCACTCAATAGCATCTAAATCCATATGGTTCGTAGGTTCATCTAGTAGTAAAATATCTGGTTCAGATATTAACGCACGCGCCAACCCAGCCCTACGCAATTGTCCGCCTGAAAGGTCAGATATTTTAGCTTCCCTATCCAAACCTAGTGGAGCAATCGCAATATCTACCATATATTCATTGTCCGCCGTCTGCTCTTTTTCTACAAGACCAGTAAAAACATAATCTTTAACGGATAAATTTCCAAACTCCTTAATAAGCTTAGCAACATCAATATCTTGCCTTAAATAACCAATGCGAATATTCGGTGCAGACCATCTCTTGCCATCATCAAGTTCGCGTTCATCAGTAATAACAGATATTAACGTAGATTTCCCAGCGCCATTCTTACCAACAAGACATATCTTATCGCCCTCATTAATAACTAGATTAATGTTATCGAATACAGGCTTATCTCCCCCAAACGTAACCAACCCTTCCGATATGCTTAACAACAACTGCGCCATAAGTTGTATTTACTTTGTAAATACAACCAAAGCAAGCTTGAGCTTGCTTTGCACCGCGTAGCGAGTGAATGAACATTATTGATATTCAATAATGTTCAAAAGAAGAATATTAGAATAGGGTAGTTTAGTGGTTTGTTAAGATAATCTTAATAATTAAGTGATACTATAATTTTATGAAACTTTATGGTGTTGCAATAGCTATGGTAGGTAAAGAGTCGGATAAGGCTACTTTATGCTGCACTACTGTAGAGATAGATTCAAAAAACCGTAAAGATATTAAAAGAATAGAAGGTCATACATTTGATAAAACAATAGATTTCAGAAGTGAGTCAGATGTTAAAGAGTTAATTATTAAAGTTGCTGATGCAATGAGTGCTGCCTCTTTATTACAAGGAGAAAGTTATTTTCACGATGAGGATCTTGAAGAAACTCCCCCGCTATCTGTAGTAATGGGTGAAGATAGTAGGTATAAGAAAAATTATACAATACTGCTAGAAACCCTTTCTAATCTTGACCTTAATGAAATTGAAGAAAAAGCTGCCCAAAGATTGGTAATAACTCTTTCAAATTCGTGGGTTAATAAATGCGGCTATAATGTGGTGGAGGGAAGAGAGGTAAATAAAGAAATTGATAATCCTCCAGAAACAGAGCGTCATTATCAAATAATGGATATATTAAGAAAATTAGCTTTAGAAAATAATAAGCCCGCTTTGAAGGCATTGATGCGTAATGTTGAAATTTTGGCTACAATGCGTGCCCTAACTCACATAGCTGATGTTACTAGAGATAATTATGTGGAAAGATTTGGAGAAAAAGAATTCAACTCCGCTAGTGGAGTCATTTCTTATACTCATCCATCTTGGGAAACTGAATGGGTATCAAGCATTCCTGAAAAAGATTTAGATACCAGAGAAGGACGATATGAAAGCCCGCATGATATGATAACTTCATGGAATAAAGCTTTAGATGAGTATTATGACTTAGTTTTAGAATCTTCGCTAAACACCACTGCCAATGTTTATATTGATAGACCATATAATCCACCAAAAAGATTATGAAAGTATTGTAGCAACAATGATATGGGATCAGTTTGATTTAGCTAACGGCACAAGGCAGCATCATGAGGTGGATTTTAAAAATAAAGAACCTTTCAAAGAGGTCTTAATTAATCAAGTAGAGAAGTTATTAGGAATAAAATACGAAGAGCTTGAGGTATAATCAGAAGATATTGCTTGTCGCGCTACAACCTATGTGGCGGAAGCGTAAAGTGAAACGGATAAATGACGACGGTAAAGGATAATTGTTGATTATACGTTTAAGATTTGCACCTTAAACTAATCTTTAGGAGGTAATCCAGCCGCAGGTTCCCCTACGGCTACCTTGTTACGACTTCACCCC
>JAHDCD010000011.1 GCA_020630095.1 Rickettsiales bacterium | reverse complement strand
GCTATTAATAGACCTCAAATTAACCCTAAAACAACTTTATTAGGTGTCAGCCCCATTATATATAATATATGTCTTTATCAGAAACAGAAATTAACCACCACCTTATCCAAGGTCCCATTCCGCTAACATGGGTAGTTAAAGGCAATGCTTTAGGTGTAAAAGCTGGCAATTTAATCTTACTGTTATTCTATAAAAAAGGTTTAGTTAAAAATGCCACCTTTAAACTCTCTAATAACGAACTTCCATTATTTAATATCACAAGAGCAACCAAGACTAAACTTCTCAAAAAATTTGAAGAATTAGGTTTAGTTAGACTCCATAATAAATCGGGCCAATCAGTAGTAGTGGAAATGTTAGAAACTAATATAAAACGTACACAGTAATTCTTGAGATTTTACTTGGTATGTCTATATTGAACATAGTTTAGGTACATTTTTGATGTACGATATTTCTACAACACGGAAGACACTTATGTCTGAATTTACATCACTAGAAGAATTTAATGAGCATAGCGTTAGGACTAGGCTTAATGCTGTAGGCATAGAAAATATCTCCCATATGCTATCAGAGGGTAGTACTATCCGTTCTATATGCGATAGCCTCAATATGGTAAGCTACCATTTATACTCGTGGCTTGCCGAAGAAAACGAACGCAGAGCCATGTTTTATGCCTCGTTTCTCGATGCCTCAGATAAACTAGAAGATGAAGCTATTACTATAGTTGAAAGCTTAGGCGCCGAAGACAACAAGCAAGAGTTTAGAGCCAAGCTAGAGAAAGCAAAAATGCTTGAACGCAAAGCCAATAATAGGCGGAAGTTAGGTTTAAAGTTCATAGACCAACTGCACGAGCTTCGCATTGCAGAAATTAGGCATGCTCCAGAACCACCTAAACTAGGATTAGGTGAAAAGCTCAATATGTTCATGAACGAACGTTATGGCACTATAAACTCTCTAAATACCAACACAGAAGACAGCGAAACTAATATCTATCAAGATAAAGCAAACGAGATAATGGCACTAGAACCAGATTTACTTTAAGCCATTGCCTTCGTTGCCTTCTGAAGAGGCTAATTACTTTCTTTATTGCATCTATACTGGGTATTGTAGACTTTGTTATATTTATCTAGCTTATCACCTTTGAAGGTTAACATGTAAGTTTTAGCAATCGGAAAAACTTCATTATTTCCATAAACTTCATGAAGGTTATAAAATAAACATTCTGTACTATCATAGCTCTTAAACTGCTGAGGATTACCCATTATAATTTTAACCTGCTCTTTTGAATATCCATTCTGAATTTGTTCTAATGCCTTCGTTGTCTTCTTCGGATCAGCTGAAAAGCCTGATTGTATATTGTAACATGACGTTAACTCTGCAGCTAACATAGCTGTGCATATTAATTTTCTCATTCTTAAACTCCGTAAGTTAATTGTTAAGGGTGCTACCAAGTAATAACTTGGTAGTCGGGGAGTTTACAAAACCTACTGTTAGGGAGGTTCACGACAATTTTTGGTCGTGAGACTTGGACATATATTGCCGTCTCCCCGACCTAAATCGAGAAGACAAGCATTTTATACGGTGTACTTGAGCACCGCTAACAGTAATGGGTTGTAAAGCCCATGTGCCTATGATTGCACAAGCTTTATTAGATATTAGCCGTTACAGTATAATCAAGAACTTTTAGAAGATTAATAATCTTTATTTTATTATTTAAAAATATCACGAACTGATGTTATAAACTTGCTGAGCGCACCTTTTTCAACTTTAATAGTCAGGTTTTCGTCTTCAGCTTTATCTAGCTCATAATTACTACCAAAGAACTTACTTGATAAGTCGTAACGAAGTTTCTGAGCATCTTCTTCTTTGAGCTCAGATAGGAATGGATTCAATGCTTTAAGCTCTAGGGCAAGCCACTTAGCTTTCTGGCTAAAATCAGTTAAACGCTTACTTTGTCGAGAAGAATAAACAGCTCCGTATAATAATATTAAGGTAACTGGAACAGCCTTTATTATTTCCCTGATATCAAAGCCTATATTATTATTTAGACTTAACGAGTAAAAATATGTTATACCAGCCCATAAGGCTGTTGCAATTACAAAGCCATAAAAAACTTTGTTCCAGAATTTAGATTCACTTTCTGCATTGCTGGATACTTGGCTATAACCTCCTCCCACACTATCGGAAGCTGAAAGTTCGTATAACTCTAGTATTTTATTATACTTACTTTCAGAGCTAGCCATAAGTTCTGTAAGTTTTTTCTTCTGAGATTTATAAAAATCTCTAATCTCATTTTTTGCTATACGTAATTCCTCCTCACTTTGGTTTTCAAGCTTAGTTTTAATATTATTATAATCATTCTGACGAGACGTTTGAGATTCTAAAAAATCCTTTTGATAAGAGCTTGTAATTTCTACATTATTCTTCTTTGTCGCCTCAATATCGTCATCTGCCTCTTTTAATTTATTTTTCAAATCTTTGAATTGGGCTTCAACTTCAGCTTTCTGTTTGCGTAGTAATTTTATTGCACTCTCAGATTCATTTTGCAGGTTCTCTACTGGTTTATAATTTTCTGAAAAATCTCCAATTTGAGTGAATGAAATAATTTGGGTAATATAGTTGGAAATATGATTATTTGCATTACGTAGATAGTTAATACCTTGGTTAGAATTTTTGTAAGCGTTAAGTTGATTCTGGAAATTAGCATGAACAAGTGCGCTATGCATTGTATTTAAGTATGCAATAGGCATTAAATAACTATCGGAACTGTTTATAGATGCTTTGATTAAGTTAAATACATAAATTATCCTATCAAATTCAGCCTGAGTATCTTCATCTAAGTCTTTCTTTCCAATGTTATCAAGAACATCTTGAATTGTGGATATTGTTTTATGAATATGGTGATTATCAAATTCTGTTTTCCATCTGTTAGTCATTATATTTTTCCGAATATATAAGTTGCAACTTAATAAACTATTCAACCTATATTAACTTTGCAAGTATTCGTGTCTTTACCTGTTGTGGGATTAGTGGGGGTATATATTCGGTACCATATGTCTGCACACCCCTTCTTGTTCTGGTGGGTAATATGTTTGCGCCACAAATAACAAAAGTACTAGGTAAAGCTCCAGCAATAAGGCGGTGAAGAATAAAAAGTCGCAGAAATGTTTTTGGGGTATAGCTGGGGGTATCAAACAACACCAACGCCTAATAATTATTATATATCAGTATATTAACACCTCAAATGGCGATAAGGAAAATTAAGCAAGTTTTTCTTTCGTGTATAGAACTACATTTTTTATTACGGATTTTTGAATGGCCGAAATTATCGTTTCCATAGCCTCATAGTCTGGCTTTCCATTTTTTGTAGGAAGTTTAATATGTTTATTTTTTACTACATTCCATCCACCTAGCTTATTCTTATACGAGTAAATAGGTAAGTCCGTTACTTTATTAATGCATTGAACGGCAAATAAATGCTGACACTTTGATAAATTTCTTCCTTCAAAGGTCCAATTTATTGCATAGGCATCAGATAAAACTGTAAACTCATTACTTTGAAAATAAGCTCTATATACATCGCTATTTGAAGGAATTGAGATTACATTTTTTAAAATTGTTGCTTCATTCTTGGGAGCAAAGTAATTTAACCCTTGATTTTTAAAGCTGGATGTAAGGCATGGAAGGTTGAAGTTACCCGTTATATTTGTTGATAATTCATCAGCTTTATAAGGTAATTTTTTTGTTTTAATTTTTTCGAATAAATCTTCCATTTTAAATTCTTCGAAATTTAACTTGTCATAATTATCCAGCGCTTCCTGCTCATGTTTTGTAAGCTTGTAATCGTAAAAGTTGCTTTCTTTTAAATAGCTATCAAGTCTATTAATTTTCCCTTTTTCTATTTCATCTACAAAATTTTCTATAATGATGTAATCAGGCTTTCCATCTTTGGCAGGAAGGGTAATTGTTTGCTGCTTAATAATATTAACGTTAAAACTTGATCCCCCCCATGAAAAACTGCTAAATGCCTTATTCATGGTTGAGATATAGAATTCAGCGATCTTTTTATTAAACCTTTTATCTTTTGACTTTAGGATTTTGATTTTATCGCCCGTAAAATATGGCCTTCCCTGATAAAACATTGTTGCAGTATCTTGACCAAAAGATATTGTATTTCCATCATTTAAGAATTGGATATCTTCATTTATAAACCCTTTTTGGCCATTATTGTCACCCATTCTAACAATGTATGGGTATATGCCATTGTCTAAAATATTAACCTTATTAGCGTCAAAACGTTTCTTAGAAGAGTTTACCTCAAATAGATCGCCGATTTTAAACTCTCCCCACTTAATATTTTCTAGTTTTTTATTAAGTGGGGTTTCTACTTTCCCAAACTATCCTCGTCATTTTTTAATAAGGTGCTTATTTCCCAAGATAGATAATCACTTATTGTTTTTTTGAAATCAGACAATGTAGGCTTTGTATCAATTGGCGCTGATTGATTCCAATCCGCTCCATCTTTAGGGTTAATCACATTCTCGTAATATTCGTTCTTACTAAGCAATTTTAATTTTTTGCTGCCAAAACGTACAAGATCAACTAATTCTTCATATCGAGCGGTCGCATTATTTACATCTCGTAGATTATTACCCTTGCTAGATTTTTTCTACTAGCTCGGGCGTATCCATCATTGGAAAAGTCTATAAATTTCACAGTTTCATCTGCATGATGAGGTTCATTTACCTTAAAAACATATATATAAGTTTGAACACCAGCTTTACCTATGAATAAGTCAATTGGCATTTTTATACTGGCAATTAAAGTGTTCTTTTTAAGTATGCGCTTGTTATATTCTACAGCCTTCCCTGAGCCTGCAGAATTTTGAATAATAATGGCCGCATACCCTTTATCCATCATGTTCAATGCCTTTTCTACAAAAACCATTCCTTTACCATCCGCTGAATATGGTGGGTTTAATATAAAGGCATCTGCAGGGAA
This sequence comes from Rickettsiales bacterium, assembly GCA_020630095.1. Classification (GTDB taxonomy): domain Bacteria; phylum Pseudomonadota; class Alphaproteobacteria; order Rickettsiales; family UBA8987; genus JAHDCD01. The sequence continues at coordinate 59,659 of JAHDCD010000011.1, read as the reverse complement.
TTTTAAATCTTCATTGTTTTCATTTTTAAAATCGTAAGTCAGAGAGTCTTCGTTGAGTATTTTAGAACTGCCATCTCCCATTAATATCATATTAAGAATGGCAAGCATGGAAACACTTGGCAGAGTCTCTATCCCTAATAATTGCTCTGCTTTTATATGAACCTCTTTAGATTGAAATTCTTCTGGTGAAGTAGATTTGGCTTTTGCATCATTCAGCATCTCATTCATTGCAGCAACTAATAAGCCTGCAGAACCTGTTGCGAAATCCCAGACATAAGAATCTTTATTTACTCTGGCTAATTTTACTAGCAATGATGATACATATGAAGGGGTTAGAACCACATCATTAAGTTTATCATCTGCAAAGCCAAGCCAGCCATACATCTCATTAAATAGCTTCCCTGTAAAATCAGTTGTTAAACCAATTTTATAGTAAATTCCTAAGTCATCTACAATCTTCGTAAAAACTCTTTTTAACTGACTTTCACCATTAGTTACTTTGTTTATATTATCCATTAAAAGGGTGTTGGATAAAGTTCTTATAATCAGATCCTTTTTTTGTTGAGGTAGGCCTTTTTCTTCTACAAATGCTTTAATTCTATTTATTAGAATATCGCCATCTCTTCCACCTTGATAAGTTTGGGACTTTAACTCTTCTTTCTCAAGAGGAGGAAGTTTGCCGGATATTCCTAGGGTCGCTATTATTGAAGCGGCCACTAGATATACACGATCATTTTCAGCTAATCCTTTTTCGCTTTTATAGATATCATTATTTAGTTTTGTTAAGCTCTTATCAATTTCTAGCTCACGTTGCTCTTTTAACTTCTCAATTTCTTTTTTGGAAAGCTTCAGGGTTTTGACTTTATCAATAAAGCTATCAAAATTTTCATGAGATAAAAAAGAGAAATCAGAATATTCCGCAACTTTCTGACCTGAGCCCAAGTTACTTTTTGAAACAAAGTAAACACCTATTTCATGATGAATTACACCTGCCTCATCTTTATATCCAGTTACTCCAATAGCAATGATGTCAGTATAGGTTGTGTGATGCAAAATAGCGTTAGCGTAATGGACTGCTCCATTTACAGCAAATGAATTTATATTAGTAAAATGCGGCTCATTTTTAGCATTTCTATTTTCAACCTGCCCATCGTTATCTAATTTAACAAGCTTTCCTTTATATCCTTTATATTCTATTAGAATCGGATATGAGTTAGTGTGTTTATCTCTAAGAAGTAATTTAGCATCCGGTCTATTTGCACCTGCCCCGCCATTTTTTGTATAATAATCTGATAAGGCTTTATCAATTTCTGCATTTAAAGGTTCCTGTTCTAATTTAAAGGGTAGTCCATAAGATTCTAGCCAGCCGTTAGCCAAATGTGCAATATTAGGTTCTATTGATTTTGCCATGATTTACTTAGTTAGATAAAAAATAAACTTATTTATCATAAATTATTAAGCAACTTTTCTTTTGTGTTATTTAATGTTGTGTAATGATTCGTATCTTTACCTGTGTGAAGTTGGTAGGGGTACATATTTGGTACCATATGGTCCGTAGGGGGCGTTTTGGAAAGTAGGAAAATCAAGGGTTTTTATTTTTAAGGCGAGGCAAGCGGAACTGAGCGGTAGAATTACTTCACGCTTTAGATGACTAAAAGTGTAAAGTATGAAGTTATGGTTTATACTTTAATTAAGGCTTATTAGGCAGATTTATAGTGAATTTTTTAGTAATGAACTGAATAAGCCATTGTAAAGGTTAGAAAACGTGGGCCATTCTTGGGCCAAATTTGGGCCAAATGACCATAAATAGCAGTAATAATACATAATAAGCTATAACAATTAAGCACTTGTAATATATAGGATATATTGTTATACTCTGTTATAGTTAATTACCGCTTATACCCAAAAATCGGACTGTTAATCTCTTGGTCGGGGGTTCGAATCCCTCCCAAGGAGCCAATAAATTAGAAAGCTCAGCATGTCTGGGCTTTTTTATTATAAATCTATTTATTCATTTACAATTTTGAAGAAATTCTATAGCTATCTTCTGATTATTTAATTTAGGCAAATCATAATGTTAGACGGCAAAAGTATATTAATTACAGGTGGAACAGGTTCTTTTGGTAAAAAGTACACAAAGACTATTTTAAAAAAGTATAAACCAAGCAGGATTGTTATTTATTCTCGCGATGAGTTTAAACAGTATGAGATGCAAAAAGAGTTTAACTCTCCGGAGATGCGCTATTTTATTGGTGACGTTCGTGATAGAGTTAGAATGCGTCAGGCAATGAATGGCATTGATTACGTTATTCATGCGGCGGCATTAAAGCAGGTTCCTGTAGCAGAATATAACCCGCTAGAATGTATTAAAACTAATATTGATGGTGCTGAAAACGTAATTGAGGCGGCTATAGAAAATGACGTTGAATATGTTATTGCTCTTTCTACGGATAAAGCTGCAAACCCGATTAATTTATATGGAGCTACTAAGCTTGCATCTGATAAATTATTTGTAGCAGCCAATAATATGACGGGTAAAGGTAAAACGCGCTTTTCAGTCGTACGTTATGGTAATGTTGTTGGTTCACGTGGTTCAGTTGTTCCTTACTTCCAGAAATTAATTGATGATGGAGCTGATAGCCTGCCTATTACTCATACAGATATGACGCGTTTTTGGATATCGCTACAAGATGGTGTTGACTTTGTATTAAAGAATTTTGAGCGTATGTATGGCGGTGAAATTTTTGTTCCAAAGATTCCGTCTATTAATGTTGTGGATTTAGCCAAAGCTATGGCGCCTAACTTAAAGCATGAAATTGTTGGTATTCGCCCTGGTGAGAAGTTGCATGAGATTATGTGCCCAGCAGATGATTCACACTTAACAGTTGAGTTTGAAGATCATTTTGTGTTGCGTCCTACTATTAAATTCCATCGTGATCATGTGGATTATTTAACTAATAAACTTGGTGAAACTGGTAAGCCAGTTACTCAAGGATTTGAATATAATTCAGGTACTAATGATGACTTCTTGAAATCTCAAGAAATTCTAGACTTTAACGAAAGAGCATTATCTGAAGCTATTTAATATATGGCTAAATTTATTCCATACGGTAGGCAGAATATTTCAGATGAAGATATTAATGCCATTGTAAATGTACTGAAAGGTGACTGGATTACTCAAGGGCCTAGCGTTAAAGGGTTTGAAGATAAATTAACTGCATATACTGGCGCTAAATATTGCAGTGCTATTAGTAGTGCAACATCTGGTTTGCACCTAGCTTGTTTAGCTTTAGGCGTTGGTACTAATGATACCGTCTGGACCTCACCTAATAGCTTTGTAGCATCATCTAATTGCGCCTTATATTGCGGTGCAGGTATTGACTTTGTAGATATTGATAAACATACTTACAATATGTGTGTCAGCAGCTTGGAGCAAAAGCTTAAGAGCGCAAAAAAACTTCCTAAGGTGGTTATTCCAGTGCACTTTTCAGGGCAGTCTTGTGATATGGTGCGTATTAAAGAACTTTCTGAAGAGTATGGGTTTAAAATAATTGAAGATGCTTCACATTGTATTGGCGGTTCTTATGGTGATAATAAAATTGGTTCATGTGAGTATTCTGATTTCTGTGTATTTAGCTTCCACCCTGTAAAAATTATAACAACTGGTGAAGGTGGTGCGATAATGTGCAATAATGAAGAACTTGCTAACAAGGTTGCTATGTTGCGCACTCATGGAATTACGCGCGATAATATAGAGTCTGATGAGCCATGGTATTATGAACAGCAGCAGCTTGGTTTGAATTATAGAATAACCGATATTCAATGCGCTCTAGGTAGTTCACAAATGGATAGGCTTGATGGTTTTATAAATAAGCGCCATGAACTTGCAGATAGGTATGATAGGCTGTTAAAAGGCCTACCTATAAAAACTCCTGTTCGAATTAGTGGTTACTCTGCCCTGCACTTGTATGTTATTCAGGTTGAAAATAGGCGAGAAGTTTTTGATTATTTGCGAGCTAATAATATTGGGGTTAATGTTCATTATATCCCTATTCATACTCAGCCATATTATAAAGATTTAGGCTTTAATGATGGTGATTTTCCCGTAGCAGAAGATTATTATGCTAAGGCGATATCTTTACCTATGTTTCCAGACTTAACCAGCGATGAACAAAGTTATGTTGTTCAAAAATTGCAAGAGGCTTTGAGTGCGTAAAGTTGCGATAATACAGGCAAGAATGTCATCTACTCGCTTACCAGCTAAAGTTATGCTTCAGCTTAACGGAGTAGCTGTACTAGAGCATGTTGTTGAACGCGTTAGGCAATCTGAGCATATTGATGATGTAATTATTGCGACATCTACGGAGTCGGATGATAACGCGATTGCTGAATTTTGTAAAAAGAAAGGCTATAATTATTCACGCGGTTCGTTGCATAATGTTTTGGAGCGTTATTATAATGCAGCTAATGAAAATAATGCTGATATTGTGGTTCGTATAACATCTGATTGCCCGTTATATGACGCTAATATTTTGGATGATATGTTTGAGCAGTTTGATGATTGTGATTATCTATCCAATGCGCTAGTGCGTAGCTTTCCACGAGGATTAGATACTGAAATATTTACCTTTAAAGCCTTAGAGCGCGCGTACACGGAAGCTACCGAAGATTTTCAAAAAGAGCATGTTACGCCTTATATAAATAAAAATCCTAATATTTTTAAACTTAAAGATTTTGTTAATTCTGAGGACAATTCTAACCATCGTTGGACATTGGATACTAAAGAAGATTTTGAGATGATTAAGAATATCTATGAAAATCTAGGCTCTAATTGTTCAACTGAGCATGTTCTAAAATATCTAAAAAATAATCCAGATGTGGTTGCAATTAATGCTCATATAGAGCAGAAAAAAGTATAATGTATTTTTTCCGTGTAGATAGTGGCTTGGAGATAGGTAGTGGGCATTTAATGCGCTGCTTAACTTTAGCAAAAAAAATCCCTGATGAAGTTGCTTTTATATGCAAAAAACATGAAGGCAACTTGAATCATATAATTACTGAGCAGGGTTTTAAATTAATCGAACTAGAGCTTGCTGAAGGTGAGGTTACTGGTGTAGCCCATGGTAAGTGGCTTGGTGGAGATATTGAATCTGAGATAAGTCAATTAAAGGATATAACCTCAACTGATGATACTATAATTATTGATCATTATGCGATTGATGAGCGGTATCATAAAAAATTGCGTGCTTTTGTTGGGCGGGTAATTCAAATAGATGATTTAGCCGATAGAAAACATGATTGTGACATTTTAATTGATCAGAATTTATATGTCGATGCGGAGACTCGTTATGATGGCTTAGTTTCTGATGATTGTATAAAGCTACTAGGCGCTAAGTATGCTATACTTCGTGACGAGTTTATTAATGCGAAGCCTAGGTTGCGAGAGGATGTTAAAAATATTTTTATATTTATGGGTGGGGTTGATAAAGATAACCTTACCTGTGAGATTATTAATAACTATGATTTCTCCCTCTATGAAGTAAAAGTTCTAGTTGGCGTTAACAACCCCAATAAAGCAGAGGTTCAGACTTTATGTGCTAATAATAATTTAGAATATATTGAAGGTTCTAATGAGGTATCTGAGTTAATGCTATGGGCAGACCTAGCTATTGGCGCTGGTGGAACAACAACTTATGAGCGCGCTTGCCTTGGCTTACCATGTTTAACTTATACCATTGCAGATAATCAGAAGCAATTAACAACAGATTCAATTGAACTTGGTATAGCGCTTAAGCCAAATACAAAAATTGAAGATATTAATATAAAGAAAATCTCAGAAAATTGCTTAACTATATGCGATGGTAAAGGTGTCTATAGAATCACTAAAAAGCTTGGCTTTAAGCCTACCCTTATAAAAGCAACGCCTGAGCATTCAAAGTCTATTTGGGAATTGCGTAATCAGGAATCTGTCAGGCTTAACAGCCATAACACTGATATTATTCAATGGGAAGTTCATGAGAATTGGTTTAAGAACTCTTTAATAAACAAAAATAGAGATATTTTTGTTTATGAGTTAGGTAAAGAGAATATTGGCGTGCTACGATATGACTATAATGGTGATAGCGCATTGATATCTATTTTTCTGAATGACAAGTTTTCTGGCTTGGGATATGGCACAGCAATTATTGAAGAGGGAGAGCTATGGGTTAAAGAAAATAGAAAGCAGGTAAAAAAGGTCATCGCTGAAATTCTCCCTCATAATGAAGCTTCTAAAAAATTATTTACCAAGCTTGGACTTGTTAAACAAAGCGAAGAATATATGAAAGAGTTATGAGTTTAATTAAGAAAAATGGCGGACCATATATCATTGCTGAAATGAGTGGTAATCATAACCAATCTCTTGAGCGCGCCCTAGAAATTGTGGATGCCGCTGCAAAGGCTGGTGCAGACGCAATAAAATTACAAACTTACCGCGCAGATACTATTACACTAGATGTTGATAATGAGCATTTTGTTGTGCAAGGAACTCAATGGGATGGACGTAAACTTTATGAATTATATGAAGAGGCTCATACTCCTTGGAAATGGCATAAGCCAATAATGGAGCGTGCAACTGAACTTGGTATTGATTGCTTTTCTTCACCATTTGATTTTGAGGCGGTAGAGTTTTTAGAATCACTTAATGTGCGAGCTTATAAGATTGCATCGTTTGAGATTACCCATATTCCGCTAATTGAAGCGTGTGCGAAAACAGGTAAGCCGTTGATAATATCTACTGGTGTAGCAGGTAAAGATGATATTGAACTTGCAATAAAAACCGCGCGTAATGCGGGTGCGAAAGAGATTATACTATTAAAGTGCACCTCACAGTATCCAGCAAAAGCTGAGGATGCCAATTTACAAACCATGCTTGATATTAAGGATAATTTTGGTGTTCATGTGGGCTTATCTGATCATGTTTTAGAGAATGACGTAGCTAAAGTGGCCATTGCAAAAGGCGCAGTTTTAGTTGAAAAGCACTTTACCTTGAAGCGCGCCGATGGCGGAGTAGATTCAAACTTTTCTTTAGAGCCGTCTGAATTAAAAGAGTTGGTTGAGATGGCTGAGAACAAGGCTCAAGCAATTGCAGAAGTTGAAGCTGACGAGCGCACTAGCCTTATAATGGGCGAAGTGAAATATGCAGGTAATGAGCCTAATAGAAGGTTCTCTCAACAATTATGGGTGGCAGAAAATGTTAAGGAGGGAGATAAGTTAACAGCTGATAATGTTAAAATTAGAAGACCTAATATAGGAGGGCTACAACCAGCAGATTATTACAATGTTTTAGGTGCTAAATTTACTAAAAATCTAATTAAAGGCACATCCTTAACTAACAAACTATTTAGCTAGATTTAACTTCTAGTTATTTATATAATAACTCCCATGAAAACGGTTACGCTAGGTAAATATAATATATCTAACAATGAAAGGTTTACCCTTATTGCCGGCCCATGCCAAATGGAAAGCCGTGATCATGCCATGTTTATGGCCGAGAAATTAAAAGAAGTTTGCGAAGAGGTTGGTGTTAATCTTATTTATAAATCTTCATTTGATAAGGCCAATAGAACGTCTCTTTCTGGTAAACGCGGTTTAGGTTTAGCAAAGTCTTTACCGGTATTTGCAGAGGTTAAAGAGCAGTTTGGTTTACCTACTCTAACGGACATTCACAACGAGGCACAATGTGCTGAAGTTGGTGATGCAATAGATGTTTTACAAATTCCGGCTTTCTTGTGCCGTCAAACGGATTTATTAATTGCAGCGGCGAAAACCGGCAAAGTAATCAATATTAAGAAGGGGCAATTTTTAGCACCTTGGGATATGACTAACGTTGCTAAGAAAGTTTCAGAATCTGGTAATGATAGCATTATTTTAACCGACCGTGGAACATCGTTTGGTTATAATACTTTAGTTTCGGATATGCGTTCATTTAAGATAATGGCAGAAGAAACTGGCTACCCTATTTGTGTAGATGCTACGCATTCTATTCAGCAACCAGGGGGTATGGGCGGTTCAAGCGGTGGTCAGCGTGACTTAGCGCAAGTTATAGCGCGTGCTGCTATTGCCGTTGGTATTGGCGCTGTATTTACTGAGGTTCATCAAGACCCTGACAATGCCCCTTCAGATGGGCCGTGCATGATTGAACTTCATAACTTAAAGGAAATCCTTAAAAAGCTTGTTGATATTGACGATATAATTAAGCGCTAATTTACCATTCTCTATATTTGAGAAAATGTTTTGAACCTCTAAAATCTTAAAAAAATAATATTTCAGCCCCAAAACAACAAATTATCCTTATATTTCAATAAGCATATCTTTTTAAGGGCTTAAAAAGCTCTTAAAAAATGCTAAAAAACAGGCGTTTTTTGCAAAAAAATGACGATTTTTTGAACAATTATCATCAATTTTAACTCCGATTCACATTGATATGTAATTATTAACTAAGAAGTTATGAACTTGGAAGGGTTGAAATCAGTTACTATTTTATATTAAAAAGGTTAATCACTAGTTAAGTGAAAAAATTGTCAAAAATATTTCGTTCTATATCGGGCGATGCAGTGAGCTTGAAGCAAACTGCTGGTACTTATAATTTAGATACAGCTTTAGTTAATCAATTGGATAATGAGATTGAGATAGCTAGTAAAAATATCACAAAAGAAATAAAGGGTGAGCTTGACTCTATTGCTGTTAAGCGTAAACATTCCTTTAATTCGTCATTGCGAGGAGCGAAGCGACAAAGCAATCCATCAACAGATTTATCCAAGAGTAAAGAGTATGTGATGGATCGCTTCGCTAACGCTCGCGATGACGTTTACATTAGTATGGAGCAAGCGCGCTCGGAAATTATAGAATCTAAACGTATGCGCGGGGTTGAGGAGTCTATATTTAGATATCAAATTGCTAAAGATTATGAGTCTATTGAGCTGCATGATACTTTGCCGCTTATATTTAAGGAAATATGCACAGTTAGTACACCAAAGCCACCTAGTTTTCATAAAAAATCTATAATAAAACAGGTTGGCAATGAGCTTAATGAACTAAAAGAGAATCTATTAAATCCAGATGCTTATCATAATTTATTAAGATTGATTATTAATAAATTAACAAACCCTTCTTTTGGGCAAAAAGCAGATGGCAAAAGTTTAGATACGGATGAAGTTGATTTTAAGTCTGACTATCAAGAAGAGTTGCAAGAAAGTTCAACTGAGCAAGGTGATGCTGATGCGGATAATACTCAAGAGCAGGATGCTAATAGCTCGCCAAGCCCCGCTGATTTAAGTGAGCGTGAGAACCCACCGGAAGATGCTATGGCTGGGGAGGCGCAATCTAATGCGCCGGAAGAAGCAGAAGAAAGTATAATTATTCCCTACTCTATTTTTAGTACGAAATATGATGTTATTGAGCGTGCAGGAAATTTAGCTGATAGGGATGAACTGCATAAATTGCGTAAGAAAATCGATGAAGATTTAGCGGAAATTGAAGACGTTACGCGCATATTAACGCGGAAGCTTAAATCTAGGCTTATGGCGCGTATTAAACGCAGTTTTAAGTTTAACCAGGAAGATGGTGTACTAGATGGGCGTAAGCTTGCGAGCGTTATTATTAACCCAGATAACCCTTATATTTATAAGCGTGAGCATGAGGATAATCAAAAGGAAGTTATTGTATCTATATTACTAGATAATTCAGGTTCAATGCGTGGGCGGCCGATTAGAATGTCTGCTATGAGCTCCGATATTCTTGCGCGGGCATTGGAAGCCTCTGGTATTTCATGCGAAATACTTGGTTTTACCACGCGTGAATGGAAAGGTGGGAGGTGTTTAAAGGATTACAGCGAAGTAGGCAAAACACCTGCGGGGCGCTTAAATGAGCTATTACATATTATTTATAAGGATAGCCATGAATCTTATAAGAAAAGCCGCAATAATTTAGGGTTAATGCTGAAAGATGGCATTTTAAAGGAAAATATTGATGGTGAGGCGCTTGAATGGGCTCATGGTAGGCTTACCAAGTTGCACCATCCGCGTAAGATATTAATTGTTATTTCTGATGGTGCGCCAGTTGATGATGCTACACTTGCTAATAATGAGAAAGGCTTTTTAGATACTCATCTGCGTAGTGTTATTAAATCGATTGAAAGTAAAGGTGAAATTGAGCTTAAAGCCATTGGTATTGGACATGATGTAACGGCATATTATAAAGATGCAATTACGATAGATAATATAACTACCCTGCCCCATACATTATTAAACGAAATTATTGAGTTGTTTTAATCTCTTACCCAATCAAAGCTATTTTTGCTTATATATTCACCTTGATACTTTGCACTGTCCGCCTCTGGCTCAGGAGGCTTTTTTACTGGAGCCGATTCTCTTTTTATAATTGTAACATCTTCAGCAACTTCTAAGGGTGATTTTTGCTTTTTAGCAACTCCCTTTGATTTTGTAATTTTATCAGAAAAGTTGATATCTATAGCGGGTGAGTTACTAGTAATAATCTCAGATTCATTACCTTTTCTTACTAAAATTGCTTTTGCATGTAATTGATCTTTTTTTGCTTCATTAGCGGATTCTAATACGCAATTCTCTCCTGACCATAGGTTAGAAAGTGCGCGATACTTCCTATCTAACTTATTACTTTTAGCTTGCCTAGCTCCAATTTCAGAAATTGAATCATAATGATACTCGGCTTTTTTTAGTAAGGAAATTTTATCTTCCTCTGAAAAAACTTCACCATAATCTCTAAGAATTCTATTTATGGACTTTGCTCCATTATTATGCGCATGAGGAAAATCTGAATCAAACTCTATATGGGTTTCACAGGCTTGCAGTATATCAACTAGAGTTTTTAGATCGGCCTCTTCAAAAGCCCCTGTTAATTTTTTTCTAAGAGCTGTTCTTGATGTCTCTATTTCACTTTTAATTGGCATTATTTATTACCTACCTACTTCAGTAGTATTTGTGGGACTTGCCTCAGCTTTTGGTATTTTAGAAAGTTCAGATTTATCGAATCCAACCTTTTTATAATATTTATTAGCTTTGCCTAAGTCATCCGTTGCCCTATGCAATTCTGCTAAATCTATGCACTTTTCTTTAATTAATTCAGGGTCGCAATTGGGTACATTTTCAAGATGATCTATAGTCGCACTATAGTAATGTAAGGCTTTCTTTGTATCTCCAGCATCCCAGCATAAATCTGCTATGCACTGGGCGTCCATAGCCATATCATATTGAGATCTGCCATTTTTGTGGTCTGCTGGTGCTTTTTTATATAAATTATAAGACTTCAAATAATGATTCAAAGACTTGCTTTCTTGATTATTATTTTGACTTCTTTGTCCTAAAATATGGTAATTAAGGGCAAAGTCTGGCGCAAGAGCTGGCCCGAGTTTGTCCATTCCACCTATTTTGTTGAACGCAGCTGCTAAACTCTTTTCAGCAATATCCAATAGCTTTGTAGAATCACCCTGTTCATGGTAGATATCTTTTGTTCTCTCTTGTATAGCTAGTTCATTATTTAATCTAGCCATCATTAGATCTGGAAAGTAATATTTAGAATCAATCCCTGTATATTCTTTACACATATCAATGATTTCCATTTTAGAACTAAATATTTCTTCATCGCTGAGCTCCCTAGCGCCTTTGTATAACTTTCCAAGCTCAGAGAATATTTGCTCCCTAAATCCACTTCGATTATTTTTTACTTTTGGTGTCATTTTTTATACTATACCTTCTTGACTATGGCGTTTTGCTTATGTATACTTTAGCACCAATTAGTTAACTAAGAGTTAAAAAATGAGCAAAAGAACCTTTCAACCATCTAATTTAGTAAGAAAACGCCGTCATGGCTTTAGGTCACGTATGGCTACTGTTGGCGGTAGAAAAGTTATTGCTAACCGCAGAGCTAGAGGCCGTAAGAAGCTTTCAGCTTAATCTTTAATTACCTTAATTATTGCCCATGAACATGAGAGCGAATAAATCTCTGGGGCAAAATTTCCTTGTAAATGAATTATATATCAAGCAGATAATTCAAGCTGCTAATGTAACACCTGAAGATACCATTGTTGAAATTGGTGGCGGCTTAGGAGCGCTTACACGCTACTTAATTACTACACTAGCCAAGAAGATTATAGTAGTTGAGAAGGATCAACGTTTTATTGCCCTGTTGCAAGCGCTACCATCTGAAGTGCTAGAAATTATTGAAGGCGATGCGTTAAAGATTAAAATTCCATCTGATGAAAAGGTTAAAATTGTAGCTAATCTGCCTTATAATATATCTACTGAACTTTTATTTGGCTGGTTTGAAGAGCTTGATAAAATTAAAAGCATGACCTTAATGTTTCAAAAGGAAGTGGCTTTGCGTGTATGCGCTAATGCTGGTGATAGGAATTATGGTAAAATATCTGTAATTGCTGACATTCTATGCAAAAGGCATTTATTATTCGATATTCCACCTGAAGCTTTTGACCCTGCACCTAAGGTAACTTCTGCGGTGGCGCATTTAATACCGCGTGAGAAACCTTTATATGGTGTTAATTTAAAAGAGTTTTCTTGGTTCTTGGATAATATATTTTCGCAGCGCAGGAAAACTATTAAGAATGGTATGAAGACTGTAATATCTAATGGCATTGCCAAGCACGAGCTTAATGCTGAAGATATTCTTAATAAGGCCGAGATTAAAGTATCTGAGCGTGCAGAAAATTTAACAACAAAACAGTTGGTTAATTTATTTATAGTCTTTTGTAGTTTTCAATAAGGTTTTATTAAAAACTAGAAACGCTGGCTACGCCGCGCAAAACTGGCTCAAGCCATTTTTTATAGTAAATCCAAATTTATTCTAAATTAGAATTAACTATAATATATACAAAAAGTAATAATCTAATTACACTGTATATGTGCTTCGTTGGTTAAAAAGATTATTCGAAAGTTTGTTTAAGGCAGGCTATAATACAGTAATTCATGACGGTGTAGAGCATGCCGGATATTTAGCTTTTTTAAGTATTCTGGCAATATTCCCATTCCTTATTTTATTTACTGCCATTGCCGGTGTAATTGGCGAGGCGGATATTGGCATACAATTTATCAATAGATTGTTAGATAATTTACCTACAGATTTTGTATCTACGCTGGTTCCCCGCATTCAAGAGATAACATCTGGCCCACCACAAAGCTTACTTTCCGTGGCTATTTTTGGCATCGTATGGACATCATCTTCTATATTAGAAGCGCTTAGAACAGCGCTTAATAGGGCTTACCGAGTTACAACTCCGCCGCCGTATTTTATACGTAGGTTGTTTAGTATTTTACAAATTATTATATTAACGGCTGCTGCAATTATTGCCATGTTCACGATTATTATTGAGCCAATTGCTAATAATTATCTAGTTGAACTTGGCGTTCAAGAAGAGGATATAACCGAGTATTCTGATAAAATCAGATACGTTATTGGTGTGCTTATTTTACTTTTAGTTGTAGCTACCAGCTATTTTACTTTACCTAATGTAAAGCTAAAATTCTTTAACGTATTACCAGGGGCAATTGTAGTAGTTGCAGCATGGTTAGGAGCTGCCGAACTGCTTAGTTTATATATCCATAATTTTGATCAGGTTAATTTAGTTTATGGGTCAATGGCGGGGATTATAGTAACTTTATTATTCTTCTACGTAATAGGTGTTATATATATTTATGGCGCAGAGTTTAATTACTTAATTGAGCGCTCCTTCGGTCATAAAATTATTGAGAAAGAGCATGCCGAAGCTGAAGAGCAGATTGAGCTTGATATAGCACCGCCACTAAAAAGAAGTGATAAGAATGATAAAAATTAAACCTATACATATATCTATAGCTATTGTTTTAGCGGTTTTATTGTGGGTTTTGAGTGGCTTTATTTTTCCATCAAAAACTGATATTAAGCCGACTGAAAAGGCAAAGCCATTACCTAGCGTTCGTGGTATTGAATTACAAAAGGAAACTTTTATTCAGAAGATATTTGCTACAGGGATTAGCTTTATTGAAAAAGTTAATATTAATGCTGAGGTTTCTGCTAAAATATTAGATATCCATGCTACCGAAGGGCAGTTTATTAATGCTGGTGATAAAATACTTTCCTTGGATGAGGCTGAGTTGAAGTCTAAATTTTTGAATGAGAAATCTAATCTATCTAAAGCGGAATTAGATTTATCTTCGCAAAAGAAATTGAATAAAAAGGGGTTATCTTCGAGGTCTAAGTTAACTAGCGCGCAAGCGGGGTATGAGCTGGCTAAGGCTAACTATGCAATAGCCAAGGAAAACCTAGATAATACAGTAATTAAAGCATCTGAATCGGGTATACTTGGTTCGATAAACTTTAATATTGGCGACACTCCTAAGCTTGGTAAAAACATTACTGCAATATTTCAAAGTGATGTTGTTAAGGTGAAATCTAATATATCTGAGCGTTATATTTCTGATATTAAAGTGGGTAGTAAAGTTAGCGCTGAATTTAATGGTAAGGGATATAATGGCGAAGTTAGATATGTTTCTAATGAGGCTAATCCGCGCACACGTAGCTTTCCTGTTGAAGTTGCTTTGAAAGATGCACTTGAATTAAAGGATGGGCAAACCGCAAAGTTAGAGATAATATTAAATGAGCGTGATGCGTTTAATGTCCCTAACCGCGCACTTACATTAGATAATGATGGTGTGGTTGGTATAAAGTATTTAAGCAATTGTCATCCCCAACTTGATCGGGAGTCTCGGGAAGCTCCCTTAGGAGATTCCCGCCTTCGCGGGAATGACAAACTTACAGGATGTGTGTCATACATACCTATTAACCTTAAGTTTTCTGGCAATGATGGCTTTTGGGTTGATTCAATAGAAGGCTTGAATTCTGACAAGTTAAATCTAATAACTATCGGCTCTGGTTTTGTTAAGCACGGCGATGAGGCGGAATTTAGCTTAGAATAGTTTTTGCAATGCAGGCTACATATACTTTCTTTGCGCCTTTGAGTTTTAGAACTCTGGCAATTTCGGATAGAGTTGAGCCGGTAGTCATAACGTCATCAATAACTAATATAGTTTTACCTTTTACTTCTTTAGCTACCTTAAAGGCATTTAGAATATTATCCTTACGTTTGTTTCTATTTAAGCTTGCCTGTGGCGGAGTGTGCTTCACCCTCTTTATAAGTTCAAAGTCACTTGGTAAATTGGCTAACTTTGCCACTTCACGAGCGATTAAAATAGATTGATTAAACTTGCGCTTAAATAACCTGCGCCAATGGATAGGAACTGCGGTTATGATATCTACCTCGTCAATAATATCTGCTGATGCGAAGTATACTTTATCGGATAGGAATTTTAGGTTATTGGTTTTATCTCTAAATTTTAGGCCAGCTACCATTTGAGCTGTTGAACCTTCGTAATAAAATGCAGCGCGGGCTTTATCAAAAATTGGTTGATGCAAAGTGCAGTATTCGCATGCGCCCTCTGGGTAACCATTTTCAAATGGTTCAGCACAGGTATCGCAGAACGGGTCTTTAATTATAAAGATATTATTAAAGCATTCATAGCAGATACTATCGTAAGTTTCAGTATCGCAAGCGCAACTTAGGCACTTAGGTGGATATAGATTCTTTATTATTAATTTTAACACAGTTTGTCATTCCCGCGAAAGCGGGAATCTCCTAAAGGAGCTTCCCGAGATCCCCGATCAAGTCGGGGATGACAAGATTATAAATTACGCGTTGAATATATTGCTGAGATAAAAATTATACCTCCGCCTGCTATTGTAAAGATATCAATGCCTTGGCTGAATAATATATAGCCCATTATGGTTACGAATATTAGCCTGAAGAAGTCAAATGGCAGCGTATAATTAAAACTAGATAGCGCAAATGCGCGGGCTACTACAATTTGCATTAGGTTAGATAATATACCTAGCAATATTGCATACACCCAGCCCATCGCGCTTACATCTACCCAGTAGAAATATGATATAATTGCACTTGGGATAAGCATGAAGAATGGATTATAGAATGTGGTAATTTCGGAGCGGTCGAACTTTCCTGCGTGTTTTATAATTACATTACATGCGCCCCAAAGTACCGTAGATGCTACCATTGATGCGGCAAAGATATAGAAGCCACTTGGTAAAGTATCTATTGCTTGCCATGGGCGCAACACCACTAGTACGCCTATAAAACCTATTATAAGGGCGAATATGCTTTTACGATGAATGGTATCTTTTATAAATATCTGACCAAAGATTGCGGTGAATATTGGTGCTAAGAATGATACTGAAACCGCGATAGATAAATCTATTTTCATTATCGGGTAAAACCATAAAAGCATGGCTAGGAAGCCCAAAAAGCCGCGTAGTGCGTGCACCTTTATTATATTTGTTTTTGGTAGGCTGAAGCCGTAATTTTTATATACCCATGGTAGGAAGAAAATTAGCGCAAATACGGAGCGGAAAAATAGAATTTGAATTGTAGGTAGCCCTTCGTCGCCAAGTGCGCGTATGGTAGATGTAAAGCAAGCCGCTAGAAATGTGCCTAGTAGCATGTATAGAATTGCTTTATTTTTGTTTTTCTCCATTAAAAAATTGTCATTCCCGCGAAAGCGGGAATCTCCCTAAAGGAGTTTCCCGAGATCCCCGATCAAGTCGGGGATGACATATCTATATGTTTGGTGTTTTATCTAACCTATTCTTCTGATAGATTTTTGTATAAGTTTCATAACCTATATTACCGCCTGAAACTAGGACTAAGATATCTTTATCCTTAATATTATTTTCTTTAATATATTGAGTTACGCCGCACATAGAAAGTGCAGATGTTGGCTCAACATTACAACGCAGTAAGTGCGTAAGCCATTGAGTCCAATAGTAAATTTCTTCTTCATCGGCCAAGTAAAAGCCATCCAGCTTTTCTAAAAATTGTAATGTTCTGCCCGATATATTTAGAGTTCTTGCGCCATCGGCAATTGTATCTGGTGAGTTTTGGAACTGATATATAACACCGTTATTTAAACTTAAGAATGCATCATTAGCTTCGGCAGGTTCAACACCAAATACCTTAGTTTCTGGTGAAACTAACTCTTTGGCTAAATACGTACCAGATAACCATCCGCCACCGCCACAAGTGGCAAATACTGAATCAACATTATTAAGGTTTTCTAAGGCCTCGTAGCATGCCCCACCAGCACCAGCTATAATATCGTCATCATCGTAAGGTTTTATTAGAACATTATCTTTATCTGAATAGGCTTTTTCTTCAGCTTCTGTACGTAGAGGGCTGGAATCTATTTCGGCGCCATAAGATTTAATAGCGGCTACTTTAGCTGGAGAAGTAAAATCTGTGATATAGATTTTAGCCTTCATACCCAAACACTTAGCAACGTATGAAAGTGCAATACCATGATTACCAGATGAAAATGCTATTAAGGTATCATCTTTGGTTATTTCACCGCGCTCAAGCTTTGCTAGAACTGCATTAAATGCACCGCGTTGTTTGAATGCGCCAATGGTTTGCAAGGAATCCATTTTAAAGTGGATTCTATTGCCTAGATATTCGTTTAATAATTTAGATTCAAAAATAGGAGTGTTTGGAACGTAATCTTTAACGCGCTGGTGAGCTTGTTTTATTATATTTGGATTTAATAACGACACTAAGTAAGTTTTGTCATTCCCGTGAAAGCGGGAATCTTTTTAAACCTCGTCATGAGATCCCCGCTTTCGCGAGGATGACAAGAAGAAGGTTATTTTAATGTAAATATAGCCTCAATTTCTACTGCGCTACCTAGTGGTAAAGATGCAACACCAACTGCTGCGCGGGCATGTTTTCCGTTTGCGCCGAATATTTCTAATAATAAATCAGATGCGCCGTTCGCAACCTTTGGCTGGTCAATATAATCTGGCGTTGAGTTAACAAAAACACCGATTTTTATGCATTTATCTACTTTTGATAAATCGCCATCGCAGGCTTCTTGTACTTGAGCTAATACATTTAATATGCATGTTTTAGCAGCCTCAACACCCTGCTCTAGAGTGTAGTTATCGCCTAGTTTGCCAGTTAACAAACCGCCTTCTACAAATGGGATTTGTCCTGAAACAATCACCTGATTACCCATAATTTGATACGGCACATAGTTTGCCGCAGGCGGTGGCGCCTTGGGTATTGTTATTCCTAAATCTTTTAATCTTCCGTTTATATCCATTTTATTTTTTAGTTATTTTAGTAAGCCTTCAGCGCGTGAAAGTGCGATGGTTAGCATTGAGTGATTGTAGCTATCATTTTCATCTATACTGTCCATGAAGCCCTTATATACGTTATATCTAGCTTTATTTTTTAGCTTCCATGAATCAATTTCTTTATCATCTGAAGCGAGTATTTTGGAAGCTATATCCGATTGGATATCATATAGTTTTTCAGTAATGTTTTTAATTACCAAATTATCCCAATGATTATCCGAGGCATCTAAGCCATAAGCTTGTTCACGCAGGTGCGCAAACTTAAACTCATTGCCGATTTTGAACATCAACTGCGCTGAGTTTTCTAAAGTTTCTTTGCCCTTATCGGCTACGTTTATAATATCTAGTGCGTGGATAAGAAGGTCTAATTCAGCAACTTCCTTAGCCAGTTTTTCAGGAATTTCAAGCTCTGTAAAACGCTCCTTTTTAGCATTAACAATCGATACGTTATTAGGAGTGATTTTCTTAGCGAAAAGTTTCTTTAAATCTTGAACTGCCTTAGCGAACTTATCAAAATTCTCTTGGCATTTAATTGGTGAACCAGAGTTACGAACTAGCCAAACTGTTACACGCTCAATAAACCTGCGAATAGAAACTTGCAATGCAACATGTGCCTTTTTAGAAAGGGTTTTATGTTGAGTTTCAATTTTCTCCCAGATGTTTGAAATATCAAAAACATCACGCGCGATAGTATATGCACGAGCAATATCGCAAGCCTTAGCAGAGGTGTTTTCACGTATTCTATAGAAGAATGTTACACCCATGCGGTTAACTAAATCGTTGGTGATTATGGTAGATATTATCTCACGTTTTAGTTGATGCGAGGTTAAGTAATCTTTGTAAGTTTTCTGTAACTTGCTTGGGAAATACTGAATTAATGCCGGTGTAAAATAGGCATCATCTGGCATTTTTGAATCTAAAATGCGTTCGTATAAATCTAGTTTAGCATAAGCCAATGTTACCGAAATTTCAGGGCGAGTAAGCCCTGCGCCTTGCGCTTTACGCAAGTTAATTTCTTCGTTAGTTGGTAGATACTCAACGGCCCTATCAAGCTTTTCTAGACTTTCTAAAAAACCCATGAAACGTGCGTTTTGTTCAACAAAATCAGGCGCTTGCACTTCAGCTATAGATATAGCCTGTGTTTGCAAGAGATTATCATAAAGCACTTGCTCGCCAACTTCATCAGTCATTGATTCAAGTAGTTTGTTTCGCTTAGCTTCGGTTAATGTGCCATCTTTAACGGCCGCTTCCAGTGCGATTTTAATATTAACCTCATGGTCTGAACAATCTACGCCGGCGGAATTATCAATAGCGTCGGTATTTAATTTAACGCCAACCTTTGCCGCTTCAATACGCCCAAGCTGAGTTAGACCTAAATTACCGCCCTCACCCACTACGCGTGCGCCAAGTTCTTTGCCGGTAACGCGCAAATTATCGTTAGCTTTGTCGCCAACAGATTCATTACTTTCGGTTGTTGCTCTTACATATGTTCCAATACCGCCATTCCAGAGTAGATCAATCTTTGCTTTAAGAAGTAAGTTAATTAGCTCATCTGGTGTAACTTCAGTTTTATCTGTGCCTACTAAACCTTTGATTTGCTTAGTTAATTTGATTGATTTAGCTGAGCGCTCAAAAATACCACCACCTTTCGAGATTAATTTTTTATCGTAATCTGTCCAGCTAGAGCGTGGCAATTCAAATAGTCGTTTACGCTCTTTGAATGATGCTTTAACGTCCGTTGGGTTGGGGTCAATAAAGATGTGCAAATGGTTGAAACCCGCTACCAGTTTAATGCTCTCTGAGCATAGCATGCCGTTGCCGAATACATCGCCGCCCATGTCGCCAATGCCTAGTACTGTTACAGGGTCGGTTTGGATATCAATACCTTCTTCATAAAAATGACGCTGAACTGCAACCCATGCACCTTTTGCGGTAATACCCATTTTCTTATGATCGTAACCAACTGATCCACCGGATGCGAAGGCATCGCCTAGCCAGAAATCATAACTTTCAATTGCAAGGTTATTTGCAATGTCGGAAAATGTTGCTGTGCCTTTATCTGCCGCGACTACTAGGTAAGGGTCTTGCCCGTCATGTGCGCGGACTAAATAAGGGGTTTTTACCTTATTATTCTGAATGTTATCGGTAATATCTAATAAACCTGATAAGAATTTTTTATAGCATTCTTGCCCTTGTTTTAAAAAATCTTCACGGCTTTCTGCTGGTTTTTTAACTACAAAACCACCTTTTGAGCCAACTGGTACAATTACCGAATTTTTAACGATTTGCGCTTTAACTAAGCCTAAAACTTCAGTTCTGAAATCCTCTTTTCTGTCCGACCATCTAAGGCCACCGCGGGCTACTTTACCGCCACGTAAATGTACACCTTCAAATTCTTTTGAGTATACGAATATCTCAAACATTGGGCGAGGTACTGGCATATTCGGTACTTTTGCGCACTCGAATTTGAATGAAATATAATCAATTTCAGGGATATAAAAGTTTGAACGAAGCGTTGCAGTTATTGTTTCATAGAATTGGCGAAGAACTTTATCCTCGTTCACATCCGTTAGTTTAGAAAGTTTGCCTTCTAGTGTATTGCGGATATTTTCCTCACCTTCGCCGCGTAGCTCCGGATGGAAGCGTTCATCGAATAAATCAATAAGTAAGCGCGTTATTTCTGCGTTCTTATTAAGAGTGTCGGAAATAAATTCGTAAGAGAATTTAAGTGCTAATTGTTGGAAGTATTTAGCGTAACCACGAAGTAACATTACCCTTTCCCATGGTAATGAAGCTGTTAGGTTTAGGCGATTTAGCGAGTCATTTTCAACTACACCATTCCAGATTTGCTTTAAGCTTTGCTCAATAACTGGTTTTAGCTCTTCAAAGTCTGCAATTTCAACCGAGCATGAAAGGCGATAATTATGTAACCATATTTCACCATTTTCACTTGGCTCAATTTTGTAAGATCTACTATCTACCGCATTGAAGCCCATGTTTTCAATGAATGGTAGAACCGCTGAAAGGTCTAAATGCTCATGTAAATGATAGATGTTTAAGCTAAGTTCGCCATAAGATGTTAGGTTAACTTCAAATGTATTATTTGCGTTTAACTGCTCTAATTTTGTTATATCGCGCGTGGCTTCTTCGGCGGTGAAGTCGTCCATATAGTCTTCACTGAAAGCGTTGCTGTACTTGGCGAATAACTTATCCTCTTCAACAGATTTGCGCAATGATGCATGCCAGTCCGAGATGATTGCGTTAATTTTTTCTTCAACTTTGGCGATATCTAAACCGCGCTTGAAGCCTTTATCCGATGACAAAACCGCGTTGAAGCGTGCAAGCGGATTATCCGAAACTTGAGTATAGTAATCTATTAAATTGCCGCCAATTTCTTGCTCAAGCAGGTTAGATATTTTAGTACGTAAGTTGGTGCTAAAACGAGAGCGCGGAATATAAACTATCGCACTAGCTATTTTATTTAAACTATCGAAATTTATGAATAATTTAGTTTGCGGTATCTTTTGAATAGCAACTACAGAGTCTGCTATTCGGTATAATTCTTTTTCTTCGATATGGAATAATTCATCACGCGGGAAGTTTTCAATAACTGAAAGCAAACTTTTACCAATGAATGAGTTTTTCTTATATCCTGAAAGCTGGAATACACCATCAATTTTTTGACTAACAAGCGGTATATTTGCAGCGCGTTGGAAGTAAACTTGACTGGCAAAAATACCAGCAATACGGATAGATTTATTGCCCTTTTTGATATCAATAAATTCAAGGAAAGTTCTTCTATGAACTACAGAGCGCTTAACTGAGCGGCTGATGGTTAACCCGTTAGGTAGCTTAGTTCCAATTTCTTCAATAGCAAAGCCTGATGGAATTTCATTACCTTCAAGTTCACGTGCAATACCATAACGCTTTTTAATGTTATTACCTTCAAATGCTACACCGCCAAGTAAAACGAAGTTATCGTTAGCTAACCAATCTATAAAGTCCGCTTCATAAGTTTCTTTAGTAAGTGCGGTAGCGTTTTTAGTTGCATCTAGAAGGTCCTTCCAATCCTCAACGGCGGCATCTATCCAGTCTAAAGTATCGTTAATCACCTTTTCTAGCGCGGGTAAGTTGCCCTGCTTTGGCACTTGGATATGGATAAAACTTTCATGAGTTGCCTTATCATTAACGGAATCGAATAAGGTAGATATTTTACCATTTTTATCGCGTTCAAGGTAAAGAATTGGATGAACAAATTTTTCTACCGCAATATTTCTGCGCTCTAAAGCTGCAAGTAATGATGAGATAATAAACGGCTTATCATTATTTAAAATTTCAATAACAGTACAGTCAAGATCGTAAGAGCCATCATCTGAAGGGTTATGTACCCTTACTTTACGCGATTCCTTTTTTGTGGATACGAAATTGAAAAGATGAGATATTTTATTCTCTCTTATCTCTGGTAGATAAGAAGCGAAAATAGTTTCAATACCTGCTGTTTTTTTAGCTTTTGCAACCATGTGATAATCAATACAAGGCGCGCCACAAGCTGCAATAAAAATTAGTTTTATTTAGTTGGTTAAGATGGTAGCTTATAAATATGTTAAAAATTGGCGTATCATCTCGCTCCTTATTTGATTTAGAAAAAGAGGATATAATATTTAAGACCCAAGGGGTTGAGGCTTACGCTAACTATCAGAAAAGTAATGAAGATGTATTGCTAGAGAAAGGCTCTGCTTATTACTTATTAGAATCGCTTTTAGAGCTTAATAAATTTCAAGAAGAAACAGTTGAAGTTATAGTTATGAGCCGTAATACGCCGGACCTTGGCTTGCGGATATCTAAATCTATTGAGCATTATGAATTGCCAATTGAGAAGGCTATATATACTGGTGGTCAGCCATTGGCAGAATATTTACATAATTTAGAGATAGATTTATTTTTATCGCGCGATGGCAAGGATGTAATTAAAGCCATTGAAGATAATGTTGCCGCTGGTTGCTTGCAGGACTTGCCAAATAATTTTAATCCTGATGACTATACAATACGCGTGGCATTTGATGCTGATGCGGTGCTATTCTCAGATAAATCGCAAAAGATATTTGACGATAAAGGCTTAGATAAATATTTAGAGCATGAATTTGAGAACATTGATAACCCGATGGAAAAAGGTCCTTTTGCCAAATTCTTAATTAAGTTAGCTGAAATACAGCGTTTAATGGATAAATATTCGGTTATGGGCGCATCTAGCTTGCGTATAGCCATTGTTACCGCGCGTGATATGCACACTTTTGAACGCGTTGTTCATACTTTACGTCATTGGGGCGTTAAAGTTGATGAAGCCGCTTGCATGGCTGGACAAGATAAAAATAGCTTCTTAGGCTCATTCCAGCCTCATATATTCTTTGATGATAATTTAAATAACGTAGAACGCGCGGCCTGTATAGTTCCCACCGCCCATGTTAAGTATAATTAATCGACTAAAGATACCCTCCTAATACTTTCGATATTCATAATTAGCCTTCTGCACGATGATAGGTGAAGGAGTTTTGTAGTAGTTTAAAAATATGAACACGAGCTGGGATGATGTTGTAAAATACATCTCAAAGATTTTTAAATAAAACTAAACTTATAATTAAACAAATTAATACTTTTCGTTTTGTCATTTCCACGAAAGCGGGGATGACTCGGATCAGTATTAACAAACTAAACCTGGGAGGGTATTATGAAAAAACTAAACAAATTAAATAAATTATTATTAACTGGTACAGCTGCTGCCGTTCTAGGTATGGGTGTTGCTAAAGCTGATGACTTCAACTTCACTGCGGCAATCGATATACTAGAAGCATTAAAAGTTGTTGAAACTCAAAAAATGGATTTCGGTGTGATTGAGCGCCCTGCAAATGCAGCGACAGTATCTATAGATAAAACGGCTTGTAGCGGCTCAACTGATGCTAATACAGTACACATCGACACTTCTACAGTTGCTTGTGGTATCTATAAAATTACCGGTTCATCACTAAAAACTATTTCAGTTGATATAGCTGATGGTGACTCAGTAGACGGTTTAAATTTTACTGTAATTGAAGGTAAATATGACGGTTCTGACGATGTAAGTATGGCTTCAGGTGGTGCTGGCTTATCAGCTCCAACTCAAGCGGGTAAAGACTTACAGTTAGGCGGTACATTATCGGTAGACCCATCTGTTGAAGAAGGTACTTATGCACCAGACTTTAACTTAACTGTTAACTACGAATAATCAGATAAAATGACATATATCGAGAAAAGGGCGGCTTATTAGTCGCCTTTTTTTATTCGATTTCATCTATAACAAGAAGGATGGAAGATTGTTCAAGCCTTTCAACAATAGCAGGCTTTTCTTCATATTTGATATCTTCAAAACCCGCTAGCTTTAGTAACTCTGGGGTTGTAACTTTCCTACCATTTCTATCTACTATAAGCCCTCTGTTAACGGCACTTGCTATAACCTCACCTTTTCTTTTAAATTCTTGACGAACATATATCCATTTTTGATCCCACCATACAACTTGAGTATGGAGTTCGAACCTATCAAAAACGTTAAGAGAACGTTTAAAATTAATAGAAGCTGAGCCGATTATAGGCAACCAACCTCTTTTAAGAACTTTTCTAAAAATTCCTAATTTTTTCATAAAGGCAATACGACCTAAATCCATAACTGATAAATACTTACCATTATTCATATGGAGATTAAGGTCCAGATCTAAAGGGCTAACAATATGCTTAGAAACAAGCTTATCTGTTATATTAAAGTTCTTATCATGCTTAAAGCGAATGATTACCCATATTAGTCTTAAAATTAAGTTCACTCTATATGTCCTAATTTAGTGAACTTAGTGTGTAAATAAGTTTCTATATCTTTATGAGCATCAATTTTATGCTCTGAGCGCTCAACTTCTATACCGGCATCTTCTAAACCCTTTATTTTACGCGGGTTATTGGTGAGCAGATTAACCTTAGATAGGCCAATTTCTTTTAACATTTTACCAGCTAGTGCAAACGGGCGAGCATCATCTTGGAAGCCTAGGTTTTCATTACCTTCTACAGTATCCATGCCATGATTTTCTTTTAAATCATAGGCGCGCAGTTTGTTAGCTAAGCCGATTCCTCTACCTTCTTGCATTAAATAAAGGATTACGCCACCACCGGCTTTATCCATTTTTATAATTGCTTCATCTAGTTGTTCACCGCAATCGCAAGCGCGCGAACCCAATAAATCACCCGTATAACAAGATGAATGAATGCGAACTAAAGGCGCTTGTTGTTTTTCTGGATTGCTAATTATAATAGCATAATGCTCTGCACGGGTTGGGAATGCTCTAAAAACTGCAATTTCTGTATTATGTGCATCCTTCAATTTTACCGGTGCTTTGATTACATAATTAATATCTAGCACTGAATTTTCTTGATAATATTCTACCTCGGCAGAGCTTATTTCTAGTAAATCTTCAGGCTTTTCGGTTAATTCCGATATAATTACCGATGGCATACGCTCCGCAATGAAGGCTAAATCGAGTGAAGATGATTCAATTTCTGTAGCTTCTAAGTAGTCAGATATTTTTGTATCTATTTTAAACTCAGCGCCAGAGAGTTCTAGGGCGCGTTTAATATCGCCATTGAACTTAACTGAGATATCGGACTTAAGATTAACACTAGATATCAATGCCTTAGCTCTATTTTTAGAAATTACAAGCCTGTGATATCTGGATATTGATTTTATGAATTTTAATGAATCTTCAGTTAAATATTCCGTTAATAATAGCAACTTGCCATCATATATAATAGGCATTCCGCGTGAGATTTCATCCCTAACACGTTCTATTTTATTAATTTTATTTACTTTTAGCATTGACAAATCAAAGGTTTATTTTAATTTATTTCGTATATAACACAAGGAAGGTATCCAGTTATGTTAAAAAAATTATTAATAGCACTTACTTTTATTTCAATTTCATCTGTTTCATTCTATTCGCAAGCTAACGCTGGTCGTTACCATGGTAGCTTTAAGGATTGGAATGTTTTCACCCTTAGCCAGAACGATAGCTTATACTGCTATATGGTTTCATCAACAATTGACCGCGCAGGTAACTACAAGCGCCGTGGCGAACCTTACTTACTAGTTACAGCTAGAAAGAATGGCCCTACGGAAGTTAGCATCTCTTCGGGTTACCCTTATAAAGAAGGTTCTAATGTTGAAGTTTCTATAGATTCTGAAAAATATTGGGAATTATTTACAACTGACGAAACGCCTAAAATTGGCTGGGCTAAAGACTCTTCTGAAGATAAAGCTTTATTAGCTAGCATGAAGAAAGGCTTTAAGTTACGCGCTAAAGGTAACTCAAGGTTAGGTACTCATTCAATTGATACTTATTCTTTGAATGGCTTTACTAAGGCAATGGCAAAAGTTAAAGATTTATGCTCTTAAGCATAGAGTCAATAAACAAGGGCTTCTCCGTATACTATGCGGGAAGCCTTTTTTCTTACCCAGAATTTGAGGAATGTCTTAACCCTGCCGAAAATTTAGCATCTTTTATTAAAGATATCGTTAAGGTAGATTTTGATAAATTAGAAACTTTATTAATATCTATTGGCCCAGGTTCATTTACAGGTGTGCGTGTACCAATTGCTTATGCAGAGGGCTTGAAAATAGTTAACCCTGAGCTGAAAGTTTATGGGATAAATTCATTTCAAGCACTATCCTCCAAAGCAAATATACCTTACGTTAACTCAAACATTGCCCTTAACGCTATGCGTGGTCAGGCTTTTTTAAAGAGCTGTGTTATACCCGCGCAGGCGGATATCTCGGGAAGCTCCAAAGGAGATTCCCGCTTTCGTGGGAATGACAATATGTCATTAGTTCAAATTGAAGAACTTATTTCATTAGACAATCTATATCATAACATTGAAGATGCTAATTACGGCACAAAGCAAAACTCGCCTAACGCTGAGGATGTTTATAACTTCTACAAGTCTTCACCAGAGCTTTGCACCACAAATATAGCACCTCTATACATCCGCCCACCAGATGCAAAAAAGCCTTCTAAAAAGCCTCTTCGATAGTCTTTTGAACTGACTTTATGCCGTCGCGTTTTATGGATGATGTATAAATAGCATCCTCAAGTAGCATTGAGTTTTCGGTGCATAAATCTGCTAAACTTTGTTCAAGTGTAGCGATATCTTTCTTTTTTAGTTTATCGCACTTGGTAAATATTATCTGGAACGTTGATATTGCGTGGCCATTAAGGAACTCGATAGTTTGAATGTCCGAAGCCTTAAAGCCGTGGCGGGAATCTACTAGCAGAAATATACGTTTTAAATCTCCACATGAAGTTAAGTAATTAATAGCCAGTTGAGTCCACTGCTCTGCTTCGGAGCGTGAAGCCCTTGCATAACCATACCCCGGAAGATCTACTAGATATAATTTATCCTTAATTTCAAAGAAGTTTAGTTGGCGTGTACGCCCAGGAGTTTTAGAGGTTTTAGCCAGACTTTTATTACGAGTTAAAGCATTAATAAGCGATGACTTCCCCACATTTGAGCGCCCAATAAAGGCAAACTGTGGGATAGGCCTATTAGGGATTTGTGAAGGGTCAACCGCGCCCAGTTTAAATTCCGCTATATTAAAGTTAATGCCCATTGGGCTATAGAATAGTGTTAAACTTTCTTGAATACTAGTGATACATTTGTACCGCCGAAACCAAATGAGTTTGAAAGGGCTATATCCACTTTCTTTTCTTTAGCTTCTAATGGCACTAAATCTACACCTTCGCAATCATCTTCAGGGTCAGTTAGGTTTAGGGTTGGTGGTAATACACCATCTCTCATTGCCAGCATTGAGAAAATACCCTCAACTGAACCTGCACCACCTAGTAAGTGACCGATTGCAGATTTTGTAGAGCTCATTGAAGTAGAGCTAATAGCTGAACCGAATAAACGTTTAACGGCATTTAACTCAATTAAATCACCTTTTGGAGTAGATGTACCATGCGCATTTACATAGCCAATTTCATCAACATTTACGCCGGCGCGTTTAACAGCCGCTTCCATTGCATCGTAACCACCGCGACCTTCATCGTGAGGGGCTGTGATGTGGAATGCATCACCAGATAAACCATAGCCAATTACTTCGCCGTAAATTGTAGCGCCACGCTTTTTAGCGTGTTCATACTCCTCTAGTACAACAATACCTGCACCTTCACCCATTACGAAACCATCGCGACCTTTATCCCAAGGGCGAGAAGCTTGTTCTGGTGTGTCGTTATACCCGCTTGATAATGCACGGGCTGCAGCGAAACCAGTTACTGAAACGTCAACAATTGCCGCTTCAGATGAGCCTGCGATCATAACGTCTGCGTCATCAAGTGCGATTAAACGAGCAGCATCACCGATTGCGTGACCACCAGTTGAACATGCTGTTACAACTGAATGGTTGGGCCCTCTAAAGCCGTGCTTAATAGCAATATGGCCAGATGCGATATTAATTAAAATTGATGGAATAAAGAATGGGCCAACTTTTTTATGACCATGCTCTCTAAATGTTGTTACGCCATCTTGAATAGATTGCATGCCACCGATACCAGAGCCAACAAGAACACCCGTTCTTTTTAAATCATGCTCTTCGGTTGGTTGCCAACCTGAATCTTCAACAGCTTCTTGTGTTGCAACTAATGCGTATTCAACGAATTTATCCATTCTGCGGGCTTCCTTTTTAGGAACAACTTCAGATGAATCAAAATCTTTTAGCTGTGCCGCAACATGGCACGAGATTGGAGTTGGGTCAAAGTAATCAATTTTTTGAAAACCATTTTTGCCATTTTTGATAGCTTCCCAGCTATCCTTAGCATTATTACCAACTGGAGTTACCAGACCAATACCTGTTACTACTACTCTACGCATGAGGGGAAATATATTTGAATATAAAGATAAAACAAGCCCCTCGTGAATGAGGGGCTTTTATATGAAGCTTAAAATTAATTAAGCAGCGTTTGCAGCATCAATATGAGTTACTGCATCTTGAACTGTAGCGATTTTTTCAGCTACATCATCAGGAATTTCGATATCGAATTCTTCTTCGAAAGCCATTACTAGCTCTACTTGGTCAAGAGAATCTGCACCTAAATCATCAACGAAGCTAGAAGTTAGCTCCACAGAAGATGCTTCTACATCTAGGTGATCAGTTACAATTTCAATTACTTTTGCTTGTGTATCAGACATTATTTTATACTTAGTTAAATGTTATAGAAGTTTACTAATGGTATACGTAAAAAACGCAAGAAAAAACTAGTTCATATACATACCACCATTAACGTGAACAGTTTGTCCCGTTATGTAACCGGCATTATCAGAGCTTAGGAAAGCTACAGTATCTGCGATATCTTGCGCTTCACCGAACTTATTTAATGGAATTTTACCAAGCATAAGTTCTTTTACGTTATCTTCTAAAACGTCGGTCATTGCAGTTCTAATAAAACCAGGTGCAATTGCGTTTACTGTAATTCCACGAGATGCGAACTCATTTGCAAATGTGCGTGTTAAACCTTCTAAGCCGGCTTTAGATGCAACATAATTAACCTGACCTGGGTTGCCAATAGACGCTACGATAGATGAGATGTTAATTACTCTGCCGCCTTTTTTCTTCATCATGCCACGAATAAGATTTTTCGTAAGCGTGAATGAAGAAAGTAGGTTAACCTCTAATACGTCCATGAAGTCTTCTTCACTCATGCGCATAGAGATATTATCCTTAGTGATGCCCGCATTGTTAACTAAAATATCTACGCTACCCGCTTCTTTAGCTAGGTTCTTAATAGATTCTGTATCAGATAGATTGGCTGTTATAGCTGTTACGCGATCGCCACCAAGCTCATCTTTTAAGGCGTTTAAGCGCTCTTCGCGTGTACCTGAAATAATTACATGAGCGCCAAGCTCGTGTAATCTTTTTGCTATTGCGCCACCGATACCACCAGATGCGCCAGTTACTAATGCAGTTTTGTTTTCTAGATTAATCATTTATTTTAAATTTATAATGTTTCGATGTAAGATTTAACTTGTTCAACAGAGCCAACAGGTGTTGAGCTAATTTCTTTATTTATCCTTTTAACCAGACCAGAAAGCACCTTACCTGCGCCGATTTCAAATGCTTTGTTTACGCCTTGTGCCCCTAAGTACTCAACTGATTCTCTCCAGCGAACTTGACCAGTTACTTGAGAAACTAGTAGTTCAGCTATTTTTGAAGCATCCGAGTTTTGCTCTGCAATTACGTTGGCAACAACAGGAACTGAAGGCGCTTTTATTTCAACTTCTGCTAATGCTGCTTGCATTGCATCTGCCGCATTTTGCATCATGGAGCAATGGAATGGCGCAGAAACGTTAAGTTTTACGAATTTTCTAAGTGAGTAATCAGCCGCAACCTCTTCAGCCTTAGCTATAGCGCCAGCTGAGCCAGATATAACAACTTGTCCGCCGCCATTATCATTAGCTACTTCTAGCACTAAGTTTTCACGGGCTTTATCACAAATTTCTGATGCTGTATCAGTATCCGCACCGATAAGAGCTGCCATTGCGCCCTGCCCTGCAGGAACGGCTTCTTGCATTGCATTACCGCGTATTCTTAAAAGTCTAGCAGTGTCAGATAATGAAATAGAACCTGCTGCACATAATGCAGAATACTCACCAAGAGAATGACCCGCAACAAATTGTGCTAATTCTGATAATGATTTACCACTTTCTTGCTCAATTACTCTTTGTGTAGCAATTGAAACTGCCATTAAAGCTGGTTGAGTATTAGCCGTTAACGCCAAGTCAGCTTCATCACCAGAAAACATCAGCCTAGCTAAGTCTTGATCTAAAGCGTCATTAACCTCTTCAAACACCTCTTTGGCTGTAGAAAAGTTGTCGCATAGGTCTTTACCCATACCAATGAATTGTGAACCCTGACCAGGATATAAAAATGCAGTTTTCATAATAGTGATTTAGTAATCTTGTAATTTAGTGATTTAGTAATCTTGTAATTTAGTGATATAGAGAGTTTATTATTTATCAATTTTATTTCTAAAAGAATAAATCATCTTTTGTAATGTAACTATATCTTCTAATATTTCATTATAATTATCCTTATCTAAATAAGATTTCCTTAAGGATATCTCTAACTGAGTATCAACCTACGCTAATGAACCAATAGCTATGTCAATAAACCTTACTTTTTCTTTTATAGACCTGCGAGTATAACCTTCTGCAATATTTGAAGGTATTGAAACAGAAGCTCTATTAATCTGAGAGGTTAATCCATAAACTTCATCTTTAGGAAATATTTTAGTTAATGAAAAAATAGAATCTACTAAGTCCATAGATTTTTGCCAAA
This sequence comes from Rickettsiales bacterium, assembly GCA_020630095.1. GTDB lineage: Bacteria > Pseudomonadota > Alphaproteobacteria > Rickettsiales > UBA8987 > JAHDCD01. The sequence continues at coordinate 27,996 of JAHDCD010000011.1, read as the reverse complement.
TCAACAAATCTCTGTAACTTCTAATTTCCATATCACTAAATCATTAAATCACTCATTCGAAGGAGCAATGGTTACTTCTAAACCATCCAGTTCTTCGTTCATAATTAGTTGGCATGAAAGCCTAGAATTATCTTCTACATCAAATGCTTCATCTAGCATGTCGATTTCTTCATCTTGCTGTTCTGGTAATTTATCAGTCCAATTCTCAGCTACATATACATGGCACGTAGCACATGAACAACAGCCACCACACTCAGCCTTAATAGGCAAGTCGTGGTCGCGGATAACTTCCATCACGCGGAAGCCATCTGGGGCATCTAGCTGATGCTCTTTGCCTTCGCGGTCAGTTACTTTTATTTTATAGATTTCCATTGGAATGCTTTATTTCACACCTAACTTCTTTTGTAAATCAGAAGATGAAGTAGTGTATTGGAAGCGAAGTTTTTTATCTGGATGAATATAGCGGAAGGCTTGTTGAGCCATAAGTGCCGCCTCATGGAAGCCAGAAAGGATAAGTTTTAATTTACCCGGATACCAGTTGATATCACCAATAGCGAAAATACCAGCAGTATCCGTTTCAAACTTTTCAGTATCAACTTTAATTAAATTCTCATGCAAACCTAAGCCCCAGTTAGCAACTGGGCCAAGCTTCATAGTTAAACCGAAGAATGGCAGTAGGTAATCGCATTCAACTTCTTTAGTGGTTTTATCAGCTAGTTTAATAGTAACAGCTTCTAGTTTACCTTTTTCACCATGTAGTTCAGAAATTTGACCAATTTCTAAGTTCATAGTGCCGGCGGTAACTAGGTTACGCATTTTAGATACTGAATCTGGGTGCGCTCTAAAGTCATCGCGCCTATGAACTAAAGTTACATGTTTCGCTAAAGGGTGTAAGTTAATTGTCCAGTCTAGCGCGGAATCACCACCACCTGCGATGATAATTTTCTTATCTTCAAATTGGCTCATCTGTCTAACAGCGTAACGAACAGATTGCTCTTCATATTCTTCAATACCAGCGATAGGTGGCTTTTTAGGAACGAATGAACCACCACCTGCGGCAATAATAATTACCTTAGTTTCAAATTCTTGGCCGATATCAGTTTTAACGTACCAATTGCCGTTATCTAACTTTTTAACCTCTTCAACCATTTGGTTAAGGTGAAAAGTAGGGTCAAATGGCTTTGCTTGCTCAAGTAACTGATCAGTTAATTTTTGACCTGTAATTTCTGGCCATGCAGGAATATCATAAATTGGCTTCTCAGGATAAAGCTCCGAACATTGCCCGCCCGGCTTATCTAAAATATCAATAATATGCGCCTTGATATTTAATAGCCCAAGCTCGAATATAGCGAATAAGCCCACAGGCCCAGCGCCAACAATAACAACATCAGTAGTAATCTTTTCCTGTACAGTCATAATAAATAAATAAGTTTGCTTATTTATTTATTATCAAAACTAGCTTTAGCTTGTTTTGCGCTAGCAAAGCGCAGCGAATACTAAAATATAAATGTGGTGCATAATATAGTTATTAATGATTCTCACATCAAGTGCTAATGTTACTTGATAATTACGCAACTTGTCCCTAAATATATTGCATCATGGGTATGTTGAACAAAATCTTCAAGCCGCGTAACGAGCGCATATTAAAATCTTACTTCAAAACTGTTGATAAAATTAATGCTATCGAACCTGAGTTCGAAGCTTTATCTGACGAGCAATTGAAAGCTAAAACAGCAGAGTTTAAGGCGGCTATTGAAGCGGGTAAGTCTGTTGATGATATTTTAATTGAGGCTTTTGCCACAGTGCGTGAAGCTAGTAGACGTGTGCTTGGTATGCGCCATTTTGATGTACAGCTAGTTGGCGGAATGATTTTACATTACGGTATGATTGCAGAAATGCGCACCGGTGAAGGTAAAACTTTGGTTGCTACCCTGCCGTGCTATTTAAATGCTTTAGAAGGTAAAGGTGTGCATGTTGTAACAGTTAACGATTACCTTGCTACGCGCGATAGTGGCTGGATGGGTAAGGTTCATGAGTTTTTAGGACTTAGTATCGGCTGTATAACGTCCGATATGGAATCTGATGAGCGAAGAGCTGCTTATGCTTGCGATATTACTTACGCTACAAATAACGAGTTAGGCTTTGATTATTTGCGCGATAATATGCGTTTTACAAAGTCTGAAATGGTTCAGCGTGGGCATTTCTTTGCGGTAATTGATGAGGTGGATTCAATTTTAATTGATGAAGCGCGTACACCGCTGATTATATCTGGCCCTGCGGAGCGTAGTACTGGTTTATATACGCAAATTGATGCAATTATTCCTAAACTTAGAGAGGAGCATTACGAAAAAGATGAAAAAGGCCGTAATATATCTTTAACAGAAGAAGGTACTAACCGCGTTGAAGAACTTTTAGTTAGAGCAAAAGTTATTAAAGAAGCGGGTAATTTATACGATATGGAGAATCTGATTAAGATGCACCATATTGACCAAGCGTTGAAAGCACACCATTTATTTGAGAAGGATAAAGATTACATAATCGAAGAACAAGAGGTTGTTTTAATTGATGAATTTACGGGTCGTAAAATGTTTGGCCGTAGATATTCGGACGGCTTACACCAAGCTATTGAAGCTAAAGAAGGTGTGCCGATTAAGAAAGAGAATCAAACGTTAGCATCTGTTACGTTCCAAAATTACTTTAGAATGTATGAGCATTTAAGTGGTATGACCGGTACAGCCTTAACCGAAGCAAACGAGTTAATGGACATTTATGAACTTGATGTACTTGCTGTGCCAACTAACGTTCCTGTTGCGCGTATTGATGATGAAGATGATATTTACGCGAACGCGAAAGAGAAGTACGATGCTATAATAAAGAAAATTAAGGAGGCTCATAAGAAAGGGCAACCGGTTCTTGCTGGTACGGCATCTATTGAGCAATCTGAATATTTATCGAAATTACTAAAAGAAGCAAAGTTAAAGCATAACGTGTTAAACGCGCGCCATCATGATAAAGAGGCCGATATTATTGAGCAAGCTGGGCGTATAGGTGCAATTACAGTTGCTACAAATATGGCTGGTCGTGGTACGGATATTAAGCTTGGTGGTAATGTTGAAGCTGAATTAGAAAAAGCTGATAACGATAATCAGCGTAAGAAAATTAAAGATACTTTTGAGAAGGAAAAGAAAAAGGTTCTTGAAGCTGGTGGACTATGCGTAATAGGTACTGAGCGCCATGAATCGCGCCGTATTGATAATCAGTTGCGCGGTCGTTCTGGCCGTCAAGGTGACCCTGGATATTCAAAGTTTTACCTATCTACTGAAGATGATTTAATTCGCGTGTTCGGTGCGGATAAGAAAATGAACTGGGTAATGACTAAAATGGGTGAACCTGGGGAGCCGATTACCCATTCATTAATTACGAAGTTAATGGAGAAGTCGCAAAAGAAAGTTGAAGCGCGTAACTATGAAATTCGTAAGAACTTACTGAAGTTTGATGATGTAATGAATGATCAGCGTAATGTTATTTACGAAATGCGTACGGACATTATGGGCGCTAATGATGTTAAACAGCCCACGGAAGATATCCGCAAAGAGATTACCGAGAATATTATATCATTCCATATTCCTAAGGGCGCATACCCTGAGCAATGGGATACGGAAGGTTTACATACTAAGTTACAAGCTACTTTTGGCTTAGATTTACCAGTTAAAGATTGGGCAAATGAAGAAGGGGTTGCAGATGAAGAAATTCTTGATCGTGTTGAAGCTCAGGTAAATGAGCTATTTGATAATAAAGAAAAACTATATGGCGCGGATATTATGCGCGATATGGAGAAGCGTCTATTCCTATTCACGCTAGATGAAGAATGGAAGAATCATCTACATTTCTTAGATGGCTTGCGTGCGTCTATTAACTTGCGTGCGTATGGGCAGAAAGACCCGCTAAATGAGTATAAGAAGGAAGCCTTTAGTGCATTCAATACTTGTTTAGATAAAATTGAAGAGCAGTATTTAACGCGCTTAGCGCATGCTCGCGTTGAAGGCGCTGAAGATATGGAGCTAGACTTTCTAAATGATGATGGGTTAGATCAGGCAATTGCTGATCAGCCCTTATTAAAGGGCGAAGCGCCAGAAAGAGAATCTGTTGAAACATTTAGATATAAAACCCCTGATGCGCAGTTTGACCCTAACAACCCCGATACATGGGGTAAAGTTGGCCGTAATGACCCATGCCCTTGCGGTTCTGGTAAAAAGTACAAACAATGCCACGGTAAAATTTAGTTAATTGCTTTATGAAATTATTGCTCTTCCTGTAGATACATCAGCCATAAACTTCGCCTTCAATCTCATTCTATCAATTTTAGCATTTACCTCATTTGAAAGTTTTTCTTGAGAATCAGCCTCCATAGCATCCCTAACATCTTCTAAATAGTTTTCCAAAGTATAATCCAAAACAATACGCCCACTTCTATCCAAAACATAGTTTTCTACTTCATTAAATCTAAACTCTCTTGCCATTTCTGGAAGATCTCTTTTTAACGTTCCCTCTATATGCTTCTCAAGCAAATCTTCCTTTGAAAATATTGTAGACAAATGATAACAAACCACATTCTCCATTAAAGAATCAACCATCCCCTTAGCTTTCCTAGATTTGCCTGCAAACTCCTCTAGCTGACCAATTATTTTCACTCCCAACCTCGCCATAGCATCTACACCTTTCTCATGATTTCTACCTTGTGAAAGTTCAGACATTATCTTCTTATGCATCAACAATGCAAAAGGCTCTTCGGCATACCTTGAAAAATGCCCTCTAGAAAACTCCGTAGAGCCTCCAAAATGATTAGTTATACCGTGTATTGAAACATCATGAGTTGCAAATTTTGAAATTAATTCAGATAGATTAGTAGCAAACTCCTCACAAAACTTATCTCCCATCCACCCATTCATTTCAAACAATATACCTGAATCAATAGATTGAAATGGAACGTGAGTCATAAAACTCTCTCTGCCATAATTACTATCTAGCACAATACCATCATAATGAGAGACATACCTCCCTTTATTTTGATTAGTATTAAAGAACAAAAATTTTATATCTAAAGAGTTCGTATTATTTACAATTCCAAAAGCAACTTGATTTTCGTCCGCACGAAAAGCACGACCTCCATCCATCTCTTCTTGGTTTAAATCAAATATATCACTCGTAATTATTGAGACATCAGAGGTAAACATCCTTTTATTTAAGAATACAAACTGCAAAAACATTTTTCTTGAATCAAATTCTGATTTCGGATCTGCTCGTTTAACAATATGATCCATAGCATCAAACTTATGCGAATCTCTTGCCAATGTTTTTATCACCTCTTTTTCCCAGGAGTCTTTATCCGGAAGTATATCATGAGAATGATACAGGCCCCTAACATGACTTACCAAATCCCATCCCGTTTTTCCTGTGTCTATGATATTAGGCAATAACATTACTGCAATTATTACACATAATGTTTAACAAATAGTTAAACTAAAGCACTTCCAGATAGTATGGTTACTAATATTGTAAAATTACATTGTTTATCTGCCCTGAGAATTATAATTTTTGTTTAAAAAATGCTCAAAAATTGTCGTTTTTTGGCCGTTTTTTAATGTTTTTTTGAACGTTTTTTAACGGATTTATCCTAAGCTATATTGAAATATAAGGATTTTTTTGAGATTTTAGCTTAAAATATTATTATTTTAAGAAAATGGGACGTTGGTATTTTTTCTCAAATATAGAAAATGCCCGTTTTATAGATGTTACGCCGTTAAGATATCACGGATTTCTAGGAGCTCTTTATGGAATTCATTATCGTTAGCTGAAGCTTCCATTTTAGGTTTATTGGTAACTTCTTTTTCTACGATAACTTCCTTTATAACCTCTTTAATTTCAGTTGAAGAAGTGTTTACTGGAGCACTAATGCCCCCCTCCGCTATGAATTTCTTAGCACCTTTAATGGTAAAACCTTTATTGTGCAGAAGGTCTTGAATGGTAGTTAGAACTTCAATGTCGGACTGCTTATAGTATCTATGACCACCACGACGTTTAACTGGCTTTACTTGTGTAAATTTACCTTCCCAGAAACGTAATACATGAGTTGGCACGCCAACAATGTCAGACACTTCACCGATTGTTCTATAAGCTTGAATTTCTTTAGCCATTGATTTTCTTAACCAGAGTTTTAGATGGGCTGAATACAGTAACGTCACGAGCTGAAATAACAGCTTCCTTTTTAGTTTTAGGATTTCTACCTATACGCTGTTTCTTGTGACGAACTTTAAAAGTTCCTAAACCAGTAAGCTTAAGCTCACCTTCATTTGAAATAGATGCAATAAATTCATCAATTACATTATCTACTACCTCTGCACTTTCAGTGTAAGGTAAGCCAATTTTTAAATGAATCTTGTCGCTTAAATCTGCTCTCGTAAGTGTTGATGACATACTTCTCTCTCTGTTATAGTTTTTTTTTCTAATTAACATGATAAGTATCATATGAATTAGATTCATTGCTTCGCAATGCGAAATCCACTCAAGCGGATTTCGATAGTAAATTAATTTAAAATACTAACGCATTATAAATTAGAATTCACTATAAATTCCCTGTAAGAAGCAGTTATACCTTAAAATCTTGAGGGCTGTCAACGGCTTACTTGAAATTTTTATAAATAATTGTATCAACTTATATATGCCATTTGCATCGGAAACAAAATATTTATTAGATTTTACAACTCGTGATTTTGTTGATGTATCTGGTGAAGTCAAAAATTTATTAGGTTATTCGGGTTCAGAGTTAATTGAACGTGAATATGATGGCCTGATTATTGAAACGTCTATTATTAAATCTAATAATAAAACTTTAAAAAGCTTTGCCGAGTTAATGCAAGAACGCATTAAAGGTAACTCTGATATATTTATATGTGAATATTTACTGGCAAAAGCCAATGGCGAATATGTTTGGGTGCGCGATAGTAACTATGTAATAAAACAAGGTTCTATTAGCTTACAGAAAGGTGTATTGCAGGATATTTCTGAAGTGGTTAATTTGCGTAAACTTACTAATGAGATTCATGATGAACTATCTTCAGAAGATAGACTAACTAAACTACCTAATAGGCAAAAGTTATTTGATAACCTTAATAATGAAATTAAACGCGCTAACCGCTCTGGCGCGCCATTGAGCTTCCTGCTGGTTGATATGTCTAACTACTTTAAATTTAAGAAGGACAAAGGTGATGAACAGCTAGATAAGGCGCTGTTGCATGTATCTAGAATATTAAAACATGCTACGCGCGATATTGACTTTGTAGGTCGTATTACTGAAAGTGAATTTGGCATTATTATGCCATATACGCTAATGGATAATGCGGTGTATCTTATTAAACGATTGAATAAGTTGCTTACTAAGAAGAATATTCGTAGCCTGTCTGATGAGTTTGATAGAGACTATAACTTTAACTTTGGTGTAAGCACTTGTGTTATAGGCTCTTCTAACGCCACTTCTATGTATAAGTCTGCCTTGGTGGATATGCAGATGAATGAGCGCTCTTTTGTGGGAACTGATGAGCAAAATATTCTACGCTTCCCAACCGATCCGAAGAATATTACAATCCATTAACTAAGTGCCGAAACGACGTTGACGGGAACTATACTCTTCAATTATTTTATTAAACTCAGATTCGTTAAAATCTGGCCAAAGACTATCTAAAAATATTAACTCACTATAGGCTGCTTGGAATAGGAGGAAGTTTGAAAGGCGCTTTTCACCGCCAGTTCTTACAATAATATCAGGGTCTGGAGTGCCAAACGTATATAGTTTTTCTATATCTCCAGCCGCTCTAATAATTTCATCTCTAGCAGAATAATTAAGCGCGACATTTAAATTAAGAAGTTTGCCGTTAGAACTTTCCTCTTCCACCTTATTTAGCCTTTCGCTAATGTCCTTAGGCATTGAATGTTTATCGCCTATGATTTTTATTTTTATATCCTTATCAACAAATTCCATTAAATGATTATCTATATAACCGGCTAGTAAGCTCATTAAATCATCAACTTGATCTGATGGACGATTCCAGTTTTCTTTAGAAAAAGCATATATAGTTAAATATGGAATTTTAGCACGGGCTGTAAGTTCGCATAATAATTTTACTTTATTAGCGCCCTCTTCATGCCCTTCTAAGATGGATAAATTATTATTTTTTGCCCATCTGCGGTTGCCGTCAAGAATTACAGCGATATGTTGAATGCTATCCACACAATGAGAAATATTCTATTTCAAATAAGTTTCTACCTAATAACGATTATAGTATTTATTTTATCTTTATTATTATTGTTATTACCGCGTAGAGTAATGCGCTTTTGGTTTATAAAACTATATGGCCATATAGTACTATTTATATGCAAATATATAGGTCATATTAATTATAAATTACATAGACTTAATAAAGAAGCTTCAATTATTACATCAAAGCACTCATCCAACTGGGAAATAGCTTATTTAGCATTGGCGTGTGAGCGCCCTGTATTTGTAGTTAAAGAGCAATTAATGAATATTCCGGTATTTGGAATGTTTTTACGGATATCCGGTGCTATTGCATTAAAACGCGATGGTTCACTATCTGATATTAAAAAACTAATTAAGCAAGTTAAGCTTAGCTTAGATGAAGGGAATCAAGTTATTATATTCCCACAAGGGACTAGACAGGATAACAATGAACCTGCTGATATTAAAGACGGGATATGGTTTTTATATAAAAATTTGAATAAAAATTATCCCGTTACTCCCGTTTATCATGATGCTGGTAATTATTGGCATAGAGATAATGGCATTATTGCAAGTGGCGAGGTTGAAGTTATTGTACATAAAAATATCAAATCTGGCTTGCAAAAAGAAATTTTCATGAATAAAGTCAAAAATTATTTTGATAATAAAGACACAGGAGAGAATATATGAGTGTAGCAGAAAATTTACCAGAAAATTACAAACCATCTGATAAAGAGGAATATATGAACCCTCAGCACCTAGCCTATTTCAAAGCTAAGCTAACCGCATGGAAAGAAGAGCTGATGTTAGAATCAGCAGATACGCTGGAAAACTTAAAGAATGAATCTTTAAATGAGTCTGACCCTAATGATAGAGCGTCTGTTGAGCTTGATACTAATTTAGAGCTGCGTGCGCGTGATAGAGCAAGAAAACTTGTTAAAAAGATTGATAAAGCTCTAGATAGAATTGCTATTGATGATTATGGCTTCTGTGAGATTACTGGTAAGCCAATAGGCTTAAAGCGCTTAGATGCTCGCCCTATTGCCACTTTATGCATTGAAGCACAAGAAGCACATGAATCACATGAGGATACTCACATTGATCCTGATGCTGAAAGCAAATTCTAATTAATATTTAACTTGAAACTAATTGGCGCTTGAATAGAAGTTATAGCCATGAAGTTAGTAGTAGTAGAATCACCAGCAAAGTGTAAAACTATCAATAAGTATTTAGGTAGCGATTACAATGTATTAGCATCTTTTGGTCATATTCGTGACCTTCCATCTAAGAATGGTTCAGTAGATACTGAAAATAATTTCGGGATGAACTATGAAATCTCACCCGATTCTACAAAGCATGTTAAGGCGCTGGTAGATGCTGCAAAAAAATCTGATACTGTAGTGCTGGCGACCGATCCAGATCGTGAAGGTGAAGCTATTTCATGGCATGTCTTAGAGGTTCTTAGGCAGAAGAAAGCCATAAAAAAAGATACTAAAATTTTGCGCGTTGCATTTAACTCAATTACTAAAGCTGCCGTTAATGAAGCTATTAATAATCCGCGTGAATTGGATATGGATTTAATTGATGCTCAGCAAGCTCGCCGTGCATTGGATTATTTGGTAGGTTTTAATTTATCGCCAGTTTTATGGCGTAAACTTCCTGGCAGTCGTTCTGCTGGGCGTGTACAGTCTGTAGCATTACGCATTGTATGTGAACGTGAAGCAGAAATTGAGCGCTTTAAGTCTGATGAATATTGGACTATTGAAGGTGAATTTAAAAACCCTGCAGACCAAGCTTTTACAGCGAGGTTAACGCATTTTGATAGAAATAAATTAGACAAGCTAGATATCAAAGATTCAGCTTCCGCGAACTCTATTATTACAGCGTGTAAAGCTGCCGACTATAAAGTTACTGAAGTTGAGCTAAAGCAGTCTAAACGCAAGCCCTACCCTCCGTTTACTACATCAACATTACAGCAGGATGCTTCAAGCAAGCTAGGTTTTTCTGCAAAGCAAACAATGATGGTAGCGCAGAAGCTATATGAAGGTAAAGATTTAGGCGGTGAAACTACCGGTATTATTACCTATATGCGTACTGATGCTGTTAACCTTGCGCCTGAAGCTATTAGTGGAGCGCGTGATTATATATCAAAAAATATTGGCGATAATTACTTACCTGCCAAAGGGATAAGCTATTCATCTAAGGCTAAAAATGCACAAGAAGCCCATGAAGCAATCCGCCCTACAAATCCAAGTAGGACACCAGATTCAATTAAAAATAAATTAAATGATGATGAGTATAAGTTATACACACTTATCTGGAAGCGTACTATTGCATCGCAAATGCAAAGCGCTGTATTTGATAAAGTTGGTGCTAACCTAGCCAATAATGATAATTCAATTATCTTCCGTGCAACAGGTTCAACGTTAAAGTTTGATGGGTTCTTGCGCGTTTATAATTACAATATTTCAACTGATGATGAAGATAGTATTTTACCGCCGTTAGCTAAAAACGATGCAACCGCGCTTTCGGATGACAATCCTACTGGTAAGCAAAGTTTTACTCAACCGCCACCGCGTTATTCTGAAGCGGCATTAGTTAAAAAAATGGAAGAACTTGGCATTGGTCGTCCTTCTACTTACGCGGCTACGTTATCAGTTTTACAAGACAGAGAGTATGTAATTTTAGATAAGAAACGTTTCATTCCAGAATCACGTGGGCGTATTGTTACCGCGTTCTTAGAGCAATTCTTCCCGCGTTATGTTGAATATGATTTTACTGCAAAAATGGAAGACGAGCTGGATGAAGTTTCTGCAGGTAAAGTTAACTGGAAAGATGCTATGCAAAATTTCTGGGGTGACTTTAAAGCTTCATGCGAAGGCGCAATGGAGTTAAAGAATCAAGATGTAATTGAAGAGATTGACGAGCGTTTATCTATACTTCTTTATGGTGAAAAGCAAAAACGTGACTGCCCTAAATGCGGTTCAAAAATTTCACTTCGCACCGGTAAATTCGGTGCATTTATTGGCTGTACTAACCATCCTGATTGTAACTATACCAAGCAGTTAGGTGCTTCTAATGATAATGATGGCGAAAGTGAGGATAAAACTTTAGGCGAGATAGATGGTAAAAATCTATACCTTAAAAAAGGGCCTTACGGGCATTATATCCAACTGGGTGATGGCAAGGCTAAGGAAGCTAAAAGGCAAGGTGTGCCTAAAAATGTTAAGCCGGCCGATGTTGATTTTGCATTGGCAGAAAAATTAATTGCTCTACCGCGCAAATTGGGTGAGCATCCTGAAACGGGTAAAGAAATTCTAGCTAATATTGGTCGCTATGGGCCCTACTTACAGCATGATGGTAAGTTTGTTTCATTGAAAGAAGATGATGTGCTAGAAGTTGGCATTAACCGCGCAGTTGCTTTAATTGCCGAGGAAGCTAATAAGCCAAAAGGTAAAGGGCGTGGTGCTGCGGCGGAACCTATCCGCAATGTTGGTAAACATACTAATGGCGATGATATTAATATTTTCGATGGTAAATACGGACCTTATATTAAGTTCAAAAATGGTAAGAAAAATGTTAATGTTTCTCTGCCAAAAGGTACTGAAGCTGAGAAAATTACTCTAGATGAGGCTATAGCCCTTATTGATAAGAAGATAGGCTAACCACTATATATTGATTTTCCATATTATAGAGAAAACCAATAAACCCAGATTGTTAGAAAAAACATTTCTTTATGCCAGCAATAGTAAAAAGCCTTATATTTCAATGATAATTTTTATTACAAGCCTGTTATACTGACAAAATAACGTCTAATTTCATTAGTTTTTTGCATAAAAAACGTCATTTTTAAAAAGTTTCTTAAGCTTTTTTTCTATAAATTTATAACCTAGAAAAATAGACATACCATATCTAGATATATAAACTCTACTACTGATTCACTATTATAGTCTTTTACAATAAGTTCCTGCTAGAACTTATTGTGATTCACTGTATTCGCTTAAGCTCGTGCATGCAAAGCAAGCTCAAGCTTGCTTTGATAGTTATTACAAACGAACCTGTGGGTTTTTATTCTGAATAACTATACAACATAAAAGTAATGCATTTTTTCTTTATAGGAAGTGGCTCTTTATAGTCTTTTCTAAATTACATCGTATTCACGATGCAATTTAGATACACTCGCTACGCGGTGCAACAAAAGCTAAAGATTTTGTTGATAGCAAATTTAATTTTCAGCTTTAGCACGCTATAAATTAGAATTTACTATATTAAGAAGAGAAACTTAAGTCTGAGTAAGGTTTATCATTGCCTGCTCATAAATTTGTGATGCATTGGGGCTTGGACTATCTATCTGCAAGACTCTGCTTTGCCTTATAGAAAATTTTGAATGCTGATTAGAAAACTCATCTGATAAATCCATAGAGACTCTAAATCTATCCAACTCCTGAAATATATATAAAGTTCTTGTAGGATCTGATAATGTTAGCTGATCCTCTAAACTACTCTTCTTGTAAAATGGAGTTAATACTACATCGTTTGAAGTTAATTCATCAGCTCTAGATAAAATTCTTAAAGATGAAGCATCCGTTTTTAATGCTGAAAAATTATCACCAACTGCACCTGATAATAAAAACATTTTTTGTTTATATTCATCTTTAGATGAACCTTGAAAGGCACATTTCATAATTTCTTTATGAGCTTTTGGAGTGCCAAAGAATACTCCGTTTTCAAAATAAAAATCTTCTTTAATTACATTTTTATTAGGCTCTCCGATTACAGCCTGCCCCATTGTATAATCAAGAAAATATATCCCCTCGGTGGTATCTACCAAGTTTTTAGCGTGACCATTTGAATATACCTGCGCTATACCGGATGTTATGCCTGTTTTATTTGACAAATATACACCCAAGGATGCTGAAGCGGCATGGCATGATCTAAATAAAGCATCTTGCTTACCCGCAGCATTTTCTATACTAGGTATAAAAAAACTATCATTACTTCCTGCATTAAAACTTTCTCCAGGATATGCTTTTATCTGTTTCCAAATTTCTTCAGGAGTATTTTTTCTAAAAACCACTTAGGTAATTATTACATATAAATGGTTTATAAATTGTTAAGATTTGCCCTTCTGTATAAAATTAAGAATATAAAGATTACAGTTAAAATTAAAACTGATGCAGGGAATGCTACTGTAATAAAATTATAATTTTCTATTGAAAGCTGTAAGGCAATGCCTCTTATTACATATACGCAATGGAATGAAAGATTTTCGCTGTAAGGCATATTCCACACCTTTCTTAAGGTTGGCAGGCAGGCAAAGCCATTGATTAATATTAGCAATATAATTGAGTAAATAGGCGTAGATGTTAATAGCCAAATTATAATTGAGCTAAGCGCTAGGCAGAAGCATACCCAATCAGATTTATATATAACTATGTCCTTAATTTTTATATAGGCAAGTATGCTTATCACTATGCACATGAACGCAGAAACGCCTGTAGGTATAGAGCCTACCCCCGCGCCATTTTGTAACTGAGCCAAAAATGCAGTGCTAGTTATTATGGCCCATATAGCCCAAGAGAAAAAATGAGGTCTACTTTTGCCCCGCAAGATCGTGTATATAAAAATAGCAAAGCCTATTACAGTTAATGTAACCGATATTCCGCTATATATTTCCTTTGATAATATCATTATGTGCTTTTTATTTTACCATGAACTTGGGTTAATTTATCTGCATTAGGATGTCCTGTTTTTTCAGATTTTTTTGGTTGGCATTATAAGTCTCTACTTTTTTATCATTAGGGGGAAAGTGCGTCCCAATCTTATCTGCTATGAATTTATCAAAATTTTTAAATTTCTTCTTTAGTATAAATAGCCATTTTTGAAGTTTAATATAAAAATGTTTATAAATTGTTAAGATTTATTCTCTTAAACTATGATTGTTTAGAATGTTATTCTATCTCAACAACGTCACTAATTATATTAAGTTTACTAGATTCCGGCCTCATTTGAGAAGCCGTAGATTCAAAATACTCAGGATAACTCTCTGCTATAACCTCTAAACTAACTAACCCATCCAAACCAGGGACAGGACTTTTAATTAATTCTTTAGATCTTATTTTCAAAACATTTGAGATATATTCTCCCTTCCTATTATCAGGCTCTTCCCTTTCAATAATAGCTCCGTAACCAATATTTATAACGGGCTCATTAAATGCATTAAAGGAATTGGGGCTTTTAAGTATATGTCTCCCAACATAATACGCATACGCGCTATCTGATAGCCCGTCTTCTTTTAATTCTTTCTTATCTTGATCGGATATATCCAATCTATCTACAATGTTTGAATATATTGCTCTATTGGCATCCTTAGTAAAGTTTTCTTGAGCTAAGTTTAATACACCTTTAAAGTCATCATCTCCTCCAAAGAAAACTCCCTGTTGAATTTCACAATCATGAAACTCATGCTTCATCTCTGCCATTAAAACTAGTTGACCAAAAGTTAAATCCAGCACTTGCCAACCTTTATCTTTTGTGGGAATTAATATAAAAACATGACCGTCAGCTTCTACTGACATAACTTCTAAATCACCTCTTTCCTCTTTTAGTAAGTTTATGAATTCATCATTCTAATCATAACATTTTTCATACATATCAACTCTATTTTCATTAACGTCATGAGATGTCATCCTTTTTGTTATCTTTGATAACAACCCTCCTTCTGAGAAAATCATCTCAGATGTTTCTTTTTGGGAATAAATCATAACTAGATTTTAAACATAAAAGATTGATAAATTGTTAAGAAAATGAAAAAGGCGCCCCCTACAATAATATGGAACGCCTTTAATTTATAGAATTGATAAGATCCCCACCCTACGCGGGGATGACTTATGTCACTATTTAAGTTCGATAGTTGCACCAGCCGCTTCTAACTTCTCTTTGATTTCGTTAGCTTCGTCTTTAGATGCACCTTCTTTAACTGCTTTACCGCCAGCTTCTACTAAGTCTTTAGCTTCTTTTAAGCCTAAACCAGTAATACCACGAACTTCTTTAATTACGTTGATCTTCTTGTCACCAGCAGCAACTAAGATTACATCAAATTCGTCTTTTTCAGCAGCAGCTTCACCACCAGCAGCAGCGGCAGGTGCAGCAGCAACAGCAGCGGCAGCAGTAACGCCCCACTCCTCTTCTAATTTCTTTGCTAAGTCAGCAGCTTCCATTACTGTAAGTTCCGACAAGTCTTTTATAATTTTATCTAAATCAGCCATTTTAATACTCCGTTAAGTTATTTTAGTTTTGTTAAGTTTTATAAGTTAAATTTATTATTCGCCCTTCTCAGCTTTAGCGTTAAGAACACCAACCACGTTCTGAGCAGGAGCTTGAAGTACACCAACAAGCTTAGCTGCACCAGCAGTAAGAAGACCAACAATTTTAGCACGAGATTCATCAACAGATGGAGTGTTCGCTAATTGCGAAACGCCTGCAACGTCAAGAATCTGAGTTCCGAATGCTCCGCCAAGAACTGTAAATTTATCTTCATTTTCTTTAGCGAAGTCATTAGCTACTTTAGCCGGAGATACAGCATCGTCCGAGTAAATTAGCACTGTAGGGCCAGTAAGAATATCTTTTAAACCTTCAAAATCAGTGCCTTGGGCAGCAATTTTAGTTAATGTATTCTTAGAAACCTGTACCGAAGCACCTGATTCTCTAGCCTTGTTTCTTAAAGTGAAAGAACTATCCGCCGTAAGACCATGGTTATGAGCTACGATGATAGTAGTAGAGCTTTCACAAATTTCTTTTACGTTTTGTACAGCTTGTTGCTTTTGTTCTCTGTTCATTATTTTTCTCCTATATGCATAGGGTTTTAAGCAAAGCTTTCGCTTATGCTTAGGTTAATTCTTCTGTTACAACCTATATTATATTAAGCAGCTTGAGTTTCATCAGCTACTAATTGGCTTGGGCCCATAGTAGATGAAACGAAGATGCTCTTATAATATTTACCTTTTACAGATTTAGGTTTTGCTTCAGTTAATGTGGAAATTACGAACTTGAAGTTTTCTTGCAGTTTTGCTGCATCGAAACTTGCCTTGCCGATTGTAGAGTGGATAACGCCGTTTTTGTCAGCTCTTAATTCAACCTGACCGGCTTTCGCTTCTTTAACCGCATTTGCTACATCTTCAGTAACAGTACCAAGTTTAGGATTAGGCATTAAACCTTTAGGTCCTAAAATTCTGGCAATCTTACCAAGCTTTGGCATCATGTCTGGGGTAGCAACTACCTTGCCAGCATCAATACCGCCGTCTTTAGCAATTTGGTCAATAAGCTCTTCACCACCTACGATATCAGCACCGGCAGTCTTAGCTTCTGATGTTTTATCATCAGATACTATGCAGGCCACTTTAACGTCTTTACCCGTACCGTTTGGTAATGTTACAACTTTTCTTATGTTTTGATCAGCCTGACGAGGATCAACACTAAGGTGGATCGCTATGTCAATTGACTCATCGAATTTACTAGTAGCGCTAGTTTTTGCTAACTCCACTGCTGCATTAGCAGATTTTGCCTCTTCTCTGCTGAAATTTTCTTTAATAGCGCGGATACGCTTTGAATTTGTATATTTTTGCTTTTCTGCTGGCATATTTAATCTCTCTTAGTTCGGGCGAGCTTTCTATTTACTTAATGTAAATTACTTACTCTCCTAAGTTAACGCCATGACTTATAAACTACTAATTTGCATTTATCAACCTTTTATTAACTAGTTAGATGTAATATATCATTATGGCTGATTTTAAAAGAGATGTTAGACTTCAAGGGGCAATTTTTGCCCATGATGAAGCAAATGCCGATTTTATGATTATCTCTAGAGATGACCGCCTTAGTATGGCTGAAGCCTTCTTGAAGGACCATGGAATAGATATAGCTAAAAGAAAGTCTGAAAACTTTATATTTACAGATGGCTGTGGCGACAGGATATTTGGTAGATTGCATAGTTTTCCTGTGCCAACTGAACTCGGGCTAGAAATAATGGCCAGAGAAGCAAAGAATGAACTTCCTGAATTAAAACTTGTAGAAAAGAAAGGCAGAGATGCTCTAGCTATAACAGAGTCAATTATAGCTCCTAAATCTTCTCAAAGAGGTACTTTAAATCGATAATTCATATGCCAATTTATTTAAACTTTATTAATTTTTTATTCTAATTTTAATTCATGAATTTTGATCATTATACAGATTCATCACTTATAACATCAGCTTTTAGCGGATCTTTAATTGTACCCAACCATGAGAATCAAAGCCTTACAATTATCAACCAACCTTTCAACGGCTTATATGTAGAAGGTTTTGCCAATAGATTTTTGAAAGATGAATATGATTGGGAAGTAGATTGCAAACCAGTTAGAGTTTATAGTCGTTCAAGAAATGCATGGCGCGATGATGTTAGTTATTTCTCTGTAGAATTAACAGCAAGTGATTCATTAATAGTTATGGATATGATAGCAGATGGCCAAATTAAAAGGCCAATGTTTCTAGATAGGGATGGGATAACTGAAGAAGATGCCGCACGTAAGCTTTACGATATATCCAGTGCTAAAAATATTAGCGCGCTAGAGAGATAATATAATATCTAATTATGCAATACCATTAACCACTATCTTATTTGTATCCATCAACCTTTTATTAACTATTTTAGCCTAGAATTAAAGTATGTACCATACTATTCAAAATGCTTTTAGATACTCAATAGTGGTAAAAGGTGATGACTCTAACTTTTTAATAGTTGGCCTGCATTCTACTAGATGCATGCGAGATTTCTTATTAAATGATCTAAATAAAGAAGAAAAAGAAATTAATGGTTAATATGAGTTCCCAACCTACGAAAAAGAAAATGTTCCAAGAGGTCAAACCTTAGTTTTAAATCAACTCTCAAAAAACCTAAAGCCAATGCAATATTATTTAGTAAACTTAAGTGATGATGAGTTGCAAAGAATTGAAGACCTTCAAAAAAAGGGCATTCAATAAATTTAGTTGATGGAATAGGAAAGGAGATAAATCAAATTGTGCAAGAAAGATTTGGAGCTAAAAGCGGATTAGAGCTATGAGACCTAATCCGCTTTATTTTATAAACCTAAGCAGCTAGATCATCAGGCACATCGATACCCATAGAAGTAGCAGAGCCACGAACCATTTTCATTGCAGCTTCTAATGTAGAAGCGTTTAGGTCTGGCATTTTCTTTTCAGCAATGTTTTTAATTTGTTGCTCTGTAAGTTTTGCAACAACTTTAGAACCAGGAGCAGTTGAACCTTTCTTTAACTTTAACTCCTGCATAATAAAGTATGACATTGGAGGAAGTTTCTTAACGAAAGTAAAGCTCTTATCCGTATATACTGTAATAACTACAGGGATAGGGCCTTGCATTTCCTTAGTTTCATTATTGAATGCATTACAGAATTCCATAATGTTTACACCAGCCTGACCTAATGCAGGACCTACTGGAGGTGAAGGGTTTGCCTTACCGGCAGGAATCTGAAGTTTTACTAAAGAGCCTATTTCTTTTTTCTTTGGAGCCATTTTATTTACCTATATAGTTAACTATTAAAATTTGTTTTTCAGAGAAGCGTTGGAAAACAAATTTTAGAAGAGATTAGATGAGCAATCTAATTAATCTTCTTTACGTATTTGGTTAAATTCTAATTCTACTGGCGTTACACGACCGAAGATAGATACCGATAAACGAACTGTACGTTTTTCATCAAACACCTCTTCAATAACACCGTTAAACGAAGCGAACGGGCCATCAACCACTGAAACTGTATCACCTACTACGTATTCAGATGCACCTTCAGAAGTAACAATACCCTCTTCTACTTTCGCTTTAATTTCATCAATCTCTTTTTGGCGAACAGGCGATGGTTTAGCACCCTTTTGCGCACCTAAGAAGCCAGTAACTTTTGGAACTGACTTAATAGCCTGCCAGCTATCATCACTCATCGCTACTTTTACAAGAACATAACCCGGGAAGAACCTACGCTCTAACTCCTTACGTTCGTTATTTTTAACTTCAGTGTATTTTTCTACAGGTACGTAGATCTCTTCCAAAGCAGATTCTTTATCTGTACCTTTGAATTTTAATTCGATTTTTTTAGCAACGCTAAGCTCTTGACCAGAATGCACATGTACAATGTACCATCTAGTTTTAGGTTGGTTATCGCTATTTTGTTCTGCTAATTCAGACATTTAAACAAATTAATTAATTGGTTTTGTTAAGACTATACTTAGGCACCTAATAATGCAGCTTGAACGAATTCTAAGCTTAAATAGTCCACTAGGGCAAAGAATAGAGCGGATATTATTACCACAGTAATAACTAAAAAGAAAGTAGAAAATGTTTCTTTCCTTGTAGGCCATGTAACCTTCTTGGATTCTGTTCTTACATTTCTTAAATATGTGAATAAATTCTTCATTAGATTTATTGTTTAGTGTGTCTCGCCTTGGCTTCGCCTTGCTATATTGCAAATGCTAAGCTTATTGTGGCAGGGGCAGAGAGACTCGAACTCCCGGCACGCGGCTTTGGAGACCGCTGCTCTACCAACTGAGCTATACCCCTATATTATTTCTGAGGTGTTAGGTTCTAGGGGTTAGGAGAACGGGGTAGACTTAAAAAGTCTACCCACGCTTTCATTTAACCTTAAGCAATGATTTTTGCTACAACACCAGCACCTACAGTTCTACCACCTTCACGGATAGCGAAACGTAAACCTTCATCCATCGCGATTGGGTTGATTAACTCAACTGTAATTTTAGTGTTATCGCCTGGCATAATCATTTCAGTACCAGAAGGAAGCTCAACAGCACCCGTTACGTCAGTTGTACGGAAGTAGAACTGTGGACGGTAGTTGTTGAAGAATGGAGTGTGACGTCCACCCTCTTCTTTAGTAAGGATATATACCTCAGCTTCGAATTTAGTGTGCGGCTTGATTGAACCAGGAACGGCTAATACTTGACCACGCTGTACTTCATCACGCTTTGTACCACGTAATAAGATACCAACGTTATCACCCGCACGACCTTCATCAAGAAGCTTACGGAACATTTCAACACCAGTACAAGTAGTTGTAGTAGTATCGTTCACACCTACGATTTCAATCTCTTCACCAACTTTGATGATACCTTGCTCAATACGACCAGTTACTACAGTACCACGACCCTCAATAGAGAATACATCCTCTACAGGCATTAGGAACTTAGCATCTACTGGGCGCTCAGGCTCAGGAATATATTCATCAACGCTCTTTAATAATTCACGAACGGCGTTTTCACCGATCTCAGGATCTCTACCTTCAACACATGCTAATGCAGAACCTTTAATTATTGGAATATCATCACCAGGGAATTCATATTCAGAAAGAAGTTCACGAACTTCCATTTCTACTAATTCTAGTAATTCTTCATCGTCTACTTGGTCAACCTTGTTTAAGAAAACTACAAGAGCTGGTACACCTACCTGACGTGCAAGTAGAATGTGCTCACGAGTTTGTGGCATAGGACCATCAGCTGCGTTTACTACTAAGATAGCACCATCCATTTGTGCCGCACCGGTAATCATGTTTTTAACATAATCCGCGTGACCTGGACAGTCTACGTGTGCATAGTGACGGTTATCAGTTTCATATTCTACGTGTGCAGTTGAAATTGTGATACCACGCTCACGCTCTTCTGGAGCTGAATCGATTTCATCAAACTTCTGACCAGTACCGAATACTTTACAGATAGCTGCTGTTAATGTAGTTTTACCATGATCTACGTGTCCAATAGTACCAACGTTTACATGGGGTTTATTACGCTCAAAGGTTTCTTTTGCCATTTTATTTCTAAAAAGTTGTTAAGTTAAATTTTTGTTAGTGCTCGTTTATAAGCACTTGCAATATAGCTGTCAACCGACATCTGTCAATCACCAACTAATATCCCTCATACTTGGAGCGGGTGAAGGGAATCGAACCCTCATGGCCAGCTTGGAAGGCTGGAGCTTTACCATTAAGCTACACCCGCTTAAGTAGGTGTTAGTTTTTAAGCCATAGGAATTTAATTATCAAGATTAATGTTTACCAATCCCTACCTCCTTCCTCTCATTTATATCTATTAATAAGTCAGCAATATATTTAACACCCCCCTTCCCTTTACTCACGACACTATCAACACCAACAGAATATTGAACCTTTGATATAGTATAACCTTGAAAACTACTATATACTAAAGCTTTAGTTTCAGAGTTCCTTCCGGAAGCTATCCTCTTCTCCCTAAGCCTTTCTAACATTGTCAAAACATAATCCGGATCATCATCTCTATTATCATTTCGATAAGGTACATCAAGATCAGTTACTATGAGATCGTAATCTTTCACACCCAATCTAGCCGTAGCCATAGAAACATTTGTTGCTATAGTAAAAGATACATCAAATTCAGCATTTTTATTTAAAAGAGCCAGCCTAACATCCCTTCTCAACTCATAACTTTGAGCATCATCGTTTTCTATGTAAAGAATTTCAACCAAGTACTTTAAGAAAATAACGGCTTTGGTTCATCGCGTTGGATATCTGGGTTGTTAGATACAAACCATGCACTTATAAGTAAGCCTATCACTACAGATATATAGCATAGCATTACCGCGATTTTATCTTTTTTAAAAAATGCGAAGTGGGCGGAGAAAATAATTAGGCAAACAAATATCCAGTTTACTAAGTGAAACCATAAAGATTGCGCCATTGAAGGCTCGATTGCGATGAACAATCTATATATTAAATGATACCAGATAGGGATTAATAAAACCTGAGTATATTTAAAGCATATTTTTTTTAATAACTTCTGCACTATAACTTATTAAATATTGTTTGACTTTTATCATATCAAGAAAATATTAACAAACTCTTTAAATATTAATTATATTATGAAAAAATTTATACTTTTTACCGCTTTAGTAGCTTTAGCAGTTTTTGCTTTCCTTTATTTCTCTGGTCAGCTAAATAATAGCGCAAATGCAGGTGATGGGCATGATCATTCAGGTCATAATCACGCGCATGGGCATAACCACTCACATTCAAATATGGAAAATACATTAAAATTAGAATTAAAAGACGGCACAGTTACAATCAAATTATTTGAAGATGTAGCGCCTAAGCACGTTGCTCGTATTAAAGAACTTGCGAGTGAAGGTTTTTATGATGGAATTGTTTTCCATCGTGTAATTGAAGGCTTTATGGCTCAAACTGGCGATCCTACTGGTACTGGCATGGGTGGTTCTAAAAAGGGCAACTTAAAAGCTGAGTTTAATGATAAGCCTCACTACCGCGGTACATTATCTATGGCGCGTTCTGGGCATCCTGATTCTGCTAACTCGCAATTTTTTATCTGCTTAAAAGATTCTCGCTTCCTAGATAAGCAATATACCGTGTTTGGTGAAGTTACTGATGGCATGGAATTTGTTGATAATATCAAACTTGGTAGCAAGTCTGATAATGGTAAAGTTGATAATCCTGATAAGATTGTTTCATTAAAAGTTGCAAAGTAATGCGATTATCTGACTTTGACTACACACTACCTGAGGAGTTAATAGCTACTCAACTAAAGGAGCCTAGAAATGAATCTAGGCTCTTAGTGTATAAGGGTGGTGGAATTTCGGATGATATATCTAAAAACGTCCTTTCTTATATTGCCGATAAAGATTTAGTTATCTTTAATGATACAAAGGTAATTAGTGCCGAGCTAGAAGGAGTGCGGGTTCGTGGCGATGCTGTTGCCAAGGTTAGAATTAATCTATCTAAGAAAGTTGGGCATTATGATTGGGAATGCTTCGCAAAGCCTTTAAAGAAACTTGAGGTTGGAGATAAGATAATTTTCTCAGAAGAATTTACAGCCACAGTTAAAGTTAAAAGTAAAGATTTTGCTACAATTAACTTTGAAGGATTTAATGCAGGTGATGAAGCTAAATTTTTTGATGCGCTCCATGAGCAAGGCAATATGCCATTACCTCCATATATTACGTCTAAATTAGAGAAACGAGATAAGGATTACGAGCAAGAAAAGTATCAAACCGTATTTGCCAAAAATGATGGTGCGGTTGCAGCGCCTACGGCCAGCTTACACTTTACCAAAGATATGATGGATGCAATACCCAACAAGGAGTTTGTTACACTTCATGTTGGTGCAGGTACATTTTTACCGGTAAAAACTGATGATTTATCAGAGCATAAGATGCATAGTGAATGGGGGGAGATTACAGAAGCCGTTGCCAATAGAATAAACCAAGTTAAAGCAAATGGTGGACGAATATTTGCCATAGGTACTACTGCGTTACGCATTTTAGAAAGCGCTATTGATGCCAACGGCAAGGTTACAACTTTTTGTGGTGAAACGGATATTTTTATTACTCCGCCGTATGACTTTAAAGCCGTTGACGTATTAATGACTAACTTCCACCTGCCTAAGTCTACGTTAATTATGCTGGTGTCCGCCTTTGTTAACGGTAGAGATAACGCGTTTGAAATATATAATCACGCGATAGAAAATAATTATCGCTTCTACTCATTCGGCGACTCAAGCTTGTTATTTAATGAATAAACTAGAACAAATAATACGAGATAAAATTATCAGTAATGGCGATATGCCGATTGATGAGTTTATGGAGCTTGCACTGTATCACCCTGAATATGGTTACTATACAAACAATTACCCAATAGGGGCAGAGGGTGACTTTATAACATCGCCGGAAATATCTCAAATTTTTGGTGAAATAATTGCGATATTCTTTTTAAATAAAATTCATGAGCTGCCTGAAGGCGATATTGCACTGGTTGAGATTGGCGCTGGCAAAGGGACTTTAATGAAAGATATATTGAGAACTTTCTCTCAATTCCCTGAAATATCTGAGCGTATTAAACCTTATATAATTGAAATCAACCCGAAGTTACGAGAATTACAAAGTATGGCCCTTGATGTTACTCATATAGAATCTATTGAAGAACTGCCTAGCTTGCCTTGCATTATTTATGCTAATGAGTTTTTTGACTGCCTACCGATTAAGCAATTCCATAACGAAAATGAAGTGAAAGTAACTATTACCAATGGCGAACTTACTAGAACCTCAGATGAAATAACTCTAGAGGAAAGCCAAGGTGCAGAGGGGTACTATTCAAATATTTGTGAGCATATAAAAGAAAACAAAGGGCTAGGTCTATTTATTGATTATGGTTATTTCAGCGGAAGTGGGGATACTTTACAAGCTATACAAAAACATAAAAAGGCCAGCATTTTCCATGACATTGGAGATACTGACCTTACTTCTCATATTAACTTTAATAAGTTAGAGAACCTAAGTAGGGGCGTAGGTCTACAGGTTCTTGAATTAAAAACTCAAGCTGAGTTCTTAATTAAGTATGGAATAACTTTAAGAGCTGAAATTTTAGCTAAAGCTAATCCAAAAATACTTGATGATGTTAACAGGTTAATATCAACTTCTCAAATGGGAGATTTGTTTAAAGTTATTGCTATACAAGCTTCTTAGCGTTCGCGATAATATTTTTCAACTCAGTTGCAGTTGGAGCCTTAGGGGCAACACCTGTATCATCATTAATTTTCTTAGCCTTTGTAGCCAAACCAGTGTTACTAGCCTTAGCAAGAGCAGCTACATCATTAATACCAGAATCATTTAAAAGCTCTGCATATTGTTTATCAATACCATCAACACGAAGAAGATCTGCCATAGAAACCCAGCTATTAACTACAGTATCTTTAACTTTTAAGGATGCTTCAACATCTGTTCTTAATTTTTTAGGTGCAGATTTATTAGCTTTTAGTAAAGCGCCTGTAGTTTCAATTTTCATTGCACGAAGCTTTTGACCGTAAACTTCACCAATACCTTCAACTGTTTCAATTTCTAAGCCTGAATTTCCAGACACAACTGATACAGCTTTCTTTTTAGCTGGAGCGGCCTTTTTTACTGGAGCTTTTTTAGCAACTGGAACCTTCTTCTTAGGAGTTGCTTTTTTGGCAGGAGCCTTTTTCTTTGCTACAGGTTTAGTTTTTGGAGTTGACTTCGCTGAGTTAATTTCACACTCAGCCCTTTCCATACTGCACTCTTTAGCGCAATTACCTAAACCTAAATCACCAGATTTGATATCAAGACCAAGCTCTTGGTCGCATTTTTCATTTGCGCATACAACGCCAAATAGCCAGCCTAAAATTAGACCAACAATTAATGCCGCGCCTAGATAAATTATTAATTCTGATGTAAAAAATTCCATTTTGTTAAATTTGTTAATAAGTTATTAATTTATTTCTTTTATCTTTATAAAGATTTAAAAAGTAAAGCCTTAACTGGATTTTTTTATGCTAATTCGCCCAAGACGAAATAGGAAAAGCGAAGCTATTCGCTCTTTGATTAAAGATGTAAATATTACAGCTAATGATTTAGTGTATCCTGTTTTTGTAAAAGAAGGTTCTGGAGAAATTGAAGAGGTGAAGTCTTTACCTAGTATAAATAGATACTCAATTGATGAGTTAATTAAACATTTAATGGATGTTACAGCGAGCGGTATTAAGGCCATCGCCCTATTCCCTGTTGTTGATAGTGAATTAAAGGATGACTCTGCTAGTGAGGCCTTAAATAAAAATAACCTTGCTGCGCGTGCAATTAAAAAAATTAAAAGCACCCTACCTAACCTTGTTATAATTGCTGATATTGCCTTAGACCCGTATACTAGCCATGGGCATGATGGTTTAGTTAAAAATGATACCGTTGATAATGACTCTACAGTTGAGGTGCTTCGTAAAATGTCCGTTATTATGGCAGAAGCTGGAGCAGATGTTGTAGCACCTTCTGATATGATGGACGGACGCGTTCAAGCTATTCGTGAGCATTTGGATAGGAAGGGTTATAGCAAAACTCTTATAATGAGTTATGCGGTTAAATATAATTCTGCGTTTTATTCGCCCTTCCGAGATGCGGTAGATTCAAAACAAGATACTTATGTAGATAAGGCTAGTTATCAGATGGATTATTCTAGGCGCGATGAAGCGCTTCTTGAAGTGGAATTAGATATTAATGAAGGCGCTGATTGGTTAATGGTCAAACCGGCTCTTTCTTACTTGGATATTATTTTAAAAGTTAAGGAATCCAATCCTACTCTGCCCTTGTGTGCGTATCATGTTTCGGGTGAATATGCGATGTTGCAAAGTGCAGCAGAAAATGGTTTAGTTAATTACAACAAAGCTTTAATGGAACAAATGATATCTATTAAGCGAGCGGGTGCAGATATTATATTCACCTATGCCGCGCTAGATATCTTGAAAATAATTAATGGCAGATAATTTTAAATATGACCTAGATGCCTTATATAAAGGTAAGCGTTTAGATGAGCTAATGGAAGCTACAAAGCTTTTGCAGGAAAAGAATATCTTACCGCAATCTGGTGATATTTCACGCCCTGTAGCTCAGGAAGATGTTAATAGAGTTTATGCGCAGGTTTATGATTATATTGAACGTAAGTTGGCGCTTGCCGCTAGCTTAAACTTGGAAGCTAAAATTATTATCGGCGAGCATCATTATGCTAAATTAACACCTGAAAAAGGTGAAACAAAATATGTAGCTGATAGTGATAATGTAATTGTTGCCGTATGTGCTTTTGATGCTGCGCGTAGGCAAGGGGTTAAAAACTTTCTTATTGAACAGCCTGAAGATGGTATAGAAAAATTAGCTGAAATATCTGCCGAGTCTTTGGTTGAGGCTCCAAGATCTGATGTTGATTCTTTAAAATCTACAACATTAGAAAAAATACTTTCCCATGATGAACATAGTATTGATTCCGATATAATCAGCTTTCTGCAATATTACAGATATGCGGTTGGGTATAATGTTAAATTATTGGCGGGTGATCCTTATCAGAACGCTCTTTCAAATAAAGTGGAAGAAAAAATGCTGGATTTATCGCCCAAAGAAATGGGTAAGCTTATTCTTATGGATGAAGATGAGCGCGATGAATATATAAATGAGAAATACTTAACTCTAACAGATAAGCACTCAAAAAAACGTGAAGAAGGAATTGTTGAAGAGCTAGAAAAAACCGATGGGCATGCTATCGGCATTTATGGTGCGCATCATGTAAAATCTATTGTTAAGTTTTTTTCACGCAAAAACTGCTTAATTCCTATTATATTATCAAGCTCTACGATAGTGCATCCGGATATGGATAGAGATATTAAAATGACTGTTTACCTTGAAAAACTTGCCGCGAATAAAGTGGCAAAACGCTTCATTGTTGATGGTATTTCTGAAAATACTAACGAGAATGTATTAAAGATGGTTGAGATAGCTTCTGGAAATTATTCCACTCCTAAATAGGGTGAGGACTCTTTTTCAAGGGTGCATATTTTTGGAGCTATTCTTTGTATAAGGTTAGTTATCGTTTCATCCCTTCCCTTTTCTTCATGACCTTCTTGAATTACATCTAATTCTGGCAACTCCTCTATATAGCTATCTCCTTTTAAATTTTCTTTAAATAGTATCTTAAGAGTTTTAGAAAACTCGGATGAAAAAGTTTGCTTTAAAAATTCAAAGCTATCTTCTTCAAATTCTTTATAAGGAAAGTATGGTGAATTAAAAATTTTGGGGCTGACACCTAACTTTTAACAAGTTAGGAGATCGGTATGTATATAA
>JAHDCD010000010.1 GCA_020630095.1 Rickettsiales bacterium | reverse complement strand
TCATCGCAAATTGTTATTAACTGACGATTTTTGTTAAAAAATGGATAAAAAACTGCAAAAAATGCGTGTTTTTGAACGTTTTTTTAGGCCATTTTTATAAGACCAATCCTAATGTACATTGAAATATAAGGATTTATTGTAGAATATAGTGCATAAATATTATTTTTGAATATTTTTTGCTTTTTGAGATTTTCTATATTTGAGAAAGTTGATTTTATTAATAATTTCTTAACCTATTAAAACTACCCTATAAATATTACTGACAATAATGAAAATTATACACCTGAAAGCGAAGAAGAACTTTTAGCTCTTGAAGATGGTGTTGTTTATTCAAACGAAACAAATATTACAGTTCCTAAAAATTTCTTAAAGGAAAAACATCCTGATGCTAGCGAAATAAAACCTACTCCAGAGATTGTAAAACCTAAACCTGAGCAGTTAAATGCTAGAGGAAGTAGAGATGCTCATAGAGATGAATATCCTAGTGGAGGAATGGGCAGGTAATTAAACTTCGAAGCCGTACTTTTCGCTCATGATAGATTTAACGTTATCGTTAGGTTCTTTACCATAGCATGATGCGATAATTTTACCGAAGTCTAATAGATTCACAGTATCAGAGCCGATAGATGCCTTAAATGCATCAACTTTGGTTTTATCAACAAGTAGGAAATAAGTAGCGTCTAGCCCATTAGTGGCGTCCTTACCGGTAATATGATAGATAAGATGACCTGATTTAGAAACCATTTGGTCAACGAATGATAGACCGCCTTCTTTTTTGCCTGATTTAGAGAATTTATCAGCGAAGCTGTTACCCTCAGATGATTCAGACTTTGCACCTTCATCCTTCTTTTTATACTTATCTAGTATGTCGTCAAAATTGCCCATAATTACCTATTATGATATAAGATATTAATCTAACTGAAAATTTCAAGTTTTTTATATTTTTGTGTCAGCTTTATCCCAATCCTTTAGGAATTGCTCCAAACCTTTATCAGTTAAAGGGTGTTTAGCTAGCTGATGGATAACTTTTGCTGGGATAGTTGCAACATCTGCGCCTAATTCCGCTGAAATGCGTACATGCTCTGGCGAGCGTATAGAGGCTACAAGAACTTCAGTTTCATAGCCGTAATTATTATAAATAGTTACGATAGAATCAATTAAGTCCATACCATCTTGGGCTAGATCGTCCAATCTGCCTACGAATGGTGAAATATATGTAGCACCAGCTTTGGCCGCTAAAAGCGCCTGATTAGCTGAGAAACAAAGCGTTACATTTGTTTTAATTGAAAGTGAGCTTAAGTGCTTACAAGCCTTTAAACCTTCCATAGTAAGTGGTAGTTTTACTACAATATTATTAGATATCTCAGCAACTTTCATACCTTCTTTAATCATACCTTCAGCATCTGTTGCGATAACTTCCGCAGAAACTGGCAAACCTTTACACTCTTCGGCAATTTCAGTTATTACTTCCGTAAAGTCGCGCCCAGATTTAAGGATTAATGACGGGTTAGTTGTTACGCCATCAATTAAGCCATATTCTTTTAACTCTTTAATTTCATTAATATCTGCTGTATCTACAAAAAATTTCATAGATACTTTATTAATGGAAACTTTCTATTAATCTAGAAAAAATACCTCTTATATGCTTACCCTTCTCATATGCTTATATGCTAAATTTCTATAACATATTATTGCCTATTCCGTTTAATGAAGGGTTTACTTATTCATCTAGCGAGGCGCTTGAGGTGGGCACTTATGTTGTAGTTAGTTTTGGTAAGAAAATATTTGTTGGATTAGTTATAAGCGAAGCGAAAGTTGAACGCGGAGATGCTGATTTACTAGGCGATACAAATACTGATATAAAGCCGATAGAAAGCGTTTTACCTACTCACCCTGCTGGGCTTAAGTATATTGAATTTGTTAAGTTTTTAAGCAATTACAATATGGCGCCGCTTGGTAGTTGTTTGGCGCTGGGGTTATCTAATAGGCTTATATTAGATGCGTATAAGAAGAAAAAATGGACTGGCGTTAAGAACTTAAATCCTGAGGCTTTACCTGAATTTGATATTCAGTTTTCTAAGGCTCAAGTAACGGCGGTTGAAAATTTACAAGAACATGTTGGCGACAAATTTTCATGCACTTTGTTAGAGGGCATAACGGGTTCGGGAAAAACGGAAGTTTATTTAAAAGCCGTTTATGATGCGCTAATTCGCGGTGAGCAGGTAGCGATTATTCTGCCAGAAATTGCGTTAACGGATCAAGTAATTAAACGAATTGAAGATAGGCTTAATTTTGAGGCTGTTAAATGGCATTCATCGGTAACTATTGCGCGCAAGCGTGATGCGTGGATATCTATTAACAATGGCGATGCAAAGCTAATTATTGGTGCGCGTTCTGCGTTATTTTTGCCATATAAAAATTTAAAGCTAATTATTATTGATGAAGAACATGACACCTCCTTAATTCAAGATGAAGGGGTTATTTATAATGCACGTAATATGGCGGTTGCATATGCGAATATGTCAAATATTCCGATTATTCTATCTACCGCTACGCCATCGGCTGAAACTATGCTTAACGTGCGCCAAGGTAAGTATAGCCATATACAATTATTAGAGCGCTATGGTGGTGCAGAATTACCTGAAATTCATACTATAAATTTAAAAGAAGATAGACCAAAGCAAGGTAGTTGGATATCTGAACAATTGCGTGAAGAGTTGATACGAAATTTTGAGCAAGGGGAGCAGTCTATGCTGTACCTTAACCGCAGAGGATTTGCGCCACTTATGATATGTAAGGAATGCGGTGAGCGGATGGAATGTGGATCTTGCGATGCGTACTTAACGGCGCATATGAGCGAGGGCGCGGCGAAGTGTCATTATTGTGGGGCAAATTCATCAATTTCTAATTCATGTGGAAGTTGCGGTGCAGTTGATTCATTTATTTATACCGGCCCGGGGGTGGAGCGTATAAGGGATGAAGTTAAAAGCTTTATGCCTAATGCGCGCGTAGCGATATTATCATCTGATATAACTTCTACTGCGAAGCAAATTAGTGAAGTTTTAAATAGAGTTAAGAATGGCGAGATTGATATAATAATTGGTACACAAATTGTCACTAAGGGGCATCATTTCCCTAATTTAACTATGGTGGCATCTATTGATTCAGATGTAGCTTATGCCGATGAAGATGTGCGCGCGGTAGAACGCACCTTGCAAAGTTTAATACAGGTTACGGGGCGCGCGGGGCGCGAGCAAAAGCGCGGGGTTGCTTACATTCAAACATACAACCCTAATACGAATTATATTAAGGCATTGATAGATAATGATTATTCCGACTTTTTGGATAAAGAATTAGCGATACGCAAGCGTGCGCATGCTGCGCCATATTTAAGGCAATCTATTATAAAGTTAATTTGTGAAGATGAAGATTTAGTGATAAATTATGCGCGCTATATAATGAGCGCGATTCCGAAATCTGATGAAATAAAGGTGCTAGGACCAGCATCTGCGCCGATGTATAAAGTGCGTAATAAATATAATTATCTTTATATGCTTAAATCTGCACGCGGGGTGAATGTGCAGAACTTTATTACACAATGGCTAGAAAGCTGCCCTGCCCCACGCGGATTAGATATTAGAGTTCAAATTGATGGCTAGAAGATAAGGGTAAAAGCTGGAAAAGTAACTTTTAAGCTTTTCTACCTTTTCTACCTTTTAACCTTATGGAATATCTATCTTATTTATATCCTCAACGAACTGGTAAACATGCTGTACCTCAATAGGATAATTTACTGCGGGTACAGAATTTGGATTTTTCAAGAACTCTAAATATGAATATTTACTGCCGTTAAGCGGGTATAGTTCATAAAATTCTAAAGCCTCTTTATGCTCATCAGATAATTCCTCATCTGCATTGCCGATTATATCCAAGTTAAAGCTTTGTGGAATTTGGTTATCATAAATAGATATATTGGATAAAGCATCATTTTGACGATGAATTGAAGTATCTATGCGCATTGGGAATGTTGGCGAGTTAGTGCTTGTGTAAACAATGTCACCATTAACAGTATATTCAATTTTGCCGTTAAGGTATCTTACGCCAAGCTTAGCACCTACAGCAAATGTATTGGTATTAAAGCTGCCTTTATTAGCTCCATTTTCATAAATTTGAACGTAGTTATTTACTTGGTAAATGGCGAAATCAATGGTGTTATAACTTGTATTTGTTGTCCAGTCTGAATTTAGACCAAACATATTGCGCTGGTCTGCTACGCTATTTACTTCAAATTCTACGGCAAAGTCTGATAGCCCATCAAATTCATCAACTGAATAAGCTGAGCCGTCCCAGCCATTAGCACCCGTTTTAGTAATTGTATTGCCTGAAATAGTAACATTAGATGCACCTGTTAGCGATGCTGGACGTATTGCTACCGGATTATAACTTTCGCGCGTACCTGAGATAAAGGTTCTATGGCGACCTTCAATTCCACCAAGCTCCGTTAGGTTAAAGCTTGATTTTGTATAGTCTAGGGTATGCGTTGCACCGGATAAACTATATTCGGCTTGTGATACAACGTGATTTTGGTCTGTAATATGTACTGGCATTTGTTTGTATAAATTGTTGAATTAAATTGAGTTAGTAACTAGAGCACCTGAATTGCTAATGGTAAGCTCCCAGTTTTGGCCATCTGGCGATTGTAAAGTTATTGAGGCAGTTGCACTGGCACTGTCGTCCTTAATATATGCAACTACTACCTCATCATCAGCCGTAGTTGGCGTTATGAAGGTAATAATATCGGCAGATATTGTATAATGTTCGGTTGCGCCCTTTTCCTGTAGCACGCCGTTTAGAAATACTAGTTCAGTATCTAATATGGGGCTATAGGAGAGCTGAAAATCTGTAGCGTTTAGCTTTACTGGAACCTCCTTAGCAATTGGCGCTATAGTGGTGCTAATTCCATTTACTAAATCATTTACGGTGATTTTCTTAGTAGTTGGAAAGCCCGATGATGCGCTTACATTGTTTGTATCATCTATTGCTATAACCTCGTTACCGCTTGGTATTGAGAGTGAATTTAACTCGTCTATTCTTTTTGTATTAGGCATATTTAAAAATCTTAACCTAATATTAAATATTTAAGGTTTATAATGAGCGGAAGAGGGAAAATGGGAAATAATCTATTAAATAGCAAAGTTACCAGTTTAGATGGGCTTAGGCGGTATATAAATGGCATTAAGTTTACTAGAGCTGATAATGGACAAATATATGTACCTTTCGCTAGAAAACAGGATGCAGAAAGATTTACTCAGAACTTGGATAATTTTTATAGTGGAAAAATAGGTAGAAGAGAAAATAAACCATCACTTTTTACTAGGCTAAGTAGTTACTTTAATAATGATTACGACTTCAAGCCATTACTTCCTAAAGAGCCTTTAAATGATATTTTATCTGATTTAATTACTCCAACAACTCAACTAACTGATACAGCTGAGCATACTCCTTATACAATAGGAAGAAGTAATCTGGTTGTAACTATAAAAGAATCCGTTGTAATAGATTTAGTAAGTAAACTAGGTGCTGGCGGTAAAAATGGAAGCCTTACGGCGATCAATACCAGAATAAACACCTCTGAGGATGATATTGCTAATCAGACTAGCTTGCCAAATGATCAAGGGGATAATGCAGATAAAACTATAATAATTGATACAACACCAAGAACAGGTCATGGCCCTATAGGAGTTACAGTTAAAAAGGGCGCTTCTCGACCTAGCCATCAAGTAAACCCTGATAAAGAATATCAATCTGGTAAAAAAATTAATAGCTACCTGCAACCTCCTAGAGATAGAGAAGTTTATTAGAAGGCTTGTTCTTTTATTACTTTAAAAATTTTGGAAAGCTGAGCTTCAGATATTATAAACGGTGGCATTATATAGATAATATTGCCGAATGGCCTTAGCCATACACCTTGCTTGGCGAATTTTTCACGGATTTTGAAAGTATTTTCCCATGAAGTATATTCTTCATGCAATTCTATAACGCCTATTGCGCCTTTGTAGCGCGTGGCTTTAACTTCCTTTAAATCTTTAAAAGCACGCAATTCTTCACGCATTTGGTTTTCAATTCTGGCAACTTCTTGTAGCGGTTTATATTCAGAATCTTTACCTTCAAATAGATCTAAGCTGGCATTGGCCGCCGCGCAAGATAATGGATTACCCATAAAGGTTGGACCATGCATTAAGGCTTTGCTCATATCGTTATCTAAAAAGGCTTCATAAACCTTAGCGGATGCCATGGTTACCCCTAAGCCGATAGCTCCACCAGTTAAACCTTTACCTAAGCAAGTTATATCTGGCGATATTCCAGCTTCTTCAACCGCAAACATTGGGCCTAAGCGCCCAAAGCCGGTCATAATTTCATCAGTAATTAATAGGATATTATGCTTTTTAGCTATTCTATGGATTTCGGTTAGAATATCAGCTGCGTGGAATTTCATGCCACCTGCGCCCTGCACTAAAGGTTCAATTATAATGCCTGCGGTAGTATGAGCAATTTGCTCTACTAAATCTTTAAACTCTGCTAAGCTGTACTCATCGCGCGGGATATCCATAACATATTGCTTAGGAATATAATGACTTAATGATTTATGGATCCAGCCTTCAGGGTCGGCAAGGCTCATGCAACCTAAAGTGTCGCCGTGGTAGCCGTTGCGGAATGATATAAATTTTGCACGCTGATATTCGCCCTTATTTTGCCAATATTGAACTGCCATTTTTAGGGCAACTTCAACCGCGGTAGAGCCGGAATCTGTATAAAAACAGTGCGGTAGTTTTGTTAACTTAGCTAGGCGCTCAGCCAATATATAGGCTGGCTGATGCTTTAACCCTGCAAACATAACATGTGAAAATTCCTGCAATTGCTTTTGCATAGCATTAATTATATGCGGGTGCTGATAGCCGTGGCAAGTTGACCACCATGAAGAAATACCATCAATTAACTTCGTTCCATCTTGTAAATGGATATACGCGCCAGATGCGCCCGTAACCTCGTGAAGTTCAGGGGCATTTTGCATTTGCGTATATGGAAGCCATACGTGCTGTATGTTTGTGTTTGTATTTATATCTTTTCTCCTTTAAGCAAATTATATGCGATTTTTGCTTTCATTACTTCTATTATTATTTTCTTTTAATGCCAATGTAAAAGCTGTTTCAGCGAAAGCTGTCGGTGAACCTACTAAATTTAGAACCGAATGGACTAAGCCATTCTTATATGAAATATCTGCACCTTGGATGAAAAAGGAATCTTATATGGTAGGTACAATTCACTTACCAGATGATAGGCTTTATTATTGGCCACCTACAATGCTTAACGTGTTTGCTTATGTAGATGAAATTTTTACTGAGATTAACTATAAAGACAGAGATAATAAGGCATTTTTAACATACTCGTTAACTCGTCCACGTGATTTAATGCGTGATATACCGCGCACTACAGTAGATAAATTGGATAGGTATTTAAAGTCCGTTCATAGGAATTTAGGATATAAAATTTTCTATAATTTAAAGGTTTGGGCAATAATGGCTAGTTTGCCGTTATTTAAGCATCAATTTGAAAATCCAACCGCTATTTCGTTAGATGAAGTTATATGGAAATTAGCTGAACAAAAGCGCAAGAAAGCCTATGGCTTAGAGAATTTAAAGGAGCATATGAAGGCGTTTGACAGCTTAAAGAAGCATGAAGCCGTTACTTTATTAGATGATACTTTGGATGCATTGTTTAAGAATCCGCGTATTTTAGAGCTTATGATGGAAGCCTTTTTAAAAGGCGATGAAGCGCGATTAAAGTTTTTATTAACTAAATATGCACAAGATTCATCATCTAAAGAGGCTGAGAAATTTAATCAAAAAATATTAGGCGATAGAGACCAAGATTTTGCACGTAAAATTACCGCAGTTCTAAAAAGAGGAAATGGAAAATCTTTCTTATTTGCATTCGGTGCGGCACATCTTATTATAGATGGAAGTGTGCCTGATATTTTGCGTGATAAATATGGCGTAAAAGTTAGGCGACTACCCATAAAATAACAATGACTAAGTTCTCTATAATAAAGCCAGATGATATGCATTTACATGTGCGTGATGATGATATGATGCGCCTTGTTGCGCCTCATACAGCTAAGCAATTTGGGCGCGCAATTATAATGCCTAATCTTGCACCACCGGTAGTTAACACCAAGCAAGCGGAAGCTTATTATGGTAGAATAAAGGATGCATCAGGTGGAAATTTTGAGCCGTTAATGACCCTATATTTAACTGATTCAACTTCGCGTCAAGATATAAAAGATGCTGTAGCTGGCGGTGTAGTTAAGGCTTGCAAGCTTTACCCTGCAGGTGCTACCACAAATTCTGATAATGGCGTAACTTCGGTTGATAATATTGCAGAAGTTATAGCTGAAATGGAGCTTCAAGATTTACCTTTGTTAATTCATGGCGAGGTTACGGATAATCATATTGATATTTTTGACCGCGAGGCGGTGTTTATTGAAGAAATATTAACGCCGTTAGTTAAAAAGCATCCTAATTTGCGCGTTGTGTTGGAGCATATAACTACACGCCAAGCCGTTGAGTTTGTGGAACAAGCTGGCGATAATGTTTATGCAACTATAACGGCGCATCATTTACTTTATAATCGGAATAATATTTTAGCAGGCGGTATTAGGCCTCATTATTATTGCTTGCCGGTATTAAAGCGTGAGGAGCATCGTGAAGCGTTAATTAAAGCGGCAACTGGTGGTTCTAAGAAATTCTTTGCAGGTACAGACTCTGCTCCGCATGAAATTGGTAAAAAAGAATCTGACTGTGGTTGCGCTGGCGCATATACAGCATTTAGTGCGGTAGAATTTTATGCGAGCGCATTTGATGCTGAAATTGACTTATCCAAGTCTAATAGCCAAGAGATATTTGAAAATTTCATGAGTGAAAATGGCGCTGACTTTTATGGACTAGAATATAACTCAGAATCTATAACAATATCAAAAGAACCGCTTGATATACCTGAGAATTTTGAATCCAAAGATGGGCAGAAGTTAAAGCCTTTAGAAGCTGGCACAACTCTAGAATGGAAAGTTTTAGAGTAAATATAGCAAAGGAATATCGTGGCATATTCAACTTTATTGCTCCGCTGTTTGCGGTTGGCGTTATTTACTATTTCTCACTAAACTTTGAACCCACTTATTATAAGCTGGCATTTCTTGGTTTATTTTTATTCGCGATATCTTTGGCTTTCTTAAAAGGCAAAGCGTCTGGTTTAATATTTTTAGTCATACTGCCCTTGCTGGGTTTTGCTTATTCAAGTTTCTACTCGCAAAATATTTATGAATATAAAGATATAAACGAGGATCAAGTTTATTGGGTTCGTGCGGACTTAACGAAGGCGGAAAAGAAGGAGTTTGGGCATAGAATATGGATTAAGAACGTAGATTTATGGACTCCTGAAACGAAGAATTTACCACTTAATAAGGTTCCTGAAATAGCGCGTTTAAACGTACGCACTAAGTTTAATGATAATGTTAGAGTTGGCGATAGGGTTGCGTTTAAGGCTAAGTTCTCGAAGCCTCCGCAGTATCCGCCATATCCTGATGGTTATGATTTTAACCGCTATGCTTATTATGATAGGATTGATGCAGTTGGTTTTTCACTCTCTGAGATTAAGGTTTTTAAAGCTAATGAATCTAGCTTGGCATATTTAAATCAAAGTTTGCGTGAGGCTACATCTAAGAAAATTGATAATAGTAGCCACGAGCTTGAGGTTAGGTCCATTGCTAAGGCGCTAACGATTGCTAATAAATCTGAAATACCCGAAAGCTTGCTGGAGGCTTATAGAAATTCGGGTATGGGACATATTTTAGCCATAAGCGGGTTGCACATGGCGATTATTATAGTTATATTTTTCAGCTATTTGCGCATAGTTATTAATCTTATACCTAAAGTTAATATCTATTATAATGTTAAGAAAATATCTGCCGTAATTGCGCTAATTATCGGGCTTGGGTATTTGTCATTAACGGATTTTCCAACGTCTGCTACGCGGGCATATATTATGGCGGGTATATATCTGTTTGGAATATTGATTGATAAAGATTCGGACTCTAAGCGTGCACTTTCCGCCGCGGCGATAATTATTATACTGCTTAATCCGCACTCTATATTAACGCCAAGTTTTCAGATGAGCTTTGCGGCGACTCTGGTTTTAATAACTTTTTATGAATTTATTGATAGGCGCTTTGAAAAGTTTGGTTTTAAAACCCTACTATTTACTATGCTATCTTCTGCGGTGGCGATACTTGCAACCGCGCCGTTTGCGTTATTTCATTTTGGCAATGTTGCTCCCTCTGGCGTGATAGCGAATTTACTGGCAATACCATTCCTTACAATTGTGATTATGCCATTAATGATTATCCAACTTATGCTTATGCCATTGATGGGCGTGGTTGATATATTTTTATACCCAATTAAATTTATGAATGAATGGGCATATTTTATATCATCATTTGATATATCTAGCTACCGCATGCCGAAAATAAATGGTATTGCATTAGCATGTTTTAGTGCTGGTATAGTTATATTTTGCTTTTTTAAAACAAAGCTTAGATACACCGCAGCACTGCCTGCGCTAATTGGTGTTATTATATATATAAATCAAAAGCTTCCCGACGCTTTAATACTACCACAAAAAGGGGTTATTGCCGTTAATACTCCGCGTGAATTGCTAGTTAATAAAAAACGTAAAGCATCTTATGTGGTTTCAATGTGGAGCGAGTGGCTTGGGAAGGATATTAGCCATCAAAAAGATATAAGTATTTATACTGAATATGAGCAATTTCTTGATAAAAAATATTATAATCAAGGGACATTGTTAATATATCTTGATGATAAAATTACTCACGATAATGTGGGTAATATTGTAGGTAACAGACTGTGGCATATAGACTAATTACATCGCTGCTTATTATATTCTCTTTCACTATTGTGAAGGCTGAAGTTGTAATAAAAACTCTTGAAATAACTGAAAGTTCTAAGGGGGGTAAAATTAAATTACTGCTTGATAGGAACTCTGTTTATCAGGCATTCGTGTTGAAAAATCCAAACCGCGTGGTGGTGGATATTCCCGATGCACTGCTGAATAATCAAATTGTTGCAGGTGGTAAAGGGGATTTTGTTAAGAATATTCGTTTTGGCGCACCTGAAGCTGGAACTGTTAGGTTAGCTGCGGATATTGAAACTAGTGGCTCTGACTTTGAGATTACAAATAATTACTTACAAACTTACCCTGATAGTAATGATGTTACTTTAGTGGTTGAATTTGAGGTGTTTCGTTCAAAATATAGCTTTTCTGAAGCGCCTAAGTTAGGTAAGCCTTACACACCATCTATTGGCACTGTGCAAGCTGAAGCGCCTAAAGCACCCGAAAATAGCCTAAATAAACCCTCTGCGCAAAATAATGCATTTAATGCTCAAATAAGTAGAGCAAAACAAAATCAAGCTAAGTTGGCTAACTTCTTAAAGCCTAAACCTCCTGCGCCAGCTTCAAAAGCAAAATCTTTTGAAGAAAGAGCTAAAGAGGCATTTGGCACGCCTGCACCAAGTAAGGCCTCGGTAAAGACTCCAACTAGAGAAGAGTTGTTATTAATGAGCGTTCCTGCTGAGAAAAGAGCCTTAGTTAAGGCTGAGCTTGATAGGTTGCGTAAAATGAAAGCTGAAGGTTGGGAAATAAAGCCGTTAGGGCAAGTATTTGATCCGCCTATGCTGTACTTCAAGCCTTCTGGTTATAAAAGAAAGTTGAAGTCTGAAGAGGTTTTGATTGCTAAATACCCTGAAGAGCCTGAGGTTAAGGAAGCTATTATTAAAGATATTGTTAAGCCTACGCCTTCTAACCCTAGAGGTGTATTAAAGTCTGAAACTTTTACTAAATACCCTGAAGAGCCGAAATCTGCATTTGATGAATTAAAGAAACCTAAAATAGCTAAAAAACCTACAGCAAAAACAATTGCCAAACCTGTTACTAAGCCGAATGTTAAGGCTATTGCTAGACCAGCTCCTGAGGTTATTAAGAAGCAAGTTAGACCGCAAATTCCTAGAACTAAAAATTCTGAACGTGTGATTGTTATTGATGCTGGGCATGGTGGCGTTGACCCAGGGGCGGTTTCTAAAACTGGCTCTTATGAAAAGAACTTTACTTTAGATTACGCAAAGAACTTAAGCGCTAAGTTGAAACGTGCTGGTTATACTGTTCATTTAACGCGCGCTAAGGATAAGTATGTTGCCTTGCGTGAGCGTGTTAAATTTGCACGAGATAAGGATGCGGACTTGTTTATATCTATGCATGTTGATAGCGCTGCGAATACAGAGGCTAGAGGTGTTTCGGTTTATACTTTATCTAAGGCGCGTGCAGAACGTGAGAAAAAGAAAATTGAACAAGGTAAGGATGACAAGGGACAGTCTAAAACTATTGCAGGGCTTGATGTTTCAAAGCTTGATACGCGCTTGAAAAATACAATTATTGACCTTGTACAGGATAATACAACATCGCTTTCTAATACATTTGCTAACTTAGTTATTAAGAATGTTGGTAATAATACCCGTCTTGTGCGTGAGGCTAAACGTACGGCGAGCTTAGGTGTTTTAACTGGCGCGGATATATCTTCAGTGCTGATTGAAATGGGCTTCTTATCTAATAGGGTGGATGAAAAATTATTAAAGAGCGCTTCGTACAAAAACAAAATTACTAACGCTATATTGAAATCAATTAATGAGTATTTTACGCAAATTTAGAATCTTCTGGATTCTTTTATTTATACTTATGGTGCTTGCCGCGGCAGCATTGGCAATATTTATACTCGAAAAAAGAGAATCTTCTAAAATTAAAGATAAGTACCTTAGTTTAGAAAAACCAATTGAATATGAAGTTTTAAGCTCTTTGGGCGGTAAGATATCTGGTTTTAGAAATAAGAATTATACGATTATTCCACCACTTGTTGAAAGGCTGTTTTTAAGCGGTGATAAAGAGCTTGGAAGTTATTACCCTGCATTGGCGAAAACTATTATTGGTAGAAAATCTAATAGAAGTATAGCCCATAAAGTTGCAGATAATATTCTGCCAATAAGTGAAGAAAATAGAGACTTTAGGAAAGAAATTCTAGCGCATAAATTAAATGATAAATTTAAGAAAGATGAGTTAGAGAATAATTTTTTAAATACACTTAAGTTCTCACCATTTATTTTAGGATTTGATGAAGCGGCTGATAAGTATTTAGGTAAAGAAATTCAACAACTTAATAATCAAGATGTGCTGACTTTATATTCAATTTATAAGTCTTATAATAATAACACCGACCTTACTTATGAACGCACAAAGGCCGTTAAAGGCTTAGTTACCGACAAAGTTGTAAGTAAAGATGAAGCTGAGAATATCAATAATTCAGACGTTTATTACTTCGGGAAAGCGAAGTTTGATTATTACAACAACAAATACCTGCCAGAAATTATTTATGAAGCGCGTGTTAAAGATATGAAATCTGGAGATATTATCTACTCCACTTTAGATGAAAAGCTTCAATCTATTATTGTTAATGCATTGGAGACTAGAAAGGCATCTATTATTGTTAAGTCTGCTAAAGATGGTTCAATTTTAGCGAAGCATATTAAGTCTGATAAAATTGAATATGATGAAACTGCGCTGAGTCCTTTATATTTATTAGGCGCATTTGAGATGGGCTTCCACCCTAATGATAAAGTTGGGCAGAAACGTCTACATGAACATAGAATTAACTCTAATGAATTTGCATCGGTTCTACGCTCTGAGTTAAAAGGGAATATTTCAGAAGAGTTTTTACCTCAAAAAGATGGCTTAGAGGAGCTATTAGAGAAGTATTCTATATTAGCTTCAAGCGGTAAGGCTTTTGAGGATTTATATGTAAACTTCATCTATGATGATAATCAAAAGATTACCTATAAACGCGAGCCTAAGGAAGTTAAAGGGAATGCTCTAGCTTCCGATAAAAGCGTATTCCAAACTTACACTCTAATGAATAGAGATCAGAATTTCATCTATTACAAATCTGATAATTTAGTTATTGGCTTTAACCCTGAAGTTATAGTTGCTGTACACCATGAAAAAGGCAATGCAGAAACTATATTTAAAGACTTCACAAGCAATGCTGCAAAATATATACCTACTCGCCCTATTTCTCAGCCAGAAGGTATAAAGCTTGTTAAGAATAAGAATGGAAAAATGATTGCATTGAAATCTTGGCAAGAATTAGATGGAAGCTCGGTAAATGTTACTAAAGATACCGAAAAGCAAACACCTGTGGATGAATTTGCTAATTTTGATACAAGCAACTTACCTGTTAAAGAAGTTAAAGCTGTTAAATTAGTTGAAGATAATATTGACCCAATCGAAGAATTTGCAAACTTTGAGCCTGTTAAAATTGAAGAGGTGGAAGAAGTTGAAATAAAAGATATTAAAGAAGTTGAGACAGTTGTTGAGGTTGAAGAGAAAGAAGAACCTACAAACGAAGTTAAAGTAACTGTTACAGACTCTCCTAAAAAGAGAGCTATTAGAAGAGAAGTTGAGCTAGTAGCAAAACCTCCTGTTATGGCAGTTAAAAAAGAAATCCCTGTAAAATCATATGATTCTAGTGTAGTACACCCGATATTAATCGGTACTGGAGGAATCTATTAATAATATCTAATTATGTCTGCGAATTATAAAGAAGCTGGTGTTGATATTGATGCTGGTAATGATCTAGTTGAAAGAATTAAGCCATTTGTAAAAGGTACAACGCGCTCTGGCGTTATGGGATCAATTGGTGGTTTTGGTGGCATGTTTGACCTAAAAGCTACTGGCAAGTTTAACGACCCTATTTTAGTTAGCGGAACGGATGGCGTTGGTACTAAACTTAAATTAGCGCAGAAATGGAATAAGCACGGCACGATTGGTCAAGATTTAGTGGCAATGTGCGTTAATGATATTGCGGTTCAAGGCGCTGAACCTTTATTTTTCTTAGATTACTTCGCCTGCGGTAAGCTTGATATAGAAACGGCTGAATCTGTTATTAAAGGAATTGCGGATGGTTGTAAAATATCTGGCTGTGCACTTATTGGCGGTGAAACCGCTGAAATGCCCGGTATGTATTCTGATGGTGAATATGATTTAGCGGGCTTTACAGT
This sequence comes from Rickettsiales bacterium, assembly GCA_020630095.1. Classification (GTDB taxonomy): domain Bacteria; phylum Pseudomonadota; class Alphaproteobacteria; order Rickettsiales; family UBA8987; genus JAHDCD01. The sequence goes on along the minus strand of JAHDCD010000010.1, from coordinate 50,182 downwards.
TGGCGCGGTTGAGCGTGATGAAGTTTTACCTAAGCTAGATAGCATTAAAGAGGGTGATATTATCCTTGGGCTTGCATCTTCAGGGATACATTCAAATGGTTACTCGCTGGTGCGTCATGTGCTTGATATTGATAATTTGGATGAAGCTACGCAAGATGCGCTTATTGAGCCTACGAAAATTTACGTTAAGGAATGTTTAGCACTTAAAGATTCTGGCGCTTTAGCCTTTGCTCATATTACAGGAGGTGGTTTAACGGAAAATATACCGCGCGTATTACCTGATAATATTTCTGCTGAAATCGATTTATCAACATGGGAAATGCCGGCGATATTCAAGAAAATTCAAGGTAATCAAATTGAAGAAGCTGAAATGCTAAAAACATTCAATTGCGGTATTGGCATGGTAGCTATTGTAAGCGCTGACTTTGTTATACCTGAAGGTGTTGAAGCAATTCAAATTGGTAAAATTGTTAACGGCAATTGTACTGTGAAGTATGTCTAATAAAGCGAAAACAGCGGTTTTAATATCTGGTAACGGCTCAAATCTGCAAGCACTTATAGATGCCGCGCAAGATGCAGATTATCCTGCAGAAATTTCATTAGTAATATCTAATAAGGCCAATGCGTATGGTTTAGAGCGCGCAAAAGATGCTGGCATAGATACCTATGTGGTGAATCATAAGAATTATAATTCACGCGCTGAATTTGATGAAGAAATGCATAAGATATTAATCGCTAATGATATTGAATATGTATGTTTAGCAGGTTTCATGCGCCTACTTAGCCCTGAATTTACGGAGAAATGGGCGGGTAAGATGATTAATATCCACCCTTCCCTGCTACCTAAATTTAAAGGCGCTAATGCCATTGAAGATGCTTTCAATGCTGGTGAGATGGAGACTGGCTGTACGACTCATTACGTTATACCAGAAATGGATGCTGGTGAGGTTATCTGCCAAGCTAAGGTTTCTATTGAGCCTAGTGATACCCTTGAAACACTTGCTGATAAAATCCATAAGCAAGAGCATCTAATATTCCCTGAATCTTTAAAACTGATTGTTAACTAAATTTTAAGAACCTGATGTTATTCTTTCAATATGGATAAAACATCCGTTTACACAAAAGACGAATTAAAGAATATTTTTCGACAAGGCAGAGATATTAATGACGCTCTAGAAGAGCTGAACACACTTTTAAAGCTTAATGAAGGAAAAAGTATATTTATTGGTCAGCAAAACTTTATGGAAATAGCTATAGAATTATTAGCTGAATGGAGTGTATCTTCTCCTGACGATAATGATAATAGAGCAAAATTATTTGATAAAGTTTATACTTTTACAGAAAAAATAGATGAATTTGTTAAAGCTCAAATGAGATTTAATACGAGCACTCTTATACCTATTATAAAAAACAGGCATATTTCAAAAGAGAATAGAAAAGAATTAAACTTGCTTGGAATTGAAATACAAGATGGTTTAAATGAAAGTTTTGTTGATACAATCGTTAAAGCTCCCTCTGAAAGATTTATAGGTAAAGATGGTGAAGAAAACCCTAGAGGCTCTGTAATACATGCAATTCACTGTGCTAAAATTGTTGCTAAATCACCTGAAAAAATAGGACTATTATTAAATAATTATGATCAAAATGTTGACTGGGTAAAAGTTAGCGAATCTTTAGAAAATTTTGGTACAGATAAATTGGAAGAAATGGTTTTTGAGTTCGTATCTTCATGCGTATTACCTGAATTAGCCAGTTTTTGTTTTGAAGAAGCCTTAAAGTCACTTAATGAATGGCAAGTTAATAGGCTAGTTGAAGAGATAAGTTCTAATTTAATAGAGGAAATGATTGCCAATAAGGTAACTCTTAGCGATTTAAACGAAATTTCAAGCCGATATGTAGAAGTTTCTAATGTGCATGAAAATTCTTATAGAACTATTCCAAGGAGATCTGGTTCATGGAGTGGAATAATGACCCCTAAAGAAATAGTTATTCAAGATGGAGAATTTGAGGGATGGATAATTTCTGAAGTAACTAATACTGCTGAGTTACAAGATGCAGCCGACAAGGCAAATAATTGCTTATGGTTAAAAAATGATAACCATATCAATGGCCGGTCTAATTCATTTATTTTGTATAATCCGCCAAAAAATGACCATGCTTTTACAGTAAGAATTAGTAAAGATATGGGAACTCGTGAAATAAAAATGCCTGATGGTACTATTTTAAATGTAGAAGATGTTGATAGAGATAAAAGGAGTGGCCTTGGCTTGACTAAAAAAGGGGATAGATTTTATAAACTATTTAAAGACTTAATAGAAAATGGCGAGGTAAAAATAGACTTATCTAATAGAATTGAAGGTGGCAGTTTATATCTAGATAAAGACATAAGTGTAAGCTTTTTTGAAGAAAAAGTTGGATTTGAAGTTTTCGATAAAAAGCCAAGAGAAGATAGAATGGCTAGAGCTCTAAAATGTTGGACATCTGGTAAAGTTCCTGACTGCCCTGATATAACTACTCGTAAGGGGAGAAGTCTACTTCCGCGTGATTTTGATGGTGATATAAGGTCTCTTATGGATATTAATGCAATAAGGGAACTAATTTCTAAAATGACTGATATAGAAAACCCTTTTACTGAACCTGCGCCGGAATCTAATGGTATTAATAAAGCTAGTGAGCTTGAATCTATAGAAAAAGATGGAATTGTGTAACTTTTTTGATGTTTTTTGATAAAAAATGACAAGAAATGAGTGTTTTTTTGGTCTTTTTTTAGCGTATTTATTCTAAGTGCTATTGTAATATAAGGATTTTTAATAAAAAAACTGATTAATATTTATTTTTTTAAAAAAATTGAGATTTTAAAATTTTTCTATATATGAGAAAATTTAAACTAAAACATTGTAATATATGAAGATTGGAATAATAGGTGCAGGAATATCAGGATTAACAGCAGGAAAGCAACTTTCTAGTGCTGGGCATGAAGTTAAGATATTTGATAAATCCCGCGGAATGGGTGGTAGAATGTCTACCAGACGAGCGGATGAGTTTGCATTTGATCATGGTGCGCAATGCTTTACAGCGCGCACTAAAGATTTCAGGAATTTTGTACGTGAATATGAAAACAAAGGCGTAATTAAAAAATGGAAGGGGAAGGTTGTATCTTTAGAAAAAGGAAAAAGGCCTACCAAGCGCTTATGGTTTGAGACTCATTTTGTATCTAGCCCGCGTATGAACTCTTTATGCAAAGCTATGGCTGAAGGGCTTGATGTTAATGTTGGCGTTGAAGTTAAAGATATTAATAAGACCTCTAACGGTTGGGAATTTATAGATATTAATGGCAAAAATTTGGGAGAGTTTGATTGGGTAATATGTACTGCACCTCCTAAGCAGACTGTGAACCTTATGCCAACAGAATTTATTCATAAGGATGAAATTAATGATATTAAAATGTATGCGTGCTTTGCTTTAATGCTGGGTTTTAAGAAGCAAATTAAAACTAATTTTATGGCGGCACGGATTCGTAAATCTATTTTGAAATGGGTTTCTATTGATGGTTCAAAGCCGGATAGAAATTCTGATCTTACCTCTATAGTTATTCATTCGCGCGATGAATGGGCGAATGAAAATGCGGAATGTGATAAAGAGGAAATTAAGAATGAGATGATATCTGAATTTAAAGATATTACCGAAATAGATGGGAATGAGGCGGATTATGTATCTATTCACCGCTGGCTATATTCGCTAGTGCAAACCGCGCCAAAGGCTGGAACTTATATTGATTATGACAATAAATTAGCTGCCTGTGGCGACTGGTGTTTAACATCTAGAATTGAAGAAGCTTGGATTAGCGCTACTAAAACCGCCAATTTGATTGACGCTAAATTATAATTACTTTACTTAATTTCTTCAATGCAAGGGCTAGCAATCGGAAATAACCTTTATATGCGAAATAGTAAGGACTCTATTGATAGGCTTTCGTTTGACTTGGCAAAAGCATGTTCTGAACATAATTTTAAGGTAGAATATATATGCCGTGGTACCACGCCATTAATGCGTAGGTTTGAGCGTGAGGGTTATAATATTACTGAGTTACCATCTACCCCTGGGTGGATGCCACATAAGAAATCTGGGTGGGTACTGAAGAATTTATTTAGGCCTTTAAGAAATAATATTTCTAGGCAGTTTAAACGCGTTATAAAAAGTAAAGATATTAAAATATTCCATGGGTTTGAGTTACCTGAGCCTCATAAAATTTGGACAATGCTTAAGGCTAATAAAGTTTATAATATACAAACCATTTCATCTACAAGGATGCTTGAGCATAAGCAATTTAAGCTAATTAAGAAGGCTAGTTCAAATGTTAGTGCGGTGATTTTCTGCTCTGAAGAATTAGAAGAAAAATATATGAAGGCTGGCTTTTTTAAGAATGTAAAAACTAAAACTGTAATTAGTTTAAATAGTGGCCTTGATGAATATATTAAGCTCTACCATAATTATCTTCAAACCTGATTATATCATCTTCTTCTAAGTATGTACCTTGCTGAATTTCAAGAACTTCCAGCGCAGTAGAGGAAGAATTGCTAAGGCGATGTTTAGTATTAGTTATAATTGTTGTAGACTCACCTTCATTTAAGGTAAATTCATTATCGCCGTTAATAATATCTGCTTTACCTTTTAAAATAATCCATTGCTCCGTGCGGTGCTGATGCTTTTGTAATGATATACTAGAGTTAGGGTTAACTATAACTTTCTTGGCTTTTATGCCCTTGGCCTCGTAAAGGCACTCAAAAGTCCCCCAAGGTCTAGTGCTTATAATGTTACTTGTAATTTGATTCTTAGCGTATTCTAAGAAATAGCTTTCAAGACTACCTATATCATTCCAATCTGATTCTAGAGGTAGCATTTTTGTTTTATCAGTCTTTTCAAGAATTGCGTGATCTATAGAATTAGCATTAATTTTAGAAAAGCTCTTCCGCTCTAGTTCTATTATATTATTAAACTTCTTAGAATTACTTAATGATGATTCTAATAATGATAATGTTTCAGGTTGGTATTTTTGTGATTCGGTAATTAGGGTTTTAGCGTTGAATAGCAAAATTCCTGAGTTCCAGAAATAATTGCCCTGCTCTATATATTTTTGAGCAAGTTCTTTTGATGGTTTTTCATGGAATGATTTAACATTATTGTTCTCGCCTAGCTCGATATAACCATAGCTATTTGAAGGGTTATTAGGTTTAACTCCGAAAGTAATTATAGAATTATGTATATGATTCTGTGCTCTGGTGATACTATCGTTAAAGCTTTTAGTATCATTAATTACATGATCTGATGGAAGCATTAAAATAGAAGCGTCTTGATCTGTTTTTTGAGCATATAGACTTGCCGTTAAAACAGCTGGTAAGGTGTTACGCTTTTCTGGCTCTAGAATAATTTGAGCGTTATTGATATTAATCTTCGATAAAGACTCTTTAACTAAGTCTTTATATCTAGAGTTAGTTACTATTATTAAATGCTCTTGTAGTTTTCTAGATAGTCTTAGAATTGTTTTTTGTAGAAAATTAAAATCATTTTTATTCGATGATTTTAAAAACTGCTTAGGAAAATCATTGCTCGACAAAGGTGCTAGCCTTGAGCCAGTACCACCGCATAATATTGTAGGATATATCGCCATTTTCTACTTAAGGTGGTGATTGTAAAGTAGAAAACTTATGCTAGTCAACTAAATTGTTTATAAAGTATCCTCTTCAACTTCTATATCTACCACTATTCGTGTATCCCTTAATGGTTTAACGATATCTATGGTATCTATATAAAGCTTATTTTCTTTATATCTATTTAGCTCTTCTTTTGATTTAAAATCACACATTAAAACAATATCAATTTCTTGTGACACTGAATCTAACTTTAAGTTTTCTTTTAAATTAAAGTTAAGTACTTCCGGTATGTTTTTATATTCCGATAGTGCAGATATTATTGTGTTTTTATCCGAGCTATTTTTAACAGAAAAAAGAACTATATGCTTAATCATTGTTTTATGGAGGTAGAAAGAGATAGGAAAATTCAGAAGTGGGTAAGAAGCTGTTACTAAAAAGCCTCCGTATCAATAAATACGGAGGCTCTAAAGTAAATAATTAGTTATCTAATTAAATTAGAATACTAACTGAGTACCAACTAATACAACAGTACCTTCGTTATCAGTAATTGTATTACCAGCACCAGTACCGTCTTCAGCTTCGAAGAAGTTAACTTCTACGTAAGGAACTAGACCTGGAGCAAGCTCGTAGTCAGCACCAACTGAAATGTTAGTGAATTCATTAGTACCAAGCTCAGAAGCTAAGTAACCAACAGATACACCGAATGGACCAGTTTCAAACGCGATAGCAGCATCGTAGTATTCACCTTCAACGTTAGCAGCTACACCTGGAGAAGTGATAGCGTCTAAGTTACCTAAATCACCGTATGAACCAGCAATTTGGAAACCTTCGAAGTTAAAGCCTAAACCAACAGCGTAAGACTCAAGATCGTCATTAGCGTTGTTAGCAGCATCACCGAATTCACCAGTTACTGATAATTCTACACCGATACCATCAAGGTCTAAAGCGTAGTTAATACCAGCTGAAATGATGTTTTCGTAAGTTTCAGCGTTGAATAAAGACTGACCAGCAGAACCATCTTCAGGAGTGTAAGATAAACCTAACTGTAAACCAGCGAAACGTGGAGTATAGTAAGAAATCTTAGTTGCATCTTCAGCTACGTTTTCACGAAGTTGAGAAACAAGACCTGGAGTAGTGATTAAACCGTTACCAAGACCATTGTTTAAAGTGTTAGTACCATCAGTAACGAAGTGACCGAAGTCACCGTCGATACCACCAGTTGCACGAGAAATGATACCACCGTTAACAGCTAATCTGTTTTCAGCGCCATCAACGTTACCTAATTCTACGCGACCTGCAGAAGATTCAACGAATAGGTAAGTTTTATCAGCGTTTACACCTTGACCATCAGCATCAGCAGAAACATCAGCTTCTAATTCAACAACAGCACCATAGTTAATACCACCGTCAGTAGAACCTTCTACCGCTAAGTGAATTTCAGTGTCGTTACGGAACTCAATGTCGTTAGAACCATTTTGAGCATCGTGATCAACAAAACCAGCTTGGAAGTCAGAGAAACCACCGATAGTGATGTCTAAACCTTCAGTACCAGCAGATGCAGCAGCAACTACAGGAGCTGCAACAGCAGCAGTTGTAGTTGTAGTTGTAGTAGCAGCAGGAGCTGAAACAGTAGCAGTAGTGTAAGTTGGAGTGTATACTGGAGCAGGCTCAACATATTTAGTTGGAAGACCACCAGCGTTAGCAGTAGAAGCTAGAGCGAAGCCAGCAACCAATGCAGAAGTAGTTAAAAAAGTTTTCATTTTATTTAATAATTTACCTAATTACTTAGGGTTAAGTTTTAATTATTAACTTTCTTAACTAGATATGAATGATGTTAAAGTAAAAATTAGACTTATTGATTTTATGTCATGATGTTTTTATCAAGAGTTGCACTTTTGCAACAGATTGTTAGCCTAGCAGTATATTCTCTAATTTTGCTATATTATCTACTTTGCTTCTACCTATTCCATCTACAATAAATATCTCAACATTTTCATGGTCAATTAATCTGGCCGATATGTTACAACCCGCAATATCCCTTAAAGAAATTTTATTCTCTTTAATAAAGCTAATTAAGTTATTGGCACTAGTTATATATGAGTCGCTATACCTATCCTTAAGCCTATTTTTGAATGCTTCGCGATTAATTGTTTTAGATACCTGACCTGTCTTACTGTCTTTAATTAAATCATATTCTAAAGCATACCCAATATCAGTTTTTAGAATTCCATAGCATTTAGGAAAGAATTTTTCAAAGCCCTCTATTTTTGATATTCGCTTGTAGTATCTGTACTCTCTTCTATTTTCATCTAACGACGGCAATACAGTATATATCGCAAGCTTTAAAAATCTTAGTAGAGCTGTAAAAAAACCCCTCTTAGAATAGAAATATGGATTTCTTATAACCTTTATACACCTCATAGGATTATACGGATGTACATAACATTCTCGATTACTACCCTTAGCGAATGGAGTTTTATTTTTAAGAATTACTGCCACAGATTACTTCACCTTTTTAACTACTGTTCCTTCATATTGTTTAATTGCTTTTTTATACCAAGGAAATTTTTTCATTATAAGAATAACAAATTTAGGTAAGAATTGCTCTAGAATTGCCACCTTTAGCTTAGGGTGCAAATCTTTAGACACCTCTTTACACTCATCATATGTACAGTTAATTCCTAACCCTTTAAGACTATCATCTTTTATAGTTAGCTTTAGCTCCTTTAAAGAGCGCTCATATACTCTCGCATGGGTGGTTTTCTTTAATGTATAGTTATTTTGAAACTCAAGATAATCAACATCCTTTAAACCCGTTGGTCTAATTATATCTCTTTTATGCACATCGCTATAAAGATCTATAAACTGTTTAATTACCTTATTAATATCATGATGCTTCTCAACAGTTTTTCTACCTAATTTAGACAAATGCTTTCTGTGGTCATAATCTTTAACAATTTTACTGATATTCTTTTTAATATTATCTGGATTTGAATTAAGGACGGGAAGCTCATTACCATAGAAAGGTTTGAACAAATCTTCTCTTAAGTTAACTAAGCAAGGTTTACCTAAGGCCATCGCTTCTAGACTAAGAACACCAGTTGCACCAATTAAAAGCTGATCAACAATAGCATCTGACTTTTTATACCAAGCCATCGCTTCTTCATGCTTCATACCTTTTATTAGTTTGAAATCAAAGTTTAAGCCTTCATCTTGAAGTTCCTCAACAGCTTTAACTACAAATTTTGTTCCCTTGCATTCATCATTAGATGGAGCATGAACAATCAATGGCTTTTCATTTTTTTCTATACCTACAAATTGCATTTCTTGCAAGTCTAAGGCACGTGGTATAATTTTGGCTTTAGGACAAAATTGTTGCAATTCAGGATCTTGAACTAAAAACTGATCTACGTATTCATCTAAAAAGTCTAAATATTTTTGTTGAACCTTTTCATCGAACTTGTGCTCATAACCATATCTAAATGGACTATATGGGTTAGCTTCTAAATCTTTTGATGGAAGTCTTACATCAAAACCTGAAAACCTGAATAATATATGCTTATTACGTGCCTTTATTAATGGAATATCAAAACCCGTATTATGAGTATAATCATTCCAGTACATTAAAGATTTATTCCAAAAATGAAAAATATCAAAATCTCTTTCAAGATATTCCCTTACCATTGCAATATGACCACCTACTTTACCGCCATGCTCTTTTAGGTTAATCTCTCTATCAAGTTTATAACCAAATGCATGCCCCTGACCTAATGTATATTGCACATGTTCGGCTTCGTAGCCCCTTTCCTTAAGAGCGTTTACAATTTGTATTGGCATATTTGCCAAATTCATTGGTGCTAAAAGAATTTTAAGTTTTTTATTTTGCTTTTTTTTACCTATAAGTTTCATAGACAGATAGAGGTGAGCGTTAAATTAATATAGATATTTATAGCGTTTTCATTGTAAATATCTATATTAATAGTGTCGGCTGAAAAGTACTATGACTAACGATAAGGTAAAAAATAGTAATAATACTAAACTAACTAAACTTAGTTTTGATCCTAATCCAAATCTTATTGCAAAATTATATAAAGAAATTGAAAATTCAAAAAGTGATTTTTCTAAAATAACTCGCTGGAATTTAAAAGAACTTCTAAATCGTAACATTTCAAAAAACTCTCCTGTAACTTTTCAAGAAATGTTACCTTTGTGGATGGGTAGTGCATTGATTAATTTAGATTACTTAGAGCAAATTAATGATTACTCAGCCTATATGATAAGCGCTGACCTTGGCTATGAGTATAAAGAGCTTATAGATAGGCGTAAGGAACGCTTTGATGACCTTACGTGCGCTGACCTATCCGTTCCTCAAGATTACTTGCTTATTGATAAATTCTTACCAAAAAAGTTAAGAAAAAAACGCCTTAACATCCTTGAAGTTGGTGGTGGGTTTGGAGTTCTTACTGAAGAGTTTGTAACAAACTCTGAATTGAACTACTGCTATATACTTGCTGACGCTATTCCTGAATCAATATGGTACCAGTATGCTTATCTTGTAAATAGATTTCCTGACAAAAAAATTGGAGCAAGTTTTAATGGTGATGGCTTAGATACTAAAAAGTATGATATCTATATTTTAAGTGCGACGGATATTGATACGCAATTAAAAAATATTTCACTTGATGTTGCAATTAACGTGGCATCCGTTCAGGAAATGCCTGAAAAGTCTGCATTCAGCTATATGCAGTTATTTTATGAAAAGTTAAATCAAGATGGCTTATTATTTTTTCAGAACTCTAGAGAATTCTTTTATAAAAGAGAATATCATCACCCAATTTCATTTAAATATGTACTAAAAGAAACAACCCCTAGAACTAGAGGGTATGATTATCCGACAGATATTTTAATAAAAACCAACAAAGATCAATCTGTTGCTAATATAGGGTTCTTACAAGATTATTATATTGGTCTTAAAGATAAGACACTAAGTACTATCGAGAAAAATGGCAAAGTTCTTGATAAAGAATCTTTTTATAAAAAGAAAGTTTCTGCCTTAGAAAAGAAGATTGAAACTAATGCAGCTAAAGCATCTTCTAAAGAAGAAAAACTTAAAGCTAGACTTGCAATAGCAGACGATAAGTTAAAGAACGCGCTACAGGCTAGTGGTGATAATTTAAAGAAGAGAGAAAAATTATATAACACACAAAAAAGTTCATTAGAATCTAAGCTTATCAACAAAGCAAACTCTGTTGAAAATTTAAAGTCTAAGCTTGAAGAGCAGAAGAAACTTTATGAACAAAAACTTACTATTAGAGACTCTAGTGTAACGAAGCTAACAGATAAAATCTCCTCTCAGAAAGATTTATACGATAAAAAGCTAAGCGCTAAAGATGATGCGATAACCAATAATCAAGAAACAATAAACCTTCTTAAAAGCAAACTGGAAGAGCAAAAAAAATTATTTGAAGATAAAATTAACTCAAAGAGTAAAACCTCGGACGTGCTAAAAAGTAAACTCACCGAACAGAAGGTATTCCACGAAGAGAAGTTAGCTTCGAAAGCTGAGCTTATTGAAAAAAATAATAAATCTTTGGATAATTTAAAAACAAAATTTGAAGATCATAAAAAAATTAATGAAGAAAAGTTTGCATCAAAGAGAGAAAGCTTTGAAGCTAATAAAAAACTAATAGACTCTTTAAAATCTAAACTGGAAGAGCTTAAAAAACAAAATGATGATTTAAAGGATAAGATAAAAAATCAAAAATTATCTGGTAATGAAAGGCTTTCAAAACTAAAAGCCGAAAATCTAGAATTAAAAGAAAAAATTAAACAAACATCAAAAAGTATAAAAGATATTTTATCAGGTAAAGAAAATGAATAATAAAATTGCAGTAATTGGTTGTGGTAAACAGGCTCCCAAACATATTAAAGGATTAAAAGATAATGGCGTTAAGGATATTGTCCTTTTTGATGTAAATCAGGAAGCTGCAAATAGCCTTGCTGAGCAGTTTGATTGCGAAGTTGCAATTAACGATAATGATATTTTTACCGATAGTTCAATTAACGCAGTTGATATTTGTACTCCAGTTCATTTCCATAAAAAATTTGCTGAGCAGGCAATTAAATCAAATAAAAGCTTCTTCTGTGAAAAGCCACTTACTACATCATTAGAAGATGATAAAGCTTTAGCAAAACTTGCGGAAGAGAATAATTCTATTGCTATGGTTGGTTATATTTATCGCTTCGCGCCTGCGTTAAACAAAGCCAAAGATATTTTGGACAATGGCGATTTAGGTAACATTCATACAGCTTTATTTAGAATAGGCGGTAGAGGCAACCACATGAAATGGAAGCATCAAAAGGCTACTGGAGGTGGCGCACTAAGTGAAATGGCGGTTCATATGATTGATCTTGCCTACTGGTATTTTGGTGAAATTAGTGAGATTGAAGTTCTAGATTCAGATATAAGGTTACCGGATAGAAAAATTCAGGGCGAGCAAGTTACATGCGATGCTGAAGATTATCTACTAATTAAATTAAAATCTAAATCTGGCGTTAATATTACCATTATTGCTGACTTTGTTACACCAGCATTCTTTCAATATATTGAAATACAAGGTGATAACGGGTCTTTCAACGGGTCAATTCAACCTAACTATAAAAGTAATTTATTCTTAATTAAATCTACAGATAATTTTGAAGCCGGCGCAAATGCACTAGAATTTAATGATAATAATTTATTTAAATTCCAGTTTGAACATTTTATAGGCGCTTTAAATGAGAAGCGGAAGCCTGTAAAATGCACACTAGATGATAGTGTTGCAGTTATGGAAATTGCAGAAAAGATTAGAAGCCAGCTTTAGGAACTATATATAGCTTATCCTTTGATTTTGTATTCTCACTAATACAAAGGATTTTTACCTCTATTCCTAACTTAGAGAATGTATTTAGCATTTTGCCTATTCTTTGATTAACTGTAGCATCATTCATTGTAATTAAGCTTATAGATTTAATACCCTTTAACTCCTTAGTTAGAATATCTTCAGAATATTGCCAATTATGCTTCTTAGTAGCTTCAAGTGAGGCTTTTGATAGACTATCTTTATTATCGATAGCGTCAATTACAGCCTTACTAAGTAAGTTTGACTCAATATCATCAATGACTATTCCGCATTTATTTTTATTAATAAATGTTTCAATATCTTTAATTTTGGGTGCAATAATTGGCAAACCTGCTGCAGCTATATCAAATAATCTATTTGGGTATGAAAGCCTAACATTAAGCCTATTTTTATCTAAACATATAACACCAACATCCGCGCCTGAGGCTAAGTAAATATATTCTTTATAAGTAACATTACCATGAATATGCACTCTATCATTTAAACCTTTTTCTGAGATTAGCCTTTTAACTTCTTCTAGGTATTTGCGTGGTGCTATTTTACCAATAGTAACAACATGATACTCACTTGGCAGTTGGGATAAGGCTTCAATAATATTCTCAAATGAGTGAACAATATTATTTGGTACAAGGATAATTTTATCTTCTGCTTTAAGGTTATAAAGCTTCCTTAGTGCATCATTTTTTTGATACTCGGATTCAGGCTTATAATTAGGAATTACTGTAACTTTTTTATTATATTTATCCGTTAAGTATTCTCCAATTGAACTACCTACAGTGAATAATGATTTTGTTTTATCAAGTTGACTGTCGATAAAATCATTTAAAAAATATGATGATGATTCCTTTAAGTTACTTTGTGCAGTTCTATTATTAAAGTCAGGTATATCAACAACATCGCATATAACATCTACACCATATTGCTTTGCGTACATATTAGCTGCATATAAAGATTTTACGCCATGTGAGATAAATAAATCCGCTTTCAACTTATCTTTATACTTATAGCTCGCAGTATTGAAGTGAACTATGCGATTGATAATTAGATTATCGCGAAAATTAATACTATGGAACCTGTAGGTTTTATATCTTTTAAAAAAGGTTCTCGATAGGTAGAAAAATCTTTTAATTTTACTTAGCACTATTTGTTACTAATAACTTCTTTGAAGCAATCAACAACATATTGAGCATCTTCCTCTGTAACGCCATGGTGAACAGGGATAGCCATAATAGTATTAGCAACTTTTTCTGTAACAGCCAAAGATTTAAAACCATATTTTTCAATGAATATTGGCTGTTGATGTAAACCTCTTGGATAGTGAACACCAGTAAATACCCCCTTCTCTTTTAGTTTATTTTGAATGCCATCTCTACATAGGCCAAGTTTTTCACTATCAATAGTTATGCAATATTGATGTACACCATGTACCGAATCTTCAATTCTCTTTTGAGTATTCACGCCATCAATATTAGCAAATTCTTTTTCGTAGAAATCATAATTTCTTAAACGAATTTTTTGCATATCATCAAAACGCTTAAGCTGTTCTCTACCGATCGCCGCTTCAACATCTGTCATGCGGTAGTTAAAACCATCTAGCGTATGTAGATATTTACCCGTTTGACCATGTGAGCGCATGAATTTTAACTTAGTATAATGCTCTTCGTTATTTGTTAAAATAATACCACCTTCACCAACAAACATGTTTTTAGATGGGTAGAATGAGTAAGAGCTATAGTCACCAAACTTACCAACATTAGTGCCTTTATACTCTGTACCATGAGCGTGGGCATTATCCCAGATAATTTCTAAATTATGCTTTTCAGCAAACTCTACAATCGCGTCAACATCACACGAGTTACCAAATAGGTGAACTGGTGAGATTGCCTTAGTTTTTTCTGTAATTTTAGATGCCGCATCTTCAAGGTCGATATTCCATGATTCAGGGTCAATATCGCAAAAGATTGGCTTACCACCAGCTGCACTTACCATAGATGCCGTAGCAATGAATGTGAATGAAGGAACTAGCACTTCATCACCTTGAGATAAAATAGCCGTATAAATTAAATGTAACGTTGCACTACCATTAGAACAAGTAACACCATATTTTGCACCGCAATATTCTGCGAATTCTTGTTCAAATGAATCGCAATGCTTGCCTTGTCTTAAAGCGCCTGATTTTAACACTTCTAATGCCGCATTAATTTCTTGCTCGCTTAGCTTAATTTCAGCCATGCCTACAGTTCTATTTTCGATAACGTTTAATTGTGTATTGCTCATTTTATTTAATTTTCTCAAATATGGAATTTTTAAGGAGTTTAGGAAAATAGAAAAAAATAAAATCTACACCCAAAATCTTTAAAAACCCTTATATTTCAATATAAGCTTTATAAAAAGGCTTAAAAAACGTATCAAAAAACAGTCATTTTTTAACGTTTTTTGGTCATTTTTGGTCATTTTTTAAAGCCAAAAATCTAATTATTCATAAATTTTCTCCAGCTAAGAGCTATATTCTGCTCTTTTAAGTTTTCTGGAAGGGGTAATACTTTACCTGGTACACCAACCACTAAACTATTTTCTGGTATGTCTTTTGTTACAATTGCGCCAGCTGCCACGAAAGACCCTTTACCAATTTTAACTCCAGGTAAAATTGTAACACCACCGCCTATCGTTACATCGTCTTCAAATATTGGACCTTCAGGCTTATATTCATCCCTCATTTTAAGAGGATATTTATCGTTAGTAATAGTAATACCTGGGCCAAAGAAACATCTCGAGCCAATTTTAACATGAGTTGGGATATAGCAATTAGTTTCAATTTTAACAAAATCACCAATCTCTACGTTACCATCAATAACTACGTTAGTTCCAACTGTAACATGTTTACCAATTACAGTTTTTTCTCTTATTAAAACATTGTGACCAGTTTGAAGATATTCACCTGCGGTAACATCGCCATATATAGTTGTACCTGTTCTTATAGTTGAATTGTCTGAAAGTTTAGTTTCACCCGCATTAGAATTATACTCGTAACCCACGATTGCATTATCTTGAATCGTTACGTTATTAAGACCACTAATGTTGTTTTTTACTTCCATACGCGCTGTAATTGGCGCATATTATACACCTTTGAAAGCTAGGTGTCACTTAAAAAATAAAGAAATTTCAACTAAAAGTGGCGGAGAGGAAGGGATTCGAACCCTCGATACAGTTACCCATATACTCCCTTAGCAGGGGAGCGCTTTCGACCACTCAGCCACCTCTCCATTTTATAGATGACTTCTTTTTTAACAGTCGCTTAATTAATTAAATATTAATTAAATGGCTGATTTGCTTTTCTTTATACCGCTGCTCGCGGCGGGGCACCTCTCCATAAGGTAGCAGTTTCACGTTTATAAGTAGCTTAAATTTAATATGAAACAGTTTTTTAAAAATTATTAGGATTGAAGTTCATTCTTATCTCTTTCCAGTCTTCATAATATTCTGGTGGGAAGGCAAATGGTGCAGATTTGTATACCGCTCTAATGGCATTATCTGCAATTACTCTGTAACGAGAAGATGAATTATATTTATCTTGGTCTTCAACCACAACCTTAAGCACTGAACCATCTTTGTTTAAAGATGTCAGCAACTTAGCAGAGCTATCAACACCTGAAACAAGACCATCTGGGATAAAGAAATTATCCTCAACTGAGCGCTTAAAGCTTGTACCAACAAAAGTTAGCGCCCTTCTTCTAGACTCTTGCGCCTCTGCAGCGGCTTTCTTTTCCGCTTCAATTTTAGCCGCTTTAGCTTGAAGTTCTTTTAAACGTTTCTTTTCTGCTTCTTGAACTTTACGCTTTTCTTCTTCAACCTTTTTCTTTGCTTCTAGTTCAGCCTTACGCTTTGCTTCTTGGATGGCTTTTTGCTTTGCAATTTCTTCGGCTTTCTTTTTAGCCTCATCTTCAAGTTTTTTATTTCTTGCATCTAGAGCTTTTTTAACAGCTTCCTGCTCTATTTTCTTTCTATCTTCGATGCGCTTCTTTTCTTCTTCTTGAGCTTTTTTCTTAAGCTCTTCACGAATACGAACCTCTTGTTCTAACTTCTTAATAGCATCTTCTTCGGCTTTCTTAGCTTCCGCCAATGCTTCCTCACGTTTACGCTTAGATTCAGCTTCAGCTAATTTCTTTGCCTTTAAAGCATCAATTTTCTTTTGCTTTTCTTGGGCAATACGCTTCTTCTCTTGTTCGAATTTCTTTTTACGCTCAACCTCTGCCTTTTTCTTTACGGCTTCGGCTTTCTTTTTAGCAACCTGCTCTTTTTTCTTTTTTTCTTCGAAAGCCTTCTTTTGCTTTAAAAAGTTTTCTACAGAGTTTGCTACTGTTAAATCTTCTTTAGTTTTAGTTTTGTATGTAGGAACTTCCTCTTTAGGCTCTTCCTTTTTAACCTCTGGCTTAGGTTCTTCTTTAATCTGAGGCTCAGGCTTCGGCTTTGGTTCTAACTTAGGTTTAGGTTTCTCAAATATTTTCTGTTTAGGCTTAGGTGCTGGCTTTGTTTTTTCTTTAGGTGATATTTCTTTTATTACGGCAACCTCAACAGCCTTTGGCTCGTTTAAAGAAATTGAACTAGTAATGCTAGAAAGTTTTATAAGCCCATAAACAAGGCCTACATGGATTAATAACGAAAATATGAGAGTTAGTTTTTTCAACTTATTTAATAATTTGAAATGAAATCTTGATAGTTAACGAATGAATACTTATCTAATTCATAAATAACAAATTTTAAAGAGATAAAAAATGGCAAATAGTACAACAGATAATAATTTTGATAACGACGTATTAGGATCAAGCAAGCCTGTATTAGTAGATTTCTGGGCTGAATGGTGCGGTCCTTGTCGTCAATTAACACCTACAATTGATGCGATTGCTGAAGAAATGGGCGATAAAGTTGATGTTTATAAAGTAAATATTGATGAAAACCCTGAAGCTCCATCTAAGTATGGTGTGCGTTCTATACCTACTTTAATTTTATTTAAAGATGGTAAGCCACTTGCTACTAAAGTTGGCGCAGCTCCTAAAACTACTTTAGTTGAATGGATTAAAGACGAAGCTGAAGTAGCTTAATGCTAGAAGTTAAAAATCTACAGAAATCCTATGGGAAAAAGAAGGTCTTGCACTCTATTGACTTAGAATTGTCAAAAGGTGAAGCTATAGGCCTTCTTGGCCCTAATGGCGCGGGTAAAACTACCTGCTTCTATATTATCTCCGGTTTAATTTCGCCCGATAAAGGTAAAATTAAAATAGATAAGTCAGATTATACTTCACAGCCTATGCATAAGCGTGCGAAGGCTGGTATTGGTTATTTACCGCAGGAATCATCTATATTTAGAGGGTTAACTGTCGAGCAAAATATCAAGTTAGTTCTTGAAAATTCAGAGAAAGATATTTCTAAGCGTAATGAGCGTTTAGATGAACTATTAGCAGAATTTTCTATAACTCACTTAAGGCATTCACCGGCATTAGCTTTATCTGGTGGCGAGCGTAGACGTGCTGAAATTGCGCGCGCGTTGGCATCTAATCCAAAATATATTTTACTTGATGAACCACTTGCAGGTATTGACCCCGTAGCCGTTGAAGAGGTACGCAATCTTATATCTCAATTGAAGGATAAAGGCATTGGCGTACTTATTACAGACCATAATGTGCGCGAAACTCTAGGTATTGTTGATAGGGCTTATATTATATATGAGGGCAAGGTTATTACCTCTGGTTCGCCTGATGATATTGTAAAAGACAAGAAAACTCGTCAGATTTATCTAGGTGAGAATTTTAGTATGTAGTTTGGGTTGGAGTTTGTGTTATGGGTAAAGATTTCAAAGATTTGTTTCTAATGCAATAGGCTCAGCCAAAGAAGTCGAATCCCAACTTCTTGTAGCAATTCGTTTAAATTATTTAACTCAAACAGATTTTGAAACAAACTTCGCTAATCTAGACTCACTAATAGCTAGATTAAATGGCTTAAGAAATTACCTACTCAAACCCTAACCCCAACTCAAACAAATCGATTGCCTTATCAATTTTCAAAGATATAGAATCTTAGTTTATGAGATTATGGATTAAAATTTTATTAGGTATGGTGCTTGGTGTGGTAGCTGGTTTAGCTATCGGTGCTGGATATCTAGATTTCATCAAACCTGAATATTTTAAGGTTCTTGGTGATGTGTTCATGAAGTTAATTAAAATGGTTATCGCACCATTAATTTTCTTCTCTATTATGACAGGTATTACTAGCCTTGGCGATACTAAAGCCCTTGGTAGAATTGGTGGTAAAGCGGTAGGTATCTACTTTGCTACTACTTTATTCGCTATTGTTATTGGCTTACTTGTTGCTAATTTTATTGACCCTGGTTCTGCAGAAGGTTTTAAGGAGGCATCTCGTTACAGCTTTACTTACTCTGAGCATATTCAGCGTTTATTAGATATTATCCCTCAGCCGTTAAAATCAGTTAATCCATTACAGATTATCTTCTTTGCTTCATTCTTCGGTATTGCCTTAATGTATGTTAAGCACGAAAGCAAACAGGCTGTAATTCACTTTAATGAGATTTGCGCTGAAGTTATGTACAAAATTGTAGACTTCGTAATGGCGATTGCTCCGTATGGTGTATTTGGTATTATGGCTTATGTAATTGGTACGCAAGGTGTTGAGGTTATGATCCCTCTGATGAAGCTTGTATTAGCATTCTTAATTGCTGCCACTTTACATATTAGTTTAGTTTACTTCGTAGTTCTTAGAACTTACGTTGGTGTGCCATTCTTCAAATACTTAAATGCGATGAGACGCGCGTTAATTGTTGCGTTCTCTACGTCATCTTCTTCGGCTACAATGCCCACTACGTTAATGTGTGTACGTGAGCGTTTAGGTGTTTCTAAGTCTACGTCAGATTTCGTTATTCCTTTAGGTACCACAATTAACATGGACGGCTTAGCTCTTTACCAAGGTATTTGTGCTATATTCGCCGCTTCTTACATGGGTATTGACCTTACAATCACGCAAATGGTTGTAGTAGTATTAACAGTAGTTCTAGCATCTGTTGGTGCTGCAGGTATTCCAGGTACTGGTTTAATTATGCTTGGTTTAGTACTTGATACTATTGGTATTCCAATGGATGGCGAAGGTGCTGTTATTGTTGGTATTATCCTTGGTGTTGACCGTATCCTTGATATGTGCCGTACGGCTATTAACGTTGCTGGTGACTCTATTGTGGCATCGGTGGTTGATAAGTCTGAAGGACGTTTTGACCCTAAGGTTGCCCTTGAATGGGATAAGGATAGAAAGTAGTACATACTGACTATTGAATTAAAGCCTCGCTAATTTGCGGGGCTTTTTTTTGAGTTCTTTTATGGGTTATTTAATGCCAAGTTCAGTGGCTTCGATATCTTTTATTACATCACGCAGGCGGGCAGCTTCTTCAAAGTCTAAGTTAGATGCAGCCTTAAGCATATCTTTCTTCAACTTCTCAATTGAAAGTTTAGGCTGTTTAGTTTTGCCCTTCTCAGGCTTTTCTTCGCGTGATAAGCCAACATTATCATTAATATTTTTAAGGATAGTTTTTGGCGTAATGCCATGCTTTTCATTATATGCTACTTGAATAGAGCGACGACGATCCGTCTCTTCAATGGAAGCATTTATGGCATCAGTCATCACATCAGCATATAGAATAACGCGGCCTTCTGCGTTACGCGCGGCGCGGCCAATAGTTTGGATAAGCGATGTAGTAGAGCGTAAAAAACCTGTTTTATCTGCATCCAAAATGGCAACTAAGCCAACTTCAGGAATGTCCAGTCCTTCACGTAGCAGGTTAATACCCACCAGTACATCAAAATTACCACGGCGCAGGTTATTAATAATTTCTACGCGCTCAAGCGTATCAATATCCGAATGTAGATATTTTACCTTGAAGCCATTTTCATCTAGATATTCGCTTAAGTTCTCCGCCATTTTTTTAGTTAACGTAGTAACTAAAACACGGAATCCACGCTCGATCTCTTTCTTTATCTCGCCAATAACATTATCTACCTGCCCTTCAGCAGCACGAATTTCAACTGGCGGGTCAATTAACCCTGTCGGGCGGATAATCTGTTCAGCAATTTCGCCACCTGTAGCTTCAAGCTCATACTTGGCAGGTGTTGCAGATACATAAATTGTACTTGGGCGTAAGCTTTCCCATTCCTCAAATTTTAGCGGTCTATTATCACGCGCGGAAGGCATGCGGAAGCCATAATCAACTAGATTAATCTTGCGCGACCTATCACTTTTATACATTGCGCCAATTTGCCCTACGGTTACATGGCTTTCATCAATAAATAGCAAAGCATCATCTGGTAAATATTCAAATAAGGTTGGCGGTGGCTCACCTTCAGCGCGCCCCGACAAATAACGAGAGTAATTCTCAATGCCCTTGCAAGTGCCGGTTTCAATCAGCATTTCAATGTCAAACTGGGTACGTTCATTAATGCGCTGAGCTTCGATTAATTTATTATTAGCTTCAAAGTCGGCAACAGTATCTTTTAGCTCTACCTTAATTTTTCCAATGGCTTGGTTAACTGTTGGTCGTGGAGTGATATAATGCGAGTTAGCATAAATGGTAACTTCTTCTAATTTGCGTCCACGTTCACCTGTTAGCGGGTCGAATTCCACTATTTCTTCTACCTCATCACCAAAAAAGCTTACTCGCCATGCGTAATCTTCTAAATGGCTTGGATGGATATCTATAACATCGCCACGCACGCGGTAAGTACCGCGCTTAAAGGCTACATCATTGCGGTCATATTGAAGTTCAACTAGTTTTCGACTGAAATCCATTGGGTCTAGAATATCGCCAATCTTCATTTTATGAGTCATCTGCAAGTATAACTCTGGCGAACCTAGGCCATAAATACATGAAACAGATGATATAACTATAGTATCTCTGCGCTCAAGTAATGCGCGCGTTGCAGAGTGACGCAAGCGATCAATTTGGTCATTTATTGAAGCATCCTTTTCAATATATGCACCAGTTTTAGGTACGTATGCTTCTGGTTGATAATAATCATAGTAGGATACGAAATACTCCACCGCGTTTTCAGGGAAGAAGCCTTTCATTTCTGTATAAAGCTGCGCCGCTAATGTTTTATTATGTGCCATTATAAGCGCGGGGCGCTCTGTTTTGGCGATAACATTTGCCATAGTAAATGTTTTACCTGTACCTGTTGCACCTAGTAAAACAGTATCACGCTCGCCAGAATCTAAGCGCGCCAGAATTTCGGCAATAGCCTGTGGCTGGTCACCGGAAGGCTGATATTCAGAATTTAGTTTAAACAAGCTCACTATGATAGATTCATAGCGCGCAAATAATAATTACATAGGTTTAACTATTATATTCACCTAGTAATGATTTTTGCATAATGCCTAGTGAGTTATAAGTTTTAAGCTCGTCTTCAGTATCTATGCGAACAGTTAAAGTATGCTCCTTACCATCAATTAGCACTTTAATATCTGAGCCTGTGCCTATTTTATCAATATCAAGGATATCGAAAACAGTTTGCTCATTTACATTTTCTGGGCGCTTGCCTTTAAATTGTAACGGAAGCACACCCATGCCAATTAGGTTTGAGCGGTGAATACGCTCATAGCTTTCCGCAAGAACAGCTTCAACACCAAGTAATTTAGTGCCTTTTGCCGCCCAATCGCGCGAAGAGCCCATGCCGTAGTCAATACCTGCTACAACAACAAGCTGGGTACCTTGCGCCTTATATTCTTGTGCAGCTTGGTAGATGCTGGTTATTCTACCATCCTGAGTTTTAGTGAAACCGCCAATTTTACCATCCGCCAGTAAGTTTTTAATACGCACGTTAGCAAATGTACCGCGAATCATTACGTTATGATTACCACGGCGCGAGCCATAAGAGTTAAAGTCTTTATGCTCTATGCCGTTATCAATTAAATATTGCCCCGCTTCAGAATCTTTAGGGATAGAGCCTGCAGGCGAAATATGATCCGTAGTTACTGAATCACCAAGCACAAGTAATGGCTTTGCTTGACGGATTTCTTTTACTGGCGCTATTGCTTCACCGGCTTTTAATTTACGAATTAGCTCCTCAAAGTAAGGAGGTTTTTGAATATAAGTCGACTTCGCATTCCAATCATAAAGGGCAGACTTAGCAGAAGGAAGTGCTTGCCATGCCGCGTTACCTTGTAGCGCATCATCATTATATTTTTCTGCGAATTTTTCTTGAGTAACATTAGCGTTTACCACCTTCTCCACCTCAGCAAAGCTTGGCCATAAATCTTGGAAAGTTATGCCGTTGCCAAAATCATGGTTCTCAAGGTCAATATTCATGTTACCCGCAAGCGCAAATAAAATTACCAATGGTGGCGACATTAAATAGTTCGCCTTAATATTCTGATGAATTCTAGCCTCGAAGTTGCGATTACCTGAAAGTACTGAAGCTGCGATTGTATTTGGATTATCCTTTAAATCTTGCTCGTATTTATCTGCTAATGGGCCAGAATTACCAATACACGTAGTACAGCCGAAGCCTACAATATTAAAACCTAGAGCGTCTAAATCGTCCTGCAAGCCAGCACTTTCAAGGTACTCACTTACCACTTGCGAACCAGGGGCAAGGGATGTTTTTACATATTCAGGAATTTTTAGCCCTGCTGCGATTGCTTTTTTAGCTATCAAACCCGCTTGTACCATAACGTACGGGTTAGATGTATTTGTGCATGAAGTTATTGCGGCAATCATTACGTCGCCGTTTTTGATTATGCCGTTATCTTTACCATTTGCCTTAGATTTATTAACTAGCTCATCAAAACTTTTTGCAGATTCTTTTAAGGTAATTTTCTGCTGTGGCTTTATTGGGCCTGAAATAGATGGCTGAACATCTTCCAATTTAAGCTCTAGCGAAACTGTGAATTTTAAATTATCGCCTGCATTACGGAATAATTCATTTTCCTCGCAATAGGTTTGAACTTCCTGAGTATTTGAGCGGTTAGTTAACTCTAAGTAATCAATCGTTTTTCCATCTACAGGGAAATAGCCCACTGTTGCGCCGTATTCTGGTGCCATGTTGGCAATTGTTGCTCTGTCCGCTACGGAAAGATTATCTAGCGCGTTGCCATAGAATTCTACAAACTTACCAGTTACTCCATGTTCACGAAGGATTTGTGTTATTGTTAATACAAGGTCGGTTGCGGTTACACCTTCATTAAGCTTTCCAGTTAGCTCCATACCTACTACGTCTGGAATATTCATTGGTAATGGTTCGCCTAACGCGCCTGATACCGCTTCAATACCGCCAACACCCCAGCCTAAAACGCCTATGCCGTTAATCATGGTTGTGTGCGAGTCTGTGCCTACTATGCAATCTTTCTGCAATGAGCCATCTGGCATTTTAGCTACAACGGGTGATAGGTACTCAAGGTTTACTTGGTGTACTATGCCAATCCCCGGAGGAACAGCCGAGAAGCCATTAAATGATTGGTCTGCCCATTTTAAAAATTCATAACGTTCGCCGTTACGTTGATATTCTATTTTAATATTTTCATCTAAGGCTGAATCTGTACCAAATTTATCCACCTGAACTGAATGGTCGATAACTAGATTAACTGGCGTTTTGAAGCCGATTTTTGAAGTATCTAAGCCTAGCTGTTCTGCGGCATCTAGGTAAGCTGCGGCATCTGCTACAAATGGCACACCTGTAAAGTCTTGTAATAATACGCGGTTAACCTTGTATGGCACTTCTTCGCCATTTTGTTGATTATTCGCCTGCCAGTTAGCAATCGGTGTTAAGTCATTTCCATTGTTAAACAGGTTTATCGCAATATCACGAATGGAATATGGTAGGGATTTTAGATTAACATTGGCTTCTTTAGCCGCGCTTACAAACTTAGTCATGGTAAGAAGTTATAAGCAGTAAATATTAAAATAAAGTTAATATTTCTATGAAGTTTTAAAATCTGTTATCCTCGCGCAGGCGGGAGTCTTTTTTGATATCTGTTTATAAGATTCCCGCCTAGGCGGGAATGACAAGCACTTTACGATAGGCCAACTAAATTGCGGGCGAAGTGGGTAGCATCAAATGGCTTCATGTCATCTATGCCCTCACCAACGCCAATAGCGTAGATAGGCTTTTCAAACTTTTCAGCCAGTGCAATTACTGCACCCGCCTTAGATGTGCCATCTAGCTTGTTGATAATTAAGCCTGAAATTTCAATTTGTTCATTGAATTGCTGAACCTGATTAATTGCATTCTGCCCTACTGTGCCATCTAGTACTAAAATAGTTTCATGCGGTGCGGAAGGGTCAATATTATTAATAACAGATTTTATTTTCTTCAGCTCTGCCATTAGATTTACATTATTATGTAAACGGCCAGCAGTATCTATAAATAATAAGTCTGAACTTTCTGCGCGCGCTTGTTCAAATGCGGCATGGGCTACAGATGCGGGGTCAGAATTTTGTTTACCCTTTACAAAGCCAGTTCCAGCACGGCTTGCCCATTCTTCTAACTGTTCAATTGCGGCTGCACGGAAAGTATCGCAAGCGGCTAAAGTAGATGTTTTACCTTGAGCTTTAGCTTCATGCGATAATTTACCTACCGAAGTAGTTTTGCCTGAGCCATTTACGCCGATAAATAAATATGTTTTTGGCTTATCGCCATCAGCGTCAAAGGAAAGTTCCTTTGCATATGGTTGTAGAATATCTGCAATAATAGTAGCTAAGGCTTCCTTAACTTGAATTTCATCTACTTGCTTGCCGAATTTAGCGTTGGAAAATGCCGTTATAACTTTAGCGGCTAATTCTACGCCAAGGTCTGCGGAGATTAACAATTCTTCTAGATCTTCTAAAGTTTCTTCATCTAGTTTGCGCTTAGTTAAAATGCCGGTAATACCGCCACCAATCTTCTTGGAGCTTTTTTCTAAACCTTTTTCTAGTTTTTTACGGGAGAATAAACGCATTAATATTTACCAGTAATTAAATATAGCGGGTAGTTAAGTAATTTGCGCATGAATGAAATTGGATAAGCCGGTTTGCCCGCATATAGTTTAACAGTTTTAGCAAGCTCGCCATTTCTATAAATTTCTAATTTGCCAATTTTAGCATCCTTTGGGATTGGCGCTGTTAAAGGCTCATTATAAAATGCCTTTGCGGTGAACTCGTTAGAGCCATCCGCGCGCATAGTTTTAACTGTATAGATAACATCTTCTTTTACTACTGCAGAGATTTCGTCCATGTAGCTGAATGCTATTTTAACCTTTGCTATTTCTTGGTTCTTTTTGAATATAGGCACGTTCTCAAACGCTCTGTAGCCGTAATCTAGTAGAACTCCTGCTTGGTCTACCCTGCTCTTTTTAGAGTCTAAGCCATTAACTAGAGCTATTAACCTTCTACCTTCTCGTTTTGCTGTGGCAAGTAAGCCATAACCTGCGGCTTCTGTATAACCAGTTTTCAAACCATCAACACCATTTGAACCTAACAACCAGTTACGATTAGTTTGCTCAATGCCAGCATATTTATATTTCTCTTCGGCGAACATTTTATACAGCTTTGGAAAATTCTTCATAATCGCTTTAGATAGAATAATTAAATCCTCGGCGGTGGTGTAATGGTCTTCATCTGGCCAGCCAGTAGAATTTCTAAACTGAGTATTATCCATACCAAGCTCATCTGCCTTTCTATTCATCTCATCTACAAAGGCATCTTCTGTACCGCTCATACCTTCTGCTAATGCAATAGAAGCATCGTTACCGGAAGAAACAACAATACCGCGCAGTAAATCTATAACGCGTACTTTGTCACCTTGTTTAATGAACATTTTTGAACCGCCTTTTTTCCATGCTTTTTTAGAAACAAGGAATTCGGTTTCAAAGTCGATATAACCTTTCTTTAATGCTTCAAATGCCAGATATGCGGTCATTATCTTGGTCATTGAAGAAGGGTACATGCGCTCAGTAGATTTTTTATCTACAAGTACGGTATCTGTTTCCAAATCAACTAAATACGCATAGTCTGCTTCGGTTTCAAATGCATGCGATGTACTTGCTACAAAAGATATTAAAAGTACGAATTTTAGAAACTTCTTTATTCTCATTATTTGCTTGTAGCGATAGCATTAGTAATACCATCTTGTTTGATACGTTCAAAATCAGCCGCTAGTTTATTAACATCTGAATATGGTCCAATTTTTACTCTATATAGCTGAGTATTGTTTACATAAACCCTATCGACATAAACGTTAGGATATTTTGCGAATAAAGCATCCGTTATACCTTTAGCCTTGCCATAATCGGTAAATGAACCTGCTTGGATATATTTACTAGTTGGATTCACTCCTTGTGGTAAATTTGCTGTGGGTAATGAATTAACCTTTAAAATTTCATTTTGAGAACCTACATATTGCTTATTACGGAATTTATCCACCGGATAAAGCTCATAACCAGAAGGTAGAGGTGGGGTTACTGGAGCAACTGTTGCTCCTAAAGGTTTAATAACCTGACCAACTGGAACTTTAACTTGCGGTATAGTTGCCGTTGGCAAAGTAACTGCTTTTAGTTGAGTTGGGTTAGCTGCCCTAGCTGCCACTTGTTGTAACCTTGCGGCTACTTGTGGAGTATTAGGAACACCCTCTACAATTTGGTTAGCGTAAGGGTTCTTGTAGTTTGCATGACTTGGATGACGAAGCATAGCAACAGTTGCATCGTGCACATAAGTTACCTTCACTTTATGCGTGCCATCATCTTTCATACCAACAAGTTCGGCAGCACGTTCAGAGAGATCAATAATTCTGTCCTTAGCGTAAGGACCTCTGTCGTTTACTCTAACTAAAATAGCTTTGCCTGTTTCTAAGTTTTCAACGCGAACAATTGATGGAAGAGGTAATGTTCTATGAGCCGCAGAAATATCCTGTGGGTTAAAGATTTCACCATTAGCAGTCTTTTTACCAACAAAGTTAGGGCCATACCAAGATGCCATGCCTGTTTCTTCATAGCTTAAATCTGTTTCTGGTGTATACTGCTTACCTTTAATTGTGTATGGAGCGCCCACTTTGTAGTAGCCCTCATATTCTTTCTTAGGGTCAAATGATACGTTAAGTGCTGAATTATTTGCTGGAAGAGCGAATTGCGCTTTATCTTGATAATAATTATTGATACCACGAACTCTAGTTTGCTCTAGCGCGGTAAGGGCTTCGGCAGGAGTTTTAGGAGCAGTAAATTTCTCTACTGTTTCTTTTGTTACAGTTTTCTTAGTTACTACGCGGGCATCTTCGCCGTTTGCATAATATAGGTTTCGTTTACATGAAGTTGCTGAAAGACTCAAAGCTACAATTGCAGTGATGGTAAGTATTCTCATGGGTAAAAGTTTTAATTAATTTTATGCTTAAGGCAACAGGGTTTTTATCTCTTTTTAGGTTTTCTGAACCTTGTAGGAACAAAGAAGTTTTCTTTATCTTTAATATATTCAGCTAATGTTAGCACTGAAAGCGAATAGAAAGTTGATCTATTCCAGCGCATTATTGAATCGAAGTTAGCACTTACAAGGTGTGCTGAGCCTTTAGTATACGGTGGAATAATCATTTTCATTTTCTGGTTATTCCTGGGTAAAGCCGAACCAGATATTTGCTTAAAACCTAGTTTATACCATTGGTCTAAAGTTTTGAATTTATCCTTATATTTTTTAGCTCCCGATACAGGCTTAAGTTCGATAATATTATATTTTTTCTTTTTATATTTAGCCTGCTTTAAATAGTTAGCCATTGATGGGAATAAGTCCGCATGATTGCTCCATATATCGCGCTTGCCATCTTGGTCGCCATCTACTGCATAAGCTAGAAAAGATGATGGCATGAATTGGCACTGCCCCATTGCGCCGGCCCAAGAGCCTTTAAAATAATCGCGCTCAACATGCCCTTCTTGAGCAATTTGTAAGGCCTTTACTAATTCTTTGGTAAAATATTTAGCTCGTCTACCATCGTAAGCTAAAGATGCGATAGCTTCAGGGATATATTTTTCACCCATGTATGAGCCAAATAAAGTTTCTATACCCCATAATGCCACTAAAACATGAGCATCTACGCCGTAATCTGCTTCGGCTTGTTTTAAAATATTTTTATGCTGATTATATAATTCGCGCCCTTCAGTTATGCGGAAGTGAGAAATTGCGCGCCCTCTATACTGGTGGAAAGATTTTTTAGACTTAAAATGTTTTTTATCGGTTTTAACAACGCGCTTGTTGAACTCTATGCCGTCTAAAAATGATATACCTTTTTCACTTATGCCTTCGTTTCGCGCTTTATCTTTAAAATCTTCTAGCCAAAGTTCAAAGCTAGGTTTAGTAAAGTTATTAAAAGAATGGGCGCTATTGGAATTTATTAACAAAATAGAAACACTTAATATTGATACTAAACATATCGAGATAAATGCTGGTGCTTTGAATAATGTTTTTGAGATTCTAAAAGATTTCATATCCGATAAGGCTAAACTACTTGTTGTCGCTGACGATATAACCTGCAAGATAGCTGGCAAGCAAATATTAAAGCAGTTTAGTAATAAATACGATTGCGAGCTTACTATCCTGCCATCTGGCAAGAATAGAGTTAAGCCAAACTTAGCGAATATTAAAGTAGTAAAATCGTTTAAGGCTGATTTTATAATTGCCGTGGGTTCTGGAACTATTAACGATATTTGTAAATTAGCGGCCGCTCAAGCGGGCATTGATTACGCTATATTTGCTACCGCGCCTTCTATGAATGGTTATTTATCTTCAACAGCAAGCATTATTGATGAAGATGGTAAACGTGAATCTGTTAACGCTAAACAGCCGCTGGTTGCCTTTTTTGATACTGACATTCTTAAAGCCGCGCCGAAAAAGCTTATTCAAGCTGGCTTTGGGGATTCTATATGTAGAAGCACCGCTCAAGCGGATATGAAGCTTTCTAGTATGTTATTTGGTACTTATTACGATGAGGAATGCTTTACGCGCTTGTTACCATCTGAGAAAGTGATGATTGATACCGAGTTTGGTTGTGATGAGTTTATTACCGCACTGATTGAGAATTTGCTTTTATCTGGCGTTAATATGCATTTATGCGGGTCATCTGCACCAGCCAGTCAAGGTGAGCATATGATAACGCATTTTTATGAGACTCATTTTGTGCATAGAAGAATGCCGTACCATGGCGAGCAAATTGCAGTTTGTACGTTAGCTATGGCTCAGCATCAGGAACGCGTATTAGATGCAGTGTTGCCGAGCATCGAATTTGAGGAAATACCACCGCATTTAGATGATTACGAAGAAGCTTATGATGCTAAAATGCTAGGTAAATGGCGCGAGTATAACTGGAATGAAGTTAAGCAAGAAACATCTAAAAACCTTATAAAATACAAAGATTTAAAGTTCATTTTAGAGTCAAAAGGAATGCCAACTGAACCAGAAGATATTGGCTGGACAAGTAATAACTTTAAAATTGCCGTTGATGAGGCAAAATTTACCCGCGATAGGTTTACCTTTTTAGACGTGAAGGTTGCTAATCTTTTTGGATTTAATAATTCCTAGTTAGTGCCAGTTGAGCCGAAGCCACCAGCTCCGCGTGCTGTCTCATCTAGCTCTTCAACAACTTCAAATTCAGCCTGCTCAAATTTAGCTATAACCATTTGTGCAACTCTCATTTGTGGAGTGATAACGAAATCTTCATTGCTTAAGTTTGCTAGTAAGATTTTTACTTCACCGCGATAGTCTGCATCTATTGTGCCAGGGCTATTAAGAACAGTTACACCGTTTTTATATGCAAGGCCTGAACGTGGGCGGATTTGCGCCTCAAAACCTACAGGCAAAGCCATAGCTAGACCCGTTGGCACTAGTAAACGCTCCATAGGCTTTAGCGTAATATCGTTAGCAATATTTGCCCTTAAATCTACACCTGCACTAGATGCAGTTTCATAGGCTGGAATTTGCGTTTCGTTGTTGCTATCTAATCTTTTTAAGAATATTTTCATTCGAGTTATGTTTCCTTCACCTGAGGCGATGCTTACATATAATTAATTTTATATTTATTGCTCTTTTTAGCTGCAAAAATTATAAAATTTGTAAAATATGCACCACATATACCACAAATTTTATAATTTTTTCGCTTAAAAATAATCAAAAACTATAAAGCAAATTATATGTTCTCATCACCAAATAAGTTAATTGTCGATTTTGCGAAGCTAGAGAGCAATTATAATTACTTCAAGAGCAAAGTTGCTAAAGGCGTAGAGCTTAGCGCTGTTGTTAAGGCTGATGCTTATGGGTTTGGTGCAGTTGAGGTTACTAAAAAGCTTATAAAACTTGGTGTTACGAAGTTCTTCGTGGCGCATTTATATGAAGCTATTAATTTGCATAATGAAATTCAAAATGATTCTATTACTTACTATGTTTTTCATGGTTTTATTAATGAAACTGAGCTAAGTTTATTTAGCAATTACAACAATATAACTCCAGTTATTAACTCTTTAGATCAATTAAACCTCGAAATCCCAAAATCCCAAAATCCCATCGTTGTTCATGTTGATACTGGAATGAATCGCTTAGGCATGAGCTTGGCAGATTTTGAATCCGTGCGGAAAGATTATAATATTGAGTTTGTTATTAGTCACTTATCATGCGCTAAGTTGGGGGCGGATAATGATAATTTAAAGGCTCAAGCTGAGGAATTAAAAAAGATTAAGGCACTTGGACATAAGGTATCTTTTGCGAATAGTTATGGGGCAGAAATGGGTGAAGAATTTTGTGGTGATATAGCGCGTTTAGGTGGCGGGTTATACGGTACAATTAATAACGACAACTTAAAACAAATAGGTGACTTAAAGTCTGAAGTTATTCAAGTAAGGCGCATGGAAACAGATTGCCATATTGGTTACAATGCTAGCTATGCGGTTAAAGAAGGTGATTATATTGCCACCATTCCTATGGGCTATGCTGATGGCTACCCTAGGTTAGCATCTAATAAAGGTTATGTTTTAATTAAAGGAAAACGTTGTGAAATAGCTGGTATAATTTCTATGGATTTAATTACTGTTAAATGTGATGGTGAAGTTAAAGTTGGCGACGAGGTTATATTATCATCAGACGATAAGCTTAACTTAATAGAACTAGCTAAATGGGGCGATACTATTCGCTATGATATCACCGCGGGATTAGGCGATCGCGTTGAAAGAACCTATAAAAACTAAGCATTTAAATATTGACTAAGCATTGCAGTTTATTAATTAAAAACCACTTATTTATTCCCATAAAAATTATAATTAAATTACTGATACAATTAAAAATTTAAGGATAATATTTGTTATACCTATATCGTATTATATATAACATACTTTATTCACTTGACATGATTATCTTTACAAAACTATTTTATAAAGGTCATGAAAAGAAAGCTTGGTATACAAAGATTTAGAAAATTAAACAAAAACCCTGAACGACCAGGCTGGGTTTTGCTAAATACTTTTATGAAACAGCATAGCATTAACCAAGTTCAACTTGCGGAAGATCTTAATGTTAAGCAGAATAGAATTTCTGATATAATAAATGATAGGCGTCGTATTACGGCAGATTCCGCTATTCGTATAGCCCATTATTTCGGCACCAAGCCAGAATATTGGCTTGAGTTACAGGCCAAGTGGGATATCAAAAAGGAATATGATGCTAATATTGAAAAAGAATTAGAGCGTATTCAGAATGCAAAAGGATAAGAGCAAAAAATCAAGGACATTTTTTATTACCGCAGGTGGTACGGGCGGTCATATGTTCCCTGCCCTTTCATTATATAAAGAGCTTCGTGCGCGCGGGCATGTTGTATATTTCTTTACCGATTCGCGCGGTGATAAGTTTATTAAAAACGAGCAAATTCCGCTTAAATATGTTTTCGATTTAGGTGAGCGTAAAAAGCTATGGAAGTTTATTCCGAAGCTTTTCTATTATTATATTAAATCGCGCTCTGCTGTTTCTAGCTTTAAGCCGAACGCCGCAATTGGCTTTGGTGGGTATCCATCGTTCCCGATTATGCTAGCGGGTTCGCATAAGAAAGTTGCAACTATATTACACGAGCAGAATGCGGTTTTAGGCAAGGCTAATGGCATACTTGCTTACAGCTTCTTTTCGCAAGGGGTGGATTTAATTTGCACCTCATGGCCAACAACTGAAAAAATTGAAGAATTTTCTAATGAAATTCCCGTGGGCTTGCCGTTTCGTCCTGAAATATTAGAGTTAAGGAATTTAACTTATAAGCCGAATGAATCTGCATTTAAAATACTTGTTCTTGGTGGCTCACTTGGTGCAAAAGCGTTAGATGACATCATACATGATGCGGTAAAAAACCTTAAGCCTGCGCAACGCAAAAATGTAGAACTTGTTATACAAAGTAGCTCAGCGGAACTTGGCGCAAAGTATAAAAAACTTGGCATTCCAGCTAAAATTCAAAGTTTCTTTGATGATTTACAAGAAATATTAACTGATATCGACCTTGTTATATGCCGCGCTGGAGCATCTACGTTAATGGAAATGCAGTTAGCCAGTAAGCCATTAATTGCGATTCCGTTACCCAATAGCGCTGATAACCATCAATTAAAGAACGCGCAATTGATTGAAAAAAATGGCAGTGGCGAGATTGTTGAGCAGAATATGCGAGCGTCTAAATTATTAACTGAGCGCTTGAGTTTCTTTATTAATACACCAGATAAATTAAAAGAAATGTCCGATGAATGTGCAGATTTATCAATAGACACGGCGCATGAGAATCTAGCTAATGTTGTAGAAGATATAGCCACAATTGCCGAAAGAGTTGAAAAAAGCAAAGAAGAAGCTGAGGCAGAAGACAAAAAAGAATAGCTTTACTTATATTTCGTTTCTCTTTAACTCTTATCTTTATGAAGTACTTAACTTTTTTAGCTTTATTCGTACTTGCTTCATGCTCTTCAGCTGGCCTAAATCATATTAATATCAAGGAGTTTAATTCATCTGATTATGATGAAGATGAAAACGCCGTTATTGTGGTGCGTCCATATTATATTGAAAGTGCATCTAGTGCGCCCAGTTTAGTTTCTAATAGAAGCATGGGCTTATTTTCGGTGATAGATAAGGCATCTAATTTTGTATCCGACATTATTGGTGATATTGGCACAAAAGGTAAAAAGCGCCTTGCTGAGGTTACATTTAAGCATGCGCATGAGAATGTTAGCTTTACCATTGGCGATATTTACGATGAAAAGAAGATAGGTTCTACTTATAATAACTTCCATGTAGGTACTGTGCCGGCGGGTATGTATAAGTTAGAAAGCTTCCGTACTTTTGATGGTGATGGTAGAAATTCCTCAGTAATTGAGATTGAATATGATTCAGAGAAGTTTGGCGAAGTTAGCTTTAACGCATTTGCAGGTAATGTAATTTATATTGGAGATATTGCGCTAAAAAAGGGTGGTAGCCCAAGAATTTATGACAATTTGCCCGAAGCTCAGCACTATACGAAGTATATTTTGAGTGATGTTGAGAAAAAGCTTGGAAAAAAACTGATTTTAGTTAATGAAAATGAATGGGCTTCGTACTAGAATGGAGTCATCTTTTCTATGACTTTAGCATATAAAAATATTGGAATAATCGCGGACAAGGCCGAGGAGGCTCAGCTTGCGTACGATAATTTGCTGAAGAATAATAATCTTATTGAAGTTAACTTTGAGAATTTAGACAAGAATAATGAGTTAGAAGTTATAATAGCCCTTGGTGGTGATGGCTTTATGTTGCAAGTTGTTCATGAATTGATGGATAATAACATGCTTGATATTCCTATTTATGGGATGAATTTAGGTACTGTCGGTTTTTTGATGAATAATTATTCTAATGATGATTTAGCCGCACGCTTGGCGAGGGCTACTGTTACTAATATTTCTCCGTTAAAAATGACCGCTATTACGCGCGATGGTGAAGAACATTCCGCTTTAGCCGTTAATGAGGTTTCTCTGCTTAGGCAATCTTCGCAAGCGGCGCATATACGTATAAAAGTTGATGATAAGGAGATGATACCTTGTCTAGTTTCTGATGGCGTGCTTGTGGCTACTCCGGCGGGGTCTACTGCATATAATTCATCCGTTGGTGGGCCGGTTATTCCGCTAAATGCAGATTTAATTGCGCTAACTCCTATTAGCCCGTTTAGACCAAAAAATTGGCGCGGTGCGTTATTGCCAACATTTACTAAAATTGAATTACAAATTCTTAACACTGAAAAGCGTCCGGCATCTGCAGTTGCGGACAGTTATGAAGTTAGGGATGTAAAGAAAGTTGAGATTATCAACTCGAAAAAGAACGAAATTAAACTACTTTTTGATGAAGGTCACTCTTTAGAGGAAAGAATAATAAGAGAGCAATTTTTATAATGAATTATTTAGTATACGGAACGGGTGTATCGGGGTTATCAGCTGGCAAACTGCTTGAAAGCAGAGGTTTAAACACATTTTATTATGATGATAATAAAGATAATGAGCATTCGATTGAAGAGCTTACCGCGAAAGGCATTGATAGAATTATTTTAAGCCCAGGTATTGCGAAGAAACAAGTTCCTTCCGCGTTTAAAGGTGCGCAAATTATTGGTGATATTGAGCTATTCTTTGAAGCTTATGATGAAGCGCGCTCTGTTGCGATTACAGGTACTAATGGAAAATCTACAGTAACGTCACTTTTAGGTGCAGTATTTGGTTCTGAAGGGCAAGTTGGTGGTAACATTGGCAAGCCGATATGCGACCTTGATGGCGATGGTGATGAGTGCAATATTATTGAAATATCTTCGTTCCAGCTAGATTTATTAAAAGAGGCTGAATTTACCATTTCGGTTCTGTTAAATATTACTTCCGACCATTTGGATAGGTACGGCGTATTCGAGAATTACGCTAAATCTAAGGCTAATATATTTAATCATTCTAACGTAGTTCTAGTTAATTATGATGACCCTATTTGTAAGGCTCTGGGTGAGAAATTCCAAGAGAACACGATGTTTGTTTCTACTAAGCATCATTTAGAAGAAGGGTATTATTTAATCGGCGAGAATATTTACTTTGGTGATGAGATGGTTATGGCCTTGCCTTCATGCCCTGCTTTGCTTGGCGAGCATAATATTACTAATATTTTATTCGCGTGTGCAGTTGCTTACGAATATTGCCTAGATGAAGGTAAAACTGCTAAGAGAATAGCTGAATTCAGCGGTTTACCGCATAGAATGGAAAAAGTTTCTGAGAAAGATAATGTTAAATATATCAACGATAGTAAGGCGACTAATACTTCCGCTACGTTGCAAGCATTGAAATCTCTTTCTAATATTCGTTGGTTAGCTGGTGGTGTATTTAAGGAAGATAATTTAGACTCGCTTGAGCCGGCGTTACAGAACGTAAAGAAGGCATATTTATTTGGTGAAGCGGCTGAAAAGTTTAAAAATGAGCTAGAAGTTGAGCTTCATGGTAATGTTGAAGTTTTTTCTAATATGGAAGATGCCATTAAAAAAGCGCAAGCTGAGGCTGAAGCTGGCGATGAAATATTGCTTTCACCTGCATGTGCATCTTTTGATCAATTTAAGAATTTTGAAGAAAGAGGCGATAAGTTTAAAGCGCTAGTTGCTTAAACTCTTTTATGTTATCCCCGCCTGCGCGGGGATAACATATTTTTATTGTTAATTAAGCGTCGAAGCCTTCGAATAGAGCTGTTGAAATATAACGCTCAGACGATGAAGCTAGGATAACGCAGATATTTTTACCTTTATTCTCAGGACGAGCGGCAATTTGTAGCGCTGCAAGTACAGTTGCACCAGATGAAATACCCGCCGTTATGCCATCTGTAGCGGCAAGGTCTTGAGCGGTTTTTAAAGCATCAGCTGATGGGATTTGAATAACTTCATCAATTAAGCCAGTTTCTAGTACATCAGGTACGAAACCTGCGCCAATACCTTGTATTTTGTGAGGCCCAGGGTTACCACCAGATAAAACTGGAGATTCCTCAGGCTCAACAGCCACAATTTGGATGCCCGGCTTTTTAGCTTTTAAAACTTCTGCCGTACCAGTTAACGTACCACCTGTACCTACGCCAGTTACGAAGATATCTACATTGCCATCGAAATCGTTTAAGATTTCTTCTGCGGTAGTATTGCGGTGAATTAATGGGTTAGCTGGGTTTTGGAATTGTTGTAAAATCAATGAGTTATCGATTTCAGAGCCTAGTTCATTTGCACGAGCAATTGCACCACCCATACCCTTAGCGGCAGGTGTTAGCTCAAGCTCAGCACCTAAGAATTTAAGCATTTTTCTACGCTCAATACTCATGCTTTCAGGCATTGTAAGAATTAAACGGTAACCTTTAGCGGCACAAATAAATGCAAGCGCGATACCTGTATTACCCGAAGTAGGCTCAATAATTACAGTATCTTTAGTTAAGGCACCTTGTGCTTCGGCAACATCTATCATTGATAGTGCAAGCCTATCCTTAACAGACGAAAGTGGGTTAAAAAATTCAAGCTTAGCGTATACATTTGCAACAGCTTTATGTTGCTCCGCTAGCTTGTTAATTTTTACACATGGCGTATCGCCGATGGTTTCAAGGATGGAATTATAAACTTTCCCTCTACCTTTTGTGAAATATGTTCCTTCTAATTGATTTTCTTTTGCAGTCATAATCGTTAATTTGTAAACTTATTTATAATAATTTGAAGCTTTTTTGTAGAAAATTGACTTCAAATTATAGAATTATAAACGTCTGTTTTAACTGAATTAACGAATATAATTCCAGAATATAGAAAATTCCGCTCTACATTTTGTAAAAATTCACCTGATTTTTAACCTCATCTTAACAAGGATCAAAGTAATATGTGAGAGTATACGTATATTATTTATCAATTATTAACGTTTTTTTAGGGTTTATATTTTATCTTCAATAATTGTAGTAAAATGATTTTTTAATTTACACGCCGGTTGGCGCATAAATTAAATTCGCTCGGCTACGCCGGCGGTAAATAAGCTTCAGCTTATTTACATAGTAAATCCATTATAATGCTAACGCATTATAACTGAGAATTTACTATAAAACTATTTTTACGAAATGTGTAAAAACGAGGGTAAAATGGCACAAAAAACAAAGGGTAAAAAAATATTCAATCTATTGGGGATTCTTCCCATAGCTGTAGTTATGTTAACTGCGGTTTTAACTTTTGCGTCTAAAGCTGATGCAACTCCTAAAATAGCAGATTTAGTTTCTCCCTCTAGTCTTTCTGATTGGGAGATTATTACAAATGGTACGCTAGAAGGCGATGCCAACCAATTTGATACAGATGTTACTGGCGATGGCTTAGCTCCTAATTTAGACCCTGATCCTGTTACGAATCTTGCGTTATGGGCTCAAATTAATTTAACATCACCTTCAGCGGGTGCTCAAAGTTCTTACCTTAGTGACTTAGAAAATTTATTTTCTGACAATAAAGAAGTTACTATAGATGGTTTTTTAACTGATACAGGAAGACCTATTCCTAATTATTTTCAAACAAATGGTAGCACTGAATTAGAAGATACTACTATATTTCAGCATATTGGTTCAGATTTACAAGGCTCTGAATCTTTAGTTATTATTCCCGATAAAACAAACACACTAGGATTTGCTTCTATCAATGGTGAAACGATAAAAGTTAACAATAGAGGTAGAATTCAACAACTCGTTACTTTTGCTCAAAATGATTATTTAGAAGTAAATGCCTTAGGTGTTGTTGAAAAAGGTGATCTAGGTGACGATAGTGATGTTGTTTTCCTTAATGCTGTATCAACTGTTTCTCAAGCACTCGGTGGTGGTAATGGCGCTGATACATTTGTTATTAGTGGATCTGGTCAAACTATTGGAGCATTAACAGGGCAAACTATTGGCGTTGAAACCGATACTGGTGAAAGTTTGGTTGAGGCTTTAACTGATACAGAAAATACCCTTATATTTTTTAACCATATAGATGGTATAGCAAAAACTCTTAGAGATAACCCTGCTACCATATTACTTGGCAATTTGGACCCGTCTGGCCTTCAAAATTCGTACCTTGGTTTTAGTAAAATTAATGTTGATACTTCCGAAGTAATTTTTACAGGTGAAACAACTTCAGACCTATATAATAGACAGTTTAATATTCTTAATGGCTCTAGAATTGAGTTTGCTGATGGCTTTAAGTCTAATGACTCTGCATCTTTATTTGGTGATGAAACGGATAATACTATTAGATTTACTGGCGGTGAATTTAATGGTCAAACTTTTGATTTAGATGATGGTGATGATACTGTTATTTTTGATGAAGGTGAATTTATTGAAATTAATTTTGGTGATGGTGATGACTTCTTTATAATTGAAGCTGATAACTTCTTTAACTCAGGCCTGCCAGGTAATGATGAAAATAATAGCGATGAAGATAACCCTAGTAATAACGATGAAGATGGTAGAGCGATAGGTGATGATGGTATTGATATGGTTATTTTCTCAGAACTTTCTGAGAATGCTACATTCGAAGAACTAAGACAGTTAAGAGATGATATTGAAAAATTTAATACAGATTTTGAATTTGAAGAATTTGAGTGGTTAGTAGCCGGTGAGGCTGATGGTAACTGTATTCACTTCAGCTCTGAAGATACACCTGAGGGCAGATCTACAAATGGTTGTAACCTTGTAGAAGAAGATGAAACTGATTCGGGTGATTCGGGTGATAATACCGATGATGATAATGAAACAGATGAAAATGGTAATAGCACCGATACTGGTGATGGTTCAAACACTGGAGACCCTGAAGGTGAAGGTACTGGTGGTGGTACTGGTGGTACTGGTGGTACGGGGACTGTAGATGAAAGTGGACTTTTAGGTGATGATAGCGGACTTGCTAGTATTTTAAATGGTTTAGGCGGCTTAGGTGGCGGTTCTGGTAGCGGTGGCTCTGGTTCAAATAATAACGATTCGGGCAATGATTCAACTTCCACGGCTAGACAACAATGTGAAGGGCAATCTGTTTTGAATGGTGAGTTTGTT
Organism: Rickettsiales bacterium; assembly: GCA_020630095.1. Lineage (GTDB taxonomy): Bacteria > Pseudomonadota > Alphaproteobacteria > Rickettsiales > UBA8987 > JAHDCD01. The sequence continues at coordinate 10,556 of JAHDCD010000010.1, read as the reverse complement.
TATTCAGACTTTTCAGATACGTGCCTTTTAGTTTGTAATAGTACATCTGAAGGAGTTGAAACTGCACCTGTAGGTAATTCAGAATGTGTAGAAGTACAAAGCTGTACTGAAGGACAAGTTATTGATGAAAATGGCGCTTGTGTAGACTCTATTGGAAATGCCGACATTGATGAAGATGGTGATGATGATTCATCTGATGATAGTAGTACTGAATGTGAAGCAAATGAAATTTTAACTACAGTAACAACTACTGATGGCGACACTGTTTCAATATGTGTTGAAGAGCGCGTAGATAACGTAGATGACACGACTACCGATAGCGGACTTATTGATAGCACTATTACGACCGCAGGTGATATTGATTTAACGACCGATATAACTAGTCAAAATAACAATGACATAGTTCAAGATAATAATACTGCTCAGGCTGATGATGACTTTATTGATATAGCGATTTCTCCTGATGCAACGATTTCGGCTGATACTATAACGGCTTCAGATAATGATGATCAAATAATTAACCAAGGTACTATTAATGCTGATGTTGTGCTTGGTGATGGTGATGACGAGTTTAATTTATCTCAAGATGGTGTTGTTTCTGATACAATACTTGGTGGCGCTGGTAACGATATTATTACGCTAGATGATGAAGCGAGCGCTAATGATGATATATTCTTAGGTGCAGGTAATGATATTCTTAATATATTAGATAATAGCTCTGCCTTAGCTGACATTGATGGTGAAGGTGGTAATGATAGTATTTTAATTTCTGGTAATGCTACTGTTGGTGGAAATATTAAACTTGGTGAAGATAATGATATCATAACCTTTGAAGGTAATGGCTCTGCTGATGGGTCTATAGATGGTGAAGATGGTTCTGACCGAATTATTTTTGGAATGGGCCTTAATCAAATTAGAAATGTTTCAAATGAAATTAATAATTTTGAAATTTTATCTGTAACTGGTGATGGTGAACTGATTCTTGATAATGATTACTCATTTAATCAGACCTTAATTAGTAATGATGGTAAACTTACTGTTGCAGACGATAGAACGTTATTTTCTGATGTTATTGGTGATAATACTAATAATCAATTAACTGTTAAAGGTACTGTTGATGGTGATGTAGCACTTAATGGCGGTGATGACAGGTTATTAATTGATTTTGATGCTGGTGGTAACATTACGGGTACTGCAGATGGTGGCGATGGTGTTGACTCTGTAGGTTTTAGTAGCGCAACTTCACAAACTATTAATGGTGCGCCTAATGGCTTTACTAATTTTGAAGGTTTAGCTGTTGGTGGTGGTGCAAGATTTACGCTAATTGGCTCTAATTCAACTGTAAGTGCTTTAACTATTTCCGATAAAGATACTGAATTGTTAATATCTCAAGGGGCAAGTTACAATGCTACAGTAAATGGTGACTCAACACGAAACAAACTAACTGTTGAAGGTGATTTAACTGGTAATGTTGACTTAGGTAATGGGTCTGATGAATTTACAGTTAATCTTGATACTGGTAGCTATAATGGTACAGCACGTGGTGGTGAAGGCGTTTTAGATATAGCCAATATTGAAGCTAATAGTTCAAGCACTAACTTTAACCTGAGTAATTTACGCGAGTTTGAAAAGATTAACTTTGATGGTAATTCAATTTTCAACCTTACTGGTTCAAATGATACAGATTTAAATTTAATTGCCCTTAATGATCGAGGAGGCTTAATTCTTGCTCCTGGTGCTAATATTAATGCTGACATTAATGGTTCTGATCAATCTAATAGCATTGATATACAAGGGAGTTATAACGGCTCTTTAGACCTTAAAGGTGGCGATGATAGCCTAGTTTACAACCTTGATAACAACTCTAATATTACAGGCACTATTGAAGGTGGTGCTGGTACAGATAATATAACATTTACAAGCTCTGGCTCTAGAACTTTGGATAGAGCTATATCTGGCTTTGAAACTGCCACTTTAAGTGGTGGTGGGTTGATGACTCTGGCTAGAGATTATGATTTTGAAAACCTAACTATTAATAGCGGAACAGGCATACTTTTAAATGATTCCATTGATATCAATATTATAAATTCAATTAACGCGGATGCTGGAGATAATAGTATTTTCCTTGGTAGAGATTCTACTTTAGCAACTGGTACTATTAATACTGGTGCAGGTGATGATTTTATATCTATTGCTGATGGTGCAACTTTAGATACTAGTAATTTAGATTTATCTGATGGTGATGATTTTGTTATAGTTACTTCTACAAACAATATTACTGGTTTAGTTAATGGTGGTAGCGGTAATGACACTGCCCTATTCGACACTACAGGAACTATGGTTATTGATACCGCTAAGATGTCTAATTTTGAAATTTTAGAAGTTGCTAATGGTAATTTTGGTTCAGCTGGTAACAACATAAACTTTGATAGAGTTAATGTTACAGATGGCGCTAACTTTGTATTCCAAGCGGGTAGTACAAATAATATAGACGTATTTGGTGACGATAACGGCGTTGGCATTATTTATGAAGGTACTAATGCAGGTGACACTATTACAGGTAGTGGCGATGATATAATCGGCCTAACTGGTACTCATACAGGTAATATTACAACTGGCTTTGGTAACGATAGAATTGCATCTGATAATGCTACTTTTACTGGTGTGGTGAACTTAGGCGAAGGTGATAACTCAATTGAAGGTAATATTATAAATTCTGGTGAACTTATTAACCCTAATGAACTTGATGTTAATGGTAATTATACGCAAACAAATTCTGGTAAATTTACTTCTAATGCCCTTGTTGCCTTACCTGTTGGTAATAATGTTGGTTTTATTGATTTTAATAAACTTAACGTTGCTGGTAATGCCATAATTGATGGTGTTATTGAAATTCAAAACCTAACATCTTCTGATTTACAATATTTGAATGCAGGCGACGCAATCACTGTTGCATCTGCTTCTGGCTCAATGACTGATTCTGGTGTAATTATTAACGGCCCTGCCATTACTAATGATTTATATGGCTGGAATACGGCAGTTAATGGTTCTGATTTAGATTTAGAATATTTATATGCACGCGCTGATTGTGCTAACTTTGAAGGGTTAGATGCTGATGCAAAAGCCCTTTGTAATGCAATTTCTGAAGCATCAAGCGATGGTTCAACTTATTCTGATGATGAAGTTCAAGCATTGCTAATGGCTATGAATAATGGCGCTGGTAATACTCAAATGAATTACTTAGACAGTATGGGTGCTGGTGGCTTTGTTGGCACTAACCAGTCTATAAGCCGTGCAGTTACACAATTCCATAATATTGCGCATGATAGAATTTTTGCATCAGATATGGCGGATAGAATTTCTGCACAATATGCAAATGTACAAAATGGCGGTAGAAACCAAATTTTCCAAAACTTCGGTTGTGGTGCTTATGGTGGATTCCTAGTTAATAGCTCTTCAGCAGGTGATGGTAGAGACGCTTATTCAGCTTCTTCTAATGGTGTATATTTAGGTGGTGAATGTGCTAATGATGAAATGAAAGTTGGTTTAACGGCAGGTTATCAAACATCTGATTTAGATGGTGATTATAATTATACTTCAGCAAGTAATATATTATCAATTGGTGCTTATGGTACTATGGATACATCTGATGGCGTTAAATTAGCGGCTTCAGCTAATTTTCATAGCGCATCTTCTGATACCACAAGAACATTAGTAGCTGGTAGTGAAAGCGGTACAGCTTCAGGTGATTTTGGAACCTTCGTATTCTCAGCTAAGGGTGAAGCGGGTTACGATTTAAAGAAAGGTGACTTATTATTACGTCCATTCGGTGGTTTAGAATATCAAATGCTAAGCTCTGATGGAGTTTCTGAAACTGGAACAGGAATTACAGATTTAATGGTTGAAGATTATTCAAGCTCACGTGCATTATTTAATGTTGGTGGTAGAGCGGTAATGGATAAAATTTGGGCCGATAAAATGATGATGGCTTCACCTTATGCAGAGGTTGAACTTGTGGCAGACTTATTATCTTTAGATAATGCTATTGGTGCTACTATATTAGATGAAAACTTTAACTCTACTGGAGCTGAGGAAGCTTCTACAAGATTTAAGCTGGGTGTTGGCTTCGATGGCTCAATGTTTGGTAAGAGTGGTTTGAACCAGCATAATATATTTGGTCATTTAAAATATGAAACTGGTATTGATGCATCGTCATCAGATAGCAGTTTAAGGCTAGGTTATAAGTATAACTTCTAAGACTTATAATGTTGAAATTCATAGCTTTAGCGCCTTTAAAAGGGCTTTTGTTATAAAAGAATTACCCTCCTTAAGCGAGATTTTTACCCTTTCTCGCGATTTTCTCCCCTAGAACACGTAGTTTTAGGGGGTATTTACCCTTCTATTACAATGCTTTACTTTTGATTTTCCAGAATATAGAAAGTTTCCTTACTAAAATGATTAATTTATTAAACTTCTTTAACCAGATCTTAAGTGGTCGTAGCGCATAATAAGGAACAGATTGGGTAAAATCTGACAATTATTAACGTTTTTTTCATCATTAAGCTTTAGGCTCTCAATAATTGTATAAGCAAAATGCAAAGAGGGTACTATGCAATTATTTATAAAAATTCGTAATCATATTTCACATTTGGCGATCTTTATGTTTATCGCCTTAGTTCTATCGACATTTACTGCGACTGTTAGCGTTAAAACAGCTAATGCAACATGTTCTACATGCTTCCAAGGTGGTAATTCTCATGAGAATAACACTATCTCACAAGATTCCCTTAGTGGACAAGCTGGTAATGCAGCGGCGGGTGGTAATATTTTTGGTCAAATGAGCTTCCAAGAAATACTTGCACTTTTCCAACAGATTAAAGGGATAATTGAACAATTACTTGGTGGTGGTGGTGGTGGCGGTGGCGACTCTGGTGGCGGCGGTGGCAGTCAAGGCGATATTTTTGGCGGTACTGGAAATGGTGAACTAGTATGTGATCCAAGAGAAGATGAAAATTGTGGTGGTACTGAAGCGAATGACCCTCCTTCAGGTGATGCTGGTATTGAGTCTCTTAGAGGTGAAGCAACTGTTGTTGATGATAGCGCTTTTGTTGATGGCCTTAGAACAGACCCTGCACTACAACAAGTTTCTCATTTACAAACCGAAGCACAATGTTTAGCCACATGTGGTGGTAAGACTGGTACAAGAGCTCCTTGCTATAACTCATGTTATTCATCTGCTTATCCAGTTAATCATCAAGCGAATGCACAGGCTGAGTTTAACTCATTACAAGGTATTGAAACTAGTGATGACTTAACAGTATTAGATTTTAATTCACGACCTTTAGACTTACTTGTTAATGGACAAAATACGGAAGTTATAAACTCTACTTTAGGTGATGTATATGGCTCTGACTCTGTTGAAACATTTAAAATCACTAATTCAAGCGCACAAAATATGTTCTTCTATGGTGGTAATGATGTTGTAGAATTTTTTGATTCAACGGCTGACCAAGTAGATACAGGTTCTGGTGATGATTTATTAGAACTTAATGGTAGCTCAAGGATTGACTTTGTTCAGCTGGGTGCTGGGCATGATAAATTAGTTCAAAGAGATAATAGTATAGTTATTGAAGCTGTAGCCAGTAACTTTGGTTCAGAGCTTAATGATGATGTATTATTCCAGAACTTTACAAATGATAGAATTTTACCATTTGGTGACCTGCGCGATGCTGGACTGAATAATAATGGTTACTTTGGCTTTTCTGCTGTTGAACTTGATAATTCAGTTGTAGAAATGACCTCTACTTCTATACTTACAGAACTTAGAACTATATTCCTTAGAAATAGCTCTGAACTTAGTTTAGAAGCTGACTTTATTTCACAATCAACTGCTATTATAGCGCTTGATGATACTGATCATATATTTGCACTGAATGGTGGCGCTACGTTAGCCGCTGGTACAGTTACATTAGCAGATGGTAATGATATTTTTGAATATAATGATGGTTATTTCACTCAAGTTGATCTATCTGGCGGTGATGACAGATTGGTTATTTTAAATGCTGACAATTTAACTGATGCCGGTTTCTATACTGAAAACCCTGTAACTGGTGCAGAAGCGTTAAGTGAAGTGGATGGTGGTGAAGGTAGAGATTTAATTATCTTCCAAGATTTATTTGGTGAAGGTGCTTTAAATGACCTTAAAACTATTAGAACAGAAATTTTAGCTCAAAACTTAGTAATTCTTGATGATTTTGAGTTTATCTCAACTCGTGATTTAAAATGTATCCTAATTGACGATACTTCTACTATTAGCTCATCTGGCATTTGTGACTTTATTGATGATGATAATTCAGGTGCTGATAACAATGGTGGTGGCGGTACTGACACAGGTAATGAGAATGATGGTGGCACAGGTTTTGAAGATGAAACTGATGATGGTAATGATGCTACAACTGGTAGCGCTGGTAATGTTGATTTTGGTGATCCTGATGATACCCCTGAAGAATGTGAACCTAACGAAGTATTCTTAAACGGCGTTTGTACAGAAGCCCTTACTGGTGATGAAGGTTTAGGAACTGAAGGTGATGATGAACTATTAGTACAAAACAATGCTGGTGATATTAACACTTTGGCTGGTGCTGATAATATTTTAATCTCAAGAGATGCTATTGTTGATGGCGACATTGATACAGGGTCTGGTGATGATAATTTGACAATTGATGATCAGGCTAAAGTAAATGGTGATATTTTACTTGGTGTTGGTGACGATAATTTAGATATTAAAGATGAAGCTGTTGTTGATGGTGAAATTGATGCTGATACTGGCGATGATGAAATTTTAATTGCTGATACAGCTCAAGTTACCGATGATATTCAACTTGGTAACGGCGATGATAGAATTACATTCTCACAAAATGGTATTGCTGATGGTGAAATTGATGGTGGCGCTGGTGAAGATACTATAGCGTTTATTCTTGATAGAAACCAAACTAGAACCCTTGGTAATAATCTAATTAATATTGAAGACCTTGATGTTACTGGTCAAGGTGCAGTAGCTTTAGATAGAAGCTATAGCTTTGAAGATATTGCATTAAATGACAGAGGTTCGCTAATTATTAATGATGGTAACACTTTAACTGTTACTAATCAGATTACTGGTGACTCAACTTCAAACGAGCTTCAAGTAAAAGGTACTTTAACTGGTGATGCTAATTTAGGTGCAGGTAACGATAATGTGTTTATTGACCTGAATACAGGTGCAACTGTTAACGGAACTATAGATGGTGGCTCTGGTGTTGATTCTTATAATTTTATTAGCTCGGAAGATACTGCAATAAGCTCTAATGGCTTAACTAATTTTGAGACAATTGGTGTATCTGGTGGTGCGAAATTTGACCTTAGCGGTACAGATAACGGCATAACAGGGTTAACAATTTCTGATAATGGTACTGAGTTGGTTATACAGTCTGGCAATTCTTATCAAACATCTGTTAATGGTGATGATAACTCAAATACCCTTACTATTGATGGTATTTTATCAGGCAATGTAGATCTAGGTGGTGGTGCTGATACGTTGAATATTAATTTAGCTACTGGCTCATTTAATGGTACAGCACGTGGTGGTGATGGCTTAACTGACTCAGTTAACCTATCTGATACGGCTCAGAGTACAAATATTAGCTTAACGGACTACAGAGAGTTTGAAACTATAAATTTAGCCGGATCAACAACTTATGTTACTTCCGGTACTAATGATACTGACTTAAACACAATTAATTTAAATGATACCTCTAATTTAATTATCTCTAATGGTGCTAATGTTAACACTGATATTTCTGGCTCAGATGATGCCAATGAAGCGGTTGTTTTAGGTGGTTTGAATGGTGCAGTTAATCTTAATGGTGGCGATGATAATTTAGTTTATGACCTTGATAGTTCTGGTGGTATTAATGCTACACTTAATGGTGGCTCTGGTACTGATAACTTCCAATTAAATAGTTCTACCACTCGCGCAGTTTCGGCTGATGTTAGTAGCTTTGAAAAATTAACTTTATTAGGTGGTGGAGAAATTACATTACAGAATAATTATGGTTTTGACAATGTTGAGTTAGATGAAGGTTCAGACCTGTCTATTGGCTCAAACAGAACATTAACTATTACAAATGAATTACTTGGTGATGATTTAGTTAATAACATAAATCTTAACTCTGGCGCGGTAATTAATGCTTCTAGTGTTAACCTTGCTGGTGGTAATGATATTATTAGATTATCTAGCAATTCTCAGCTTAATGCATCTAGTATAGATGGTGGTTCTGGCGAGGATAAAGTTATCTACGATCAAAACACTACCCAAGATATTAATGGTGCTAACTTCGTAAATGTTGAAATTCTAGAACTTGATGGCGCAGGTGATTATACCTTAAAAGATAGTGGCTCTACGTTTGATTTTATTGGTGTAATTAATGATTCAAAATTAACTTTCGATACAGGTACTTCTAATAATTTAGCAGTATTCGGTGACAATTCTGGTGTAGAAATTGATATACTTGGTACAAACCTTGGTAAAATTGATACTGGTTCTGGTAATGATATTATTGGTATTACGGATTCTTACTCGGCTGATATTGACACTAACGCTGGTGACGATATTATTAACTCAGACAATGCAACTGTTAGAGGAACTATTGATCTAGGTTCTGGTATTAACTCAATTAGCGGTAATATTACTAACTCTGGTGAAATTATTACTGATACTAACTTAATCGTTAATGGTGATTATGCACAATCATCTTTTGGTGAGTATAGCGTTAACGTAGGTTCTGATAATATTGCTACTAATAGAATTATATCTACTGGTTCATCTGTTTTAAGCGGTGTGATTAATACTAGCGGTATTAATCAATCGGGCTTAGTAGCTGGTGATAAAATTACTTTAGTTACAGCGGCTAACGGCATAACAGATAATGGTGTTACTATTAGTTCACCAACAATTGCTAATGATTTATATGGTTGGAATCAGGCGGTTAATGGTACTAATTTAGATCTAGAATATTTATATGCACGCTTAGATTGCTCTAATATGGCAGATCTTACAGGCGATGCGAAAGCTGTATGTATGGCAATTTCTGATTCAACTGCTGATAGCAGATATTCTGAAGAAGAAATTCAAAACCTATTAATGGTTGTTAATAATGCTCAAAGCGATGATCAAGCTGATTATTTAAGCGGTATGAACGCTACTGGTTATATATCTAGTAACCAAGCTATCTCGCGTGCGGTAACAGCATTCCATGGTATTGCGCATGATAGAATATTCGCTTCAGATATGGCGGATAGATTATCATCTTCTTATGCGAATGTACAAAATGGTGGCAGAAATAAGATTTATGAAGATTTCGCGTGTGGTGGTTATGGTGGCTTTGTTAATGGTGCCTCATCTGCTGGTGAAGGTTCTCATGCTTATTCATCTAATTCTAATGGTGTATTTATTGCCGGTGATTGCGTAAATGATGAAGCTAAAGTTGGTGTTAATATTGCTTACCAAACTTCAAGCTTAGATGATGATAAAAATTATAGCGCTGCGACTGATATGATTTCAGTTGGTGCTTATGCTTCAATGAAAACTACTGATGGTGTTATTTTAGGTGCATCGGCTAATATTCATAGTGCAGGTACTGATGCGGTACGCACAGTTATGGCGGATAGTGCTTCAGCGGTTAACACTGGTGACTTTAGTACATTAGTATTCTCTGCTAAGGCAGAAGCTGGTTACGATGTAAAAGCTGGTAAATTATTACTACGCCCATTCGGTGGTTTAGAATACCAAGTGTTAGAGTCTGATGAAGTAATTGAAACTGGTAGTGGAATTACCCATTTAGGTGTTGATGCTTATTCAAGCTCTCGTGCATTATTAAATATTGGTGGTAGAGCCGTTTATGACAAAATTTGGGCTGATAAAATGATTATGGCTTCGCCTTATGCTGAAGTTGAACTTGTTACTGATATTATTGGCATGGAAGATGCTGTTGATACTCGCATTTTGGATAGTGTGTTTAGCTCATCTGAAGCTAGCACTTCGGCTACGCGCTTTAAGCTAGGTGCTGGTGTTGATGGTACTATCTTTAACGATAGTGGCTTGAATCAGCATAGTATATTTGGTCACTTGAAATATGAAGCTGGTATTGATGAATCGTCTTCAGATAGTTCATTACGCTTAGGCTATAAATATAATTTCTAATAAATAATTTATGATTGCTATTGGGTTAATCGGCTAATCCGATTAATACTACCCTTTTCCCGTAGGCGTTACCCCGCCTGCGGGATTTTTATTAAATTCTTTAACTTCTCAATGTCATCTTTAGAGTGACTAGCTGAAAGGGATATACGTAAACGTTCAGTATTTTTTGCTACTGTTGGGCTTTTAATGAATGGCACGTAAATGCCCTGCTCTAGTAGCTGTTCATGTATTTCTTTAGCTTTATCAAAACCTAAAATTATTGGAACTATCGGTGACAGAGTAACGCCGTCATTCGCCGACTTAATCGGCGAATCCA
>JAHDCD010000002.1 GCA_020630095.1 Rickettsiales bacterium | reverse complement strand
ATGCTTTATATACATACCGATCTCCTAACTTGTTAAAAGTTAGGTGTCAGCCCCTTAATAAATATTTAGATGCTAAGAGTGCTTTATTTAGATGCTAAGAGTGCTTTCAAAGTACAATGTAATAAAATTTATGACACATGGAGTGAATGGCAAACTGATTTTGATGAATACTGCACAGAAGAATATGGGCATTCTTTTGATAAAAATCACATAGCCAAAGATTTTCCAGAAGGAATGGTGGGAAGAGATCACTCTATAAATGTTATGATAGGACAGTTAATAGGGTTTAAAGGCATGACCAATCACAAAGCTCTTTTTGGTATATCATATGGTATATCTAGTAAAGATTCTGATATTATTGAAAAACTTGAGCCTTATTTGCAGGGGGATTTAAGCAGACTTCTTGACAAAAGTTTAAAATTGGAACGTATTTAGAAAAACTATTGATAGGTGGTAGTGGTAGTGGTAGTGGTAGTGGTTAGTGAATTTTAAAAGTAAATTATTTGGATTATTGTTTATCGGCATAGGTGTCTTGTTTTTTATATCATGCTTTTTTTATGATATGAACGACCCGAACTTTGCCCAAGCCAATAGTAATGGTGTTAAAAATATATTAGGCTGGTTTGGAGCTAATTTATCTGAGTTTTTACTTTCCTTAAATGGTGTTGGTTATGCGCTACTTGCTACGATATTTATCATTTTAGGTTTTAAGAAGCTTACTAATAAATTAATTTGGGATATCGGCCTACGCTTTGCAGCCTTTATATTCTTAATATTGTTTTCAGGCGCATTTTTTGTTCATTTAGATTTCATAAAAGAACTACCGAATCATTGGCCGTATACAATAGATACGACTTATCGCCCTATTAAAATAAGCCATGGCGGATTATTAGGTTCTTATATATATAGGTTAGTTCAGCCTAGCTTGGGTGAGATATTCTATTTTATAATTACATTTGCTGGAACGTTCTTTTTATTTAACTATGCGGCATTTATTTCATTGCGCTCCTATGCGAAATTAGCGCTTTTATTTATTCCATTCAGGTGGCTGTTTATAAAAATAAAAGGTAAGGATGAGCAAGTTATCGAAGTTAAGCCTAAGAAAAATAAGAAACCTAAAACAACAAAGGCTAAGGCAACAAATAAGAAAGCATCTACTAAAAAGAAATCTGTTAAGAAGAAGCGTAGGACTCCTTATGAATTGCCATCTATTGAAATGCTGAAGATTAAAAAGGTAGCACGTAGCCGAATGAATGAAGCCGCGTTATTTAAGCAAGCTGAGAAATTAGAGAAAGTTTTAACTGACTTTAAAGTTAAGGGCGAAATTAGCGCCGTTTCTCCAGGGCCAGTGGTAACGCTTTATTCGTTACAGCCTGCGGCGGGTACGAAGTCTAGCCGCGTTACGGGATTGTCTGATGATATTGCACGCTCAATGAGTTCAGTTTCTGCGCGTGTGGCAGTTATTCCAGGTAAGAATTTAATTGGTATTGAGCTGCCGAATCAAACGCGTGAAACAGTATTCTTAAAAGAGATTATAGAGTCTGAAGAGTTTGAAGAGCATAAAGGCGCGTTGCCGATTGCATTAGGTAAAAATATTGGTGGCGATGCAGTTATTGCGGACTTAGCGAAGACTCCACATTTATTAGTTGCTGGTACTACTGGTTCAGGTAAATCGGTTGGTATTAATGCCATGATTATGAGCTTATTATATAAGTTCAGCCCTGAAGAGGTTAAGTTCATAATGATTGACCCGAAAATGTTAGAGCTTTCGGTTTATGATGGAATCCCACATTTATTAACTGAAGTGGTAACTGATCCTGCAACTGCCGTTACCGCACTGAAGTGGGTAGTTAAGGAAATGGAAAACCGCTATCGCCTGATGAGTAATATATCAGTGCGTAATATTGCTGGCTATAATGAGAAAATAGCTAAGGCCGTTGAACGTGGTGAGGTTATGAAGCGCACTGTGCAGACTGGGTTTGATAGCTCTACTGGGCAACCGATAATGGAAGATGTGGATTATGATATGACTCCGCTACCGCATTTAGTTGTAGTAGTTGATGAGTATGCCGACCTTATGGTTGTTGCTGGTAAAGAGGTTGAACAGCAAATTCAGCGACTATCGCAAATGGCGCGTGCGGCGGGTATTCATATTATACTTGGTACTCAGCGCCCATCAGTTGATGTGGTAACGGGTGTTATTAAGTCTAACTTCCCCTCACGTATTTCATATAAGGTAAGTTCAAAAGTGGATAGCCGTACCATATTAAATGAGCAAGGTGGTGAAGCGCTACTTGGTAATGGTGACATGTTATTCATGGGTAATGGTACAAAAATTGAACGCGTACATGGGCCGTTTGTATCTGATGAAGAAGTTAACAAGGTTGTTAAGTATCTTAAAACGCAAGGCGAGCCTGAATATATTGATGATATTACGGCGTTTGATGATGGCGGTGGAAATGGCGCCGGTGTAGGCGGGCAAGCAGGTTCTGCGTTTGGCGATGGTGGCGAAGGTAACAGCCTATATAATCAAGCCGTTGCGGCGGTAGTTGAGAGTGGTAAGCCATCGATAAGTTATATTCAGCGCAAATTACGTATTGGCTATAATAAAGCGGCTACATTAATGGAAGAGCTTGAACAGGCTGGTGTAGTTAGCGCACCTGATCATCAGAATAAGAGAACAATATTGTTGAAGTAATAAAAAAGGCGATACATAGACCGCCTTTTAAGATTCCCGTTTGCACGGGAATGACAATTTATAGTCTTTTCTAATTTACAAAATAGTCATTTTGTAAATTAGGTTCATTGCTTCGCAATGCAAAACCAGCTCAAGCTGGTTTTGATAGTAAATCCCAATTTATTACATAAATTAGAATTTACTATAATTAGCCAACGATTTCTTCAGGTTTGAAGAAGAAGGCGATTTCAGTTGCCGCGTTTTCTTCTGAGTCTGAACCGTGTGCTGAGTTTTCGCCAATAGAAAGAGCGAATAATTTTCTAATAGTGCCATCATCAGCTTCTGCAGGGTTAGTTGCACCCATTACTTCACGATATTTTGCTACTGCGTTGTTATCTTCTGCTTGAAGAACTTGAACCACTACAGGCTCGCTCATCATGAATTCTACTAGCTCGCCATAAAAAGGACGCTCCGCGTGAACCGCGTAAAAGCCTTCAGCTTGCTCTTTAGATAATTTAATTCTTTTTTGTGCAACAATACGAAGACCTGATTCTTCGATTACTTTGTTAATTGCGCCCGTTAGGTTACGACGTGTTGCATCTGGTTTGATAATTGAAAATGTTCTGCTTGCCATTATATATGTTTGTGTTGAAAGTTAGTCGCGGTTTTATAGTCTAAAGCTCAAATGTCAAAAGTTAAAATTGCACCATCTATATTATCTGCCGATTTCGCTAAGCTAGGCGCAGAGGTTGAGGCCTTGGACAAAGCAGGGGCGGATTACATTCACGTTGACGTTATGGATGGGCATTTTGTGCCTAACCTAACTATTGGGCCGTGCGTGGTTGAAGCTATCCGTAAACATACTGATAAGCCATTAGATGTTCATTTAATGATAGAAAACCCTGAGCAAAGCGTTGCAGATTATGCTAAGGCTGGCGCAGATATTATTACTGTGCATTACGAGGCTTGCGTACATTTAGATAGAGCCATCCAGCAAATTAAAGAGCTTGGCTGTAAAGCGGGTGTTTCAATTGTGCCATCTACGCTTACTGAAAGCTTGGATTATTTAATATCGGATTTAGATCTTATATTAGTTATGTCCGTTAACCCAGGTTTTGGTGGGCAGAAGTTTATTCCTTATTGTAAGGATAAATTAACTGAGCTTCGCTATATGATAGATGCTAATGATCGCGCGGGCGAAACTTTATTAGAAGTTGATGGTGGCGTTAACTTTAATAATGCATCTGAGATAGTTGAAGCAGGTGCGGATATTCTTGTTGCCGGCTCTGCGGTATTTAAAACAGATGATTACGCTGCTAACATTAACCGATTGCGTGATCCTAATGTTGTTAAACTAAAAAGTTAAAAGCCAATTTTCCAGAATATAGAAAATATAAAATTTCAAAAATTCTCTGAAAAATAATATTTTAACCAATAAATCTATAAAAATCCTTATATTTCAATAAACCTTAGGATTAATCCGTTAAAAATAGCTTCAAAAAACGTTAAAAAATGAGCATTTTTGTGCATTTTTTGCACTTTTTGTTCAATTTTTCTTCTGATAAACGATGTGTTTAAGCTTATATTAAAGAATCTTCCTATCTGGAAGGGGATGAATTATAGTCTTTTCTAAATTACATCGTATGCACGATGTAATTTAGATACACTCGCTTCGCGGTGCAACAAAAGCTCAAGCTTTTGTTGATAGCAAATTTAATTTACAGCGTTAGTACGCTATAAATTAGAATTTACTATATAAGATATCTCTTCTCCGAACGCTCTATAAAAGTCAATATAAGCTTCTACCAATTCTATTATATTAGCATTCTTTTCATTAGCTCTGAAATTATCTAATAATTCCTTTTGCCTGCTTGGATTTTGATTTGTCTTTAAAATCTTCTGTAAAATCTAATAAGCCTTGAACCCCTTTCCAATCAATTACTTCATCGAGTCTTTGCTCTTGCCTTAGAATTTTTTTATTACTCATTATTATTTAGCACACTAATTTAGAACCTTTTATAGTTAATAAACTCCTATTAAAGACTTAACATTGACCTTATGTATATACATGTATATACTTGTATATATGCAAGTTACTATAAATAAATGGGGGAATAGCGCGGGGGTTAGGCTTAATAAGACCCTACTTGAAAAAGCTAATCTTAATATTGGTGATACAATAAATATAGATTTAAGGGATGATACCCTTGTTATGTTTCTTGATAAGTCTGCTGATAAAGAAGATTTATCAATAGAAGAAATGTATTCAATGATGGATAAAAATAATCTTCACCATGAAATTGATGGAAATAATTTAGTAGGCAATGAGGATATAAACTGGCAATGGCACGAATAGAATATATTCCCGAAAAAGGCGATGTTGTCTGGATAGATTTTAACCCACAGAAAGGGAAAGAATTTGCTAAAAGAAGACCCGCATTAGTTTTATCTGATAAAGCCTATAATAAGTTTGGATTAATTATTATATGTCCGTTTACATCTAAAATAAAAGGATACCCTTTTGAAGTTAAAACTATTTTCAATGGCAAGGAAGGTTGCGTTATAGCTGATCATGTTAAAAGCTATGATTATAAAGAGCGCAATGCCAGCTTTATTGGAAAGGCGGAAACATCTTTAGTTTTTGAAGTAGTAAAAGTTATAAATAAGCTAATTGACCCTACTAGCCTGCTTTAGCCTTAATTACCGCATACTACATATAGTGGGGGTGTTAATATTTGTTAATAATTTATATCTATATATTTCAATGGCTTAGTTATTTCTTAATACATTATGTAGTAATTAGGGCTTGCATACCACACCTTAAAGTGGTAGTAATAGATGTAAGGGGGGAAAATCGTTGAAAGACGCGTTTTCCAAAGTTTTTTGTTATATTAGTTATTTCTTAACTAGATCTAGGAAGGTCAAAGAAGCCTAGACATCTAGTAATCTTATCTTATTTTTTCATTAAACTTTCGGAAGCCGTCTTTCTCGATTATATCGAGAAAAGTTAGTTGTTTAAATTATTCTCGTTATTTCTAGTTCGATTTTTCTATTTTTTTAAAAGCTGAATGGTCAGCGCTTTATACGCCACTTAAATGTGAGCGTACGTACATAGGGGGTTATTATGTGCAATGTTTTTTCAAAAAATGGAGCTAAGCTTGCTTTATTAGCAACGGCTTCGATTATTTTATCTAATGCATCAATTTCTGATGCAAATGCAACTAATGTTAACGTAAACGCAGGAACAGTATCTTCGGGTGTTGTATTAGCTGGTAACGGTGGTCACACAGTAAATGTAGATGGCTTTGTTACTACTTCAACAACTGACGCTATTGATTTAAATGGTGTATCTGCAGGTGGTTTAGACAATGTTGTAAATATTTCTGGTGAGATCACTGGCGATGCTAAGGGTACTCCAACTCTAGCTATCGACGGTTCTGACGCTAAAGAGATCGTAACAGTTACAGGTACAGTTACTTCTGACATCAAATTAGATGGCGGTAGCGACGAACTTACTTTAGACGGCGGCGAAATCAAAGATGATATCTACGCTGGTTCAGGTAATGATACAGTAACTATAAAAGGCGGCACTTTAGGTGGCGACATCGACATGGGTCATGGTGATGATAAAATCATCTTAGACGCATCTCAGCCTATCTCTTTAAACTCAAACTCTACTCTAGACGGAGGAACTCATGTTGATTCTGACACTATTCTTATTAAAAATGGTTCTTTAATACTTAACGCTGACGTACGTCATTTCGAAAAAATGGAAATTGATGTTACTCCAGGCGGCACAGTAACACTTGATAACAAATTCTTTATTGAAGAAGTTGAAGTTCAATCAGGTGCACTTGTTAATTCAGTTAACTCTGAGTTAAATGGTATGATTAGAGCTAAAGTAGCTGGTGATATTACTAACGAAGGTAATATTCTTAATACTAAGAACTATGCAATTGTTCTTGAAGATGGCGGTTCTGTAGTTAATAGCGGTAGAATTGAATCTCCTAACCATGCTGCTATTAAAGTGGTTGAGCAAAGCGGTAGAAATAACGCTACTTCAATTACAAATAACGGCGTTATTGTAGCTGATAGAGTTATAGATGGTTCAAGAAACGTTGAAACTGTATTCTTAAACGGCTTATCTGTTGGTGACATTGATCTTAAAGAAGGTGATGATGTTGTAGTTATTACTGACCAAGCTGTTCACCATGGTGATATTCGCTTAGGTTATGGTAACGATACAGTAACTTTTGAAGGTGAAGTAAATGGTAACATTTCTACTGGTGCTGGTAACGATATCGTATCTGCTAACGGCGCTGTATTAAATGGTACTTTAAACTTAGGTACTGGTTCTAACGTACTTACTGGTTCTACTACAGTTCCTGTTTCTTTCTCTAATACTTTAAGAAGTGGTTTTACTAACTCAGGTTCAATTGAAACTGCTGGTAACATTTTAGTACAAAGCAATTTCATTCAAACTGAAGATGCTGAAACTAACTTAATCATTAACTCTGACGATGTTAACTCAACTGGTACTTCAGGTGTAGATACTCACATGAAAATCCAAGGTGATGCTGACTTTGCTGGTATGATTAAAGTACACAACAGAGAAGGTGCTAACGCTGCAAACTTTACTGATGGCGAAAACTACTCAATCGTTTCAGTTGATGGTAAAGTAATTGATAGCGGTGTAGCTTTTGATCTACCTACTTTAACTGATGCTAACTTAGCTTGGAGAACTCTTCTTTTAGATAGCAATGAGATTAACGTTTCAATTGTACAAGCTGCTTTAGGTTGTGCTGATGGCGCATCTTTAACTCCTGCATCTGCTGATGTTTGTAATGCACTTCAAACTGCTTCTCAAACTACTGGTTCTGCAGACTTAACAAACGTTATCGACGCATTAGCTAACAGCCCTGAGTCTTTAGAGATTCTTTCTGCTAAAGGTTATGGTGCAGTTTACAGAGATGCAGTTCGTAGCGCTTCAAAGTTTAACACTATTGTTGATGAGCGTGTAGTTGAAATGGATCTTACTAAGCCAGAAGCTGATGAGTGTGGTATCTGGACTCGTGGTTCATTCGATTCTTACAAGGATAACGGTTCTCATGAATCATCTGCAATGAATGTTGCTGCTGGTAGAGATTGTTACTCTGAAGATTCAATGATGGGTTTTGCAGTTGGTTACACTTCGGGTGACGTTACTGAAAACAACGGTATTGATGCTAAAACTACAGGTTACAATGCTGCTGCTTATGGTGCTATGAAATTAGATGATCTACGTATCTCTGGTATCGTATCTTATGCACAATCTGTTGCTGATATTGAGCGTTCAATTGATGTATCTGGTATCGAAAGAGTTGCTAAAGGCGACACGGCTACTTCAGTATTATCTGCGAAAGTAGAAGCTGGTTTAGAAGTAAATGCTGGTAAATTAGCTTTAACTCCATTCGCTTCAGCTGAGTATAATTCAGTTAGTGCAGATGCAGTTACTGAAAGCGGTGCTGATACAGCTAACCTTAACGTTGATGCTTACTCTGATGCTAGACTTACTACTAACGTAGGTGTTAGAGCTGCATTCCACTCTAAAGGTTTCTCTCCATATGGTGAGTTCATCTTATCTCAAGATGTAACTGAGCAAGACGAAGCATTAACTGGTACTTTAGCTGGCTCTTCATACGAAGCTGCTATCAACAAGCGCCCTTCTTCAAGAGCAACTTTAGGTCTTGGTTTCAACTCTGACTTAGGTGCTGGTAACCTATTCGGCAGCTACAAAATGGACACTTCAGCTGACGATGAGTCTGCTACAGGTCACACTGCTACTATCGGTTATAAGCTAAGCTTCTAATAGATAGAAGGATAGAGGGTTGGAAGGATTGAAGAATAAGTAAAACCTACCAACCCACTCTGTAAATAAAAAAGATTTAGAAAAGTTGAACAAAAAGAAGGAAGGAGGGCTAGAAGGAAAGAAGGAATCATTCCTGACAACCCCCTCTTCCAAAATATAAAAAAAGGTTTCATTAGAAACCGTTATTGCGGGCCTTTAGGTGAAGCAATCCATTAATAGATCATTCCAAGAAAGAAGATCACTAGATGGATCGCCGCGGTCGCTAAAGCTCCCTCGCGATGACGTTAATTAGGAAAATGTGATTCATGAGAATGACATGTTTCTAATAGTCGAATTGGTGGAGATGGGTTATTGCTCACTCCACCATACTAAAGAAACTAAGAAATAAATCATTATCATGAAGGGGGCTTTATCTTACAAAGACTCACAATCTACCTCCTTCATAATGGTGAATAATGTCTATTCATCAGCTTTTAATTTTTATGTCATAGAACATAGAATTTAGAACTTTAACTCAACCCTTTAGCGCGAGCTAGAGAAGTTTTTTTAGGAGAGGTAACCATGCTAGGTTTACAAATATTAGTTAACGTAATGTTATTTTTAAGTGTTTCAGCATATCTGCTTAAAGCTTATTAAATTTTTTAAAAAATTTATATGTAGGCTGATTAAAAGAGTAGAAAATCTAAATATCCAAATCAGCCTACTTTAATAGAAAATACAGAAACAAATTAAGGGTTGTTTGTGTTTAGTCTCTTTAACAATGTATGTTAAGGGATTAACTTCAAACAACTAACCACCTTAGTACACCTGCCGCTGGTCTAACTCCCCAGCGGCTTTTCTTTTTTGTTAACGTTATTTTAACCTGTTTATCATATCTTTATGTTATGACTGATAAGTTAGATGAATATGATAAAGGTTTAATTACTTATCTTACTGAAGATTTGGGTATTGACCTTGAAGGTAAAAAAGTGCTTGAAATTGGCTGTTCTGATGCAAGCCTAGCACCACTTTTAGTTGAGGGGGGGGTAGCGGAGTACTATGGTTGCGATTCTCATCCAGATGCTAAAAAGTTAGCCCTAGAGAATAAAAATGTTAATGAAGAACATTTTTTAGACTGTAGTTTTACAAAAATCCCAAAAGAGTTTAATGGCAAATTTGATATAATAATTTGCACAGGGACTACTGATTATATGCCACCAAGAGAGAAGCGCTCGCTAGCGATTGATATTAATAGATTATCCTCTCCAGATGCTACTGTTTTAGTTTCTTTACCTCAAAAAGGTGGAACTGATACAATGGATAAACAGGGTATGATGCAAAGACTGAAAGATATGGAAACTATGCATGATGCAATGACCGCATCACAAGAACTTAAAGAATTATCTGATTCTATTGGTATGGTTGAAGGAAGAAATGGCCTCCAACAAGCAGCGAAACAAGCAAAGCAGCTTGAAAAAAGAAGGGATAAAATGAATAGAATGATAAACTCTGGTGAATCCGTTAGGTCTGATATGATGGGATTCTTTAGAAAATGTTTTGGAGACGTAGAGGAAGCTCCTAATGATTTTGGAGATTCTTTTAAACGTGCTAACGAAAATATGGTGATAGCTTCTGAGCCTTTAGAAAAAGTTCCTAATATAAATGAAATGCGCTTATCTAAAGCATCTCTTTCTAGGTAAAAATTAGTTATCTATTTCATCCTCTAAGAATGCAGGAGCAGGTTTGAAGAATGGATCGCGCTCTTCTTCTTTTACATCACCCCACATTCTTTGTAAGAAACCAGGGGTTAGAACGCTTATTGGATTTACACTGAAGTCAGGCTCATCGAACGTGCCTTTAAGGGTATATCTTGATGCAATTATGCCACCGCCTTTCTCTCCCACTAAAATATCGCCCAGAAGTGGGATTTTACCTAGCATTGAATTAACTACATATAATGGCACGAATGAGCCGATGATTTTATAATCTTCCTTGTCAAAATCTACCCTGCCCTTTGCCGTTAAACCTATAGTGTTAGATATCAATCTTAAGTGCTTTAAGAACAGTAAATCATTAAAGAAAGTATAGTCGGAAAGTAGTTTTCTGAAGTAAAAACCATCGTCCTTTATATATGGTTTTAGAGCATCAATATCGCTTAAGTTAATTAAAAAATTTGGGTTAGATGGCGAGTCTATAACGCGGAATTTTTCAAGTTTAAGCTTACCATTTTGGATATCTTTTTTACCATAGGCTTTACCGGTAATGCTTAGGTTACCGCCTTTAATATTATTAGTAATACCTAGCCCACCTAAAATATCGCCAAATGAGGTTATATTAAGTGATAGATCACGTCCCTCTTTATAGGTTTTCTTTACCTTGTCGTTATAGCTTAAGTTAACCTTCTCACCATCGCCATACACAGCCGAAATAGATGCCGTGTTACAGCTGTTAGAAATACAATCTAAGTTTAGTTTAGAGTTTTTAAACCTAAAACCGCGTTTTAAATATATGTTATCAATATCCAAGTTTGCGCTGAAATGGGTTTTATCTATACGGTCTTTATTAAACTCTTCAGCCTTTACTTTTCCTGAATCACTTAGTTCTTTAAAGTTTAGGTTAGATAAATCTAGCGCAGCACCTTTTACCTTAAATTCAAAGAATGGATCGGTAATTTTATAACTGATCTGGGCATCAGTTCTGCCCCATTTAAAGTAATCAAATTTTATTTCACGGCTACCATCGGAAGTATCTACAATACCCGATGCAAGAGCGGATATTCTATCACCATCAAGTTTGATTTGTTTAATTTCTAGGCTGTTACCATTACCTTCAAATTTCAGGTCTGCTTTAAGTTTAGCGCCCCTGCCTTTATACCAATTTACCATTGGCATGGTAAATTGAACGTCATCAAGGTTTAGGCTTGTATTTAAGTTGTTATTATCGCCTTTCTTTTTGAATGTTGTATTACCCTTTATTACCCCTGAACCGCCTGAAATTAGGGGCTTAGCGATAGATTCCGGTATGTAGTTATCAAACGATTTAAGAACTTCTGTAAGTTCGCCTTTATATTTAACATCCGCCTTTATTTCACTCGATTTCAGCTTTTGATTATAACGCAAATCTGATTCAATAGAATTAACATTTGCCGTACCAGAGATGTCTATAAATTCATTATTTAGTACTAGCGAAATGTCGCCCTCACTTGCGGATATACCCTCTATCATATTAGGGAATTTAAACTCTGTTACATCCGTATAAATATTAAATTCTGGGTCCATACCCTTCTTTAATGGTAGAGCTAATTCTAACTGTGTTTGTGCCTTGCCGGTGATTTCTTTAACCATGTTGTAGGCTTCTTCACCGGCAATTTTTGCATATTGAGTTAGGTCATTAGCATCGCCATTAACCTCGGCAATAAGGTCGAAATATGTTGGTTCAGTTTCAGTAGATAGGGTAATTCTTGCTGATGAAGAAATAATGTCCGAATTAAGTACTTTTGCCTTTGTTAAGAAAATATCTAGATACTTCGTAGAGGTTGAACGAATTATACCCTCAACTTGCTCAAGCTTGGGCAGGTCATCCATGTATTTAATGGTAGCGCCTTTATAATTTAATAAAGTTTTCTGCCTTAGTGGGCAGTTCTCTTTTACATCGTAACAGAAGGTAAAGTTTGAACGCATTGAAGAATATTCGCCACCATAGATATTTTGAGTTACCCATTCGCGCGCTTCGGGAATTAAGGAATCTGGCCAATAAATTCCTAAACGCTCCATTGGCATAGAATTAATTTTAGCGTTATTTTTAACTACGTAACCACCAAGGTCTGAATTATAATCTGCGTAAGCGGTGTAACTTATATATTCATCTGACTCTTCCGAAAAGTTTGTATATAGGTCTGTTGTTATATTTTTAACCCGCCCTTCTTCATTAACTTCAGATTGAATTTTGGCATTCAAAGTTTTTTCAATAGCATTTAAAAACTTAAGATTATCATTTAAATTTGCCAAAAGTGCCGGACGGAAATTCTTTGCATTAAGCTCTGATTTCAGGTGTTTCTTGCTATCTAAGGTAACTTTAGCATCAAGCTCCATGCCGCCAAGCTTCTCATCCAATATTACTTCGCCAACTATGGTTTTATCTTGCTTTGAAAGAAGCACTTTTAAGCTAGGGAATTTATAAAAAATGCCATTAGGTAGAATTATTGTAAGGTTCTTTATATCTAATTCATTTAGGTTAAGGCTTCTATTTTTATCGATATAATTCTTCGCCTCAGAAGATATAATCTTGTACATAGATTTAAAATCTTGTGAGGAATTATCAGCTTTTTCTACACCTTCTTTTTTATAAAAGTCTAACTTAAGATCGTTAAGTTTAAGGCTTTTTATTACCAGCTTACCACCGATTAACTTATATAGGTTTACCTTTGTTGAAATGAAGTTACTGAAGAAAATTGACTTATCTTTTTCAATTAAATTAGGCTCAATTAGCTTGATCACTAGGTCATTATCGTCATCGATTGTAACGTAATTTCGCTCCCAATCAAAACGCAAGCCTTCTTTGCTTTTACCTAACTCAGTTGAGATTATTTTCTCAATATATGGAATTTGGCGTTCGCCAGTTTTAAGCCAAATAAAACCAATAATAATAAGTACTACTAATAAAAATAACGTTAGATAGAAAACCCTGAACAGGGTTTTTAAACAAAAGAATGCGCAGTTCTTACCTGCAGTTTTTATGCAGAAGCCTTCGCTTTTTTCTTCTGTTACTTTTTCATTCATTAACTTTTATTACGTGCTACTTGCACATTCCATTCACTAAAATGGAATATCATCATCTATTGGAGCGTCTTGGTAGCTTGAATTGTCTACTGGCACTTGACCAAATGCAGGAGCTGCACCACCTGAAGCTGCCGCTGGTGCTGAAGTACCTCCGCCATTAAAACCACCACCCGATGCACCTGAATCGTTAAAGCTTGACCCTCCGCCACCGCCAGAATTATTATTACTACCAAGCATTATTAAATTGCCGTTAAAGCCCTGCATTACTACTTCGGTAGTGTATCTGTCCTTACCCTCATTATCTTGCCATTTACGTGTACGTAATTCGCCTTCAATGTAAACTTTTGCACCTTTCTTAAGGTAATTTTTAATTACACGCACTAGGCCTTCATTAAATACTGTTACTCTGTGCCATTCTGTTTTGCTTTGACGCTCACCAGATTGGTCCTTCCAGCTATCCGTTGTTGCTAATGATAGATTGGCGAATTCCTTACCTTGTGCGGTTGAACGGATTTCAGGGTCGTTACCCAAATTACCAATTAATGTTACTTTATTTAATGATCCCGACATGACTTTCTTTTATTATTGTTATTAGTCTATTTGATATTAAATATCCTAACTATGACAAGATATTTATTAAACATATTGGCCATTATATTTTTATCCTCTTGTGCAAATAAATTAAAGCTACCTTCACACCCTAATTCACTTACTGAAAACGCGGTGGAAATGAAAGAGTATGATAAATTTATAGCTGAGCAGGACGATACCTTAGAAAAGCAAAAATGGATGAATGATGTAAACAAACAGATAGCTAAGTCTGCCGCTAAATATTGTCGAAATAGATGCTTCTACGAGGTGGAAGTTTTAAATAAAGACGAGCTTGAAGGTAATATACCATCAACACGTTTAACTTATGCTAATGGTGAAAAAGTTCTGATATCTAAGGAGATATTTGATTACGTTAATAAAACTGAAGAGCTGGCGGTTATTATAGGCAATGAATATGCGCATAACATTTTGGGTCATTATAGAAAGCGCAATAATGGCTCGTTCTTAGGTGCGGTACTAAGCGGCCTTGGAATTGATGCAGTTGATGGCGAGCAAATTGACTATAAGAATTACAATAAACTAGAGAAGAAGAAAGATGATTCAAATAGTTATGCAATTTCTTTAGATGAAGAGAAACAGGCGGATTATCTTGGTTTGTATATAGTTGATAATGCTGATTATAACTTACTAGAAGGCACGCCGGTTTGGGATAAAATTGGCAATGATTATATATCTCTAGTGCCATTAGCTAGAACTAGAAATATTGATGCAACTTTGCTTGAAATAGCTAAAAAGCGAAATATTGGAATGGCTAGAATACCTGAATCTAGGTAGTTAATTCTTCCACTCGGCGCACATTTTTAGGTAGTCTTCGCGCAGGCTTAAGCCGATATCGCGCTTTGAATACTCGATATCGTCAATTGAGCCGATAGGTACAACTTCGGATGCTGAACCCGTAGTAAAGCCGCCATCAAAATCTTTTAATTCTTCAGGTAAAATTCTGCGTTCATGAACTTTAATTCCCTTAGATTTAGCTAGTTCAATTACTGTTCTACGCGTTATGCCATTTAAGAAGCAATCTGCTATTGGCGTATGTATTTCACCATTTTGCGTGAAGAAGATATTTGACGATGTAGTTTCTGCTACTCTGCCCTGCCAGTCTAGCATTAGAGCTTCTTCATAGCCTTGCTGTACAGCTAAGTTTTTACTGTAAGTTGCTATCATGTATAAACCTGCAGCTTTAGCTAATGATGGTGCTGTTTCAGGGCTTGGGCGCTTATATTTTGCAAATGTTAGGCGCGTGCCTTTTTCCAATGCTTCTTTTGAATAATATGCGGGCCATGTCCATGCGGCTACAGCTACGTTGGTAGATGTTTTATCCGTCACGATAGCCATTTGCTCCGAACCGCGCCATGCGAATGGGCGGATATAACCATCTTCAATTTTTTGAGCCTTAACTACTTCTAGTGTTGCTTCATTTAACTGCTCAACTGTATAAGGGATTTTAAAGCCAATTATATTTGCTGAATCGTGAAGGCGTTGGCTATGTTCATTTAACTTGAATGGCACGCCATTATATACTTTTAAGCCTTCAAATACGCATGAGCCATAATGTAAGCCATGATTCAGGACATGCACTGTTGCATCTTTCCACGGCGTTAAGCCACCATTATACCAGATAAAGCCATTACGTTTATCAAATGGCGTTCTGAGGTTAGGTATTTTTAATTCAGATTCAGACATAAGCGTTAAAAATACGGATATTCACTTTCTAGTCAATTAATCTTATACCTTGTGAATTTGCAAAAATAGGTGTTTTGTGGTATTATAGAGTGGAACTATATGAAAGAAATTAAAGACCCGAACGTAACAAGAGCATATATTATACATCCGATTCTTCACACCGAAGAAGAGGAAATAGAAAACGAGCTTAGAGATCATGATGCTAAGCTTGAGGAAGCTGTTAGCTTGTCTGGCGCGATAGGGGTTGAGGTGATTCATGCCGAGATTATTAATCTTAAACAGGCAAATTCAGGAACATTTTTAGGTAAAGGTAAAGTGCTAGAATTAGCGCGAACAGTTAGGCAAAATTGTATTGATATACTTATTATTAATAAGCAACTTTCGCCGATTCAGCATCGTAACTTAGAATCTGATATTAATTGTAAGGTGGTTGACCGCCCTTCGCTTATTATTGAAATATTCGCAGAGCGTGCGCGCACCAAAGAAGGTATGTTGCAGGTTAAGCTGGCTTCGTTGCAGTATCAGAAATCTAGGCTGGTTCGCTCGTGGACTCACTTGGAGAGGCAACGTGGTGGACATGGCTTTACTGGTGGCCCAGGTGAGAAGCAGATTGAAAGCGATAGACGTGCGATCAATAAGCAAATTAAGATTATTAAAGAGCAGTTGAAGAAGGTGGTTAAAACACGCTCAATGCAAAGGAAATCTCGTATGAAAGTGCCTTACCCTATTGTGGCCTTGGTTGGTTACACGAATGCGGGTAAATCTTCGTTGTTTAATCATTTAACGGGCTCAAATGTTTATGCTGAAGATGAATTATTTGCCACGCTAGACCCTACCATGCGCTTGGTAGAATTACCATCTAAGCGAAAGGTTATTTTATCCGACACAGTAGGTTTCATTTCAGACCTTCCGCATGAATTAGTAGATGCTTTTAGAGCAACGCTGGAGGAAGTTTCTTCCGCGGATGTATTGGTGCATGTGCGCGATGTTGCATCGCCCGATTTGGATGCAAACCGCGAGGATGTAATTACCACTTTAAAGATGTTATGCACCGAGGAAACTTTGGATCGCAATACCGTTGAAGTGATGAATAAGATTGATCTTGTTAATTCAACTGGCTTGCTAGGTGATTTAGGTATTTCAGCTAAAACAGGAGAGAATTGCGAGATTGTTTTAGAGATTATTGACGAAGTTCTAGCGCGTGAAGATGTTAAGCTTTCAGTTAACCTTGCCTTTGAAGAAGGCTTTAAACTTGGCTGGATATATAACCATGCACGTAATGTTGAGGTTCAAGAGAAGGAAGGTGAGTTTGTTGTTACCGCATCTATGACTCAGCGCGATTATGGCGCTTGGCACAAGCTAGAAGATGAATAATGATTTAGGTAAATAGAATATATCTGGATCAGCTGTCTTTTGAGTTCTTTTTTTATCTTCAAATGCCGCTATTAGAACTAACCCTACCCTTGATTCAATATCTGGTGCGAGGCCGGTATATGTTTCATTATCTGTCATATCAGCCTAGCTACTTTTTCCGTTGGGCGTATCTTCGTGGATCGAAAACGTTTAGGTTCTTAGGCTTCATGGCTCTACCGATTGCGATACCGAAGGCAGGTGTCATTGATGATGTTAGGATACCAGCAAGCTCTTCTGCCCAGCCAATTAAACCAATGAATACGAAGCAAATCATTATTAAACCAGCTAGCGCCCAGAAATTTATTACTGAGTCTGTGGTATAGTCTGCCGCTAAAACATTGTCGCCAAATGCCCAACCCCATTTAAGTAGGCTTGATGCGGCCTCAATTAAGAATATCTTACGCTTAGATAGGTCTACATAGCATAGGTCTGGTGCGTTATTTAATATTAGATGATTCACTAGCATATCATCGAATACGGTTACGAACATTAGTAGGAAAGCTACTAAGAATATTTGCCTGAATACAAATGAAACAAGCATTTCTAGCCAACCTTGGAACATATCATAAGTTACCCTGAAAAGGGCTAATGGTATGAATATTACCGAAACTACGTAAAGGAATGCACGCCCAATAAAGCATAGTAAAATAACCCCTACAAATTGTAACATTGTATAGGCGAATATTAAGTACATGAATATTACTACTAAGCCTACGGCAATATTATTTAAAAATAGAGCTATTGCCATGTTCCAGAATGCACCTGTAAAGAAGCGCAAGAACATGGTATCTGCCAATTGGATTACGGCGACTTGGTCGCTACCGCCATTTGGATTATCGAGCATGGAGGATATAAATACCTCCGACAAGCCATTGGCGAGCGATTCAAAGAAGTTAACAACCAAACCTTCGAAGGCATCCCAATTCAGTAAAATAGCATATATTATTACTATTTTTGCCAGCAAGGTAAACATGTCCTTCATGTTTGGCGGGTTAATTTGTGCAGCGATTCTAAGGGCAAACCATACTATTGCTAAGAACATCATGGCGCTTATAACTCGTTTATACTCTGGAAGTCTTACAATATGCTCGAATAGTTTAACAACTGCACCAGCAACATCTGCCGCGATATTTTTATAAATATATTCAAACGGCCCCTTTGCGCTTTGCCCCTCTTCACCAGACATGATATAGCTAAATACCGTTATCCCAGGACCAGAAGACTGAAAACTTTGTGCGATTGATGAATCTCCACCACCAGCTAAACCTTGGAATGTAAAGTTAGAGCCTCCACCTCCGCCTCCCGAAGAAAGGCCACCAAAGTCAAAAGAAGTATCTACTGTATTAGTAGCATTTCCTAAACCACCCGCTAAACCATCAAATGAGAAGCCAGATTCCTCTTCTACACCAACGCGCATACATGCTGATGAGGTTATGTCTTTCTCGGTGGATAAAATACAATCCGAGATTATACAAGTTGAGCCTGAATCAGGTTGCTCACCACAAGAGGATAGTATTAAACCTACTATCAGCATTGCGACTATGTTGTATATTCTGTTCATTATTTATTATTCTATCACGTTATAAGTTAATATTTATTTAACTTATGGTTATTTCCTTCTTACTTGGCCAGAGGATTTTTTAGCCTTACCGCTAGAGCTTGCGCTAGTTGGCCCTCCTTGTTTTAATTTAGAGACCTGCCTTTTAATTAAATTAGATGTTCCGGTTAAGCCCTTTTGGGTGGTTGAACCTACGCCAGCTGTATATCTTTGTACGGCTGTTCTTACTGATCTAGTATCTTGTGGTAAGTATGATACTTGCAGTACGAATTGTGAAACCATTGAATCTAGACTTTCTGCAAATCTTGCCATTAAGAATAATAAGAATGCCGCCACTAAAATATCGGCTAACATTTTCTTAAATACTGGATCATCTAAAATTGCTTTGAATGTTGCTTTTGCAGCTAAGGCTCTTGCCTCAAGGTCTGTTACTGTTGCAAAGTCTTTGGCGAATCTTTCATCTACATCGGTTAAACTTTGGAACGTTATCTTATTTCGTGTACTGAATAATTGTGGGAACTTTTTAATTAAGTTAAGCATGGCACGCTCTTTTGCCTCACTTGGCTGTTCAGGATTGTCTTTATCGTTTACAAAAACTCTGGCACCGCCACTGTTCCTTATTCTATCTATTAGTTGCTGTTCCAAGGGTGAAAGCTCTGTTTGTCCAAAAGCGGCCTCTTCTTCACTAACAGATTGAATTTGCCTTGATAATGCACCTAGATTTAGGCCTGAAAGAGCACTTTCAACTTGATTTGCCATTTCATCAATGGCAACTGGAGTTAAATCTTTTTTACCCGATGCTGAGTTTGCAAAATCTTGTGCTTGACCTGCAACTTTCTTGAAACTTTTACACAGCTGAGTTGCTGAAGCCTGTGAATCTGTGAATTTTTTAACTAAATCTATGCCCGATTTTTCACTAGATAATACTATTAGCCAAAGCGCTATATAAACTGTGAAGAATATGGGCTTTAAACCAAATACTATGGTTAGCTTGAATACTTTTATGAAATAATCTTTGTACCTTTCAAATAACCAGAATGGTGAAAATAACACCATAACTACTATTAAGAATGTTACTGAAACTACACCAGTTACATAGAATAAAATAGATTGTACCGCAAATGATACCATGCCTAGAACTAAGCCAATAACAGCAACAAGCATACTAATTACTAGACCTGATATTGGCGTACCTAGTAAAACTATTAAAATACCTAAGAATGTTGCTAAACCTGTTTGATATGCTGGTACAGCACTCGCTTTTTCTGCTGCATAAAGCTCTGCTTCTGCATCCGACATTCCATCTGTTCCGCGCAGGCAGGACATAGATAAGAACTTATCAAATAGGCAATCAAATTGTGCAAATACATCCCTGTTTGAAGCATCTGGGCAGATAGTTGCACCTGAAACTTGTAATATCTCCCCGCCTAAATATATAGATGTTGTAGAAAGTAGCTTACCCCAGTTGGCCAACAATGGAGCATTGAGCATTATAAATAAAATTACACATAGTTTACCTATAAGAACCAATGTTTCCATTTTAAGGTCGCGCACCTCATTTGAAAGTACCTTTAGGCCGTAGAATACTATTGCTACAAAACATAGAGCCGAGATAAAATAGGATAAGCCTCTTACCAACTCTTGAAAATTGGGACTGTCTAAGAAACTTTGAGATACGTTTATTATACAGCTTACTAAGCTACTAATATAACCCGGTGGCTTACCTCCTGAAAATTGGCAATGAGTCTCCGCAGAGCCCTGAGCCATAGAGATTTCAGGCATAAATATAGCTAGTAACGCTATTAAAATTAGCGCAGGTAATATATATATGTTGTTCTTTATTAGCGTATTTTCCTCCTATTTATTTACCAACCTTATTGAGCAATCCGAGTGGGTTTGTGAGTGTTTCAAATGTTCTTGCAACACCGCCACGTACACTTCCCATACTACTTGATGCGTAAGGTGTATTCATACCCATTAAGGCTTCGAAATTCATTACCAAATCGTATAGCAACTTAAAGCCGATAAATAACAATAATACCGCGGTGAAAAGATATACCGCCATTTTTATTTGCAAGTCTTTTGAGAATTTTAACTGCCTACCAATACCTGCTAAAGTTGAACTACCATCATTTGTTGCTGAGCTTCCTGTATCTGCTCCTAGTAAGCCTTGTATAAACCCTATAGGGTCTTGAGGTTGACTAGAATTACCACCTATCACACTTCTTATATCAACGTGGTTACCGCTTGAACCCGCAGGTATAATTTGATTTAGATTTGTAATTGGCGTTGAAGGTATATTGGCGGTGTCTATTACTCCTTCTGGAGCAGAAATGGTTATATTCCTATTGCCACTGGTAAAGTTATAGTCCGTATAACCATTACTGGTAGAACCCGCTCCACTATAGGTAAGATTATACAAAAAGTTCCTATCAGGATTACTAGCATTATAGCCTATTCTTCCAAAGCCGTTTCCTCTAGGGCTGGTAGTATCATTTATACCTTGATTTGCGTTTCTTGATGTTACACCTGAAGATGTATTGGTTGAAGCACCACCTGCACCTTGTGTGGTTCCTGCACCACTACCTGCAACACCTTGCCCTTCAGTTTCTTGATCTGTTTGTACTACGGCAAAGTTTGCATTGGCTACAATGTCACCCATCTCTTTATAAACATCGCGTAAATAATCATCATATACTCTGGTCATAAATAGAGAAACGAACACTACTGCACCGATTAATATTGCGGGTATTAAGGTGTAAATAATGGTCATTGATATCCATGGCTGGAAATATTTCCTAGTTATCGGAAGCAATGCAAAAGTTATTAAAAGTGGCGCAATAATTATTAGGAATAAGAAGATAATTAGGGCCGAGATATAGGTCATCATTACTAGGCCTATTAATGCCGCAGCCACTAAAACGTAAATAAATACTACACTGAACAAGAATAGAATAAGGGTCATAGTTTCGCCCTTAAATACAAATGAGAATAGTTGAGTTACTGTATTTGCGGTAAATATTTTAGCTAAGAAACTTGAATAGTTTCTGCAATCTAGAAGGTCTTGAGTCTCTGCGTTATATATACCTAGAATTTGAATTACTGAACATTCTAACTTTAGCCACACCTGCTTTTGCCCTGTACTCGCTTCTATGGAATTTATATATGCATCGCCTGCTCTACCGGCTCCTGTAACTTGCCAATTGTCGCTTAAGGTGTTTGATACGCTTTCGATTATACCTTTTTGCATTTGCATTGCGGTCTCAACAAATATCTCTAAACCGCTGTAGTATACGGCTCCTGCAACAAATAATAACAAGAATAAATCTTGCATTACTTCACGCAAGGGGTCGTTAACTGTGCCTGAAAGCAAGCGCACACCTAGCCATGCTACATATATAAAAATAACCGATGAAATGAACTGCGCCATTTTCTCTCGTATTTCGTTAACTAAGCTGAGTGATGAATTTAAGTTTTTGACAACACATTCCATAACTTTACTTACGAAACCGTATTGTGATTCTCCACATGATTGAATAGCATCATTCGCGCCACCTTGTGCAAATGCTAGTTCTGGTACAAAAGCGATTGCCCATGCGAAAGCCATAAGTGTAAGAAAATATACACTCTCTTTATGCCAATCTAGTCGGCTTTGATATGTGTTCTGTGCTAGCAAACATAAAAATATATTTTTACACTTTTAAGTTTGCTTTACGCTATTTTTTCTACCTCTTCCATGAAAATAGGTAACCATTCTTTAGGGTCGTCGCCTACGCGCTCACGGATTTCATCTAGCAAACCTACTGTATGCGTTCTGCCTGAAAGTACGTGAATAACTTCCATCATTTCACCCAAATCAACACGCCCTACTACTTTATCTTCACCTTGCTTTACTAAGAAATAATGTGATTTAGGGTCTGTTTGTTTTACAATTTGGAATTCACGATTTGATAACATGAAGGTTTTTTTATACTCTTCAGTTGCCTTATTATTTGCTAAGAATATCTGTGTAACTGTTTGTTGCACTAGAGTATCAGAGATTTCAGACTTTGATAAATCCTCTACTGATTGCGTGGCAAAGATTACCATTGCGTTTAATTTACGCAGTACTTTTAACCAGTCTTTAATTTGGTAACGGAATACCTCATTATCAATTAATGCCCATGCCTCATCTAGTACTACGATAGTTGGAGTACCATCTAATGAAATTCTAATTCTATGGAATAAATATTGCAATACTGGCGGTAAAGAAGTTCCATCGGCCAGTAGGTTACCCATTTCAAAGCCAAAAACTCTGGCTTTGTTGAAGTCTAGCGAGTCTTCCGCATTATCAAAAATACCCGCATATACACCTTCACCACACCATTGCTTAATACGGCTTGATAATGACCCAGGAACTACGAATCCAAGGAATGGTGCGATTGAATTTAGCCTCCTATCTTTCTTATCTAGTTTGAAGTTACCTTCTATTGATTCCTGTATACGCTCTGATTCTTCTGGAGTAATTTCAGCTGATTCCATGGTCATTTTACTCATGGTCTTAACCCATTCGGCTAAGAATGTTTTATTCTCGGAGTTGTCCTCTAATTGTAGCGGGTTGAAACCGCATTTTTCACGCGGTTCAAGAATTGTATAAATACCGCCAATAGCACGTACAAAGATTTCTGAACCTCTATCTTTATCGAATAAGAAAACACGACCACCGAATTTTGTGGCTTGTGCGGTTAAGAAGTTCATTAATACTGTTTTACCTGCACCTGTAGGGCCAACTAATGAGGTATGGCCAATATCACGCATGTGGAAATTGAAATAAAATGGCGTACCTGATGTGGTATCAATTAATGTTACTGCAGGGCCCCAATGATTATCCGTTGCACTGCCGTTAGGATAATTATGTAAACTTACTAGCGAGGCTAAGTTAAGCGTATTAATTTTTGATTGTCTTGCGAAGTAGCCATCGTTACCCGGTAACTGTCCCCAGAAGCTAGCAAGTAGAGTCATAGATTCACGCACAGGAACTAGACCAATATTAATCAGCTCACCATAGCAAAAGTTAATAGACTCCTCTAACTGCTCAATATTATCTTCATAAACTGTTAAGGTCATGCAATGTTCGCCAAAGCCAATAGCACCACCGGTGGCCATGTCCATCGCGTTGGTAAGTTCTGCCATTTGAGAAATTGCCTTATCCTCTACTGATGCCATTCTCTGCTGATGTCTTGACATTGTACGCACTGCATCTTGAGTGTTTTCTGCTAAGAAAGCCTGTGAAATACAAAGCTCGAAAGGCATTTGAAGGAATGAATCCAACATACCTGCATAAGTTTTAGGAGGGTATTGCTTTACTGCTAACATAGCGCAGAAACGGCGCTTACCTTCAGATGTTCTAGTTTCAATTACTTTTTGCGAATGACTTACATATAATCTTCGGTAAGGTAAATATTTTGAAATATCGCGGTTAGGAACATGAATTGGCTGAGTTTCACCGCAATTTACTAGAAGCGATAAAAATCCCATTATTTCACAAAATGAACCTTTTGGAGTTTTATTTGTACCTAGCAATTTACATCTATACTCACCTAAAGAACCTACGATACGATTTGTTACCTCACGCAGTTCACGGC
Organism: Rickettsiales bacterium; assembly: GCA_020630095.1. Lineage (GTDB taxonomy): Bacteria > Pseudomonadota > Alphaproteobacteria > Rickettsiales > UBA8987 > JAHDCD01. Next base: position 213,044 of record JAHDCD010000002.1, on the reverse strand, counting down.
TCATTTGTAGCTTCTCTTGCTCTCTATCGCCGGTGTGTTTTTTGAAGAACTCGTTAATTTTACCTGCATAGCCGATTGTATCCGGTCTTAAGAGAACTGAGATATACAACTCGTTTGCAAAACTATCCTGCCCTGTATGGCTTTCTATCCAGCGTTTATTTACATAATCGCAGAACGGGTCATCAAATTCGCCATCAATACTTGCTGATAATTTTCTTCTAATAGTGTGGAACCAGATAGCATATTTACCTGAGTCGAATGACTTATATAATGTGTTTCTTATGTTTTTCTTTGCATCTAGGTCTTCATCGTCTGCTGTTTCAAATGTGAAGCCACCTACTTTAATAACTGCAAGAAGCTCGCCTTGCTTGGTTATAAGGGTATTACTATCCCAGTGCGCCTTGTAAGGGATAAATTTTGATGCAGAAACTTCTCTGCCAACAATTGCAGAATTCTGTGCTTTTCTTTTTACCCATTTAAACATTTAATTCTTATTCCTTTGTTTTTTATTTTTTAGAACACGTCGAAGCTAGAATTACCGCCATGGAAGTTTTTATTCTGACAGACAAAGTTCGTTTTTGATGCCATCATCATTAGCTCTACCATGCGCGGTTCTTTTGAACAAATTAATAACCCTGTAATATGTGCTACAGCGAAATAAAGAAACGTCCAGAAGCTAGATGAATTAATGAAGTAAATAATACAGATGAAAGTTTCCAACATACCCCAAAGATAAGTTACACCCATAAACATTGCGGGGCGCGTTAAACCTAAGAATACCGGATCTGAATCTAATTTACCTGACATGATTTTTTAAAAATAAAATTAACCTTTTAAATTATATAAAACTATTAGTTAACTATTGGTTAATTTTGTAAAGAAAATAATAACTTATTTTGAATTAGTTTCTATTTCGTGGAACGTTTATTTTTACTTCATTTTTACTGGTTTTTTCTTATAAGTGCGCACATGACTAAAAAGATTCTTATAATTGCTGGTGATGGCATAGGTCCTGAAATTTGTGCTGAAGCGGAAAAAATTATCAATCATTTTAATAAAAATGGTGAGTTTAAGCTTGATTATGCCCTACTTGGCGGTTGCGCCTATGATGAATATGGCGACCCATTCCCACAAGAAACCATTGATAAAGCGCGTGATGCGGATGCAATTCTTTTAGGTGCGGTTGGTGGCCCTAAGTGGGAGTCTTTAGATATTTCAAAGCGCCCTGAAAAAGGCTTACTTGGTATTCGTAAGGAGCTTGGTTTGTTCGCTAATTTACGTCCTGCATTAGTGTTTGATGAGCTGGCAGATGCTTCATCTTTAAAGCGTGAGATTGTGTCTGGCCTAGATGTTATGATAGTGCGCGAGCTTACAGGTGGTATTTACTTTGGTGAACCTAAAGAGGTTGTAACGCGCGAAGATGGCACTAGATACGGCTATAATACGCTACGTTATGAAGATTATGAGGTGGCTAGAATTGCCGAAGTGGCTCTGGATTTAGCTAATAAGCGCGGTAAAAAATTAACTTCAGTTGATAAAGCAAATGTACTTGTTGCAACTGAAATGTGGCGCGAGGAAGTTGCTAAGGTTCGTGATGATAAATATTCTCATATTGAGCTAGAAAATATGTACGTTGATAATGCTGCGATGCAGTTAGTGCGTAATCCTAAACAGTTTGATGTTATTGTTACAACTAACATGTTCGGCGATATTTTATCTGATTGCGCGGCAATGCTTACAGGATCTCTTGGTATGTTACCTTCAGCTTCACTTGGCGCAGTCGATTCAGATGTTTGTAATGCACTATATGAGCCAGTACATGGTTCTGCGCCTGATATTGCTGGGCAGAATAAAGCGAATCCGCTTGCGACAATATTATCCGTTGAGATGATGTTCCGTTACTCGTTTGATATGGCTAAGGAAGCTGATGCTATACAAGGCGCTGTTAAATCTGTTCTTGGTAAAGGCATTAGAACTGGCGATATTATTTCAGAAGGACAAACACCTATTTCATGTTCAGAAATGGGCGATGCAGTACTTGCTGAGCTATAATTAATACCCGCGGTTATCTCTGCCTCTGATTCTGATTTCATTATCTAACAGAGAATCGTTTTTATATTCCTGATAGAATAACCTATCCCAGTAATCATACAGGCCTTTTGTTACCCAATCCATTGTTGGGAAATCTGTTGGTCCTGAAATTATTAATGAAAGTGGCGTGTTAATATTAAATAGATCAACCTCATACTTTATCGACATTATCTTCTGAGTTAGATCTAGCTTTCCGCTTAAGGTTGCACTGTGGCCATTATCACCAAATTTCCAATCTTTAATATGCGCCTTACCTTGGCTTATAACAATCTTGCCGGCAATGTAATCATAGGCTTGAATACCCGTTGATAAGGCATACTTAGCAATTTGGGGTATCTGGGTTCTTTTAATTGATTTTCTTACTTGACGATCTAACGTTTTAAAATTGAAGCCTGAAGCGCGCACCTTACGAGCAATGATATCAATAGAGCCAGTAAGTGAATCTACTAGATTTTTAGCGCTGTTGCCTACTAAGTTGAGCTTACCATTAACACTCATATTACCATCAATTCTATTGAAGCCGTAAAGGTTGTTTAAATATTTAAGCACATTAGCGTTCTGGATTGAGAAGGCTAAATCAATAGTTGGGAAACCTTGCTTTAATAAATAGCCATTAACTAAAATTCTTTGACCAAATAACATTCCGCTGAAGTTCTGAATATCTAACTTTTCATTGGCCATTGATAGCTTAGTTGTGAAGGCATCTAGGCTAGTATCGCCAACGATTAATTCACCGGCTTGGATTTTAGCATCCATTGTGAAAGTTTTTAAAAATTCAAAATCTATTTTCTCAGTAGACCATAAATAAAGGTCTTTATATTTATCTTCTTTGGTAGGGTCTATAAGATTAAGAATTAACATTGCGGTGCGCAGGTTAATTCTTGGGAATTTAAAGTTAAATTTAACATGTGGTAAGAAATTATTTAAATTAACGCTTAAGCTGGCCTTAAAAATATCATCTATGATTCTGTAGTTAATGTCCTTCAAGGTTATAAGCCCCTTGTAAGAATTTAAATCCATTGAGAAATCTTCTACAAGCTCGGTCTGGAAGTATATTTTTCCTATTTTAAAGTTAAGATTAAAATCGTTTGAGTAATTATCTAAGTTTCTAAAGAAGTTGAATATTTGATATTCTTTGTATTCTGAATTTTGAGCGCCGAAGAAATTTGCAAAATCTAAAGTGTTAGTAAGGTCAACAGATGACAAAACAACTGACCCATCAACTTTTACCTTCTCGGCATTGAAATCCATTTTTAATTTAGTGGATACCTTTTCTTTAGAAGTGATTAGATTAAAATCGTACAGGTCTAAAATTTTATTTTTATAATCAAACAATGTGCGTACACCAACTTTCTGATTTAAGCCTAGTTCTGCTTCAAAAAGTTTCTTGGGTAGGAATTTTGCAATGTCCTTATGCTTAAATAAAATGTTATTTATGAAGGATGCAAAGTCTGGGATTTTTATAAGAACCTCGCCTTTTGATGTACCTGAGCCGTAATTAATTGATTTTGCTATGGCATTGAATGCAAAGTTATCAAGTTTAATATAGTTAAGCTTTTTATTCTGCCTATCTAAGGAAATGCCAACTTTGAACGAGCCAAGTTTTTCATTATCATACAAAAATTGCTCTATCGTATAGTTAACTTCAATTTTATTGGATATAATCCTTTTATCCAACTCATCTATAATTTTACTTATAAGCTTATTTTTATGTAAAAAGCCTTCTTCTGAATTTATTGAGATTTGCTTAGATTTTATATTTATAAAACCTTTACTTAAATCTAACTTACCCTCGATATCACTAACTTTATCTCCACATGCGAATTCTATTTTATCTAGCTTTCCACCTCTAATTAAGGATGTAAAATTGATACTATCACCGTTATCTGATGACACGTTTACATTTGGTCTGTCAGATAAATATTCGCTTATGTTTACTCTATAGTTAGAGCCTTCGTAAAAATAATCTGCATTAATTTTGCCCTTTGTAATACCGGCTATAACTCTTTTTATATCGTAATTATTCTTATCAACCGAAAGATTCAGTTTATCTATGGTTATATCTTTACCGGCTAAGCGATTACTAAAAGATTTTTTAGTATCTAGAATTTGGTCCAGCTTTGATGTTTCAACTTCAGCATTTAGCGTACCAACGTGAATTTTATTTGAGGTATACTCCCCTGATATTATATCCTTAAAGCCTATTGGGATTTCTATGTCCTTAGCTCTCAAGTTTGGTGAAACATTATAACTTGGAATTAGAATTTTAGGCTCTGGGAAAATCTTAATTTCAGCAGATTCTGCTACATTTTTGGGGAATGTTTTCTGTAAAGCGTTAGAAAGCTTATCGTTATTCAGCCAAATAAAGCCAAATACAGCCATCACAATAAGGGCTAGTAGTATTACAATTCTAAGAATCCATCGCATGCGATTTACCTTAGGCTTGTGGATTTATATGTCTAGGAAGATTTAGAGTTAAATTACTCTGAAGAGCCAACTTCAACTTTATTAGCGTTGCGCATTAGACCAGCCTCTTCGAAGTATTTTTTAGCACCTTCATGTAACGGGGCTGTTAGGCCGTCAGATACTAAATCTTGCTTCTTTAAAGTTGAGAATACTGGGTGAAGAGTTTTGAAGTTCTCAAAATTGTCAAAAACTGTTTTTACAACTTCGTATATAACTTCTTCATCAACATCTTCTGATGTTACAAAAGTAGCTTTTACACCAAATGTTTTAACATCCGTGTCATTACCGGGGTACATACCACCTGGAACAGTTGCGTATGCATAGTAGCTATTGTTATTTACTAAATCGTCAACAGTAGGGTCACTGATGTTAACTAGCTTAGCTGAACATGTAGTAGTTACTTCTTGCACAGCACCATTAGGGTGACCAGCAGAGTAAATCATTACATCAATTTTATTATCGCATAAAGCTTGCGCTTGTTCCGCCGCCTTTAGTTCTGAAGCAACTTTAAAGTCGCGCTTGGTCCAACCTTTTTTGTCCATTAAAGTTTGCATAGTAGCACGCATACCTGAACCTGGGTTACCAATATTTACACGCTTACCTAAAAGGTCATCTAACTTGTTAACACCTGAATCTTCACGAGCAATTACAGTAAATGGCTCAGAGTGAAGTGAGAATAATGAGCGAAGCTTTTCATCTTCGCCTTGTTTAGCAAATCTATCAGTACCTTTATATGAGTGATACTGCCAGTCCGATTGAGCTACGGCTATATCAAGGTCATTATTTCTAAGAGAATTTAAGTTATAAATTGAACCACCAGTTGATTCTACTGAACAACGAATACCATGTTCACGACGAGTTCTATTAACTAATCTACAAATTGCGCCACCCGCTGGGTAATAAACACCTGTAACACCACCAGTGCCAATAGTAATGAATTTACTTTTTGCAGCGTGAATCTCGCTAGAGCCAAATAAAATTAGACTTGTTAGGCTTACAATTGATAATATAGATAATGCTATTTTTCTCATTTTCTTCTTTTCTCCCAAAAGGTTAGGAATTACAACTTAACGGAGTATTTTTTAGTACTCAACTGTTTTTTATACTACTAAATTTGTACGATCCCTTCTTGGGTAAGAAAAAAGGGGCTTAAATAGCCCCTTAAATTTTGCGATTTAAATAATTAATCGTCTACTTCAACATTCTCATCACCGAAATACATGTCTCCGCCATTAGCTTCGAACTCTTCTGAAATTTCAGTAGATAAAGACTCTTCTATCTCAGCGTCCTTACGAACATCTACAGGGCTTAAGAATTGAGCTTTCTGGAATGATTGAATTGCATTCTGTTCAAGCTTCTCAGGTAAAATAGTTCCTGCGGCAATTTCACGAAGTGAAAGCACTGCATTTTTTTCTTTAGTATCTAGTGTAGATTTAACACCAGCCTCTAAAGCTTTTGCTCTGTTAGCTGCTAATACTACAAGCTCGAAACGATCTTGAACTTTTTCTACACAATCTGAAATAGTAACTCTTGCCATAATAATTTTTTGTTGGAGTGGCTTTATACAAAAACACACCCCAACATACAAGTAAAAAAGGGTTAAAATGTTGTTTGATAAGCAATTATTACGCGCTCATCCGTTTCTAGCTGATAGCCATCTAGATCTTGATGTAATGGCTTGATAAACTCTATTGCCAATCTACCTGCTGGGAAAGCCTTAGTAGGCATTGAGAAATTAGCGCCGAAGCTTAAGTCTATGCGTTCACCACCGCGGCAATCTGCTCTTGCGGTTGGGGTCATCATTGGATTTAAGTTTGTATCTGCACCTTCAATGTTTTCAATTTTCTTTGCATCTAAGCGAAGTGATAAAGAAACTGGTTCAATAATTTGATATGCAGCCCATGCCGTTGCTGAATATTCATTGCCTAGGCGATAATCTTCAGAGTTTTCACCAAAACGTAGAGCCGTACTAACTTGCGCGCCGTATGAGAATCTATCACATGAATGGCCGTTATATGTTAATGACAAAATTGGGTCAAACGTGCCAGAGCCCAATTGCATAGGATAAGGTAAGCGCATACCATTTAGCTCTTCATCAATCGAGCCTGTAGGTAATGAAATACCTGCATTTGCATGGATATTATCGATTAATTTAATTAGTGCAGAAAGTTTAGTATCACCAAGGCCGTTTGAAAATGAAAAGCGATCTCCCATTGGAGTGTTAATTATCATTTCTTTTTCAATGTAAGAAGTGCCTAACATTAGAGTTATATCGTCAGTTAAGCCATACATTGCACCGAACATATGCATTTTCATATCCATTTCAGTTGGCACCATCATAAAGCCTTCGGCACGAATATCTGCAACAGATACTCTATTAGTGCCTGCGCGATTTCCTGCCATCTTCATTGTGGAGTGTCTGTAAGATAGCATAAATTCGCCCTTAGAGTGAAGATGGTCTGCCATTACGCCAATAGGTGCATGGTGTTGAGGTTTAGAATAGTTATCAGATGAATTAGCTTGCGCCGCGTTTGCAGTAATTAAGGCAATTGCTAAGCCTAAGATTAGTTTTTTCATTTTATTTGTAATTGTTAGTTAGTTAAATTTTTTGATTTAAGCTAACTCAGCAGGAGGTGCTGTTTTTTGCGGTAAAGAATACCTAGATAGGCCAATTTCGTTTACATACTCAAAGTATGTTTGCTTAGATACTAAGCTCTGAACTTTTGAAATTGTAAAATTTGCGCCTTGTTTAGCGTCATCAAAAGATACTAATTCAAACTCATTAAGTTCTGCAATTTGAATTAACTTTTCTAATTCTTCCGTTGCAATAGATTCGCTAGAGCAAAGCTTTAAACCTTCGCCATAAATTGATTCAAGGTTATGCTTTTGTGGCAAATTAAATAGAACTAACGAGTTTAAAAACAGCGTTAGCACAAAAGTTAAGTATGTAAGCCTTTTAAGCACGCAAATCTTATAACTAATCCTGTTATATAAATCTATATTTGTTTGCAAAGAAGTTAAAACTTCTTCGCGATTCACTGCGCTTAGGGCGTGTAAATTAGGGCGTGTCAGCCCTAATTTTAGATTTATTTAGCTCGCCCTAAAGGGCTCATCTTAAATAAATCTATTATAAATAATAAATGCTATAAATAATATGCCGGCAATGATTAACTGCTTTTTAAATTGCCTCTTTTTATATTCAGGGTCAGATGCTTCAGGAATTATTACCGCAGTTCCTGAAATATAATCATGAAAACCACGTTTTTTAGAATTCATACCTACCCACATAAAGCCTAAACCCAGCGGTAAAGCTGATACAATATAACCTAAATATCGCAAAATATTTTGAGACATTGAAGGAGCTTTATTAGTTTCAAAATCTACTACTTTCATACCGAAAAGCATTTTTCCTGGAGTGCCTTGCTTCCATCTCCAGAAAACAATTATAACAATACCCATAATTATAAGGTTTAATAAAGAGGCTTGTAAGAAATTAGCAATAACGCCTTTTTCTAGTAGGAATGAGAATAGTATATCTAAGCCGTTAGCTATTTTTAGCATTGGCGGTTGTGAGGTATCTATTGTACTTAAGCGCTCTACTAATTGAGAAACTTTCTCATTAGATTGTTGAATATCACTGCTTGATACCATTGGTAACAAAAATACTAGGCTGATTATTAATAAAACCGTAGTGTCTATAAAAGTTGCTAGTGTACGCTTGATAAAACCTGCGTAGATTTCTTCATCTACAGGTTTCTTTTTACCAGATAATTTTCTAATGAAATCGTTCATAATTTTACGAGTGTCTTAGTTACAAATACAGCGCTTGAATTCTTTAGGGCAAATTTTAGTTATCTCACCTTTGGGGTGCTTTGCCCAGCCTACGCCTTTAGTATCAAAATCTTGAACTATTTTTCTTAAAGTTTCAATGAATTGATTATGAATCGAGGTAGTTGGTACTCGGTAATAATGCTCACAGCCATGCTCTTCTGCCAACTCCTTATATTCAATATCAAGCTCAACTAGCGTTTCAGAATGCTCTGACACAAAGGCGATTGGTAAAATAACTAGTGGCGTACCTTCTTTTGATGCACGGATGATTTCATCTTCTGTGTATGGCTCTATCCATTTTAATGGCCCTACGCGCGACTGGAATGTCACCATATAATCGGATAAATCTAGCCCGTTCTGCTTTGCCTTAATTACAATTTCTTCAGCGCCTTGAATAACTTGCCATTGGTAAGGGTCACCTTTTTTAACTATTTTTTCTGGTAAGCCATGAGCAGAAAATAATACACGCGGTTCTTTGCCAGATGCCTCCTTAGCTTCGTTATATTTTTCTGCTAAAAGCTCAGCATAGCTTGCCGTAAAATTCTTTTGCGTTGGGTAACAGCCAATCGTGTAAGTTGGCGCTTCGAAATCAGCTAATTTCAGCCATTTCTTGATAGAACTTTCAGATGTCGCGGTGGACATTTGTGGGTAAAGCGGAAGTAAAAATATTTCATCTGGGTTATACTCTAAAACCTCTGCAATAGCATCTTGAGTAAACGGCTTCCAGTAGCGCATTGAAATGAAGCATTTATATTCTGCATCATTGCCGTTAAGGGCTTTTTCTAAAGCTCGCGCTTGTGCATCTGTTTCTTCTAGAATTGGCGACTTACCACCAAGAAAGCTATAAATTTCTTGGGCAGTTTTTTCACGCTTGCTAGATATTAATTTAGCTAACGCCCAGCGGATAGGGCTTGGCGCACCAATAATTGCCTTATCGTTAAATAAGTTAAACAAAAATGGCTTTACGCTTTCTTGTGAATCTGGTCCACCTAGGTTAAATAAAACTACTGCTATCTTTTTCATAAAATCAGTTTCTAGATTTATTCATAAAAGTTAAGTCTTAATGAATATAATTTTTATTACCCCACAAAAAGCCCTTCAAGCACTCCACCGTGAAAAACTGAACATGCACTAAAACGTAAAAACCCATATCTGGAAATACGCAAATTTGGAAATATGGGTTTTTACGTTTTAGTGCTGTTTTATATAAAGATTAAGAGACTTTTGTATAATTAAGCTACCCGCCTTAGCCGTGACTTCCATTTTACTTGTATGTTTGATGTTATTTTTATATATTATCCGCGAAACCTTTAGTTCTTTCTAATTTATTTCGCTATTGCTTCATAAATTAGATACGCTCGCTACGCGGCGCAAGAGTGACTCAAGCCACTCTTGGCAGTAAATCCAAATTTAAGCTCTACGAGCTATAAATTAGAATTTACTGAATATCATGACTCAGCCAATATACTTAGATTATCAAGCAACAACACCAACTGACCCGCGTGTATTTGAAGCAATGAAACCATATTTCTTAGAGAAATATGGTAACCCTCATTCGCGTACGCATGCCTATGGTTGGGAATCTGAAGAAGGTATTGAGCAAGCACGTGAGCAAGTGGCTGATTTAATTGGTGCCAGCGTTAAAGAAATTATTTTTACTTCTGGCGCTACGGAGTCCAATAACCTTGCAATTAAAGGTTTAGCGGAATTTTATGGCGATAAGAAAAGGCATATTATTACCGTTGCTACTGAGCATAAGTGCGTTTTAGATTCATGCCGTAACTTGGAGCAGGAAGGTTTTGAAGTTACTTATCTAGGTGTTGATGAAACTGGTTTAATTAATTTAGATGAGCTTAAAGCCGCACTTCGTGAAGATACTTTGGTTGTATCGGTTATGATGGTGAATAACGAGATTGGAATTATTCAGCCTGTAGCAGAAATTGGTAAAATATGCCGTGAGAATGGCACTTTCTTCCATACGGATATTGCGCAGAGCTTTGGTAAATTACCTATAAATGTTGATGAAATGAATATCGACTTAGCTTCGATATCTGGACATAAAATTTATGGTCCTAAGGGTATTGGCGCATTATATATTCGCCGCCGTCCGCGTGTGCGTTTAAAGCCAATTATTAATGGTGGTGGGCAGGAGCGCGGTTTCCGCTCTGGTACTTTACCCACTCCGCTAGTTGTTGGTTTAGGTGAAGCAGCACAGATTGCAAAGGAAGAAATGGCTAAGGATGAAGCACATACTCGTGCGCTGCGTGATAAGTTATACACAGGTATTACTAGTAAAGTTCCTGATGTTTTTGTTAATGGCTCACTTGAAAATGGCGTTGGTAGTAACGTTAATCTTTCATTCTCCTATATTGAGGGCGAATCTATGTTAATGGCTATCCGTGAGCTTGCAGTATCTTCTGGTTCTGCATGTACTTCAGCATCATTAGAACCTTCATACGTACTTCGTGCACTTGGTGTGGGTGATGAATTAGCACATACTTCTATACGTTTTGGTATTGGACGCTTTTCTACTGAAGAGGAAATTGATCGTGCAATTGAAGTTGTAGTATCAAACGTTGAGAAACTACGCGAGCTTTCACCATTATGGGAAATGGCTCAAGATGGTATTGATATCTCTAAGATTGAATGGGCACACCATTAGGTTGAAGCGCCTAGAACGTCATTGCGAGCCTTTAGGCGAAGCAATCCATTAACAGATTTATAGTAATTTGATATCAGACATAGAGCCCATGCGAAAGCAGGGATTTCCTAAAATAATAATGTCATTCCCGCCTACGCGGGAATGACATATCTTACTACCTATCCAAGTATTTAAGTAATTTACTATCAGGTGAAAGGACAAGTTTTGTATCCGACTGTCCAATAATTTTGCGGTAGCTTTCTAGCGTTCTTGTGAACTCGAAGAAGTCAGCATCTTTAGAATAAGCATTATTATAAATAGATGTTGCTTTAGCGTCCGCTTCACCTTTTGTAATTTGCGCTTTCTTCTCTGCCTCGGCAACAATTACTGTTTTATCCTTATTAGATGTAGCGATGATAACTTGCGCTTGCTCTGCACCTTCTGCACGAAACTCACGCGCTTCTTTTTCACGCTCAGCTTGCATACGCTTGATTACTCTATCATAGTTTTGGTCTGGTAGGTCAGCGCGCTTAATACGCACATCTACAACGTCAATGCCGTACTCGCCCATTTCCTTATTAACTTGCGTTTTAACTTCAGAAATAATTGCTACACGCTTTTCATCTAGCAATGAATCTAGCGGATATCTACCAACTACTTTACCTAATGAATCCAGTAAAATTCTATCTAAAGTATCACGAAGGACATCTTCATATTTAATACGCTGATAATATTTCAGAACATCAACAATGCGGTACTTAGCATACGCATCTACAATGATTTTTGACTTGTTAGAGTCTACACGCTCACCTTCTTCATCACGCTCAGTTGAGTCGCCTGAAGATGCGATAAATTCTTGTGGCTTTGCATCAAAGTGAAGTAGGCGTTTATCGTATGTGTAAACATCTTGTAAAAAGAATGGACGCTTAAAGTGTAAACCCGGCTCTTCTTTTCCGATATTATTTACAACTTTGCTAAATTTACCAAATTCTAATACAAGCGCTTGGTCTGTTTGATTTACTCTATAAATAGAGCCGTAAACTAAAACCACGGCAATGATTATAATTGGGAATATGTATTTTACTTTTTTCATGATTATTTATTTCCTCCGATTGGTAGGTACGGAAGAACATTACCTGATACGCTATCGTCGATAATTACCTTATCAATACCACCTAAAACATCTTCCATTACCTCTAGGTAAATTCTGTCCTTAGTGATTTGCTTATTCTGAACATATTCTTTTAATAAAGCTTCAAAGCGATTTGCCTCACCGGTTGCGATGGCAATTTTACGGGCTTTATATCCGTTAGCTTCTTGAACTAATTGCTCCGCTTGACCACGTGCCTGCGGAATAACTTCATTCTGATACGCAATTGCTTGTTCGATTAATTTATCTCTATCTTGCTTAGCATCCTCTACATCGGTAATTGCTTTATTAACTTCTTTAGGAGCGCCAACATTACCTAAGTTAAGCTGAATTACTTCAACACCGGTATTATATTCATCCAAGATTTCTTGTAAAATACGTTCCGCTGAGGTTGCGATAGATTGTTTATCTTCCGCGAAGATTATACTAAAGCGGTTCTGCGCTACAACTTCACGCATTGCAGACTCTGCAACGGCTCTAATAGTTTCACGATGGTCGCGAACTTCGAATAAATATTTGTAAGCGTCCTTAATGCGCCAGTTTACAGAGAATGGCACAAGGATAATATTTCTATCCTCAGTTAGCATTGAGATAGATTTTTCACCCTGTAATTTTCTAACGTAAGTTCTATTTGAACGTTGGAATGGGTTAAGTTGACTGGATGAAGATGGAGTTTCTAAACCAAAAACTTCAGAATTCTTTTTCTCAACAGCAACAATTTCAACCTGCTCGATTGGGTAAGGTAAGCTATAATGAATATTCGGGCTTTCCGTTCTGTGGTATGCACCGAAACGCATAACAACTCCACGCTCGCCAGAATCTACCTTGTATATGCCACTAGCTAGCCATAAAACCAAACCAATTAATAATAAGCGGTAAAGGCTGAACTCTCTGCCGCCGCCGCCAGATTTTTTCTTTTTAGGAGGCCTGCCACCGCCAGTCGCTTTTTTAGTTTCGCGGTTGATATATTTAAATATCTCCTCAACATTATTAGGAGTATTACCACCGCCAGAATTTCCGCTATTTCCCCAAGGATTATTAGTCATGGTATTATAGATAGTTTATGTTTACTCTCGTTCAAGAGATAATGGTGAATTATAAAATAAATAATATTCCAGATGATATTTTACAGCGAATCTCGTACGCGCACAATATACCTGAGATTCTTACTCGCGTGATAATTAACCGCGGAATTGAAGAAGAGAATATACCTTCATATCTGAACCCTACCTTGCGTGATTTAATGCCTGATCCATTCTTATTTAAGGACATGGATAGAGCTGTAGAACGCGTTGCAAATGCCCTGAAATCAGAGGATAAGATATGTATCTTTGGTGATTATGACGTTGATGGCGCAACATCTACCGCGCAGTTAATACGATTCTTTAATGCGTGTGGGGTTGAGGTTGATTTTTATATACCTGACAGGATTGCTGAAGGGTACGGACCTTCCGTTGAAGCCTTTAAAGAAATAAAGGCGCGTGGGGCAAATTTAATTATAACAGTTGATTGCGGTACAGTATCGAATGAGCCAATAAAATGGGCTAAAGAAAATAATGTTGATGTAATTGTTCTGGATCATCATATAGGCGCTGAGAAGTTACCGCCAGAAGCGGTGGCAATAGTTAATCCAAATAGGCTGGATGAATCTGAAGAGGCGCAGAAATATAATAATCTGGCTGCGGCAGGTGTCACGTTTATATTTTTAGTAGCCTTGCGCGGTAAGCTAGATAATGCACCGCCGAAAGAATTTTTAATGAGTCTTTTAGGGTTAGCTGCACTTGGTACAGTTTGCGATGTTATGAGCTTAAAAGGTTTTAACCGCGCTATTGTTGCATCTGGTTTAAAGGTGATAGCAAAGCGAGGCATTAAAGGAATTAATGCGATAGTTGACCATCAAAACTTAAAGCAACAAGTACAAGCTTTTCACTTTGGCTTTGTTATTGGTCCTAGAATTAATGCATGTGGCAGGCTGGCAGACAGCACACTTGGAACAAAATTATTAACCACCGAAAAAGAAGGTGAAGCGTTAAAGCTTGCAGAGCAGTTGGACAAGTTAAACTCTCAAAGGAAAGATATTGAATTAGGCATTCTTGAGAATGCAACTGCACTTGCTGAGGAGAAGTCTAATCAGCCATTAATTTTTGTTTCAGGCGATGACTGGCACGAAGGGGTTATTGGAATTGTTGCTTCGCGCTTGAAGGATAAGTTTAATAAACCTGCCGTGGTTATGAGTGAATATAATGGCATGGTTAAAGGGTCTATTCGTTCAACTCCTGCGCTAGATGTTGGTGCAATGATAGCATCTGCCAAAATGGAAGGTATTATTGAGAAGGGTGGTGGGCATAAGGCCGCTGGTGGGTTCTCGGTTGAGTTTGATAAGAAAGATAATCTGGAACAGTATTTTTATAAGTATGCAGCGCAATTTATGGATAGTAATTACGTTGAAGAAGTAATTATTGATGCTGAGATTACACCTGATGCCGCAACTAAAGAATTGGCTGAAAAGCTTACCCTTTTAGAGCCTTATGGCATTGGGAATAAGAAGCCTGTGTTTAAGTTATCTGGCTTTAAAATTGATTATTACGATATCAAAAAAGATAAGCATCTGCTTATGACCTTAAGCTCTAAAACTGGCGGTGGCAAAGTTAAAGCAACTTACTTTAATATGGATACAAAAAAGGCTGAACGTTTGAAGGAACAAACTACAACATCCTCTTCTGGAGCCTCTTTAATTGGTAATGTTGATTTGAATGAATGGAATGGAAACGTTTCCGTTCAGTTTAATGTTAAGGATATTATGTTTAGTGAAAGTGGCTAGTGAAAGTGTTAGGTCATTGCGAGCCTTTAGGCGAAGCAATCCATCGACAGATCTTTCCATGAGTATATATCTCTTGATGGATCGCCGCGGTCGCATATGCTCCCTCGCGATGACGCTTTTAATTTTTACAAGAGTTTACTACTTTATCATATTCTCATAGGCATAAGAACGTATAGCGAGTTGTCGTTCGCAGAGTCTTTAATTAATGCCGGAGAGTTCGCATCCTCTAATTCCATATGAACAGAGTCACCATTAAATTGGCGAAGCATTTCTAGTGCGTAGTTTGCATTAAAGCCGATATCGAAATCGCTGCCGTCATAGTCAATTTCAAATTGCTCTTTAGCTGAATCTGCCTCGTTTGAACGAGCAGAAAGAACTAGCGTTCCACCAGCGAATGAGAATTTGATAGATTTTGTTTTATCCGTAGAGATTGTTGATACGCGATCAACTGCCTCAACTAAATGGTCACGACCTACAACAACACGCTTGCCGTTACCCGTTGGAATTGCACGAGCATAGTCTGGGAATGTGCCGTCAACTAATTTAGAAAGGAATGTTACGTTACCGAAGCTTACGAATATTTTATTTTCTGTCACTTCAATGTTAACGTCACCAGTTTGACTTTCTAACATTTTCTTTAATTCCGTTACCGCTTTACGAGGAATAATAACGCCAGTCATGCCGTTAGCACCCTCTGGTAATGGAACATCAATTCTTGCTAAACGATGACCATCCGTTGCTACAGCGCGTAATGCACCTTCAACTTCATGTAAGTAAATACCGTTTAGGTAATATCTTGTTTCTTCACGGCTCATTGCGAAGCCTGTGTAATTTAATAAACGGAACATATCCGTTGCTGAAATTGTAAAGTTAGATTCAACTTCGCCCTTAGCCATGATAGGAAAATCATCAGCTGGTAAGTATGAAAGTCTGAAGTTTGCTTCGCCAGAATTGATAATCATCTGATCTGAACCTTGTTCTAATGTAAAATTAACAATCGCCGCGCCATTTAGCTTTCTAATGATATCATAGAATTTCTGCGCTGGAATTGTGATAATACCACCTTCTTCAACGTTTGCTGGCACTATGTCCGTTGCAACGATATCTAAATCTGTTGCGGTAAATGTAATTTGCGAACCTTCAACTTCCAATTTAATATTACCAAGAATGGGAATAGTATTCCTTTTCTCAACAATTGATTGAAGGTTGTTGATTGATTTTAATAATGATGCTTGATCTGCGCTGAATTTCATAGTTCTTCACTCCTTATAACTAGTGTAAGCTATAAGGATATTATGGCTTTTCAAGCATAAATTTCTTGGGCGCGCTTCTTGAATGCCGCTATCATTTTTTTGTTAGCTTTACCAAATAATGGATTCAACATTGCACCTAGCAATTTAGACTTTAACTCGAAGTCTAGGAAAAATTCTATTTCGCACTCAGATGCTCTGATTTCAGTGAATTTCCAGCGGTTTATAAGGTACTTAAATGCACCTTCTTTTAGCTCAGTATTGATAGTTAATTCATTGTCATTGAAATCTATACGACTGGTGTAACTTTCATTTAAACCTTTAAAGCCGACAGTTAATTTTCCTAAAAAGTGATTATCCGACTCTTCAATTATCTCGGATTCATCAATCCATGGGATAAATTCACTATAAGATGCAACATCTTTAACCAAATCGTACATTTGCTTGGCTGAGAAATTTACTTTGTCTATTTGATCTAATTTAGGCATTCTAAGATAGTTCCTGCTAAGTATAGTGAGCCGCAAATTAAAGTAGGCTCATTAATATCTGCAGTTTTAATATGAGATTCTATATCATTAATTTTTATATCCGACAGCTTAAGTTCTAGCTTAAGCGCTATTTGTTCTAGCTCGGCTGATTTATAAAACTCCTTTTCGTGATTATAGTTAATGAAGGTAAACTCGACGTTTGAGTTTTTAAAATTATTTAAAAAACCAACAACGTCTTTATCCTTACTTAGGGCACATATGATATGAAACTTTTTATCGCCTAACCATTGGGATATTTTTTTGCCGGCCTCCTTGTTATGTCCGCCATCTAGGTAAAGATTATCCGATAATTTCTGCAAACGAGCATGCCATTTGATATTATACGAGTTGATATCTTTAACATTTATTTCATGGAATAAATGCTTAATTGCAAGTTTTGCAGTAGCAAAATTCTCAGATTGATAATGTGAGTCGGTAGGCTTGCCAGCAATTTCATGCTTAACATCATGTGCGCGTTTTAAGATAGACTGTAAAGCCTCTGGAAAGTGCTGATAAGCAATAAATAACGGTGTATCTTTCTTTATAATACCTGCTTTTTCTACAGCTATTTTATCAACTGTTTCACCTAGCCATTCAGTATGGTCTAACGAAATAGAAGTTATGATAGTTGCCAGTGCATTATCGAAAATATTAGTAGCATCTAGCCTTCCGCCACAACCTGTTTCTATAAGAAAAATCTGCCTCTCTTGCTCTGATTTATTAAGTTTCTTAAAATACTCAGCAAAGGCTAGGAATGCAATTGCCGTAGTACCTTCAAAAAATGAAAGGGTAAGATTATTATCTTCCGCCACCTGTTTGCAATGGTTAGAAAGGCGTGCTAGCTCATCATCCGAGATATAATTATTGGAGATTTCAATACGCTCATTAAATTCAATTAAATGCGGGGATATATAACGATGCGTTACATAGTTATTATCTTCCAGAATCGCCTTAAGGTACGCAATGGTTGAACCCTTGCCGTTAGTACCTGCAACATGGATAACTTGATCTTGAAATTCTAGATGCGGATTGCCTAGAAGCTCCATGAATTTAAGCATGCGTTCCAGCCCGAATTCAACATCACGGAAACCAACGAATATAGGCCAAGGAGGGAACTTCATTAGTTTAACTCTATTGGTAAGTAGAAACTTTCTGAGTCTCTGATTATAAGGAGTAGAATAGATTTTCTATTCGCACGCTTAGCTAAGTCTATAGCGCCTTGGAATTTATTTATAGAATCAACTTTAGTGCGGTTAACTCTAAAAATTATATCACCAACTCTTAAACCAGCTTCTGAAGTTATTGAGTCTGAATCAATTTTTGACACCTTTAAGCCGTCTTCTGATTCAGTTAGTTTAATGCCTAAAATAAACTCTTCAGATTCTTTGCTTTCCTCTTCTATTTCCCCTATAGGCTCTTCCTTATTTTCATCTTCAAGTTCTTCAACTTTTACATCTAAGGTTAATTTATTGTCACCCCTGATTACCTTTACAGGAACAGTTTTACCAACCTCAGTACTAGCTACTACACGCGGAAGTTCGCGCATGGTTTTAATTCTTTTATCGTTGAAGCGAACAATAACATCGCCCACTTGAATGCCTGATTTCTGGGCTGGTGAATTTTCAACCACCTCTGAAACTAGAGCACCCTCTTCATCAATATCTAGGCTTTCAGCTATTTCTTCGGTGATAGTTTGGATTTTAACACCTAACCAACCACGCCTAACTGAGCCATCATTTTTTAGCTGATTAATTACATTCTCCGCCATTACAGATGGAATTGCGAAGCCAATACCAACATTGCCAACTCCATTAGGTGAATAAATTGCAGTTGAAATACCGATTACTTCGCCCTTAAGGTTGAACATAGGTCCACCTGAATTACCCTTATTAATTGAGGCATCAGTTTGAATAAAATCATCGTAAGAACCTGCGTTGATATCTCGCTGACGTGCTGAAACTATGCCTGCAGTAACTGTACCACCTAAGCCAAATGGATTACCAATAACTAAAGTCCAGTCGCCTACTCTGGTTTTATCCGAATCGCCGAATTTAACAAATGGCAGATTATTGCCTTCAATCTTTAAAAGTGCGATATCTGTTTTTTCGTCTGTGCCGATAATTTTTGCTATAAATTCACGCTCATCATTAAGGGTAACAGTTATTTCATCTGCACCTTCAATTACATGGTAATTGGTTACAACGTAGCCGTCCTTAGAGATAATAAAGCCTGAACCTAAGCCGTGCGGACGGGTAATGGTTTTCTTTTCTTTGTCCTTTTTATCACCCGACATTTTTTTATAGCTTTGGGGCTTAAAACCTTGTGGCTGGAACTCGTTGAAGAAATCTTTAAAGTTATGAAATGGATGCCCTTCTGGAACTATCTCAAAGAATGGTGAAAAGTTTTCAAATGGCGAACCTCCACCGAATGGGCTTCCACCTCTTGGAGTACCGAACTTTCTGCGCTCTTGAATAACTCGCTCTTTCTCAGTTGATATATTTACTACGGCAGGTGAAAGCTCCTCTACTAAGTCTGCAAAACTATCTGGTGCAGAGTTAGCATTAACAGCGCCCGTTAAAATTATAATAGCAAAAAGTGATAAAATTTTTCTCATAATAAACTCTAAGTTAGTCCATCGCTATGAGATTTTCAAGGTCTCAGACGATAGGTTTTTTGATACCGAAATCGATTACATTCTTAGGACGGAGTTTAATCTCCTCCTTTGTAACCTTTTCAGATTCATTTTGGTCGCTAGCATCTTTTACTTGCTCATAAACACCTAACCTTCTTGCAACTTCCGTATAAGCATCCGATAAACTACCTTTATCCTTTCTAAATACGTCTTTATCTAGTGAGTCACCGCTTTTTAAATCCCATAAACGGCAGTTATCAGGGGAAATTTCGTCAGCAAGTAGAATGTAAAGATTACCTTCCTCGTCGAATAATCTACCGAATTCTAGTTTAATATCTACCAGCTGTAGACCGCATGAATACATCATACCGCGTAAGAAATCATTAATACGAAGGCTTAAGCGCTTCATTTCTTCAATTTCTTCCTTAAGCGCCATACCAGTATTAGTAATATGATCTTCAGTAATTAAAGGATCATTTAATTGGTCACTTTTTAGGCAAAGTTCAATTAATGGATTAGGAAGAATTAAACCCTCTTCAACACCGAAGCGCTTTGAAAATGAACCTGCAGTAACATTACGGATAATTACTTCAACAGGGATAATATCAACCGCGCGCACTAGTTGCTCGCGCATATTTAGGGTTTTAATGAAATGGGTATAAATGCCAATATCTTCAAGCGCGTTCATTATGAACTCGCAAATACGATTATTTAGGACGCCTTTGCCTGAAATAACTTCATGTTTTGCGCCGTTACCTGCTGTGGTATCGTCCTTAAAATATTGGATAACTGTATTCGGCTCAGGCCCTTCATAGATGATTTTTGCCTTACCTTCGTATAATTTTACTCTAGCCATGATGGTTGCTTATTAATCTAAAAATGCCTCTAAATCAAATAATTCTTTAGCCTTACTATGCTCATAAGGTAGAAATTCATGATCATATTGTTTATCGTATGCAAGGCCAAAGCATTTAGCTGGCGCCTTATCTTTTAATTTATTTTTAAGCCCATGGTAAATGCCCGCAAATGTGGCAAACATAACATCTTCTGGGCGTGCGCTTGAAGATGCCAACCTATGCTCTAAGTGCCTGCCTTCAGGGAAAATAGTAGCCTCAGGGAAGCGTAAAGTTGTAGTTCTATTATTTCCACCCCAACTAATAGTAGTTGGCAGGGAATAGCATGTTTCAAAGCCTTTATCCAAATTTGTTTGCCAAAATAGACGAGTCATATCTTTAGGTTCAGGCAAGTAGCATAGAATTGATGGAACCATTAAATCACATAAGCCACCTATGATATTCATGGTTAACTCATTTTCTTCTGAATCAGTTTTAACAAAAATATTTTTGCCATCCTCATCAAAAAGACTGAAATTAAAGTGCATGC
Source organism: Rickettsiales bacterium (assembly GCA_020630095.1). Lineage (GTDB taxonomy): Bacteria > Pseudomonadota > Alphaproteobacteria > Rickettsiales > UBA8987 > JAHDCD01. Next base: position 192,252 of record JAHDCD010000002.1, on the reverse strand, counting down.
CCGAAAAGGCCCTATCAGGGAATGGTTGCGTATTTAACAATGCACCCGCCTTAGTTAAAATTTCCTTTAATTTTATAATTTCTACAAGCGCGGTTTTGGGGTCGGCTGGCGTTAAAGATATCTCGTACTGACCTTCACCCTCCTCTTCTTCCATCGCTTTAAATGGCATATCTTCTTGCTTCATACCTAATAGAATTAGTGCCAGAATGTCATTGTATAAATTGGGCAAATAGAATTCTATCTCGTATGCAACTTTGATGGTTAAGCCAAATTCGGCTTTTATTTTACGCTCAAGATTTAAGCAATCTGTACCCTTAAAATATGGCATGATTAAATTTTACCTCCTCACCCAACCCTCTCCCCAAGGAGAGGGCTTTTAAGCGTTACATATTAGGATAGTTAGGGCCGCCACCACCTTCTGGAGTAGTCCAATTAATATTCTGCGTTGGGTCTTTAATGTCGCAAGTTTTACAATGAATACAATTCTGCGCGTTAATTACTAACTCGCCCTCAACATTTTCATATACACCTGCAGGGCAATATCTAGATTCTGGCGCGGCATATTTATCACGGTTCTCAGACGCCCATTTTTCAAGGTCAGCTACTTTTAAATGAGCTGGCTGGTCTTCTTCATGATAAGTACTTGTTAAATACACAGATGAAAGCAGGTCAAATGTTAGTTTGTTATCTGGCTTAGGATATTTAATCTCTGTGAAGTTATCAGATGGTTTCAGGGCATTATGGTCTGTATGCGGATGATTAAATGTCCAAGGTTCACGCCCACCAGTTAACGTACTGAATGCCGAATATGCCATACCACCCCAAAAGCCAAATTTAGAAAATGCAGGGCGGATATTACGAACTTTTTTAAGCTCCTTAGCTACCCAGCTATTTTCTAGTGCTTCTGGATATTTATTAAGGTCGCCATCTATAATTGCTTCTGCGGCAAGTATACCCGATTTCATTGCGGTGTGCGTACCTTTAATTTTAGGAACATTAATAAAGCCAGCAGAGCAACCAATTAGCGCACCGCCCTCAAAAGCAAGGTCTGGTATTGATTGATATCCACCTTCGTTCAATGCACGCGCACCATATGATATACGCTCCGCGCCTTCAAATATTTTAGCTATTTTAGGATGAGTTTTAAAACGCTGAAACTCTCCGAATGGCGAAATATATGTATTCTCATAATCCAAGCCGATTACATAACCAACGGCAACTTGATTATTTTCCATATGGTATAGGAAAGAACCACCATATAAAGATTTCTCTAATGGCCAGCCTACCGTATGGGTAATAGTTCCCTCAACGTGATTTTCTGGCTTAATTTGCCATAACTCCTTAATACCGATTGCGTAAGTTTGATGGTTGGAGTTTTTACGAAGATCAAACTGTTGTTCCAACTGTTTTGTTACTGAACCGCGGCAACCTTCTGCGAATAAAGTATGCTTTGCGCGTAACTCCATAGATTCCTGATAACCCTCCTTCTTTGAGCCATCTTTAGCTATGCCGAACTCACCCGTTCTAATTCCCTTAACTGCGCCGTCTTCAATAATTGCTTCTGCGGCGGTAAACCCTGCAAAAATTTGAACACCTAAATTCTCCGCTTGAGTTGCCAACCAGCGACAAAAATTACCAAGCGAGATAATATAATTACCATGGTTCTTCATTTGCGGTGGCGTAGGCAATTTTTTTGAACCCATTTCGGATAGCATTAAGAACTCATCCTTACCCGCTTTACATTTAACAGGCGCTTCCATTTCCTTATAATTGGGAAATAATTCTTCTAATGCGCGTGGTTCAAGTACGCAGCCCGATAATATATGCGCACCAATCTCTGAGGCTTTATCTATTAAGCAAACCTCTAAATTTTCATTTAATTGTTTTAAGCGTATCGCGGCAGATAATCCCGCAGGGCCTCCGCCCACTATAACTACGTCAAATTCCATCGTTTCCATTCAACAGAAGCTAATAGCAGGTTATGAATTTGTAAAGATTTTGATTTGATAAGATTAGCGACTTCCGCAGTGGTTAAATATCTATAATATCCTCGTATGAATGATATTAACCGCGCAATAATCAGTCAAAAAATTGGAAAAAAGTTTAAAAAATGCTCAAAAATTGACAAAAAATGGCGTTTTTTTGATGTTTTTTGAAGCTAATTCAACCGGATTTATCCTAAGCACTACTGAAATATAAGGATTTTTATAGCTTCAAGGCAGGAAAAATGATTTTTTCCAAGAAAATGGAATTTTTGGATTTTTCTATATTCTGGAAAATCTTTATTAAACCACTGAAATACAAGAAAAGATAAAAATCTTAGTAAATTACCCTCTTCCGCAAGTAAAACACACTGCATATTAAGATTGTCATAAAACTATTAACAAACATACGAGGTTATTATTTATGGCAACTTTAATTAAAAAAAGACAGATAGAAGATTTATTTAGTGCACTTACCGCAGGCGATGCCCAAAGCATTGCTAACGCGATTGATGCAGATACAACCGCAGAAAGTACATTAGCTGCGGCACTGGCACCTATTATTAATTTAAATGATTTAGCCGATGTTGACACTAGCGGGGTAGCATCGGGCGATGTCATTACTTTTGATGGTAGCGCGTGGGTTGTTGGCACAGCCTCATCTGAAAAAGTTACTCTTAACGCTAATTTTAATGAGGCGCTAGATGGTAGCAATAAAGTGTTTACCATTAACACATTGGAAACAGCGACTGATATTGCCGTTTATTTAAATGGACAAAAATTAACCTCAGGATCAGGTAAAGATTTTATAATTACGGGAACTAATCAGATTACTTTGGATAACACTTTTACCGCGCCAGATTCATCTGACGAGCTTACAGCTTCTTTCAGCTATAATAGCTAAAAGATAATTGTACGATAACATAGCGACCAACGCTACTGCATAATTGAATCATTAGATTTCCGTTGCACTGTTGCGTATAAAAAATTTGAATTTTATCCTGAGTTAAGCGCAAGTAATAGTTAATCTATTGGTAAGCTTAAGGAAGTGATAAAAACAAATTTTTGTCGCAACCTGTAAGGCAATGGCTAATTTTAAAAAATTACTTCGTTAAAATTTAGGAAAAATAGCGTAAACTATCATCCAAAATTTATAACCCGTCCTTTTTTAAATTAGACTCATTGCAGTGCGCACGAAAATCTAATGATTCAATTATAGAAAGCATGAAAAGGAGGAGGTAGTGAGTAGTGTAAATTGTGAGTAATCCAGATTGCAAGATAGATTGAAGCCTCCTCCTTTATCTGCTCATATGTTTAATTTCCAAAAATTAAACAATCATGGATAAATTTAACTATTTATTAACTAATAATAGTAAATAAATGGTTAATTTGTCAAGAAGAAAGATTCAACCCCTAATTGAAGCGTTGCTCACCTTGCCTCTCTTAAGTTTTAATAAACACCTAAAAGGTTAACAAAGTGTTAACAAATATGCTTTTTATACAAAAAAAGGGTTAACAAACGTTAACCCTTTGATTTTATTGAATTTAAAAAAACTGTTAGTTTTACTTAAGTCTATTTAAATCAACAAAACTAGTACCTGGAGCTACACGAATAACCTTACCGCGTAAGTGTGCGGGTATAAACATGGTATTAAGGTTACTGTAATTTAAACCATCAAAATTTTGTACGAAATGGTTAGGAAGTTGACCCATAAATAACGTTGGGTCATAGGCTACACCGATTTTTGATACCTTTCTAGCTGGAGTATTAACGCTAATTTTTGCATTCTTACTTGCGCTTACAATTCTTGACGATGCAAACTTAGCCTCCTCGGATTCAAGCTGTTTAATTCTGTTTTGAAGCTCAAGAATTTTAGCGGCATTTGAGCCTGATTGAGCCTGAGCGCCTGATGCGAAGGCTGCTATCGATAATAATAATATAGTAAACTTTTTCATAATTTTAATCCCTAGTTAGTATTCCTTGGCTGACGATATAACATAAAATTGTACGATGTGCAATAACTAAAATAGTTTTAATTTTTTACTTTGACATATTTTTGATTATCATTATATATTATTTCTACTTTTGCGGGTGTAGCTCAGGGGTAGAGCGAAACGTTGCCAACGTTTAGGTCGAGAGTTCGAATCTCTTCACCCGCTCCAGAAACCATTATTAAGATAATTGGGGGTATAGCTCAGTTGGTAGAGCACTTGCTTTGCAAGCAAGGGGTCAGCGGTTCGAACCCGCTTACCTCCACCATCTTATCAAACTGCCTGTTTAGCTCAGTTGGCTAGAGCAGCTGATTTGTAATCAGCGGGTCGGGAGTTCGAATCTCTCAACAGGCACCACCTTTTCTTTATATATTTCAGCAGTTTACGTCAATTCTAAATTTTTGCATTTTAGAGCTAAAAACCCTGTTGAACCCTAGTTGAACCCCTAGAGATTAAACTAGACTATATTTAATTTACTTAAGGGGTATATAAATGATGGCAAATAATGGCCAGATAGGAGAGGGGCTAGCTAGGTTTTTTAATCCTAGGGCATGTCGAAAACTATATAAGTTTTATAGGGCTAGATAGAAATTAAATACCTTCTTCAAACTTTTCAACAAAAGTAGTTATTTTATTAGTAACTTTGTCATAGATTTTTTTACGCTGTAAAAGGGTTGGAGGTTTTTCTAGGGCTTCCATCACGTCATCACGTAGTGGCTTACGGCTTGTGTACAGATAATCTTGAACTAATTTTTCTGCCTTTTCTTGAATTAACCCCTCTTCTTCTACTATCTCGTTAAACGCCTTCTTACGCTCACCTTTCCAGAAGTTCATAAACTCAACTTCAATTTCGTTAGCATCAGATATTTTAGGCAAGTTCTCCTCTATGAATTTACTAATTAAATCACGCTTAGAACGTAATTTCTGTTCACTTGCCAATGTATCAAGAATTGCCTTTTTCTGCTTCTCAAAACCCCCTTCATCACCTTCATTTTGATGAAGTTCTGCTAGCAGATTAAGAATATATGAAACATTAATCTCATCTCGCTGTATTAATTCCAGCTCAAAATCAATATCATCAAGAACTGAAACTTTCTCTTCACCTTCATTCTGTTGCTTTACAGAATCATGAATATCAAGATATTTACTTTTATAATCCTCAAACTCTTGCGATGCCATATTGGTATCATCAAATTTGAAGTTAGCGAATGTTTTTAACACATTATGCAACCGCATCAGCTCACGGAAGGACTGCACAAAGGCAAGCTTATCAACGTAGCGTGGAATATTTAGATTATAATCATTCTCCTTAATTTCGGATATTGGCGCGAGGTAGCTGTATTTCTCAATTACTTCTCTGTTGGCGTAAGTATTGATAATTTTAGTAATATCTTCTTCACGCAGGTAATTTTGGTTTTTAGCTTTTTCAAAATCATTAGATGCATCGATGAATAAAATATTTTCTTGGTCTTCACGGCATTTTTTAAATACTAAAATGCAGGTTGGAATTGATGTTCCGTAGAAAATATTAGCTGGTAAGCCTATTACGGCATCTAGGTAGTTTTTCTCTTCAATTAAGAACTTTCTTATATGCCCTTCGCTTGAGCCTCTACATTCCTAATTTAGCTGGAAATATGGAGGCTTATAACCTCTCAAAAGATACTCACTTTTACTTAGCGTTAACCATTATAATTATGATTATCTTCCATATATTAGCAGTAGTTAAGCATTATATACTTGATAAAGAAAATTTACTTAAAAGAATGAGCTTTTTTAAAAGCCTAATTATTATTCTTATTATTTTTGGACTCACTCCAAACCTAAAGGCAAGTGAATTTGAACTTTTAAAAAGTGAATCTTATATTGAATTTTCTGGCACTCATGCAGGTAATAAATTTAAAGGGAAGTTTAATGATTTTGATGCTCAAATAAATTTTGATTTTGACGATGTTGCGAATTCTAAAATTAAAATAGTCATTAATAATGCTTCAGCAGAAACGGATAATAAAATGTATGATGGCACATTGCCATCAAAAGATTGGTTTGATGTAGAGAATTATGAAAATAGTATTTTTGAATCTACTAGAATTGAAAAAGAAAATGGTAAATACATAGTTATTGGTAATCTTACTATCAGAGATATAACAAAAGAAATTTCATATGAGGCAATAATAACCAAATTAGATGAACATGCTAAAGGCAGCTTCGATATTAATAGGTTAGATTATAAAATAGGTAAAAACTCAGACCCAAAAGCGGAATGGGTTAGTAAAAATATTAACATTAACTTTGCAGTAAAAGCAAAAAATAAAAATAAAAATAAAAATAAAAGGAATTAAAATGAAAAAAATATTAATAATAGCAATAATAACTTTAGCTGCGGTAGTTTTATATAAATCTCTTGGTGAAAAACCCTCGGATAAAAATACTATTTTATTAAAATCAGATGTTAAGTGGGAACAATTAAACCCTGCTAGGGGAGATAAAAGCCCACAGGCAGCAAATTTATGGGGAATCAGAAATGAAGATGGTCCGTCTGGCTTTTTATTAAAGCCTATTGATGGTTTCCGCTCCCCTCCTCATATTCACAATATTGCTTATAGAGGGGTTGTAATAAGTGGCTTACTGCACAATGATGATCCGAAGGCCGTTGATATGTGGATGCCTCAGGGATCGTTTTGGACTCAGCCAGCTGGTGAAGTACATATTACCGCTGCAAAAGGCGATAATGTTTTAGCTTACATTGAGGTTGAAGATAATTTTGGTGTTCACCCAGAGCATGAAGCATTTCACAACCATGAAAGACCCGTAAATGTCGATGAATCTAATATTGTATGGCTTAGTTCTGATGAAATAAAATGGGTAAAGGAAGATAATGCAGAAGTAGCATTCTTGTGGGAAGGCGCAAATAATTTGCGTGGAAGCCTGCTTAAATTACCAAAAAATTATAAAGCAAAAATTAAGGTTAATGCAGATAATTTTCATGCTATAATAATTAAAGGGAACCCTAAAATCTCTTCTCAAGAACTTACTGAGGGTAGCTATTTTGGCTCTGAAGGTAAGGCTAATCATACCGTTATTTCTGGCGCAGCTGAAGAAACTATTATTTACATTAGAACAGATGGTAAGTTCAAAATAGATTAAAAATAACTAATCATCTTTAAATTAAGAATACTGGTCAGTTTTATGCCCTGCGCCCCAATCACGCATTGCTATCATTATTGGCTCAAGGGTCTTGCCGTATTCAGTAAGGGAGTATTCAACTTTTGGCGGAACTTCTGCATAAACCTTGCGTGATATTATTTTATCCGTTTCTAATTCACGAAGTTGCTGAGTTAACATTCTTTGTGTAACGCCTTGTATTTCCTTTTTTAACTCACCAAAACGAAGCACTTCATTTTGAAGTAGTTTAAATATTATAATTGGTTTCCAGCGGCCACCAATTACGGCTAAAGTTGTTCCTACTGAGCAGCCATAAGGGCCATCGCAATTATTTTTATCTTTGTAATCCATATCAGCTCCTATTAGTTACTTTTTTGTAAGTATATAATAATATTGTGCTTACTTGTTATTTTATAGGTTAGTTTATATTTTAAATAAAATACAATTAAAAGTGAAATAAATTATGAAAGCACTAATATTAAATACATACGGACCAGATAGCAAATTTGAAATAACTGAGGTAGAAAAACCTCAAGCTAAGGACGGCGAACTACTCATTAACATTAAGGCTAGCAGCGTTAATACTGTTGATACGATGATTCGTAATATGGGCAAAGACCTACCATTATCTCCAGATAATCCAGCGATCTTAGGTATGGATTTTGCTGGTGTTGTTGAAGAAGTTGGTGAAGGAGTGCAAGACTTTAAAGCTGGTGATGAAGTATATGGTTGTGTTGGCGGCTTGAGCAACCTTCAAGGAACTTTAGCGGAATATGTATCTGCAGATGCTAAATTAGTTGCCCATAAACCAAAATCACTCTCATTTGAGCAAGCGGCGGCAATTCCACTGGTTGGCATTACAGCTTATGAAGGCTTAAAGCGAGCGGGTGTTAAAGAAGAGCAGAAAGTTCTAGTACATGGTGGTTCTGGCGGTGTAGGGCATATTGCAATACAATTAGCAAATTATTTCGGTGCCGATGTTTATTCAACAGGCGGCGGCGATGCTCAGTCAGAATTAATTGAAAAGTTGGGCGCAACTGCAATTAACTATAAAACAGAAGCAGTTACTGACTATGTTGCAAAGCATACTGACGGTGCTGGTTTTGATGTTGTGTATGATTCTGTAGGTGGCGCTAATATGCTTAATTCATTTGAGGCAGCTTCTTTAAACGGCAATGTTGCAACAACAGTTTCAATGTGCGAACTAGATTTAACATTAGCCCATTTTAAAGGCTTATCAGTTCATGTGGTGTTCATGCTAATTCCTATGCTTCATGATTTTAAACGTGAAGAGCATGGCCAGATCTTAACTCACATCGCTCAGATTGTTGATGAGGGTAAATTAAAACCAGTGCTTGATGAAACAAATTACAATCTTGATCAGATAGGTGATGCTCATGCACGCCTGCAAAGCGGTAAAGCAATGGGCAAGATTGTTGTACCTCACTAATAAAACTTAACAACTTAACAAAATAAAACTATGGAATATAATAATTTTACTACATTCAAAGCAGAACCTCAAAACGGCATTTTAACAATAACTTTTGACTTTGGCCCTGTAAACGTGCAAGGGCTGCCTATGTTAGCTGATTTAAATATGCTAGCTCAAAAGTTAGAAGCGGATAGCACTATTAAAGTAGTAGTTTTCCAATCTGCTAATCCTGATATCTGGGTTTGTCATGCGGACACTAACTTCCTAAAAGATATGTCTGGTAAGGCTGTTTCTCGTGAAGAAACTAAGTTGCTGGATTTGCAAATTGTTCTAGAGCGAATTAGCAGGCTACCGCAAGCAACAATAGCTAAAATTGAAGGTTATGCTCGTGGTGGTGGCCATGAATTTGCATTAGCATGCGATATGCGCTTTGCGGCTCGCGGCAAAGCTAAGTTCATGCAAATGGAAGTTGGTATGGGTATCTTGCCATGTGGCGGCGGTGCTTCAAGAATGGCCAGACAAGTTGGCTTAGGCAGAGCATTAGAGATAACTCTTGGTGCAAGAGATTTTGATGCTGATGAAGCTGAAAGAGTTGGCACAATCAACCGTGCGTTAGATGCAAATGAGATAGGTAAATTTGTAGATGATTTAGCTGCTAGAATTGCGCTTTGGCCTTCAGAGTCAATTAATGCAACTAAGCAAGCAGTTTATGAGTCAATTGATAAGCCAATTGAAGAGGCTTTAAAAGCTGAAGCTTATTGGTTATATCAAGCGACCAGTCAAACACCTGCACTTAAAAGGTTTAAATGGGCAGATGAGAAAGGCGCTCAGTTTGATATGGAAAATCAACATAACTGGCCAGATATGCTAGTTAATGTACAAGAAGTTAATTAACTTTAATTAATGGCAAAGTTTCAAAGCATAAACCAAGCTTATGACTCAACTTTTAAATATGGTAAGTTGAGCCTGGGCTTGGTTGTGCCAATTGAAAATTATGATAGCTCAAATGTACCAAAAATGGAGAAGCATATTGAGCGAGTTAAGCTAGCAGAAGAGCTTGGTTTTAAAGCTCTTTGGCTGCGCGATGTGCCATTTAACGTGCCGCAATTTGGTGATGCTGGGCAAACATTTGACCCATTAGTTTACTTGGGTTACTTAGCAGCTTCTACATCGAAGATTTCTCTTGGGGTTGCAAGTTTAATTCTTCCGCTTAGGCATCCTGCGCATGTGGCAAAATCTGTTGCTACTATTCAAAAATTATCTAACGAACGTCTTCTTTTAGGCGTTGCTTCAGGGGATAGGCCAGAGGAGTATCCAGCGTTAAATATTAATTATAATGAGCGTGGTGAGAGTTTTAGAGAGTCATATGAATATATTAGAGCTGTTAATGAGCCTTTTCCAAAGCTTGATAATAAGTTTGGAAAAATAAGCGCAAACATGGATATGTTACCTAAGATGGAAAGTGATTTGCCAATGTTAATTACTGGAAGCTCAAGGCAATCGGATGACTGGATAGCGCAGAATGGTAATGGTTGGATTTTATATCCAAGGAATGGCTTAATTCAGAAGTCTATTATAAATAACTATAGACAAAAATCTTTCGAGTTTAATGATTTTGTAAAACCAGTTATTGAACCTTTATATATTGATTTAAGCGAAGATGATAATTTTAAACCAAAGCCTATTCATTTAGGTTTAAAATTGGGCATTAATTATTTAAAAAGATATTTACATTCTAGGGAAAATATAGGTGTAAACCACGTGGCTTTAAATTTAAGATTTAATAAAGCTAATATTGAGAAAGCCCTCGAGAAAATATCTAAGGAGTTACTATGAAAAAAAGAATTTTAATTACAGGTGTAACTGATGGCATTGGCTTAGAGACTGCCAGAATATTAGCTGAGCAAGGGCATGAATTATTACTTCATGGCAGAAGTGAAAACAAATTATATAAAGTTAGTGAAGAGTTATCAAAGGTAACAAAAGTTGAGAGCCATATAGCAGATTTATCTGATCTTGATGAAGTTGTAAAGCTAGCTAACTCCATTGAGGGTGATATTGATGTTTTAATAAATAATGCTGGAGTTTTAAAAGCTTCAAATACACAGACCAAACATGGTATTGATATACGTTTTGTTGTTAACACAATTGCACCATATTTACTCACAAAAAAACTCTTAAAGCAAGTTAAAGAGAGAGTGGTTAATTTATCATCTGCGGCGCAAGCACCAGTGTTAATTGAGGGCTTAAAAGGCGAGTATAATAATTTTGATGATATGTCAGCTTATGCGCAAAGTAAGCTCGCAATTACTCAGTGGAGTTTTGCTCTAGCTAAAGAATATGAATCACCTTTATTTATCGCAGTTAATCCAGGTTCACTTTTAGCATCCAAAATGGTTAAGGAAGGCTTTGGTGTTGAAGGCAGTAGCCTTTCAATTGGCGCTGACATTTTAGTTAGAGCTGCTCTTTCAGACGAGTTTGAAAATGCCTCTGGTAAGTATTTTGACAATGATTCTAATCGTTTCGCTAGTCCACAGCCTGATGCACTAAATGATATTAAGAATCAAAAAATAATTGAAACATTAAATGAACTTATAAAGGATTATATCTAATAAGTTTGCCTGACCTGAAAAGTTAATACTGCCTTTAAAACGTTAGCAAACGACCTTGATTTCTAAATATTAAAGATTTTAGTGATATTACGCTAATTTACATCAATAATGATGTTTCATGTAATGGAGAACTAGGTTTTAGTTTGTTCTATTAAGCTTATAATTATTGTTCCACATTATATATCAGAGAACATAAATTCGCTATTTAAATGTTAACAGGGAATGCGGGAAATGTGCCTTGTAAATGGCTTCAGGACTTAATTAAAAATTGCTGAAATAGCTGAAATCAGAGCATTTCGCTGTAAATTTGGTAAAATTCCCAGTATTTTAGCCCTTAACAGCGTATTTTGATACATAGCTAGTAGCTTGCTTTTCTTGCAGCACCACTTTTTCTTTATAGGATTATTTATATCTATCTGATATAATCGCCGGAAGTTAATTTTTATAAATTTATTAACTTTATTTTAACTTATCTGTGTCATATTCTAAAAGTTATGAGAATTTGTATAATTTTATCTACTTTAGTTGTGCTTACTTCTTGCATGAGGCAAGAATTTATTATTGATAAAAAAGGCGCGCAAGTGCATCGCACAGTTAATGTTAAAGAAACTCAGGATTTCTTTGTGAATGGTGTAGGCCAAACAAAAGTTATACGCTCTGATGAAAGATGTGGCGGACACAATGAAGTTGTAAAAATTGCATATGAACAAAAACCATTAGATATTGTTCTAAGCTCGTTTACATACGGAGTGTACAGCCCAAGAAGCGTAGAGGTAAACTGCAAATAAATACAGGTAGGTATATATGAAGAAATTTTTAATATTAGCAATTATTCCATTAATTTTAAGCTCATGCTCTAGGCAGCGTAGTCAGTTTGTAGATGATTCTACATTAACAAACGCACGATATGTTCAAGACTCAAGCGGTTACTTTTTTGGCGGACTAGGCCAGTCTGACGAAGTAGATGCTGAAGCAGTTTGTGGAAATTCAGAAAATGTAGCGGCAGTTGAGAGCAGATTATCACCAGGGAACATCGCAGTTTCTATATTTACCCTTGGTATTTATACTCCTAGAAGTTACAGAGTTTACTGCGTTCAGTAATTTATTTATATTTATCAGTGGTTTAAGTGGGTTTTTCTATATTCTGGAAAAATCCCGAAAACCCATTTTTCTGAAAAAATCATTTTTATGCACCTTAAGCGCAATAAACTCTTATATTTCAATATAGCTTAGGATTAATCCGCTATATTTAGCATCAAAAAACAGTTAAAAAACGTAATAAAATGAGCATTTTTTGATGTTTTTTGGCTCGCTACGGCACAAGTGCGTTGCAAATGCTAAGCTCTCACCTAAGGTGAGAGCTTAGCTGATTGTAACCATTTTTGTAAATTTTTATAGAAATATTAGCCTTCTTACTCTGTATATAATTACCCTTATTTTGAAAATCATTCATAGATACAATAGTATCTATAGTTACCCCCGCGCGGAAGGGAGTTATTAAATCCTCTTAACCTTTTATTTATACTCTTGTTTTATACTTAACGTGTGCGGTCAATAATAAATAACCCTAATGAGGAAGCAGAAAGTGGCTTAATTACTGACAAGTTAATGAATCCGCCTGCTAACTTTACAGGCAATGAAGTAAGGATTTTAAGCAGATACTTAAACAAACTTATTAACGCTGGTGAATTTAATTTAGTAAAAAATATTATTGAAGCTAATCTTATTAATTTTGATCAAGGCTTTGAAAGTACACTAAAATCCTTAACAAGATATTCGGATATAGAAACTGCCAGAGATATTGTAAAAAGAACATCATTAATTTTTACATATACCTCCGATGATATACAAGAGCACTACACAGAAAAAAGAGCCCAATTTTTATATGGAAAAGAGATTAAGTTAGAAAAATTAGAAACCACCCCTTTAATTTTCAATATTACTGAGGATCAAGATAAATATGATTATGCATATAATCAGGCAATGGCCTTCCTTGAGCTTGAGGGTATTGAAGAAGAAGTTAAAGATAAAGCCAAGATTATTGCAGATTATATAGATTCATCCTCAGAAAATATTTCAGAATCTAAAAATAAACTACTTGAACTTCAAGAAAGGTTTATATGCTTTGACCGCTTAGCAAGCTTACTTTCATCTGAAGTAGATTTTAAGCCAATTAAATTTGAATCACCTTTTACTTTTGGGGTAGAAAATGAAAGCTTTGGTGTACTTAATTTATTTGCAGGGAAACCTGAAAGAAAAATGCTTGCCACTGAAGAAGGTTGGGAAAAAACTTTAGATCAAACTATAGAACCACACTTACCCACTTCTGGAAAAGAAGTTATATCAAGAATAGTTGGTAATCATCAAGGTGATAGAGACTTTAGAAGAGTTACTGAAATGTTATATCTGCAAGGTATGGAAGTAAATGAGAGCTGCGCCTTTCACACTCATGTTGGAATAAAAGAGCTTTCTGATGGCGGTATAATATCTGAAGAACTTGGATTAGAAATTATAAAACAAGCAATCCTAAATTACATTGAACTAGAAGATGATATGGGATTTATAGACCCTAATAGTAGATTAACTTTTAGCTATAAATCTACTTTTAAAGATTTTGATAAGACAACCGATGAGATAAAACCATTAATCTTAGAATCAAAATCCGTAGAAGCTTTAAAAAACCTTATCCAACCAGGCGGCAAAAAAGACAAGGATGGTTATACTGGCAGAAGGAGAGCAAGGATAAATCTTTTTGCTGTAGATAAACATGGAACTATTGAATTTAGGCATCACCCTGGAACAGTTGAACCAAATGAACAGCGCGCTTGGCTTAAGTTTATTGATAAATTCATGCTTAAATCTTACGATATGGTTATTGAGGCTGGTAGAAAAGCTCACGCTCCGAAAGGTATGGATGCTGATGAACTGAAATACACCTTAGAAAAATATGTTGATGAAAGAAAATCAACATCCGATTTTAAGCTAGACCACACCTCGGTAATTGGCGATGTAGAAATAGCCGCCTCTGAAAGAGTTTTTGATGGCAGGGGATTATCCTAATAGGCTTTCGAATAAGATATTACCGTCTTTGCCGGCGTTGCCGATTGTAGAATCATATACGCGCTCTGGGTGAGGCATTAAGCCTAGCACGTTTTTATTTTTATTGAATACTCCTGCAATATTTTTTACTGAGCCGTTGATATTCTGTGCATCTTCAACATTACCGCGTGCATCTGCATATAGGAATGCGATTTGGTCGTTATCTTCTAGACCTTTTAAGCCGTCTTCAGATATTTGATAATTACCATCATGGTGTGCAACTGGAACTTTTATGATTTGGCTTGAAGTGAAGTTTTTAGTAAAGTCAGTTCTGTCGTTAGCTACTTTTAGGTTAACGTCTTTACAGATGAATTTAAGGTCGCGGTTGCGCATTAATACGCCGTCTAGCAGGCCAGCTTCAGTTAGAACTTGGAAGCCGTTGCATACGCCTAGAACATATTTACCTTTTTCTGCGTGCGCCTTGATTTCAGCCATTATTTTTGAATTAGCTGAGATTGCGCCACAACGTAAGTAATCGCCATATGAAAAGCCACCTGGAACGGCAACAAGGTCGCATGCTGGCAATACGCCATCATCGTGCCATACCATTTCAACGTCAAAGCCGTTGCGTTCAAGAGCCACTTTCATGTCTCTGTCGCAGTTAGAACCTGGGAATACTATTACACTTGCCTTTTTTGTCATAATAAAAGTTTTGTCATTCCCGCGAAGGCGGGAATCTCTTCCCAGATCGCGATATGAGATCCCCGATCAAGTCAGGGATGACACCTCATAAATTAATACACGCGTTTCTTAGGTGGGATGGCTTTAACTTCGTCAGTTAAAGTATCTTGGTGCACTTCGCGATAAGTGATGTTTGTTTTACCTTTAGCATCAACAGTACACATTGTGTGCTTCATCCAGTTTTTATCATCTCTGTCTTGTAAATCATCACGAGCGTGTGCGCCGCGCGATTCTTTACGATTAAGACCTGATTCAACTGTTGCAACTGCTTGTGGAAGTAAATTCTCAAGCTCTAGCGCTTCAATTAAATCTGTGTTCCAGATTAAGCCTTTATCCTTAATTTCAATATTGTCCTTAACAGCATAAATATCAGCCATTTTTGCTGCGCCTTCGGACATTGAAGCTTCATCGCGGAATACAGCAGAATGTTTTTGCATTGTCGCTTGCATATTATCACGAAGTTCAGCAACTGACTGGTCACCCTTGTTGAAGCGAATCTTATCGAATCTATCTAGTGCGAAATTAGTTGTGCCAGCTTTGATTTTCTTGTGAGCCTTACCGGCTTTAATTTTCTCAGCGGCTCTAATAGCTGCTGCGCGGCCAAATACTACAAGGTCTAACAATGAGTTTGAGCCCAGGCGGTTAGCGCCATGTACTGAAATACAACCAGCTTCGCCGATAGCCATTAAGCCTTCAAGAACGGTTTCTTTACCGTCTGATAATACTTCGCAATTTAGGTTAGTCGGTACGCCACCCATGTTATAGTGAACCGTTGGAATAACAGGGATAGGGTCTTTAGTAACATCAACACCAGCGAATACTTTTGCTGTTTCAGCAATACCTGGTAAGCGCTTATTAATAATTGCGGGGTCTAGATGGTCTAGGTGCAAGAATATATGATCGCCGCCTTTACCTACGCCACGACCTTCATTAATTTCAATAGTCATTGAACGTGAAACAACGTCGCGCGATGCTAAATCCTTAGCGTTAGGGGCATAACGTTCCATGAAGCGTTCGCCCTCTGAATTTCTTAAAATACCGCCTTCACCGCGTGCGCCTTCGGTTATTAAACAGCCTGAGCCATATACGCCTGTTGGGTGGAATTGTACGAACTCCATATCCTGTAATGGTAAGCCAGCACGAGCAACCATACCGCCGCCATCGCCGGTACAAGTATGGGCAGATGTGCATGAGAAGTAAGCTCTACCGTAACCGCCTGTAGCTAACACAGTTTCGTGACCGCGGAAGCGGTGGATTGAGCCGTCATCCATGTTAATTGCTACACAGCCGTAGCATTGGCCATCTTCTATTAATAAATCGATTACGAAATATTCGATAAAGAATTCCGCCTTATGCTTTAATGATTGCTGATAAAGCGTGTGTAAAATTGAGTGACCTGTTCTGTCTGCTGCGGCGCAAGTTCTAACCGCTGATGGGCCTTCGCCGTATTGCGTTGTCATGCCGCCGAATGGGCGCTGGTAAATTTTACCTTCTTCAGTACGCGAGAATGGCACACCATAATGCTCAAGCTCAATTACAGCTTGCGGTGCGTTTTTACACATATATTCAATTGCGTCTTGGTCGCCTAACCAGTCCGAACCTTTTACAGTATCGTACATGTGCCAGCGCCAATCGTCTTCGCTCATGTTACCAAGTGCAGCAGATATTCCGCCTTGAGCTGCTACAGTGTGCGAGCGCGTTGGGAATACTTTTGAGATACAAGCCGTTTTTAAGCCCTTCTCTACCATGCCAAGCGTTGCACGTAAGCCAGCGCCACCCGCGCCAACTACTACAACGTCGTATTCGTGATCAATAATTTCGTATGCTTTTCCTGCCATAATTGCTTGCTTTTATAGTTTGTGCTTAATTCTTTATCAAGCAACTTTATCTTCAATAAGTTTAATCATATTGTCCTTGCCGAAAAGGGAGATGAAACTACCCATTCTTGGCCCTTGGCTTTGACCTAGCAGAACTTCGTATAATAATTTGAACCAATCACGCAAGTTTTCGTATTCATTGTTTTTACCAACAGTGAATACTTCCGTTTGGATATCTGCATCTTCTGCTATGTTTTGTAAGGAAGTTTTAAGTTCAAGAATAGCTGATTTCTCCTTAGAATCAGGGGTTTTGAACTGCTTATGAGGTTTAACAAAATCATTATAGTAATTAAGCGCGTATTCTGCCAGTTTCTTAGTAGAATCATTAACTTCAACACCTGTATATTTCTCGATAAAGCCGTAAAGTACCTCTGGCTGCTCTGGGTTACAAGCTGATGCTAGATTTACTAGTAGCGAATATGAAACTTGCGCGCGCTCCACAGGGATATTGCCATTATGAATATGGAAAGCTGGGCTTTGCAGTTTTTTATCATTCTCTAGTGAGTCATATTTTTCAACATGAGTTAAATATTCATCTACCGACTTTGCAATTTCAGCGAAATATAATTTACGCGCCTTGCGCGGGTTAGCAAATAAGTAGTTACCCAAGCTCTCCTTAGTGCCGTATTTCAGCCATTCTTCGATAGATAGCCCATTACCTTTAGATTTTGAAATCTTCTGCCCTTCGCCATCTAGGAACATTTCATAAATATAATTTAGCGGGGTTTTACCGCCTATGGCCTTACATATTTGCGCTGAAAGTGCAGCTGATGGTGTAAGGTCTTTACCGTGCATTTCATAATCAACGCCAAGTGCCGCCCATCTCATACCCCAGTCCGGCTTCCATTGAAGTTTAGTATTACCATCGGTTACTGGAACTGTATAATATTCACCAGATTCTGCTTGGAATTTAATTTCCGTTTCTGAAACTACTTCGCATGGAACTTGTAAAACAACACCGGTTTCAGGGGATATTGGTAAGAATGGAGAGTAAGTTTCTTGACGCTCCTGCCCGATAGTTGGCAGAATAATTGCCATTACTTTATCGTAATTTTTTAATACCGAAAGTAAGGCATCGTTGAACTCACCATTTTTGTAGCATTCGGTAGAGCTTTTAAATTCATACTCAAAACTGTAAGAATCTAAGAACTCTTTTAGGCGGTTATTCATGTGCGCACCGAATGAATCATGCGTACCGAAAGGGTCTGGAATATTAGTTAACGGCTTACCTAAGTTTTCAGCGATCATCTCTTGATTAGGTAGATTATCAGGCACTTTGCGTAACCCGTCCATATCATCTGAGAAGGCAATAAGTCTAGTTGGAATATCAGATATTCTTTCAAATGCTTGGCGAACTAATGTGGTACGGAATACTTCTGCGAATGTGCCAATATGCGGCAAGCCTGAAGGGCCATAACCGGTTTCAAAGATCACCTCTTTCTTGCCTAAGCCTTCTACCTTGGCCTTTAGCTTTTTAGCCTCTTGAAAAACCCACGCATTAGAAGAAAGATATTCATTAGTTTCAAACATGGCAGGAAAATACCATGTTATTACTTAACTACAAGGTTTTGAGATTTTGTTTTTATATAGTTTGATTGAGTATAAAAAATATGTATAATGTAGCTATGGCCGTTACTATGCAAGATATTCTAAGCTCTCTATCTAGAGAACACGGATTTGATACTCAGGTAGTACATAATGGTTCCGCGTGTATTTCTGTAACGCCTCATCATCCGCGAAGAGAGGCTATTGGATTAACATTTAATACATTCTGTGATTTTCTATTTGATTCCAAGATAGAATTTAAAAGAAGAGATAATGATATGCTAATTATTATTCCTCCCGAAGAGTTTAATAGTAAAATGGAAAAAAAAGTGCAGTTTTTTAATCAAGCTACTCCATATATATTTGCTTCTCGTCCAGAATTGGAATCTAAAAGCCCATCTGAGATTGGCAATTGGATATTGTCTGCTGGACCTTGGAGTAATTAAACATATAACTTTATTTCATTAGCCATAGATTTCCTTCAAGTTTCGTTAGTTTAACGTGCTGATTTTGAGAAATAGTGGTAAGTGCACCACCTTCAGATAAAATTGTTACTCCAGCATCTTCTACAAAGGTGATTGGGTTAACATCGAACTGTACAAATTCAATTTCTGAACCCGTTGGAAAAAATACTGAGCTATCGTTTTGGATAGTAATATCTATGCCTGAATAAACCTTATATAATTTATTAATGTCGCCATAGGTTGTTAAATGGTTAGCGGATAAGGTTTCTACCTGCTTAGAGCCTGACTTCAGCCAATATGACCCATCATAGCGATAAACTGCATTTTCTGATTTTACGTATATTAAAGCACCTTCACGCGGGGTAATATAGCGCCAAATCTGATTAAAATAGGCGATATTATTATCATTACCAGCCCACAAGCCAGATGCACCTGAACCGATTAAGTATAAATCGCCTTCTGAAGGTGATGCTGGCGGGGTAGTTATCCCGCGCTCTATAGCGCAATTATTTATTAAAGCCTCTATGCGAGAGAAGGCCTCATTAGCGGTAACTTCCTTCTGCGCTTGGGATTGTTCAATTAAGGTAATTTGTAAATTATTAGTTGTTGCCATTTATCAATTGGTTAATCTATAAATTACTTTATGCGAATTTTCAAAATATTCGGAAGTGCCTTTTTTGTGGCTATTCTTGTTGTTGCCATTTGGCAGGTGCGCGCAAGTAACCCTGATATAATGTCTATAAAATTAGGTGAGCTTGAAATTACAGCAGATATTGCTGATAACCCAGCTGAACAAGCACGTGGACTTATGTATAAAAAATCTATGCCTAAAGAAAAAGGAATGATCTTTATTTATAAGAACCCACAAAAGGTTAGTTTCTGGATGAAAAATACTTACATTCCGCTGGATATTATTTTTGTAGGCGAGGACAAGATTATTAAAAGAATATCTCAAGGTAAGCCGATGGATGAAACTTATATTCCTTCTGGTGAGGTAATAAAATATGTGATTGAAGTTAATCAAGGTATCGCAAATTTAGTTGGGTTAGAGGTTGGCCAAAAAATTGACTTATAAAGTCTATACAACGCAAACATGACTATCTATTTACCAATAGCGGAATTACCGATTAACATTTTCTTCTTGATTGCATTAGGTGGAATTGGTGGAATTTTGGCAGGAATGTTTGGTATTGGTGGTGGTTTCTTAATCACTCCTATTTTAATTTTTATTGGCGTACCGCCGGCAGTTGCGGTGGCAACATCTACTAATCAAATTATAGCGAGTTCCGTTTCTGGATTCCTTTCACATTGGTATCGGCGAAATGTAGATATACTCATGGGCGGGCTAATGCTGGTAGGTGGGTTAATTGGCGCGGTTCTAGGTATTTGGATGTTTAAGATGCTTCAAACTCTGGGGCTAATTGATGTGGTGATATCATTAAGTTATGTGGTTTTCTTAGGGTTTATTGGTACAGTAATGTTTATTGAGTCACTAACTACGCTGATTAAAGGGCGCAGGAAACTTACTAAAAAAGAAAGTCGTAAGATAAGAAAAGAAAAGCGCAGTTTAGGTGAAAAGATTCGTTCATTGCCATTGCCGTTTAAGATTTACTTTCCTAAAAGTGAACTAACAATATCTGCATTATTGCCGGTAATTGTTGGTGTTCTTGCGGGTATAATGGTTTCACTAATGGGTATTGGTGGTGGCTTCGTTATGATACCAGCAATGATCTATTTATTAGGAATGCCGACCAGCGTTGTAGTTGGAACGTCTTTATTCCAGATAATATTTACTACCGCACTTGTAACATTCTTACATGCAACATCTACACAATCGGTTGATATGCTATTAGCGGTAATTTTAATAATTGGTGCAGTAGTTGGGGCACAATTTGGCTCACGCATTGGAGCAAAATTAAAGGCAGAGAACTTACGTATTATACTAGCAGTAATTGTATTGGCAGTATGTACCAAGCTTGGCATTGGCTTATTCCTTGAGCCAGATAATTTATACTCAATTGAGGAGCTAATAGGTTGAAGAGTGTTTTTAAGTACATATTGCTTTGTATAGCCCTGATTTCTGGGAATCTTAAGGCAGAACCTATAATTGCAGATTTAGGCTTGCATGAGATTCATATTGATTCTGATTTCAGTGGAATTGATGTACTTTTATATGGTTATCGTAATGATCCTGGTCGTATATTAGTGGCGCTTAGGGGGCCATCTAGAGATTATGCAGTTCGTAAAAAGGAGCGCACGGCAGGCATTTGGGCGAACAAAGATTCGGCTGAATTTTATGATGTACCTAGTTTATTTGCGTTATGGTCTAGCAGTAAGTTAGAAGATATTAGAAATGACGAATTACTTAATGCGCTAGAGCTCAAACTTGATAAGATTAATTTAGTTTCTGATTTTGAATATAAAGAGCTTAACGAGTTTAGAACTGCATTTACAAAGAACCAAGTTGAGAGTGGTTTGTATAATACTGAAATTGGAGAAGTTAATTTAGGTTTTGACCCGTTATTCAGGTCTCAAATAAACTTTCCTGATAATTTAGAGCGCGGTATTTATGCGGTAGAAATTTATCTGTTTGATAGTGGTACAGTTTCTTCAATGCAGATAATTCCTGTTGAAGTTAAGAAGAGTGGCTTTGATGCATTTATGTATGACTTGGCGCATCAACAGAAATATATATATGGTTTAGTTTGTATTTTAATGGCCGTAATTTTTGGCTGGTTAGCTAACAGATTTATGAGGAGATAGGCGATTACTATGATTAAGAAAAAGGATAAAATATTGGTTTGTGTTAACTCGTCTGAGCATTCTAAGAATGCGCTTATTTTTGCATCTGAATATGCTAAGGAACATAATGCCGCGCTTGATGCTTTATGTGTAGTAGAGCCTGTTGAACAAACGGATATGATGTTCTCCGTATCAGACTTTATAATGGAAGAAAACTTAGATGATGCTGAGAAGCTATGCAAAGAATATGCTAAGGAAATTCTAATTGATATTGGCGTTAGTGTTAAGCCTGTGATTGAACAAGGCAATCCTGTTGAGAAGATTGTAGATGTTGCAGAAACCGGTAATTATGATTATATATTTTTAGGAATTGATAGAGAAAGTAATGGCGGTTCAATTTTGCCAGAGCTTATATTAGCGCTTGGTAATGAGATTCAATGTCCAATAACGCTTGTTCCTGAACCTGTTAAAGAGGATTAATATGCACCCAATAATTTATACATTTTTACTATTATTAGATATTTTTAGCTGGCTAGTGATTGCCTACGTTATTGTGTCTATAATAATGAGCCTTGAAATATTTGCTGATTATAAGCCTAAATTATATCGTATTGGAACAGGCTTATATAAAATAATTGGCGTGCCTTTAGAATATGTAACACGCTTTGTACCTAGAATTGGGGCTATAGATTTAGCCCCTCTTCTACTGTTAGTTATTATAAGCGTGATAAAATATACTATTCAGTATTACTTCGTTTTGACTTAGAAATTATATCTGTAACCAGCACGAACATGGTGGTTCTCAGATTCATTATCATCCATACCTAACTCGTAATCGTAACCGCCATAGAACTGGTGGTTATTAATGCCATCATCGCCGAATAGGTTAGAGTTAAAGCCTACGCCTAGGTTCCATCTATGCTCAGGAGTGTCGATACCTTGCATAGTAACATTTTGATCTAAAATTGTAGCGCTTATGTTTCTATCCATCTCAGAGATTTCATTGATATATGCACCTTCAAAGTATGGTACGAAGATAGTATCATCCGTTGAGATAATATCAGCTTCTAGGCGAACACCTGCAGTTGCAAACATTCTATCCGTATCAAAGCCATCTACTGAGATATCTAATGCACCAGCACCAGTTTCTGTAATATCCTCAGTTGATAACATTTGATATTCAGCAGCAACGAATGGACGCACATTATAAGCTGTTGAGGTGTAGTCGAAGCCACCTTCAATTTTAGCTGAAATTGCTGAACCATTAAATTCAGATGTTGCTGTGCTTGTAGAACCTGTAGTTACTTCACGAGTAGCTTCGTTCATAGCGTGCGTGTATGATAACATACCACCTAAGTGCCAGCTATCATGCCATAATGCACCATAAGCTGCCGCATGTACGTTAAGAGCATCATTTTCTAGTGGAAGTTCTGATTCCGTAGATGTTTGTGATAGGCCTAAAGCACCACCGAACATGTAATCTTCTGTGTAACAGTCTACACCACCGGCTAAACCTGCTGTGGTAGATTCATAACCTTTCCAACCATTATCAGGGTCGTTAGACATAGAGAATTTATTACCATATGCGTGGCCATATGCACCGCAATCAGTTTCATCATCTTTCTTGTTTGATGGATTGCCATATACTTCACGCTCGTAAATTTCAACATGGCGTAAGTTTACTTGTCTATCATGGAATAGCTTATTAAATGCTGAAGCTGAGCTAGTTAAGCCACCTAATGCAGCGAAATAGCCTTCAGCACCTGCAGCATCCATTGCCGCAAAGTTACCTGTAGTATTTACATGACCATTAAGGTCATTAATTGCTGCAGTTTGAGCGCCTGTTGCATTGCCTGAAGCTATTTGGGCATTAATAGCGTCACAAATAGCTTGCGTGTTTGCTGGTAAGTTTGAACCACCACAACCAAGCAACTGAGAAATTACTTCTAGTTGAACTAGATTGCCAGTAATGTTAGTTTGGAAACCAAGCGTAGGGTCTGTAATAGTTGGAAGCACAAAGCTTAGACCGTTATCAGTAATTGTACCTGTAGCTGTTAAGATGTCATAAGTTTCACCTAAGATGAAGTTTACAGGGTCGTCACCAGCTTGGTTATTAACAACAAATGTACCTGCTAAATCTGCGTCACCTGTAATTGTTAATGGGTTGGTTACACCTGTTACACCTGTTGAATTAGGATCATCTGATTGAACTTCAAATGTAAGTTGACCAGTTGGTGCTTGCGTGTAGTTGCCGTTAATATCTAGTGGAGTATCTGAGATGATTTCACCAGCGTTAGTAATAGGGCCATTAATGCCGTTATCACCACCCGCTAAATCTATAGTTCCTGAAACAACACCTCCAGTTGAATTTAAAATGTCGTCATCGTCACCGGTTACTATAGTACCAATTAGATTACCACCTAAATTGATTGTATTATCACCAGTAGATAAGTCTGCATCACCACTGTAAATACCGTTCGGGATAGTTAAGATATCGTCGCCTGTGCCAGTATCAATATCGCCATTTAATGAGCCATTAACAATGATTTCATTCTGACCATCACCTAAGTCTATATCTCCATTATTAGCGCCATCTATAGTTAAGATATTATCTGTAGCATCACCTAGAATATCTAGTGTAGTGATAGCAGTTGGTGCTATAATCATATCAGCATCATTTAATAGGTTAGCTGTATCAAAATTAGGATCAGTACCTGCTACAGTGAAAGTAGTTGCACCATCAAGGTCCATAGTTTCAAAATTAGGGAAGTTATCCGTATCAATAGTTACTGGAGATGCAGAAGTTACATCCAGAGTATCAGTACCTGCGCCACCATCTGCAACACCTGTAAAGGCTGCCGGATCAGCAAGGTTAAGAACATCATCATCACCTTCAAAATCAAGGTTACCCGTTACCGCTGAACCCGGAGCTAAGGTAAAGATATCGCGGTTAGCACCACCAATAATATCTGAGTTTACTACGCCGTTAATTGTTGCATTGTTAACACCTTCTTGAAGGTCAATTTCATCTGCTGTAACTGTTGCGCCAGCATCTACTATAAAGTCTGTGTCGCCTGTGCCTGCAGTAATATTATTGTTAGCAGTTAAGTTTGAGCCTGTAGCAATTGTTAAGTCAGTTGAAACGTCTGTAGTGATATCATCAAATGTGTTTGTACCATCTAATGTGTAGTCAACGTTACCTTGTAAATCTAAGTTTTCGTAAGATGTTACTGCCGTTGGGCTAACATCAATTGTTTCAGTTGATGTTGAAATATAGCGGATAGTATCTGAACCTGCACCACCATCAGAAAGGCCTGTTACTGTACCACTTGAATCAAGATCAAATGCTAGAATATCGTTACCTGCGCCTTGGTCAACGTTACCTGTAATAGTACCGCCAACTGTGATTATATTGTCGCCACCTGCAGCTGTTACATCGCCTGTAAGAGTTTCAAATGAATCTACTAGAAGATCTGTATTATTGTCTAATAAGATGTCATCGAATGTTGCAGTTTCAACTGTGTACGTTTGGTCGCCTACTAAATTCAATGTTTCATAATTAGTGTAGTCATTTGTGTTTAATGTTTGATCCGCTGCAGAGTTGAATGTTAAAACATCTGTGCCTGCGCCACCATCTGCCGTACCAATTAATAGGCCAGTATCCATATTAACTGTTAAGTCGTTTGAACCTGTGTCACCTACGATTGTTGCCGTCACTGTATCATCAATTACAAAGTTAGTATCGCCATCTTGAATTATCTGATCAACATTGATATCTGCACCCGTTGTGAAAGTTGCATCGCCTTCTAAACCTAAATTTTCGAAGTTAGCAACTGAAGCATTAATTGTATTATCTGTTGCTGAAATAACTGTGAAAGTATCAATACCCGCGCCACCATCAGCTGAGCCTGTAAATGCGCCAGTGTTTAGGTCTAGTTTCATTTCATCATCCATGTCGCCTAACGCAACATCACCCGTTAAAGTACCTAAAACTGTTAAGGTATCTTCAGTGGCGTCATTACCATTTACATCTAAAGTAATATCTGCGCCGTTAGCGATTACTAAGTCAGCATCATTAACCAGATTTGCAGTATCAAAATCAGGGTCATTACCTGTTAATGTAAATTCTGCATCACCATCAAGATCTAGAGTTTCAAAACGAACGTAATCATCTGTATTGATAGTTCTGTCTGCATTGTTTTTAACTACTAGAGTATCGTTATCAGCGCCACCATCTGCTGTGCCTGTGAAGTCTGCGCCATCAACATAGTCTAAAGTGAATATGTCATCGCCTTGACGTAAATCTACTGTACCTGTTAATTTACCATCTAGTTCTAAAGTTTGAACGTCAGTGTCACCAGTTACATCTGCAGTGAAATCTGTAGTGTTATCTAATAGAACATCTGTGCCAGCATCTGAAATTGTAATAGCTTCAACTGTTGGGTCTGTACCTGTGATAGTGAAGTCACCACCGCCACCAACTGCAATACCTTCATAGTTAGTAAAGCCTGCCGCACCCGCAGTTACAGTTTGTACACCAGCAGATGAAATACCTACTGTATCTGTACCCGCACCACCATCAGCTAAACCTGTTAATGTACCGCCAGTATCAACATCAATTAATAAGCGGTCATCGCCTGCGCCTTGGTCGATATCACCATTTACTGTACCTGCGATAGTTACATTTTCTTCGCCAGTAGTACCTGTAATATCAGCATCAACTGTGCCAGTTGCATCTACAACAAGGCTTGTATCTGAAAGTAAATTAAGATTAGCTAATTCAGCATCATCATCACCTGTTAATGTAAATTCTGAAGCGCCTGAAAGGTTTATTTCTTCAAATTCCGTGAAATCAGCTTGATCAATATTCATATCTGATGAGCTATCGATATTTAGGATATCATTATCGCCCGCACCACCTTTTGCAGTGTCCGTAAATGTAGCATTATCGTAATTAATATTAAGAATGTCATCTGCTGCTAGTAGGTCTATATCGCCACCTAAAGTACCATTAATAGTAAGCTCGTTTATACCTGAATCACCATTTAAGCCAGTTGCTAGCGTAATATTTGCATTATCATCAATTACAGCATCTGTTGCGCCTACTAGAGTTAATGTATCAATAGTACTATTAGTGCCTTGTACTGTGTATAAAACATCGCCATCAAGGTTTACGTTTTCATATGAAGTAAAGTCTGATGCGCTTAAGTTAGTTGTAACATCGCTTGATGAATTAAAGCCTAAAGTATCCGTACCCGCACCACCATCAGCTGAGCCTGTGAAGTTGGCTGTATCAAGGTCGATAGTTAATGTATCGTCACCTGAATTCTGAGCTATATCGCCAGACATTGTACCGTTTAAAGTAATATCATTAACACCTGAATCACCTGTAATATTAGATGAAATATTTGCGGTAGTATCCACAATTGCATTCGTATCTGCTACAAGGTTAATATCATCTTCAGTGAAGCTGTTAGTTAATGTATAAGTGTCGTCGCCATTAAGGTTTAGCGTTTCGAAATTATCAATTAAATCACCATCAAGAGTTTGAGCAGAAGTTGCTGTATAGTTAGCAATATCTGTACCTGCGCCGCCATCTGCATTATCAGCGAAAGTTGCCGTGTCTAGATTAATATTAAAAATATCATCACCTTGTTTAAGGTCAAAATCACCTGCTAATGTACCATCAACAGTTAACTCGTTAACACCTGAATCACCCATTAATATATTATTTGCTGTTACAGTATCGCCTGCTGAAATGGTTAAGTCCGTATCTTGAACCATTGTAATATCATCAGCAGTAATGTCTGCACCGGTAGTATATTCAATGTCGCCCGCTAAATTTAAGTTTTCGTAATTAGCTAAAGTAGAGGTTAGAGTTTGGTCAGAAGTAGATGTATATTCTACAGTGTCCGTACCTGCGCCACCATCAGCTGAACCAGCTAGAACAGCCGTATCTAGGTCGATAGTTAATTGGTCATTTCCTGAACCTTGGTCAATATCGCCGTTTACTGTACCTGCAATTGTAATATCTTCAGATGAAGTATCACCAGTAATATTCGCATCAATTACTGAACCATTAGCTACGTTTAGGTCTGTATCATTTACTAAGTTAATATCAGTTAATTCAGCATCATCATTACCGCTGTAAGTTACTTCAGAACCACCAGATAAGTTCAACTCTTCAAATTCTGTATATTGAGTTGCTGTTAATGTATGGTCTGAGCTATTATCAATTGTTAGCGTATCATTACCACCTGCACCACCTTCAAAGTTGCCTGAAACAGTCGCAGTATCTAAATCAATTGTTAACGTATCATCACCACCTAAAAGGTCAGTTAATGTTGCAGAAAGGTCGCCGTTTACTGTTAAATCATTAGCACCCGTATCGCCGTTTAAGTTAGTAACTGTTACAGTATCATTTGCTGCGATAGTAAAGTCTGTATCAGTGTCTAATGTTAGGTTATCAACTGTAATATCGTCACCAGTTGTGTATAAAACATCACCAGCAAGAGTCATGTTTTCAAAGTCTGTAACTTGGCTCATTAGCACTTGATTAGATGATGCCGTTAAAGTTAAGTCATCATTCGTACCCGCACCGCCAGAAATATTCGAAGGAAGCGTTACATTATCAAGATTGGCTGTGAAAGTGTCATCACCTGCACCCATATCAATTGCACCTGAAAGCGTACCATTATTATAAGCAATAGTGTCGTCATCATCGCCTAAGTTAATGTCACCCGAAATAGTACCACCATTAATAACAAGGTCATTTACGCCGTTATCGCCAGTAATATCTGCAGTAATATTAGTTGTAGCATTAGTTGTTACATCTGCTTCGTTTGTTAGATTAATATCATCTTCATCGAATGAATTTTGTAGCGTGAAAATAGTATCTCCATCAAGATTCATTGTTTCAAAATTATCTACTTTATCGCCATCAATATTTTGTGCTGAAGTTGCTTGGTAAGTGATAGTATCGTCACCGCCTTGACCATCTAAATTGTCAGAATAAGTTGCCGTATCTAGGTCAATAATTGCAATATCATCGCCAGAACCTAAATCAACATCACCTGAAAGTGCACCTTCAATAGTTAATGTATTGTCGCCACCATCTGCCGTTACGCCAGAAGTTGCTGTAATGTCTGCACCGCTTGCGATAACTAAATCCGTATTATCATCAATTGAAATATCCGTGAAGCTAGATGTCATATCTAACGTAAATTCACTATCACCCGCTACACCTAAAGATTCATAGTTAGCGAAAGTTGAAGTGATTGTTTGATCCGCTGCAGAGGTATATTCAATAGTATCTGTACCTGCGCCACCATCTGCTGCACCAGTATAAGAACCTGTATCAAGGTTGATAGTTAACGTGTCATCGCCTGCACCTTGGTCAATTGCACCGCTTACTGTGCCAGCAATTGTAATATCATTTTCGCCAGTGTCGCCCGTAATTGCGTTATTAGCTGTTAATGATGAACCTGCCGCTACCTCTAAATCAGTATTGCCATCAAGAGTTATATCATCGAATGTATTAGCACCACCGACAGTGATTTTATTATCACCTGTTAGGTCTAAAGTTTCGTAGTTAGTAAAGTTTGTTGGAGTTACAGTTGCGTCAGCATTGTCAGAATTAATACGCGCAATATCCGTACCTGCACCACCATCATTTGAACCTGTATAAGAACCTGTATCAAGATCTAAAATAAATTCGTCATTAGCTGCGCCAAGGTCAACATTTGCGTTTAGGTCGCCGTTTACAGTTACAATATTAATATCAGAATCGCCGTTTAAATCTGTCGCTGTTACAGTGTTGCCATTATTGATAGTAAGGTCTGTAGCGTTAGTTAAAGTTAGCGTATCAGTAGTAATATCTGCGCCTGTAGAATATGTAACATCCCCTGAAAGTGTAGTGTTTTCATAGTTTGATAACGTAGATGAAATAGTTTGATCAGTGCTTGAAGTATATTCAACTGTGTCCGTACCTGCTCCACCATCTGCATTACCCGTAAAGTTAGCTTGGTCTAGGTCAATTGTAAGCGTGTCATTACCTGCATCTTGATCAATATTGCCTGAATAAGTACCTTCTAAGGTAATGTCATTCACGCCAGTATCACCTGTAATATCAGCCGTTGATGAGAAACTGTTATCTAAAACAGCATCAGTATCACCATCTAATGTAATATCATCATAAGCGAATGTACCGCCAAGAGTGTATTCTGAGTCGCCGGTAAGGTCTAAAGTTTCAAAGTTAGTACCTGTTGCACCTATTAATGTTTGAGCAGTTGAAGCGTTATAAGTTAGTGTATCATTACCGCCTGCACCACCATCTGCCGTGTTTGTAAACGCACCAGTATCAAGGTTGATAACCATTTCATCATCGCCTAAGCCTAACGCAACTGATGAATTTAAAGTACCCTCAACTGTTACTTTATTATTTCCTGTATCGCCAACAAGCCCTGAGGTTGTTGAAACTACTTCAGCTGAATCAATTATAACATCCGTTGCATCATCTAATGTAATTGTATCAAATGAAGTGCTCATATCCAATGTGAACTCGCTGTTTCCAGATAGTTCTAGCGCTTCATAATTGCTTAACGTTGATGATAAAGTTTGGTTTGAAGTAGATGCGTATTCTACAGTATCTGTACCCGCACCACCATCTGCTGTGCCAGTGAAAGATGCTGTATCAAGGTCGATAGTTAATTTATCATCACCTGCAGCTTGGTCAATATTACCATTAATTGTACCGCCAATAGTAATATCGTTTGAACCGGTATCGCCGGTAATATCGTTTGTTACAGTTAATGATGAGCCTGAAGCTATTTCTAAGTCAGTGTCAGCATCTAATGTTACATCTTCGAATGTATTTGTGCCCGCAACTGTGATTTCATTATCACCTGTTAGGTCTAAAGTTTCAAAGCGAATAGTATTTGTTGGTGTGAATGTCGCATTACCCGCAGAAGCATCCGCACGTAAAATATCATTTGCACCTAAGCCACCATCTGCTGTTCCTGTATAAGAACCAGTATCAAGGTCGATATTAAATACGTCGTCATCTGCACCTAAATCAACATCTGCATTTAAATTACCATCTACTGTTAAAATATTTACACCAGAGTCACCTAAAACGTTTGTAGCAGTGGTTGTCGTACCTGAATTTATTGTTAAATCAGTTGCTGTATCTAAGGTAATATCATCTGCTGTTACGTTACCTGCAAAGGTAAATTCTTGATCTCCAACTAATGTTAAATCTTCAAAGCCATTAATTGAACCGCTAATAGTTTCATCTGTTGATGATGTTAATGTTGCAACATCATTTGTGCCTGCGCCACCGTCAATACCGCCTGAGATGCTTACATTATCAAGGTTTACGTTGAAATTATCATCATCCGCACCGAAATCTATTGTGCCTGTAATATCGCCATCATTATAGTTTAATGTGTCTGAGCCAGCACCTAACATAATATCGCCATTTACTGTACCTTCAGATGTTATTGTATCTGCGTTTGCTGAGCCATTAATGTCTGCGTCAATTATAGCAGATGAGGCTATTGTTACTAAAGATGTGTTAGTTAAATTAATATCTTCTAATGCCGTATCATCATCATTAATTAAAGTATATGCACCACCGCCATCTAGCCCTAATTGTTCGAACTCTATTACTGAAGCAAGGTCAATCGTATTTGTACCTGTGCTTACATAATTAATTTCATCTGTACCTGAACCTGAGTCAATATCTACGCCAGCACCAATTGTTGCGGTATCTAAGAAGATATTTACTTGGTCATCGCCTGTGCCCATTGTTACATCAGCATTAAGGTCACCCTCTACTGTTAGTGTGTTATCGCCATTACCAAGATCAATTTCAGTTAATGATGCTAAATCACCATCTTCTCTGATAATTAATACATCATCACCATTGCCAAATGTTGTATTACCTGTGAAAGTATCATCGATATCTAAAGTATTTGTGCCTTCACCTAGCTGTATATCGTCTTCAATTGAGCCACCATTTTCTAGAATTACTGTATTATCGCCACCATCAAGAGCAATATCGCCACGAACTACACCGCCGTTAGTTACTGTTAAGTGAATATCACCATCAGTTGAGCGGATAGAGTTTGTTGTACCACGAATGATACCATCATTTACGATAGTTACTGATGCATCGTTTGCTACATCTATTGCAACACCATTATTTGCTGCAATTTCACCGCCAGCAACGTTATTTATTACAAAACCATCAACATCTACTAATATTGAGTTACCAATTGCATTAAATAATGTACCGCCATTATCCAATTGTTCAGCCGTATTTGTTATTAATAACGCACCTTCAAGCTGGCTTGCAGGGTTAGTCATATCTAACGTGCCTGATGAAAGTTCAAATTCATCAGCATTATATGTGCCCGCACCAATAGTAGCCGTATTACCTGCACCTGGGTTAAATACGAATTTTTCGAAGTTATTAGCTGTATTATCAAAAGTGAATGAATCACCGAATATTTCTAGCGTATCAACACCATTTGTAGAATTAACACCACCATCGATTTGAGTTGTTGGTAATGTTGTAAAGCCTAGTGCATTAATAAATAAGAAATCATCACCCGCACTTAGGTCTATATCTCCGTTGAAAGTCCCTGAATTCAGACGTACAATGTCTGATCCATTGCCCATTTCTATATCATCATTTATAGTACCACCATTAAGGATAACTTCGTCATTTCCGCCATCTAATCTAATTGGTCCTGTTACTGAACCTTCTATGGTTACTGTTTCTTCTGCGTTACTGCCATCAATTGCCTCGTTTGGTTGGCCACCGCCACCACCACCAGATATATTACCCGTTGAGCCTATATTAATTTCGAATTTTGATAATGAGTTTGAACCTTCAGTTGAGATACCATTTGCAGTAGTTGTAATAATATCACCATTTACATTTATTACTGTTGTTCCTGAAACTGTATTTAGGTCAATAACGTGGCCACCTGAATTTCTTACTTCTGAGGCTGGGTTTATATCTATAATTAAATCAGTCGCTGTTGAAATTACTCCGTCCGTTTCATCTGTTCCAGTACATGTAACTGTTTGCCCGTTAGTGGGTGATGCAGGTGTACATGCAGCATAAGCATTATTAGTGCTTAACTGTGTTAATGATAAAAGCGCAAGCGCAAGCGTAATATTATTCAACTTCATCTGTTTCTCCGTATAATTTTTAGTTACGTTGCGTTGCCACAGTGTAACTTAGTGTGTGTAAGTATACGGCAGACCAAAGCCGTTTTGAGTAGGACCGATTACAATACTAACAAAGAGAAGTTAAAAAATGCTTAAGATTTATAAGCTTTTTTATAGAATATTTTGAAAAAGACTGGCTTCAGCCTTGCGTCTGTTTACGAGCCCTTGAAGAGTTTTACCACCAGATTTTGTCCAGCGTAGGATTTCGTTCGGAATTTCATTATAGGAATACCTATTGAGTTTTCTACGCAAAGTGGAGCGTTGTAATGCACCTGAGCCTACATTATAAGTGAATGATGTAAGCGCGTCTAATTGGTTTTGACTAATGGGAACACTAACATTTCTATTAACTGAATCTTCAGCCCATTTAATATCGCTTAGCAATAGAGCTTCTGCTTGAGATACTGAAATTTCTATAAAATCTTCACCTTTTTTGAGCATATGCCCATAACCGATGGTTTTATAACCCGCTGAATCTAGGTAAACATTTGAGCTAAAACCTTCAAATTGCTTTATAAGCTCTATGCAATTTTGTGAGATATTCATTTATTTTCTGATCTTATTCATGGCACGTTGACCAAAGTAGAATGAAATAATTCCTGCAAAGATCACCTGATCCTCGGTACTCCAAATTGGTGTATCAGTAGTAAATTTAACGCACGCATATAATGTAAAGAATGCGTAGGCAATTACTGGGCGCACTGTGCCGTTAAGCGCATCGACCCATTTAACGCCAGTATTATAAGTTTTATAAATCGTGCGCGCTTCGCTTATATCTGCCGTGGCATTAATTTCTTCTAAGCGCTGAGTATGACCTTGCCTTTGCTGTTCAATTTGTAATTTGAAAATAGCGAGTTCGTGCGCTCTATCGCGTGATTCTTGAACTAGACGAAAAACATCTGGTATTACCGCTCCTACGAAGCCAATTATTGAACCTATTATTGCACTCATAAATTATTCTCCCTTTAATTTTACCTTTATTGATTCCCAAACTAAATAGCCAAAAAAACATATGAACGCCCATATTGTAGACTTTATAACATGACGGCGCAGTTCGCGTGTGCCGTTGCGGATATTGCGTAAATATTGAAGGTCGGCCTGAATTTCTTGTGGCTCATTTAAATTAAACCCAAGCATTCTAAGGCCATCTTTTTGACCATCCTTAACGGCGCGCCGTATAAGCGCATCTATTTCTCTTCTGTCCTGTTCGTTCATCTAATTACTATTATATTTCAATATAAATCTGGAAATATCGATATTTCCTACCTTTGTTAATTATTCATTCCAAATTAGACAAATACCCTCATCGGTAACAATATCTTCTTGTTCATCCGTTATTAGGCAGGGGCGATTTTCTATCTCTTCTACAAGATAATCCGTGCCCCACATTAGCAATATGTCGTTCTGTAAACTCATATTTTGTTACCTAAACTCTGTAGAATGCTACTTTTACAACAGCACCGCTTTCTGGATTGTTAAAGTTAATGCGTACATATCTCCACGGATAAAAATGGTGTGGATTAAGTGGGTAACAAGCTGCTTGGCCTGAATTTTTTACCGCTATTAAAGTATCTTCTAGCGGATGATGAAGTGGGGCAAAGTTGGTGCCGTCTGTGCTTCCTTCAAATGAAATTTCATCCGATGAAAGTCCTGCTGGCACTTGTAAACCTGAAATTGAAGTGGCGTAAAGCTCTATAATGTCTGACTGAGTACCAGATATTACATATTCTTCAGGCTCGATAAATTGATGATAAGTTTCTCTTTCCGTTGGCATAATGCCTAGCTTATCTAACAGTTAGAAAACTTGCGGAAGGGTGTTTTTAAAAAAAGAAGGATTGAGGGAACGAAGGAGTTTTTATTACTTCGTTCCCTCATTTCCGCTTACGGAAATTTTGGTAAGTCTTTTAAACCAGTTGTTTCTTCAAAGCCATATCTGATGTTCATATTTTGTACCGCTTGCCCTGCTGAGCCTTTAATAAGGTTATCAATAGTAGAAACTATAACTGCGCGGTTAGGGTTAAGCTCATCAGTAAATACATTAATTACTGCATAATTAGAGCCTGCAACGTCACGTACGCATGGTAAATGGTCATCTTCAGGAATAATAATGAATGGCGAATCCTTATAAAAGTCAGCTAAAGTTTCCTTTAATTCCGCAATGCTAACCTTAGATTCAACATAGATATTAGATAGTATACCACGAGATGTTGGAATAATTTGAGGGTTAAAGCTGAAGCTTCTACCTTCTAGTTCCTGTGCTAGCTCGCTGTTGTGTCTGTGTCTACCCGAAAGGGCGTAAGGTTTAATATTATCATTCATTTCAACGAACAAATTACCAACGCGCAAGCTTCTACCAGCGCCCGTCATGCCTGATTTAGCATCAATAATAATTGTGGCATCCGTTAGTTTATCTTTAATTGGAATAAGTGGAAGCAACATAGATGTTGGATAACAACCAGGGCAGGCAATAATTTTAGCATCCTTAATTTTATCCTTATAGATTTCTGTTAAGCCATAAACTGCCTTTGCTTGAAGTTCCGGTGCAGTATGTGCACTGCCATAATATTTTTCAAATTGGCTTAAATCTTTTAATCTGTAATCGGCAGATAGGTCAATAATTTGAATATTTTCTGGTAATGTAGAGATTAACTTCTGCCCTACACCATGTGGTAAGCATGAAAATACAATATCAATATTTGTAAAATCAACTTCTTCAAATTTAACGCATTTTAAGCCGTTAGTTTCCCATGATATAGTTGATGGATAAAGTTCTTGTAAGTCTCTACCACAGCTAGATTCACCTACTAAATATTTAACTTCAACTTCAGGGTGACCTTGCAACAATCTGTATAAATCTATTCCTGTGTAGCCTGATGCACCAAGGATTA
Source organism: Rickettsiales bacterium (assembly GCA_020630095.1). Classification (GTDB taxonomy): domain Bacteria; phylum Pseudomonadota; class Alphaproteobacteria; order Rickettsiales; family UBA8987; genus JAHDCD01. The sequence continues at coordinate 156,535 of JAHDCD010000002.1, read as the reverse complement.
CTGTATTTAATTTTTTAGTCATTCTTATGTCTTATGTAGTTTCTTTAGATAATAAAAAAGCCTGCTTAAAATTAAGCAGGCTTTGTAAATAATGCAATGTACAAATCGCTTAACGTTTCGAGAACTGGAATGAACGACGAGCTTTCGCTTTACCGTATTTCTTACGCTCTACAACTCTTGAATCACGAGTTAAGAAACCAGCTTTCTTCAAAGCTGCGCGAAGTTCAGGGTTGTAGTTTTGTAATGCTCGAGAAATACCATGCTTTACCGCACCAGCTTGGCCAGAAAGACCACCGCCAGTTACTGTACAAACTACATCAAACTCATTTTCAGAACCAGTTACTTCAAATGGCTGGTTAAGTACCATTCTTAGTACTGCACGCTTGAAGTAATCATCAATCTTCTTGCCGTTAACTGTTACAACGCCAGAACCTTTCTTAACCCAAACTCTTGCAGTAGCATCTTTTCTACGACCAGTAGCATAAGCTCTGCCAAGATCATCAATTTGTGCTTCGCGAGGCTCAGGTGTGTTTTCATTAGCTACGTTCTCAGTTGTTTGAGTTTCAACTGTAGCTTCTGCATTTTCTTTAACTTCTGTAGGGATATCTATCATATCTTTTATTAGTTCTTTTTAGTTCTTTTGTTCTTAGGGTTTTTAGCAGCAATGTCTAAATTCTTAGGCTGTTGCGCTGCGTGAGGGTGGTCAGTACCAGCATAAATGTATAAATTTCTCATTTGCTGACGACCTAGAGGGTTTCTAGAGATCATACGCTCAACCGCTTTTCTAACAACGTTTTCTGGCTTTTTCTCTAACTGCTTTTCAACGTTAATTTCACGGATACCACCTGGGTAACCTGTGTGCCAGTAATATTTCTTATCCTGTACTTTGTTACCAGTTAACGCTATTTTATCAGCGTTAATAACGATAACGTTGTCACCCATGTCTAGGTGAGGTGTGTATGAAGGCTTGTTTTTACCACGTAAAATTAGAGCAATTTCACTGCTCATTCTACCAAGAATAAGGTCGGTAGCGTCTACTACGTACCAATCTTTCTTGATTTCGCCTAACTTCATTGAATATGTTTTCTGTGACGTTTTCATGTCTGTACTTTGTTAAGGACTAGTATTATTAATAAAACGTAGGCTTTAAGTCAATGGAAAAAAATTTTAAAATAGAGTATCACAATGTTGGAACGCGAATAGATGCATTTTTAGCCAAAGAATATGATGAATATTCGCGCGAGCTATTAAAGGGACAAGTTAAGGCGGGCAATATTTTGGTGAATGGCGCGTCCGTTAAGCCTAACTATAAATTACAAGATGATGACGAGATTGCTTGTAATATAGAAATTAAAAATGAGCCGTTAGATTTAACGCCGAAAGATATTCCATTAGATATTATTTATGAAGATGAGCATTTAGCCGTTATAAATAAGCAGGCTGGGTTAACTACCCACCCTGGGGCGGGTAATAATGAAGACACCTTGGTTAATGCGCTACTCTATAAATATAAAAATTTAGCGGATAGAGGTGGCGAAGACAGGTTAGGTATCGTACACCGCTTAGATAAAGATACTTCGGGGCTTATGGTGGTAGCGTTTAATAACAAGTCGCACTACCATTTACAGAAACAGATACAAAATCGTACATTAATAAGGAAGTATCATGCCGTAGTGCATGGTTTAGTTACGCCGCCGCTAGGGCAAGTTAATGCTAATATTGCGCGCAGTGCAAAGGACAGAACCAAAATGGCTATAGTGCAAAGTGGTGGGCGCGAGGCTTTAACTAATTACCGCACACTAAAGCAGATAAATAAAGCGCGTTATTCGCTAGTTGAATGTAAGTTAGAAACTGGGCGTACGCACCAAATTCGTGTGCATATGGCGCATAAGCGTAATCCACTTATTGGCGACAAAACCTACGGGCGCAATGGAGAAACTTTATTCGACAGGCAAGCCTTGCACTCGTTTTTTATTGAGTTTGAACATCCTGAAACAAAGGAAGTACTTAGCTTTGAAAAACATTCTAGCGAGTTAGAAGAGCTGATTATGCGTATTTCTGTTTAACGTAGTCGGTTAGAATTTGTTTAAACTCGTTAGCAATATTATCACCGCGCAAAGTATGAGCTTTTTTACCATCAATAAATACAGGGGCAGTTGGCGCTTCGCCAGTTCCGGGTAATGATATACCAATATCGGCATGTTTACTTTCCCCAGGGCCATTTACAATGCAACCCATTACGGCAAGTTTTAGAGTTTCAACGCCGTTATATTTTGTTTTCCAAATAGGCATTTGTTCTTTAATAAAGCCTTCGATATCTAGCGCCAAATGTTGGAAATAATCACTTGTAGTTCTACCACAACCGGGGCAAGCAGTTACTTCTGGTGCGAAGCTACGCAAACCTAAAGATTGTAGCAATTCTTTAGCAACTTGAACTTCATTAGTGCGGGGCTCATCTGGTTTAGGAGTAAGGGATATTCTTATGGTATCGCCAATGCCTTCATTTAATAAAATGCCTAATGCGGCAGCAGATGCTGTTATGCCTTTTATTCCCATTCCTGCTTCCGTTAGCCCTAAGTGAAGTGAGAAATCGCAACGTTTAGCAAGTTCTCGGTATAAGCTTACTAGCGAATTTACCTTACTTACCTTGCATGAAATTATGATTTTATCTTCTGGTAATCCAAGTTTTACAGCCTGCTCAGCAGATATTAATGCGCTTTGTAAAATTGCTTCGCGTTCAATTTCTTCCGCAGTCATTTTACCTGCATATTGATCCATTAATTTTTGGGATAAGGCTTGGTCCAAACTGCCCCAATTAACGCCAATACGAACTGGCTTATTATTGTTTTTTGCTATTTCAATAATTTCAGAAAATTGCCTATCCTTCTTTTCGCCAAAACCTACATTCCCAGGATTTATGCGATATTTTGAAAGGACGGTAGCGCAATCCGGATATTTTTGTAAAAGCGTATGCCCATTATAGTGAAAATCGCCGACTATTGGAACATCGCCATAGCCTTGAGCTATTAGAGAAGCCTTGATTTCAGCTACTTTTGAGGCTGAATCTTCATTATTAACGGTAATTCTAACCAACTCGGAGCCAGCATCCGCCAGTTCAATGATTTGCTTAACTGTGGCATCCGCATTGGCAGTATCCGTATTGGTCATGCTTTGGATAGCAACAGGTGCGTCGCCACCAATATATAGATTGTCTGATATTTTGACCTTGTGAGTCATTAGTCTAATTCAATATTAGATAGAAGTTTGTTAACATCTAGAACCACACCTTTATCATTAACTTCTAAATTATTAATATCGCCAACTAAGTAGCCGTCCAAGAAAATATCTAGCTTAGAAATATCTTCAGTTTGGATAACTGGCGAGCTTCCATTTTCGATAACGAAGCTGTAATTATCGCCTGCTTTCATAATAGAGCTGAAGATAATTTCTGCATTGCCATCTAGCTGAGAAATTTTAGATGAATCGAAAATAGTAACTAAACTTTGTGCATTAGATAAAACCGTTATTGCTTTATCATCAGATGCTATAATTTCATTTAAACGTTCTGCTAGAGTTTGAGCCTCTTTAACTTTGTTAGCTTCTTTATGAGAATTATAATTTTTAATAACTACAAGAATTGTAATTAGGGCTAAACAGAAAATTAATAAAAGTTTACTTGGAGTAGTATCCGAATAATTTGGAGTTTCGTTTACTGAATTAGTAGAATTTTCTTCTACAGGGATTTGATTAGAAATCGAATTTCTATAAGTTTCAGTTAACGCATTTGCATCCGCCTCTAGATATTCAGCGTATAGCCTTAAATAACCTTCCGTATATATACCACCTGGCAATTCTTGGAAATTATTAGCCTCCAGCGCCTGAATATAGACACCACGAATTTTAATCGCCTTTACCACCTCTTGAATGGTAAGCGATTTTTCTTGCCTTCGCTCTGATAAAATTTTACCTATATCCATAGCCATGCTATTCTTATAGTTACCGAATCATTTTGAGTAAATACGTAAAATATATAATTGTCCTATTTTTAATAGTTTATTTTGGCTATCACTTAGCAACGGGCGAAAAAGGGTTAATAAAATATCAAAATATTACCAAAGATTTGGAACTTAAACAGATAGAACTCGAAGAACTAACATCTCAGCGTGAAGAGTTAGAACAGAAAGTTGAAGATTTAACCGAAGAGAATCTGAATAAAACTAAATTAGAGATAGAGGCTCGTAAATCTTTAGGGTTAATTGGCGAGAATGAGAAAATAGTTTATGAATAATTATATTAAAATGGATGGGCTAGGTAATGATTTCCTTATCTTTACTGATGTCGAAATAACTCAAGCTGAAGCTGTAGAGTTATGCGATCGCAAAAACACCTCTACTGGCGGTGCAGACGGCGTAGTTTTATTGAGCAAGTCTGATAATGCTGATATTTTTATGCGCATTATTAACTCGGATGGCTCATGCAGTAACGCGTGTGGCAATGCTACTAGGTGCGTGGCTTATTTACAGGGTAAAGCACAAGTTACCATTGAAACTAACGAGCGTATTTTAGAAGCTTCAATTAACGATGAGCAAGTTGAAGTTAACATGGGTAAACCCTTGATTTCAGAAGTTTCTAGCAATTTTGCTAAAGTTGACATGGGTAATCCGCATATATCTTTTGCTCAGGCGAATATTAATAAATACGACCTTAACACATTAGCTAAAAACTTACGCGCTGATGAAGATGATTTCCCTGAAGGGGTTAATGTTGGAATATTTGAAAAGCTTGGTGAGAATCATTTTGCATTACGCGTTAATGAGCGTGGGGTTGGGGAAACCAAAGCTTGTGGTACTGGTGCATGCGCGGCATTTGCTACCGCAGTAGAACTTGGCATTGCATCTAAAAATGGGGCTAAGTTTTCATTACAAGGTGGTGATCTAGAAATTAAGTATAACGACGCTGGCGAGATATTAATGAATGGCAAGGTAAGCAAACATGACTAAAGATTTCAAAGAGCCTTCGGGCGAATTAATGCTACGAGTATCTTGCGGGCATGATACTAAAAACTTTCAACATGGTGTTTTTGGTGGGTGGATATTTGGTCAAATGGATATCGGTGCGACTATCCTTTGTAAAATGCATAGTAAAGCTATGATAGTTACCCGTGCGGTTAATAATTTTCTATTTCATAAGCCAGCGCGCGTTGGTGATATTTTAGAAGTTTATGCGACTCTAAAAAAGGTTGGTAATACGTCACTGACTACTGAAGTTGAGGCATGGGCAATTAACATTGATAAGAAAGAACTTATTGCCACAGGTGAGATAATTTTTGTTTCGGTTGATGAAAATTATAATCCTATTCCTGCCGACCCTCAAAAACGATAAACGTATATTTTGCGCGTGCTTAATAGGTAACGGATCTTTATGACTTCTAAAGGCTCTATATTGGGTAAGTAGAAGTTATTTGAAATAAGTATTTTCCCTTTAAGTGGCGTTAGTTTTTCCTCTACCTTATCCATTATAGATTGAATGAAAAAACCGACAATTACGTCTGCCTCTTGGTAATCTTGCTTGAAATAATCGCCCCTTATTAGATTAACATTTTTATAGCCAAATAATTTTCTTTTTACGCGCGATATAAAGATTGCATAACCTAAGCGCTCTATACCTATTATTTTAGATAAAGGATGTTTTTTAGAAATATGGAATGCTAAATCGCCATAACCAGAGCCTAAATCATATATAATTTTAGGATTTTTAGAATATTTTCCAATTAGTTCAGCAATTTTAGCTCTAGATTTTCTATCCGATGGGATAGATGGCGGATTAGTAAACGCCCATGTAAAAATGGTTATGAACTTTGCAATTAGAATAATGCAAAACAAAAGATATGCTATTATAAGTAACCATTCCATTATTTTAGGCTATTGAAGTTATGATGTGTTTCAACTATTAAAAGCCTAGAAATCTAGTGAGGTGGCCGAGCGGTCGAAGGCGCACGCTTGGAAAGCGTGTAAACTAGCAATAGTTTCGAGGGTTCGAATCCCTTCCTCACTGCCATTATTGAAATTATGGATTATCTATTAATATCAAATTACCTAGGAACAATCGCCTTTGCGGTGAGTGGTATAATTATGGGTATGCGCCGAGATTTAGATATTATGGGTATATTTATAATGGCACTGCTTACATCGTCCGGTGGCGGTATATTTCGTGATATTTTACTTAACCGCGTGCCTGTATTCCTAGAAACTCAGTATATTTATGCTGCGGTTATAGCGATAATTATAGTTTTTAAGTTTTTACGTAAGAAAGATATTATAGATCATTTAGAAGGTACGTTTATCTTTAGAGCCTCTGATACTATAGGTTTGGTGGCATTCGCGATATCTGGTGCGCAGGCCGCAATGGCGGCTGGATTAGAGTTTTTTACGGTTATTTTAATCTCGTTTATATCTGCCGTAGGTGGTGGTATACTTCGTGATACTTTGGTTAATGAAGTGCCGGCAATTTTACGCTCAGGTTTCTATGGTTCAGTTGCGGTAATTGTAGGGCTTGGTATGTACGGGCTAAACTATATTGGCATGGCAGAGAACACCTATATTCCTATAGTTTTTGTAACTGGCTTACTGGTTCGCTTCCTAGCTATTCGTTACACGCTACAACTACCTAAAATTTAAGTATAGCCTATTATATTTGTTGCCCTATTAAAGGGGCATGAAAGAAATTCGTAATATAGCTATTATTGCCCACGTAGACCATGGTAAAACTACCCTGATCGACTCGTTACTTGCTCAATGCGGTACATTCCGTAGTAACCAAGCGGTTGATGAACGCGTTATGGACTCTAACGATTTAGAGAAAGAACGTGGTATCACGATTTTAGCAAAATGTACTTCAATTAAATATAATGATATTCGTATTAACGTTATCGATACACCAGGTCACGCGGACTTCGGTGGTGAAGTTGAACGTGTACTTTCAATGGCGGACGGCGTTATTTTATTAACGGATGCTGCCGAAGGCCCTATGCCTCAAACAAAATTTGTACTAGGTAAAGCATTAGCGCAAGGTTTGCGCCCTATGGTAGTTATCAATAAAATTGATAAATCTGATGCTCGTCCTGATTATGTACTTGATGAAGTATTTGATTTATTCGCATCACTTGACGCTGATGAAGATCAGTTAGATTTCCCAGTTCTGTACGCTTCAGGCAGAGATGGCTGGTGCGTTGAAGATTTAGATAATGATGAGCGTAAAGATTTAACGCCAATGTTAGATTTAATTTGTAAGCACGTTCCTGAGCCTAAAGTGGATAAAGATGCACCATTTACTTTCTTAGCAACTTTATTAGAAAGTGACCCATTCTTAGGTAGAATTTTAACTGGTCGTGTAATTTCTGGTACGGCGAAAGTTAATATGCCAATCAAAGCTATCAACTTAAAGGGCGAGGAAGTTGAGAAGTGCAGATTAACAAAATTACAAACATTCTCAGGTGTTGAACGTGTACCAGTTGAAGAAGCTGTTGCAGGTGATATTATTTCAATTGCAGGTATTACAGATGCTTCAGTATCTGATACTTTATGTGATGAAAGCGTTACCGAGCCGGTACAATCTACGCCGATTGATCCACCTACAATGTCAGTTACTTTAACTGTAAATGATTCACCATTTGGCGGTCAAGAAGGTACAAAAGTAACATCATCTGTTATTGCGAAGCGCCTAGAGGCGGAAGCGGAAACTAACGTTGCTATTACGCTGGAGCAGTCTGCTTCAAAAGAAGCGTTTGAAGTTGGTGGCCGTGGCGAATTACAGCTTGGTGTATTAATTGAAACTATGCGTCGTGAAGGTTTTGAGCTTTCAGTGAGTCGCCCGAAAGTATTATTAAAAGAAGATGAATCTGGACAATTATTAGAGCCTGTAGAAGAAGTATTCGTTGATGTTGATGAAGAATATTCAGGTTCAGTTGTTGAGAAAATATCACTTCGTAAAGGTGTAATGACAGATATGCGCCCTTCAGGCGGTGGCAAGCAACGTATTACATTCCTTGCGCCTTCGCGCGGGTTAATTGGTTACCAGTCTGAGTTCTTAACGGATACTCGTGGTACTGGTGTTATGAACCGCCTTTACCATAGCCATGAAGCTTATAAGGGTAAAATTGAAGGAAGGCGTAATGGCGCATTAATTTCTAACGGCCAAGGTGAGGCTGTTGCTTATGCAATCTTTAACTTGCAGGATCGTGGTACAATGTTTGTATCGCATCAGGATAAAGTTTATGAGGGCATGATTATTGGTGAGCATAACCGTGAGAATGACTTAGAAGTTAACATTCTAAAAGGTAAGCAGTTAACTAACGTACGTGCATCTGGCACGGATGATGCGGTTAAAGTTACTCCGCCTAAAAAGATGATTCTAGAAGAGATGATTTCTTATATTGAAGATGATGAGCTAGTAGAAGTTACGCCACAAACTCTTCGTTTAAGAAAGCGTGCGCTTGACCCTAACGAACGTAAAAAAGCTTCTAGAGCAGCTGCCAAAGCTGGTTAGAAAGTTTTATTTGTACGTATTACAATTTTATGCTATATTGGTGCCCATGAGAAAGTTTGTGAGTTTATCTATTTTATTGTTAACCCTAGCCGGCAACTCTTTTGCGCAAGAAGGAAACGTAGTTAAACGTGTTGTAAGCATTGACCCAAAAACTGGTATCAAAACTATTAGAGAAGTAGTTAAGAAAGATACTGCACGTGCTAATAAAGTTGTTACAAATCCAACTAAAACTGCTGCAAATAAATTCTATTTCCAGCCGAGTATCTATGGTTTTCAACTAAGCGATCAAGACATTACTTTTAATTATACAACACCACCTGCACCAAGTGTTGATGGTGTTTTTGGCTATGACTTTGATTTAGGTTTCGGCTTAGTGCTTGGTACTAACGTATCTGAAACAACAAGTTTTGAGCTAGAATATGCACTTAGAACGAGTACTTACAGCGATGCTGTGATTGCAGGTACTCTTGTGGCTATTGCAAGTAGCGAAGATAGTACTTTTGATAGCTCTGCTTTCATGGTTAATGCTAAATTTAGAACACCTAGTGAAGGTAAAATTAATCCTTATTTCGGTGTAGGTATTGGTTATGCCAACCTTACAGATGGCGAATTAGACACTGATGCACTAGCTTATCAAGGCATGGTTGGCTTTGAAGCACCTTCACGCAGTGGTAAAGGAGCTTTTGTTGTAGGCTATAAATACTTTGCAACTGAAGAAGCGTCGTTTGATATTAATCAGGCTGGTCTAGTTGGTAGCATTGATTTTGATTATGAAACTCATAACCTTGAACTAGGTTATAAGTTTAACTTCTAATTTATTTTAAGTAAAATGTGATGTTAGTGATTACTCTAACATTCTTTTCAATCTTAGCGCTGTCGCCATAGCTTGCGCCAGAATCTGTTATTGAAAATCTACCTTGTGAAGCAGACTTAATTGAACCAACTTGCGCTTCAACGTTTTTAGCAAATTCGTTTGCGGCTGCGCGGGCATTCTCAGTTGCCTCTTTAAGCATCGAAGGCTTAATTTCATTTAGCTTAGTATATTTATATTGCGGTGTGCCATTAGTTAAATTAACGCCCTCTTTAACCAATGAAGTTATGTTCTTACGAGCATCTTTAATTGAATAAACCTTGTCCGTATTCACCTTAACAAGCCCTGAAACTGTATAGGTGGTACTAATTTTATCATAAGATTGGTTCTGCTTATTATACTTTGTATTATCGTACGCATTATAATTTAAGGGATCAGATTCAATTTCGGCATCTGCAAAGCCATTTTTGTTTAAGAATGACCTGATTTTATTTTCATTCTTTTCGGCAGAAGCAAATAACTCTTCACGAGAAATTGGCGTTTTCGAAGTGCGTGAAACACTAAAGTTAATTTGCCAACTAGCTTTATCCGAAATTACCTTACGCTCAGATAATCCTTTTACGAATGCGGTGTTACTAGCCGTTTGGGACTTATATAAAGTATTACCAATAAAGTAACCCGCTGAGGCAATACCTATAGCAAGAAATAATGCTGGGAAGAAACTTAGTATTAAATTTTTGTTCATAGTTTTAATAAATGAACAAAATGAAATTTAAGTCAATTAAGCTTTCTTTTTCCTAGTGCTATTAGCAGTAAAACCCTTAGATGACTTACCATTAGATTTACCCTTTTTCTTAGCGCCAGATTTAGCAGATCTGTTGCCATCATCTTTTCTTTTAGCGCCTTCATTATTAAAAGGCTTTCTGTTACCTGATGGTTTATTATCATCACCAGATTTACTAAATGATTTACGCTTATTTTCTCCACCTTCAGACTTTTTACCGCCTTCTTTACTGCGGAAAGGTTTTTTACTTCCTGAAGGTTTAGATGGCTTACCTTCATTTCTGCCACCTCTTCTATCATCGGAGCGTCTATCCTCGCGGTTGCCATTACGCTTATTAGCCTTAATGAACGGGCGCTTCTTAGGACGCTTCGGCTTTCTAAAGCCATCATCTTCGCCGTCTGGCATTGGCTCGTCTGGGTTAAGTAAACGTGAAATAGCGCGCCATTTCATTTTGTCTTCTTTAGTTACAAAGTTAAGCGCATGACCTTTTGCGCCTGCACGGCCTGTACGTCCTATTCTGTGGATATAATCTTCTGGATTCTGAGGCATGTCGTAGTTTATTACATGCTCAATGTGAGAGATATCTAAACCACGTGCGGCAACATCTGTTGCTACTAGAATTTGGAACTTCATATCACGGAAGTTATTAACAACTTGAGTACGCTTATTTTGACGTAAATCGCCGTGTAGGCTGTCCGTTTTATATTTATGTTTCTTTAGCTTATCGGCTAACCTATCTGCTAGATGTTTAGTTTTTACGAAGATAATTACAGATCCATTACGCTCTTTTAATTCAAGCACTAAGCGCTCTAGCTTGTCTGCTTGAGGAATATTAACAGTTTCAATTTTTACATTCTCCGTAGGAGCGCGCGTTGAGCCTACCTCAATACGAGTAGGTTCAGTTAAATATTTAGCGGCAATATTATTAATATTCTTCGGCATAGTAGCGGAGAACATTAATGTTTGGCGGTTCTCGCCTAGATGCTTAGCAATTTCATCTAGCTGAACACCAAAGCCCATATCTAGCATTCTATCTACTTCATCTAGCACCATGAAATCAGTGCTTTTTAGTTTTAACGTGCCTTGGCGAAGATGGTCATTAATACGGCCCGGAGTACCGACAATTAAACGCGGTTTAGCTTTTAATTTATTAATTTGCTTGCCGATAGGCGCACCACCGATAAGAAGTGCAGTTTTAATTTTAGATGAACCTATGAACTTCTCCATAGTTTCCATAACTTGGCTGGCAAGCTCACGCGTTGGTAATAAAATTAAACCATGCCCGTTTTCATTATTTAATAAATGCGTAATTAATGGCACACCAAAGGCTGCCGTTTTACCCGTTCCTGTTTGTGCCGAACCTAGAATATCAGCGCCCTCTAATGCCAATGGAATGGCTTGCGCTTGAATTGGTGTAGGCTCAACAAGACCTAACTGCTCAAGGCGATGGTAAAGGGGTTGAGGTAAAAGACTTTCAAAAGGTTTCATTTTAGGGGGATATTATAGTGAATTCTAATTTATGTACTAAATTAGAATTTACTATCTAGAAAAGCTTGAGCTTTTCTAGCGCGGCATAGCCAGCGGATAAGGTTAAAAAATCGGTGTAAATTTAAGTAACCTAACAGTATATATAGATAATTACCTTATTAGCAAATGCTTATACAAGACAAACAAATATCTAATTGGCTGTTTATATGCTGCTTCTTTATTTTCCTTATGGTGATTATTGGCGGGTTAACGCGCTTAACTGGCTCAGGGCTTTCTATGGTAGATTGGCGACCAATAACTGGCTGGTTACCGCCATTATCAGATATAATATGGCAGGTGGAATTTGCTAAATACCAAAACTCACCAGAATTTAATAAAATAAATTATGATTTTGGATTGGCTGAGTTTAAGAAAATATTTTACTGGGAATATATCCATCGCGTTATGGGACGAATAACGGGGTTAGTGCTATTTGTTCCGTTCTTTTACTTTTTATTTAAAGGGCGCTTTGGAAGCAAATTATACGCGTTGCGGATATTCGGCATAATATCTTTTGTAGGCGTACAAGGTGCAATCGGCTGGATAATGGTAAGTAGTGGATTACAAGATTTGCCCTACGTTAATCATTATAAACTAGCCTTACATTTGGGAAGTGCGTTTTTGCTTTATATTTTCATTTTTTATAATGGGCTTAAAACTAAATTTGGTTCAAAAGAGTTTTTATATTCATCTTTTAACTGCCTATTGATTGCTACCATATTTATTCAAACCATACTTGGTGCGTTTGTGGCAGGTTTAGATGCTGGCATGATATATAATACCTATCCCACAATGAATGGCGAATGGGTGCCACATGATTTAAAGTTTAATTTTGGCGATCATACTTTTGTACAATTTATACATCGCATATTTGCTTACGTGGTTATGGCGATAATTATACTGAATGCATTTAAACGTAATTTTGATAATTACTCTTTGGCTTTACTAGTTGGTATATTTATTCAATTCGCACTTGGAATTACCACTCTTATATATGGCGTGCCGATAGTACCTGCGAGTTTGCATCAAATAACGGCGCTAGGAATTCTAACTTTGGCAATGCTACAAGTGAAGATTACTTCTTCTTAGCTAGGGAATTTAATATGCGGTTACGCTTTAGCTTAGATATATGATCTACAAAAACTATGCCATTTAAGTGATCTATCTCATGCTGAACGCAGGTAGCAAGTAGTTCATCGCATTCCATAATCTGTTCAGCGCCGTCATAATCTAAATATTTTACCTTTACTGTTTTAGGGCGCTCAACATCAGCATATTGATTAGGAAAAGATAAACACCCTTCTTCGTAAACATTCTGCTCTTTTGATTCATCAAAAAGTTCAGGATTAATTAGAACTAGGGGCTTAAAGTCATTTTCATCGCATGATACATCTGAACAGCACGAGTTCGCCGGTTGCTCAATATCCATAACCAGTATACGTTTATGCACTCCAACCTGTACTGCGGCCAAGCCTATACCTTTGGCAGCATACATTGTTTCGCACATATCATCTATAAATGTACGCAAAGCATCGTCCACCTTATCAACAGGTTGTGATACTTGCTTTAAGCGCGGATCTGGCGCGGTAACTATTTGTAAAACTGCCATGACTAATATTCTAGCATCTAGCCCATTTTATGTAAAGTACTCTAGATATTGTAAAATTTTCTATATTTGAGAATCTGATACATGCCAAATTATTTGGATAAAACCATGAAACCCTTGATATCTCTTACATTTTTAAGTTGGCACGCTGTTTGCAACTACTGTTTCAAGTAAACTTTTAAACAACAATCAAATGGTAATCGACTATGACAAAACTATTTAAGCTTTTTGCAGTAATGGGCTTATTCGCCACAACTGCTCTTTCTTTAAACTCAGATGCACAAGCTGCGGAATCTTTTACTTTTAAAGCAAAAGTAAATTTCGTTACAGCTGAAGCGGCTGGTTTAGAGGATATATTGAAGTTAAAACCAGAGATTATGGATAAACCAGTTATTTAATAACTGCCGTAATTGAAAAAGAAATATCTGTGAAGTGGAGACTTTACAGGTTGTTAACCACTCAACTCACTTTTTCCTTAACCTAGTTACGAGGGGGTCGGCTTGCCGGCTCCCTTTTTTATTATTTATTTAAAACTTTTAATGTTGATATAGCGTTCAACTTAAGATATATATTTTCTGCAAATGAGCCTGTTTGCCATGTCTATAAATTCAAAAATTCCTACTCACGATTCACTAACCTTTGACGACGTACTTTTGGTGCCGGCGCATTCTGATATTCACCCTTCAGAGGTTAATATTGCAACGGCAATATCTAGTAAGTTAAATCTAAATATTCCGCTAATTTCTGCGGCGATGGATACAGTTACCGAAAGTGGCCTTGCTATTGCGATGGCGCAAAATGGCGGTTTAGGAATTATTCATAAGAACTTTACCATTGAACAACAGGCTGAAGAAGTGCGCAAGGTTAAGCGTTATGAGGCTGGCATGGTTGTTAATCCGATTACTATTAGTCCTAACGCTACGCTTAGCGAATGTTTGGATGTTATGAAGAATCGTGAAATATCTGGCATTCCGGTTACTGAAGATAGCGGAAAATTAATTGGTATAATTACCAACCGCGATGTGCGCTTTGCAGATAATAAGAACACTCCAGTTAGCGAGCTTATGACTAAAGAAGTTATAACTGCGCCTGAGCATATATCTCAAAATGATGCGCGTATATTATTGCATAAGCATCGCATTGAAAAACTTGTGGTTGTTGATAAAAGCGGTAAGTGCGTTGGGCTAGTTACTGTAACAGATATTAACAAGGCGGAGAAATATCCGAATGCCGCTAAAGATGATAGCTTGCGTTTACGTGCAGGTGCTGCGGTTGGTGTTGGAGCTGAGGCTGATGAACGTGCCGCAGCTTTAGTTGAGGCAGGTGCAGACGCAATCGTAGTAGATACCGCACATGGCCATAGCCAAGCGGTTATTGATAAAGTGGCTGATATCAAGAAAGCATATGGTGATAAAATAACTGTTATTGGTGGTAATATTGCTACAGCTAATGCGGCTAAGGCATTAATTGATGCAGGCGTTGATTGCGTAAAAGTGGGCATCGGCCCCGGCTCTATTTGTACTACGCGTATTGTTGCAGGTGTTGGTGTACCGCAACTTTCAGCAATTACTAATGTTGCAGAAGTTACGCATAAAGCGGGTGTTAAATTAATTGCCGATGGTGGCGTTAAATATTCTGGCGATTTTGCCAAGGCTATTGCAGCCGGTGCGGATGCGGTAATGGTTGGTTCAATGCTTGCCGGAACTAAAGAAAGCCCAGGGGAGATGATATTATATCAATCGCGTCGTTATAAGGCGTACCGCGGTATGGGATCTATCGGTGCAATGGCTAAAGGCTCGGCTGATAGGTATTTCCAAGAAAATTCAGAAAAGTTGAAACTTGTGCCGGAAGGTGTTGAAGGGCGCGTGCCATATAAAGGCGAGGCTGGCGCAGTTATTCACCAAATGATTGGCGGGTTGCGTGCATCTATGGGTTATACAGGCAATGCTACAGTGGCTGATATGCACAAAAAGGCTGAGTTTGTGAAAATAACTGGCGCAGGTTTACGCGAAAGCCATGCGCATGATATTACGATTACTCAGGAAGCTCCTAATTATAGCGTTTAGTTTGGTAGCAACAAATAGATAATTTTAGTGTTGTCATTCCCGCGGAGGCGAGAATCTCTCTTTGGTCGCTTCTCGAGATCCCTGATCAAGTCGGGGATGACATATATTAAAGTCATGGTTCAAATAATAACATCACGTAAGCCGGTTGATTACGAAGCTGCATTGCAAGAAATGGAAGCGCGAGTGCGTGGCATTATTGACGGCGAACAGAGCGAGGCTTTGTGGTTGCTAGAGCATAAATCTATTATTACTGCGGGTACATCTGCCAAGGCGGATGATGTTTTATCTGATGAATTTCCTGTTTATGAAACTGGGCGAGGTGGCGAAAATACTTATCATGGTCCAGGGCAACGTATTGCCTATGTTATGGTTAATTTAGCTAAGCGCGATGCTAAAGATGTTAAGCAATTTATCTATAATTTAGAAGAATGGATTATCCAAACACTTGCCGAATTTAATATTAAAGGTGAAAGGCGTGAAGGACGCGTGGGTATATGGGTGGCACTGGCTAATGGTAAGGAAGAGAAGATAGCCGCGATAGGTATACGCTTACGCAAATGGGTTAGTTTTCATGGCGTTTCTGTAAATATAAACCCTGACTTATCTCATTATAGAGCCATTGTTCCTTGTGGAATAGCTGAGCATGGCGTAACTTCTTTTAAAAAATTAGGCTTAACTACTGATATGAATGAATTTGACGAAGTATTAGTTAGAAAGTTTATTGAAATTTTCTCTTGAATTTAATTTTAATCCTGAGAATGGTTAACTTAATTAATACCTTTAATTAGGTAATTTAATACCTTTCACTAGGTAAGAGAGAAGGAAAAAATGAAGAAATTATCTTATGCTTTTGTGGCAACTTTTATTGCGTCTAGCTCTGCGATGGCAGGTGGACTAAATTACACTTACGAAGTACCTTCGTATCAACCCGCTGTTAAATTATATCAGCCATCTACTACGAATACAGTTACTTATCAGGCTCCAACTACGACGACGTATAGAGCGCCAACTGTTCAAAGTAATACTTACACACTTCCGTCGGCAACTCCTACAGTGCGCACCTCGGCACCAACATATACTGCGCCAGCTATTACTGTTCAGAAGGCTCCTGCAGTTAGAACTGTTCAACTGGAACAGCCAAAAGCAGTTCAAAATACTGTAACTAAAACTAAAGTTGTTGAGAAAGTTGTTAATACATCTTCTTTGGAATCTGAAAGAACAGGCTTAGATATTACTCTAGGTGGATTCATGGACTTCCAAGCCGGCGTTAATCCTTATGATTTCATAAATGGTAACCAAGGTAATGAGCACGCATTTAGAAATGATACTGAGATTCACTTCAAAATCTCTGCTGAAACAGATAGAGGCCTAGAATATGGTGCCGTTATTGAGCTAGAAGGTGATGTTTCATCTGACGCTAGAAATGATGGTTTCAATGCTGATAAAACATTCCTTTATGTTGAAAATAAAGCTGGTCGATTTGAGCTAGGTGGCGTTGAAGGTGCTGAAACTAGATTAGCCGTTTCTTCTGCTAATATACAAAGAGGTACCGGTGGTACTTCAGGTGATTTCCACCACTTCTTAGCTGGAAATAATACTGCTTATACAACCAACCCTGTTGATACTATTATCAAACCAGGTTCTGTATCTTATAACGTTCAGAAGGCAGGCTTTAATAATGAGCTAGATGCCACTAAAGTTTCATACTATTCTCCTAGCATTAATGGACTTCAATTTGGTTTATCATTTGCACCACAGTCAAACTCTGTTGGTCAAAACATATTTAACCCAGTTGCAGACGTAAGAACTCAAGAAAACTTAGTTCAGATTGGTGCACTTTACTCTAGAATTATTAATGAATTAGCTGGCACTGCAATTCATGCATCATTAACTGGTGAATTTGGTTCAGGTAAAGGCGCTAATGAAGATAGATCTGCTTGGGCATTAGGCTTAGGTATAGATCATAAAGGCTTAAGTGTTGCCGGCTCCTATGGTAGCCATGGCGACCTAGATGCTACTCGCGATGGTGAATATTATGACTTAGCTATAGCTTATGAAATTGCTGGTATAGGTGCTTCATTAGGTTATTTTGCTTCTGAAATTGATGATTCAACTAATGCTAATGGCGTTGAATTTGAAAATATCTCACTTGGTTTAGACTATAACTTTGCTGCTGGTATTGCTCCATATTTAGAGTTCAACTTTGTTGACTTTACTCATGATAATGCGGCTTTTGCTGATAGAGATGGTATAATCACTTTAGCTGGTATTGAACTTAGCTTCTAGTAAAGCTGTTGTAACTTAAGATTATTTTAATTAGAATCCCTGTGTATATTTACATGGGGATTTTTTATGACCAATTACCAAGATTTAGAAAAGCTAGGCTCAACCTCTTATGCAGCTGCATCGCCAGAAAAGGCAGAGCTAGAAGCAGTTGATAATCCGCATACAGATGTTGATTATAACATTCGTTTCTCATGTCCTGAATTTACCTCTATTTGCCCTGTAACTGGTCAGCCAGACTTTGCGCATTTAGTTATAGATTATGTTCCAAATGATAAAATTGTAGAGAGTAAATCGTTAAAACTATACCTTACCTCATTCCGCAATCACGGCGATTTCCATGAAGCCTGTACGATATCTATTGCCAAGAAAATTATAGAAACATGCAAACCTAAATGGCTACGAATCGGTGGTTACTGGTATCCACGCGGTGGTATTCCTATTGATATTTTCTATCAAACTGATGAAAAACCTGCTGGCGTTTATATACCTGAACAGGATGTTCAAAACTATAAAGGGCGCGGCTAATGGCTAAGTTATACTTAATATCTCCACCGAATTTTGAGCTAGAAAACTTTTTGCTTAAACTTGATGAGGCATTAGCAACGGGCAAGGTTGCGGTGTTTCAATTACGCTTGAAGCTTGAACCTTATGGTAAAGTATCTAACGAGTTAATGCTTGAATACGCAAAGGCAATTAAGCCAGTTTGTGATAAGCATAAAGTTGAACTTATAATTAATGACAATGTAAAGGTTGCCAGCGAAGTGGGAGCATCTGGTGTACATCTAGGTGAAGATGATGTTTCTGTAAAGCAAGCGCGTGAAATATTAGGCGAAGGTAAGATTATCGGCGCGAGCTGTTATGACTCACTTGATTTAGCATTTAGCGCAGGCGAGCAAGGCGCTAATTATGTAGCCTTCGGGGCATTTTACCCGACCACCAGTAAACCCGCTGAAAAACTACGCAAAGCTGAAGTTGAATTACTTACATTCTGGAATGAGTTTGCTAATATCCCATGTGTTGCAATTGGTGGAATTAATGCTGATAATGCCCAACCTTTAAAAGATGCCGGTGCAGATTTCATCGCCGTTATTTCATCTGTTTGGAATAGTGATAATATTGCTCGGGCGATTGATTCCTTCAATTGTCATTCGCCGACTTGATCGGCGAATCCAGAGCATTAAATAGCATAGTCTTTTCTAAATTACATCGTGAATACGATGTAATTTAGATACACTCGCTACGCGGCGTAACAAAAGTTCAAGCTTTTGTTGATAGTAAATTCTAATTTACTATAAGTGCTTGCTAACGCAAGCATAGACTAACTGGATTCCGGATATGCACTCAGCTTCGCTGTCGTTTTTTTGGAATGACGTATTAGAAAATTCACTACCCCAGTCCCATTGCGTACTTGATGGTATAGTCTTTAACTTTTGTGGACTTGCTGAATATGCCAACCCCTACTCTGCGCAGCGCCTTCACGGCGAAGTTATCCGTTGAGAATAGAGAGTTTAGTCCGTCCGTGGCGGCAATAAGCTTATAAATATCTCTCATGCGCGAAGATGAAAATTGCTCTAGCCCAGATTTCAGGGCAAAACCTAGCGAAATATTTCCTTCTAACTTCTCTTTTAAGGCCTCAATATCGCGTATAGTTAGATTATAGCCCTGCCCTGCGATAGGGTGAATGGCATGGGCGGCATCACCGATAAAAATAATATCGTTATGCACCATTTTACGCATATATTTTAATGAAAGCGGATACATGGCTCTATCGGTAATTTTGGTAATTTTGCCGATATCTTTTGAAGTGCCACGTTCTAATAGGCTTTGGAAATCATCTGATTCAAATATTTTTTTGGCTATTTCATTTTCTTCAGACCATACAATTGAAGATTTATGCTGATCCGCCATTGGTAGAATGGCTAATGGGCCTGCGGCGGTAAAGCGTTCTACAGCGATATTATTGTGAGGCTTTTCATGTTCAACAATGGAAACCATAGCCGACTGTTTATAGCTTTTAGAGCGCGTATTTATATTAAGATGCTCGCGTACGAATGAGTTTCTACCATCTGCCGCGATTAAGATATCAAATTTATGCTGATCCCCTGATTTTAAGGTTATCTGGTTATTTTCTTTATCAATAGATGATACGAAATCTTCAACAATGGCAATGCCTTTAGGCAAAGCTTTTTTATATGCAGAGATAATATATTTATTCTCGATAATATAACCCATTGGATGGGAGTTATTCTCAAAATCACTAGAGAAAACTGAATCGCGTTCACCCTCATTATCAAAGATTTTGATTTTATCTATAGCGCCTAACTCTTTTATATCTTTCCAAATACCTAGTTTTTCTAGAAATAATGATGAGCCATGACTGATAGCTGTGGTTCTAAAATCCTTATAAGGCTTATTGATATTGGGGTCTATTAAGGTAATTTCGCCGATATTTTTTAGTGCAACCGCGGTTAGTAAACCCGACAAGCCACCACCAACGATAATTATTTTATTTTTATTAGGCATTGCCAACAAAGATAAATATTCTTAACTTCATTACAAGCTCTTGTCTTTTGTTAATAATTTTTAACAAAAAATTATTAACACTACGCTTGCGCTTCGCGCGCAAAATAAAGGCGTGTCAGCCTTTATTTTGATAATTAATAATAAATTTAGAATTTATTATTAATTATGTTTCGATTATTAACCATAGGTGGATCAGACCCTTCAGGAGGGGCAGGAATTCAGGCGGATATTAAAGTAGCTTCTGCATTTTCGTGCTATGCATCTTCTGTAGTAACAGCTGTGACTGCACAAAGCGCTGATAAATTCTATATGCAAGAAGCAGTTTCACCCGAATTGATTCGTAAACAAATTATTGCCATCTCGGAAGGAGTTGGTGTAGATGCTATAAAAATTGGCATGCTACATAATGCGGAAGTAGTTGAAGTTGTAGCAAGCGCAGTTGGAAATCTATTTGCCGGAGCACCTGTTATACTAGATCCCGTTATGGTATCATCTACTGACGAAGAATTATACGATTCTGAAGCATTAGATGTTTTAGTAGAAAAATTATTTCCGCTTTGCACCTTAATAACACCAAACTTAGATGAATATAAAAAGTTTAGCTCTCAGCTAGATGAAATAGATGTTTCAGTGCTAGTTAAAGGTGGGCATAAGGAAGGTTCTGTTATTACGGACGTGCTGAACCATCAGAATGAAGAATATACTTTCCGTTCCGTTCGTACTACACAAAATGACTTCCATGGTACTGGCTGTGCATTAGCTACTGCAACTGCCTGCGAATTAGCACGTGGAAAAGATATGGTAACTGCGATTTATGAGGCTATAAACTACGTGCAGTTATCTATTAGAAAATCCCCAAGGAATGTTGGTAATGGTAACTATTTAAACCATATGAGCAGGAAATAAATATTGGCTAGCATTAAACAAAAATTTGAATCTGAAGGTAAAAAGCTTGTAACTTATATTATGGGCTCAGACCCTGATTTTGAGACTAGCGCTAAGGCACTTGATATGCTGGCTGAAAATGGTGCAGATATTATTGAGCTTGGAATGCCCTTTTCTGACCCTATGGCGGAAGGTGTTACAATACAGAAATCTGCTAACCGCGCATTAAAAGCTGATGGGTCAATTGATAATTGCTTCAAATTAGCTAAAAATTTTAATGCTAAAGTTCCTGTTATTTTAATGGGTTATTATAATCCTATATTTCATTATGGCGCGGAAGAATTTATTACAAAATGCTTGGATTCAGGCGTTTCTGGGCTGATTATTGTAGATTTACCTGCCGAAGAAGAAGCTGAGTTTTTAAATGTGCGTGATAAATTATGCACTGCTGATGAGCTTTCACTAATTAAACTTGTTGCTCCCACTACATCGACAGAGCGTTTAGAAAAAATAGCTAAAGGCGCTGAAGGGTTTCTTTACTACATTTCTATTAAAGGCGTTACAGGCACTCAATCGGCTGATTTGGATGAGGTTAAGGATAATATTGCACGCATACGCTCTATAAATTCTAATGTTAATGTAGTAGTTGGTTTTGGTATCAAAACGCCTGCTCAAGCAAAAGAGTTTGCATCTATTGATGGCGTTGATGGTGTTGTTGTTGGCTCATCTATTGTTGACATGGTAGGAACAGGTAAGCTAGATGAAGCTGGTAACTTTGTATCTGACTTAAAATCGAATATCTCTTAAATATAATTCTAGGGCTGGTGGCCGGCTCATTTGCTAGTGTACTTATTCATAGGTTACCAGAAGGTAAACCTGTAATATTTGATAGATCTGAGTGTACAGCGTGCGGCGTTAAGCTTAAATTATTTGATTTAATACCATTAATTCATTCAAAATGCAGAGCGTGTGGGGCTAAGATTTCAACGCGCTATAGGTATCTTGAGATATTCTTTGCCATCTCTTTTACATTAATTACAATTTTAAATTTACCTTATGTTTTTTATGGTCTGCTGTTTTTATGCGTGGTTATTACAGTGATAGATTTTGACCATTACATCATACCCGATGAGTTAAATATAGCTCTGGCTATAATTGGCTTATACTATAGTGGCCTTGAATTACAGACCATCTATATGCCTCTATTAGCACTAGCTCTTGGCTTTGGGTTACGCTTATTAATGCTTAAATGGAAAGGTACAGAGGGACTAGGCTTGGGGGATGTTAAGTTCTTGGGCGCGTCATTCCTTTTTATGCCCATTGAAATAATTAGCTTGTATTTGTTTCTGGCTGGTATATTCGGTATATTAAGTGGGCTTGTTCTACGTAGCAAAAGGGAAGATAGCTACTTTCCATTTGCACCAGCGTTATGTATTTCGCTATTTATTGGCGCAGTAACAGGTCATTTGTTTTTTGGTTAATAAATTCATAGAATTTATTAATACTCGCTAGGCCTACGCCAGCGAAAAGCTAGCTCATGCTAGCTTTTGTAAAAAATAGCATGCTGTTTTTTACTATATCAGGTAGATATATGAATTATAAAAATCTAATATTTTCTCTATTAATTTTAATAGGTGTATCCGGTTGTGATTACGCCAGTGAAGTCGGCACGATAGACGATTTGCGCGCTCGTGGCCAAGCTACGCTAAATGGCGAAATATACAAACCTGGTGAAGACCCTATTGACCCCACTTATTATGATTCTAACCAACGCTTCACCTCAGGCAGATCAATTGACCCGCTAGATAAAGTTACAGGGCAAACAAGATCTGATTTTATTAGAGATTTATATGGCCGAGGCTCAAAATTCTCTGATAAAAATATTAAAGGTTATCCAAGTTCATCAACTACGCTTTACAGAGCAACTTCTGATGAACTAATTATTCCTAAAATTCCTAATGATAAGCGCCTTTCAATATCCGTTACCGAAGATGTACCAATTAAAGATGTTATACTACAATTGGCGCAATCGGCTGATTTAGATATTGAAATTGATCCGACCATTGAGGGTGGCGTATTACTTAATATTAGAAAACGTAGAGTTTCTGAGATTCTAGCGCGTATAGCAAGACAGCTAAATTTAGTAATTAGAGTTGAAAACGGTACTGTTAAGATATCTAAGGATAAGCCTTATGTACTGAACTATCGTATGAACTTGCTTAATGTTGAACGTAATTCAACTAGTACGGTAAAAACGTCTACCTCTATTAGCTCTTCAGGTGAAGGAAGTTCGGTAAATACGGGTTCTACCAGTAACTTAAATCAAAATTCTGACGGTGGTAATATTTGGGAAAATGTTAAAGAAGGTTTAGACAATATTATTTTAAACTATAACCCCGGGGCTGAAGCACAAGATGCTCCACAGCAGGTTCAAGAAACAAGTGCTAATAATAAAGGACGATCTGTTGGTACTAATCAGGTAACTTCTGCAGTTACTGGTAAACCACTAGAATCAAAGGTTATAGCGGTTAATAAGCATACTGGTATTATCTCTATTTTAGCTAACTCTAAACAACATAGAGAGATTAGAGATTATCTAGATTTCATCTCTATATCATTTAATTCACAAGTACTAATTGAAGCTAAAGTAGTTGAAGTTGAGTTAGATGATAGGCATAGAAGTGGTATTGATTGGAATATAGGTATTGGCGACAGAACTACTGTAGATAGTAGCTTTGGTTCATTTAGCGGTATTGGTGCCGCGGGACAAGATTTCTCAATTGGAGTACTACCTGGCTCATTATTTGGCGCATCTAACTTATCAATTGGAGCCGCTATTGATCTAGTAGAGCAATTTGGTGCAACGCGTACATTATCTAGCCCGCGTATTTCAGCTATGAATAATCAGCATGCTATACTTTCATTCGCTGAGAATTTTGTATACACACTGCTTGATGTAACTGAAAGCACTGACAATGATCTTAATGGCATTGCTAGAACTCGTTTTGATGTTAACTCTCAAATTAAATCTGTACCAATTGGTGTAATACTTAACATTCAGCCTTCAATTGATTTAGTTCGTGATGAAGTAATGTTATCTGTACGCCCTACTTTAACGCGTATTACTGGTACTGTAACTGATCCTGCAACACAGTTTATCTTAAATACTAATGAGAATACTGATGATATTGAACCTTCTAGCATCCCTGTTGTAGAAGTGCGTGAAATTGATACGGTTATGCGTGTGAAGAATGGCGAAATTATGGTTATTGGCGGTTTAATGAGTGAACGTTCTAATAATGTTGACCGCGGTATTCCAGGGGCTTCTAGAGTTCCGTTACTAGGTAGAGCATTTAAAACTGTTGAAAAAGATAATCAAGTTGTCGAAACTGTGATCTTTATTAAAGCAACTATACAGAAGGGTCAGGGTGTATCGATTGAAGATCGTTCATTCTATAACGACTTCTTCCCGACCGATAGAAGACCTTTACAATTCTAATTATTTATTGAAGTGGGGCGAATAACGGGGTTCGAACCCGCGACCTCCGGTACCACAAACCAGCGCTCTAACCAACTGAGCTACATCCGCCACAAATGCGGTGTAGCTCAGTTATTACTGTTTTGCGCCTGTTCGACGCGGGAGAGCTACATCCGCCATGATAAAATATTCTTATATAAGAATATAGTGCAGTATAATTACAGATTCTTGACTATCTTGTCAAATGCTTGTTCTAATGATGGGAGTTCTAATATTGCAGGATAGCCAGAATCTGCTAGTTCAGAAATTCTGGGAATTATAGGAATTTCTACTGAACTCTTCTCTTTCGACTTACCAAAGATATAATTCTTATTGCCCTGAGAATCTTCAAAATAGCTCATATTAAGTACTTTGCATGAGTTGGGTACATTCATCTTAGAGAACATATTCTCAGCCTTTCTAACGTCTATTTCTGATAATTTCTGCGGAGTAGTAACAATAACTGAGCCATCTATTAAATAACTACCCAATATTGATAGGTGGATGTCTGATGTGCCAGGTGGAGTATCTATAATTAAATAGTCTAACTGTGAATCACCCCAATTTGCACCTATAAGTAGCTGATTCAAAGCCTTTGAGAGCATTGGTCCACGCCATACCACACCTTCATCAGCTAGGAAAGCCATTGAAAGAATTTTTAGGCCATACTTTTCTATTGGTATTAGCTTACCTTCTTTACTTTCAGGCTCTGGACGATTTTGCCCGAAAAATATTTGGCCTAAAGAAGGGCCCGTAATGTCCGCGTCTATAATTCCAACTTTTTTGCCCTTATTAGCCAAATGCGTTGCAAGGTTAGATGCAATAAAGCTTTTACCTACGCCACCCTTACCTGATGCCACAATGATTACTTTATCGGCAGGTAGCCTTATCTTCTTAGATTTTCTGTCGGAGTCGTCCGTTACAATAATTTTAACTTCTGAAGCGCCTAGCTTAGTTAATATCTCCTCACATTGTTTTTTAACTGAATCATATGACTTGATATCCAATAATTTTTGCTCTGTGAAATCTAGAATGAAGCCAATGGATTTATCTTTAATTGCGAGTGAAGATAGAATACCTAAATCAACAATATTAGAATTTAAGTAAGGTACAGACTTCAGCGCTTCAAGAATATTATTCTTTTGCATTTTGTACGTCCTCAGTCTCTTTCGTGTACGATAAAATTTGGAAGTTTAGAGGGTTAAAGTAACGCTCATTTTTCTTTAGTGTTAGGTCATCGATGAATCTAAAGCCAACTGTAGCGGTAAAATGCTCAGTCTTAGTTTTAGTTTTTAAATAGCCATCATACTGATTAATTGCAAAACGTACTAATGCCAGATTTCGTTGCTGATCTAGGAACGTGATAGATTTTATGAATGCCTTCTGTACAGTATTACCACCTAACCTTAATGGGCTATTAGGGTTACTTTTGGCTATGGTATTATAGAATTCTTGCCATACACGCTTGGTAGAGAAAATTCTTACTAAACCATAGTAGAAATATCTATAATTGCCTGGATCATAACCTTCACGCGCTAATACATAACGTGCTAAATAGCTTCGAATAATTGATTCTTTTGATGAATAACGCTTAATAGAGCCAGCATCTACAGTTGTGGCAACACCTACCTGCTTATCAATTTGAATTAGGAATGGTTGGAAAGTTTTACTATCTGCAATAATTACCAAACTGAATGCAGCTAATAAAAGTCCAGCTAGTGCAAGCATTGTAATACCTAGTAACCAGTTGCGTTGTGCGGCAACGCGCTTGTACCTATCAATATACCAATTCTTTTTCTTGGATATTTGTTCAGCCTTTTTCTTGGCTTTGTCGTTATTTGCGTTAGTAGCCATTAAATGCAATTTAATTAGTTAATCTAAAGATGCTAGTAATTCTTTTGTAGTAAGCTTAAAAATTGGATGAATAAAATCTGGTTCAATTTCTTGTAAGGGAATAAGTACAAAGTCACGCTTGTGCATTAGCTTATGTGGCACTTGAAGATGCGCTTCCTTTATAATTTCGTTACCATAATAAATTATGTCAATATCTACAGTTCTAGGACTCCAAATACCGCGAGTACGATTACGCTCTAATTTATCTTCAATTTTATGGATTTGCTGTAAAGTTTCTTGTGCAGTTTTATCTGTTTCGGCGGAAATACAGATATTAATAAACTCCATATCCCACTCTTTTGGGGCATTTTTAGGAAGTAATGCTTTATTATGAAAACCCTCTGAAACCTTAGGATTTTTAAGATCAAGAAGCTCTAAGGCCTTGTTAATATTAGCCTCTTTATCGCCCTCGTTAGAGCCTAATGATAAAACGATTTTCATTTATTTAAGTGTTTAGCCACTTCCTCGCGGGTGATTTTCTCTAAGTTGTTATCAAGCCAGATTTTAATCTCCTGCTTCAAATAATCATCTAGTTCAACGGCCTGTTTTTTAGATATAACTTCCGTTAATCTTAACGGCGAGTTTTTATCTTCTTTAGCAGCAGTTTTCATCTTCGCGGCGATTATGTCTAGCGAATTATTCATCTAAAAGGTGCTTTAACGTTAGCTTACCATTAATGGCGCGTAGCTGGAAATGCTTTCTTAATATATCGTTATCGGAGTTTAATAAATCAAGGTTAGCCTGTAATAATTCTTGCTCTTGATCTAGCACATCAAGCGTAGTTCTAGTGTCGTTTTTATATTCTTCACGGATAGATTCTAACGCGATTTTATTAGCATCAACCGCTGATTTGTTGGCGTTATACGTTGCAAATGCCGCCTCATATTCGCCGTATTCTATTTCGGCTTCTATTAATTTTTCTGATACAAAATTATCGTAATCCGCCTGTAATTGCTCATGGCGGGCTTTAGCGGATTTTAATTGAGTATACTCAATTCCGCGCTGGTATATTGGTACGTTGACTCTAATTCCTGCAGAGTAATCTTCATTGTCAAAGTTACTGCCGAACGCAGATGCCCCAACCTGCTTTTGTGCAGATGCGTTTAGTTCAACTGTTGGGTAAAAGTTTGATTGTGCGATTTCTACATCTTTTTTAGATGCTTCTAGCTGAGCATTATAGCTTAGAATTTCAAAATTATTTTGCTTAACAAACTCGCGCTTAAGCTCGTTCAACTTACCTTTATACTCATGTAAATTTATTGCCTTTTTAGGTGCAGAGCCAAAAACTCTTTTATACTGCTTCTTAGCCGAGTTCAATTTTGTTTGTGATAATTTCTGCCTAGCCTTGGCAAGCGCCAACCTAGACTTAGCTTGGTTAAGGTCGGTGATAGTTTTTACTTCAGAATCATATTCAATCTGTACCGTGTCGAACTGTTTTTGAAGCGCCTTAACATTATTTTTATTTAATTTATTTTCAGCTTCTGCCTGATTAATTGCAATTATAACCTCTATCGCCTTCAAAATAATTGCCTGCTCCTTAGCGTAGTAATTATTTACCGCCGCTTCATATTGATGCTCACCTTTTGCGATATCTTTGTACTTTGAGGCATCAAAAATTACTTGGTTTAAATTAATGCCATAGCTTTCTGGCGTTCTGTATTGGGTATCTGCCGAGAAGTTATTGTCCGAACGTTCACGATTTATGCTGTAAAACCCTGAAATGCTTGGGTTTAGCTGTTTTCTTGGTAGCAATGAATCTTGTTTATTAGCTATTAACTCCGCCCTTGCAGACCTTAATTCAGAGTAGTTTTTAGCAAGTTTACGCATTTCATCTTTAAATGATGATGCTTCTGCTGATGCAGCAAATAACATGACAAGCAGTATGTATAGTAATTTATGCACTTAAAAACTCCAGCAGTGCCTGCCTTGTTTTTACGCCAGCATTTACTTGTTCTAAAATTAGGCTTTTATCTGAATCTACTAAGCTTGATTCAATTTCTATATCTCTATTAACCGGCCCTGGATGAAGTATTTTACAATTCGGATGTGCTAGCTTTAATTTTTCTTCCATAAGTAGGAAATTTTTAGGGGCATCAACCTTACTATCCATACGTTCATATTGGTAACGTAGGCACATTATAAAATTAGCATCTTTAATTGCTTCTTCTAGTGAATTGAAATTCTTAAATTCGCTGTAATCCTCTGATTTTAAGGACTCTGGTGCAGCTACGCGGATTTCATAACCCAGTTCCTTTAGTAGTTTAACATTACTTCGTGCTACGCGAGAGTGGGCAATATCACCTATGATGGTAATTATTCTACCTTCGCTCTGAACAGTGTTTCTGGTGATAACGTAGCAATCTAAAAGTGCTTGGGTTGGATGCTCTAACTTACCATTTCCTGCATTAATAATTGAGCAGTTTAGGTTACCTTTTACTCTATCAAAAAGTGACTCATCTGATGTTCTGATAACTAGAAAATCAGGGTTCATTGCGTTTAAGGTATAAAGAGTATCCTCGGTAGTTTCCTTTTTAGAAAGCGATGATTTATCAACTTCCAGATTAATAATATCTGCACCGGCTTGTTTACCTGCAATTTCAAATGATGCTCTTGTGCGCGTGGAGTCCTCAAAGAAGATATTAATGATAGTTTTACCTTTCAGCTTTTTAGAGCGTGAAATTTTATCCGCTCTTTTCCAAATCTTTTGGATATCGGCAAGTCTTAGATCATCTATTGAAAGGAAGTGCTTCACAGTTGCAAAACTACTTATGATGCAAATTTAAGCAACCTCTTTTAGCACTTCTGCCGCGTGGTTTGCTGGCTTAACTTTACGCCATATATTTTGGATATTACCCTCTTCATCAATTAAGAAAGTATCGCGTTGAATGCCCATGTATTTTTTACCATACATGCTTTTTTCAACCCACGAGCCATAGGCATCGAACATTTTACATTCTTCGTCAGAGATTAATTTTACCTTTAGGCCGTATTTATCAATGAATTTGCAGTGCTTAGCGATAGTATCTTTTGATGCGCCAACAACTACAGTGTTAGCCTTATCGAAATCGCTGGCAAGTTCGGTAAATTCTTTAGCTTCAACTGTGCAACCCGGAGTATCGTCCCTCGGGTAAAAATATAGAACTACTTTTTTGCCTTTTAATGATTCAAGGCTTAGGTTCTCGCCGTTATCGGCTGGTAAATCAAATGCTGGGGCTTTGCTTCCTACTTCTAGTGTCATAATTAATCCTCGTTTAGTAGCTCATTAATTCTGTGAGCGTTCTCAATAGTTTCATCTTTCTTAAAATGAATTTTTGGCATGTACTTCATATGAATCTCTTTTGCCATTTGATACTGAATTTCTTTAGTAATCTTATTAAGCGTTTTTTCAAGCTTATCTACATCTTCACCGACAGGTAAGAAAAACGCCGTAGCGTTACGAGCATCTGGCGAAATACGAACCTCAGAAATCAAAACATTAATTTCCCTATTACTTTCAGGGTGCAAGAAAGCGCCTTTCATAAATAGTTTAGAAAGCGCGTGACGAATATTCTCGCCCAGCTTGAGCTGTCTATTACTTCTGTCTCTCTGCTTTGCCATTATTCTTTTTAATTATTCAATTACAGGGCGCTCTGAAACGTTAACAAAACACTCAATAATATCGCCTTCTTTCATATCTTCGTAGTTCTCGAATGCCATACCACACTCAGTGTTATCTTTAACTTCTTCAACGTCGTCCTTGAAGCGGCGAAGAGTTTTAAGAGTGCCTTCATGGATAACAACATTATCACGAATTAGGCGTACGCCACATGCACGCTTAACAACACCTTCTTTCATTAAGCAACCAGCAACCTTACCGTATTTAGACATTTTAAATACCTGCTGGATTTCAGCTTTACCGATAAATTCTTCACGGATAACAGGCTCCATAAGCCCTGAAACTAGATTCTTAACGTCATCAAGTAAGTTATAAATAATTGAGTAGTAATGGATATTAACTTCGTTTGCCTTAGCTTGCGTTTCCGCTTCACCAGTTGAACGAACATTGAATGCTAGAACAATAGCATTTGTTGCCGCCGCTAGATTAATATCTGATTCAGCAACACCGCCTACGCCTGTGTGAACTATTTTAATATCTACTTCATCATTTTCAATTTTATCTAAAGAGCCTGAGATAGCTTCAATTGAACCTTGTACATCACCTTTAATAATAACGTTAAGTTCTTTACCACCGCCTTCTGCCTGCTTGAATAAGCGTTCAATTGAATTGTTTGCCGCCGCCGCTTTAGTTGATGCTGCATCAACTACTTTCTTACGACGATATTCAATAATATCACGCGCCTTTTTCTCTTCTTCCATTACATAGAATTTGTCGCCCGCTTGTGGCGCTTCATCTAAACCAATAATTTCTACCGGAGTCGCAGGACCCGCAGATTTCAGAGGTTTGTTGATATCATCACGCATATCGCGAACTTTACCCATAGCTGTACCAGCTAGAACAATTGAACCTTTTTCTAGCGTACCTTGCTGAACTAGAACAGTTGCTACAACGCCGCGGCCTTTATCCATTCTTGCTTCAATAACTGAACCTTCTGCACGCACGCTTGGTGCAGCTTTAAGCTCTTGCATTTCTGCAGTAATATAAAGAGTTTCAAGTAAGCCATCTAAGTTAATTGCTTCTTTAGCGGAAACTTCAACACATTGAATATCACCACCAAATTCTTCAGGAACTAGCTCGTATGAAAGTAGAGCCTCCTTAACTTTTGCTGGGTTAGCTTCTGGCTTATCAATTTTATTAATTGCTACAACAATAGGAACGCCTGCTGATTTTGCATGGGCAATTGCCTCTTCGGTTTGTGGCATTATGCCGTCATCTGCTGCTACAACTAGAATTACGATATCTGTAACTTGTGCACCGCGTGAACGCATTTCAGTGAATGCGGCGTGACCCGGAGTATCAATAAAGGTAATTAAATTGCCTTCCTTAGTTTGCGCTTGGTAAGCTCCAATATGCTGAGTAATACCACCAGCCTCACCGCTTGTTACACGAGTGTTACGGATAGCATCTAGCAAGGAAGTTTTACCATGATCAACGTGACCCATAATAGTAACTACTGGAGGGCGAGTTTCTAACTGCTCATCAGTAATTTCAATTTCAAGGATAGTTTCAACATCAGAGTCCGAAACGCGAACTGCCGCGTGGCCTAACTCATTTAATACTAATTCGGCAGTATCAGCATCAATTTCTTGAGATTGGCGAGCCATTGTGCCCATTTTCATTAATTCTTTAATTACTACCTGAACACGAACTTGCGCTCTTTTTGCTAGCTCTTCAACAGTAATAAATTCTGTAATTTGTACTTCGCGTGCTACAAATTCTTGATCCTGTGAGCTTACGTAACCAGCTTTTTGCTTTTCACGTTGGCGCTTAACAGATGCTAATGAACGCATACGCTCACCCTGCTCTGCATTGAATAACTGACCAATAGTTAGCTTACTACGACGTTTATCTTTAGGACCTTTAAGGTAGCTTGATGCTTCAGGAACAATACCTGCACCCACTTTACGCTTCTCAATTTTCTTTTTATTCTTTTGAGTGGCTGTTTGTTTTGGCGCATCTTTTACAATTTTTAAACCTGCACGAGTTTTAATTTCAGGCGGCTTAGGGGCTGCTGGAGTTGGAACAGGAACTGGCTCTTGCTTATTATCTGCTGCTGGAGCTTTTGAGGTTTCGGTTGCCGTTGTTTCTTGAGCAACTTCTTCTTCAACTGTCTCTTCTTCTACCGGCTCAGGCAGTTCATCGCCCTCAGCACGTTTTGGCTGTATATTGTGGGCAATTTTAAGATCAGTTTCCTTTCTTTTTGTTGCCTGTTCGCTACGGATCTTCTCTAGCGCGGCAAGCTTTGCTTGTTGCTCTTCTAGGTTAGTATCCGCTGCTGGCGTACTTTTCTTAGGTAGGCGGGAACGTTTAACCTCAACCTTTACAGATTTACTACGCTGCTTCGATAGGTTCTGCTTAACAGAGCCAGCAAGGTTTAAGGTAAGTTTATCTTTATTATCACTCATAGCAGGCTGACCGCCTGCTATACGAGTATAGAGGGCATCAGCCTAAAGGAATGAAGTGCGAAGAATATGTATACTTAATTCAAGCGACATATTCCTTTATATTTTTCTAACTTTTTTCATACTTTAACTTTTTTATGGTCGTACGGACATGGAAAACCGGTTCCCACTTTTCCTGCCCTTCGCTCCAGAATTAAGCAACATCTTCTTTTATTTCAGTATCGTTTTCTTCATTAGCTTCATCGTCAGTTTTAGCGTGTGAAAGAATTTGTAGCGCTTCTTCCTCGCCATAACCTAATGATGAGAATTTCTTGATGAACTCATTTATATCAATTTCACCAAGATCTTCAAGATTTTTAATACCTTCGTTACCAAAGGCTAACATTAGAGCATCAGTTACTAGGTTAATATCGTAAAGTTCTTGTTCAACGCCTAAAGCCTTCCATTCTTTAGCAAGCTCTTTGTTTTTCTCATTCATGAAGTCTACAGCGCGGTTTTGAATCTCTGCGGCGATGTCTTCATCGAAGCCTTCGATTTCAGCTAAATCCTCAATATCTGAGTAAGCGATTTCTTCTACAGCTTTGAAGCCTTCTGAAGCTAATAATTGTGCGATTACTTCATCAACGTTCATAGATGTTACGAATAATTGCGTTGCAGTATCGAAGTCTCTTGTACGTTTCTCTGATTCATCAGTTTCAGACATTACGTCAATGTTCCAGCCAAGTAGCTGAGAAGCTAAGCGTACGTTTTGACCACGACGACCAATTGCTAATGAAAGCTGAACGTCCGGTACAACAGCCATGATTGTTTTAGCATCTTCATCGATTACGATTTTAGAAACTTCTACAGCCATTTCACGAGTTTTAGATGTTAATGCTGATACTGCATAACCTGCTAAATCTGGTGACCATTCGATAATATCAATTTTCTCGCCTTGTAGCTCGTTATAAACAGATGATACCCTTGCACCACGTGGGCCAATACATGCACCAACTGGATCAATTGAAGCATCGTTAGCGGCAACGGCAATTTTAGCTCTAGAACCTGGGTCACGTACAACGGCTTTAACTGTAACAAGACCATCGTAGATTTCTGGAACTTCTTGAGCGAATAATTGACCTAAGAATTCTGGGTGAGAACGAGATAAGATAATTTGTGGCTTCTTATTCTCTCTGCGAACATTGATAATAACAGCACGGATTCTATCACCTGGGCGGAATTGCTCACGCGGGATAGTTTCATCTTTCGGTAAGAATGTTTCAGTAGAACCAAATTCAACAATAACATTGCCGTTTTCAACACGCTTAACAACACCTGTGATAATTTCGCCAGTTCTGTCTTTAAACTCTTCGTATTCTTTTTCACGCTCGGCTGCTCTGATTGAGCCGGTCATAACCTGTTTGAAGAATTGAGAATTTACACGACCAAATTCAATTGGAGGTAATTGGTAGCGAACTTCGCCCTCAACAACTGCTTCTGGGTCGATATCTTTAGCTTCTTTAAGCTCAATTTGAGTATCGAAGTCTTCAATTCTATCTACAACTTGCTTCAATTGAAAAAGTGAGATTTCGCCAGTTCTACGGCTAATTTCTGCAGTAATATTGTGCTCAGCACCATATTTTCTACGAGATACAGCTTCAACGGCATCTTCTAAGGCTACAAAAACAGATTCCTGCTCGATACCTTTTTCGCCCGCTACTGCGTCAACAATTTGTAAAATTTCTATACCACCTGTAATTTGCATTTTTAAATACTCCGTATTTGTTTTGTGTTTTGGTTTGGGTTTGTGTAACCCGTCATTGCGAGAAGCAACGCGACGAAGCAATCCAGAAATCTATTAAAGAAAACAAATCACTGGATTGCCACGTCATTTATAAAAATATAACGAATTATATTTTTATAAATTCCTCGCAATGACGAGAAATAACTTAGATTAAGTCAAGATTCGCTTTTTTAATGTTTTCGAAATCGATTTCATATTCCTCATTATCATTTGAGAGTAATATGAAATTGGTCTCTAGGGCTTGCTGTATAGTGCCTGAAAACTTTTTACGATTTTCTAAACCTAGTGGAATAATTGTACTAAGTTTTACATTTTTGCCTTCAAAACGCTTAAAATCAGCAGGTTTTGTTAAAGGACGATTAATACCAGCAGAGCCAACTTCAAGCGTGTATTTGCCATCTAGCGGGTCTTCGGTATCCAGTAAAACTGATATTTTTCTACTAGCAGAAGCACATTCATCTAAGGTAATTTTAGTATCGTCAGATTTCTCTAGCGATATGCTTAGTACCTTAGAATTATTATCAAACTTAACTTCAACTAAACTAACATTATCCTCGCTAAGAGAGCTTGCGATAATAGTATCAATTTTTTGTTCTGTTATAGTTTGCTTCATAATAATTTACTGTCTCCGCTTAAGTTAAACTTAGCAGACTTTTCAGTTCAGAATTTTTCGTGATTGAAAAGAGGAGACAAACATCTATTACACAAAAGGTAGGCAATATGCAAGAATTATTATTAAATATTAATGGCTTTTTAGATGGTATTATACTTCCAGCGTCATTCCATATGTGGGCGGTACTGGTAATTGCGGTGGCTACTATTTACCTATTTGCCTCTGAAAAACTTTCGATGGAGCTTACATCGCTAATTATTATTGGGATGCTATTGCTGTTCTTTAAGTTCTTCCCTTACTATAATGTAGATGGCTATAAACTCTCGCTGGAAAAGCTATTAATGGGCTTTGCTAACCCCGCACTTATTGGCGTACTCTGTTTATTGGTGCTTGGGCAAACAGTGGTACAAACTGGTGTGCTAGATAGGGTATCTGAGAATGTAGTTAAGTTAACGGGCGGTAATGGAACGCTTTCACTTATAATTATTCTTATATTTGTTGGGCTGGTTTCGGGCTTTATGAATAATACGCCGGTAGTGGTTATATTTATTCCTATAATGGTAAGCTTGGCGAAGAACTTGGATATATCTGTTAGTAAGGTTATGATTCCGCTTTCTTACGCTTCGATATTAGGTGGTATGATGACTCTTATTGGCTCGTCCACTAACCTATTAGTTTCAGGTATTTTGCATGATTTAGGACTACCTGAACTAAGCTTCTTTGAATTTACTAAACCAGGGGCGGTGCTAGCGTTTGTTGGTATAATTTATATTCTTGTTGTTCTTCCGCGCATTTTGCCGGATAGGGCTGATTTAGCGTCTGACTTTATTGATGGTTCTAATAGAATGTTTGCCGCGCAATTAACTATTACCCACTCAAGTAAGCTTGTTGGAACAGATATCTCATCTGGCTATATGGAAGATGAAAAGATTCGCATTAAAATGGTACAACGCGGAAATCATGCCTTCCTGCCGCCGTACGATAATGACTTCACCTTAAAGCCTAATGATCTGCTTGTTGCGGTGGCTACTAAAGGGAATTTAATGGATTTCTTTAAGGATAATAACGATCTTATAGATGTTCATTTAGATAATATGAAGCGTGAAACCGATGTTTCGCAACATGATATTATATCTGATCTTCATATGGCGGAGGTGGTTATTACTCCCAATTCTTCACTGGTTGGCAAAACGCTTTCTAGTGTGTCATTCTTTGATAAGTTTAAATGCATGGTGCTGGGTATTCAACGCAATGCATCTACCATTAGAACGCGCATTACTTCGCAATTAATTAAGGCGGGTGATGTTATGCTTCTAATGGGTAAGCGTGAGGAGATATTACAGCTACAGCAATCTAATGACTTTATAATGTTAGATTTCACTACGCAGGACATTTATATAGATAAAAAGGCGCGTATTGCGGGCTTAATATTTGCGTTTGTTGTAGGCTCTGCCGCGCTGGGTATTATGCCGATTACTATATCTGCCTTTATTGGCGTTATAGCGGTAATTGCAACGGATTGTATTAATATTAGGCAGTCTATGAATGCGCTGGATAGTAAGATTTTCCTTATGATACCAGCTTCAATAGCGCTTGGTATTGCCATGCAGGAAACTGGTGGTGCTAGGTTCTTAGCAGACGGTTTAGTAGGTGTGCTGGATGGGCTGAATCCGCTGGTTATAATGTCCGTGCTGTTTATATTTATGGCGGGTATGACTAACATACTCTCTAACAATGCGGCGGCGGTTTTATTTACGCCGATAGCCGTTAACATTGCGGGCGCACTTAATGTTGACCCGATGATGTTTATATTCGCAGTTATATTTGCGTGTAATTGCTCGTTCATTACGCCGATAGGGTATCAAACAAACCTAATGGTTATGAACCCTGGTCAGTATAAATTTGCAGACTTTATAAAGTCTGGCGCGCCATTAGCCGTTATACTTTGGATAACTTACTGCGTTTACGCTTACTTTGTTTTCTAGAGTAAGAATTACTGAAGTTGATTCATCATGGACTTTAAGGCTTTCATTTTGCCGCCAGATTTCATCATTTTAGTCATTTTTTGCATGTTTTTAAACTGCTTCATAAGCTGATTAACTTCCTGAATTGAAGTGCCTGAACCTGCGGCGATACGCTTTTTACGCTGGCCATTTATAAGATCTGGCTTGGCGCGCTCCTTCTTGGTCATTGAAGATATAACCGCGCGTTGCTTTTTAATCATGCCCTCATCCATTCCGCTTTGAGATAAAGCATCTTCGAACTTGGCTAAGCCGGGCATCATTTTCATAATTGAGCCTAAGCCGCCCATTTTACCAATATTAGCAAGCTGTGAATCAAGGTCGTTAAAGTCGAACTTGCCCTTTTGCATTTTCTTGGCAAGTTTTTCGGCTTCTTTTTCGTCTACAACGTCCTTAGCTTTTTCTACTAGGGTAACAATGTCGCCCATGCCTAAAATACGTTGCGCTATTCTATCTGGGTGGAATTTATCAAGTGCGGATATTTTTTCACCAACACCGATAAACTTAATTGGACAGCCAGTTACCGCCTTCATTGAAAGCGCCGCGCCACCGCGCGAGTCACCATCAATACGAGTTAGTACAAGGCCGGTAATATTTAAACGATTAGCAAATTCTTCGGCTACATTTACAATGTCTTGCCCTGAAAGTGCATCGCCCACTAAAAGTGTTTCAGATGGCTTAGCGGCATCTTGAATTTCTGCCGCCTCGCTCATTAATTCATCATCAATTTGCAGGCGACCTGCAGTATCAATAAAAACAACATCATAATTTTCAACTTTCCCTGTTTTTAGGGCTCTTTGAACGGTTTTTATTGGCTTTTCATCGTCAATAATTGGTAGAGTATCAATCGCATTTTGTTCACCTAGTTGCTCTAGCTGCTTCTTTGCTGCGGGGCGGTAAATATCTACCGATGCCATAAGGCATTTTTTGCCTTCCTTATTCTTTAAATAGTTCGCAAGCTTTGCGGTAGTTGTGGTTTTACCTGAACCTTGTAAACCCACCATCATTATTACTGCAGGTGGCGTGGTGCTTAGGTTTAGCTCAGATGCTTCACTACCAAGCATGCTTTCTAGTTCATCCTGAACTATTTTGATAACCATTTGCCCCGGCTTAATTGATTTAACAACTTCAGCACCAACGGCTTTCTCTTTAACGGCTTTGATAAAGCTTTTTATTACGAGTAGGGCAACGTCCGCTTCAAGCAGGGCAACGCGTACCTCGCGCATGGCAAGGTTTATATCTTCTTCAGATAATGTGCCTGCTCCACGTATTTTGTCGAATATAGAGCCAATGGAATTTGATAGAGTTTCAAACATTTTGAGAATTAATACACTATGGTGGCAATTATTTCAATTTTATAAACCTTTTATTAACCATTAGGACTCTATAGTTGAAAAAGCTAGGAATGGGAAGCCTGGTGAATTGAGTGTTAGAAACAATATTATAACAAAGTTTTTTTAGAGGGATAAAATGGAGAATTCATATAAAGGCATGATTGCCGCGATTGAGCGTAGTTTAACTGCATCTGGTTCAAACCTTGCAGTATTTATACCAGCGCATACACTTGTTAACCCTATTACGGGTAACACATTGCTTTTAGATCTTTACGCTAAGGACTTAATTTCACATTCGTTAACGGATAGAATTTTAGATTCAGTTCTAATTAACACTAATAGTTATTTCTTCCGTGATTATGTAGATGCTTGCGATAGAAACGGCATGAATTTAATTCATCATGCGTGTGAATCTATTATTTCAGGTAATGAAGAAGGTTTAGATGTATTAAAATATTTATTGCTTCGCGGTGCTAACCTTAATACACGCGATAATAATGGTCAAACCGCTTTACATTATTTATGTTGTCATAAAGCATTCGGCGCGGAAGCTACTAAGCAAGCCGTTGAAGCTGCGCAATTATTATTAGATTCAGGAATTCCAGCAAATATTGTTGATAAAAATGGTGATTCATCATTCTCATTAGCAATGGAGCGCGATTATAGAGAAATGGTTAAACTTCTTATGGAATCCGGCAAAGTTAGCTTGGGACGAGAAGAAAATTTTGACCCAAGATATAAAGCAGGCGCATTATTAGATAAATATACTGGAGAAGCGGTAAACCCTAATATTGGCTATACTGACAATATTACGCAAATCAGCTCTTACTGGGAAAGTGTAGATTAAAGAGATGTACGTCATTGCGAGGAGCAAGGCGACGAAGCAATCCAGTAATTTAGATAATCGACTCGTATAAATCCTGCCACTGCGGATTAAGTGATTCAATCAATCCTAATTTCTTTTTTCTACTGCCGCCCTTTATTTGCTTTTCTCTTAAAATAGTAAATTCTATAGTTTCATGAAGTTCATAATAAACCAGCATTTTACAATTGTAATTTGCTGTAAAACCTTTTGTTATTCTTTCTTTATGTTCCCAAACACGCTTTGGTAAGTTTGAAGTAACTCCTGTGTATATAGAGCCATTTCTAAAATTTGCCATTATGTAAATAGCTGGCTGCTTCACAGTATTCTCTGGATTGCTTCGTTGTCGCTACGCTCCACCTCGCAATGACGATTAAGCGATAAGTTCATAGGAATAGTTCTCGATAACTGTATTGGCTAGAAGTTTTTTGCAAGCTTCTTCAACTTGCGCCTTAGCATCATTTTCATTAGCTGCATCTAGTTCAAGTTCTATTAACTTGCCAATTTTAACGTCGTTAATGCCATCAATACCAAGATTGCCTAGCGCCTTGCGAGTTGCTGAACCTGCTGGGTCATGAACTCCGTTTTTTAATGTAACATGTATTCTAGCTTTCATTAGGGGTTATATTACAAGATTGAAGTCTAGTTTCAACAAAATCATATATGTAATTTTGTTCGTGCGGTGGAATTTGCTCCACGTTGCTTAATATACTTAAAATAACATCGCAGGCTTTTGCGCCTTCGTTATTGTCTAGCAATGTTATGGCTTTAATTTGACGTATCCAGATAGGAATAGATTTATCGTTGGGGATTTTAGTAGCAATTTGCGCTGCAAGCGCCTGATTTCCTAGCTTATACTTAGCTAAATATAGCGCCTGATAATGCCACCATGCTGCATTTGATGGGTCATTATCCGCATGATTATTTAAGTAATTTACTATGTATGGAACATCGCGCGCAGGATTTTGGCTTAATGAGAATATATAAGATGTAAGCGCCGGAATAATATTAGCGTTTGGATTTAATTTATCCAGCGCATGCCACCATGTGCTTAGATTCTGATAATTTAAATCTTTTAACGGTGTGGTTCTGCCGAAGCCGTCACCTGCGGTTTGCATTTGATAAGCCGTATTATAGAAATATAAATTATCTTCACCAAAAGCGGAAAGTTTCATTTGCTGATACGAAGCCTTCTGGTTGAAATCATCTATTGGTACAATTTTTGCCCTTGAGCTTTGCCAGAATATAATTTGAGCGGCGAGCGCGATAATAAAAATTAGCCTAACCATTATATCTCCTTTCTCCTGAAATCTAAAATGCAAGCTGAGATAATTAAAATTAGGTAAATAGCGGTTTGAATAATTACATCTGTATGGAAATTATTGAATAAGTCAAAGCGTGGTAAAAGTGCTGAGATAATGCTGAATATTTGCGTTATTATGTCTGATTTTATTTCTATTAGACCAACCATAAGACCCGATAATCTGGATAGGAAATAGAAAGTTGCCGTAAGCAGAATTGCATAGAATGGTGATTTTAAATTTAATGATGTGAATAGCGCGAAGCTTATAATAATTGCCGTTTCAAATATTAGGCTGTAATTGCTGTGGAATATTAAAGATATTAGGTACAAGGCGGCAAAGCATATGAAAAGTCCGCTTAAGATTTTTAATATGAAAAGGTTACGGCTTCTTTGTTGGCTTAAGAAAAATTCTAGCTGGCGGGATTCGTATAGATTGCTGATAAATATACAGGGGTAGATTATTGCAGATATTATAAATATATACCTTGTAATGCCCTGAAAATAAGCGCTTGAGGCTTGTTCATTTTCGGCAATTAACAATGAACCGAAGAAATTAGAACCTAAAAAAACTAATATAAGTATGCCTAAGATGGATAAAAAGAATCTATCTTTTAAGGCCGAATATATTACAAATTTTACCATGAATAAGAAACTAGCATTAATAACTGGCGGTGCAATAAGAGTTGGTAAAGCAATTGTGCTTCGCTTGGCTAAAGAGGGTTATGATATTGCGCTACATTATAATGGCTCTGAAGCTGAGGCAGAAGAAACTAAAAATGAAGCTGAAAAGTTTGGCACTAGCATTGAATTATATAAAGCTGATTTAACTAAACTTAATGAGCTTGAAGGGATGTTTAATGATATCGTTAACCGGCAAGGTAAGCCATCTTTGTTAATTAATAATGCAGCAGTTTTTATTAGAAACTCATTAATGGAATCTGATGAAGCCGATTTTGATAATCATTTTCATTTGAATCTTAAAGCACCTTATTTTCTTACGAAATTTTTTGCCGAGAACTGTGAAGGTAACATAATTAATATTTCGGATGCGCGCTATAAAGAGCAAATACCTAGCTTCTTTGCGTATTATCTAACTAAGAAATCTTTAGTGGATTTAACTCGGTTAAGCGCAGAAGAATTTAAGGATAAAAATATTAGGGTTAATGCTATTGCGCTTGGTACTACTGATCTGGAACAAACTTATTCGTCTAAAATTGAAGGTAAAAAATATATTACCCTTGATGAAGTTACAGATAATGTAATTAAAATTCTAAGCTCCAACAAGTCTGGCGAGGTGATCCGTTTAAATAATAATAGCCTCTAGCGAATTAGGCTTAGTGCCGGTAACTTTAACGCGGGCAATGTTGCCTATTAAGCTTTGTGAACCAATAGCATGTACTGACTGCATATAAGGTGACTTACCTATTATCTGACCTGTTTCGCGCCCTATCTTTTCAAATAAAACATCAAATTCCATGCCTTCGCATGATTGGTTAAATCCTGTTTGATGCCCACGCAGAGTTGTTTGTAGCTTTTTTAAGCGGGCGTCTTTTAGATCTTCAGAAACAGTATCTTCGCGGTTAGCTGCTGGAGTACCTGGACGTGCGGAATATTTAAAGCTATAGCAGTTTGCGTATTTAACGTAATCTACTAGCTCTAAGGTTTCTTCAAAATCTTCGTCCGTTTCACCGGGGAAGCCGACAATAAAGTCTGATGAAAAGGCTATATCTGGGCGGGCTTCAATAAGTTTATCAATCCAAACTTTATATTCTGCCTTAGTATGCTTGCGGTTCATTTCGTTTAGAACCTTATCCGAACCAGACTGCACCGGCAAATGCAGGAATGGCATAATTTTAGGATGTTTATGCGCCTCAACTAGAGCATCGTGCATATCACGCGGGTGAGAAGTTGAATAGCGGATACGCTCTAGGCCCTTAATTTCAGCTAATGTTAGCATTAAATCACCTAGGCCAACTTCTTTGCCATGTCCGTTTGAGCCATGGTATGCGTTTACGTTTTGCCCGAGTAATGAGATCTCACGAGCGCCAGCTTCAACAAAGCGCATAGCTTCACGGCGAATTTCTGGTACAGAACGGCTAAACTCTGCTCCGCGAGTATATGGCACAACGCAGAACGTGCAGAATTTATCGCAACCTTCTTGAATAGTTAAGAAAGCTGATGATGGTACTTTCTCAGCAAATTCTTGTGGTAATTTATCAAATTTATCTTCAGTAGAAAAATCTAGGTCAGTCTTTTTATTATTATCGTTACCACCAGTGATATTATTAATCATTTCTGGTAAACGCTGATAAGATTGTGGGCCTACTACAAGATCAACAAATGGCGCGCGTTTGATAATTTCATCGCCTTCCGCCTGTGCAACGCAACCTGCAACGGCAATAATCATTGGCGTTCCTGCCTTCGCCATTTTATCTTTTTCTTTTCTAATTGCGCCAAGCTCAGAATATACTTTGTCGGTAGCTTTTTCGCGGATATGGCACGTGTTTAAGATAACTAAATTTGCACCTTTGAAATTATCTACAATTTCAAAGCCCTCTTTTGCTAAAGAATCCCTCATACGATCAGAATCGTATACGTTCATCTGGCAACCATAGGTTTTTATGTACATTTTCTTAGCCACGAGTGGCTTTTATAATAACAATGAAACAAAATATCAAGTAAGTGCTTTGCCAAGCAAAGCATAGGCTAACTGGATCCCAGATCAGCGCTCGTTACACTCACTTGTCTGGGATGACAGCAAGCTGTCAAATGGCAAGCTTGCGCTGGGACGATGTAAGATAGCCTAAATTATCGCGGTATTTCATTACCGTTCTTCGGGCGATATCTATGCCTGATTTTTTCAGAATCTGAGATATTTTTTCGTCTGAAAGGGGTTTACCCTTATTTTCAGTATCTATTAGGTTTTTAATAACCTGCTTAACTGACATTGATGAAAAGTTTTCCTCTGAATCGCTAGAGTTTAATGCGTTAGAGAAGAAATACTTCAATTCAAATGTACCGCGCGGAGTTTGTATGAACTTACCATTTACTACACGCATAACAGTAGATTCATGGATATTTAACTTACCCGCAATATCAGCTAATTTCATAGGCTTCATATGTAGTACGCCTTTTTCTAAAAACTCTAATTGCTTCTCAATAATAATTTTTGCTACTTTAAGAGTAGTTTGTGCACGTTGTTCCACCGCTGAAACAATAGTATCAGCGTGTTTCATGCTATCATTGAAATATTTAATATCTTCAATCTTACGTGATTTAGAACTTACCATCTCATAATATTCTTTATTAGCTAAAACTTTAGGTAAGCTAGCTGAATTGAGTTCAATCTTAAAGCCACCGAACGGGTCTTTAATACATGTTACATCTGGAATAATATAAGATTCGTTCTGCTCCTCATGATATGTTTTTCTAGGACAAGGGTCACAAGTGCGGATTTTTAATAGTCTATCCGCCACTTCTTCTTCTGATAAACCACAAATTTCAGCTAGTTTAGCTGAATTAGCTATATGTAAATTATCTAAGATAATCTCAAAGTAAGAATCATAAGTACCATGGAATTTAAGTTGAGTTTTTATACTTTCCGCAATTGTTACTGTGAAGCAACCTACAGGTTCAAAGAACTGCATTTTTGTTAATACTGCACCTAGTAATTCCGAAGTTTGAATTTGGGA
Organism: Rickettsiales bacterium; assembly: GCA_020630095.1. Lineage (GTDB taxonomy): Bacteria > Pseudomonadota > Alphaproteobacteria > Rickettsiales > UBA8987 > JAHDCD01. The sequence continues at coordinate 112,425 of JAHDCD010000002.1, read as the reverse complement.
TTTATTTATTAAGCCTTTATCGTCTGCGCTGTCTAGCACTTGGTATGCTAACAGACGTTCATTACCGCTGAACTCTACTTCTATCTGTTGTGAAATTTTCTCGTTAAAGCTTTGGATATATTTTTGACTAGACTGTTTATAGTCTATGTAATCTTGGCTGGCTGATTTCTTTATATAGAAATCGTTGATGCTTTCGTAAGGGCTGTCATTATGAGTTTCCTTAAACTCCGCATGACCTTTTTCCTCTGTCCCTAGCGACTCGCGCTTTACTTCCAGTAACGGATTTTCTTCCGAAACTGTATTTAAAAAACTATTAAGCTCAACACTACTCATCTGCAATACATTTATTGCTTGCCTCATTTCATGAGACATAAGTAGCCTGTTGCTTTGGTTAAGCTTAAGACTAATCTCCACTCCTGTCATAATCACCTCTCAAAAGTAATCTTACACAGTACGGGTTAATATATGATTAACAAAATGAAGATTGTTTAATTTTTATTTTAAATGACTTCTAATATGCTCGCTATTGGCAACTTTTTCTAATGCGCTTGGCTTTGCTGGCGCTTGAGTTGGAGTTTTTGGTTCAAAATATTTGCCTTCAACAAAGCGCGTACGGAAGGTTTCCACATTAGTTGTTGCTGCCTCCGCCCATAAATCTGTTCCCGCTTTGCATAAAGGTATCTCAAAATCATAACCTTGTTGTTGCAGTTGGCTTTCTATATCACGAAGTGTTAGATTTGCTTGAGCCGATGCACCTCTGATGGTTAATATAGATTGTGCAACTAGCCAGTAAGTATCTGCTAACGCTTCATGTTTTTCTTTCGGTAGTTCACCTGAAAACTTTTCTTCTGAATTAAGCTCTAGTTCTGCAAAAAGTTCATCTAATATCTCGTAAAATTGTTCCGCCTTTTCTTCAGAACGTATCGGCGCGCAATATAGTATTTTATAACTATTATATGACATTATAAACTCTAATTGAGTAAAGTAATCTGCCTCTCCTCCGACTAAACCTTCAAGTAAGCTCTTTTCTAAGCCTTTAACTGACCCTATTTCAAGCATATCTATTTGCCTTCCTGATTTAGAAGTATAATCAAACTGAATGTTTGGAATTGATTCATCTGGGAGTTCAATAAGATCAGATTCTGAAATAGTTTGATAAAATAGAATATTTTTGAAAAGATATTTATGGTAGTTTCTGTAGTTACTTCCATTAGAACTAAATAAGTCAAAGCCATTATCTACTCTGGCCATATCATGTTCAAAGTTGCCCACCATTGTTATTGCTTGAGAGATAGCATCTGGGAAAGTTATACCGAAGTTTTTAGACTTCATAGGTCCGAAATATTTCCCACATTCAGGGTTCTTTCTATGTATAGGAAAAACACCATATGGAAATTGTTTTAATACCTTACCTGCATCTTCTAGAAAGCTTTTTGGAATCCTTTCTTCTGACAATGTATACTCATATGAATAGCCCGCATGAAGGCAGTTCATAAGAGCTGCAGACTGCAATAAATAATCTTTGGCATTATCTTTAGGGTTTTTATTCATCTGCTCTAAGATGAATGTCATCATTAATTGGTAACCTTCATGTTGAGAGTATGGATTTTCTTCTCCCTCTTTTGCTCGTACAACAAAGTAATCTTTAGGGTCTATTTGTGTTGGTGTAGCCACAGGCCCTATTTTATATAAAGATGGTTAAGAAATGTTTAAGATTGTTCCTTTTTTAGTTACTATTTACCACCTTCCGAAAGAATGATTATATTGTAAGTTTATAGTAATTGTGAGGAGTGAAGCGACGAAGCAATCCATCAATTCTTAAAGAATAATTCTGGAACATTCAGTAATAGATAGATTGCCGCGCCCTCTTACGAAGGCTCGCAATGACGAATTTCTAGTAAAAAATGTTCAAAAATTGACGTTTTTTGCTGTTTTTTGTTAGTTTTTTAATGTTTTTATGGCTGTTTTTTGTAGGATTCATCCCATCTACCATTGAAATATAAGGATTTTTAACATAACAGGCTAGAAAATATTATTTTTTGAGCGATTTTGATGATTCTATATTTGAGAATCTTATAAATGAAGAAGATTTAAGGGTTGAAGAAAGGGATAAGTAACACTACATATATATGCACCGAAAAGGATACTATGTGTCATTCCCGCGAAAGCGGAAATCTTCTTAACGGAAGCTTCCCGAGATCCCCGCCTACGCGGGGATGACAAAACAAAAACTAAATAACTAATTAATACAACTAAACGGAGAAAATAATGTCTGATTTTGATTTCGATTTCGCTGAAAACCAAGTTTACACTTTAGGTGTAGGCTCTACTTTCCCAGCATACGAAGTGGATGCGTGTACTTCTATTGAGAAGCCATCTACTGCTTTTGAGAAAATAACTAACAATTCATACGAAGGTAAGTGGAAGATTTACTTCTTCTGGCCAAAAGATTTCACATTTATTTGCCCAACTGAGATTGCTGAATTTGGTAAATTAAATGAAGAATTCCAAGATAGAGATGCTCAAATTCTTGGTTGCTCTACTGATTCAGAATTCGTTCACTTTGCGTGGAGAAAAGACCATGATGATTTACGCGATTTACCTTTCCCTATGCTTGCGGACGTTAAACGCGAGATTTCTGAAAGCTTAGGTATTTTAGATAAGGATGCTGGTGTTTGCCAACGTGCTACTTACGTTGTGGACCCTCAAGGTATTGTGCGCCATGTATCTATTAATGATTTATCAGTTGGTCGTAACCCTAAAGAGATCTTACGTATTTTAGATGGTTTACAATCGGATGAATTATGCCCATGTAACTGGGAGAAAGGCGAAGACACTATTGATGTTGATAAAGCAGCATAATTTTAAGTGAACGCATAAAAGGTAGAAAAGGTTAGTAGCCTTTTCTACCTTATTTTATTTTTAAATGACTAATTTCTTACACATACATCAATTTAAAACATTTACCGAAGGTAAGAGGGTAACACTCTTAGGCTCAGTACATGGCGATGAAAAATGTGGTGAAGAAGCTTTAACTAGGCTTGCTGAAGATATTTATCAAGGCAGGGTTAAATTAGTAAATGGTACTGTTAATATTATACCAAAATGTAACCCACTAGCTTTTGAAAAGAATGTACGTTTTACAGAGCGTAATTTAAATAGACGCTTATACCCTAAGGACAAAGTAGTTGATTATGAGGATAATATTGACCCTATTTTATGCGAAGTACTAGAGCGCACTGATATTCTACTAGATATTCATTCTTACAGTTCACGTGGTGGTGCATTTGCATTCTTAGGCACTAAAAACCAAGATGAGATTGACTTCACCTTATCGTTAGGTGTTTCACGCTTTGTGCATGGTTGGGCTGAGGCTTATTCTACATCTGATGATTCGAAGGAAGGCTTAGGCACTACAGATTATGTACGTTTACAAGGGGGAATAGGTGCAACGCTGGAATGCGGTAATCATGCCACACCTGAAAATGCTGTTAGAGCATATAATGGTGCGCTATACGCGCTGAAATATGCTGGCGTTCTAGCTGATGATTCTGAAATTCAGCCACAGCCTTATGATGATTATACTATCAGCGGCGGTGAGCAATTATTTGCTAAAATGGAAACGGTTATTCGTAAAGAAAAGGAAGGCAAGTACGCACAAGATTTTATTCACTTCGATAAAATATCTAAGGGTGAAGACTTCCTTAAATTTGATGATGGTGAATTAAGAAAGGCAGAAGAAGATTATATTCTTATACTACCAAAAGAGAAGGCAACTGTTGGAAATGAGTGGATATATATTGCCAAGCAGACACAATGCCCTGAACCTAAGTAATTATAGGTTCTTTCCAGCAACGTAACCACTGCTCCATGCCCATTGGAAGTTATAGCCACCAAGCCAGCCAGTTACATCAACCACTTCGCCGATAAAATAAAGATTCGGCTGTAATTTACTTTCCATAGTGCTTGATGAAAGGTCGTTTGTATCTACACCGCCGCGCGTTACTTCTGCGGTTCTATAGCCTTCAGTATCCGCTGGAATTAGCTTCCATGAATTAATATCTTCCGCTAAAATTTTAAGCTCTTTATTAGTAATTTCGTTAAGTCTTACCGGATAATGTTTACAGAAAGTTAGCGCTAACTTACGTGGTAGAATTTCTTGAATAAATTTAATTGGATGCTTACTTGGATGCTGTTCCTTGGCATCTAGCAGAACTTGATAAATATCGTGCTTAGGTGCTAGGTTAATTTCTATTTCATAACCTTTATGCCAGTAAGAAGATATTTGTAAAATTGAAGGGCCTGAAATACCGCGATGCGTGAACAGCATAGCCTCTTCAAACTGTGTTTTGTTGCACTTAACGATAATATCAAGCGAAAGGCCTGCAATGCTTTGCACCTGCTCAAGCATTTTACCTTCAAAAGTGAATGGAACAAGTGCGGCATCGGTTTCTATTATTTTATGCCCAAACCTTTTGGCAATTGTATAGCCGAAATCTGTAGCGCCCATTTTTGGAATAGATAGTCCACCACAAGCAATAACTAAAGTTTCTGATTCAAGGTCTTCCTGATTGGTATTTAGCTTATATAAACTGTTTTGGTAATATAGTTTATTAATGGTGGTAGAGGGTTTTATCTCTACCTTATATTTTTTACACTCGCTTAAGAGCATATTTATTATGTCCTTAGATGAATTATCACAGAAAAGCTGACCTAAAGTTTTTTCGTGATAGGGAATTTTGTATTTTTCTACCAGCTTAATGAAATCATGTTGCGTATATTGTTTAAGCGCCGATTTACAAAAGTGCGGATTGTTAGAAATATAGTTTTTGTGCGATGCGTGGATATTGGTAAAATTGCATCTACCACCGCCAGAAATTCTTACTTTTTCGGCTGGTTTCTGGGCTTTATCGATCACACAAATATTTTTACCGCGCTTGCCGGCCTCAATGGCGCACATTAAACCTGCCGCGCCTGCGCCAATTATTATGGCATCATAGCGGGTCATGCGCTTGCCTCTAGCCAGTCTGCTTCGGCTTTATCAAGACGAGTTTGAAGCTCGTTATATTTAGCTAGTAATTCGTCCATCACCCCTGGTTTATTGATAGCGTATGGCGTTGCCATTTCAGTTTCTAAAGCGGTTTTTTCTTCTGTTAGTTTAGCAACCTTTTTCTCTAGCTTTTCAGGTGAAGGCGCTTTCTTCTTCTTTTTGTTATTATTGCTAGATTTAGCTTCTTTCTTGTCCTTCTTAGCGTTTGAGCGTTCTCTCCTGCGCTGGTCAATAACAAGGCGTTTATAAGCCTCTAAATCATCATTATAAGGGGTTACTGTGCCGTCTTTTACTAGTAGTAAAGTATCCGCTACAGATTCCACCAAGTGCGGGTCATGGCTTACAATAATTACGCAACCATCGTAGCCATTTAGGGCCTCAATTAAGGCCGCGCGGGCGTCAATATCCAAATGGTTTGTTGGCTCATCGAGAAGCATAACATGCGGAGCATCGTAACTCATCATGCAGAATAGAAGGCGGGCTTTTTCGCCACCTGAAAGCTCTTCAATTTTAGTATCCGACTTCGCCTTATCAAAACCGAATTTACCTAGCATAGCGCGGATTTTATCCTCTGGGACTTTCTCAATAGCCTCACGCAATGCTTCATACGCAGTTGAGTTCATATCTAGCTCGTCACTTTGATGCTGAGCAAAATAACCAACACGCAATTTGCCATGCCTTCTAACATCGCCTTCCATTGCCTGTAGATGCCCTGAAATTAGCTTAACAAGTGTTGACTTACCATTACCGTTTGCACCAAGTAAGGCTATTCTATCATCGTTTGAAATTCCTAAATTAACGCGCTCAAGAACAGGATTACCTTCTTCGTAACCTATAGCAACATTATCAACCGATATAATTGGCGAGCCTATTTTATCCGGCTGAGGGAATTTGAATTTAGTTGAACGTTCTGCGATTAGCGCGTCAACCATGTCCATTTTTTCAATGGCTTTTAAACGGCTTTGTGCCTGCTTAGCTTTACTTGCTTTAGCGCCGAAGCGGTCAACAAATTCCATCATCTTTTTCTTATGAGCCTGCTGTTTTTCAAACAATGCTTGATGCCCCATTCTCTTTTGTGCATGGGCTTCTTGGAATTGGTCGTAATTACCTTTATAAAGCGATAGTTTTAGCTGATCTAAATGCACCACATGGGAAACTACCTTATTTAAAGTTTCTCTGTCATGCGAGATAATAACAAACGTACCTTCGTAGTTTATTAGATAGTTTTCTAGCCAAATGATTGCCTCAAAATCTAGATGGTTTGTTGGCTCATCGAGTAATAATAAATCTGGTTTACGGAATAAAGCGGCCGCTAGTGCAACGCGCATTTTCCAACCACCTGAAAAGTCACTTATTGGTTTAGATTGCTCTTCTACGCCAAAGCCTAAACCAGCTAAAATTATTGAAGCTTGTGTTGGTGCTTCATAGGCGTTTATTTCATCTAATCGAATATAAATATCTGATAGGCGCTCAGCATCTTCCGAAGTTTCCAACTCTGCCATAAGGCTGGCACGTTCAGTATCCGCCGCTAAAACTACATCAAGTAAACTAGTATCATCATCGGGAATGTCCTGCCTTACCATGCCCATATTCGCGCTAGATATGATTGTTATTTCACCTTCATCAAGTTCAAGTTCGCCCGCGATAAGTTTGAATAAAGTAGATTTACCTGTTCCATTTGGACCAATTAAGCCAATGCGATAGCCCTTCGGAATTGAGAGCGAGGCTTTATCTAATAAGGCTCTACCAGCGATACGGTATGTTATTTCTTTTATTTCTAGCATTTATAGTGAATGTAGCAGAACAAGGAGCATATTATATAAGTGACTATACATCAATAGATTCTAATAATATATACACTCTATATGAAGCCTTTAGCTCAAAGAATGCGCCCTACTAGTTTTGATAATTATATCGGGCAAGAACATCTCGTGGCAGAAGGTGCGGTGTTGCGTAAATCTATTGAAGCAGGACAAATTCCCTCTTTCATTTTATGGGGACCTCCGGGTGTAGGGAAGACTAGCTTGGCACAGTTAATATCTAATTATTTAGATTGTGAGTTTTATGCCTTAAGTGCCATAAATTCAGGCGTTAAGGATGTACGCGAAGTGCTAGAGAAAGCTACAGATAATAATCTATTCAGTGGATCATTACGGCCAATATTGTTTATTGATGAAATACATCGTTTCAGTAAATCACAACAAGACTCTCTACTAAAAGCGGTAGAAGAAGGAGTAGTAACGCTTATTGGAGCGACGACAGAAAATCCATCGTTTGAGGTAATTTCGGCACTGCTTTCAAGGTGTCAACTTTATGTGCTTGAACCGCTAAGTAAAGAACAGCTTATAAAGCTTGTTGATGATGCAATTGAGACTGATGAAATACTGAAAAATAAGAAAATTGAAGTTTTAGAATATGAAGCTTTATTGCAATTTTCTGGTGGTGATGCACGTAAATTATACAATATTCTAGAGCTTGTTACGAACGGTGATAATGAAACTATTATTACCAATGAGTTGGTTAAGAAAGTTAGTCAAAATAATGCAGCTATTTATGATAAGAATGGTGAAGCGCATTATGATATTATATCGGCGTTTATAAAATCAATCCGAGGTAGTGACCCCAATGGCGCGATTTACTGGTTAGCAAGAATGATTCACGGAGGCGAAGATGTTAAATTTATCGCTAGAAGGTTATTAATCTTAGCCTCGGAAGATATTGGGCTTGCAAACCCAAATGCATTGTTGTTGGCACAAGCTGGCTTTGAGGCGGCCGCCAATATAGGTTTACCTGAAGCGCGAATAATATTATCTGAGGTAGCTATATATTTAGCGAATAGTCCTAAAAGTAATTCATCTTATATGGCCATTAATGAAGCCATGGATTTGGTAAAGAAGACAGGCGATTTGCCTGTGCCTTTACATTTAAGGAACGCTCCAACAAAGTTAATGAAAGAGCTAGATTATGGTAAAGATTATAAATATTCCCATAATGGTGAAGGTAATTTTGAGAAACAAGAATATCTGCCAGATTCGATACAGAATACTAACATATTTAAACCTCAGAAGAACCAAGCTGAAGAAAAAGCGAGCTTACGGCTTAAAAGCTTGTGGGGTGACAAATATGATTTCTAAAAGATTTCTATTAGTAAATTTTGAATAATATATTTACACGTTATTAAGTCCCGCAGTAGGTTTGACATACACGCTCTTGTGGCTTAGGTGGCTGTTTGAACGCTTCATATTTTGGCTTATCACTATACGGATCTTTTAATACCTCTAATAATATCTTAAAAACAGAAAAGTCACCATTTTCAGCGGTTTTTAAGGCGTTTTCAACTAGATAGTTACGTGGAATATATGCAGGGTTAGTGCTTCGCATTAACTCATAAGCCTCATTTATAGGTTTATTATTTCTACTAAGTCGCTCTTGCCATTTTTTATACCATTCAGTAAAATCCCTCCCTTGATAAATTTTATCCTCTGGTAAATTCCCTTCACTCAGTCGACGAAAACCATTGGTATAATCTACTTCGTTAATCTGCATCCATTTAAGTAATTCACTGATTAACTTCTCATCATCTTTTTCAGTTGTAAATAAGCCTAGTTTATCACGCATCATAGAAAGCCATTGAGATTGAAACTTACTATTAAAAGAATTTAAAACATCTTCCGCAAGAGATATTGCTTTATTATGATCTTCATTAATAAGTGGTAATAAAGCACTTGCGAATTGTGCTAAATTCCACCCTGTAATTTGTGGCTGATTAGCGTAAGCGTAACGCCCTGTATGATCAATTGAACTGAAAACTGTCTGTGGATCATATATATCCATAAAAGCACAAGGGCCATAATCAATAGTTTCACCAGATATCGCTACGTTGTCCGTGTTCATAACTCCATGAATAAAACCAACTTGAAGCCATTGAGTTATAAGGTTAATCTGCTTATCCATCACCTCTATTAGCAAATCAAGATAAGGTTGATTGGAATTAGCTATATGTGAAAAATGACGATTTATAGTATAATCTGCTAATTGCTTTAATTCTTCTTTGTTACCTTTATGCGCCATATACTCAAAAGTACCAACTCGTATATGACTTGAGGCTATCCTAGTAAGGATTGCACCCTGCAATGGCATTTCACGCATTATAGGCTCGCCGGTAGTAACTACTGCAAGGCTACGAGTAGTAGGAATTCCAAATGTAAACATTGCCTCACTTATAATATACTCACGCAACATTGGGCCAAGCGCGGCACGTCCGTCTCCACGTCTAGCGTAAGGCGTTTTACCTGAGCCTTTAAGCTGAATATCGAACCTTTTGCCTTGAACAGTTATATGCTCTCCGAGTAAATGCGCACGCCCATCACCTAGAATGTTAAAATGCCCAAACTGATGCCCCGCATAAGCCTGCGCAATTGGCTCAGCACCTTTAAGCAGATCGTTGCCAGAAAAAATTTGTGCAAGCTCTTGTGCAGAATATTGTTCTAGTTGGAAACCGAGATCATTAGCTAAAGTCTCATTCACTATTACTATACTTGGATTAGCGACATTAACCGGATTAACTTTGGTATAAAGACTATCTGGCAAATTAAGATAGCTATTATCAAAGTTCCAACCTGCTTCAGGCTTATTTAATTCTATAGACACGGCTAGTTATGATTATACGATTAATATCTCTTTACGTTATAAATTAGCTTAATGCTTTTTTGTTCACATAATGCAGGTTAAAAAACTATAATTGCAGAATAAATTAGGATAATAAAAAATGATATAAAGTAATGGTGGTGGAAGAGTGGGAGCTGAGACAGCTAGCATCACCTTACGCTGTTAATAGCTAAAATACAGGGAATATTCATAAAATAACAGGGTATGAGGCTAAGATCTCTAGATTCTAGGCGTTGCAAGTGATGCTCACAGCCATTTACAAAAATAAATTCCCGCTCTTCCTGTTATTATCTTAACAGGGGAATAAATTCACTGTTAGTATTCTATACCATTGCTTGTTCCTGCCTTACAAAAAAGCATTTAATGCCTTGCAAAGGTTATTGGTTGTTATAGGGGTAGAACATACATCAACCCTTAATCGTAGGAGATTATAATTATGTTAAAAAGAACGTTAATGTTAGCCTTGGCTGTATCTGTAAGTCAAATATATTGCATCAGCTAAAGGTAAGCCTAGCTGGGCAGGTAAAGGTGCTGAATCTTATGCTAAAGAAGCATCGCAAGATAAAGCAAATGAAAAAGCACAGCAATATCAAGAGCGTGGCAATAAGTATCGTCAAAGAGCTGAAGAATATAAAGCCCGTGGACAAGAAAAGAGATACAGCAATAAAGGCAAAGATGATTTAGATGATGATTATGAAGATGCCGAAGAGTTAGAGCGTGAGGCAAGAGAGCTTGAACGTGAAGCTAATGGACTTGACCAAAGAGCAAGAAGAGGTGACTATTCTGCTAGGGGCAAATCTCAAGAGAAAAGAGCTAAGGCGGAAGAAAAACGTGCTAAAGCTGAAGGCAAGCGTAGTGGTAGAGGCGGTAAGTCAGACCATGTTGGCAGCAATAAAGGTAAAGGTGGTAAACCTGAGTGGGCTGGTAAAGGCGGTAAATCTTTACAAATGAAGCAATACGGCAAGCAGAAAGGTAAACATTACAGCGTTGAAAAAGGGCAAGGCTCTCATAGAGGCTGGTAACTGATATCTTTATTCTAACAAGAAGGGGGTTTTACGCCCTCTTTTTTTACAACTGTTTCTTTAGTCTAGAAATTGTAGACTCGTTTACTTTGTAAATTTTAGCTAATTGCCTGTTAGTTATACTTGGCTCTTTTTCTAGTTGCTTTTTTATCTCATTAATTGATATACTCTTTCTTGTTTTACCTTTAAAATCCAAATTAAGAGAGCTTATCATTCTTTTTATGTAATTAAACGAAACGTCAAAGTGCTCTGCAATTTGTTTATAGCTCGTTGGGCTACTATTCTTTATATAAAAAACTAGATCTTCTTCTCTTATAAAATTCTTAATATATTTTTGTTTAGTTATACCAAACTTCTTCATATAATATTTTACCGAACTTTCTGAGATTTTGAACTTTTCTGCAATCTGTTTATACGAAGAATTAGAATTCTTTATGATATAGGCCTCCAAATCTTTAGAAATTATTTTAATAGGTTTAAATCTATTTTCGTAGAGACCTAATTTCTTTAATCTATTAATAACACTAACTCTGCTTATCCCTATATCTTTGGCTAATTTAGAGTACGGAATATTTTTATTCTTTTTTAAAAGATCTATCAATTCTTTATCCGAAATATTCTTATTTTTTATGAATTCTTGGTTCTTTATTAACAGTTCTTTCAGTATCTTATTTTTAACTTTATTAGACTCTATTAGGGTTATTACTTCTTTGCGCTCTAACGCAAATACTTCGCATATCTCTGCAATGTCCATTCCTGTTGAGTAGTTCTTAATAATTACTCTCTGTAAATCTTGACCAAGATTCTGCATAATTAATTCTCTAAAATGGCTTTAATGTATTTGTTTATAGTAACACGACTTACTCCGAAATGCTCTACGAGCTCATATTGTCTTATATAAGGCTTTTCTTGAAGAACCTTAATCAAACCGTCTTCTGTTATTACTCGTAGTGCTCTATTTTTTTGTGTATATTGGGTAATCCAGTCCTTCTTATTTAACATTTCGTTCCAATTTACCACAGTAACGTGGCATACACCAAATATTTGCGTTATTCTTTTAACTGTCATGCCCTTACGATAGTTATTAACTACGCATTCAATAAAATCTATGGAATATCTTTTCGACATTCGTATATCTCTATCGCCTTATACCGTCCAACCCAGCTTAGTCTTCTACTTCTATCAGGTCTGGGTATAAGGCTTCTGACTACTAAAAAGTAAGCCATTCTTTTTTGTTAAAAAACAAATTTACTTAACTATAATCTCTACTCTTCTATTAAAACGCTCTCTAGTTTCATCACCAAGATTCAGATAGTTCCTAAATTCACCTTCATAGTTAGTTTTCTCTATCCTTCTAGCCAATCTAAGCCTAGAAAGTTTATCCTTCACCCTATCAACACGCCTTTTAGATAGACCTATATTATAGGCTTTATTACCCGAAGTATCAGCATGACCCGATAGACTGGCATTTAAGCTAGGATTAGATTTTAAGTAGCTTTCAAGGCCTGCAATTACTGCCAGAGCCTGAGCATCTAAATTGTCCTTATCATGATCGAAATAGATAATAAACTGACGCTCTTTAGGCTTACAACCAAATGTAGGCTTAATAGAACTATCATAGATAATTTCTTCTCTGATAGTTAGCCTATCTTCTCGGTAATCAGCTTCACGCCATTCATTGCGGATACGATTAATAATCTTATTTAATCGCTCTTTAGGTATACCGCCAGTTTGCTTAATAAATGTTCTATAGATAATGCGTAAGCTTGCTTTATCCTCTTCTTTAACTAGCTTAATTAGTTGCTTAAAATCATCTCTAAACTTATCAGATATTTCCCAAGTACATTCATCAAATATATCATCATTAATATCTAATGTTACTTCCCTAGGTTTAGCTATGCCAAAGTTTAGCTTAGCCATCTTACCTTTAGTAGCACGAACCACACGAGGGTTCTCAGAAGTTAGAACAGCATCTTTATCAACCGAATTATTATCAAGCTTTAGAATAAAGTTAGAACCAATATCTTGTGGGGTGATAGCACATTCAATATGATACCTACCTTCTGAGTCTGTAGTTACAACTTCACCAGTAACACGCGCTAACCTTGCATTAGGAACACCACGTTCACCATCATCATAATAGCCATCTTTGTCAGTATCGTAGAACACATGACCAATTATTGGAGTACAATCAAATACAGGATCAGGTGTAATTTCAACTGTAGCTTCGCCAGTATTAGATAATGGATTACCGCTACCATCTTCGGCACGAACAATATTAGTAGCCGCTCCTTGTGCAGCATTAGAACCAACACGAGTTAGCATAGTAATAACTATTTTTCCACCTGCCGGTACTGAAGGTGCTGAGAATAATACCTGATTACCAACCATAATTGGATCGACCACAGCAACATTATCAATCCTTGTAGAGCCAGTTACATAGCTTATTCCTAGTGGTAATGTATCAATAATAGAACCTGTAGCTACATTGAAGGTTTGTGGATTAATCACTTCAATTGTCCATTGAATGAAATCACCAACAGATGCTGTTGTAGTATTGGCTACTTTTGTAACCACTAACGTATCTGCACTTGCAGGGTCTAGCGGTATGTTATTTTGTGTTACATCCGCATCACCAGCTTCAATAGAGAACGTGAAATAATACGTAGTGTTTGTACTTGCAGAAGTTAAATCTATACCCGAACTACTTGCACCTGAACCAATTTCACACATACCGCTTGCAGCTAATGTACAAGTTGAAGCATCAAATCCTGAGCCCGTTGGCAATGTAGGTGGAATTACACCCGATACCGGTGGCAAATGACCAGCAGCTGGTGTAATGGCAATGGTATAATCTGTTTCAGACGCAGGACATGCAGGATTAGCCCCTACTATTATATCAAATCGGTAAGCACCATCTTCACCTGTTACTTGCGGCTGTTGACCACCAACAAAACATGAAGCTGGGAAAGGATTGCCTGATATATCAAGCATCTCAACAGTAGCACCTTCAACTGGCTCACCAGTCTGCGAGTCATAAATAATACCAGATGGGTCAATTGGTAATATTAGAGGTGTATTTCCACCATTTGTTTCATCGCCGTCAGAATCAGATTCATCAGAGATATCACCACCATTAGGATCCACACCTTGAGCAGTGGCAACATTACTGATTCCTAGTGACTCTTCTAATACTGGATCGATCTCAAATACTATCACTGCAGTAACAACTACACTTTCTGAAGCATCTAGTTCAGCTGTTCCGCTAGAGAATACTGAGTCAGTAGCATTAGTTGCAAATGCCGTATTATATGTAGTCGCGCTGAATTGCCCCGAGTCTGAAGGGACAATTGTACCATTAGAACTTATTATTGATATTACTGCAGGATTCTGTCCCCCAAAGTCATCAATCAATTGTAAATCAGAAACTGTTGCAGAACCATTATTTACCAATGTAAACTCAAATGTTGCCTCATACTGATTTTCAGTAGGAGTTGCATTTACATCAATCAAACGCTTTTGAAGGTCTAGATTACCAACTTCAATAGGAGTAACCTCATTATTATCAGTTGGGTCATCATTTCCATCAGAATCAGGATCAGTACCATCGGTAGAGTCGTCTTCTACAGGCGTGTCTATAGGGTCTTCTGCAGTTGCAGTAACTTGGTTCTCGTACACCGCAAAGCCATTACCTTGGTCTGACAATGTATCAAGCGTGATATTAACAGTAATTGTTTCAATATCCGTTGGTAATAATGTTACAGTATTATTTGCTAGTTCAACGTCAGTAGAACCATCAAATGCAGCATTATGCAATCCGCCAGTAGATGAGGTAATTGAGTTGAATGTATAATTACCTGCACCGAACACATTATCAAAATTATCCAGTATAGATATATTATCTAATGGAGCATTACCTGAGTTTTCAATAGTGAATACGAAGGTAATATCTCTACCAATTACTGTTGCTTGCTTAGCTATACCAATTTTAGGCATAGGTAGGATCTCAGGGATTGGTGTTGGATCTTCATCATCCGTAGGATCGTCATTATTAGTAGGATCAGGATCTGTACCATCTGTTGAGTTATCCGTTGTATCACCGTCAGGGCTGCCATTTTGCGTTGTATCACCTGAAGCTATAGCTTGGTTAACAAATGGAGCGGTAGTGAAGTCAGGATAAACTCTTACAACTACTTCTAATGTAATAGATTCGCCTACCTCTAATGAACCACCGGCGGCGGTATCAATTAAGTTAGTATCTGTATCGCCATTAAAGCCAGCATTAGCTGTAATTGGCGTAGCAGAGTTAACTGAAACTGAAGGTGCAGTTAATATGCCATATTCAAATGGAACATTTACATTAGTAATTGATGTTTGATAAGATCCAAACTCGGCTGTTAGACTATCATCAAGAGCGATATCAAATAGCTCGATATTACCCATATTCTCAACAACAAAGCTGAATGTTAGGTCGAAAGTACCATCATTATTATCAACAACTGTTACATCTTTTGCTGCACCAATTTGTGGGTCAAGCGGCGGGGTAACATCAGTAGGCTCATCATTATCTGATGGGTCATCATTATCATCAGGGTCAGGATCTGCGCCATCAGTAGAATCATCCGTAGTATCTCCATCAGGAGTTCCATCAGATGTTTCGTCGCCCGAACCAATAGCAACATTCTGATAAGTAATTGCCGCGTTATTAAGATCAGGCTTGAACCTAATTGAGAAACTAATAGTAGCCGAACCGCCAACAACAATAGTATCTGCAGCATTAAGTGTTAACAGATTAATATCACTTGATCCATCAAACACAGCATTAGCGGCAACGGCAGAACCAACGCCACTTACACCAGTACTAGGAGCCGCGGCTATAGCGTATTCGCCATCATTTAACGAACCTATTGTACCAAGGGTACCGAAACCGGTTGTTAGGTCATCCGTTACTTGAACATCAAATAGGTCAATATTGCCCATATTATCCGCTGTTAATAAGAATTCAGCCGTAAACGTACCATCGTTATTATCGGTTAAGCTTGTCAAGCTCTTGGCTATGCCAATTGCAGGATCAGTAGGAATTTCCGGTAATGGGGTTGGATCATCATTATCCGTTGGATCATCATTCGAATCAGGGTCAACATTTGAACCATCTTGCGAATCATCTTCTGCTGGATCACCTGCGCCGCCAATACTACCATCTTCAACTGATTCACCAGTTGCAGTAGCTTGGTTTTCGAATGTAGTACTACCCGATAAATCAGGGTAGAAGATTACGCTGAATGTAATTGTAGCCACATCGCCAACTTCTAATACATCGCCAGCAGTGAATGCAAGTAAGTTAATATCGCCAGTAGTATTACCATCAAATGCAGAGTTAATAGTTAACAATGAAGTAGCTGGAACAGTTAACGCAGGAGAAGCTGCAATTTTATACTCGCCTATTGCTAACGCACCTGAATTATAAGTACCAAATCCAGCAGATACATCGTCTGTAACTTGCGTATCATATAACGGAACATTACCCGAATTTTCAACAATTAACGTATAATCAACAGTAAATGTACCGTCATTATTATCAGTTAATGTTGGGATAGCGGCTTTAGCTATACCAATTTCAGGGTCAGTTGGAACTGTAATTGGCGTTTCGCTCTCCTCTTCAGGATCATCATTTGAATCTGGATCAGGGTTTGTACCATTTACTGAATCATCTTCAGTAGGGTCGCCTGCTCCACCAATTCCACCATCTTCAATTGTATCACCATATGCAGTTATTTCATTTGAGTAATCAAGTGCTGAGTTAAAGTCTGGCTTGAATGTTACCGCAAAAGTAATCTTCGTAACACCGCCAACAGCTAAACTATCGCTAGATGTAAACGTTAATAGATTAATATCTGCTGAACCATCAAATGCCGCATTGGTAGTAAGTGTTGCAATATCAACGCTTGGTGCAGTTGTTACCGCATATTCGCCTACTGCTAATGAACCTGCCGTACCTAATGCACCGAAACCAGCAGTTAAGTCATCTGTTGCTTGTACATCAAATAACGGAACGTTACCAAAGTTCTCAATAGTCGCTGTAAACTTGGCAGTAAATGTACCATCATTATTATCCGTTAGATTATCTAAACTCTTCGCAACACCAATTTCAGGATCAACTGGAATAGTTGGTAATGGCGTAGGATCTTCATTTTCAGGATCAGTCGGGTCTTCATTTCCATCTATATCAGGGTCTGTGCCATTATCAGAATTATCTGTGGTATCACCATCTGAGTTACCATCTGGTTCACTGTCGCCTGAACCTACTGCCTGATTATTCCAAGGCGTGCCATTTACTAAATCAGGGAACATTCTAACAATAACATTTAAGTTAATGCTTTCGCCGACAGCAATTGAACCACCTGCAGAAATATCTAACAATTCAATATCACTTGCACCATCAAAACCGCTATTAGTTGATAATGCGTCAGCTGAATTAGTAATAATACTAGGCGCAGATACAATACCATACTCGCCCGCAGCATCTATATTAGCTAACATAGATTCATATCCACCAAATACCGCAGCTAAATCATCTGTTAAGCTTACATCATAAAGTGGAATATTACCTAAATTCTCAATTACGAAGTTATAAGTAACATCGAACGTGCCATTACCATTATCAGTTATCGGAGTAACTGCTTGCTTAGCAACACCTACTTGAGGGTTAGTTGGAATAGGACCTATTGGCGTTGAATCATTACAATTAGGATCTGTTGGAGTTGGACAAGAGCCACCTTCATCAGGGTCTACCCCATCAGTTGAATTATCTGTTACACCATCAGGATCGTTGCCTGATGTACCATCTTCAATTACATCGCCTACAATTATCGCTTGGTTAGAATAATCTAGGTTCGTATCTGCTAAATTAGGGAAGAATGTAATTTCAAACGTAACTGTTGAAACTTCTGATACCGCTAAATTATCACCAGTATTAAGCGTTAATAAATTCTGATCAACCGAACCATTAAACGCAGCATTTGTAGTTAAATTAGGCGCAGTAGTACTAGGTGCAACCGATACTGTATAAGTACCAATCGCACTAGGAGTTGCAGCTATATAAGTGCCGAAACCAGCCGTTAAATCATCTGTAATTTGAACATCATATAACGGAACATCGCCAGAATTCTCAACCGTAATAGTATAAGTAGCTGTAAATGTACCATCACCATTATCAGTAACTGCAGAAATATCTTTCGCTAAACCAACTTCAGGATTAGTTGGAATAGGATCAATCGGAGTTGGGTCATTCTCATCAGTTGGATCATCATTTGAGTTCGGATCCGGATTTACACCATCATGAGAATTATCAGTTGTGCTATCTCCTGCACCACCTGATGCACCATCTTCAATTGTATCGCCCGAAGCAATTGCTTGGTTAGAATAATCAAGTGTTGAATTAAAGTCTGGGAAGAATGTAACTGTAAATGTTATACTTGCTACATCATTCACACCCAATGAATCGCCCGAGTTAAATGATAATAAATTCTGATCTATATTGCCATCGTAACCACTATTAGTGGTTAACGCATCGCCAGTTGGAATGACATCTGTAGTAAATGAAACTACAGGTGCACTAGATACCGCGTACTCACCAACAGCTAATGATCCTAATATACCTTCTGTGCCATAACCAGCATTTAAGTCATCAATTACTTGAACATCATATAATGGAACGTTACCAAAGTTTTCAATTATTACATTATAAGTAACATCGAATGTACCTGCTTGAGTACCTGCAACAATTGCCATTACATCTTTCGCTGCACCAATTACAGGGTCAACCGCAGGTGCAAATGGCGTAGGGCTAGACTCATCAGGATTATCATCTGAATCTGTACCGTCAGGGTCTGTTCCGTCTACTGAGTCATCTGTGCTATCTCCATCTGGAATTCCATCAGCATTAGTTGAAATATCACCAGATGCAGTAGCTGTATTATTGAACGGAGTGTTAGCTATATCAGGGTAAACTCTGATAGTTAACCCAACAGTAACAGTTTCACCTACAGCTATTGAACCGCCAGAAGCTATATCAAATATTTCAGTATTCGCACCAGAGCCAGAAAATACCGAGCTTACAGTAAGTGCATCAGCAGAATTACTAGTTAGCGAAGGTGCAGATACAATCGCATATTCAGAAATCTGATCAATGCCTGCTAAAGAGACCTCGTAGTCACCATAAATAGCGGCTAAATCATCTGTTAAGCTAATATCGTAAAGCGGAACATTACCAAAGTTCTCAATATTAAACTCGTAAGTAATATCAAATGTACCATCATTATTATCAACCGTATTAGTTAATGCTTTCGCTACACCAATTTCAGGATTAATTGGCAATGCAGATAATGGCGTAGGATCTTCATTATCAGGATCAGTTGGATCATCATTGCCATCTGTATCAGGATCTATGCCATCATCAGAATTATCCGTGCTATCACCATCTGGATTACCATCAGGAATAGTATCGCCCGAGCCTATTGCTTGGTTATTCCAAGGGCTATCAGCTAAATCTGGGAAGAAGCGTATAGTTACTTCAATTACTGCAGTTTCACCAATTGCTATTGAACCACCTGCACCTGTATTTATTAAATTAGTCGAGGCGCTTCCATTAAACCCAGCATTAGTCGTTAACGGATTAACCGTGTTCGTTATTACACTCGGTGCTGAAACAATGCCATATTCGCCTTCACCATTAATATTAGTTAATGGTGATTCAAACGAACCAAACACCGCAGCTAAATCATCAGTTAATGCAATGTCGTATAAAGGAACATTACCTAGATTTTCTAGTGTAAATGTATAAGTAACATCGAATGTGCCATCATTATTATCTGTAATAGCACCAGCCGACTTCGCTGTACCAATCACAGGATTAGTAGGAATAGTTACCGGAGTTGGGCTTTCTTCATCAGGATTAAAGTCAGAGTCCGTGCCATCGGGGTCAACACCATCAACTGAATCATCTGTTACATCACCATCAGATGTACCATTTTCTGTAATATCACCACTTGCATCAACCTCATTTGTATAAGTTAAAGTAGGTTGTGAGAAATCAGGATATAACAACACACTGAACGTAATTGTAGCTGATTCACCATAAGCTAATTTATCGCCTGTGTTTAGTGTAAGTAGATTAATATCACTATCACCATTAAATGATGTATTGGCAGTTAAATTAGGTGCTGTTGTTGCTGGAGCAACTGTGATATTATACTGCCCAGCAGATAAAGTACCTGCATTATATGAGCCTAAATCTGCGGTTAATACATCTGTTAGCTGAACATCGTAAAGGTCAACGTTACCGAAGTTTTCAACTGTAACTGTATAAGGAATAGTGAATGTACCATTTCCATTATCAACTACAGTACCGGCTGCCTTCGCTGTACCAATTGAAGGCTCAGTTGGTAGCGTAGGGTATGGCGTTGGCGATGTATCATTAGTCGGATCATCATCACTATCAGGGTCAACTGAAGTACCATTTACTGAATCATCTGTTACTGAGTCACCACCTACACCATCAAGCGTATCTCCACTTGCTTGCGTAGTATTTTCATATGTTAACATAGATGATGCTGAATAATCAGGATAGAACGTTATAGAGAACGTAATTACCGCACCTTCACCAACCTCTAACTTATCAACAATTAACGAGTTAAGCAGATTAATATCTGATGAACCATTAAATAAAGGATTTGTTACGAGCGTTGAATTTGTACCTATTGAACTTATTACAGGAGCAGATGCAATAGTATAAGTACCTGCAACAGTTGGTGTAGTTGCAACATATATACCCGCACCCGCTGTTATATCATCTTCTAGCTGAACATCGTATAATGGAATGTTACCTGTATTTTCTACCTTAACATTGAAGGCGATTGTAAATGTACCATCTCCATTATCAGTTGGTAAGCCCGCCGCTTCTTTCGCAACACCAATTTCAGGGTCAGTTGGAATTGTTACAGGGGTAACATCTTCACAATCTGGGTCAGTCGGCGTAGGGCAAGATCCGCCTTCGTCTGGGTCTAGCCCATCGGTTGAGTCATCTTGTACTTGCGTACCCGTACCACCTTGTGCACCATCTTCAATAGTATCACCAAAGGCGATAACTTGGTTAGTATAGTCAATTGCAGCATTAGTTAAATCTGGCTTGAATGTAATTGAGAAGCTGATTGAAGCTTGCTCACCCACTTCTAGTACATCGCCTGAATTAAATGCTGTTAAGTTCTGGTCAGTATCGCCATTAAATGCCGCATTGGCAGTTAACGCTGATAATGCACCGGTAGATATAATTGCTGGTGCAGTAGTTACTGCATATTGACCATCAGACAATGAACCTGCCGGGCCTAATGTACCAAACCCTGCAGTTAAATCATCAGTAGCTTGCACATCATATAATGGCATATTACCTGAATTCTCAACCACTACTGTATAATTTACAGTAAATGTACCGTTACCATTATCCGTAATAGACTCCACCGCTTTAGCAGCACCAATCTCTGGAGTTTCTGTAATTATAATTGGAGTAGGACTATCTTCATCAGGATTATCATCACTATCAGTACCATCTGGATTTGTGCCATCAACACTGTCATCAGTAGTATCACCGTCAGCTACGCCATCAGGTGTAATATCGCCAGAAATATCGGCAGTATTTTCCATTACTTGACCAGCTACAGGCTTAAAGCGAACAGTAAACTGAACTGCAAAGCTTTCACTAACAGCCAATGCACCTCCAGCAGCTGTGATAATTAGATTCTGTACAGATGAACCGTTGAATGAAGAATTTACTGTCAATGGATCAGCTGTATTAGAACTAATTACCGCAGCAGATGTAATTGTATATTCACCAGGTTGGTCAACTGAAGCCACATTTGATTCATAAGTGCCAAATGGAACTGTTAAATTGTCTGTAAAGCTAATATCATAAAGCGTTAGATTGCCAAAATTCTCACCTGTTAAAGTGAATGTTACGTCCCAAGTACCATCATTATTATCAACTGGGGTCGAAGCCTCTTTAGCTGCACCAATTGAAGGGTTTGCTGGTATAGTTAATGGAGTTGGAGTGTCCTCATCTGGAGTGTCATCTGAATCAGCCCCGTCTGGATCTGAGCCGTCAGTTGAATCGTCTTCTGTACCATCAGGGTCATTGCCTGCGATACCATCTTCAACAGTATCACCCGTAGCTACTGCCTGGTTGAAATACGTTGTATTAACATCTGATAGGTTAGGGAAGAATATTACTTCAAATGTAATAGTTTCAACCTGATTAACTGCTAACGTATCATCTGTAGCTAAAGTTAATAAATTCTCATCACCGTCACCATCAAATAAAGTATTGGCATTTAAACTTGTTGCTGTTGTAGCCGGTGCAGTAACAACTGCATATTCACCTAAGTTAAGTGATAATGGATTACCTAATGTGCCGAAATCTGCTGTTAAATTATCAGTTACTTGAACATCGAACAAATCAACATTACCAAAGTTTTCTACAGTAATTGTATAAGGAACGGTAAATGTACCGTTGCCATTATCAACAACTGTACCAGCAGCTTTTGCAACACCAATTACTGGATCTTTTGGAAGTTCTGGTAAAGGCGTAACATCACTACAATCAGGATGCTCTGGAGATGGGCAATCCCCGTTCTCATCTGGGCTCAAACCATCTGTTGATTGGTCTTTAACTTCAACGCCTGCACCACCTTCAACACCGTCTTCTTGCGTATCGCCCGTAGCAACTGCTTGGTTATCATAGTCTAGTGTAGAACTTGGAGATAAGTCTGGGTAAAATGCTACTGAAACGGTTACAGTTTCACTTTGACCAACATCTAAATAGTCCCCAGTTACAAACTGAAGCATATTATTATTAACATCTCCATCAAATGCAGGATCAGCTGTGAGTGTGGTTGCTGTAGTTGCAGGAGCAACTGCTATTTGATACTCGCCGATGCTAAGTGTACCAGGATTATAAGTTCCAAATCCTGTTGTTAAATTATCATATAAAGTAACATCATAAAGCCTTACATTGCCTGTATTCTCAACAGTCAGAGTATAGTCTACTTGGAATATACCATTTCCTAAGTCAGTAATTATAGGATCAGCTGCTTTTGCCACACCAATCTCAGGATCAATAGGAACTGTTACTGGCGTAGGGTCATTACAGTCAGATTCAGAAGGTAAAGTACAAGTACCACCTTCATCAGGGTCTGTACCATCAGTTGACCGATCTTTAGTGTCGGCACCACCTAAATCGCTATCGGAATCAGCTGTAACACCAACTTGGTTTTCGTAATTTGTACCAGCATTATTTAGATCCGGTCTAAATGTAATTGCGAATTGAATAGTAATAATTTCATCAACTTCTAAATAATCCCCTGCAGTTTGTACTAATAATAACCTGTCTGCATCGCCATTAAATGCCGTATTGGCAGTTAGATTAGGTGCAGATGTACTAGGTGCAGTTGAAACATAATATTCATCAATATTTAATGATCCAGCCGTACCTAATGTGCCGTAACCAGATGTTAAATTATCTTGAGGATTTACGTCATATAATGCTACGTTGCCTGAATTTTCTAGAGTAACCGTAAATGGAACTGTAAATGTGCCATCGCCGTTATCAACTACAGTACCCGCTTGTTTTGCAGCACCAATTTCTGGATTAATTGGAATTACAATTGGTGTAGGGTCATCTTCACATTGCTTATCTTCAGGGTCAGCAATACAAATTGGATCAGTAGCTGGTAAGTCACTTGGGTCATTATCTCCGTCAGGGTCAGGGTCTGTGCCATCATCTGAATCATCAGATGTAGTATCACCCGCACCACCAGAAACACCATCTTCAACGGTGTCACCAGATAAATTTGCTTGGTTAGTATATACTAATGAAGAATCATATCTAAACCTAATAGTAAATGTGATAGCAAATCTTTCAGTAGGCTCAATTGATCCACCGGCCGATGTATTAATTAAGTTCGCATCAGTTACTCCATTATAACCTGAATTTATGCTAAGTGCATCAGGTGTATTAGACGTAAATGTAGGCGCAGAGGTGATTACAAACTCACCCGCAGAATCTAAGTTAGCTAAAGTACCAACATTAATACCGAAGCCAGCTGATAGATCATCAGTAAAGTTAATATCATAAAGCGTTACATTACCTAGGTTTTCACCAACTAAGTTGAATACTGCATCAAATGTACCATCATTATTGTCGGTTAATGACGCTAATTCTTTAGCTGTACCAATTACGGGATTAACTGGAACAGTAAATGGTGTTGGCTCATCTTCCTCAGGGTTGCCGTTATTATCTTGATCTGGGTCTTTGCCGTTATCAGATGTATCTGAAGTTGGGTTGCCGCCCGCTCCAGAAACGGTGTCGCCATAAACTTCCGTTTGGTTAGTATAGGTACCACCATCAAGTCTAGATAAATCAGGGTAGAATGTAACTGAGAATTCTACAACCTCAAAATCTCCCGCTCCTAATTTGCTATTTGGAACATCCAGGAGTTCTTGATCAGTATCACCATTAAAACCTGAATTAACTACCAATGAAGACGCAGCTGTATTAGGCGCAGTAGATATATAATACTCGCCGGAATTTAACGAACCAGCCACCCCTAAGGTTCCAAATTGAGCAGTTAAATTATCAGTAATACCAACATCGTAAAGAGTTACATTACCCATATTCTCTACAATGGCATAGTAATTTGCCGTAAATGTACCGTCCAGATTATCCGTAATTGGTGTGTCTACAATTTTTGCACCTCCAATAATAGGAATATCTAGTGGTGTAGGATCATTATCATCAGTTGGCGTTCCATCACCATCGGAATCAGGTGGGAATTGATCATCTGAGGCATCTTTAGTATCTGCATCTGCTGTACCGTTTTCACTTATGTCACCAGTTGAAACCGCTTGGTTTAATTGATTTGTATTGTCGATATCTGGGAAGAAAGTGAATGTAACCTTAATGTTAGCAATTGTTCCTGTAGCCAACACATCACCTGATGTTAACGTTAATAATTCTTCATCACTATCACCATTGAAGCCCGTGTTTATTGTTAGTGAAGAGCCAACACCAACAGCACCGAATATTACATTATCAATCCTAAATTCACCTGTATTAGCAGGAGTTCCTGCAACAGCCGATCCAAAACCAGCGGTCATATTATCAAATACTTGAACATCATAAAGGTCTACATTGCCCATATTTTCTACAAAAATATCATATGTTGCAGTAAATGTACCATCTCCATTTGCTGTAGGCCCGCTAGCTACAACTTTTGAAGTACCAATTATTGGCACTTGAATAGGGGTCGGATCATCTTCACAACGAGGATCATTTTCATTAGCTATACATACAGGATCAGTACCCGGTAAAGTACCGGTTGGATCGTTATTTCCTGATGGATCAGAATCAGTTCCATTATCAGAAACATCAGAACCACTTAATGCAGAACCTTGTTCACTATTATTACCTGATATAGTGGCTGTATTTATCAGTGTAGTATTATCAGGATCAGGGAAGAATCGAATCGCCACATCAACGGATGCTGTTGCACCAACATTAAGATGAATACCTAGCGTATCATCGAATAAATCTTGTTCACCATCACCATCGAAAATATTGTCTATAACTAAATTAGAACCTGTGCCATTAGTTACGGTTTTACTTACAACATTATATGTACCAACTGTGGTTGGAGTGCCGGTAACATGAGAACCAAAAGTAGTTGTCATATCATCAACTACCTGAACATCATAAAGCGGAACATTGCCAAAATTTTCTACGTTGAAAGTAAAGGTAACGTTAAATGTACCATCACCATTACCAGTTACTATACTTGCAGATTTTGCAATACCAGGTTGAACATTAATTTGATCTTGTAGCATTGGGTTAGTGGGATCATTTTCTGTTGGTTCAGTTGGGTCACCATCTCCATCATCATCTGGAGTATTTGAATCATCAGATAAATCACTTACTTCAGAGCTATCGTCATCATTTATTGAATTCCCCGTTGCAGTAGCTTGGTTAATATAATCAATAGTTAGATCGTTAAAGTCAGGATACACCCTTACAGCAAAGGCAATATCTAAGCTTTCGCCCACCTCTAAAAAATCATTCCCAGTAGAAGGCTCATTTAATAAGAATCTACCATTTGTACCGCCAATACCATCATAGGAAGTATTAGCCCAAAATGTAGCGCTCGATAAATTACCCGCGGTTACACTCACATCAACTATGTTAGATATGACCGGAGCCGATGAAATGGTATATTGCCCAGGAGATGTTGGTGTTGCCACATAAGTGCCAAAATTGTTAATTGCTCCATTTAGTATATCTTCTAACTGAATATCGTATAATGGAACATTACCATAGTTTCCTACAGTTAGTGCAAATGGAATATCGAATGTACCATTACCATTATCAACAATAGTGCCAGTCGATTTAGATGCACCTATTCTAGGTGTAGTAGCTGGAGGTGCAGGTGTGGGGTCATCGGGGTTACCATCCGAGTTAGGATCAATATTCGTATTATCATCTGGATTATCCGAATCATCTGAAATATCACCATCAGCCGTACCATCTTCTACAGGGTCTGCAGTAAATGTGGCTTGATTATTCCAAGATGAAGGGTTATTTAAATCAGGTCTATATGTAACAGCAAAGCTTACCGTAAAGTCACTAAGTCCCGTTAAAATATCGCCACTAACTGGTGTAATTATTTCAGGCTGCGAATCTCCATTAAATCCTGATGCTAGAGTTACAGTAGCACCCGTTCCAGTAACTATAGTCGGCATTGCAGAAACAAAATACTCACCATAAGGTAATGTTGCCACAGTTGTAGCAGTAGATAAAGTACCGAAGCCAGATAAATCATCTTCTAGAGATAAATCATATAAATCTACTAAACTTCTGTTTTGAACTTCAATATCAAATTCAGCAGTAAATGTACCATCACCATTATCAGTTAAATCCACCAATGGTTTATTTACATTAACATCTGCAACAAATACTTGAATTTGATCATCTTCAATTTCACCAATATCACCCGGAGTAACATGCACTAAACGTGAGAAAGTAGTTAATGGAGATGTTGGCGTTGCCGTTGTAGTAAATCCAGAGAATGTCAAGATACCTGATGTGGCACCATTTGGTATAGTTACCGTTGCCGTTTCACCTGGGTCAGTGAAATTACCATCGAAATCAAAGTCAATATAGCCTGTTAATATTGTATCTGCTCCAGAAGTGTTTACCAGAGGAACAGTAATTGCTGTAGAGCCATTAGTGGCATATATCATACTTGGCATTGCATCTTCTTCATTTGCCGTACCGCCTTCAACATCATCATCAGATGCGTTTGTTGAAGTTACCGTACCATCACCCGCATGGTTAGAGTCATTATCTGGCACTGTTGAACCAAGATAAACCTCATCTTTGCCATCAATACCTGCTATTGGAACTAGATAAGATAACGGGGCATCGCCATAGTCGAACTCGGCCAAAGTTACAACAGAACAATCCTCATCATCATCAGCCAAACCATCACCTAAATCATCAGTATTAATATCAGCTTCAGTGTCAGAATCTTTTTCCAACAAGAACATATCAGTAATTTCAGCACAATTAGTTATAGTATCACCCAAATTACCATCAACGGTTGCTCTAATTGTAAGTGATTTCTGATTATTCGTTGCACCAATACCTAAAGCACCGGCGCTCCAAACACCCGAAATAGGATCATAAGAACCGCCCGAATCATCTGAAACATAAGTTATACTTGCAGATCCTGTAAGTAAGGCATTGGCAAATATGTCCGTTACTTCAACTGCTGAATCGGCATCATCGCCCTGGTTAGTAACTGTTATAGTGAAGTTAATATCCGTTCCAGGAGGAACGGCGCCGTTATCAACGGTTTTTTCTAATTCAAGATCTGCCACACCAACAATTGCCGCAACAACCTCAGTTACTAAAGTAGCACCCAACTCGTCAGCAGCAACACCAAACTTATTTCTAAACGCCTCATCTTGCGATATATTATTAGCTTGAAGTGTTATTGTAATAAAGTCAGGGCCAGTTTTACCAGGCATACTTGCCCTAAAAAAATATACAGCTTCCACTTCACCACCATTTTGAGGGCAATTTGTTGCCGCTGAACCATTAGTTGCAACACCAGTTCCATCAAAATTATCGCACCAAACAGTAGCACCTGTTGCCAAGTCGTTACTTGCATTAGCAGGATCAAGGACAATGTTAGCTGCAGGCTCTTTAGAATAATATGCCGTTATTGTTGCCGTAGGATCAGAAAAACCTACCCAATCTAAACTACCTGCATACACCGACACAGGATCAGTGAGCGTTACGTCTGGCAGAATATCAATAAACCTTATATTATTTACAGGAGTTGTAGCATTGTTTAAATATGACAACCTAAATTCTACAACACCATCCCTTCCTATAATTGGCGTTAAAACTTCTTTATCAACTCCGAATAAAGTTGGATTTACTACAACTAAGCTTTCAACATCTGTTCTTGCAGCCTCTGGACTAGCATCTGTTGGCGCCGAAATTACTGCTGTATTAATTACAGAACTAGCATCTTCAGCTGTAGTTAATACAGAGGCATCATAAGTTATAGGCGGTTGAGGAATATTAACTGGTATATCATTAAACTCCCAAGTTAACGTTGTTGTCCCATCGCCATTATACGCAATATTAGAAGGCGGAACAGAAGCAGAACCAACGACATATTGCAAACCTTTCCCTAATGTATCTACAACAGTTACATCTGAAGTAGTTGAAACTTGAACATCAAGTGTTAATGTCCAGTTAAGTTGATATGTAAGCGTATTTCCTGCTAGAACAGAAGGAGAATCCGTTACCTCCTCCTTATCAACTCTTACATTTACACCACCTACCGTAGCCTCCGAATACAAACTACCTGATGTATACACACCCGCGTTACTATCCGTTATCCCGCGAGTTGAAACTCTTGGAGTGCCATAGTTAAATGTATTATGAGTGGTTCCGTATCCCGCATTCCAATAGGAATTCATTGGAACTTTATCTCCAAGCACTGAGTCACCATCGGTAACAAAACAAGTCCACAATTGGAAATATGAATTCGCACTTGATGAAGTATTAGGAGCCCAAGTATGGTCAGCAATAATACGAACTTTATTAACCGCTTCAATACCACCTGGAACTAAATTGGGATCAGAATACCAAGTTTCATCAGCATCTTCACAGGTCATCCCTTCGCCAAAATCAGCACTAGAAGCGTACTCAAATATTGGAGTATCCGTTGACATGTTTGACCCTATTGGCAAGCTACCGTTCTGCAACCTTCTTGATAAGGCATACGTTCCATCAAAGGTAATTTGGTTAGTGCCTGTGGGGTAAGCAGACAACCAATCCGAACTATCACAAGCTGTTAAAGTAGAGCGGGTATTGTCCCATGCACTACAGAGCAACGCATCATCAAAGGAAGGATTTATGTTATTATCTGTAGCGTTTCTAGTTTGATGGTTAATAGATGCAAGACCATACCAATTATAATTCTCATAAACAGTACCATTATTTCTATCACCCGGGCTATCACCAGGTAAATAGCTTCTAGGAGCTATAGGATCATTTGAAAAACGTCTATAATAGTTATTTATACTCCTTGCACCACTACCGCCAGCAAGCTGTTGGAATGAGCGGTCATTATTCGCAGGGAAAGGATCAACATTTGGCTGTCCCGATACGGAATCAACCGCCATATCATAATTATTATACGTATTTAGCACACCGCCAGCATCCAATACATCTTGCAATGGATACCAAATAGATACACGATGATTAGCAAGCCACCTCTCATTAGCCGCTATTGATCCATTATTTCTGGCTCTCGTAGGTGCATTATCTCCCGAAAGATCAGCTCCTGTAACTGTAATTGTTGCAATTCCACCAGGGCCAGTATCTGAACAGCTAATTTCACCTGAATTATAAATACCCCTTTCAGAAAGAGTGACAGGAGCTATTGCGTTAGAGCTAGTACCTGCTGGCGCTTGTCCATCTTGATAGGCATATGGCCATGAACCAACATAGCCAGTCGTATTATAATCTGCGAAACATGCCGAAGTTGGTGCTCCCGCCCAACCCTGGAATAACCTTGCATTAGGCGCAACACCGGATAAATCATCCGTAATAACTACAGGGTCAGTAATTAATTCGTTACCAACACCCGAATTAAAAGTACGCAAAAGAAGAGAGTAGTTATAGACTATTCCCGGCTCACCACTAGGGCCATCTGCTCTACCATTTACATTTAAATGCTCTTTATAAACGTCTAGTGCAGGAGCGGCCGAAACAGTGAAATTTTGCTGAGTTGCATCGCTATATGAACATACCGTATCACCCGTTGCAACCACATTACTAAAACCAACTACATCTCCATTTGCATTACCGCTCATTACTCTTGCTGGGAATGTAAATTGAGATGCCGTTGGAATTAAAAAATCACCAACATTACATAAAACACTTTGCCCCGTAGTGCTCGGGTCACCGGCTATTGAAGACGGCGGAACAGCTCCATCAGCTGCACCTAAACAGAAAACTGGCAATTCAGTTAACTCTAAACCCGGGTCTAAATCAAATGAGAATCTTACATTTGTTTCAGGACCGTTAGAAGTGGTTAGTATAAACTGAAGTGCCACCGAATCATTTGTTCTAACTATACCATTACCTAAGCCATCATCATTACCAGAAGAATTATCAGCGTCAAAGGGCGCCGAACCGTCGAACTGGTTAAAATCAATTAAGCATGCAGTTTGTGCACTAGCACTTGGTATACTCACAAAAATGCCCAGAAGTGCAATAAACACCCCTAATATTAGCTTATTAAACATAGCTGATAGATCTTTGTTTTTTATCATATTTTTTACCATGTCCCTTTCCCTATAGTCGCTGAGTAGTTTAAAAAAATTTATACATTTAAAAAGCAAGAAGCAAGAAGCAAGAAAGAGTCTACATATTAATATCGATGCAAACTCTTTTTCCTTGTGCGCCTATTATTTAAAATATCATACCTTAGCTATACTCTAACTTTTCTTCTGACTTCAGTTTTAACTAAATGCAAGAATTATCAGGCGCTTAAAGTAAGAAAATTAATTTTTGGTTAATTTTGACAGGGTTTTTATAACTCACCCGCCCCCAATATAGCAGAGTACAACAATATTTATTAATAAAGTGTTAATGAATGTTAAAAAACTTCGTTAAAAGATATTGTTTGACTATTTAAATAAACTATCGGCATACTTGGCTTATGAGAAAAATATTTTTAACACTTATTATTTTGCTATTTTCCTTTTCAGTTAGTGCGTTGAACAGCTCTCAAATTGAAGAATTGATAACCGATGTAGCAGAAAAACATGTTACTCGATTTAAAGAGCTGGCTGAAACATTAAATACCGATATTGAAGCTGAGATTGATTTTTCTAGTTTTTTATCTACCAACCCCGAAGGGTTAAAAAATTACAACGCACTAGGTTTAAGAAAAATATTAAATGCTTTATACTACTTAAAAGTAAAAAGAATTAACCTGAATGATGTTGTTAATAAAGTGATTATTTATAATACCAATAATAGCTCAGATAAGAAATTCTATTATGACAATAACACTATAGCTATTACCTGCGCTTTCCACGAAGGTTTTCAAGGCTGTTTTAATGATAATGAATTTAATTCATTGATTGCAAATCTACATAATAATATAGAGGTTGTTAACGTTGGAGATGCGTCTAAAGAATCTATTGATAATGAAGAGTAAATTCTTTACTCTTGTTATTTCATAACAGCGTGGATGCGTCTTATTTTAGGTAATTGTCTATTTTTTGTGATAATGGTGGAACGAGAGGAGTTATCATCGTGGTTAAACAGATAGTTAAGAACATAAATTGCCCGACACCACTCTCTACAATATCTAGGGATATAGATAGTACAACACAGTCAGTTTTATGGCTTTGAAATCAACCATCTCATAGAACTAAGAAAACATATAGAGGATCATTTTTGCTTTATATCAGTTAATCTACTTATTCTACTGGACCTCCTTTTAACAGTAAGCGTTACTGAATATAACACCCAAGCTATTATAAAACATAAATAAATCAAAAGGAGATCCAGTAGAAAACTTTAATATGTTAACTGCAAATATTGAACCATTATTTAAGCAATTAAAGCCGCACCTTAAAAACAAACTAGAATATGCCCCCTGAGCAAATCAGCTGGAGAGAGATTGCAGAGCATCTCAATTTAACAAGAGATTAAAATGCTGAATTATAAAGGTATAGACATTACAAAACTTTCAAATATCAACCGAGAAGTGCTAGAGCTAATTGGGTCTAAGCTTAATTTTAACTTTTAATCTCCTCCTATTCTATCGCTGTTGCGGCAGGAAATTGTCTACGAATTGCAGCGGCGGCAATCTGAAAGTTTGCATGATAATGAGAGGATGAAGTTAGCCAGATTAGTTAAAAAACCCTACTGTCACAGCTAAAATTAGAACTATTAAGAGAAGCCCTGGATTGCTGACTCAGAGCTAAATGTACAAAGGTTCTGATTTAGAGGTTATTTAGGTAATGCAACCTTAATAGCGCAAGAAACATCATTCTACTTGATACTATAAATACAATAGATTAGTCTTATACTCGGGCTTTGTAACCCTTTATTCAATGTAGTGTCTCAAGCACACTGCCAAAACAGCTTGTCTTCTCGATTTTGGTCGGGGGGACGGCAATATATGTCCAAGTCTCACGACCAAAAATTGTCGTGAACCTCTCATTGAATAGGTTTTACAAACTCCCCGACTACCAAGCAATAACTTGGTAGTATTTTAATAATTAACTTATGGAGTTTATATGAGAAAACCAAGAATATTAATGCCTATAATCGCTGTAGGTATATTATCATCATGTGCAATAGAAAATACGAATAAGCGTTATGATGAGTATTCCGATAATTTATACAAAATCAAAAATGAGTTTAGGATAAAGCTTTCTGAATGTGCAGAAAAAAAGAATATTGATAAATATTATAACTCCGCTATACTCCCAAACATTAGTACGATATCTGCCATGCTGACCTAATTCAAAGTTATTGATATGCTGTGCAGAGCCATTTTTGTATATAAATATCAATTCGTGACGTGAGCGATAGAAAGTTCCCATGCCTCCATTATCTTTTGCCCAGACGATAAGATTCTTGAATTCCGAATATACCTCCTCTCCTGCGGCAGTAATCTCTTTTATATGGCGCCAATCCATACAGATGTAATGTATGGAGCCTTTCTTCGAATTATTTGCTAAATTACTAAAAGAGGTCTTTAAGAACTTTGTAAATTCTTCACGCGTCATTTCACCTGATGCCATAGCAAATTCAGAGTGTTTAATGGAAGCTTTACCACCTACATGACCATTAATTTGAACATTGTATGGAGGATCTGTAAAAACCATAGCAGCAGACTCTTTATTAATTAGCTCTTCGACTACAGCAGAATCCTGTGAATCTCCACATATCAGCCTATGACCTCCTAATTGCCAGAGATCACCATTCTTGCATCTAGCTTCTACTTCATTGCCTGCGGGTAGTTCGTTATCTTGAGGGTTGCCAGACTCTTCATTATTATAATCATCTATTATTAAATCTATTTCAGAAGTCTCGAATCCTGTAATATCTAGATCAAAGCTATATTCATAGCTTGACAGCTCCTCTAATTCTTCGGCTAGTAGTTCGAAATCCCAAGAAGCATTCTCAGCTATTTTATTATCTGCAATTATATATGCTTTCTTGGATAAACTGTCTAAGTCCTTTACTATTAAACAGGGAACTTCGTTAAGATTGATAGATTTGGCCGCTTCAAGCCTTCCATGACCCGCTAGCACTTCATAACCTTCATCTACTATTAAAGGATTGGTAAACCCAAACCTCTCTATGCTATTAGCAATTTGCTTTATCTGTTTAGGTGAATGTTTGCGCGCATTATTCTTATAAGGATTAAGATTATCTATTTTAATTAGCTTAATTTCAGGCTTGGATACTTTCATGACGGTTAGGTTATAAAGTTGAGAACAGGAAGCTGCTTGTTAATGACTATACTAAAGATCATCTGATATATGTGTTTAATGCCTATCTAAATTCTTCAGGATATATTGATACTTTAGAAAAGATAAAGCATATCAAATCAAATAAAGGACTTTCTTATACTAAAGCTACACTCAAAAGTTTGCTTACAAATAGGTTGATTATCGGTAAAATAACCAATGAAGGTGAGCATAAAGCCCTGATTCCAGAGGATCTATTTAATAAAGTTCAGGATAAACTAGCAAAATCCTCAAATTTTCTAAACAACCGCAAACGCGATTATAATTACTTACTTAAAGGCAAAGTTAGAACTACTGACGGATATCTTATGCAATTAACAAGTACTCAAAAGAAAAATAAGCGATATTACTTTTATATATCACAACATGCGCAGAAGAAAGGTTATAAATCTTGTAATGAATCTGGAGTGCTATCAAGTATTAATGCTGAGAGATTAGAACAGCTAGTACGAGACTTAATATATAGCTCATCTTACAAATATCTTAGTGAAGTTAACAGAACGAAACTAGCCTACTTGTATATTAATGAAACAGATAAGCTAAATAGATACATTAAGAATAATGATCTGAGCGTAGTAATTTCTGGAGATGGTGTTGAGTTAAAATTTAATCTAGAACAGCTAAACCAGATAGTTGAATTGATAAATTCTATCCCAGATAATTTTAGTCTCAACGCGATTCCAAAGATTGAAAAACTTAGTTCAGAAGTTAATAAACAAATTATTCGCGTTAGATCTGAACTTAATCCAAAAAGATATGAAAGTGCAGCTTTTAGAAAATTAAACAATAAGTCCGAATATATTTTAGGTAAATTGGTTGAAGCAAAAAGACTTAAAAAGGAACTTTACGAATTAGACCTGAACTTCGCTGAATTTGCTAAACTTCATAAAAAGAATCAGAGTGATATAAGGAAACTAATAAATCTGTGCTTCTTATCAATTAAAATACAAACTAAGATTATTCAAGGCTCTCTCCCTGCTAATATTTCATATAAAAAGCTCTATGTTATCAATGCATTAGATTGGAATGAACAGCATAGAATTCTTGGAATCAAAAATTAGATTTCCCGTTAAATTCCCGTTATTTTATATTTATTCACAACTATTAGGTGCAACATTTAATGCGCAATGTTAAGATGGTGCCGTACAGATTACGCTATTTGAGGTGTTTGTTTCTAAATGGCCTAATTGGGGCTGATTAGAAACTTTGTGTATCTGCTCAACATACATCTATTAGAATGAAAACGGCTGTAGCAGCTAATTATTACTAACTACGTGGGACGATACAAAAAACTATTAAACTTAATGGTGGGTCTAGGTGGATTTGAACCACCGACCTCACGCTTATCAGGCGTGCGCTCTAACCAACTGAGCTATAGACCCATTAGCTTAATGCTAAAAAAGATTGGCACTTTATAATAATTTAAAACTGTTATTGCAAGTAGCTATTTACGCTCTTTCTCCGCTTTTCTATCCAGCAAAGGAATTAGTACATAATATATAGGATCTATTATGCCGCGTATTACTATCCACACCCATTCTGGAATAAGTACACCACGTAAGCCAGAAATCTCTATCATAGAAAGAGTGATGATACAAATTGCGAATATGAAAAGTAGGGCTGCAAAAGCATCTGAAAAGTTGCTACTGCCCTTTTTGAATAAAGATAATGCCGATTTTATGAACCCGAGCGCAATTAGTAGGCGATAGATATATTTGAAGACCTCAATATCGGTTATAAGATAAAGAATTAAGCATGGTATTGCTATTAGCACCGGCCAATAATTCTTTAATTTATTCTTATTTATTGCCATAAGGATTATTTTGCTTTCTTAAGTGTAAGCGGATAGGTACGCCTTCGAAAGCGAATTCTTCTGCCAATGAATTAATTAAATACCTGCTATAACTTCGTGGTAATTCTTTTAAATTACTTGAAGTGAATATTGCAAATGTTGGCGGACGGCTTTTAACTTGCGTGGCAAACTTAAACCTTATGCGCTGCCCCCCTGAAAGCGGAGGTAAATGACGCTCAGTTGCATAGTCTAACCATCTGTTTAATTGCCCTGTAGTTATACGCTTATTCCACTGGCCATTAATAATTAATGCCTTGTTAATCGCGCGGTTAGTATTTTCTGCAGTAATGGCAGACATAAAAATAACTGGAATATTCTTTGCCTGTGACAGTGACTTTTCTAAATGGTATTTAATCAGCTCCCTTACCTGATCTTCATCCTCAACTTTATCCCATTTATTGAAGGCGATTACCAAACCTCTCCCCTCTTCTAGAATATGGTCTGCAAGGGCTAGGTCTTGCCTATCAATGCCGTTTGCAACGCTGATTTCAGAGGCATCTATAAGGATTACGCATATCGATGCATATTGTACAGCCTTGTAGCTGTCCTCAATTGAAAGATGCTCTAGCTGATCACCAGTTTTAGCTTTTTTACGGATACCTGCGGTATCTACTAACTGAATTTTTACACCTCGATATTCCCAGTCAACATATACAGAATCGCGCGTTGTGCCGTGGAAATCAGCTACTATTGAACGCTCCTCATTTAATAGCGCATTGAACATTGTAGATTTACCAACATTAGGACGACCAACAATGGCAATTTGCATTTCTTTTTCTTTGCCTTCATCTTCTATAAAGAAAATTTCACGCTCTTTTGCGGCGGCTTCAATAGATTCTACAAGGTCAGCATAACCTGTGCCATGTTCCGATGAAACTTGAATTGGCTCGCCGAAACCTAAGCGATATGCGGATTCGATATCTAGGCGGTCTGCCCTACCATCGCACTTGTTAGCAACTAATAGTAATGGGATGTTTTTCTTACGAAAACGCCTAGCGAAATCTTCATCTACTGCAGTTAAGCCTTCCTTAGCATCGTAAACAAATAATAAAATATCAGCTTCTTCAATGGCAATTTCGGTCTGCGCTATCATTAGCTTTTCCATTGAATCGTGAGTTTTTAGCTCTAAACCCGCAGTATCAATTAAGCGAAACTTACCTTTTCTTTCATAGGAATTTATATAGCCGAAGGCTTCGCGCCTGTCGCGCGTGGTACCTGCAAAGTCAGCAACAATAGCTCCACCATCGGTACTACGGCCTTTTTTATCTTTCACTCGGCTTAGACGATTAAACAAGGTTGACTTGCCTACATTTGGTCTGCCTACGATAACAATATTCATTTGGTTATTGATATAATATAGATTTAAAGTTATATAGCTTTTTTCATGGAAAAACTAAAGACAAAATTATCATATTTTAATATTGCAGTTTTAAGTACTCATACTTTTTGCTGCGTATTACCATTAATTTTTAGTTTAACATCTATCGGTGTTATATCTTTGAACATGCCAATTTTAGAAGAGTTCGTACATAGTTATGAAGCAGAGATTCTAATTTTGGCTGGTATAATTTTATTTATTACGGCCTTGGTTCATTATATTTCTTACCGCATTGATTGCCGTAAAGATGGCGATTGTTCTCATGATTCATGTACACCGAAGAAGAAGCGTTCAACCATTGTTTTTGCAATTGCGCTTGTATTATTTGTGATTAATTTGGTGGCTTTCTTTAGTGAAGGTGCAGATACTCATAGCGGTCATAGCCATGAAGAGCATGGACACCATGATAATCATAATCACTAATTGCTTATAGCATTTCTACAAATTTATCGAAAAGATAGTCAGAATCTTGTGGGCCAGGGGAAGCTTCTGGGTGATACTGAACTGAGAAAATATTCTTACCTTCAAGCTCAATTCCTTCAATAGTATTATCGAATAAAGATTTATGCGTAATAGTAACTCCTTCCGGAATCTGCTGTTCATCCACTACAAAACCATGATTTTGTGAGGTAATTTCTACTGAGCCGTCCGCATATCTTTTTACCGGATGGTTTGCACCCCGATGGCCTTGGTGCATCTTTTTAGTTTTTAAACCAACTGCCAAACAAAGCATTTGATGCCCTAAGCAAATGCCAAAAATTGGCTTACCTGATTCTATTAATTGTTGAATTACCGGCACTGAGTATTTACCAGTTGCGGCTGGGTCACCTGGGCCATTAGATAGGAAAATCCCGTCTGGGTTAAGGTCCAAAATGTCTTTAGCTTGAGTATTTGCTGGAACAACTGTTACCTTGCATTCTCTATTAGCAAAGTGACGTAAAATATTTAATTTAGCACCGAAATCTATAGCAACAATATGCTTCTTTTGTTGAGAAATATTATTGTTAGAATTGCCTTCTTCTAAAGTATATAAACGCTCGGTCCAGTCGTAAATGCCTTGTCCAGTTACATCTTTTGCTAGGTCTAAACCATCTAAATTAGGCGCTTGTTGCGCTAATTTTTGTAGTTCTGCAATGTCAAAGCGGTTATTTTCTTTTCGGTAAGAAATTACAATATTTTGTGCGCCGTTTTCACGGATGTATTTTGTAATTTCACGAGTATCAACACCGGCAATACCTGTTTTATTATTATCAATCAGCCAACTATTAAGGTCTGATTCAGCTCTGAAATTAGAGGGTTTTGTGATATTTTCGCCTATAATCAAGCCTACTGCACCGATACCTGAAACTCTATTTTCAACGTCAATTTTATTGGCACCAACATTTCCTATGTGTGGGAAAGTAAAGTTAACAATCTGCCCTTGGTATGAAGGGTCGGTCATTACTTCTTGGTAGCCAGTTAGTGAAGTATTAAAGCAAACTTCGCCTGTGATGTTTTGGGGAACGCCAATACCCTCTCCGTAGAAACATTTGCCATCGGCAAAAACTAGAGCAACGTTTATATTTGGCGGTAGTATCATTATATTGTTTGGGTTTGGGTTGGTGTTTGTGTGCTCTTTTATATTTGATTAAATCAACTCAAACTCTAACCCCAACTCAAACTAGCTTACTAATTCTTTGAAGATATCTTCTAAGCTTGTCTGTTCTGTAAGTAAATCCATCAGCTTATAGCCCTCAGCATTAAAATTGGCAATAACTTTATCAAGATTAAGATCGCTTATGGCGGTAAAAGTTGATGCTTCATTGCCATTAATTTCAAAGCCATCGAACTTACCCTTAATTTTTTTATCAAAAATTAGAGTTGTCTTTTTATTGCCCATATCCTTTAGGAGCCTATTTTTATTATCATTAGCAATAATTTCGCCTTTGTTAATAACTGCAATTTCATCGCATAATTGTTCAGCCTCTTCAAGGTAATGAGTTGTTAAAATAATTGTAATGCCTTGCTTATTTAGTTTCCTTACATATTCCCATAAATCTTCACGCAAACTTACATCTACGCCGGCTGTGGGTTCATCCAGAACTAGAATTTTAGGGTTATGTACTAACGCCTTTGCTACTAACAACCTGCGCTTCATACCGCCAGATAATTGACGCGGGCGCACATGAGCTTTATCGCCTAAGTTTAGCACTTCAATTATTTCGTCAGTTCTGCGTTCCGCTTTTGGTATGCCATAATAGCCAGCATAAAAATCTAAAGCCTCTCGTACGGAGAAGAACGGGTCTAAATATACTTCCTGTGGTACAATGCCGATGGAATATTTATATTTTAGCGGCTCTTTCTCGATGTTAATATTATCAACTATCGCATCACCACCAGACTTAACAACTGTGCCCGCCAGTATATTAATTAAAGTAGATTTACCTGCGCCATTAGGGCCTAA
Source organism: Rickettsiales bacterium (assembly GCA_020630095.1). Taxonomy (GTDB): domain Bacteria; phylum Pseudomonadota; class Alphaproteobacteria; order Rickettsiales; family UBA8987; genus JAHDCD01. The sequence goes on along the minus strand of JAHDCD010000002.1, from coordinate 72,828 downwards.
TAAACCAAAAATAGAACCTTCTTTGATGTTAAATGAGATACCTTTTAAAGCGGATATTTCACCTTTTCGCTTAGAATTATAAGTTTTTGTTAGGTTTTTTATTTCAATTGCGAAGTTCATGGTAGAAATTATCGAAGTTATTAACTATACTAGAAGTAATGCTAGAAACATCTACAACAGAAATAATTATTCTTTCAATTCTAGGAATAGTTATCTTATCGCGTATCATCGCAAGCCTTCGCAGCGAAGAAGTTAAATCTGACAAGTTAGAGAAGCTTAAGAAGCAAGAGCAGAAAAATAATCAAGCACTCGGTGCTAGCGCTAATACTGGCAACGCATTTAATGTTAAGCCGAACTTTTCAAATCATCCTAGGTCTGAGGTTAAAATTGAAGAACCTACGGAGCAGAAACCATATAATGACTCTGCACTAGAGGCTATTGAAGATGAAAAACTTCGTGGCAAAGTGTTTAAACTTACCGATGAGTTTAAAGGGTTTATGCCCGTTGGATTTATTGATGGCGCACGAACTGCATTTGAGTTTATATCTAAGGCGTTTGGTGAACTTAATAGAAAAGATTTAGAGCCCTTATTGGCTAAGAATGTTTACTCTTTATTTGATAAGGAAATCAAAGGTAAAGAGGGTAAGGAAAGTTATGAAGTTAATCTTCTAGTGGGAATTAAAGAAGCAGTTATTACTGACATGAGAAAGACCGGTAATAAGGTGCGCCTTACTGTAGACTTTGTAACTGAGCAGATAAAATCCCTTTACAACGTAGATGAGAAGAAGTACTCAAACGCATCTAATATTTTGAAAATTAATGAAACTTGGGAATTTGAGAAAGATATGCATTCATCTTCTCCAGTTTGGACAGTAGTAAATACTTAACGGTGTAGTGATATAGTAATGTAGTGATACGGTGATATAGGCTTTCTAAATCACCAAATCACTAAATCACTAAATCACTAAATCACCAAATCACCAAATCACTAAAGTTAAATGGCAAAAGAAGAATTAATAAATTTTGAAGGTAGTGTTATCGAAGTACTACCAAACGCAATGTTCAGGGTTAAACTTGAAAATGACCACGAAATTATCGCGCATACATCTGGTAAAATGCGTAAGTTCCGTATTCGTATACTTTTAGGTGATAAGGTTACTGTTGAGATGACTCCCTATGACCTTACTAAAGGCCGTATCACTCACAGGCACAAACACTAGTTAACTACTTTGAATTTCTCCAATTCCTATAGCGGGCTCTTGGGATAGAGATTGCTTCCTAGTTGGCTTATAAACTACAGTATTAGGGCTTATTGCTTAGGCATCTGTATCAACAGAAAAGAAAAGACTTTCTGTAAGTCTACCACCTTTTATGCATTGATCATGAGCAAAATCTAACATTGACTGCCAACCATTTTCTTCTCCTATGGTAGCCCTATCAAAAGTGTCCTGATATAAGGTTTTAAGGTCCGCCATTTTATTCCAAGAAAAACCCATTATTTGATTCTCAACATTGGTATTATAGTCTTTTCTAAATTACATCGTATGCACGATGCAATTTAGATACACTCGCTACGCGGCGCAACAAAAGCTCAAGCTTTTGTTTATAGCAAATTTAATTTACTATAGTCTCACCTATGGCAACATCTTGCCTTTCAATAATAGGAAATATGTCTGTGGCATTAATTATATCTACGTCCGTAAATGCCGAGAAGTATTTCCCACAAGTGGTCAGACTCTCATTGAGTATAAGAAGTTTTATTGAATCAACCTGCCTCCATATTAACCCATTGCTATCTTTTCTAAGATCTTCTGAAAGATCTTTTCAAGCCACATTATATTTAGAGCCATTTTGGACACATTATAATTCTATGCCACTTTCCTTAAGAAAATCTTAAGAAATTATACTTTCTGTAAACCAAGTCCTGTTAACATGTTTTTGGCTTCATATAAAGGTAGGCCAATAATTGATGTGTATGAGCCTTGGATTTCTTTTATGAATGCCGCAGCTGGTCCTTGCAGCGAATAACAACCAGACTTTCCCTTCCACTCATTTGAGGCAATATATTCTTCTAATTCCTGTTGTGATAATCGCTTAACTTTTACCTTAGACATTATACGTTTTACACGCTCTGTGCCATCTGGTGCAATTACTGCAACACCAGTGTAAACTCTATGGCTTTTACCTGAAAGTGAGGTAATTATTTTACGTGCCTCTTCTTCTGAATGCGCCTTACCAATAATTTTATTTGCATGATAGCCGATCGTGTCTGCCGCTAGAATGAATGCACCTTTATTATCCTTTGCTACTTCACGGGCCTTACCTAAAGCAACACGCTCAACATATTCTAGGGGCTTTTCTTTCTTTAGTGGAGTTTCGTCAATGTCTGGTGAAATTACTTCATTAGGCGCAAAGTTAATGCTGTTCAGAAGGCTTAATCTAGACTCTGAGGATGATGCTAAGATAAATTTATGGTTATATTTCACAGTTTTATCTATATACTTCACCGGTATGTTTGGCAAGAATCCAAAAAGAGCGCCGGAGAAAGGTGATGGCAGTAAATTATTTATACAGGAAATATTTGCTACTATTCAAGGTGAAGGGCCGCGCGCGGGTGAGTCTGCAATTTTCGTGCGCTTAGGTGGTTGTAATTTAGCATGTAAATTTTGTGATACTGAGTTTGAAGATTTTGAAGAAAAGTCGCTAGATGATGTTTTAAATGAAATAGATGGCTTAAAAACATCAGAGAAGTTAATTGTTATTACCGGCGGTGAACCACTTAGACAACCTATTGAGAAATTATGTGATACCCTGATATCAAAGGGTTTTATTATACAAATTGAAACTAATGGTACCTTATACCGCGAGCTTCATACGGAAGTTGAGATTGTGTGTTCTCCTAAAATTAAAGGACAACGCTTGCGTGAAGATTTACTACAAAGACTTACCGCCCTTAAGTTTGTGGTATCTAAAGAGAATCCTAAATATTTTGAAGTGTTTGATGTTGGGCAATCTGATTACGACATACCTATTTATGTTCAGCCGATAGATGAGTTTGATAAAGAGAAAAATCAAACCAATGTTGAATTGGCTACGCAGATAGTGAAAGAGAATAATTATATTCTAAGTATTCAACAGCATAAAATTCTAGGACTTCCTTAGAATAAATAGGCTTAGTGCCATTAACATTACTGAAAATACTGTGATTCCTACGCCAAGCTCAATGGTAACTATGCCAATTTGTTGGGCAACGTGGTTGTCCGCGTGGAGCATGTTATAGTCTAGAAAGTTGCCACCTAAGAACATTGTAGCAAAGCCCGTGCCAATATATATTAGCACGCCAATTGTACTTACTACTAGTAATTGCTCTAGCGAGATTACTTCACCTAATTTCTTAAAACCATAAATTAAGCCATATAAAATAAAGGCTGATGCGAAGATTATGCCCGCTTGGAAGCCTCCACCAGGAGAGTATTCACCATGGAACTGGATATAAAGGGCGAATAGTAAAATAAATGGAATTATAAACTTTGCTATTGCTACGAGTATTACGTTATCTTTCATGTTACTTGAACGTGGACATTTAATAACATAGTTATAATGTTTAATTATGCAAGTTGCGTGCCCAAAATGTGATACCGAGTTTATGCTAGACGAGGAACAACTGCCTGATGAAGGTAGAACCCTTGTTTGTAGCGCCTGCTCTACTGAATGGCATTATGACCCTATTAAGGCTGCTAAAGAGAAAATTCGTAAAGGTAGGGATAGGTCTGATATTAAAAATTTAGTTTCTGATATACAAAGTGACGAAGTTGAAAAAGAAATTGTAAAGCATAATAGATTTGCTGGAGTTAAGCTATTTGGTAAGTTAGCGGTAATTATTGGTCTTGCTGTTTTAACTTTCTATCAGTGGCATAAGTTAAAGAATAAAGAGCCTGATTTAAAAATAGTTCGCTCATTCATTGCTAATAAAAGCCTTGAACTTGAGATAGTAAATAATACTCATACTCGCGTTAAAACTCGTACCATTGATGTTACTTTTTATAACGAGCAGGATAAAGTTATAAGAAAATATAAGTTTACGCCTGAAGCTAATTCTATTTTTCCTAACTCAAGCTATACGGCATCTATTCCGGTTATAGCTGGCGCTGTAAGAGTTGAAGCCGAACTTTAATATCTATATTCTTCGTGCTTGTATGGACCGGCCTGTGGAACGCCGATGTATGAAGCTTGATCCTCAGATAATTCAGTAAGTTTTGCGCCAAGTTTTGGTAAGTGTAAACGCGCTACTTCTTCATCTAGAATTTTAGGTAAAGTATAAACCTTATTCTCGTAGTTATCTGCGTTATTCCAAAGTTCAATTTGTGCAAGAACTTGGTTTGTAAATGAGGCAGACATTACAAACGCAGGATGGCCAGTAGCACAACCAAGGTTAACTAAGCGCCCTTCAGCAAGTAAGATTATACGCTTACCATCTGGAAACTCAATTTCATCAACTTGTGGCTTAATGTTAGTCCATTTCATGTTCTTTAAGCCTTCAACTTGAATTTCATTATCGAAGTGACCAATATTACACACGATAGCTCTGTCCTTCATATCGCGCATATGGTCTATGGTGATGATGTCCTTGTTACCCGTTGTAGTAACGTAAAGGTCGGCATCTTTTACTACATCTTCAATGGTAGTAACTTCATAACCTTCCATGCAAGCTTGTAAGGCATTGATGGGATCAATTTCAGTAACGATTACGCGAGCGCCTTGGCTACGAAGAGCTACAGCACAGCCTTTACCAACGTCGCCATAACCTGCTACTACACAGATTTTACCGGCAAGCATTGTATCGGTAGCGCGCTTAATGCCGTCTACTAATGATTCGCGGCAACCATATAGGTTATCGAACTTACTTTTAGTTACAGAATCATTTACGTTGATAGCTGGCATTTTAAGTGAGCCGTTTTGTGCCATTTCACGCAAGCGGTGTACGCCTGTTGTAGTTTCTTCTGATACACCTTTAATGTTAGCGATAAGTGCAGGGAATTTCTCGTGGATAATTCTTGTTAAGTCGCCACCATCATCTAATAAAATATTAGGCTCCCAGCCTTCTGCTTCGATTGTTTGATCAATGCACCATTGATATTCTTCTTCAGTTTCGCCTTTCCATGCGAATACTGGAACACCTGTTGCAGCAATTGCTGCCGCTGCGGCATCGTTAGTAGAGAAAATATTGCATGAGCTCCAACGAACTTTTGCGCCGAGTGCGGTAAGTGTTTCAATTAGAACTGCCGTTTCAACTGTCATGTGCAGGCAACCGATAATATTAGCGCCAACAAGCGGTTGGTTATTTTTATAACGCTCACGCAGTGCCATTAAACCTGGCATTTCTGATTCCGCTAAAGATATCTGCATTCTGCCTTCTTCGGCAAGATTGATATCAGCTACTTTATAATCATTTTCTATAGTATGAAGTTTTTGCATTTCTTTAATTAAATATTAACCTTTGTAGTTTAAGTTGGTAGGTTGAGTAGTAATAAACTGATTCTAATATAGTGTTAGGATCATACCCAGATTGTTATGAGTAAGCTAGTAAAAGTTATTGTGTTTTTCTTTGTGTACCTTGTTGTTGCACTAGCATTGGTTATTATATTTGACCAGCTAGGGTTATCTAATTCGAGTGAGGGCAAGAAAATTACAAATTCTGTAAAAAAGAATATTCCATCTAAACGCAGAATTGCGCGTGGCGCTAATGATGCTGTTGATTCAGTTAAAAACGTAGCCAATAATGCATATGATGGCGCTGTTGGTTTAATTGATAACAATGATGCTAATTTATTTGAACCTGAGAAAGTTGAAATTCCAGAAGTACAAGTAAAGCAAGTTGACCCTGTTATGCAAGATTTACCTGAGTTTGAGGCTGATATTGGAGATGAGATTTCAATTGAAGAGGTTCCTGAATTTGATATTGAAGAAATTCCTGCAGTTGAAGAACAGGTTGTAACTGCTAAGCAATATGATTGTTTTGCTGAATATACTCCTTCATTCAATAATAAAACCGAGGAAAAAACATATTTCCATGGCTTATATTTTATTAAAAAGAACGATAGACCCAACGCAGCACAGAAATTCTTAGAGTTAGTTCGTATGAATGATTCTGTAGATTTTAAAGTTAACCTTGCTTGGAATTTAATTCTAATTGGCAAGAAAGTGGAAGCGGCACAAATATTAAAATCTATTACAACTGTGCCTAACAACCAAAAAACTGCTTGTCATTTTGCAGCTAATTTGGGGCATTTAGGTTTGGTTTCTGGTAATAGCGCTGGTGCTGTATCTGTTTATAAAGAGCTTAACAGATTATATGAAAGTGCTGAGGCTATTATTGGCAAAGATTTCATGGAGCTGAATAAAGCATACCCTAATATTAAATTCCCGAAGCCTCAAGATATTCGATAAGAATTCTTAAGAGCTTGTAATTATTATTTTTTGGTTCTAAAAATTGCTATTATGCACGAAAAACGCTTAGTAAGTCGACTACAGAAATATTGGAATTATCTCAATAGAAAGTCTATTTATGATCTGCCTATATATGATTATTATGATGAGGCGGTAGTTAGCGACCTGCAACATTTTATAGCTGTATTCTCTAAAGATTGTTCAGAGCAAGATGGACGATTACGCTATGAGTCTTTAGGTGCACGTTTACAAGGTTATTTTTCTACTAACCCTATTGGAAGCAATGTAGACTCGCGAGTTAGTAAATTACCCGGCGGTGCTATTGCACTAGAAGCTCAAGAGCTTATTAATGCTAACGAGTTTAGTTCGCCATTTTTAAAAGAAGGTGAAGAAATAACTGAGGCTGGGAAAACTATAAAATATAGAAACATTGCTATGCCATTTACAAATTCTACTAATGAAGGCATTTGTGATGTTATTGTTGGCTTTTCTTGGGGAATATTCGATAATTAATCCACTTTATGGATTCATATCAAAATAGAGAGCTTTCTTGGATTCAATTCAATCACAGAGTAATTGATGAGGCGGTTAATATTAATAACCCGCTTTCCGAGCGATTACGTTTCTTATCTATATCTGCAAGCAACCTAGATGAGTATATTAATGTTAGGCTTTCTAGGGTAATTAATTTAAGCGATGAAGAGTTACTGGCAATATTATTACCAGAAATTCAACAATGTATCGATAGGCAGTCTGAGGTTTTAGATAGTTTAATAAAAGAAGATAAAGTTGATATATCTGGCCTGAGATGCCCTGAAAATAACGATGATGCACCGATTGATTATTTAAATGGCAATACCAAGATTCTATATAATTGTGATTTACCGATAGAAGAAATAGCCACTGATATAGATGGCTATTCTGAGCAAATACGAAATAGAGGTTCCGATAAGATTGCCGCTATTATAACTAGCTCTAAGCAAGATTTTGATGTTGAAGAGCGTTTTATATTTAAATCAAAATATGCGTTTGAGCTGAATGTATTAAGGCAAGTTGCCAACGAAATTAATGAGAATTACGAACCTTTTGAATCGCGCTTTCCTGAGCGCGTGAATGATCATGGTGGGGATTATTTTAAGGCCATTAAAATTAAAGATATTCTGGTTCATCATCCGTATGAAACATTTGATGTTGTATCTGATTTTCTTAATCAAGCGGCGATGGATCCTAACGTTACCGAGATTTATCAAACTTTATACAGAACTTCTGAAGATTCGCCAATTGCGCTAGCACTAATTAAGGCCGCTGAAATGGGTAAGAAAGTTGTTTGTTTTATTGAAATCAAGGCGCGCTTTGATGAAGAAAATAACATTAAGCTAGTGAATCAAATGTCCAACAAAGGGGTTAGAGTTCACTATAATGTTGAGAATTTTAAGACCCATGCAAAGCTTAGTTTAGTTAAGCGCGAGGTTAATAATCATACTGAGCGTTATTCGCATTTTGGCACGGGGAATTATCATCCGTTAACGGCAAAAGTTTATACTGATTTATCTTATTTCACTTCCAATAAGCAGTTATGTAAAGATGCTGAAGATTTATTTAATTATATATCGGGTGAATCTTCGAGTGTCCCAGAATTCAGGCAATTATTGGTTGCTCCGCATAGTTTGAAGAAGTCTATTTTGGAGCTAATTGAGGATGAAAAAAACCATGCGATAGCAGGTCGTCCTGCTTCCATTTGGTTAAAAATGAATTCGCTAATTGATAGGGATATTATTGATGCTTTATATTCCGCCTCCAAGGTTGGTGTGAAAATAAAAGGCATAATTCGTGGCGCGTGTTCTATTCGCGCCGGAGTGGAAGGATTAAGTGAGAATATTGAGATTAAATCCATTGTTGGGCGCTTTTTAGAACATTCCAGAATATTTTGTTTTGGCTGCGGGCATCCTATGCCATCTTCTCGTAATAAGGTTTATATTTCATCGGCTGACTTTATGCCGAGAAATATGGAAAAGCGCATAGAAATTGCTACGCCGATTCTGAACTCTACTGTGCATGAGCAAATTCTGGGTCAAGTTATGTGGGCCAATTTTGAAGATACTGCACAAAGCTGGAACTTAGAAGATAATGAATATAAGCGCGTTTCTAATGAAGGTTTCTCTGCGCATGAATTTTTCTTATCTAACCCATCGCTGTCAGGTCGTGGGTCGGCAATGTATGGCGAATTTGTTGATGAAGATGTAGATAATTACATGAATGAGGAGCGTAATATTGCGGTTATAGATATAGGCTCGAACTCGGTGCGTTTAGTTATTTATGATGCGCTGAAGCGTGTACCTCTGCCTATTTTAAATGAGAAAAATATGTGCGGGCTTGGTAAAGGTTTGGAAGCCACAGGCCGATTAAATAAAGAAGGTAAATTATTAGCACTCGATACGCTTGGTAGATTTTCGCACATTATTGATAAGTCACGAGTTTCGAATGTGCATTGTATCGCAACATCTGCCGTGCGCGATGCAGAGGATGGCGCAGAGTTTATGCGCGAGGTTAAAAGACGCTATAATATAGATATTCAGCTACTTTCAGGCGAAGAAGAAAGTAGACTTGGTTGCTTAAGTATTATATCTGCTGGCTTTAAAAAGAATGGTATTGTGGCGGATCTGGGTGGTGGGTCATTAGAATTAGGCGAGCTTAATTTTGATGAAGAACCAACTAACGCACGTGATATGATAAAGCGCCTGATTTCTTTACCTTTGGGCACTATTAGGGCAACTAAGTTAGATAAGGATGAAGCTGATAAATACTTAGTCCAAGCAAATGTAGGCAAGCTATTAGAGGATAAAATATTATATGCCATTGGTGGCTCGTTCCGTAACTTAGCAAAGGTACATATGGCGCGGATTAAGTATCCGATAGATATTGTGCAATGTTACGAATGTGATGCGAAAGATTTATTAGAAACTTGTGAATATATTATTAAAAAGCCTGACTCTGTAGATGCTTATGGTGTAGCAGAAGAACGTAAGATTAGTATTCCTTTTGCCGCCAAATTAATGAAATTACTGATCGAAAAAGGTAAGCCATCTACCATTGCATTTTCTACTTATGGTGTACGTGAAGGTGTTTTATTTGATTTGCTAGATAGGCAAACTAAGAAGCTTTCTGCCTTAATTTCAGGGGCAATTGATATGGCTCGTCAGTTAACGCCGTCAACATTAACTCAAGAAATGCAAGATGAATGGGTGCGCTTTGGGTTTGAGTTATCGCACTTCTTAAGTTCTATTTTAGGTAATGTATTTGATAAGAAGGTGCTGGATGTAGCTTGTATATTATCGCGCATTGGGTGGCACGAAGTTAGACCATACAGGGCGGAAACTGCATATAGGTTAATATTAAATTCACCACTAACTGAGCTTACCCATAAAGAGCGTGTAGTTATTGCTGGCAGTGTGTTTTATAGGTATATTAAACCCTCAGCTAAAACTGCACAACGAGATTTAAAACGTATGCTCGGCAAGGCAGATTTTGAGACTTGTCAGCTAGTTGGGCGCGTAATGCGAACGGGTTATAAACTTTCTGGTGGTGTGCTTGGAGTTCTACCAAGAACTCATGCAACAGTTGATAAAGATAAACAGGTATTAAGCTTTAACTTCCACCCTAATGATAGGGTTATGATCTCTGAAGACTTTATATCTTCAGCTAATAAATTAGCTAAATTGATGAGCCTAAGATTGGAGTTAAATTAGAATTTATATCTTAAACCAAAGTTTAATCCTGAGGTCTTATAATTAGTAGATTCTCTTTGAGTAACACCCGTTGATGAAAGTGTTATATCACCCAAGATGCCATAATACTCGTAACCGCCATAAACATCGAATGGAAGGCCGGTATATTCTTCAAGGTCAAGAATGCCACCTGCTTCGGCTTTATAGCCGACAGTAATATCTGAAAAGCCACCATTACTATTATTACCAGCTAAGCCAATACCGCCTGTACCGTATGCCCTTATACCATTTACTATAGGAACGTAGTATAATGCGTTAAAGTTAAGGGATAATAATTTTACATCTTTTAGGCCAGAATCTCCTGCGCCATTCGCTTTAGATACGAACTCTACTTCACCGCCAAACTTGCCTTCATCCACGCCATAAGCAACGGCTATTGCTGTGCCAGCATCAAAAGATACTTCTTGGCTTGAAATGAAATCTGTTTCTACTTTTGCGTCCGATAGGCTTAACAGTCCAAAGCTTGCTCTTACATATGTTCTAATTTGTTTGTCACCTAATTGTGAACGATTATTAGATGGTAGAAATGATGTACCACCCGCTGAAGGAGGTGATGGGTTTGCACCTAGTCCTCCAAAAGGATTAGCACCTGCCGATGCCCCGAAACCAGGGAAAGAAGGAGCTTGTGGTGCCGTTGGAGCTTGCGGAAAGCCTGCGCCCGCGTTGCCACCAAAACCAGGGATTTGAGGAATTTGTGGAATATTAAATGAATTTGGTGCTGTAGGTGGAGTTGGTGGAGTTGGAGCTTGCGGTGAACCGCCATACTGCGCTTGTGCTTGAGCATAAGGATTATATTGAGGAACTTGTTGACCCTGATATTGTTGCCCTGAATTCTGTTGATTAGCGTATGCGTTTGGACTTTGCGGAATGTTTGCGAAAGCGTAAGGATTATAGCCACTGTTTATTGCTTGCCTCTGCTGGGCATTAATAGAAGATGCTATACCAAATAGCATAAAAATAGTTACCAATAGTCTACTCATGCTTAAATATTACCTGATAAAGGTTAAAAAAGAGTTAACTGATTATTATTGAATAACGTAACCCTTATTTACTCTAGTTAAATTATTATCTGCCACTTTTTCTAATGCGCTTGGCTTTGCTGGCGCTTGAGTTGGAGTTTTTGGTTCAAAATATTTGCCTTCAACAAAGCGCGTACGGAAGGTTTCCACATTAGTTGTTGCTGCCTCCGCCCATAAATCTGTTCCCGCTTTGCATAAAGGTATCTCAAAATCATAGCCTTGCTGTTTTATTATTAGTTCAAGGAGACGAAGAACAAGATGAGCATGGGCAGTACCACCTCGCATAACTGGTGTTGCTTGTGCATCAAGCCAAAAAATATCTGCTAATGCTTCGGTTTTTTCTTCTAATGAATGATTATTGTTTTCATCAAGAACTACTTTTAATAAAGGATCTATACATGTGTATAGATTATGCATAAATTGCTTGTCACAAACTGGATGTAAAAAGATGAATGCCTCATGCTTTTTTATTACTTCACTAGGTCTAAAAGTATCACCGGAAGTATAGTAAAATATATAACCATCTGCTATTTTATCCTCTAAATTATCAGAATCGCCTATAGTCATAAGTTCTAATTCTGTATCTTTATTTGGCACTTTATATGAGAAAGTTATGGACTCTTTCTCAAGATCGACTTTATCTCCAATGTTTCTATCAACTATGGCTTTATAGCCTCTGTATCCATGAGAATTAGCCTTTTTCTTGCAGATCCCTGTTACAAAGTTCTTTTGGCAGTAAGTAAAATCTCTATGCGCATCATGAGATTCTGTTAATGCAATATGCTCAACCCCTAAATAGCCAAAGTCAATGTCATACGCAGAACCAAACAGCCTACTCATTGCAAATCCATCTGATTCTAAGTTAGAATAATTTGTTTCCCACCTCTGTTTAATTTCTTCTGGAAGACTTTCCAATAAGTAGTCACCATTCTGCTCATTACCAGACATCTTTCTTGGTTGCTCAGCGACATTACTCATATAAAAGGCTACTGCTCTAACAAGATCTTCAGCGTTTTCTATATGTTCTGTAGCTAACTGATCTAGTACATGTGCTAAGAAATATCCGTAACCCTCATGTTGAGTGTAAGGATTAGGCTCACCTTCTTTTGCTCGTACAATGAAGTAATCTTCAGGGTTTATTTTTGATGGTTTAGTCACTAGCCCTATATTATAGAAAGATGGTTAAGAAATGTTTAAGATTGTTCCTTTTTTAGTTACTATTTACCACCTTCCGAAAGAATGATTATATTGTAAGTTTATAGTAATTGTGAGGAGTGAAGCGACGAAGCAATCCATCAATTCTTAAAGAATAATTCTGGAACATTCAGTAATAGATAGATTGCCGCGCCCTCTTACGAAGGCTCGCAATGACGAATTTCTAGTAAAAAATGTTCAAAAATTGACGTTTTTTGCTGTTTTTTGTTAGTTTTTTAATGTTTTTATGGCTGTTTTTTGTAGGATTCATCCCATCTACCATTGAAATATAAGGATTTTTAACATAACAGGCTAGAAAATATTATTTTTTGAGCGATTTTGATGATTCTATATTTGAGAATCTTGGTTAATTAGTTGAATAAAAAGCCATTATTAACTATATAGTAAGCCATCTGGTTTTGAACTTATGAAAGATTTATATGAAATATTGGGCGTTAATAAAGGAGCTTCAAAAGATGAGCTTAAGAAGGCCTATAAGAAGTTAGCGATTAAACATCACCCCGATAAGAATAAGGGCGACTCTAAATCGGAAGAGAAATTTAAAGAAATTAATGCCGCGTATGACGTTTTAAAAGATGATGAAAAACGTTCGCGTTATGATCAGTTTGGTGCTGATGGTTTAAATGGTGGTGGCGGAGCTGGTGGCTTCGGCGGATTTGGCGGTGGTGGAGCTGGCGGTTTCGGTGATATTTTTGATGAACTATTTGGTGGCTCACAAGGTGGAGGCCGTGGCGGTGGACGCTCTAGGCAGTCTATGGGACAAGCAGGTTCGGATATTCGTTATGATATAGCGATGAGCCTAGAAGAAGCTTATGATGGTAAGAAACAAAATATAAAATATAAAACTTATTCATCTTGCTCACCATGCGATGGTAAAGGTGGCAAAGATGTTGAAACTTGTGGTACTTGTGGCGGTGCTGGCGCAGTACGTATGCAACAAGGTTTCTTTGCAGTTGAGCGTGCATGTACTTCATGCTCTGGTGCAGGGCAAATTATTAAAGAAAAATGTAATTCATGTGGCGGTTCAGGCAGAACGTATAAAGAGTCTAGCCTTGACGTTACTATACCTTCGGGCGTTGAAGATGGTACACGCATGAGGCTCTCTGATAAAGGTGAGGCTGGCATTCGTGGTGGAAATGCGGGGGATTTATATTTATTTATCCGCGTTAGGCCGCATCAAATATTTGAACGCGAAGGGAAGGATATCGCCTGTGAGGTGCCGTTACCGTTTGCTACAGCGGCTTTGGGTGGAGACATTGAAGTACCCACTATTGATGGTGGTAAGGCAAAAGTTACTATTCCTAAGGGTACACAAACCTCTACGCAGTTTAGACTTAAAGGTAAAGGCATGCCGATTATGCAATCATCTAATTTTGGTGATATGTATGTACAGGTTAAGCTTGAGACGCCTCAAAATTTAAATGGTGAACAGAAAGATTTATTAAAACAGTTCGCCGACATATCTGGTACTAAGACTAATCCTGAATCTGATTCATGGATGGACAAGATAAGTAATCTGTTTAAATAGGTTAATTTTATTAACTAAATTTTGTTGGTTTTGTGCGTTATTCCTTGCGGTTTGTTAACACTTTGTTAACCATTTTATGTTACATTAGTTAGTGGAGATATGTTTTTTGGTTAAACATATTTAAAAGGGGTATATCATTTTGGAGGTTAAAATGAACACAGATAATAATTTATCAATTCTTGCAGTGGACGACGATCCACTTAATTTAGAAATTCTAGCAACATCACTTACGCGTGAAGGTCATATGGTAGATTGCGTTACCAATGGCGGCGATGCGCTACTTGCACTTAATGATAGACCTTCAAGGTACGACCTTGTTCTATTAGATAAAATGATGCCAGTAATGGATGGTGATGAGTGCTTAAGTCGTATTAAAAAATGCGGTTCATTAGCTGGTATTCCAGTTATTATGCAAACAGCATCTATTGGTGAAGAAGATATTCAATCTTCGTTAGAGCTTGGTGCTGCGAGCTATATTACAAAACCATTTACTAAGAAAGATTTAGTGGCTGCGATAGAGTCTGTACTTAATGCGCGAGTTAAAGAAGCTGATGTAATTGTTACTCGTAAGAAGCCTAATGAAACTTATGGCTCAATTAATTTAAAGCTTAAAACAATCTCTAAGGCATTACAGGTTAAGCATTCTATTGTAGAATATTTTGGCTTATCTGAAAGTAAAGAGGGCGCCATTGGCGAGCTTCTAGTTGATGCTATTCAATATGGTAATGTTGGTCTTACAAAGGCAGAACGCGAAATTTTGTTAGAGCAAGGCAAATGGGAAGAAGAGATTAATGACCGCGCACGTTCCAGTGAGCGTAGGCATAGGTCTGTTAGTATTAATTTAATCCGCACTAATAGATATGATGAGATTTCTGTAACTCACGAAGGACGCAAGTTTAACTGGCGTGATTATACGGAAACTGAAAGCCCAAAATATTTTACTAAGTTCGATGATATCGAATTTGATGCAAGTGGTAAAACAATCCGCTGTAAAATGTATAAGTTCTAATTAATCCAATAATATTTAAAAAAAAGGGGCTTCAAGCCCCTTTTTTCTTATATGTGGAAAGTTTTTTCTATTATTTGTAAACTTTTCTCTTTATTGGAACTTAAAATTGTGGTATAGTGAAACTATAAACATTAATTGGGTTTGGGTAGAAGTGGTTCTACACTTGGCTTGTTGGTTAAGTAGCCGAGCTTAATTTAAGGTAAAAGTTTAGTTGTTTCCATAATTCTCCAAGGGTGATTTCGGTCACCCTTTTTTATTGGATGAACTACATACCTAAGGCTTTTAAGTAGATATCTAGAAGTATCTGTTCTTCTTCACGCTCAGAAGTTTCTTTCTTACGAAGTGATACTACTTTACGAACAATTTTAGGATCAAAACCTTCGTGTTTAGCATGCTTATATATTTCACGCACTTCTTCAGCGATATCTGCCTTTTGATTCTCTAAATGCTCAATTTTGTCAATGAACTGACGTAACTTATCACCTGATACGCCACCATAATTATCTGAATAGTTTTCTTCTTTCTGTGCAAATTCTACCATAATTTTAATTCCTTGTTATTAGCTAAATAGCAATATAGCTTCCACCATAATTATTCAAGCGGAAGATGGAAAATTTTACATATGAATGGTATGACTTAGTTGGAAATGTTGGAGTGGCTCTTATTGTTTACTCTTATTTCCTGTTACAACGTGGTAAATTGCGAGGGCGCTCTATAAAGTACCAGTTATACAACATAATAGGCC
Source organism: Rickettsiales bacterium (assembly GCA_020630095.1). Taxonomy (GTDB): domain Bacteria; phylum Pseudomonadota; class Alphaproteobacteria; order Rickettsiales; family UBA8987; genus JAHDCD01. Next base: position 57,080 of record JAHDCD010000002.1, on the reverse strand, counting down.
CAGGGTTAATAATGGTGTCGTTAATGTATAATTTTAACCTGTCTTCATTCATTATTGAGGTTGTGTGGATATCAATTTCACTCTATGGTTTAGGCGTTAATTTATTAAAAGAAGATGAAGCTAACAGCAAATAAAACAGGTGCATTGAAGGGTGAAGTTAGAGTACCTTCGGATAAATCTATCTCGCACAGGGCATTAATTCTAGGCTCACAAGGAATGGGTAAATCTAGAATTTCAGGGCTTTTGGAGGGCGAAGATGTACTTAACACAGGTAAAGCATTGCAAACGCTTGGTGTTGAAATTGAAAATACTGACAAAGGTTCATACACAATTAATGGGCTTGGTGTAGGTGGCTTGCAGGCTCCTACAAATATTATTGATTGTGGTAATTCGGGCACTGGTGTGCGCTTGTTGATGGGCTTAGTATCTTCATACGAGTTTGATACTATATTTACTGGCGATGATTCATTGCGTTCGCGCCCTATGCGCCGCGTTATGACTCCGCTAGAGAAAATGGGAGTTAATTTTGAAGCCCAAGAAGGTGGTCGTTTACCACTTACTGCCAAGGGTTTTAAAGATATTATGCCGATTGAGTATGAATTACCCGTGGCATCCGCTCAGGTGAAATCTGCGATTCTATTGGCCGGTTTAAATACTGATGGCATAACGAGTGTTATTGAACCTAAGCCAACGCGTGACCATACGGAACTTATGTTACAAAGCATGGGCGCGGATATTAAAACGGAAGGGAATAAAATATCTATAAAGGGCTATCAACATTTGGAGGCTCAAGAATTTGACGTACCCGCAGATCCTTCATCTGCAGCATTTTTAGCCGTTGCAGCCTTAATTTCAGAGGGTTCTGAGGTTTTATTAAAAGATATTTGCATTAATAAGCATCGCGTTGGGCTTTACATTACCTTACAAGAAATGGGGGGTGATATTACCTTCTTAAATGAACGTAAACAATGCGGCGAAAATGTAGCTGATATTTTAGTTAAATCATCTGCTTTGAAAGGTATTTCTGTACCCGCGGAACGCGCGCCCTCAATGATTGATGAGTATCCTATTCTTTCTGTTGCCTGTTCATATGCTTCGGGAACAAGTAAATTTAATGGCATTGAAGAGCTAAAAGTTAAGGAATCTAACCGCCTGCAAGCCGTATATGATGGTATAATTGCTATTGGCGTTGAAGCGGAAATGGGTGATGATTACTTAATCATTCAAGGTGGTGGATCTGTTGCAGGTGGATGCGAGATTGAAACGCATCATGACCATAGAATTGCGATGAGTTTCTTAATTGCTGGGCTGAAATCTGAGAAGCCGATTACTGTTAATAATGCACAGTATATTAATACATCTTTCCCTGATTTCGTAGGATTAATGAATAGAATTGGTGCTAATATTAGCTAACTACCAATAGCCGTAATTAAGTACGTTTACTAACCTGTCCGACCACTTGCTTTCAACCTTACTAATCTCGCCATTAGAGAGCTGTATAAGCTCTAATTTCTTACAAGTCGCATTAAAACCATCTGAACCTAGTATAAAGATAGTATGCCCTGTTTTACGGCGTAGATCGCGTATATAATCACGTGCCAATTTATCGTCAGATAGAATAAGCATTGCACGCTCAGGATCTAGGTTTTCAGAGAGATATGAGCGAATTGCGCGCTCGCCAGAGTCACGACGAAGCTCTTGGAATTCTTCATCTTCTTTAAGGCGTTTCTTAATCTCGTGAAAATCGTATAATGCCTGAAGTTCGTAACAATTTAGATTCTCTAAATCTTCGAATGGCTTACCTTCATAACCGTGGCCATACATTTCTATCATGTTATCAACATATGCTTTTAGGTCCTTCCAGAATTGCTCTGATCTGTCTGTAGCTATCTCGATTGCTTTTAGATAAAATCTTTCAATAAAATCATCCGAAATATCTGTTTCAGCAACTCTTAGGCATGAAGGATGCTCACGATAGAAGCGTGCAAGTGCCGAATAAGAGTTTTCTAATGATTTTCTGAAGAAAAGAATTGGGTCAATATAACCACGCTCCAGAATTAATTGCATAGGTAGCACTAATTCAAATGTCTTGAACTTCTGCTGATATTTAGCGAATAAACGAGAAATAAGGTCGAACATAGAATCGCCGCCCATATTACTATCAATAATTATTTCAAATTTTGTTTTAGGAGTTAAACTCATCTATAACTAGACTTAAATATGATAAAACTTTTGTCCATATTATTTGTGTGTTTATCACTACAATCTTGCATAGTTATTGGCTCGCTTTTAGGGGCCGCATGTATTACTGACAATCCAAAATGCAGTAAAAAAGAGGAAAGCCCATATTTTGAAGAATATTGGGAAGCTTATGAAGAGCGCCTAGAAGATAGGGTAGAAGAGTTAGAAAGACAGTTGGGTAGAGAAGAAGATGATGATAATGATTAACCTAGTCTTATAAATTCAGCATTCTCTTTTAGCGGTGTAAAGAATTCTTCATCTACTCCAGTTAAGAAACACTGGCAGTTTAATGCTATTAAATCTTTGAATAACTGCTCGCGTTTGGTTTCATCTATATGTGCAATTACCTCATCTAAAAGTAAAATTGGTGAGGCTTCGTAGATATCCTGATATATCTTTACAGCGGCGATTATTAGTGCCAATAGGAGACTTTTTTGTTCGCCAGTACTACATTGTTGTGCTTGGGCATTCTTTGCCTCGTGTATAACTTCAAAAGCGCTCCTATGCGGGCCATAGTTTGTGCGCCCTGTTTGCTTGTCAGAGTCCCTGCTTTCAGCTAGTTTTAGGGTATATTGCTCTATTGTTAGATTATCTTCCAGCCAGCCGGAAAGTTTATAATTAGCTTTAGGTAAATTATCTAAATTAAGTGCATTTAAATGGTCAATAAGTCCTACTCTATTAGCGGTAATATCTAGGGCAATATTGGCCATCTGAGATTCAATATTCTTTAACCATATTTCATCTGCACTTTTATAAAGTAGCACACGGCGTTCAGACTTTAACTTATCAAAATTACTTAATAGCTCTGAGTGGTTTGGATAGTAATTAGAAACCAGATTATCCAGCAGTTCGCGCCTTGCGGTAGAGCTATGGAATACCATATCCAACGCAGGCGTAATGTAAAAGATAGAGAGATACTCTTGTAGCTGTGAGTTTGTTTTAAGGTCAGTGCTATCTATCCTGATAATGCGCTTATCTTTGCCTTTAATATGCGATGTACCAATTTTAACCTCGCCTTGGCGGGAATTAATTTGGGCAAAAAGAACCCAGTCCCTTTTAGGGTTATTTATATTCTGAATTTCAGATAATTTTGCACTGCGCAAACCACGCCCTGCGGCGAATAAAGAAATGGCCTCAAGTAAATTAGTTTTGCCTAACCCGTTCTTGCCAACAATTACTTTAATATTAGTTGAGTCTAAATTAAGGCTCAGGTTCGTGAAATTACGAAAGTTATCTAGAACTAACTGGTTGAATTTACATAAGTAATTACTCATCTGGTAAATACTAGTTTTTCTGGCTCTGAAAGGCTCTTATTAAACTCATAGCCATCTGTATTAAATGATTTCAAGTCCGCTGGGTTGTTGAGGTCATTATCAATAATATACCTTGCGAATAAACCGCGCGCGCGCTTAGCATGAATGCCTATAGTTTTGAAGTTACCATCTTTATTCTCTTTAAAATCTACAGTAATTAGTGGTTTATTTAGAAGTTTAGGTTTTACCGCTTTAAAATATTCACCACTCGCTAGGTTAATAACATTTGATGCACCTACTTCACTTGTCCTTTCATTAATAGCATTTGTTATCTTATCACCCCAGAATTCATAGAGATTCTTATAATTACCGATTTTTAAAGATGTCCCCATTTCTAGGCGGTAAGGCTTCATATTATCGAATGGACGAAGTAACCCATAAAGCCCAGATAAAATTGCTAAATGTGAATTAACCCCTCCCAGAGTATTTTCGGGTATCGTATCAATATCTAGGCCGGTGTAAACATCGCCTCTGAAACAGAATGCGGCAGGTATAGAATCTAGTGCTTCATAATTTTGGTAACGACTGTGATTTAGTTCAGATAATTTATCTGAAAGCTTCATTAGATCAGATACGTCTGATTTAGAATAAGATTTTAATTCATCTACAAGGCTATCTATTTCTTGTGTAAATTGCGGTTGCGTAGTTTTCAATGTTTCACGTGGAACATATTCCTCTAATAACTTCTTTGCCGGTGATATTATCGCAAGCATTTAGTCTAAACTCCCCACAGTAACACTTACTTTTGCACCATGGTTTGAAAGTGCTAATGGCTTATGCAATTCTATTAAAGCAGACTCCGCAATTTCTTCTTCCATAATTAATTCATGGATGAAATTTGCTCCTGACTCTAATAAATCGAAACGTTTGGCAGAAAATACTTTCTGTATTTTATTAGCTAGATCGAAATAGTTTAAAGTGTCTTCAACATCATCCGACTTTATTAATCTTTCTGGATCAATTTTTATTGATGCGTCTAGGTATAGAGTTTGTTCAATCTCTTTCTCGAATTCCCATACTCCAATAATTGTTGTTAGAGGTAATTGTTTGATATTTATAATCATAGCTTGCTTTTAAATTCTTCGATAACTTGTTCGTAAAGCTCTTTCTTAAATGGAACAACTAAGTCTGGCAGCTCATCTATGTCTACCCATTTGTATTCAGAGAATTCTTGATGCTCCGTTTCTACGTTAATATCTGAGCCGTCACCAATATATTCCATTAAGAACCATTTTTGTTTCTGCCCTCTATATTTTCCTTTCCAAATCTTACCTATTAATTCATCTGGTAAGTCATAGTATAACCATGTATCTGTTTTGGCCTTGAAAGTCGCCTCTGTTATTCCAGTTTCTTCTTCTAGCTCTCTAAATGCCGCGGTTAAGGCAATCTCGCCTTCATCTATTCCGCCCTGTGGCATTTGCCACGCTGTAGCGTTAGGAGAATATTTTGAATCGGCGCGTTGACCTACGAAGATTTTTCCTTCTTGGTTATATAACATTATGCCTGCACATGGGCGATATTTAGTAGGTTGCTCAGTCATTTATTTAGTTATTCTGCTTAATGTTTCATGTGAAACATTGCGTAAGTAGCGGTTATCCATACGTTCATGATACTTAATATTTATGCCTTCAATTTCTAAAAATACAAGAATAGGCATAATTGTTACAAAACGTGATGTTAGATTTTCTTGTTTTGGCATTATAAAACCATCAACATCATTTTCTTCAATAAAGGCGCGTAGTATTTCTGTGTTCTTATTTTCTGTATTATGGTGTGAAATAATTGAAACAGGAAATGGAACCTCATTAATCATTGGCTTCGGCTCTTTTGCTTCCTTGGTTATATCTACTTTAATATACTGCTTCTCACGGTGCATGGCAGAGTACACAAATAGAATTATGTTACCCAAGATTAATATGTAGATTAAATATCTTAGCATTACCCGAATAAATTAAACTGGTCCTTTTTACCTTTAACTTTAGCTTGCTTTGCAGGTTGTTTCTTTGGCTTACTTACTATACCAGATGATGAACCAACCTTAAGCTCGCCATCTGAAAACTCAAGAGAAAGAACTTGAGCTTCCTTAGCTAGTTTTGCTGTGCTGAGTAATTTGCCATCTTCATTCTTAACAATAGCAAAGCCACGCTTTAAAACGTTCTGATAGCTTAGGCTGGACATCATCTTCAGGCTTGAACTCAGCCTATTTTCAGTGTTTGATATTTTGCTTTTAAATGCAAAGTTTAACCTTCCGACGTTATTATTTAGTCTATCTATTAAGGAATCAACTCGTTGGGTTGGTGTAATTAACTTACCGCCTAAACGAGTAAGGATTTGCTCTTTATTCTCGATAGAGCGTAATGCGTTCATTTTTAAGCGGTTAAATAAATCATCTATCTTCTGTTCCTTTTCCTCAATACGAGGTGGACGAAGGTTAGATTTATTAACCTGTAGCAATCTATCTGCCTGAGATAGAACATTATTCAGAAGATTAGTAAGCCTACTGCCCTGCCCGCTTACATAGGCTAGAAGCTCCATTCTATTTGGAATAGCAATTTCTGCTGCAGCGGTTGGTGTTGGAGCGCGCTTATCCGAAACGAAATCAATTAAAGTAGTGTCAGTTTCATGGCCAACTGCAGATATTATTGGGATTTCAGAATTAAATGTGGCGCGAACTACTTCATCCTCATTGAATGCCCATAAATCTTCAACTGAGCCACCACCGCGTGCTACTATTATAATTTCAGGACGGCTAACACCTTGTAAGGAATTAAATTCATTAATTGCGCTAGCCACTTGGTTCTTGGCAGTATCACCCTGAACTGCAACGGCTTTTAATAAAACGCGTACGGGGAATCTGTCCGATATACGATGCATAATATCGCGGATAACGGCACCAGTTTCGGATGTAATTACACCGATAGTTTGTGGCATGAATGGAAGTGGCTTTTTATGCTGTTCAGCAAATAGACCTTCGGCAATATATTGCTTCTTGCGCTTTTCTAATAGCGCCATTAGCGCACCTTGGCCCGCTAATTCTATACGCTCGCATACTATTTGATAGTTACTGCGCCCTTCGTAAATCGTGATTTTACCTGTGGCCACTACTTCAAGCCCATCTTCTAAGGCGAAGTCTATTCTAGATGCTATACCGCGCCAGCATACGGCCGAAATTACGGCATTATTGTCCTTTAAAGTAAAATATAAATGCCCAGATGTGTGGCGCTTAAAACCACTTACCTCGCCAGATATGCGAACGTAAGAGAAGGCATCCTCAATATTGCGTTTTAATGCCTTAGAAAGCTCTGAAACGCTGTATTCTGGGGTATTATGTGATTGGTTAACTTCCACTAACCTAGCACTATCATAACAGCAAAAATTGTCATTAAAATTCCGAATGAAATTTGCTCTTTCCAGCTAGCTTCTTTATATTTTATTGCGGAAAGTAACATCATAAAAGGAATAGATAGATTAATAAAGAACACCGCTATTGAGACCGGCATGATTTCTATCATGGCATAGATTATGGTATATTCTCTTATTGCCCAAACCACTGCGCCGATTAAGAGTAGTTTTGAGCCGAATATGATCTTTATGTCTTTTTTAAGATTTCTATTAAATAAGAAGCAAAGAAGGAAGCAAAGTGACGTAAAAAATATATGACTGAACCAGTTTGTTCTTGGGATAGAATATTGGTCAGATGCCATCATAGATACGCCAATGATAATAGACAGAATGAAGGCTATATGCCCTTCCCTATTAAGTTCACGGAAATGGCCTAAATACATGAATATCAATGATATGAATGCTAAACCAACTAAAGCATAATATTGTATAAGAGTTAGTTGTTCGCCTAAAAAGCTATTAGCTAAAGATCCAAAGCCCATTGCAACTACAGGCATAAAGACAGCCGAAGAAAGGCTCTGCTTCTTCATAATCTGCATTTGCTGAATGGCATTGTATAAAAGAAAGCCTTTAAAGAAGCTTATACCGATTGCTAAATATTCAGGATTATCCTTCTGCAGAACTGAGTTAAGCATAGAAGGTTTAATTACATAGATACTTATAGCTGTGATTATGGCGCTTATAACCAATGCGCCTGTTACTGTTCTATGGTGATATTTATCTGCACACTCCTTACCAATCCAGTTACGAGTTATGGTGCCTATAGTAATTATTAAACCGAATGTTAGGGCAAATGCGTCCATTATAATTGATAAACCTCTAAGGTATCATCACCTAATCTGCGCTTATGAATAGGTTTAAGTTTTATTTTATCTTCCATAGACTCTAGACCCAATTCTGCAACAGCATCTCGTGAATCTGCACCTAGTATTATTGGTGCTTTTAGCCATTCTAGCCTATCAACCAAACCATTTTTAATTAACGAAGCTATTACCTTACCACCGCCTTCTATTAGAACTGAATTACAGCTTTCTTTAGCGATCTGCTTTAGATTTTCTTTCATAGAAGAAGTGCTTAGAACATTGCTTCCTGTAATTGTTCCACGTGAAACAACGTATATTTTAGGGCTAAAATCTTCTAAACCCTGTAAACGACAATCTAGTTTAGGATTATCTTCTACCCAAGTATTTGAGCCAACCAATATAGCATCATGTTTAGCACGTAATTTATGGGCATAGTTTCTCGCAACTTCACCTGTTATCCATTTACTCTGCCCATTGGCTAGTGCAATTTTGCCGTCTAGCGAGGTGGCAATTTTTACAGTCACATACGGCAACCCAGTTTGTGCTTTCTTTAAGAATGCCACGTTACCCTCAACTGTTATTTCTTTAGAATCTAATTGCCCCATTTGTGTTGGATCATCCTGAAGTACATAGATATTCTTAATATCTGCTTCTTGTAGTTTTCTAGAGCACGCGCCACTTCTACCTTCTGAAGTGCATGGTTTAAGGGTAACGTATATGTCTGCCCCCTTGGCTCTTGCACCAGCCATCTCAAGGGCAATGTGTTCTGCGTGGGGTCTGCCACCAATAGCAGTTATGCCATAACCAATAATTTGATTATTTTTAACTATTACTGCGCCAACCGATGGGTTATCAGACGTTTTACCTATATTCCTAGCGCTAAGATTATGGGCTATTTGGAAGAACTTATTATTCACCTCTTCTTTAGATTATGCTCTTTGATAAACTTTGCCGCCGCTTCACGCTCCGCCTTCTTTTTAGATGTACCAGTTGAGATAACAGATTCTTTACCTTCAACATGAACCGTAATTTCAAATAATGGCGAATGATCTGCGCCCTCAGTGTTAGTAACCTCATATTCTGGTAAAGGTTTCTTATATTTCTGACACCATTCTTGTAAGAAACTTTTAGGGTCTGCCATATCATCAAAGTCTGCAATTAGCATTTCCTCAAAGTAACGTAATATAAATAATTTAGTTACGTCAAAGCCAGCATCTAAATATATTGCGCCGATTAAGGCCTCCATGGCATCTTCTAAAATAGTATCGTTCTCACGGCCACCATTTTGCTCTTCGGCATCACTCATTAATAAGTATTTACCTAAGTTTAAAGAACGCGCGATGATTGCTAACGACCTACCACATACAATTTGAGAGCGGCGCTTTGCTAGAAAACCTTCACGCTCTTTAGTAAAGCGTTCGAACAAATATTCAGATACTACAAGCTGTAATGCGGCATCCCCTAAGAATTCCATGCGTTCATAGTTATGCTTACCATGGGCATCTTTTGTATATGATGAGTGAGAAAGGGCCGTTCTGAGTAAATCAGGATTCTTGAATTTATATTTTATAACGTTTTCCATATTAATATAGGCAACGTCATAATGATGCTTAACTAGCATTATTATGACAATAATTAATTATAGAGAACAACTTACAGTAATTTTAAGAACCTTTCAAGTCTTATTGAAGTAAACCATGTCCAAACTTTCCATAGTGGCTGTTTAGATGAAATAAATATAATATCCGCACGGCCGACAAGGTTCTCTGCTGGTATATAACTTATTGTTTGAAAACGAGAATCAGTTGAATCATCACGATTATCACCCATCATGAAGTAGTGACCTGCTGGAACTATATATTCCATTGTGTTGTCGCCGTCACCATCAGGTATGATGTCGTAAGTTTTGTACGAAACGCCGTTTGGAAGGGTTTCTTTGTATACTGTAGCAGTTTTTTCCTTACCGCCATGTTTTATAGGTTCTTCACCCAATGTTTCACGTGGAACTTGTTCCTCGTTTAAGTAAACTGCGCCGTTTTTAACTTGGATAGTATCGTTAGGTAAGCCAATAACGCGCTTAATATAATCTTCACGATAGCCCATTGGTCTAAATACCACTATATCGCCACGTTTCGGTTCTACATGTTGTAATTTACCCCATATTTCGCCCTCTTCCCTGTCCTGATATGGCCACCAGCCGAATGGTAATGAATATGCGCCATAGCCATATGATGTTTTTGATACGAATATAAAGTCGCCTACTTTTAATGTAGGCTTCATTGAGCCTGAAGGAATATGGTATGGGCTATAGATTAAAAAGCGGAAGCATAATGGTAACATTACGAACACTAATATTATGAACCACCATGAATTATAAATGCTCTTTTTAGCTGAATTATTCTTTTCCTTTTTCGCCATAAAATAAACTGTCTATTATTATTAACCCCGCGCCGATAAAGATGAAACTATCTGCAATATTAAAGGCAGGGTAATGATATTGTTTGTTACTGTATGTGATATAAAAGTCAAAGAAATCTGCTACTGCACCGAAGTTGAACCTATCTATAATATTACCTAATGCACCGCCGATAATAAAGCCTATAGACAAGCAAATCAGGGGCTTTTGAGGCTTTGAGAGCCACCAGAGTAAGAAGCCAACTATAACTAGTCCTAAGGCGGATATAATATAAATTGAGTATGCGCCTTGGAACATTCCGAAGCTTATGCCATAGTTCCAAACTAGAACTAAATTAAAGAAGCTAGTTACGCTAGATATTAGGCCTACGCATTGGGGTAAATACTCAATGCCGTTACCGCAAAATCCGTGTACCATTAGGTTCTTTTGCACTTGATCTATTATAAGTACAATTAGTGCGGTAATTAACCCTGTTTTATATTGTTTCGACATCCTTTTTAATTTGAGCCTTTAGCTCTTCGATTGAGTTAAATTTCTGCTCTTCTCGAATAAAATTAGTTAGCTTTAATGTTATTCTTTTACCATATAAATCTTCGTTGAAGTTTAATATATGGGCCTCGCAGATTAGTTTATTATCTTCTGTTACAGTAGGTTTAATACCAATATTTATTATGGCATTTTTACCATTGTAGGTGGCTTTGTATACACCGCGCTTGATTTCATTAGATTGCGGTAAAATTATATTAGCAGTTGGGTAGCCAAGCTGACGGGCAAGCTTTCTACCCTGCACTATTTTGCCCTCAATCTCATATTCTCTGCCTAGTAATTGATTAGCTTGCTTTATATTGCCCTCTCTTAAGCAACTCCTAATGCGTGAAGATGAAATAATTTGTTTATCCGACTCAATTTGTTTAATTTGAGTAAATTTAATGCCATTCTTAGCACAATGTTCTTTTAAGAACTCGGCATTACCACTTCTGCCTTTACCGAATATGAAATCGTCGCCAATTACTATATGACGAGCATCAAGATTGCCAATTAGAACCCTATAAAAGAAGCTTTCAGCGTCTAAGGCACGGAACTTTTCATTAAAATTCTCACAGATCAAATAGTCTGCGCCAAGCTGTTTAATTATCTCATATTTCTGCCTAAAGTTGGTGAGTTTAAATATCTCTTTATTACTAAAAACTTCACGCGGGTGCGGGTGGAAAGTATAAATTACCGAAGATAGGTTATCGCCCGCTGTAGCTTCTTTAATTATTTTCTGATGCCCCTTATGTACGCCATCAAAATTACCTAGCGCCACTATAGATGGCGCGTTTTTAGGGAAATATTTATATGAACGTATTAGTTGCACGCATTATTAACTAGCAAATTTTGTAGTAATTTCAGCAACTCTTTTGCCATAATAGCTAGCTGAATCAAGGTCGCTTTGTGGTGGGTTAACACCATCCTGCGCTTCTGAATTGGCTGACTGCGCCGCAGCACCTAAATAATAGCCATGGCGGTTAAGTGATTCCTCGCCTTCAGTTGAAGTTCCTACAAGGTCGTTACCAACCCATATCATGCAATGTTGTGCGGCGAAAATGGCTAAGGTAGTTAGCGTGTTTAATTTATCACCCGCGGCTGAGCCTGAGTTAGAGAAGCCGCCAGCTATTTTATTTTTCCATTTTTGTTCAAACCATGCAGATGATGAAGCGTCCATAAATGCTTTGAAACTGGCTGAAACTGTACCCATGTAGGTAGGTGAGCCGAAAATAATGGCATCATATTCTTCTAATTCTTTTAAGTAATCATCGGCCCAGTCTTCCGTTTTAAAAAGCTTGGTAGTTGCACCAGCTTGTTCTGCACCCTTAGCTACATATTTGGCTTGCATTTCTGTGTGGCCAAAGCCTGATGAGTATATTATTGCTACTTTTACCATTTTATCTCCACTTAACTGTTAACGAGTTAGCCCAGTTGTCGTAATTATCTAGTTCTATCTGTTCTCTGATAGTTTGCATTAGTTTCTGATAGAAATGAATATTGTGATATGTCATTAAAATTGCACCAAGCATTTCCTTAGACTTAACTAAATGATGCAAATATGCAGTACTGTAATTTTTACATACATAACAATCACATGATTTACTTAACGGCGCACTTGAGGTTTTGTGTTTTGCGTTCCTAATATTAACTCTACCTTCCCATGTTAAAGCTAGTCCGTTACGACCTGAACGCGTTGGGATTACGCAGTCAAACATGTCAACGCCACGGCGCACTGCTTCAATAATGTCATCTGGGTAGCCTACTCCCATTAAATAGCGTGGCTTATCCTCTGGTAGCATTGGTGTGGTGAAATCAAGGGTGGAAAGCATTAATTCCTGACCCTCGCCTACTGCTAGGCCACCTATTGCATAGCCATCAAAGCCGATAGCTTTTAAGCCAGTGGCAGATAATAAACGTAGGTCTTCATAAACGCCGCCCTGCACTATTCCAAATAAGCCATAACCTTCACGTTGTACGAATGCTTCTTTTGAGCGTTTAGCCCAGCGCAATGAAAGTTCCATTGACTTGCGTAAATCATTCTTTTCAATTGGGTATGGTGGGCATTCGTCGAATATCATGGTGATATCCGAACCTAGTAAATGCTGAATTTCCATTGAGCGCTCCGGCGAAAGCATATGTTTTGAGCCATCTTTATGAGATTTAAACTCTGCACCTTCTTCAGTTATTGTCCGCATTGCGCCTAGGCTCATTACCTGAAAACCCCCTGAATCCGTAAGGATTGGTTTATTCCAGTTCATAAATTTATGTAAGCCACCCTGCTCAGCTATAAGCTCTGCTGTGGGCTGAAGCATAAGGTGATAAGTATTACCTAAAATAATGTCTGCCCCGCTTTCATCTACCATTTCATTAGTAAGCGCCTTAACTGTGGCAGATGTACCTACAGGCATAAAGGCTGGTGTTTGAATATCCCCATGTGCTGTAGAAACTACACCACGGCGGGCATCTTTACTCTTGTTATGTAGGGTAAATTTGGTAGACATACGCGTACACAATAAAGGCAAAAAATTATGATTCCTAGATATAAAAGAGAAGAAATGGCGCAAATTTGGTCGGATGAAAATAAGTACAATATTTGGTACTTAATCGAAGCGCACGCATGTACAAAAATGGCAGACCTAGGAGTTATTCCTAAAGAATCTGCGCAAGCTATCTGGGATAATGTTCAGGGCGCAGGTGTTAAATTTGATATTGATAAGATTAACGAAATTGAGCGTACTACTAAGCATGATGTAATTGCTTTCTTAACGCATTTAGCTGAATTTATTGGTGAAGACTCACGCTTTGTGCATCAAGGAATGACATCTTCTGATGTTTTGGATACTACGCTTTCAGTTCAGCTGAAACAATCGGCTGATTTATTATTAGAAGGTCTGGATAAATTATTAGTTTCATTAAAGAAACGTGCTGAGGAAACTAAAGATATGGTTTGTATTGGCCGTTCGCATGGTATACATGCGGAGCCGGTAACTATGGGCCTAAAGTTTGCACGTTTTTATGCCGAATTTGAACGTAATCGTAAGCGTCTAGCGGCGGCTCGTGATGATATTGCTACTTGTGCTATATCTGGCGCGGTTGGAACTTTTGCAAATATTAACCCTGATGTTGAGGAATATGTAGCTGAGCAACTAGGTTTAACACCTGAGCCAATTTCAACGCAGGTTATTCCACGTGATAGACATGCAAATTACTTTGCTACGCTTGGTATTATTGCTTCTTCTATTGAAAATATAGCGGTTGAGGTTCGTCATTTACAACGTACGGAAGTGCTTGAAGCTGAAGAATTCTTCTCCAAAGGGCAGAAAGGTTCTTCGGCTATGCCTCATAAGCGTAACCCTGTACTTTCTGAGAACTTAACAGGTTTAGCACGTATTGTACGTGCGGCAACTGTGCCAGCTATGGAGAATGTAGCGTTATGGCATGAGCGTGATATTTCACATTCATCAGTTGAACGTTATATAGGACCAGATGCAAATGTTACTTTAGACTTTGCCATTCACAGGCTGATTGGTTTAGTTGATGGTTTGCAAGTCTATCCTGATAACATGCTGAAGAATATGAACTCTTTAGGTGGTTTAATATTCTCACAACGTGTTCTACTTGCGTTAACACAGGCAGGTGTTTCACGTGAAACATCTTATTCTCTTGTACAGCGCAACGCTATGAAGGTTTGGGATGAAGCTCAAAAAGGTGTAAATGTTGTGAACGATTCTGGTGAAGTTTTATTCTTAACTTTATTAAAGCAAGATTCAGATGTTACTGAAAAACTTTCTGAAGATGAGCTAGATGGAATATTTGATTTAGAATATCATACAAAAAATATTGATACTATCTTCAAACGTGTCTTTAGTTAGTATGTAATGAAGAAAATACTCTCAATATTCCTTATTTTAGCTTTAGCGGGTTGTAATGGTAAGATTACAATTAGCCCACAATTTGTGAATCAGCTAGGTGACGTAATTAAGCCAAAGCAGGTGCGTCAATATAGACCATCAGCTGATGATCCTTATGACAATGTTGCTTATGCTATTGCAAAAACTAAAGCACCAATAATTTTAGTTGGTGAATTTCATGAAGATATTACCTCATTAGAGCTTACGCTACATGCGATTGATGTGGCACAAAAATATGCTGGCTTTAAGAACCTAGCGATTGAAGTTGATAATAGAGAAATGGCACTGATTGCGAAGTATCCTAAGCAGTTCTACCAAAAGATTAGCTTAAACGTTGCTAAGTACGTTAGGCTGGCAAACTATTCTGGCATGAATGTATATGGTTTTGATTTATATAATGAAGCGATGAATAAGAAATATGGCAAGAAAAAGCCGTTAAAGGTTTTAATTGGTAAGGAACGTGAAGGTTTAATGACTCGTGCATTGTTAAATGGTCTTAATAAACGTGGCAAGGTTGTTGTATCTATGGGCGTTTACCATTTAGAGAAAATATCTGAGAATTTACGAGCACTTGGTATAAACACCCTTAATATTAATACAGTTAGTCCACAGAAGTTACTGGCTAATACGCAAGGTTCTCCTGAATTAACTAGAAGATCTAAGAAGGTTCTTAATGCTCGTTATGCTGTCCAAGCTTACTAATAATTATGCAAAATATGGCAAAGAGCTAAACTCTTTTGATTTATATAAGTTTATTGCGATTCTTTTTATGACAATTGATCATTTAGGGATGATCTTCTTTACGGATAATGATACTTACCGAGCGTTTGGAAGAATATGCATTCCAATTTGGTTCTTTTTAGTTGGTTATGGTAAAGTTAGTTTGCCTAATAAAGAGCTGATAATTTGCTGTGCATTTGTATTCCTAATACAGCTTATATTTAAGGATGGTTTCTTTCTACCGGTCAATGTACTGCTTACTATTATTATTGCTAAGTTTGTTTTATATCAGATAGATAAGTCTGATGATTTTAATATATACTTATTATTTATTCTCTTAACTATATTTTATTTACCATCTGAATTAATTGCTGAATATGGCACTATGGCTATGATGTTTGCAGTGTGCGGATATTTAAGAAGAAAGAATATTAAGCAGAATTTATACCCGTACTTTCTTGGCCTAACCATAATTTATTTCCTAATTATGCAACAAGTGTTTTTTGAATTTGATATTCTGAATATCATTATAATGACATTGGGCGTTTTATTAATTTCTTATAAATTAAAGAATTTTGAACATAGAAAATATAATATTACAAATTCTCGGCTTATTAGATTCTTAGGGCGAAATACATTATATTATTACACCGCCCATTTAACGATATTTTATATAGTAGCTTCTATAATTTAGATAAAACTAGATCGCGAAGTTCTTTAGTTACTTCTGGTTTAATGCCAAACCATGCTTCAAAGCCTGGGGCGGCTTGATGAAGTAACATGCCAATACCATCAACCACTTTATTACCGCGCTGTTCAGCTTGCTCTAGAAGCCCAGTTTTCAGGGGGTTATAGACAATATCGTTAACAAGAGCATCTTGTGGAAGGTTAGATAGATCTATCTTTAATTCAGGCGAACCTATCATGCCAAGTGAGGTAGTATTTACTAATAAATTAGCATCTTCTAATTCGTTTTCCATTTCGTCCCATGCAACTGCACGGACATTACTTGTTTCAAATTGATTCTTAAAATCATCAGCAATGGCTTGAGCTTTATCAATTGAACGATTCACAATAACAAGTTCAGGGCAGTTGGCAGACATTATAGCAAAACATACACCGCGCGCGGCACCGCCTGCGCCAAGAACTACAGCTTTACCTTTTGAAAAATTAAATTCTGGCTCTTGTTCAATTATGTTTCTAGCGAAGCCAATAAAATCTGTATTTGTTCCTAGAAAATGACCATTAGAAATTATTACAGTATTTACTGCACCAATAAATTTGGCGAAAGGATCTATGTTAGCAAGTATGTTAACTGCCTGCTCTTTAAGGGGAATTGTTAGATTACATCCATAATAGCCACGCTTAGGTAAAGCGTTTAAGAATGATTTTAAATCATCAGGCTTAACCTCATAAGCATTGTATGAAGCATTATCTATACCATATTTTTCTATCCAAAACCCGTGGATAATGGGTGATAATGTATGACCTATTGGGTATCCTGCAACACAAGCTTTCATTACTTACTCTCGTTCTTAAATTTACTATATAGATTTAAAATCTGGGCTGAAGCCTCTTCTACTGATTTCCTTGTTACATCAATAACTTGCCAGTTCTGTTTATTGAACAGAAGGCGCGCTTCCTTAATTTCTTCTTTTACGTATTCGGGGTTTGTATATGTAGTTTCTCTATCCTCATTTAGGCCATCTAAACGGCTTCTACGAATTTGTAATAAACGTTCTGGAGAAATTACTAGACCGATAACAAATACTCTTTCCGGTAAATTAAATAATTGTTCAGCCAAGTGGACATCTTTAACGAATGGAACGTTAGCAACTTTTAAACCACGATATGAAAGATAAACCGAAGTAGGCGTTTTAGATGTTCTGGATACGCCAACTAGAACAATATCTGCCTTGTCTAAATCTTCAGGCATTTGTCCGTCATCATGCATTAAAGTATAATTAATTGCATCTATGCGTTCAAAATATTCTTCGTCTAGGTCATACTGACGGCCAACAAGCTTGTTAGGCTTAACGCCAAAGTAACGGCTCATTTCGCGGATAACTTTTGATAAAACAGGAACAATGGGAAGATCAAGCTCTTGGCATTTCCTTTCTAGCTTTTCTTTTAGTACACCATCAACAACAGTATAAATTACTAACCCTGGGTTCTGTTCAATATTCTCGATTACTCTATCCATTTGTCCTTCAGTTCTAACTAAAGACCAGATATGCTCGTCAATATCCATAACATCAAACTGCGCTAAAACAGAGCGTGAAATAGATGATAAAGTTTCACCCGTAGAATCGGAAACTAAATGAAGATGATATTTATTTTGATCTGACAAATGTGGAAAACTGTGTGGATAATATTGTTATTATCTTTTGTGAAGAATCTATAACGTGAATATTAACATGTATAGAATAAAAGATTTAAATATTCACATTAAGTTAGTTTAAGTTTTGAAGGTGAGGTAATTTTCTATGTAATTTAATGAATTACCATTCAAAGTTAATATAAAAGTTAATGTGGAAAACTGTGTGGATAAAAAATAATTAACATATCCACGAATCAATAACATCTATAATTATATATATATAATATTTATTATATAATATTGTTTGTGAATTAAGGGTTATATTAAAATGAAATTTCTAGATACAATACATGGTAAGAATATAGGCAAAGTTCCTCCTATTTGGCTAATGAGACAAGCAGGTAGGTATTTGGCGGAGTATAGGAAGGTTCGTTCAGGATTCCCTGATTTCTTGGAGTTTTGTTATAATCCTGATGCAGCATGTGAAGTTACTTTACAACCGATAGATAGGTTTGGTTTTGATGCTGCTATTATATTTTCTGATATTCTTACAATTCCTGAAAAGTTGGGTTATGAGATTATTTTTGATAATGGTATTCATATATCTAAGAATGAGAATACAGCTGATTCTAGCCGCATTGATAAGGTTTATGATGCGTTACGCATCACAAGGGAGAAATTGCCAGCAGAGACAGCTTTAATTGGATTCTCAGGCGCACCGTGGACAGTATCTGCTTATATGTTAGAAGGTGGATCATCTAGGAAGGAATTTGCAGATGCTAGGCAGAGGGCAAATAATGGTGAATATGATAAGATATTACCAACTATGATAGATGAGATATCTGAGCATTTAGTGAAGCAGGCTAGGGCCGGTGCTAATGTGTTAAAGATATTTGATTCTCATTCAGGTATTTTAAATGAAAAGCAATTTAATGATTGGGTAATTGCGCCAACAAAAGAGATTGTTAACAAGGTGCGTGCTGAAGTTGATGTGCCAATAATTTGTTTCCCTAAGGGGGCAGGTTATTATTATGCACAGTATCAGGAAGCGATTAATCCGGATGTTTTAGCGGTAGATTATACCTTACCGCTTAGTCAAGCTAAGGAATTACAAAAGAATGGCTGTATACAGGGTAATTTGGATCCTACGGTGCTTGCATCAGGGCAGGGCTTAGAGCAGGAAGTTAATAATATATTAGATGCCTTGGCTGGCGGAAAGTTTATCTTTAACTTAGGGCACGGTATTTTGCCTAACACTCCTGTAGAGAATGTTGAAAAGATGATTTCTATTATCAGAAATTCTTAACTAAATTTATTATTTCTTGGGAAGCCGGTGGGAACCATACGGCCGGTGTGTCCGCGTTTGCCTAGCCATTCAGTTACATCTGGTTCAGTACGGGTTTTTGAACCTAAGCTCCAAGATAGACCATCTTGCTTTTCGAAGAATTTTATATCTGAAATTTTAGCATCTACATAGCGTTGTAAACGTACGCCTTGACCGCGTGCCATTTCAGGTAATTCAGCAGTTGGGAATACAAGTAATTTGCGGTGATTACCGATAATTGCTAACATATCGCCAGAAACTTGAAGTAAATGGCTGAAGCTTGAACCTTTGGCAACGTTCATAACTTGCTTACCTTTACGCGTAGATGAAATAAGCTGTGGGGCACTTGCTACAAAGCCTTTGCCGATATCTGCTGCTAGTAGATATTTAGCATCTTCATTATATTTGAAGCAGTCGAAAATGTCCGCCGCAGTATCAATATCTACCATAATGCGGATAGATTCACCGAAGCCAGATTTAGGGGTAGTTACTGGAATATCTGTGCCTGAGATAGTATAGAATTTACCATTATTGGCCGCGAGAATTAGCTTATCCACATTTTGCATATGGATGGTTTTTATTGGTTCATCGCCTTCTTTTAGGTTAAATTCAGAGGCAGATTCAAACTCTTTATGGCCTTTAAATGCGCGCAACCAACCAAGTTTGGTTAGCATTACAGTTATAGGTTCTTTTTGAACAAATGCTTCAATAGAAACAATTTCGGCGGTGCTTGGTTTCTCAATAGTTGAGCGACGAGCGCCTAGTTCGGTACCTTTACCATATTTTTTCTTTAATTCTTTAAGTTCACCTTTAATGCTGTTCCATGCAATTTTTTCATCGCCTAGTAGAGCCTCAAGTTCATTCTTTTCTTTAGTAAGTTCATCAATTTCTTTATTGATTTCGAATTCTTCAAGCTTACGAAGGCTACGTAAGCGCATGTTAAGAATCGCCTCTACCTGAATTTCAGATAGGTTAAAGCGTTCCATCATTATTTGTTTAGCTTCGTCTTCTTCGCGGATGATTTTTATAACTTCATCAATATTCAGATAGGCAATTTTTAACCCTTCAAGAATATGTAAGCGCGCGTTAACTTTATTTAAACGGAACTGAGTTCTACGTGTTAGAACTTCCATTCTATGCTCTAAATAGGAGTCTAGAATTTCACGTAAACCCATAACGCGTGGTGCGCCATGTTTATCCAATACGTTCATGTTAACTGAGAAGCGAATCTCAAGGTCAGAAAGTTTGAATAAACTCTCCATAAGCGCTTCAGCAGGGACATTGCGGTTTTTAGGTTCAAATATTAATCTGATATTTTCATCAGATTCATCGTTGAAGTCTGCCAGTAAAGGTAGTTTCTTGGCGCGGTAAAGTTCGCCAAGCTTTTCAAGTAATTTTGATTTATTAACTTGATATGGAATTTCGGTAATAACTATTTGATATACACCGCGGGCTTGTTCCTCAACTTCCCATTTAGCACGAAGTTTAAAGCCGCCTTTACCAGTTTCATAAATGTTTAATAGTTCCTTCGGGGTAGCAATTATTGTGCCACCCGTTGGGAAGTCTGGCGCAGGTAGAAGTTCTACTAGCTCCTCAGTTTTAACAGTTTTCTTAGTTATAACTTTTAAGCAAGCATCAATAATTTCTTCTAAATTATGCGGTGGAATAGAAGTTGCCATCCCAACGGCAATCCCTTCTGAACCATTGGCAAGTAGATTAGGAATACCTGCTGGAAGAATTACTGGCTCTTCGTCTTGGTTGTCGTATGTTTCCCTGAAATCAACGGTTTCAGCTTCAATACCTGCTAATAAATGTGTAGCAATATCAGTTAAGCGTGCTTCAGTATAACGCATTGCGGCAGGGTTATCGCCATCCTGCGAGCCGAAGTTACCTTGACCATCAACTAAAGGATACCTTAGTGAGAAGCTTTGTGCCATACGCACCATAGTATCGTAAACGGCAACATCACCATGCGGGTGATATTTACCAATAACATCGCCTACAACTCTGGCACATTTTTTGAAGCCGTTCTTAGGGTCTAGCTTCAGTTGTAACATTGCGTAAAGCAAGCGCCTGTGTACTGGCTTTAAGCCATCGCGAACATCTGGTAGGCTTCGCCCTGTAATTGTAGAAAGGGCATAGGCTAGATACCTTTCAGATATAGCCTCAGTAAATGATATGTTCTTTATATTAGGCACTATAGTTTCTTTTTAAGTAGCTCGTTAACGGCGGCTGGGTTGGCCTTACCTTGAGTGGCCTTCATTACTTGACCAACAAAGAAGCCGAATAGTTTTTCTGCACCGCCCTTATATTGTTCATATTGTTTTTGGTTATTTGCAATAACTTCATCAATAACCTTTTCAATTGCGCCAGTATCAGTAACTTGTTTTAAGCCTTTTTCTTCAACAATCTCGGAAGGCTTTTTAGATGGTTCTTCCATCATAAAGTCTAGAACATCCTTAGCGATTTTACCTGAAATGGTATTATCTTTTATTAAACTAATAAGCTCACCAATATTTTCAGCAGAAATTGGATTATTATCGAAGTTAATTGATGCTTTGTTTAGGCGGCTGAATAATTCGCCCGTTATCCATACGCAAGCAAGTTTAGGGTCAATTTCAGCAACTTGTTCGTAGTAGCCAGCAACTTTTTTATCTTCAACAATTACGCCAGCATCGTATTTAGTTAGTCCAAAGTCTTTGATATAACGCTCTTTCTTAGCATCTGGTAATTCTGGTAATTGAGAAGCTAGTTCATCTACCCAAGATTGTTCAAATTCTAGCGGATATAAATCGGGGTCTGGGAAGTATCTATAATCGTGTGCATCTTCTTTAGAGCGCATAACTTTTGTTACACCTTCTTCAACATTGAAAAGCCTAGTTGCTTGTTCAATTGTGCCACCATCTTCAAGTACTTCGATTTGGCGCTTAGCTTCGTAGTTAATTGCGGCGATAATGTTTTTAATAGAGTTTAAATTCTTAATCTCGTTACGCGTTCCTAGAGTTTCTACTCCTTCACGGCGAACTGAAACGTTAGCATCGCAACGCATATTACCTTTTTCCATGTCGCCATCCGAAGTGCCTAAGTAACGCACGATTGAGCGGAACTTTTTCATGAAAGCGCCAGCCTCTTCAGCGGAACGCATATCAGGGAATGTTACTAATTCCATTAATGCTACGCCTGAGCGATTCAGGTCTATCATTGAATGTTCAGGGGATTGGTCGTGCATTGATTTGCCGGCATCTTGCTCTAGGTGGATACGCTCAATGCGGATGTTTTTATCATATTCTTTAGTTTCTATATCAATATTGCCTTCGCCGACTATAGGGTCTTTAAATTGGCTGATTTGATAACCTTGCGGTAAATCTGCGTAGAAATAATTTTTACGATCAAATACGCTGCGTGTGTTGATTTGGGCATTAATACCAAGTCCAGTTTTGATTGCTTGTTCAACGCATTTTTTGTTAATAACAGGTAACATACCGGGCATTGCGGCATCAATTAAAGATACTTGTGTATTAGGTTCCGCACCGAAGCCGATTTTTGAACGGCTAAATAGCTTACTTTGAGATGCTATTTGTGCATGAACTTCAAGTCCTATAACGATTTCCCACTTCCCAGTTTTGCCTTTAAGTAAATTATCAACCATGATGCTATTTATAGTTATAGTGCTCGCTTATGCAAGGGCTGGGATTTCGGGATTTCGGGATTTCGGGATTAATGTCTATATATAGTGTAACTTTATTGGCTAAATGTATGAATAATACTAAATATAGAAAAAATACTTGCAATGTTAATTCATTCTAGGCTATTCTAAATTAACCACTTCTAAACTATCGGAGACAAAATTATGGAAAAATACGTTAAAATGTTCCCCAAATATATGTTATTTGTATTGGGCCCAGTAGCAGTAATAGTAGGTTCTATTGTTGCGGCGGCAATTGCGATTAACTATCCGCTACTTACTATACCAGTTATAATATCTGTAGCATTTATTGTACCATATGTATTTATGCGCAGCTTTGCGGCGATGAGTAGAAATATTGAAGGCGAGGAGAAATCTGGGTCATCACGTTTCTTACTTGATCACATGGGTGATGAAATGATTCACTAATAATATTTTAGTACAAAAATATCTAAAAATAAGTTAATTAGCTTATCTTGCTTAAATATTAATTTTTGTTAGATTGACTCGTAATATGAGTCAGTCTGACACTATATACGCCCTTGCATCGGCCACTGGTAAAAGTGGTGTTGCTGTTGTGCGCGTTTCTGGCGCTAGAGTTAGGGAGGTTATTTCTAATTTTACTAGTTTAGAGAAGTATGTTCCACGTGAAACATATTTGGCTAAGATATACAATCCAAATATAGAAATTTGTCATCCCCGACTTGATCGGGGATCTCGGGAATCGACTTTAGGAGATTCCCGCCTTCGCGGGAATGACGGAACCCAGATTGATCATGGGTTGGTTATTTTCTTTGATAATCCGAACTCATTTACAGGTGAAGATGTTGTAGAGTTCCATGTTCATGGCTCATACGCGGTTATAGATTCTTTGTCTAAGGCGCTTTCTGATTTTGGCATTAGACCGGCAGAAGCAGGCGAGTTTTCTAGGCGTGCGTTTTATAATGGTAAAATGGATTTAACCCAAATGGAGGGTTTGGCAGATTTAATTGATTCTGAGACCTCTATGCAACAGGCTCAGGCATTAAAGCAGATGAGTGGCGTTTTAGAGGGGTTATATGAAAAATGGCGTGAAGGCTTAGTAAGAAGTTTAGCATTGCTAGAAGCTTATATTGATTTTCCAGAAGAGGAAATTCCTGAAGAAGTTCTTAATGATACCTCCGAATTAGTTGATGGTTTAATAGATAGTATTGGCAATCATTTATCTGATAATAGAGGTGAGATATTAAGGCGTGGATATAACATTGCTATTGTTGGTAAGCCTAACGTGGGTAAATCTAGTTTAATCAATTATTTAGCTAAGCGGGAAGTGGCAATAGTTTCAGATATAGAAGGTACTACGCGCGATAGAATTGAAGTTAAGTTAGATATTGCCGGTTACCCTGTAACACTTGTTGATACGGCGGGTATAAGGGATACTGATGATATAGTTGAGAAAGAGGGTGTTAAGCGCTCATTGGCATCTATTGAGGATGCGGATTTGGTGCTTAATCTATCAGATAATAATGAATTTGATAAAGTTGCGAATAATCAAGAAATTCAAGTTAGAACAAAAGTAGATAAAAGTGATTGTGCTAGTGGGATATCGGTTGAAACGGGTGCAGGTATTGAGGAGTTATTAGTTGAGATTCAGAAGAGAATTAAGGAGAAAATTCAGCCTAAGGAAGAACCTGTATTTACGCGTGAAAGGCACAGGAATGCCTTAAATTCAGCGGTATTTAGTTTAAATAACTATAAGCAGAATAAAGATAATTTACCGCTTGAGTTATTATGTGAAGATCTGCGCCTATCTGCCCGTGCGCTGGGTAGCATTACGGGCAAAATAGATGTTGAAGAAATACTAGATAATATATTCTCTAGCTTTTGTATCGGTAAGTAAAATTATCTTTTACCAAGTAGGCCACCAACTAGCTTCATTATGCCGCCTAGCTTATTGCCTGAGCGTCCGCCACCTAATAAACCAGCGATAGAACCTGCAGAGCTTAGGCCTTGTGATTGTGCTTGATTACCTGCATTACCTAATAAAGATGTAAGTAAAGTTGGAAGCATTTGTTGAACAACGTTAGAACCAATACCAGACTTTCTTGAAAGTTGGTTAGCCATTCTGTTTTGTTGTGAGCCTGAGAAAACTTTGCCTAGTAAGTTGTTACCGATAGATGGATCTTCATCTGTTGTATCAGTATATTTTACTAAATCGCCGTTTTGGATTGCATTAAGAATGCTGTCATCACCATTATTGCGATTGATTTCTTGACCAATACCGCGTGCAAGCTTTGGTGCAGCTTGTCCTACTAGTTGATTTACTTGGCTTTCGCTAACGCCAAATTGTTTAGCTAGATTGCCGATTAAGTTTCCGTTTCCGCCTTGTTGTAATAATGCCATTAAGTCCATTTTAATCTCCTTGAATTTGTTAGTAGATAAGCGTTAGCAGTATTTTTAACCAACGCAAGCCCTTTTATGGACTTTAAATTGTAGGGATGGTATAAGTATGGCAATGAATTTTGATGTTATAATAATTGGTGGCGGACATGCGGGTTGTGAGGCGGCGTGTGCTGCAGCGCGTACTGGTGCTAAAACTGCGTTAGTGACTCATAAAATTGCTACGATAGGTGAAATGAGCTGTAACCCTGCAATAGGTGGGATTGCTAAGGGTACGTTAGTGCGTGAGATTGATGCTTTAGATGGTGTAATGGCACGTGTTATTGATAAAGCGGGGATTCATTACAAAATGCTTAATTCATCTAAAGGGCCAGCGGTTTGGGGACCTAGAGCGCAAGCGGATAGGAAATTATATAAGCAGGCGATGCAGGATATTATTTTAGACTATCCGAATTTAAAGGTTATTGAAGGTGAGGTAGAGGATTTAAAGTTAGAAGGAAAGAAGGGTGGAAGAGTAGAAGGGGTTATTTTAAAGAGTGGTGAGGAGATAAAATGTAAGGCTGTGGTGCTTACAACGGGCACTTTCTTGAAGGGTATGATTCATCGCGGGGAAGATAGAATTCCTGCGGGCAGAGTAGGAGAGGCACCAGCCATTGGATTATCTGATACGTTATATTCACTTGGGTTGGATATGGATAGGCTTAAGACGGGTACACCTGCGAGAATTAGAATAGATTCAATAGATTATTCCAAAGTTGAAGAGCAGGGTGGGGATGAAATTCCTGTGCCATTTTCTGAATTAACTGAGCGCGTTGAGGTGCCTCAGATAAAATGTTGGGTAACTTATACTACTGAGGCTTCACATAAGGCGATAACGGATAATCTAGAGCGTTCGCCTATGTATAATGGACAGATTGAATCTACTGGGCCGCGCTATTGCCCTTCAATTGAGGATAAGGTGGTGCGTTTTGCGCACCATGATAGACATAGGGTGTTTATTGAGCCTGAAGGGTTGGACTCTGATTTGGTGTACCCTAATGGTATTTCCACTTCGTTACCTACAGATGTTCAAGATGATATTGTTAAGAATATTGATGGGTTTGAGAATGCGGTAATTACTGAATATGGGTATGCGATTGAATATGACTTTGTTGACCCGCGTGAGTTAAGGCGCACGTTAGAGGTTAAGAAAGTTGATGGTTTATATTTGGCTGGGCAGATTAATGGTACAACTGGCTATGAAGAAGCTGGCGCTCAAGGTTTAATTGCAGGTTTAAATGCAGGGCTGAAATTGAAGGCGCAAGAATTTACCTTAGATAGGGCAGATGCGTATATTGGCGTATTAATTGATGATTTAATTACGCTTGGTACAAAAGAGCCTTATAGAATGTTTACATCTCGTGCGGAATATAGGCTGTTTTTACGTTCGGATAATGCTGATTTACGCTTAACGCAGAAGGCTATTGATGCTGATATTTGTGGGCAAGAGCGTATAGATTATTTTACTAATAAATTAGCTAAATTTGATGAGTTAAAAGGTTTATTACAAGCTAAGAAGTTCTCGCCGAATCAGCTGGCTGATTATGGTATAAAGATTAATCAAGATGGTATTAAACGTTCATTATATGAGTTAATAAGTGCAAATAATGTTACACGTGAAAAGGTGATAGATATCTTACGTCATTGCGAGGAGCAAAGCGACGAAGCAATCCAGAAATCTAGCCAAGAACAGAGATCACTGGATTGCTTCGCTAGCGCTCGCAATGACGATGCGCTTTTAAATAAAATTTGGCAACAGGTAGAAATACAGTCAATGTATGAGCCTTATATAAAAAGACAGCAAGCAGATATTCTAGCGTTTAAAAAGGAAGAGAATGTGCGTATTCCTACAGATATAAACTATGACGAGTTAGATAGTTTATCTAATGAAGTTAAGGAGAAGTTAAAGCGAATTGCGCCGGCTACTATTGGCGGAGCATCGCGTATATCCGGTGTTACACCTGCGGCGGTTACAGCAATAATGGTTCATATTCAGAGAAGGCATCAGGGGAAGAATGCAAGAAAAGCTTAATAAATACGAGAAGCTTATAATTAAGTGGAGTAAGAGTTATATTCTATTCTAATTTACACTATGTGTAAATTAGGTTCATTGCTTTGCAATGCAAACCAAGCTCAAGCTTGGTTTGATAGTAAATCCAAATTTAAATGCTAACGCATTATAAATTGGAATTTACTATATAATATGGTTTCACGTGAAACATAAGGAGCGAAGCGCCGCAAAAGTGGGAACCGGTTTTGCTGGCGCGTGCGACAATTAAAAATGCAGAGTAAACTAAATAAATATAAAGATTTGCTTATCAGATGGAGTCAGCGACATAATATGATATCGCGAGATACTCTGCATGATGTGCATGGGTATCATTTTATAGATTGTTTAGCTTTAGCAGAAAAGATTCCTGCTAATGCGGTTGTGGTAGATTTGGGATCTGGCGCTGGATTGCCTGCAGTTGTTTTGGCAATTGTTAGAGATGATATTGAGGTGCATGCGGTAGAGTCTAGAATGAAAAGATGCATGTTCTTAGAAGAGGTGAAACGAGAGCTTTCTTTAGATAATTTTCATATTCATTGTAGCAGAATAGAAGATGTTGATAAATTTATGTTTTGTCATCCCCACGAAAGTGGGGATCTTTTAGAAGCCTTAACAGGAGATTCCCGCCTGCGCGGGAATGACAATACCGCAAATGATGTTGCTAACTTAGTAATCACGGCGCGGTTCTTTGCTAGTTTAAAAAATATTTTCGATTTAAGTCAAAAATTCAGCCCAAATAAGTACTTGCTTTTAAAGGGTAATAATTTGTCAAGTGAAATGGAAGAGGCAAAAGTGAATTATTCATTTGATATAAATACTTACAGCGTTAATAATACGAAACGCCCTGAAAATGGGACCTTAATAGCGGAAATTTCGGAAGTTAAAAATGCCTAAAATTATTACAATAGCGAATCAAAAGGGTGGTGTGGGTAAAACTACTACAGCGGTTAATTTGTCTACTGCTATTGCTGCATCTGGTTTGAAGGTGTTGGTTATCGACCTTGATTCTCAAGGCAATGCATCTACTGGTTTTGGCATTGAGCAAGGTGCGCGTGCTAATTCATCTTATGATATTTTTACTTCGCGCAAAAACCTAATTGAACTAATTTATAGCACGGAAGTGCAGGGGTTAGATATAATTCCTGCAACATTGGACTTATCAGCGATTGATATTGAATTATCGCAATTTAATGGACGTGAGTTTTTGATTAAAAAGGCTCTACAGAAATTTCAAGAATTGGATAATTACGATTATATTATATTCGATACGCCGCCTTCGTTGAATTTACTTACAGTTAATGCTTTGGCGGCGTCGGAATCGGTTTTAATTCCATTGCAATGTGAGTTTTTTGCGCTGGAAGGTTTAGCGCATTTATTGAATACAGTTAAGCTTGTTAAAGAGAGTTTAAATAATAGGCTTAAGATTTCAGGTATTTTGCTAACTATGTATGATAGACGAAATAAGCTTACATATGAGGTAGAGCGTGATGTGCGCGATAATTTGGGGAATTTGGTATATAAAACGCATATTCCGCGTAACGTTAAATTACCTGAGGCGCCAAGTTTTGGTAAACCAGTGCTTTTATATGATGTGAATTGTGCGGGTAGTGTTGCTTATATTGAGTTTGCACGCGAGTTTTTAGATAGGGAAGGTTATTCTAACACAAAAGAGGAAGTGGCGTAATGGCATTAGGAAAAGGATTATCAAGTTTAATATCGGGCTCAAATACTGCGCAGGAGAATGCAAAGGTTATAAATGTTGGGCAGGATAAGATTGAGGAAATTTCAGTTTTAAAAATTCAGGCGGGTAGGTATCAGCCGCGTAAGGTTTTTGATAATGATGAGCTAAAGGAGTTAGCTAATTCAATTCGTGAAAATGGTGTAGTTCAGCCGATTCTAGTACGTCCGTTAAGGGCAGCAGCGGGTAAATATGAGATTATTGCGGGTGAGCGTAGATTTAGAGCCTCGCAAATTGCTGGCTTGTCTGAAGTGCCAGCAATAGTGCGTGAATTAGATGATGATAAGGCATTTGAGGTCGCGATTATTGAGAATATTCAACGTTCGAATTTATCAGCTCTAGAAGAGGCAGAGGCGTATAAAAGATTAACTGATGAATTTAAATATACGCATCAGCAGATATCTGAGAAATTGGGTAGAAGTAGAAGCCAAGTAACGAACATGTTGCGTATTTTAGAGCTTCCAGATACCGCAAAGCACTTGATTGAGAAGGGAGCTATTTCGGCCGGTCATGCAAAGATTATAGTGGGTCAGCATAATGCTGAAGAACTTGCGCTTAAGGTGGCAGAAGATTCTTTATCTGTTAGGCAAACCGAAGCCTTAATTAAAGAAGGTAAGAAAATTAAGCTTAAGGGTTCAGGAAAAAGAAGCACTAAAGAGATACTAAAAGCTATTAGCTTCGAATTTACTAAGCTATTTGGCGTGCCGGCAAAAGTAAAACAAAAGCAGGGCGCTAGTTTTGAGGGTGAGTTTATTATATCTTACCGCAATAAAGCAGAGTTCGACACTATCGCCGAGCGTTTAAAAAATATTAACTCATAAAAGAAATGACAGCATTAAAGAAAGACGTTTCACGTGAAACAATTGCTAACGAAGATTATTCTGTAACTACTGGACCATTGCCAGCATCTAAAAAGATATATGTTGGTGAGCACAAGGTGGCGATGCGTGAAATTACTGTAGATGGTGGCAAAGAGCCTGCGGTTAATGTGTACGATTGTTCAGGCCCGTATACCGATGAAGATATTAAGGTAGATATCCGCGCTGGTTTGCCAAAGTTGCGTGACGAGTGGATTCGTGCGCGTGGTGATGTTGAGGAATATGAGGGTAGGCAAGTTAAGTTAGAAGATGATGGTTTAAAAGGTTATGAGGAAGTTAATCCTGCGCATTTATTCCAGCATCCTAATGAGAAGCCGTTAAAGGCTAAGAAGGGTGGTAATGTTAGCCAGATGCATTATGCGCGTAAGGGTATTATTACACCTGAAATGGAATATGTAGCAGCGCGTGAGAATCTAGGTTATCAGGAGCTTTTAGAAAATTCTCAAGGCGGTAATTCATTTGGCGCTAATTTACCGCAAAAGCAAATTACGGCAGAATTTGTACGTAAAGAAATTGCGGAAGGGCGAGCGATTATTCCTGCGAATATTAATCACCCTGAGGCTGAGCCTATGATTATTGGGCGTAATTTCCGTGTTAAAATTAACGGGAATATTGGTAATTCTGCGGTAACATCTTCTATTGGTGAAGAGGTGGATAAAATGGTATGGGCTACGCGTTGGGGTAGTGACACTATTATGGATTTATCTACTGGTAAAAACATACATACTACGCGTGAATGGATTATTAGAAATTCGCCTGTGCCTGTGGGTACTGTGCCTATATATCAGGCGCTTGAAAAAGTTAATGGTGTTGCTGAAGACTTAACGTTTGAGATATTTATGGATACGTTAATTGAGCAAGCAGAGCAGGGTGTAGATTACTTTACTATCCATGCGGGTGTGCGTTTGCCGTTTGTGCCTATGACACAGAACCGCGTTACGGGTATTGTATCGCGCGGTGGTTCAATTATGGCGAAATGGTGTATGGCTCACCATGAAGATAATTTCCTATATACGCGTTTTGAAGAAATTTGTGAGCTGATGAAAGAGTATGATGTTTCATTCTCGCTAGGCGATGGTTTGCGTCCGGGTTCAATAGCAGATGCTAATGATGAAGCGCAGTTTGCAGAGCTTCGTACGCTAGGCGAGTTAACGCAAATTGCATGGAAACATGATGTTCAGGTTATGATTGAAGGGCCGGGGCATGTGCCAATGCACTTAATTAAGGAGAATATGGACGAGCAATTAAAGCATTGTTATGAAGCGCCATTCTATACGCTTGGGCCATTAACTACAGATATTGCCCCAGGGTATGACCATATTACTTCGGCAATTGGTGCGGCGCAAATCGGTTGGTTTGGTACGGCAATGTTATGTTATGTAACGCCGAAGGAGCATTTAGGTTTGCCTAATCGTGATGATGTGAAAGAGGGTGTAATTACCTATAAATTGGCGGCGCATGCGGCGGATTTAGCTAAAGGTATGCCGCATTCGCAGGTGCGTGATGATGCGTTATCTAAGGCGCGTTTTGAGTTTAGATGGAGAGATCAGTTTAATCTATCGCTAGACCCTGAGAAGGCGGAAGCTTTCCATGATGAAACGCTTCCTGCAGAGGGCGCAAAAGTGGCGCATTTCTGCTCTATGTGTGGTCCTAAATTCTGTTCTATGAAGATATCTCAAGAAGTTCGTGATTTCGCTAATGACGAAAACATGAAGGAAATGGCTGAAAAGTTCAAAGAAACCGGCGGCGAGATTTATGTGAAGAAGGAGGATTAGTTGCTGAAATAAGGCACACCTAGTCGTATAGCCATGGCACTTTCTGATACTGCAAATATTTTTGCAAGTTTCTTAATATCGGTAGTACCATTATTAATATACTCGTTAACTTTATCTAGTGGCATTAGTATATCTGCAGCAACTCTATTGGCTTGCGCTTCAACTGGATTGCTAAGTCCACTTCTGAATAATACATCATCTGTAATGCCATCACCTATCATGTTTTCATGAAAAATATAGTGTGCAATTTCGTGTGCAATGGTGAATCTTCTTCTATTAGCACCATGTTTAGAATTTATAATAATCATATATCCAGAATCACTATCTTCAGATCTTTTTATCATTCCAGAGATTGAATCAGGTAATTGGTCAGTTCTAAATACAGGTATGCCAAGATCCTTAGCAATTTCTACAGTCTGAATAGGAATGTTATTTTGCTTTTCTTTTAGAATACTTCTTAATTTATCTACGTTTGACATTTTATTTATCCTCAGGCTCAGCTTCTAGTTCTTCAAGATCTTTTTGACCTATTTCTGGATGTTTAATGAAATCAGCATTAGGTATGCTGTTTTTTACTATTTTTTCTATCTTTTCACTAAGTTTTAATTCAATGAATAATTCGTCTACTCTGTTCTCAGCGGCTTTCTTGGCTTTATTCTCTGCCATGGTTTGAATCTGAGTATAACCAAAAATTCCAAGTACTGCAAGCAGGATACCAACCCCTACAAGAAATGTTTCTAACAATGCCAGTGAATAGTCGGAAGTGTTTGTATTGTGTATTTCCCCTGATGAGAATTCATTAGCTATTACAACAAATAAGAAAATACATCCAACTATACAGAATATAATTTGAAGCCACTCTAATATTATTCTAGACCATTCTTTCATATGGCTCTAATAGTTTCTAAAGTTTCACTAAGTCAATATAATTGTATGAATAATATTTTAAATAAATGGGCGGAGGGGTTAATAAAGGTTGGTAAAGGTGAGCTGCAGGGTAAGGATTTTGTAGAAAGCTTATACCATGAAGATGCGTTGATGAAGCCGACTCTGGCCCTAGGTGAGACATCTTTTAGAAAAGGGCATGAGGATATACTTTCGTACTTTATTAAAGGTAAAATAACTACTGATGGTGGCTTTGCGTTGCGTCCGTGGGTGAAGGTTGAGTATAGTAATTATACCTCAGTTGAGCATGGTAATGTAACGGTTATTACTGTTAATCCTACATTTACCGATAATGCAGGTGAGTCAGTTACCGCTGATTTTACTATGACAATTATTGATGGCAAGATTGCTTTGCACCATTCATCACTTCATAGGGAAGGTTAGTTGTCATTGCGAGCCTTTAGGCGAAGCAATCTATCAACAGATCTTTCCAAGAGTATAAATCTCTTGATGGATCGCCGCGTCACTACGTTCCTCGCGATGACGAATTATAGTGGTAAGTTGTCGTGCTTTTTGTATGGCACGTCTACTTTCTTATTAGCCAAGAAGTTCAGACCTTTAATGATGCGAGAACGTGTATTTTGCGGGGTAATTACATCGTCAATAAAGCCACGAGATGCTGCGTAGAATGGGTTAGAGAATTTCTCTTCGTAATCTTCTTTCAGCTCCTTAATTTCTGTTTCAGATGCTTTACGATGTAGTACTTTTACTGCGCCTTCTGCGCCCATTACAGCAATTTCGGCATCTGCCCATGCGTAGTTAAGGTCGCCGCGTAAGTGCTTAGAGTTCATTACGATATATGCACCGCCATAGGCTTTACGAGTAATGATAGTTATTTTTGGAACAGTAGCTTCCGCGTATGCGTATAATAATTTTGCGCCGTGCTTGATAATACCGTTATGCTCTTGGTATCTGCCGGGTAGGAAACCTGGAACGTCTACCAATGTTACTAATGGGATTTCCATTGAGTCGCAGAAACGTATGAAGCGGGCTGCTTTACGTGATGAGTCGATATCTAAACAGCCGGCAAGTACCATTGGCTGGTTAGCTACGAAGCCGACAGTTTTGCCGTTCATGCGGCCGAAACCACAAATAATGTTACGTGCGTAATCTGGTTGGATTTCGAAAAAATCGCCTTCATCGACAATCTTTTCAATAAGTTCCATCATGTTGTACGGCTTATTAGGATTGTCTGGAATCAGGGTGTTTAGGGATAATTCTAAGCGGTCTGCGTAATCTTCTGTTTCGCGCTTTGGTGAGCCAGAGCGGTTAGAAAGTGGCAGGAAATTAACTAGTCTGCGGATTTCGTATAAAGCGTCGATGTCATTTTCAAAGGCTTGATCCGCTACACCAGTTTTTGATGTATGCAATTTTGCACCACCTAATTCTTCCTGAGTTAATTTTTCGTGAGTTACTGTTTCTACAACGTCGGGGCCGGTTACGAACATGTATGAGTTGTTCTTAACCATGAATGTGAAGTCAGTTAATGCCGGTGAGTATACCGCGCCACCTGCACATGGCCCCATGATTAAAGAAATTTGTGGTACAACGCCAGATGCCCAAACATTGCGTTGAAAAATTTCGCCGTAGCCACCTAATGAGTCTACACCTTCTTGGATTCTTGCGCCGCCGGAATCATTTATGCCAATTACTGGTGCGCCAACTTGTACGGCTTTGTCCATTATTGAACATATTTTTTTAGCGTTAGCTTCACTCATCGATCCACCAAGTACTGTGAAATCTTGTGAATAAACGAAAACTAGTCTGCCGTTGATTGTACCTGAGCCAGTTACAACGCCATCACCTGGTGTTTTCTTGTCAGCCATGCCGAACTCCGTGTTACGGTGTTCTACAAACATGCCATATTCTTCGAATGAGTTAGGGTCTAGAAGTACATCAATACGTTCACGTGCAGTTAGTTTGCCACGCTCGTGTTGAGCATCAATACGTTTTTCACCACCACCTAAGCGTGCTGATTGACGTTTTTCTTCAATTCTTTGAACAATAGATTTAGATTGTGTCGTCATATAATAAAGTTTTGTTATTTCTGCCCTTTCCGGCTACAAAAATCATAAAAATTGGGGAATATGCACCACATGTACCAAAATTTTATATAATTTTTT
Source organism: Rickettsiales bacterium (assembly GCA_020630095.1). Taxonomy (GTDB): domain Bacteria; phylum Pseudomonadota; class Alphaproteobacteria; order Rickettsiales; family UBA8987; genus JAHDCD01. The sequence goes on along the minus strand of JAHDCD010000002.1, from coordinate 22,490 downwards.
CGCTCGAAAATGCCTAGAAATAACATAAACATATTATATTACGACACAATCAAGCCACTGAAACTTTATACAACTATATTAATTTATGCCAATAAAAAAGGTACTACCCTTGGCGAGCCTTCATACGGGGCTTTAATTTATTGATAACGTAGATTCTGCCTTTACGTTTAACGATTTTGCAGTTCTTATCGCGGTTTTTTGCAGATTTTAATGAGCTTAATACTTTCATTTTAGTTACCTTTAGTTTGTTGTAAAAGTTCTAATTAGAACTTTTACTATTCACTGCACTCGCTAAAGCTCATGCGTGCAAAACAAGCTCAAGCTTGTTTTGGTGCTTGCCTCGCGGCAACCACAATAATTTAGAGCGTGCTTTATACATTATTTAGGGCTAGTGTGTCAAGCGTTAAGCTTTATGAGTAATGAGAAGTCAATAATATGCACTATTTTGGGCAGTTCTAATGCAGGTAAGTCTACTTTGCTGAACCAAATTGTGGGCGCAAAAATAGCTATAACTACACCGAAATTGCAAACTACGCGTAGGCGTATTATGGGCGTTAAAATGGTAGGTGATACCCAGTGTGTATTTGTTGATACTCCGGGGATATTTAAGCCACAGAAAACTATAGACCAAGAGATGATGAAGCACGCTTGGGCCTCAGTTAAGGACATTGATTTAGTTATAGTTCTAGTTGATGTAATTAAGTTGCTAAAAGGTAAAGAAGAGTTCTTAGACTTTATTCTAAGAAGAGTGCAGGAGCGTGATTCAGATTATATAATTGTGCTCAATAAGGTTGATAAATTATCTGATAAGACTGAGTTACTCAAGTTAGCTGAGCAAGTGCAAAAGATGTGTCATCCCCGCGAAAGCGGGGATCTCGGGGGTCGACCTAAGGGAGATTCCCGCCTTCGCGGGAATGACAAAACCACGCCTGAGCCTGTGGAAATATTTTTTATATCTGCAACAACAGGAGATGGTGTTGATTCTATGCTTAAAGGAATTGCTAAAAAAGCGGATTTCCCGAATTATTTATTTCCACCAGAGCAAATGACAGATATGAACCCTAAAGATTTAGCGCGTGAGATTACACGCGAGAAATTGATGATGAATCTGGATCGAGAGCTTCCGTATGAAATAATGGTAGAGGCGGAGCAGTGGGACGAGGGTGATAAAAATATTATTATTAAGCAGGTTATTTATGTTTCACGTGAAACATTGAAAAAGATAGTTATTGGCGATAATGCCACCCGTATTAAAAAGGTTAATGAGCAAGCTCGCCGTGACATGGAAAGGCTGTTAGGCAAGAAAATCCACCTTTATCTACATGTAAAGGTAGATAAGAAATGTATGGAAAAACGCGAGTTCCTAGACAATATCTAATTTACTAGTGCCTGAAGTGGCGGGTGCCGGTGAATATCATGGCAACGTTGTTTTCGTTAGCGCAATCTATTACTTCATTATCTCGCATTGAGCCACCCGGTTGAATTACGGCTTTAACGCCAAGTTCAACGGCTTTTTCTAGGCCGTCGGAGAATGGTAAGAATGCATCTGATGCCATAACCGCGCCTTCAAGGCTTACGTTTTCTAATTTTTTGGCTTTTAATGCGCCGAATTCAGCGGAATCTACGCGGCTCATTTGTCCTGCGCCTATGCCGATAGTTGCGCCATCTTTAACGTAAACGATAGCGTTTGACTTAACGTGTTTGCATACTGCGAAGGCGAATTTAAGGTCGGTTAATTCAGTTGCCGTTGGTTCACGCTTTGTTGCTGTTTCTAGTTTTTCAAATAGTTGATTATCACGCTCTTGAACTAGTAGGCCGCCGTTAACGGTTTTATATATTTTGCCATCGTGGGTGCGTGGTAGAAGTTCGCCAGTTTCTAAAACGCGTAAGTTCTTTTTCTTGGCGAATAATTCTTTAGCTTCATTTGATACTGAAGGGGCAATAACTACTTCGGCGAACATTTTAGCCATTTTTTCGGCTACATCCGCCGTTACTTCTTTATTAAAGGCGAATATGCCACCGAAGGCAGATGTTGAGTCACAAGCTAAGGCTTTATCGTAAGCTTCTGCAAGGTTTGTGCCTATTGCGATTCCGCACGGGTTAGCGTGTTTAATAATTGCAACGCATGGCTCATCGAACTCTGATGCTAGTTCGAATGCGGCATCCGCATCGGCAATGTTATTATAAGATAATTCTTTACCTTGCGTTTGTTTAGCGTTTACTACGCTTGGCATTTTGGGGTCGGTAATTATTAGGCTAGCTGGTTGGTGTGGGTTTTCGCCATATCTTAGTGATTTAATACCACCTGCAAGGAAGTGCGATATTGCCCAGTCATACTCAGATGTATGTTTAAATGCCGCCTGCGCTAGGTTTTTTCTGAATTCTGCGCTTACATTATCAAAATTAGCTATGAATTCATCATACTGGTTAGGGTTAGTTAGAATGATTACATTTTCGTGGTTTTTAGCTGATGCGCGAACCATAGCAGGGCCGCCGATATCAATATTTTCGATGCATGTGTCAAAATCTGCACCGCTTTGTAATGTTTGTTCAAACGGGTATAGGTTAACAACTACGATATCAATACGTTCAATGCCGTGTTGTTCTAATTGGGCATTATGATCTTTAGTGTTTTTAGCTAATATACCGCCGTGGATTTTTGGTTGTAGGGTCTTAACGCGTCCATCTAATATTTCTGGGAAACCTGTGAAGTCGGATACTTTTACGATGTCTACACCTGCTTCTTGTAATGCTTTTGCTGTACCGCCCGTAGATAGTATTTCTACTCCTTTAGAGGCTAGAAACTCGCCAAGAGCTACAATGTTTTCTTTATTAGATACTGAAATTAATGCTTTCATGAGCAAGGTTAATAGGCTAATAGGGGAAATAGGTCAATAGCGTCATCGCGAGGAGCAAAGCAACGTGGCGATCCAGTGATGGATTGCTTCGCCTGCGGCTCGCAATGACGATAAAGTACGATAAAGAGAATATTTTTGCTAAAATTTTGCGCGGGGAATTATCTGCGGATTTAATTCATGAGAATGACTATGCGATAGCGTTTAAGGATATTAATCCTGCGGCGAAGGAGCATGTGCTTGTAGTGCCGAAGGGGGAATATGTATCTTTTGATGATTATATTAATAAGGCGCATTCAAATACGGTAAAAAGATTTTTCCAAACAGTGAAGGAAGTTGCCGATAAGTTAGGTATAAATGAATCTGGCTATAGATTAATAACTAATCATGGTAATGATGGTAATCAAACAGTACCTCATTTCCATGTTCATCTATTAGGTGGCGAACCCCTGAAGGGGTTCTAGGCATTAGGGGTTAGGCATAAGGCATAAGTATTTCAACTCACTATTGCCTTATGCCTAAACACTTATGCCTTTTTTGTTATGAAAAATATAATTAAAACAATAGCTGTAGCTTCATTATTAACTTTATCTAGCCCAGTGAGTGCAGATGATGCTAAGGAAACGAGTATTACGATATATTCATCGGCAGGTGGGTATATGAACCCTGAGAGTTATTTGCCTTCGAAGAATTATTTTAATCCGCGTTCTGTACCGGGTTATGGTATTGTTAAGCAGGTTATTGAAGCGGATTTAGAACGTGGACGTTCGAAGTTATCTATTATTGATGTAGCGCAATTTATTGAGCCTACTACCGTGCTTGTTAAGAGTAAAACAGCGCCGAAGGATACTAAGATATTAGAGCAAGATTTTAGGTTTGATTTAGTATCTTTAGAGAAGTTAGCCGAGAAATATTTAGGTTCTAAGGTTAAGCTAAAAGATGGTGGCAAGGAAGGTACTTTACTTTCTATGTATGGTGAAACTGCGTTATTCCAAGATGGTAGAACAAAAGAGATTTTAACTTTGGAAGCAAAAGATATTATTTACCCTTCATTGCCGGATAATTTTTATACTAAGCCAACTTTAGTTTGGGATATATTTACGGACATTAAAGGTGAACAAGAGTTTGAATTTGCCTATGAAACTAAAGGTTTAACTTGGTGGGCAGATTATAATGCTATTTTCCGTGAAGGTGCAGATGAGAATAGTGGTTACTTAGATTTTGCCTCATGGGTTACTATCGTTAATAAATCTGGTACGGGCTATGAGGAATCTAATTTGCGCTTAGTTGCGGGTGATGTGAATAAGGTTCAGCCATCTCGTGCGCCTAGACGATATGCAAAGAATGTTATGATGGCGGAGGCTTCTTTTGATTCAGCACCTCCAGGTTTTGAAGGTGAGAAATTATTTGAATATCATTCTTATAAGCTAGGGCGCAAGGTAGATTTAGCTAATAATTCAACCAAGCAAATTGAGCTTATGCCAGCAATTACGGATATCCCAGTTAAGAAGGAGTTTATATATCATGGTTCTTCAGCGTATAGGTATTACGGTTCTACAGTTATGGATCAGTATTATGGTTCGAATGTGAATGCTGATGTTAATATTAACATCATTATTCAGAACGATAAGGAGAGTGGTCTAGGTGTGCCATTACCAAAGGGGCGCATTAGGGTTAATCAGGCGACTAATGATGGTTCTATTGAGTTTATTGGTGAAGATAAAATTAACCATACTCCTAAAGATGAGCGTGTGGTGCTAAAGCTGGGTAAAGCTTTTGATATTAAGGGTGAGCGTAAGCAGGTGAACTTTAAGCATGATAAGTACTATAAAGAGATTAATGAGGATTATAGTATTACATTGAAGAACCATAAAGACAAAGACGTTACGGTATCTGTGTTAGAGAATATGTATAGAAGCTCTAATTGGTTAATTACTTCGCGTACGCATGATTATGAGAAGATTAATGCTAACTTAATTAAGTTCCCTGTAACTGTGCCAGCTGATGGTGAAACTATAATAGAATATTCAGTGCGTTATAGGTATTAGTAGGGCTATTAGAATTGCTCTTCCGCGATAAATAAGGCTGTGTAGTATAGCCTTTTCTACTTTAGAAGAATGTTGTTTTGTAAATTAGATACGCTGGCTACGCGGTGCAAAAAAAGCTAAAGCTTTTGTTGATAGCAAATTTAATTTTCAGCGCTAGTACGCTGTAAATTAGAATTTATTATAGTTTTATGATAAGAAAATGCACAAAAAACGTTAAAAAAATGCCAAAAAATGATACTTTTTTGCTGTTTTTTAAGCTAAATTCTAACGAATTTTCCCTAGTGGGTGTTGAAATATAAGTATTTTTTGTTTTTTGGGGATAAGAAATATTATTTTTCTAGAATTTTATAGAAAAAGAAATTTTCTATATTTGAGAAAATAAGGAATATGAAGGTATTAATTGTTACAACATCGCATAATAAACTAGGTAATACTGGCAAGCTAACAGGCTTATGGTTGGAAGAAGCTGTAGCCCCGTTTTACGTTCTACAGGATGCCGGTGCGGAGATTGATATTGTTTCAATAAAGGGTGGTGAAATACCTTTAGACCCTATTTCTTTAACTAAAGAGTATGAATCTGAGTTTACGAGGCGGTATTTTGCTGATGATGAATTGCAGAAAGTTTTTAGAAATACTATTTCTTTAATACGTCATTGCGAGGAGCCTAAGCAACGAAGCAATCTATCAAGAGATTTTTCCAAGAGTGAGGAGCATGTGATGGATCACTTCGCTTACGCTCGTGATGACGACGATTTGATAGATTCATATGATGTTTTGTATCTTCCTGGTGGTCATGGTACTATGTGGGATTACCCAGAGAATCAGGGGTTTATAGAAGTAATTGAAGATTATTATGCTAAGGGTAAAATTGTTGCTTCGGTGTGTCATGGGCCATGTGCATTGGTTAATGCTAAGAAGCCAAATGGTGAGGCATTAGTTAAGGGTCATAAGGTTACTTCTTTTACTAATGCGGAGGAGGAGGAAATTGAATTGTCTGATGCGATGCCTTTCTTAATTGAATCAGAATTTAAGCGTTTGGGTGCAGAGTTTATAGCTAAAGATAATTGGGCTGAAAATTTGGTTATTGATCAAAATCTCATAACTGGACAAAATCCGCAAGCCTGTGTAGGAATGGCTGAAGCGATACTTCGTATCGTGAAGGAGAGAAGATTGGAGGTATAGAAGGATGGCAGAGGCTATAATTGAAATAACTTAGTCTTGTCATTCCCGCGAAGGCGGGAATCTTTTTAAGATCTCGTTATGAGATCCCCGCCTTGGCTTGCTGCGGCTGCGCCTTGCTGCGTTGCAAATGCTAAGCTCGTAAACTCGCTAAGCGTATTGTCGTGGGGATGACAAGTAACATTTATTTGTAATGACGAAAATGAAAAAAATATTAAACATTATATGTACTGATAGCCACGGTATTGTAGCCGCGGTATCTAATTGTTTGAATAATAATAATGCGTTTATTGTGCGTTCTGACCAGTTCTCGGATAGTTCAACGGGTACATTCTTTATGCGTGTTGAATTTGAGGGTGAACTTTCTGATGGTTTTGAAGAAATAGCACAACGTTTCGATATGGATTATAATATTTCTGAGGCGGATAAGAAGTCGAATCTTCTGGTTATGGCATCTAAGGAAGGGCATTGTTTAAGTCATATTTTGAACAGATGGCGCGAAGGTGCGCTAGAGTGCAATATTTCAGCTATCGCTTCAAATCATAAAGATTTAGAAGATATGGCGGCATGGTATGATATTCCGTTTTATCATATTTCGGCGGATGATAAGGCGAAGTCTGAGGCGGAGATTGAAGGGCTGATGGGTAAGTATAATATCGATTTATTGGTGTTGGCGCGTTATATGCAGATATTATCGGACAAGTTTTGTGATAAATTCTCGGCTAAGGCAATTAATATTCATCACTCATTCTTGCCTTCATTTAAAGGGGCTAACCCCTATAAACAAGCGTTTCAGCGTGGTGTTAAAATTATTGGCGCTACAGCGCATTATATTACTAAAGACCTTGATGAAGGGCCTATTATTTCACAGAATATTCATCGGGTTGACCACTCGCTTACAGTTAAGGAGCTGAAGCAAGTTGGTAAAGATGTAGAAAGCGTGGTATTGACTTCAGCGGTGAAAAAGCATATAGAACACAAGGTTTTACTTAATGGTAATAAGACTGTTGTATTTTAAAAATGTCTATTCAAAATTTCATATTTACTCTTATTCGTGGCAAGAAGGTTGGCGAAGATGTTTATGGTAATCGTTATTATACATCTACTAAAAAGGCGGGTGCGCATATTGGTAGACGTGATAAGGCTAGGCGTTGGGTTAAGTATAACGGCAAGGTTGAGCCATCTAAAGTGCCGCCAATGTGGCATGCTTGGTTACATTATATGAGTGATGAGTTGCCAACAGAGCAAGAAGGTTTTGAATGGCAAAAAGAACATTTACCAAACCTAACTGGTACGGGTAAAAATTACACTCCAGTTAATACGGAGTCTAAAACTGAGCCTAAGGGCACTTATTCTTCTTGGAATCCTAATTCTTAAGAAACACCCTTCCGAGTTAGAATACTTTCTTTAAACAATTAAAAAGATAATCAATTTGTTCCTCTGTGTGTAGAGGTGTTGGTGTTAAACGTAAACGTTCAGTGCCAACAGGTACAGTTGGTGAATTAATATGCTGTAAGAATAAGCCGAACTCGTTGCGGAGTCTGTTAGATATTTCTTTAGCTTTATCGGCTGAGCCTACAAAAATTGGTAGAATATGACTCTCACATGATGGCATTAGCGGGATATTTAATTCCTGTAATTTGGCCTTAATATGGTTAACTCTATTATGGAATTGAGCCTGCAATTCAGGGGTTTTTGCCACATATTCTAGTGAGGCTCTACAAGCTGCCGCCGTTGAAGGTGGCATGGCAGTTGTGAATATTAACCCAGGGGCGTATGAGCGGGTGAAATCTATAAGGTTATTTTTGCCTACTATAAAGCCGCCAATTACGCCGTATGCCTTACCAAATGTGCCTTGGATGATGTCTACTTGGTCGGCTAGCCCTAATTGTTCGGCAACGCCTTGACCGCTGTTTCCATATAGGCCAACAGCATGCACTTCATCTAAGTAAGTTAGGGCATTGAACTCTTTTGCAAGTTTTACAATTTCTTTAATTCTGCCGAAGTCGCCATCCATTGAGTATACAGATTCGAAGGCAATTAATTTAGATTTATTTGCTGGTGTTGCTAATAATTTCGTTCTTAGGTCGGCAATGTTATTATGCTTAAATATTATTTTTTCTGCTTTCGCATAGCGTATACCTTCAATCATTGAAGCGTGGTTCTTTTCGTCGGAGAATATTACGCAATCCGGTAGATTAGATGCGATTGTATTTAATATGGTAGAGTTTGCCGCATAGCCAGATGAGAAAACAAGAGCGGCTTCTTTATTATGAATTTCAGCTAGGCTTTGCTCTAGTAAGTCTATTTCTTTTGATGTGCCTGCGATGTTTCTTGTACCGCCAGCGCCAGCGCCAGATTTTTGTGCGGTTTCTACAAGGGCATTAATAACCGCTTCATGTTGGCTCATGCCTAGATAGTCATTGTTGCACCAGATAGTTAGAGGTTTTCCGGCATTCTCGGCAGTTGTTCCACGTGAAACATTGCGCTCAAGCGGACTGAATTCTCGGTAATTCCCGCCTTGCTTGAGCTTATCTAGCTTTGAGTCAAAAATATTATCATAATCGACTAGAGCTTCCGTATGTAGAATATCAATGGCAGACATAATGCGCTGTTGGCTAGTAATATCTCAATGGAGTTTAGTCCAAGTTTCGACAATGTTATAATCGAAATTGAGGCAATTACCATCATAATCGCGTTTATAAGCCCCGATGCTGCGATTACCTTAGCGCGTGTGGCAGGTATGGTTAGGTTTTGTAACATCGCGTTTAGTGGGACAATATAAAGTCCTGAGAAGAAGGTTATAAAGAAGAAGCTCAGGCAGATATAGTAGCTTTCTTTTAAGCCTAGAAAATCGTTGGAGTATAATTTTGTTTTACTGCCGTGTTTTGCAAATCTTGGATCGCCTATTCCTAGCACCTCTTGGACAGAGGGGAAATCAATTAAGAATAAAGCTATTGTAGAAATTAAAATACCTATTTGCGATGGAATGAGGGTAAGTTTAGATATTTTATTTTTCAGTATTAAGTTTACGAATATTGACCCTGAGCCGATTCCTAGAACAAAGATACCGAATAAAAGAACAAGTATATCTTCTTTTACGTTTAGTACTTCTTTTGCATATACGGGTAAAATGGTTAATATTAATGCACCTAAGTACCAGAACCATGTTATTAGTAGGGAGGTTTTTAATATCCGTTTATCTTTAACTAGGTAAGAAATTACAGATAAGAAATTTAGTTTTAGTATCTTACTTGTTTTATCTTTTGCGGGGGTTGATGGTATAAAAAGACCTGAAATCAGCCCCATAGCGGCGATCACTAGAATTAGGGTGCTAACTAATTCGATGCCGTTATCGGTTAATATTGAAACTGTACCGATCAGCGTGCCCGTAAGTACTGCGATAAATGTGCCGAGCGATATTACGCCGTTGGCAAGTATTAACTTTTCTTTTGGTAAATGGTCTGGAAGGAGTGAGTATTTTATTGGTGAGAAGAAGGTAGATTGCGTACCCATTAGGAATAATGTGAAGTATAGCAGGTTCAAACTCTCGATGAAATATCCATATGCGCCAAGTGCCATAATTAATATTTCGGCTATTTTAATGTATATTACTAAAGCAACTTTATTGTATCTATCTGCCAGCCTTCCTGCAATGTCTGAGAAGAAAATATAAGGGCATATAAATATTATACCGATCTTTGATAATGTGGGTTCTAGCTCTAAACCTATTTTTTGTGCTAGTGAGTAGGTAACTAGAACTATAAGCGAGTTTTTTAATAGATTATCGTTAAACGCTCCCAAAAATTGAGTAATGAACAACGGTATAAATTTTTTAGATAAGAGCATAAAAAAGGGCTAATATAAATATATTAGCCCTTTTAGAGAAAAAGTTAACTTAATTAGCTAGCTTTTTTATCTTCGTCGGATACGTCTTCAAATTCTGCATCTACAACGTTATCGTCCGCGGCTTTGCTTTCAGCGGCTTGTTCGCCACCTTGTGGAGAATCAGCTTGACCATTAGCGGCAGCTAGGATTTCATAGATTTTTTGAGATTTCTCGGCAACTTCCTTAGCGGCATTGTCGATTTCGTCTTTGTTTTCAGAATCTTTAACCTTTTTAAGCTCTTCAACAGCATCTTTAATTGCTGCTGCATCTGCACCTAATTGGTCAGCATATTCTTCTAATGATTTTTCAGTAGAGTAGATTAATTGTTCCGCTTGGTTGCGAGCCTCAATTAATTCTTTCTTCTTAGCGTCTGCATCTGCATTTGCTTCAGCATCTTTAACCATGTTTTCAATTTCCTCGTCAGATAAGCCACCAGAAGATTGAATAGTTACTTTCTGCTCTTTACCAGTGCCTTGGTCTTTAGCGGAAACGTTTACGATACCGTTAGCATCAATATCGAAAGTTACTTCGATTTGAGGTGTACCGCGCGGTGCCGGTGGGATTTCCTCTAGGTTGAATTGTCCTAGCTGTTTATTTTCACGAGCCATTGAACGTTCACCTTGGAATACGGCGATAGTTACCGCTGTTTGGCTGTCCGCCGCGGTTGAGAAGGTTTGTGACTTCTTAGTAGGGATAGTAGTGTTACGCTCGATTAATGCAGTCATAATGCCGCCTTCAGTTTCAATACCTAGCGATAACGGCGTTACGTCTAGTAATAATACATCGTTAACGTCACCTTGGAAAATACCGCCTTGTACTGCTGCGCCGATAGCTACAACTTCATCAGGGTTTACACCTTTATGAGGTTCTTTACCGAAGAATGCTTTAACTTCTTCTTGTACCTTCGGCATACGAGTCATACCACCTACAAGAACTACTTCGTCGATATCAGAAGCGGAAAGTTCAGCATCTGCTAGGGCTTTCTTACAAGGTTCGATGGTGCGTTTAATAAGGTCTGCTACTAGGCTTTCAAATTTAGCGCGTGTTACTTTTACGTTTAAGTGTTTAGGACCTGAAGCATCTGCCGTTATGTATGGTAAGTTAACTTCCGTTTCTAAAGAAGATGATAATTCGATTTTAGCTTTTTCAGCCGCTTCTTTAAGTCTAGTTAAAGCTAAAGGATCTTTCTTTAAATCAACACCTTGTTCGTTTTTAAATTCAGTAGCAAGGAAGTCTAGTAAGGTCATATCGAAGTCTTCACCGCCAAGGAAAGTATCGCCATTGGTAGATTTTACTTCAAATACGCCATCAGATATTTCTAGAACTGATACGTCGAATGTACCGCCACCTAAATCATATACGGCAATGGTTGCATCTTGAGTTTTATCAAGCCCGTAAGCAAGTGCTGCTGCTGTAGGCTCGTTGATGATACGTTTAACTTCTAGGCCGGCGATTTTACCAGCATCTTTAGTTGCTTGACGTTGCGCATCAGAGAAATATGCAGGAACGGTAATAACGGCTTCGGTAATTGTTTCGCCTAAGAAACTTTCAGCAGTTTCCTTCATTTTTGTTAGCGTTTTAGCTGAAATTTCAGATGGGCTATATTCTTTGCCAGCTTCATCGGCAACCCAAGCGTCGCCAGATTTAGCCTTAACGATTTTATATGGCACTAGGTCCATATCTTTCTTAGTTGTTTCACTATCGAATGCGCGGCCAATTAAACGCTTAACACCGAAGAATGTGTTAAGTGGGTTAGTTACGGACTGACGTTTTGCAGGGTCACCTACTAAAGTTTCGCCGTTAGCAAATGCCACTACAGATGGAGTTGTGCGGCGACCTTCAGAGTTTTCGATAACTCTAGCTTCTTTACCGTCCATTACTGCAACGCATGAATTTGTTGTACCTAAATCTATTCCTATTACTTTTCCCATTTTAATTATGTGTTTTAGTTAAATTTTATTTGCAAACTTACGGTTTGCTTGTGTAGAAGGTATATAGTCAAGTAGGCTATAGGTTTCAAGGGAAGGAAATAAAAAAAGGAGAATATGTTAAGAAGTTTATTAATATTTGTTGTGAGCAGCTTTGGTGCGGGGTTAATACGTCCATTATTTATGATTTGTTTAATCATTTACGGTGGTGAGTATTTAGTAGATGAATCTACAGATGGGCGGAAGTCTATAATTCGTTCTATTACTAACCAGCTGCCAGAGAGTATTGGTGGGGTTGTTAATCAGGTTGCGCGCGGTGAGAAAGCTTATGATTTCTCGGATGAAACTTCTGAGCAGAAGATTGCTAAACAAGTTAATAGTTCAGGTAATAATGTAGCACCAGCTTATAATTATCAGGAAAGAAAGCAGGCTGAAGTTAAATATAAGCAAGCACCTCCCGCTAATTTTACTGGTAATGTTGTAGATTATTATAATAAGTTATCTGGCGATAAATATGAGATATCAGATAGTTTAGGTTATGAGTTGTACAATGATAATGACAGAAATTATGCTTTGAAGCAAGGGTTCTCAGATTCAAAGCGTGCAGCTGATTATATATTAAGTAATAATATTGTTGGGCGTAAATTCTTTAATCGTGAAGGTTTATTGCCGCGTAATGGTAATTATTTTGAATATGATTTGTATAAGTTAACGAATCAGAGTGAAGATAGAGGAACTCATAGAATTGTTATAGATCTTAACTCTTCTACGGCAATGTACACGCCGGACCATTACAAAACCTTTATTCCGATAAAGTAGTTAGGATTTTTTCAATTTGTAATTTGTGGAGCTTGATATGAAGGGCGCACATGCAGTACCAGTCTAGCGCGTTCATGGAACCATACCACGGGTGAGAAAAAGTAACTTCTGTTTCTAAGTCTGTATAGCTATTGGCTAATTTAATAACGTTTTCTTTGCTTTCAATAAATTGTTCTACAATTTCTTTGCCAATATTCTCAGCCGGCTTTGTTGCTTCAATAGTGCTTTCATCGTTAGGAAGTTTATCGTTGCATAGATTTTCTAAAATATTAGCTACAAGCTCATTTACGATTCTTATATGTTCTAATACCATATAAACAGACCAATACCTGCTATTATCTTCTAAACCAATTAAGCGCTCTATTAATGTAAGCTTTGATAAGTCTTCAGGCTTCTTATTATTAATTAGCTCTAATATTTCATTGCTATGAGTTTCTATATCCTTTGAGCATTGTGTAATAGTTGCATTATCCATTTTATTGCGAACAAAAAGATAGCTTTGTTTATGTTCCTTTATTGGAAGACCGGCACCTGCCTTATCTAATATAGGGCGAGCCATATTATTTAACTATTCTAGTAGCTTTGTTGAACCAGCTTGAATCAGGGTAGGAAGATAGAAGTGAGTAGTATTTTTGTACTCTGTCAGTTAGGCCAAGGGCTATATTAGCTTCTATCATTCTGTATAGGGCTTCACCGTAATGGCCTGTGTTAGGATGCTCTTCTATAACCTCTTTGAAGCGATTTTGTGCGGCTACAAAGTTCTTTTGTTTTAAATAGTAACGGCCAACTTCCATTTCTTTACCCGCAATATTATCATGTGATTGCTGAAGTTTTTCTTTAGCTAGTTGGGAATATTTATGATTTGGGTAACGAGTGATAAGCTTTTTAAAATTATCTTTAGCGAGTGCGGCAAATTTATTGTCACGCTTAATATCGGACATTTGGTCGAAGTAGCTCATGCCTTTTAAATACATCATATAAGGTACGTGCTCAGAACCAGGGTGGAGAGTTAAGAAATTCTCAATGGTTGCTAGCGCTTTATCATAATCGTCATCGGCGAATTGTGCGTATGCCGTGTTCTGAGAAGCTAGAATTGCGTAGTCTGTGAATGGGTATAAACGTTCAACTTCTGAGTAGATTTCAATAGCGTCGGTATAGTCTTTATCTTGTAGTTCGGCGTTACCTTTTTCGAATAAGGCTTTTGCATCGGTATTGCTAAGCTCCTGAACGTCTGCATCAAGTAGGGCTTCAGCGGTATTACGCTTAGCTTCATCTTCGCAGGCAGATAGGGTAAATGATGATAAAATAATAAGTGCTAATATCTTCCAATTTCTCATGGAATCTAGGCTAGAGAGTGATTAGTAAGATATCAATATTAATCTTCTACTGAATCAGCAAGGATACGGCAAGTGCTTGAATTAATTTCAACGAAACCGCCCTTAATTCTGAAAGTTTGAGAAGCTGTATTATCATTCTCAGCCTTAAAAAGTTTAACCTCACCACTTGAAAGATTTGCAATTTCAGGAGCGTGATTTTCAAGGACACCCATTTCACCAGCCTCGGCAGGAATAACCACCATGTGGCATTCAGCTTCTGCGACTAATTTTTCTGGAGTAACTATTTCTACTTTTAATACCATTTAATATTACGCAGCTTTTAGTTTTTCAGCTTTCTCGATAGCTTCATCAATTGAACCTACCATGTAGAATGCGCTTTCTGGAAGGTGATCATAGTCGCCATCGCAAATGCCTTTGAAGCCTTTAACGGTGTCTTTTAATGATACTAATAAACCAGGTGTGCCAGTAAATACTTCTGCTACGTGGAATGGTTGCGATAAGAACTTTTCAATCTTACGCGCTCTAGCTACAGTTTGTTTATCTTCTTCAGATAATTCTTCCATACCAAGAATTGCGATAATATCTTGTAATGATTTGTAAGTCTGAAGGATTTCCTGTACTCTACGCGCTGTAGTATAATGCTCATCACCAATGATTGCTGCATCTAAGATTCTTGAAGTTGAATCAAGAGGGTCAACCGCAGGGTAAATACCTTTTTCTGCAATAGAACGAGATAATACTGTAGTTGCATCTAGATGGGCGAATGATGCCGCTGGTGCAGGGTCAGTTAAGTCATCGGCAGGTACATAAATTGCCTGAATTGAAGTAATTGAACCTTTGTTAGTCGAAGTAATACGTTCTTGTAAGTTACCCATGTCAGTAGCTAGTGTAGGTTGGTAACCTACTGCTGATGGGATACGACCAAGTAATGCTGATACCTCAGCGCCGGCTTGCGTGAAGCGGAAAATATTATCTACGAAGAATAGTACATCTTGCCCTTCTTCATCACGGAAATATTCAGCCTGAGTAAGACCAGAAAGAGCTACACGAGCACGTGCTCCAGGAGGCTCATTCATTTGGCCGTATACAAGGGCCGCTTTAGAATTCTTTGTTGATTTAGGGTCAATTACACCAGACTCAATCATCTCGTGGTATAAATCGTTACCCTCACGAGTACGCTCACCAACACCTGCGAATACTGAATAACCACCATGGGCTTTCGCGATGTTGTTAATTAATTCCATGATAAGTACAGTTTTACCTACACCAGCACCACCGAATAAACCAACCTTACCACCTTTTGAATATGGTGCTAATAGATCGATTACTTTAATACCTGTTTCTAAAATCTCAGTTTCAGTTGCTTGATCCTCAAATGCAGGAGCCGAGCGGTGAATACCCCAAGATTTTTTAGTTTTAACTTCGCCAAGACCATCAATAGGTTCGCCTGTTACGTTCATAATACGGCCTAATACTTCAGGGCCAACAGGAACTGCGATTTGTTCGCCTAGGTTTTCAACTTCCATGCCACGTTGTAGGCCGTCAGTTGAGTCCATTGCGATTGTACGAACTGTGTTCTCACCGAGGTGCTGTGCAACCTCAAGAACTGTACCAGTTTCAGTAATTTTTAATGCGCTTAAGATTTCAGGTAGATTACCTTGTTCAAACTGAACATCTACCACCGCTGAGATAACTTGTTTAATTTTACCAGTAGAATTTGCCATAGTGCTAGTTACATACGAAGAAATTGGTGTTTTATCAAGTGTAAAATTATTTTTTGAGAGGTTAATTTTATCAAATTCTATATTTGAGAAAAATCTCAAAATCCTATTTTACAGGAAATAAATATATTTTATAGACCAAACTTATAATAAATCCTTATATTTCAATGGGTGTACTTCTTGTAAGCCTTAATTTTTGTATAAAAAATGAGCAAAAAGTGCCCAAAAGTGAGTGTTTTTTAACATTTTTAATCAATTTTCTACTACCTACCTTTTAATTTTTGGTTCATGAAAATCTTTTTACTATACCAAAGCCTATGCTGGAAGGGGGTTATAATATTTTTATGAAGTTTTTTGAATTTGTTAACACTTTGTTAACCTTTTGGGTACATTAATACATTTATCGACAGTGGGAAATATCCTTAAGTCTAGTTTTACAGAAGCTGAACGCTGATAGTTGTTAGAGAACAATCTTCAAGGTTTAGATATCGGATAATTGAAAAGGCAGTTATCCAAGTTTTTTATTAGATCCTTTGCGATTTGCTAGGCAAGGGAGGTTATACTTTCTCTCAAGAAGAGGGCTGTTTACTGGGGGGTGGCAGCTCTCAATCTTAGAAATATTTCTTTGGTTGAGGGGCGGTAGGTTAGTCTTTTAGAGGCTGTATACGAAATTCAAAAAAGTTTTATTTTTCTAAAGTGGTTAAAAAGGAGGGGAGAGTTAGTTACTCTCCCTTTATTTTATATTTGGAAACTCAAAGCTTCTTGAGTATGTATCATTTGGCCTTCTGTGAATTTACCATCATTAAATTCGAACTCTTGAATTTGTGAATTTCTTGGCTGATGATCTTCTCGCCATTTTTTTACAGCTTCACCTTTTTCTTCTTCGGTTTCGAATAATAGTTCAGAGTGAAGCATTTTTAGCATCATGGAATGGGAAAACACAACAATGTTCTTGCCTTCTTCTAATAATTTCTCAATTTCTGATCTAAGGTTGGATGCTCGCTCTCGCATTTGTAGGTAGCTTTCATATTCGTCATGCTCAAAATCAGGGCCAAAGTTTAACCCAGCTGCTTGTGCTTTATCTAGGGTCATTTGTTCATCTTCGCTTAGAAATTTTATTTCTGTAGCATCATGACTTACAATTCGTGAGCCTATTCTGTTTGATATAAGTTCTTTCTCAAATTCTGTACCAAATGCTCCGGCTGTTTCTTTTGCGCGTATTGTTGGTGAAGATATTAGAACAATATTATCTATATCCTCAGCTAGAACGTGCTTAGCAAAGGCCTTGGCGGCATCGCGTGCCTGGTTATTGCCAAGGCTACTTAATGGCACGCGTTCATACCCGTGCTTTATATATTCTTGAAAATCGACATTGCCTCTAGATTGAGCATGCCTAACTGTGTAAAGCTTACCTGCCATTGCATATTATAATAAATGCAATGTGTTAAATAATGGTTAACTAAATACTTTATTCATTAATTCTGCGTGCTCTTTCTTGTGTACTTTCATGTAGCCGGCAGCTGTAGATGCAGATGCAGGGCGGGCGGCAACGGACGGGCGAGGGTTTTTAAGCTTGGTATTATTAGCCAAGCAATCTTCGATTCTTCTATCAATATAATTCCAAGCACCCATGTTTTCAGGCTCTTCTTGAGCCCAAACAATTTTAGTAGCGTTAGGGAATTTAGCACATTCTTCGGCTAAATATTGTTCAGGGAATGGGTATAGTTGTTCAACGCGGATTAAAGCAGTATTTTGTGCTTTACGAGTTTCGCGCTCCTCTAATAAATCGTAGTAGATTTTACCAGTACATAGAACAATTTTATCGACCTTTTTAGCGTCTAATTTTTCTTGTTCGCCGATAACTTTCCAGAAATGTGTACCTTCTTCCATTTCAGCTAGTGAAGAAGTAGCTAATTTATGACGAAGTAACGATTTTGGAGAAGCGATAATTAATGGCTTTCTGAAATCACGTTTTAACTGGCGGCGGAGTGCGTGGAAGTAGTTAGCTGGAGTTGTTAAGTTACAGATAACCCAGTTATCTTCCGCGGAACTTTGTAAGAAACGTTCAATTCTAGTAGATGAATGTTCAGGGCCTTGGCCTTCATAGCCGTGTGGTAATAGCATTACTAGGCCACTCATTCTTAGCCATTTAGTTTCGGCAGATGAAATGAATTGGTCTACGATAATTTGTGCGCCGTTATAGAAGTCACCAAATTGTGCTTCCCAAATTGTAAGTGCGTTTGGTGCAGAAGTTGAATAGCCATATTCAAAACCTAAAACTGCGAATTCTGAAAGGTTTGAGTTATGCGCTTCATATTCAGCGGCCTCATCGCTTAAATTATTAAGTGGCTGGAAGGTTACTTCCGTATTTTGATCCGTAAATTGTGAATGACGGTGCGAGAATGTTCCACGTAGAACATCTTGACCGGTAATTCTTACTTTATGGCCTTCAGTTTGTAATGATGCGAATGCTAGAGCTTCGCCAGTTGCCCAGTCTAAGCCTTCGCCTTTGTTGATCATTTCAGTTTTAGCTTTAACAACTCTATCTACGCCTTTGTGAAGTTTGAAGTCTTCAGGGTAGTTAACTAGTTTCTCGCCAAGTTTGTTAAGTGTAGCTTTTTTAACGCCGGTTTCAATTATTTCGGCATCGCCTAAATGGTGCCTCATGCCTTCCCAGTCGCCCTCTAACATATCAGCTTTTTCTGGAACGTAGTCAGATGCAACTTGGTATGCTGCATCCATGCGTTGATAGAACGCATCTTTCATGTCATCAAATTCTTTTTGAGTAACTGTGCCGTTGGCAATTAATTGTTCAGCGTAAATGTCGCGAGGGTTCTTTTTCTTAGAAATTACCTCATACATTTTAGGCTGAGTGAAGCGTGGTTCATCGCCTTCATTGTGGCCGTATTTACGGTAGCACCACATATCAAGTACAACGTCCTTCTTGAACGTGTGTCTAAACTCTTCGGCAATAGATGCTGCGTGGAATACTGCTTCTGGGTCATCCCCATTAACGTGGAATACAGGGGCTTGGATACCGAAGGCAACATCTGTTGGGTATGGTGATGTATGGCCAGATTCTGGTAATGTAGTGAAGCCGATTTGGTTGTTAACTACAATGTGGAATGTACCGCCTGTTTTATAGGCCTCTAAATCGTTTAATGCTAATGATTCAGCTACGATACCTTGACCGCAGAATGCCGCGTCACCATGTAATAGAATTCCCATTACTTTATCGCGTGCGGGGTCGTTCTTTTTATCCTGTTTTGCGCGTACTTTACCCTGAACTACTGGGTTTACCGCTTCTAAATGCGATGGGTTTGGCGTTAATGAAAGGTGAACTTCTTTTTCACCAAATTTCTTATCAGATGAGATACCTAAATGGTATTTTACGTCACCTGAAGCTTCTATTTCATCAGGGATTGCTAGGTTGCCTTGGAATTCAGAAAGCATTGCCTTGTAAGGCTTGCCCATGAATGCAGTTAGTACGTTTAATCTACCACGGTGAGGCATGCCAATTACAACTTCGTCAACTGTACCAGTATTTGCGGCAACTTCTACCGCAGCTTCCATTGCTGTCATTAAGTTTTCACCACCTTCGGCAGAGAATCTTTTAGCACCAGGGTATTTTTTATGTAAAAATTCTTCGAAGCCAACAACTTCAACAAGCTTTTGCAATATCTGCTGTTTGCGTTCTTTAGAAAGTACAGGCTTTGAGCGTGTAGATTCCATTTTATTTTCCAACCATTCCTTACGCTTTAAGCTTTGGATATGGATATATTCTACGCCGATATGCGAGCAGTAAGTTTCTTGCAAGATAGCTAGAACTTGCTTGATAGTAGCTTTATCTAGCTCTAACCAGCCGCCAAGGGTTACTTCTTTGTCGTAATCGCCTACTTCTATGCCGTAATGTGCAGGGTCTAGTTCTGGATGGCTTTCTAGAACTTTCATTTCTAGAGGGTCTAACTTAGCAAGTAAATGACCACGAACTCGGTATGCACGAATTAACATGTTTGTACGAACTGATAAAAGCTCGCCTTCATTAACTGCTCCACCTGCTGTGGCAGGTTTACCTTTGCCTTTTTTAGGTGCGTCTTCTTCTATAGATTTTGCGCCTACAACTTTTGATTCTTCTTTGCCGAAATCATTGGCAACATCAGCAAGGTTATCGCCAATTTGTGCGAAGTATTCTTGCCAATCTGCACTTACATTACTTGGGTTTAATAGGTAGCTTTCATAAAGCTCCGCCATGTAAGTTGAGTTGTAGATAAAATTGTGAGTATCTTGCTTTAAACTAGACATGTGCGAATTATATCAGCGAAAGTAAAAGTCGCAAGTGATTCCATATTAGCCATGTCTGGCTTTCATGATAATTAGATATAATAATTGTAGTAGAAGCAAAATATTGCCGGCGTATAAAGATGGGGAATTGATTAGAATTCCATATACTAGCCATAAAGATATGCAGATAGATATCATTATTAGGCTTTTTAGAGAAAGGGAGTGTGTATCCTTAGTTTTATGAACTTTGTAAACTTGAGGTATCCAAGAGATTACACCTAGGAAGGCGGCGAGTGAACCAATTATTTCAGGATTAAAAGTCATAATGAGGGTAAAAGATCAAAAGGGTAAAGGGGAGAAAAGCTTCTTTTTACCTTATAAGCTTTTTTACCTTTTAACCTTATTTTTGTGCTTTAGAGTTTACGCGGTTGATTTGTGTACCGATTTTGCGTTGTTTACCCGCAGCTAAATCATCAATTATTTCACTCATGATTTCTGGGTTTAGATCTTCGTAGAAATCGTCATTAATTTGAACCATAGGAGCGTTAACACATGCACCTAAGCATTCAACTTCAACAAGGGTAAATTCAGCATCAGAAGTTGTTTCGCTCAAGCCGATATCTAATTTATCCTTACAAGTATTGGTAATTTTATCAGACCCGCGTAACCAGCAAGGTGTGGTACGGCAAACTTGGATAAAGTTTTTACCAACAGGTTTTAAATTATACATCGTATAGAACGATGCTACCTCGAATACTCTGATATAAGGCATATCAAGTAGTTCAGCTACAGCCTCCATAGCCTTTACTGGTAGCCAGTTACCTGCTTGGCGCTGTACAATGTCCAGCACAGGCATAACGGCAGATTGTTGCTTACCATCAGGGTATTTAGCAATGATCTTTTTTGCTTCAGCAATGTTTTCTTTATTAATCGAAAACTCTTGTGGTTGATCTAAATATGCTTCTCTTTTTCCCATAATTTATTAGATGGTCGCACGGGCTTGGCAAAGTTGGTTCGCTTGCGCTCCCAACCCTTCGGGTGCAGTATGCACTTTTCCTGCCCTTCGCTCCGTTACCTATCTACCTCCCCGAATACGATATCTTGTGAACCTAGAACAGCTACTACGTCGGCTATCATGTGGCCTTTGGTCATAAAGTCTAACGCGGCTAAGTGGAAGAAACCAGGTGCGCGTAGGCGGCAACGGTATGGCTTGTTTGAGCCATCTGCCACTAGGTAAACGCCGAATTCGCCTTTTGGAGCTTCTACTGCTGCGTATATCTCGCCTTCTGGTACTTTATAGCCTTCAGTATATAGTTTGAAGTGGTGAATCATAGCTTCCATGCTTTGCTTCATTTCTTCACGTTTTGGCGGTGTAACCTTGCCATCGTTAGTTTTAACTTCACCTTCAGGTAGCTTTTCAATACATTGTTTGATTAGCTTAACTGATTCTTTCATTTCTTCCATGCGACATAGATAACGGTCGTAACAGTCGCCGTTTTTGCCTACTGGAATATTAAATTCTAGCTCGTCGTAAACTTCATAAGGTTGAGATTTTCGTAAATCCCATGGTACGCCAGATGCGCGTAACATTACGCCTGAAAAGCCCCAGTCTAGCGCTTCTTGCTTTGTTACAACGCCTATATCTACCGTACGTTGTTTGAAGATGCGATTATTGGTAAGTAATTTGTCAGTATCTTTGAAGATTTTCTCAAATTCTGCCATAGATGCGGCAATGTCTTCTAGTAAGCCTGCTGGTAAATCTTGTGCTACACCGCCCGGGCGAATGTATGCCGCGTGCATGCGTGAACCAGATACGCGCTCATAAAATTCAATTAGCACTTCACGTTGCTCGAATAACCAAAGTAATGGAGTTGTTGCACCCACGTCGATTGCGAAGGTACATACGTTCATTATATGGTTTAATATTCTTGTTACTTCGGAGAATAATACGCGGATATATTGCGCACGTTTTGGCACTTCAATGCCTAGTAAATTTTCTACTGCTAATGCGTAAGCGTGTTCCTGACACATTGGGGATACATAGTCTAGCCTATCAAAATATGGAACGGCTTGCAGGTATGTTTTATGTTCGATTAATTTTTCAGTACCGCGGTGTAGTAAGCCAATATGAGGATCAGCACGCTCTACAACCTCGCCATCAAGCTCTAAGATAAGGCGTAATACGCCATGAGCCGCGGGATGTTGAGGCCCGAAATTGAGAAGCATATTCTTGATCTTCTCATCACCTTTTGTTTCAACTGCAGGAAGCATGGCGCTATAATAGTTTAAGAGGTGCAAGAGATCAAGAGGTTATGAGGGGGGTATTTTTTTAACGTATGAATGTTATTATAATATTTGTTTAACTAGAATAGATAAAAATAGGGGCTGACACCTAATAAAGTTGTTTTAGGGTTAATTTGAGGTCTATTAATAG
>JAHDCD010000009.1 GCA_020630095.1 Rickettsiales bacterium | reverse complement strand
TAATAGACCTCAAATTAACCCTAAAACAACTTTATTAGGTGTCAGCCCCTTAATTATTGATTTCAGAAAACTATTAAACGATTAAACATATATTTAATCGTTTAACTAACTTCTGAACACTTATTTAATATGCTTAACTACAATCAAATTGAGATAATGAGTAATTTTCATAAAGCTCTATCCAATCCTAATCGGCTAATAATGATTAATTTAATAGTTCAAAAACCACGAACTGTTGAAGAGATAGCAAATACTCTTAAAATATCTGAACCCTTAGCTTCAAATCATTTAAATAAATTAAGGATAATGGGTTTTCTTAAAAAGAAACAAGAAAGTAAATATGTTCATTACCACATTAAAGATAAATATTTTAAAGAGCTGTTTCAAGTATCTGCAAAAATTGCACAACAATCACAATTAAACGATTAAACATATGTTTAATCGTTTAATTGACTGAAAAACTTATTTAGTATAAATATCTAATATGATTAGACCAAGTAACCGAAAGAATGATGAACTGCGCTCTGTGAGCATTGAAACCAATGTATCAAGCCAAGCCGAAGGCTCATGCTTTATATTTATGGGCAACACACGCGTATTCTGCACAGCATCAATTTCTGAAGATACTCCACGCTGGTTAAAAGGAACTGGCAAAGGCTGGGTAACGGCAGAATATGGCATGCTTCCACGCTCCACCAACGAGCGTATGAACCGCGAAGCAAAGAAAGGCCAGTCTGGTAGAACTCAAGAAATTCAACGCCTAATAGCGCGCAGTCTTCGTGCCGCAGTTAATTTAGAAAAACTAGGTGAGCGCCAAATAATAGTAGATTGCGACGTTATACAAGCCGATGGTGGTACACGTTGCGCAAGCATAACAGGTGGTTTTGTAGCTCTATATGAAGCTATTAAAACTCTAAACCTGCCACAAAATCCAATTGAAGATTTTATCAGCGCAGTTTCTTGCGGTATATATAAAGGCCAACCAGTGCTAGACCTAGACTACCCTGAAGATTCAAACGCTGAAGCCGATGGTAATTTTATTCTAAATGAAAGCGGTGACGTTGTAGAAATTCAAGCCACCGCTGAGGATAAACCATTCCCTCATGCTCAATTTAATGAGCTTTATACCCTTGCAGATAAAGGCATTAAAGAACTTATAGAAGCTCAAAAACAAGCACTACAAATTGCCTAATAAAGTTTACATAGTTGGCGCAGGGCCAAACTCTATTGAGCTATTAACTCTAAAAGCTCACAGGCTAATTACCGAATATGCCCAAGTTATTATTTACGATAGGCTAATCGGTGAAGATATTATTAGCCTAATCCCAGACTCAGTAGAAAAAATATACGCTGGTAAAAGCTGTAAGCACCACTTCATGACTCAAGATGAGATAAATGAAGAAATAGTAAAACACGCGCTAAAAGATAAAAAAGTAGTTCGCTTAAAAGGTGGTGATCCATTTATTTTTGGCCGTGCTGGCGAAGAAATATTAGAACTACAAAAACATGATATCCCATTTGAAGTAGTCCCTGGAATCTCTGCTGCTGCAGGTATTGCCGCTGAATACAATATACCACTAACGCACCGCGCAGTTGCGGGATCTGTAATTTATTTAACCGGCCATAAAAAAGATGGCGAATTTGCTGAAATAAATTGGGAAGGCGTTGCCCATGGTGAAACCACTTTAGTTATCTATATGGGACTTAAAAACCTATCCGAAATAGCGCAAAAGCTTATCCAGCATGGCTTAGATAAAACCACACCTATAATGGCTGTTCAAGATGGCACATCTAAAGAGTCAAAATCTGTTACCACCACGTTAAAAAAAGTTAATAAAATTAACGATTATTTAACCAGTCCTGTGACATTATTCATAGGAAACGTTGTAACGGTTCTTAATGGCGAAAATAACCGCACATATTGATAATCCAAATATCTCAGGCTGTATCTACGGCCTATTTGAGTTTGAATCTGAAGAAATTGCCGATGCAAAAATAAATCAAATCAAGAAAACTTTTGATTGCTCAACTAAACAGGAAAGTAAAGACCAGTACGGCATAACCTTAAGGTTATGGATTAAAGATTTCGAAGTAACTGATCAAGAGCACGAAAAAGGCTTTATAGGTAGCTTTGGCATAATTTATAAAATTGAACGCGAAGGCAAATGGAGCTTAAAACTAAAGAAAGTTGAAGTTCCACTAAAAAATCATCCTCAAAAAGCACGCCCAAAAGTATAGGCATCCCAACTGGGGCTATTACCTACTTCGTGCTGCTAAAAAAGAACAATTATTCGATACAAAAGAAGAAATATTAGAAGCAATCTCTAAATTTCATAATCACTACCCACTAGCAACAATTCCGTATCCTGATAGAATTTATGCGATGGTTTATAACAAAGAAACCAAGCCAGTTCCTATCGACAATGCACGCTTCATATCAAGCAATCTACGGAAGAAGAGGGTAAGTTTTATCTTAAGTTAGAAATGGATTACAAAGGTATGGATGACATGCGTAAACGCAAAGAAATGGCTGACAATGCCGTAGGCTCATTTACTAAACAGCTAGCTGAGCGCGCTCAAAAGAAGAAAAAATAGCCTAGCCACTATCCCTCTATCCTCTCTAACCCACCATCCTTCTAAAAAAATAGACCCCCGTGATACATTCACGAGGGCCCGTAGAAGACTAAGCTGGGTTGAACGATGGAGTTCCGCTTAAAAAACTCCTTTAATTTTAATGGATATAAAATTAAAGCAATTCTTCAAATTTTGGCAAGCCGAAAGGGTTTTAGCTTTACCTATTTATTAATATCGTTCTTACCTCGTCTTAGTCTTTTGAATGGTGCTCGGGCAAAGAAACCCCCCTCGATAGCCCGAGCATATTTTTATTATCCTTACACCTCTCTACCTCAACTAAGGCAGAGAGATTTGTAGGATTAGAACTTAGTTATCAAGTTCACAAACCAACCTTGTGCATCATATGAAAGATTAGTTAAATCATCACTGAAATCAGTAAAGTTATAACCCAAGCCAACCTTAACATTACTTCCAAGGTGATAGTAAGCTGCAACTAATGCACCAAACTTAGCATCTTCAGCTTCTTTAACTGATAAGTATCTAGCTTCCGCTAAAATATCCCAATTATTAACTACATGATAATCTAATCTTAACACTGCTAACTGCACTGTAGATTTAAACCAATCATCTGTAATTCTTGAAGATGTAATTTCGCCAATTTTTAAGCCATATTTAGCACCAATTGATAATCTGTCAGTCGCCTGCCAAATAGCATCAATATTAAAGATGTGTGAACGTTGTTTATAATTAATCGCCGCTTCCGTTCCGCTTAACTGCTGATTAGCAGGTAAGTCATATAGGAATGAATATTTAGCTAATAAGTTAAGGTTGTCGTTATCTAAAGGACGTAACGCATAACCAATATAACCTTCAACATATTCAGAATCTGAAGCTGCACTTACATCCGATTCAGAAACCGCCATATCAACTCTAGCAAGTAACTCCGAATCTTCAGAAATATCGTAACCGAAAGATACTTTAGCTAACATAGTTTCACGAGTCTCAACCGAGCTTTCTTCATCTCTGTACTCAACAACTGTGTTAAACTTAGTAACGTCAGATGTATAACCAACCGATACTGTACCAGCTTTACGCTCAATATCATTATTAACGTTTAATGTATCACGTACTTCACCAATTTCAGTTGTTAAACCAAATGTCCATCTATCAGTAATTTTGTAGTCCATACCATAAGCATGTGTGAAACCACCTACTTCATTACGGTTATGAATCATTCTTTCTTCACCGAATACACTTAACGCATCTGAGAATCTTCTCTTAGCACCAACTGTAACTGTACCATTAGTATTGTTAGATACTTGGCTAGTTAAGAATGTTGCATCATTAGAAGTAGATTGCAACGCATAGCCTGCATATAAATCTGTTACTTCATCATAGTTATAGTTAGCATTAAAGCTTGCGCCAATACCACCATTACCAGTAGAAACTTCACCAGATAATAGAATATCATCATTTAATCTGTAATCAGCACCTAAACCAATTCTTGAGTTTTCTCTACGAGTTGCATCATTATCCAAAGTTACCTGACCAAATAAGTATAATTTATCACCAGTCTCTTCGTCTTTAATCCATTCGATTCTACCACCAACATCAGTTCTGTCGCCAGTATCACGGGTAGCCCCCGCTTGCTCATACATATCATGTAAGATTGAACCTGAAATTGCTATTGAATCAGAAAGCTTAGCACTTGCACCTAACTCAATCTCTGAGCGCTCAATACCACCATCTTCATCTTGGTTACCTAAGCGAGCAAATACATCTGAATGCTCAGCAAGGCCAACTCTAACTTCAGCGCCCATATTTGTAATATCACGAGCCGCTATAGCACCAGTTCCAGAAAATCCTGCCTCTTTATCTTCATAATAAGCAGAAACTTGAACATCCTTGCCGTTAATATCTTCTAAATCAGTTGCCGCTTCTACTCTGAAAGCTGCCGCTGGTTTATTAGTACCATTAGAATTTAAGTTAGTGTAATTAAAACCACCATCTAATGATCTACGCGATTCACCGCCAGCTTCACCAGTTGATACATACTCACCCTTAATATAAGTAGTAGGGTTGTAGCGTGCAATTACATCACCACCATAAACTTCTTGGCCACCATTTGTACCATTAGAGTTTTCATTTTTCATAGCTGTAGCACCAATTCTTACCGAATCAGTAACCCAACCTTCAACTCTACCACCAAAAGTAGCTTCATCTACATCAAGCGCCTCAGGAGTATATTCGTAGTTAACTACTAAATACTGAGGATTACCGCCTAATGAACCATTAGTAACGTTTGAACCGCTACTCACTTGGCTATTAAGTGGGCTGTTTAATGTAATTCTACCTTGGATGTGATTAATATAATAATCTTGATCAGAAGTAAGTAATTTACTCTCTAATACAATTCCTGTATTTTGATCACGAACTTCTATTGAAACTTTTGCAGAACCACGAGTTAAATCTTGGTGCTTTAAGTAGTATAACGAACCACCAGTACCTTGAAATTCTTCGAATGAACCTAACGTCTCAGCGTTTGCTACAAAGGCTCTTGCTGTATATCTAGTTTCGCCATATTCAGTTGAATCTTCAGATTTATATACCGCTTCCGCACCATATAAAGATCTATCAACTCTAGCTAAATCAGATTCGTTAATGTTAGTGTGGAAACCACCCCATAATATATGAGATTTATTCTTTTCAACTTTAACATAGAACTTACCCGCACCTGGAGTTTCATCAACAATATGAGAATCATCGCCATAAGTTGGGAAATATACTTCATCATCAAGTCTACGAACTAAATGACGAGGATCTTTCTTATCAATATTTCTAAAGATTTCTTCAATATCCCCTTCGCCAGTATCCGCTTGAGCAGTAATTTTCCACTTGCCGTTAACTTTACCTTTTACATAGAAAGCAGCACGCCCATCTACATAAACATCATCGTCAAATACATCTGATGAACCAACAAAACCCGTTGGCTTAGCAGCATCATTTTGACCAATAGTTATTTCACCTAAAGCAACATAGAACCACTCATCATCTTCTACATAAATAGAGCGAAGAACTTCACGCTCTTTCTCGCCCGTTGCTTCATTAATAAATTCAACAGCAATGTCATGCTCACCTTCTGGTAAAATCTGACGGCTAACAAACTTGCCAGCACCATCTTGTGTAGCTTCCTTACCGAAAACCATCACCTTCTCACCATCTTTAACGTTATTAGCATATAAAGATACGCCAGCGCCGTAAGCATCAATGTTATCTACTGTTAATGTATTTTGATTCCAAACCTCTTTACGAGTGTCCTCAATAGTACGCTCGTCTTCATCTTGCTCACCTTCAACTTCAAAATCTCTTGAAATTACTTCAATACGCTTTGGTGCAGTTTCGTTAAACTCACCATCTTTATCGTATGCACGGTAAACAAATATATATTCTCTTTCCCCTAAATCAGGGCTTACTATCATTGAAGTTTCTCTTTTTGCATCTAAAGGCACTATATCAATAGGCTTACTCTTTAGTGACTGACCAGCTTCAAATATACGAACTTCTTCCTTTACAGTGAAGAAATCTAAATTTGATCTAGCTATAAAGCTAATCTCTTCGCCAATACGCGCTTTACCGAATGGAAATGATTCAACGTTCATGAAGGCCTTAGTATCTAAACCATCATTCACAACATTCACCATCGTAAGCTTGGCAGCTTCCAATTTATATTGCTCTTCTTTTTCTAGATGTTTGCCATCCTGATATACAACCTTATCATCAACAGCTATAGAAAATGCACCGCCATTAGCGTTTGCATCGTTTGTATTATATGTCATCAGTGATAATGCAATTGCACTCGCACCAAAAAGTAGTTTTTCGTTCAAAAACATGGTCTCCCCCAAAAATCTTTTTTGCCCCGCGGCAAAGTTAAAACCCAATTATATATAATTAGAACCCCTCTAATTATTAACTCAATTGCACGTCTTCCAATGTGCACTTAAGTTTTAGGATACATCACAACATCTTAATTAAACGTTAAGATAATTAAGAAAATTGTAAAGTAGCCTAAAGCTACTCTTGATTTCAGCCCAAATTAATGATTATTTTAATTCACCATTAATTTCTAAACTGTAATCCTTACCTTTTTCTTGCCAAGCCTTCTCAATACCACTGATTAAGCCCTGTAACTTAAGCCCACCCTCATCTTCAGAAGATGTGTTAAGTATCACAAGAAGTTCACTTTCCTTCTCAGAAAGTACATCTACTAGGCTTTCGATAGTGTCATTTACTTCACCTTTGTCTTCAAAAAGACCTTCCTCGATTTCTAGTAAAATTTGTCTCTTTTGTTCTTTAATTACTGCAAAACTGGCCCTAGCAAGTATACCAGAGGTCGCTTTCACCCATACTGGATTACTAGTAAATACATATGTTCCGGTAGGCAAACTTGCCTCATCAACCTTCAAAATTACATTACCGCCTCTATACATATTTGGTACAGTAGCACATGGAATATGATACAAACCTTCTGAATCTGTATAAATACTTAATCCTGATGTTGTTTGAATTCGTGTAGAGCCAATGCCCTCATCACCTTTATTGAAAATTCCGTCTTCGTTATTATCCATAAACACCCTTCCGATAACATCAGAACACTGGTTGAATGAATTTATAACTCCTGTTTGAATTGTAGATGCCTCAGATTGATTAGCACCTGTACATAGAACTGCCGCCGATAACGCGATTACAGATAAAATATTTTTATTTCGTTTAAATAAGCTTTGCACAACACACCCCCCAGCAATTGCACGATAAATGTTAAAAATCTTATAATTTACTCTCGTGTAAACTAATTTTAAAGTTCGTTTTGATAAGTTCCTACACCTATCAGTTTTGTCGTCTTCCATATTCATTAGTAGCATAGAAATGGTTAACAAAACGTTAACAAAACTAGAAGTTGCACAATTAATTTGCCAAGCTGCTGAAATATATGATTTTTTAAAGCTAGGCTTTTTTAACTCTTTTTCTTCTTTTTAGAAAAACAATTCTATTTTTAGGAAAAAACCTATAATTCGTTAACTAAATTCAACTCCACCTTCACCTTCTAATTTCCAATTTATAGAATAGCACAAAACCATCTGAAAACCAAATTTTTCTATTTCACCTTTAAATTATCTAATATTTAGGTTATAAGTTTTATTACTAGATAAGGTGTTGTTGCAGCTTTTTAACAAAGAGGAAAGTCTGGACTCCACGGAAAAATGATGGTGGCTAACTGCCACGGGATATTAAAAGTCTAACTTCTATTGTTTTAACGAATAATAGAAGCGACAGGCGAGAAAAGTGCATACTGCACCCGAAGGGTTTAAAAACTTGTTTTTAAACTTTGCCCCGCCTGCGCGAACATTAAATATTTACGGAAAGTGTCACAGAAAATAAACCGCCTTTTTATTAAGGTAAGGATGAAAAGGTAGAGTAAGAGCCTACCGCGTAAATGAAAGTTTACGGCACGACAAACCCCATCAGGAGCAATATCAAGTAGGCTATACACATGGTGATTCCGCACCGTATAGCGGGTAGATAGCACTAATTATATAGCAATATATAATATAGATGAATTGCAACTTTGCACAAAATCCAGCTTATACACCTTATCTTTAGAAAAGGAGAGAACAATGAGAAGAGAATTATTACTAATACCAGCTTTATTAATTTCTAACAATGCCATTGCATTAGAAAATGACCCGTATGCAAAATTAAGCTTACGTGGCGTTGGCGCATCTGAAGTTGCATACGAAATATCTGGAGCAGAAGATTTTACTAATTATGAAATTGGCTACGGCGCATCAGCAGAGCTTGGTCAATATATTGCAGATAAACTACACGCATCTATTGAAGCTTCATATGGCATATCTGAATTTGAAGACTCATCATTCCCAAATAATAAAGCCGAAATTCTAGCTATACTAGTAAATGCTAATTACGATTTCGTAGAAGAAGATGGCGTAACTATATATGGCTCTATCGGCGGTGGCTTAGCCACTAACTTAGATGCAGAAGAGTCTGATGACTTTAAACCAGCTTGGCAAACCGGCGCAGGCGCTCGTTATAATATGAGTAAAATAGCTGATTTAGTTTTAGGTTATAAATATTTTGGAATCCCAGATGGCTTCGAACTTACAAATATTAATACAAAATTCGAAGACTACACCTCTCACAACGTAGAAGTTGGCCTACAATTTAACTTTTAGATGAAGCAATCTTAATCGAAGAATTAATTCTATAATAGAAATACGCTACAACTAATACCAAGCCAACTGCTCCATATATTGTTGTCGTATAGATATAATCCTCATTCATTATATCCTCTTCTGTCATTGTAAGAGCCGCTTCTATGAAGCCCGCTAACAAAGAAAATAATATCATATGAACGGCAATAGGTATTGAAAGGCAAGTGAATCTAGCAATAAAATCCTCGTCATCACCTGCTCTATTAGAATTATAAACAAGGTACGTTCCTATAATAGTAAGAAGAACAATAATAATATCGGCAATGTAATCTAAGCTATTACCCGTAGAATATATCGCATCCGAAACATATGCGGTAAAAAATATTGTATAAATTACCTAAAAAGTAAGAAGATAATAAAACTTCTCCTTAGATGAAACCTCGCCATCTCTTAAACGTCTTGCCAAATCTCTATCATTAAAAAAGTTCATAACTTACCCCCTTAGAGTAAAAAAGTTACTACAGTCAAGGCTATCTTTTCACTTTTTACCCTTTTCTACCTTTTACCCTTGTAAAAGTTTATCCAAACCGCCTTGGCTGTTTAGTGCATCAAGGTCATCATACCCACCAACGTGAGTATCATTAATAAAAATCTGAGGTACAGTTCTACGACCGCCAGACTTCTCTAAACACTCAACCTGCAAATCTTCAGAGTTAGTGATATCAATATCTTTAATAGTAGAAACATCTACGCCTTTACGCTTTAGTAAATCCTTAGCGCGCGTGCAGTATGGACAAAAATCTTTCGTATAGATTACAATATTAGTCATAATTTAAAATTAAGTAGGTCATTGCGAGGAGGCTTGCCGACGAAGCAATCCAGTGATCTTTTAACTTGAGAAGATTTCTATATTGCTTCGCTACGCTCGCAATGACGCGTTATACATAAAGAAGTTTTTTCTAAATCTCTAATCTTCTTTCTTTAATCTACCCCAAGTTCTAATTTTTGCGATATAGAATAATAAAGTAAAGATACTCAAGAATATAAGTACTTTAATACCCATCTTCTTACGCTCTTCCATTTCAGGCTCTGCCGCCCATTGTAGGAAGTTAACTAAATCTTTTGTTTCTTGCTCTAAAGTCGCTTGCGTACCATCGGTATATTCAACATCATCACCAGATATAGGCTTAGCCATAGCAATTTGGAAACCCGGCATATACGGATTCCAGTTAATACCTTGCGCTTCAACATTAGCTTTAACTTGAGCCAAAATAGCATTTAACTCAGTCTTGTTAGCATCTTTATCCTTTAGTAATTTATAAACATCTTCTGCCTTATACTCTTTGCCATCAACAGTAACACCTGCAGTTAGCGGAGCATATTTAAGGTCAGCAATTGTTTTCTCCTCATAACCTTTCGCTAATAAAGAATAAACATAGTTAGCACCATCGTGCCTAGCTTTAATAATTAAAGATAAATCCGGCGGTATAGCACCACCATTAGCTGCCTTAGCCTGATTCTCATTACTATATGGCGAAGGGAATCTATTCGCCGGCGTACATGCTTCAATTAATACATCACCTGCATCATCAAAGCCGTTAGCGCACTCATATTCAGCCGCAATATACTTAACTGCTTCTGGTGAAAAGCCAACTTTAGTTAAGTTACGGAACGAAAGTAAATCCATTGAATGACAAGAAGCACAAACTTCACGGTAAACCTGATAACCACGCTGGATAGATTGCTTATCAAACGAACCTAACATTCCACTGAAATGCCAATGCACATCATGCTCCGGATGCTTCGCATCACCCGCCGCCCATACAACAGATGGTGCAGTAAGTGATATTAATAAAATAGATAATGTTAAAAATAATTTTCTCATTCTAATTCTCTTTACTGTGTCATCCCAGACTCGATCGGGGATCTCGGGAAGCTCCGTTAGGAGATTCCTGCTTTCGCGGGAATGACAAATTTATTCATAGTTACTTTTTACTTCCTGCTGCAATGCTTTCTGGTAAAGCCTTAGCTCTCTCACGTTTTGAAAGAATAGGTAAAATAACTAAGAAATACGCAAAGTAATATACTGTACAAATTTGTGTATACATTACATATGGCTGTTCAGCCGGCATTGCACCTAACCAACCAAGCGCAATACATACTACAACAAATATTGCAAAGAACGGCTGGAATAATGGTCTGTATGCACCTGAACGAACAGGATGCCTATCTAACCAAGGTAATACAAATAATATAAGGATAGAACCGAACATTAATAATACACCACCAAGCTTAGATGAAATAAGTACAATTCTATCATCCATACCAAGGAAACCAATTGCAGGAATAGCTAAATCTGGCACAGCACGTAAAATTGCATAGAAAGGTAAGAAATACCATTCCGGCACAATGTGCGGTGGAGTCTGTAACGGATTCGCTTTAATATAGTTATCCGCGTGTCCCATATAATTCGGCGCATAGAATACAAACCATGCAAATATAAGGAAGAACACACCAAACCCGAAGAAATCTTTAACTGTATAGTACGGGTGGAAGTTAATCGTATCCTTCTTAGTTTTAACATCAACACCAGTAGGGTTATTTGAACCATGCGTATGCAATGCTAAAACATGCACAACAACAAGACCCAATATAACAAATGGTAATAAATAATGTAACGTGAAGAACCTATTAATAGTCGCGTTACCCGCAGAATAATCACCTAGTAAGAACTCACGAATACCAGTACCTAAACCAGCATATATTTCGTCAAACGCGGTAAATAAATTCGTAATTACTGTCGCACCCCATAAGCTCATCTGACCCCAAGGTAATGTGTAACCTAAGAATGCAGTAGCCATCATCATTAAGAAAATAAGGATACCGAACCACCATAATATCTCACGCGGAGCTTTGTACGAGCCGTAAAACAGCCCTCTAAATATGTGTATATAGACGGCTATAAAGAACATACTCGCCCCAACCGCATGAATATAACGTAATAACCAACCATAAGGTACATCACGCATAATACGCTCAACCGAGTCAAACGCTAAATCAGCATTTGGCTGATAGTTCATAGCAAGGAATATACCCGTAACTATTTGAATCATAAGGCAAATACCCGCAATAGAACCAAAGTTCCATAAATAATTCAAGTTACGCGGAGTCTGATACTCACCTTGATGCTCTAGAAATGAAAAAATAGGCAAGCGATGGTCAATCCACCCCTTAACGCCTGTAAATTTTGTTTGATTATTTGAAGACATATATCAGCAATCTTATATTGCCGAGCATAATAACAATTAAAGAATTAAAACACAAGAAAGAGATTTCAATTCATACAGTACGCGATTTACCTTCAATACCACTCATCTCTTTAGCAGCATCCCCAATAAAACCTGAAACTTCACCTATACTAAATGGTTTTTCTACAAAATTTCTTAAACTTTTTTCTCCAATAAGCTCTAACGCAGCATCACAATGCCCAATGTTACCCGTTACCACTATGACATTTTCAGCTTTAGTAACACCCCTATCTCTTGCCTCTGCTAATTCAATTAAACCATGCCCTTCACCCTCATTTGGATCAAAGCTCTGACGTAGATTATTCCTCGTATAATCAACATCTGTAACAATTAGCAATTTACCCGGATAATTACTCTCAAGATTTTCTAATATCCTATAATCCCTTCTATCCTGATGATCTATGGACACAATCAAAGCCTTTGGCCTTTTAGGATCTTTAGTTGGCTGCTCTATTGCAGCCTCATATTTTTCAACAAAATGTTTATGAGTTTCCACATCATTCAATGCAACGCTAGTTATCTCGTGAGATGATTTTACACCCGCCTTTGTAGCCTTCTCAAGCAAAGTTCTTTGAGTTTGCTGATCATCAATTATTAAAATCGCAATATCTTGAGACCTAGCCTGTGCCACTTCTGGAGGGGTTGTTGCAAGCGCACCTTCTCCCATCAACAAATCATCAATAGTTGTTAATTCATCACCAGTCATAACTAACATTTTAGCCACAACATATTAAGAAATCGTTAAGATTTAGCCAATTTTAATACGAGAATCAGACAGGAATTCATACGGAGGAACTTCCAAATTAGATGGCGCAGGACCTTTTCTAATTCTACCCGAAGTATCATAATGCGAACCATGGCAAGGACAGAACCACGCATCGTGGTCACCTTTACCAGATAAAGGTACACAGCCTAAATGAGTACAAATACCCACAGTTACTAACCATTGCTCTTTACCCGCTTTAACACGCTCTGAATCAAGCTCCTTATCAGGCAATTCAGCTGAATCATCAGCCTTAGCTTCTGCAATTTCATCAGCAGTTCTATGACGGATAAAAATCGGCTTACCTCTCCACATAACCTTTTTCTCCGCACCTTCAGCAATGCCAGAAATATCCACTTCAATCGAAGCAAGCGCCTTAACATCATCCGCCGGCGGCATAGAGCTTATCATAGGAATCGCCGCAGCAGCACCGCCAACAGCAGCACACGCATAGGCAGAATTTACTATAAAATCCCTTCTATCTTCGTTTTGAGGTTTATTATCGTTATTCTTAGAATCAGACATATTGAGCAACATTATATATACAGGATTACAACTTATCAACAATCTTATTGATTTTAATACAGAACCTATATTTAACAAAGTAATGTTTGGTCTTTTAAGAATATTCTTATCTATACGTTTTATTATGACAATTATAGCGTACGGCTATATCCAGTCTAACCATCCGAATATCTTAGGCATGCCTTTCCAATATATCTTAGGCACAGTAGACAGAAAAGAAATTGTCCAAAAAATGTCCGCATCTGAAGCCTCTGGCGGTTGGGGTGTATCTGCCGAAATGGCTGAATATTTATACCTAGGCATTCCATTCGTTGCATTATGGATTGTAATCTATATATTTACCAAGTTCCTAGGATTTAAGTAGGAACTTATAGTTTAGATATAATATAGAAAACATGACAACAAAACAGCAAACAGTAAGAGTAGCCCTACGTGACGCAATGGCAGAAGAAATGCGTAAAGACGAAACAGTATTCGTTATGGGCGAAGAAGTGGCTGAATATCAAGGCGCATATAAAGTAACTGAAGGCTTACTTTCAGAGTTCGGTTCAAAGCGCGTTGTAGATACTCCAATAACAGAGCACGGCTTTGCAGGCATGGGCGTAGGCGCAGCATTTTCCGGTCTAAAACCTGTTGTAGAATTTATGACTTGGAATTTCGGCATGCAAGCGATTGACCAAATCATCAACTCCGCCGCTAAAACTAATTATATGTCTGGCGGTCAAGTACGTTGCCCTATCGTATTCCGCGGACCAAATGGCGCGGCCGCACGCGTAGGCGCTCAGCACTCGCAATGCTACGCTTCATGGTACGCACACGTTCCAGGTTTAATAGTAATTGCTCCATATTCCGCAGCAGACTGCAAAGGCTTATTAAAAGCGGCAATCCGTAACCCAAATCCAGTAATTTTCTTAGAAAATGAGTTAACTTACGGCTTTAACTTCGATGTTGAAGAAGGTGGCGATTACGATTCAGGCGATTACTTAGAAGAAATCGGCAAAGCAAAAATCGTTAAACGCGGCACAGATGTAACAATCACGGCATTCTCAATTCAAGTGAAATTCGCTTTAGAAGCGGCTGAAATCTTAGAAAAAGAAGGTATCTCTGCTGAAGTGATAGATTTAAGAACTATCCGCCCGCTAGATACACAAACTATTTTAGACTCTGTACGCAGAACTAACAGATGCGTTTCAGTTGAAGAAGGCTGGCCATTCGCTGGTATTGGCGCTGAAATAGCGGCATTATTAATGGAAGAAGCATTTGACGACCTTGACGCCCCTGTTATCCGCGTTCATGGTGCAGATATCCCACTTCCATACGCAGCTAACCTTGAAAAAGCCGCCCTTCCTCAAGTTGAAGATATCGTTAAAGCCGTTAAGAAAACCCTTAACAAATAAAGGCTTAACAAGCTGAAACTTGATTTTTAAAGACTTTAATTATATAATAATTCTATGTCTGAAGGTCCAAATACAGGTAGGCAACAGCCTTTCCAACACACTTCTCAAGCCATGTTCGGCTTCATTCAAGGATTAATTGACCAAGGTTCACTTAGTAACATGTCTGCGAATGGTAAAATGGATGCTATTGAAGCCATGCAAATGGGCGCCTTAAATATCACCGACACAGAAGGATTAGGTGCCGGCGGCGGGGCAGATGGAGCAGGATTTTCACCGCAAGCGGGTGGCATGTCTGGCCAAGATATTGCTCAACTAAATGCAATTAATGCATCAAGATAATATAAGCTAATTTAACCGCTTCCCGCTTTGTATATTTTCTATAAACTTAATTACACATCGTGGATCTGCTATACGTCATCGCAAACCTTTAGGTGAAGCGATCCATCAACCGATCTTGGTAAATATAGAGATCACAAGATGGATTGCCGCGTCGCTAGCGCTCCTCGCAATGACAACAAATTTAAAAATCGTCATTTTTTGAGCCACTTTCAATGGCAACAACTCCAAGCACCATTGAAATATAAGCATTTTTAATAGAAACTTGCATAAAATATTATTTTTCTGCCACTTTTGAGAGTTCTGGATTTTTCTATATAGTAAATTCTAATTTATAGCGTACTAACGCTGTAAATTAAATTTGCTATCAACAAAAGCTTGAGCTTTTGTTGCACCGCGAAGCGAGTGTATCCAAATTACATCGTGCATACGATGTAATTTGGAAAAGACTATATTTGAGAAACCTATCTAAAACTTAGTAACCAAGTTAATAAATGCACCGCTAGCATCGTAACCAAGGTTAGTTAAATCATCATTGAAATCGGTAAAATTATAACCAACACCAATTTTAAAATTATCCATTAAATGATAATAACCAGCAAGCAACACACCAAACTTACTATCTTGCGCTTCACGTACAGTTAAATAACGCAGCTCTGCCAGTATATCCCATTGTTTTACCACATGATAATCCGCTCGCAACACACCTAAATGCACAGTTGAACCAAACCAATCATCCGAAGTTCTAGAGCTCGTTATCTCACCAAATTTAAAACCATATTTAGCCCCAAGGGATAGGCTCTCCGTTACCTGCCAAATAGCATCAAGTGAGAATATGTGCGACTTCTGTTTATAATCTATCAAACTCTCCGAAGCGCTTAATTGCTGAGCCGCAGGAAGGTCAAACAAGAACACATATTTACCTAAAATATTCAACGTATCATTGTCTATTGGGCGCAACGCAAAACCCGCAACCGCTTCAATAAATTTACCATCATAAAATGCACCTTGTGAAGATGTAGATACCGCGGCATCCACCTTACCCACAAAATCAAGCTCATTATTATATTTATAATTAAATCCAGATTTTGATAAAAAACTATCACGCTCATCTACAGCACCTTGCTCGTTGCGCCATTCAAGCGCACCCTTATATGAAAAGCCGTCCTTAGTATATGCAACATTGCCAGATACCGCCTTTCTATCCAACTCACCTAAAGTAGTATCTTTCACCATGCCAAGCTCGGTCGCTATGCCAACGCCCCATGCATCATTAATTTTATAATCCAAACCATACGCATGCGTTAAGCCAGTAACGGTAACATTTTCATGTGCCAAACGCTCTTCACCAAATAAGGTAAATTTATCTGCAAAACGTTTTGTACCACCTAATACAAACTGACCATTCGTTTCAATATAACCACCAACCGAATTAACTGTTTGTTCAAAAAACTCAGCCTTATGGTCATAGCCTATATAGGTAGATGTATTCTCATCTCGATTATAAGTTAACTTTGCCGCACCGGATATTCCACCTGCGCCACCAGAAATTTCTGCACCAGCTAGTAATTTCTCATTCAACTTAAACGCACCACCTATACCACCGCGGGTATTATCGTCACGAGTGATTTCCCTATCAATCGTACCTTGCGCAAATATATAAACGTCCGATTCATCAGACATCGCATATTCCGCCCTAGCGCCAATATCATAACGTCCTCCTTGGTCTGAACCCACACCAATTGAATCTTCAAAATCATACGTTACACCCGCACCAAAGGTAATATCTTCCCACGGTTTATATTCTAAAAATGTTTCAATATTTCGCGCTTCACGCCCACCTGTTTCATGCACTTCAGCATAGTCAACACGAACTCCTAAATTATCAGAAAATTTAGAGTGTAAGTTAGCACCCCAATTCTGAGACTCATACAAAGCCACCTGCCCTAGCCCAGCAAAGCCATCATCTTTCGTTTCATAAAACACATTTGCCGTTAAATCTAACGAACCAAAAGTTTCGGTAAAATCCTTTGTATCAACAGATGCTGTAACCTTTAGTGCAGTCGCTTTATCATCGACATTATTAACACCAGTTGCGATAGAGTTATTATAGGTAAAACCACCATCCAAACTTCTATCTTCCTCAACTGAAACACCTTGGCTTACAGCCGCTTCGGCTTTAATAAATGAGTTCTCCGCAATGTCATAAGTGGCATCAACACCAGCAATATCATTACCATCTCCATCAGATGATACTGTAAAGCCAACCTTAACGCGGGAACTTAATCGTGCCGTAACACGTCCACCAACTTGCACCTTATCAAAATCCTTTGAAAGCGAAGTTGAATATTCATAATTAACCACCAAATACGCATGATTACCTGTTAAACCTCTATTCTGGAAAAAGCGCCCATCATCCGCTGTAGATGAAAGCGGACTATTTAACGTAATCCTACCCTGAATATGGTTAACTATATAATCTTCAGGCTCTAATAATATTGAACGCTCCAGCACTTGATTAGCAATTCTATCACGAACTTCAATTGCTACCTTAACGCTCCCGCGCGTAATATCTTGATGCTTCAAATAATATAACGAACCACCTGTACCACGAAACTCTTCATATGCTTGCTCCGTTCCAGGTAACGCCGCAAAAGCCTCCACTTCCAGCACTGGCTCATTCATCTCATTCTTACGTTCAGACGTAAATTTACCCGAAGCTCCATATAAAGAGCGGTCAACCCGCGCCAACTCATTATCATTAATAGATGTATGGAAATTACCCCATAGAATATAATCATCCTCATGTTCTATGCGCCCATAAAACTTCCCCATAGATGCCGTATCATCAACCACAGTTGAACCATCACCATAGGTCGGGTAATATATTTCATCTTCCAACCTACGCACTAAATGGCGCGGATCTTTTTCATCAAAATTAGATATAATATCTTTTATATCGCCTTCGCCAGTATCCGCCTGAGCGGTAATATT
The DNA here is from genome assembly GCA_020630095.1 of Rickettsiales bacterium. Classification (GTDB taxonomy): domain Bacteria; phylum Pseudomonadota; class Alphaproteobacteria; order Rickettsiales; family UBA8987; genus JAHDCD01. Next base: position 54,133 of record JAHDCD010000009.1, on the reverse strand, counting down.
AACATCATTATGCAATTCGCCTTTAGCATAAAATGCCGCCCTACCAGTTTTATCAATATCATCAGAATTTTTAAAATCGGATATCCCAAATGTCGCTTCAACTAAGCCAATAAAAAACCATTTATCCGAATAATCTACCTTATGATTATAGGTTAAATATAACTCGTTATCTTTAAGGAAATCTATCGTTATATAATTAATCTCAGCTGGCAAGTCCATCAAGTGAGAATGGAATTTACTCATCTGATTAGCATGCTCGCCATTTATTCTAACCGAAAAACCTTTAGGTAAATCTTCTGCTACTATTTGAGAATTAAACTCGTCATCGTCTTCAATTTTAATAAGCTTAATCTTTGCCTTAAGCTCATCATTTTTCTTCAATAAATTATTTAGCCCACCTTCAATTTTACCAATAACTTCGCCTGCGGCATCTATCATATTCACACCATTAATGGTTACCTTAAAGGCATCATTTTTTGCACCTTCCGCAATAGAATTAATAGGGCATAAAATAGCCACAACTGCATATATAAAAAACTTTTTCATCTCTCTCTCCTAAAAATCGCTAGGGAGGAAAAGCAAAAAGCTTCTCTGGGGGAATGAGGGGGTTATAAAAAACAATCTGCCTAATCCTACCTAGCATAATAGTTCCAATACTTTTGGAACTGCCTCCCTTAATCCGCACCACACGGCCAAGGCAAGCTCGCGCTTTGCTTTACATAAGCCACACGCGAGAGAGCCGAATTTCTTCGATCAGAAGCCAACTTGTTTAGGTAATTTAAGTAAACGTAAACAATCAAAAGGGTAATCACCAAAACTAGAATAAGCTCGTATAAAACCAGCCAAACCATAGTTAACTAGAACCCAAATAAATTAGCTCTCTCGCCATAGCCGAAAAGCCATAACGCAACAAACGCTTTAATAGATAAATAGCAGATGCGAACGCATCTTATTTTGAACTGAAAGTAAGTTAGTAATTTGAAAAATAATTAGAACAAATTACTCACAATAAACGTATTCTATACCGCAATAGTTAAAAAACCGTTAATGAATCAAAATTTTCTTTATAAAAACTGCTAATTTTTAGCAGTTTTATCAAAATCCACTCCAGTGGGTTTTGCATTGCGTAGCAATGTACTTCAATAACATATTGCAAACATGCAATATGTTATTAGAAAAAACTTTAATTTATTAGCTCTAAATGTTATAAGAACCGCACACTACTTACCATATAATACATCAATGACTAAATGGATTTATAAATTCGGTGGAAACTCAACAGAAGGCAGTAAGGAAGATCGTAATTTACTGGGCGGTAAAGGCGCGAACTTAGCCGAAATGGCAAGCCTTGGCTTACCTGTACCAGCGGGCTTTACAGTTACAACTGAACTATGCACCGCATATTATGAAAATGGTCAAAATTATCCAACTGAATTAGACTCACAAATTCAAGAAGCTGTAACGCATATTCAAAATGCTGTTGGGTATGAATTTGGCAATAAAGAAAACCCATTACTAGTTTCTGTTCGCTCAGGCGCTCGTGCATCAATGCCGGGTATGATGGATACAGTATTAAACTTAGGCTTAAATGATATCACAGTAGAGGGCTTAGCCGCTAAATCTAACAATCCACGCTTCGCATACGATTCTTACCGCAGATTCATCCAAATGTACTCAAGCGTAGTACTTGGTTTAGACCATCATTTATTCGAAGAAAAATTAGAATATGCTAAAGATGATAAAGGCGTAACTAAGGATACCGACCTAGACGCTGAAGATTTAAAAGCTTTAGTAACCTCTTACAAAGAATTAGTTGAACAGGAACTTAACAAGCCTTTCCCTCAAGATGTTAACGAACAATTATGGGGTGCAATTTCTGCCGTATTCGATTCATGGATGAACGAACGCGCAATTAAATACCGCGCAATGTACGATATCCCTGAAAGCTGGGGTACAGCAGTAAACGTACAAGCAATGGTATTCGGCAACATGGGTGAGGACTGCGCAACTGGCGTATGCTTCACACGCGACCCCTCAACTGGCGAAAAGATATTCTTCGGTGAGTACTTAGTGAATGCACAAGGCGAGGACGTTGTAGCAGGTATAAGAACGCCTCAACAAATTACCATTGAAGGCAAAAATAGGCAGGAATCTGACCTTGCCGCAATGGAAGAAGTTATGCCGAAGGTTTATAACGAGCTTGTTGAAACTTATAAAAAGTTAGAAAATCATTACCGCGATATGCAAGATATCGAATTCACGGTACAGAATCATAAATTATATATCCTACAAACTCGCTCTGGTAAACGTACTGCCAAGGCCGCAATTCGCATCGCCGCTGAAATGGTAGATGAAAAACTTATCTCAAAGCAAGAAGCTATTCTACGCGTTGACCCTGCATCTTTGGATCAACTACTTCACCCAACGCTTGATAAAAGCGGTGAGTTAAGCGTTCTAGGTAAAGCATTACCAGCCTCCCCTGGTGCGGCATCTGGCGTAATTGCATTTACAGCGCAAGAAGCGGTAGACCTAACGGCAAAAGGCGAAAGCGTAATTTTAGTACGCGTTGAAACTTCTCCTGAGGACATCAATGGCATGGAAGCTGCAAAAGGCATTTTAACAGCCCGTGGCGGTATGACCTCACACGCGGCAGTAGTTGCCCGCGGCATGGGCGTACCTTGCGTATCTGGCTTATCGTCACTTAGAATTGACACAACAACTCGCACCCTTTCATTCAACGGCCGCGAAGTTAAAGACAACGAAAACATCACAATAGATGGTTCAACTGGCGAAGTTTTCTTTGGCAAGTTACCAACTATTGAACCTTCACTAGAAGGTGAGTTCAACCAAATAATGGCTTGGGCAGACGAAATAAGAACCTTAAAAATCCGCACCAACGCGGAAACTCCGAAAGACTCTGCAACTGCTAGAAAATTCGGCGCAGAAGGCATAGGCCTTTGCCGTACGGAGCATATGTTCTTCGATGCTGAGCGTATTATCAATATGCGCGCTATGATTCTTGCTGAAAATGAAGAAGATAGAAACGCATCAATAAACAAATTATTACCCTACCAGCGCGAAGACTTTGTTGGCATTTTCACCGCAATGGACGGCCTACCAGTAACTGTACGTTTACTTGACCCTCCATTACACGAATTCTTACCTCATAAAGAAGCTGAAAAAGAAGAAGTTGCAAAAGCCTTAAACGTATCTGTTGCAGATATCACCAAACGCGCTAACGAACTTCATGAATTCAACCCAATGCTTGGCCACCGTGGTTGCAGATTAGGCATTTCATTCCCTGAACTTTACAAAATGCAAGCCCGCGCAATCTTTGAAGCGGCGATTGATGTTAACGCATCAGGCAAAAAAGCCATCCCTGAAATAATGATTCCATTAGCACTTTCTGCACGTGAATTAGATATTCTAAAAGCCAATATTGAAGAAGTTGCAGACGCTGTATTTACTGAAAAAGGAGCAAAAGTTGATTACCTTATCGGTACAATGATTGAACTTCCGCGCGCCGCATTAAAAGCAAATGAAATCGCTGAACATGCTGAGTTCTTCAGCTTCGGTACAAACGATTTAACGCAAACTACGCTTGGCATCTCTCGTGATGATTCAGGCTCATTCATTCCATCTTATGTTAAAAATGGCGTATTTGAAAAAGACCCATTTGCAACACTAGACCAAGAAGGTGTAGGCGAGTTAATTTCTATCGCCGCTGAACGTGGTAAAGCAACCCGCGCCGACATTAAACTAGGTATCTGTGGTGAACATGGTGGAGACCCTAAATCAATTGAGTTCTGCCATAAAATTGGCCTTAACTATGTTTCATGTAGCCCTTACCGCGTGCCTATCGCCCGCTTAGCTGCTGCACAAGCAACATTAACGGCTAATAGCAATGGCGAAAGCCCACTTCAAAAAGCCGCTTAAATTATTTCCCTTCCGGACTATTTAATTTAAACTAGACAGTTAAACACATCGTTTATCTGCCTACTATAGTAAATTCTAATTTACAGCGTACTAAAGCTAAAAATTAAATTTGCTATCAACAAAAGTTTTAGCTTTTATTGCACCGCGTAGCGAGTGTATCTAAATTGCATCGTGAATACGATGTAATTTAGAAAAGACTATAGTAAATTAAGTTGAAGTTTAGAGAATCTCTGTTCTTGTCATCCCCGACTTGATCGGGGATCTCATAAAAAGATCTTAGAGGAGATTCCCGCTTTCGCGGGAATGACATACTTAAGACTTCAAGTTAATTTGCTATATATTATACCTCGCTTCATGCTGAAGAAAGGAACAAAAAATACTAAAAAACACTCATTTTTTAACGTTTTTATGCCATTTTTTGTACATTTTTTAAACAGAAAACAAGCTCTTTAAAAGCATAGCTATTGAAATATAAAGACTTTCAAACAACAAACCCTCATATATTTATTTTTTAGAGATTTTAGAAGTTATTAAATTTTCTATATTTGAGAAAAATACAAAAAAGCCCCGCACCCAATAAGGCACGAGGCTTTTCTAATGTAATTCTAAAAATACTATTTAACTAAGCTATCGAAGTCTAAGCCTAAAGAAGTAACAGCCTCTTCAGTAACCTGACCAATAGCTAGGTTATTAGCTTTTTGGTATTTCTTAATAGCACCTAAAGTACCATTACCAATAATACCATCGATAGCACCAGGGTTATAACCAGCATCTTTTAATGCACGCTGAATAACTTTTACGTTCTCTTTAGTAGTATTGTCTTCACAAAGAACTTTAGCCCATGAAAGAGATGCAGCCTCAACCTTTTGAGTACGCTCTACAGTTTTATATTCTGCAGGAACTTCAATAGCACGATTAGATGCTGGCTTAGTTTTAACTTTACGCTCTACAGTTTTATATTCAGCTGGAATTTCAATAGCAATCTTCTCTTCCGGCTTAGTTTCAACTCTGCGTGAAACAGTTTTGTACTCAGCTGGGATTTCAATAGCAATCTTCTCTTCCGGCTTAGTTTCAACTCTGCGTGAAACAGTTTTGTACTCAGCTGGGATTTCAATAGCAATCTTCTCTTCTGGTTTAGAAACAACACGTTTTTCAATAGTTCTGTATGTAGCAGGAACAGCTACTTCTTTGTAACCACCATCAGCAACTAATACACGCTCAGAAACTTTCTTATATTGAGCAGGGCTTTCTACTAAACACATAACTTCGTCAGTAAATTTACCATTAATATATACACCTGAACCATCTGGAGACTTAGAACGCTTCCACTCTTGCTTAGCAGGAGCAACTAAAACATCTTTAGTTACAACATCGTACTGAGCAGGAACTTCAACCTTTTTAGTAGATGCTGGCGATGCAACAACTTGCTCTTTAATAGTAGCATATTCAGCTGGAATAACTTTATATTTAGTGCTAGCTGGTCTTACTAATACTTTCTCTTTTACAGTTTCGTATTCTGCAGGGATAATTTTATATTTAGTTTCCGCTGGTTTAGCTACTACTTCACTAGTTACAGTTTCGTATTCTGCTGGAATAACTTTATACTTTGTAGTAGCTGCTTTAACTACCACATCTTCTGTCACAGTTTCATATTCAGCTGGAATTGTTTCATACCTTACAGACGCAGGCTTAGCTACAACTTCTTCTGTAACCTTCTTGTATACAGCTGGCTTTTGCACTTTAGCAAAACACTCACCCGGTTTAGCATTAGCCGGAGCACCCGCTGGAGCAGGAATTGGAGTATAATCTCTAACAATCGGCTGAATTACTTCTGAAACAGGCGTTCTAGTATATTCAGCACCTACAGCTTTATCTACTGCATAAACTTTTGCTTCTTGAACAAATTTCTTATCTTTACTGTAAGCACCATCATAATATTCTGCATCCGCTGAAGATGTATGACTAAATAACTCTTCGTCTTGGCCAGTTATCTTTCCAACTGTTGAACTAATGCCATTTCTTATTTTGTCTAAAGAAATATTCAATGGCGCATAAGTAACAGATCTTACTGCCGCGTCATCACGAACTCTACGTAAAGAAGTTTCACCTTCTTCACTCATTAAATAACCATCAGCACAAGATGCTAATGAACCCACTAATAATAAAGATACTAAAGTTTTTTTCATTTTAAATACTCACAAAGTTGAATTACACTACGGATAGAACTACTATCCAATTACACACTATAACCAATTAAGGTTAATAAACCGTTAATATAACAATATTTTTATGGTAAGCAATTTTTTATTAGTATTTTTAGGCGGGGGGCTAGGCTCAGCCTTACGTTACGTCATTTCATCTCGCCTAAATTTAGAGCATTTCTATTACGGAACACTAACAGCCAACGTGCTTGGTTGCTTTTTAATAGGCTTATTATTCAGCAAATTAAATGGCTCAGAAAGCCTATACCCATTAGTTATAATTGGCTTCCTAGGCGGATTAACCACCTTTTCCAGCTTTATTTTTGATAGTTACAAACTACTACCAAACATAAACCTACTAATAAGCTATTTTACATTAAGCCTAATTCTATCTATAGTGGCTTTCGTACTGGGATTACATTTCAGTAAATAAATTACGCCGTCATCGCGAGGAGCAAAGCGACGCGGCGATCCATCACAAGATTTATGCACTTGGAAAGATCTATTGATGGATTGCTTCGCCTAAAGGCTCGCAATGACGTATCAGATAAATACACCAACAGATGCTGATGGCACTCGTTTAGATAGGTTTCTAAATAAAACTATCAAGTTACCTGCAAGCTTAGTTCAAAAACTAACCCGTAAAGGCATTATTAAGCTTGATGGTAAGAAAGTTAAGTTCGACGCTCGTATTCAATCAGGGCAATTAATTGAAATCCATGCTAATATTACTGAACTCCGCGATAACGTAAAAGAAAAACCAAAAATTGAAGTTGTCTTAACCCGTGACGATATTGAACTATTAGATGATATTATCTTTTACGAAGACGATAACCTAATAGCCGTAAACAAACCATTCGGCTTAAGTGTACAAGGCGGAACAGGAATAACTAAACCTCTAGATAAGTTACTAGAAAAATATTTAGCTAGAAATGATAAAGTGACCAAACTAGTTCACCGAATTGATAAGCATACAACGGGGTTAGTTATCTTTGCCAAGACAGATAAATCTGCTCGTGAATTAGCAAAACAATTTAAATCACGCGACATTGAAAAAACATACCTTGCAGTTTGCGTAGGTAAATTAAAGCACCCTGAAGGCGAAATTAAAGCTCCCATTCTAGATTCAGATGGTCAACGCGGTTTAGAAAAATCCACCATAAACCACGAATTCGGCAAATATGCTTTAACTGATTTTAAAGTTATCGAAGCCGCATCAAACATATATTCAATAGTAGAGCTTTACCCACAAACAGGGCGTAAACACCAAATCCGCGTTCACATGAATCATATTGGCAATCCAATTTTAGGTGATGGCAAATATGGCGGCAGAGAATCCTTCATTGAAGGTATGCCTAACAAGATGCACCTGCACGCTTACCGCCTTGAGTTTAACTTATTTGGTAAAAACTATTCTCTTGAAGCCGAAATCCCTGCAAGCTATAAAGACCTTGTTTAATAGCAAGGCGAAATCGTCATTCCGGATCAAGTCGGCAAATGACAAAAATTAAAACATCATTAATTATGACTAAAAAATTTGATAAAAATAAATTACCATCTCGCCACGTATCTGTAGGGCCAACATCTGCTCCGCACCGTTCATATTATTATGCAATGGGCTTAACAAAGGAACAGATAGAGCAACCTTTAATTGGTGTTGTAACAACATGGAACGAAGCTGCCCCTTGTAACATTACCTTAGCGCGCCAAGCACAAGTTGCCAAAAAAGGCGTTGCCGCAGCTGGTGGTACTCCGCGTGAATTCACTACAATTACTGTAACAGATGGTATCGCAATGGGTCACCAAGGCATGAAAAGCTCATTAGCCTCGCGCGATTGTATAGCGGACTCTACCGAATTAACAGTGCGCGGTCACTGCTATGATGCCTTAGTTGGCTTCGCCGGCTGCGATAAATCCCTACCTGGATTAATGATGGCAATGGTTCGCCTTAATATCCCATCTGTATTCATGTATGGCGGCTCAATTCTACCCGGAAATCATAAAGGAAAGGACGTTACTGTAGTAGACGTTTTCGAAGGTGTAGGTAACTATTCTGCCGGTAAAATTGACGAAGACGAATTAACAAAAATTGAAGAAGTAGCTTGCCCAACATCAGGTTCATGCGGTGGTCAGTTTACTGCAAACACAATGGCTTGCGTATCCGAAGCTATTGGTTTGGCACTGCCAGATTCCGCTGGCGCTCCTGCATCTTACGAACAGCGCGATGGTTACGCTTTCGATTCCGGCGAACAAGTAATGAAATTGCTTGAGCTTAACATTCGCCCGCGTGACATTGTAACCAAGAAATCATTAATTAACGCAGCACGCGTTGTTGCCGCAACTGGTGGTTCAACTAACGCAGCGTTGCACTTACCTGCAATCGCTAACGAATGCGGTATCGAATTTGACCTTCATGACGTTGGTAAAATATTCCGCGAAACTCCATATATTGCTGACCTTAAACCCGGTGGTAAATATGTCGCTAAAGACCTATATGAAGTTGGTGGCGTAAAAGTAGTTATGAAAGCATTATTAGATGCTGGCTATCTACACGGCGACTGCATAACAGTTACCGGCAAAACCATCGCCGAAAATCTAAAGGACGTTGTATTACCTGAAGACCAAGATGTTGTATATCACCCAGATAAACCAATAACTAAAACTGGCGGCGTAGTTTCATTAAAAGGCAACCTAGCCCCTGAAGGCGCGATAGTAAAAATCGCCGGCATGAAACGCTTAAAACATGAAGGCCCTGCCCGCATTTTCGACTGTGAAGAAGATGCCTTAAAAGCCGTTCTAGAAATGGATTACAAAGAAGGCGATGTAATAGTTATCCGCTACGAAGGCCCTAAAGGCGGCCCCGGTATGCGCGAAATGCTTTCAACTACCGCAGCCCTTGCCGGCCAAGGTGTTGAAAACGTAGCATTAATTACCGACGGGCGTTTCTCTGGCGGAACTCGTGGCTTCTGTATTGGTCATGTTGGTCCTGAAGCGCAAGTTGGCGGCCCTATCGGCTTAATTAAAAACGGCGACATTATTAAAATAGATGCCGAAGCCGGCACGCTAGATGTTGCATTATCAGATGAGGAACTAGCTGAACGTAAAGCAAATTGGAAACCTCGCCAGCATGATTACCAATCAGGTGTATTATATAAATATGCACAAAGTGTAGGCTCTGCCGAAAAAGGTGCCATCACTCACCCTGGTGGATTTACCGAAGTTAACCAATACGCAAATATATAATCCCGAAGGGGTGTCATCCCCCGACTTGATCGGGGGATCTCCATACTTCCCCCCCTCTTTTGATTAACCACCTTCCGCGAATAAAAGTAAGCGATAATATAATAAAACATCGTTAATCCATTATCGTCATTGCGAGGAGCAAAGCGACGAAGCAATCCAGCAATCTATCCGCACTAGAAAATCTCTGGATTGCCACGTCAATTTAATAATAAATATGCATTTTATTATTAAATTTCCTCGCAATGACATCTTAAAATTCATAAAAATATGCACTTTTTTGCCATTTTTTAGCCAAAAAACTGCATTTTTTGAACGTTTTTTATACCTTTTTACAAGGCCTTAAAACACACAACCATTGAAATATAAGGATTTATTGAGGCAAAGGCGTTGAAAATATTATTTTTCCTTCATTTTTTGAGTTTTAAAAAATTCTATATTTGAGAAAATGGCTTTTCTTTACCTTATTTTAACCAGTTAGAAATATGCTACCCTAAGTGAGTAGATGGCTAATCCTACTTACTGCTATAGTATTTTTACTTACTTCACCAAAAATATCCCACGCAGAGGATACCCAAAGTTTTCCTAATTTAGATTACATGGAAATCCTAGAGGTGATGGTTGGTCGCATGGTATATGGCGACTTCGTTGACGTGTATAATCATAACGGAGAAGGTGGTGATAATTACTACATCAATTTCGAGCAATATATAAAAATGGTTGGCTTCAAAATTGAAACCACCTTCCCTAACGAAAATGATGAAGATTATGAAAGTTTTGAAGCGGATGGCTTCTTCTTGCGCCTTGGTAATAAGTTTAAATTAAATAACACGCACGTTACTTACATTGAAACAACAGAAGCTATACCCAAGCAAGCAATCGCTAATGATGAAGGCGATTTATATATCCGCATTGATTTACTAGCCAAATGGTTCCCAATTGACCTTGTAGTTGAAAACTCAATTCTTACCCTAACCCCTCGCGAGAAATTACCATTCCAAGAAAAACGCGAACGTAAAAAGAAACGCGATAACTGGTTTAATAAAGACCCAAAACCAACTTACCCTAATTATGATGAACCTTATGGCTTCTTGAATAATTATCCAATGACAGACCTCTCATTTGGAACATCCTATAACTCAAAAGAAAACGCACTTAAAGCGGATTATACCTCAACCATAACTACAGATATTTATCCACTTAACTTCCGCTTTAATTTAACCGGCAATGAACACAATCAACTAAAAGGTTTTAAAATATTCGCCGAACGTAACGTATCAGAAGAAGACTATCTAATAACGCGCTTCCAAGCCGGTGATATTTCAACTTCCGTTCGTGGGTTATCACGCGGAGTTGGTGGCGCAGGCCGTGGAATATACCTATCCAATCAGCCACATAATAAACCTAGTAAATTTGATTCAACTGATATTAAGGGCTACACCCAACCCAAATGGGAAGTTGAAGTATATAAAAATAATCAATTACTAGCTTTCCAAGAAGCTGGTGAAGATGGCTTTTACGAGTTTAATGACATAGCAATTGAGTACGGCGAAAATGAAATTAGAACAGTGAAGTTCGGCCCCCATGGTGAAATAGAAACCGATACAGAAAAGTATTACATAGATTCCGCATTATTACCACTCGATGAATTTCATTACCAATTCTCAATTAATCAACCAAACTCTAACCTAACATTCTTCCCCGACCCTAACCATAATGAAACTTTCTTAAACTTTGATGCTGAATATGGATTATCGGACTCAACAACTTTGTACTATGGCACTTCCTACTATCAAAAAGATGATATAGAAGAGAACCTATTCAAAGCCTTCGGCCTAACAAATGTTTACGCACAATATATCAGCCGAATAGATTTTTTATTTGATGTTATTAACAACAACGCCCGCCAGAAATTTTCATTAATAACAAATATTGGTTCAACCTCTTTACGTTTCAACCAAAGCCTATGGCAAGATGACTCAAACAAATTAAGTAAAACCGAACTAACGCTTTCAGGCGGATTCGATAGCTTCATAAGCAACAAGGACACAGTATCTTATAACATCTCAAACGCGCTAGAGATTGATGATGATTATAACTGGAAAGCCTTAATAAAGAGCCGTATAGGTACTAACTTAGTTGGTACTAACTTTACCAATACTAACAACCTTAACTTAACTCCATTTAGTACCAGTCTAGGCGGTTCATTAGCACTTCGTAAACGCTTAACTGATGATTCGCTACGACTTGGCATAGGCTACTCGATAATGCCTGAACTATCTATCGATTCCATTGGCTTAACATGGCAACATTACTACTCAAGCATACTTAATACTCGTATGGATATTAACCTTTCACCTAATGCAAAAAGCTTAAATTTAAGTGGCGGCATAAACTATACTCATAAGTATTTTAATCTTGGTATTAATGGCAATATTGATGATGAACTTAACTTCGGTATCGGCGCAAATATAAGCTTCTCGCTTTACCATGATAAAATAAATAATAAGCCCATTATAACGCGTGATGCTATTGCATCTAGCGGACTAATTTTAGCAAGCGCATACCTTGATGAAAACATAAACCAAGAACGCGAAGAAAAGGAAGAAATATTCGCCGATATAGCCTTCATAAAAGGCGGCGGAGTTCATAAAACAAATGCTTCCGGCGTTGCTCAAATAATCGGTGGCGGTAGAGCAAATATTATACTAGATGAAACCACCTTGCCCGACCCAATGATGACCCCCGAATATAAAGGCTTCAATGTCGGCACTCGCCCAGGGGTAATTACTATGCTTGAATTTCCTGTAGTTGAAACATCTGAAATTGATGGCGAAGTTATAGTAATTGAAACATCCTGCGAGATAGATAAAAAAACCGATGAAGAAATATGCGAAACGGAAGAAAAAGCCATTGGTGGCATTCGTATTCAACTAATCAAAAAAGATGGCTCTGTAGTTAAAACTATAACCGGTGAGTATGATGGTTTTTATATAATGGATAAAGTAAAACCCGGTGATTACTTCTTAACGCTTCACCAAGAAGATTTAAAAAAGATAGGCTGCCGCATGAAAGAAAACGTACCTATATCTGTCGCAAAAGGCTCAGACTCCTACACCGAAACCAATATTTATATGATTAAAGATTAACCATTTTGAGGATATTCTTCATAATCCACAACGACTCTATAATGCGGATCAGAATTATCATCAGGCTCAATTAACTTACGCCCTTTCTTCAATAAACTATGACAATCCTTACTTAAATGAACCAAGTGTAACTGCGTGCCATTTTTAATATATTTCTCCGCCAAAGCATCAATTGCTTCTAACGCTGAATGATCCCAAACACGTGACTGACCAAAATCAATTACTACGTCTTTAGGGTCATTTTTAGGATCAAACAATTCTTTAAATTCAGATATTGAGCCGAAGAATAATTGCCCATGAAGTTTATAAACCTTCTTATTTTTACCATCTTCGGCAACCTCTGCATAAATATGCGAAGCCGATTTCCAAGCGTAAACTAAAGCCGATACAATAACACCTACAACAACCGCTACCGCAAGGTCAGTAAATACAGTAACTAAGGATACCAATACAATCACAAACGCATCAGATGCTGGAATTTTATTCATAACACGAAGCGAACTCCATTCAAACGTACCAATAACTACCACAAACATAACGCCTACAAGTGCCGCTACTGGTATCATTTCAATCCATTTAGATGCAAACAATATAAACGTTAATAAAAACAACGATGCCGCAATACCTGCCAAGCGCCCGCGCCCACCAGATTTAATATTAATCATTGATTGTCCAATCATCGCACAACCACCCATACCACCAAAGAAACCAGTAACAATATTAGCACCGCCTTGCGCTAAACATTCGCGACTATTACGTCCGCGTGTTTCGGTCATTTCATCAATTAAGGTAAGCGTTAACAATGACTCAATTAAACCAATCGCCGCCAAAATTATCGCATAAGGGAAAATGATATATAAAGTTTCTAAATTAAACGGCACATTCGGAATACCAAAGTTAGGCAAACCACCCGAAATAGATGCTAAATCACCCACAGTTTTAGTATCTAACCCACTAAATATAACCACCAATGAAGCAATTAAAATACCCGCCAATGGCGCAGGAAATTTAGATGTAAACTTAGGCAAAGTATAAATAACAAACATCGTTATCCCAATAACACTAAGCATTGTAAGCAATGCATCTTCATGCAACCACGCACCAGTTGCAGGGTCCTTAAACTGCCCTAATTGCGCTAAGAAAATAACTATCGCCAAGCCATTTACAAATCCAAGCATTACCGGATGAGGCACTAATTTAATAAATTTACCTAGCCTAAACGCACCCGCTAAAAACTGCAATATTCCCATTAAAACCACTGTAGCAAACAAATATTCTACACCATGCTGAGCAACTAAACTCACCATAACCACCGCCAACGCACCCGTTGCACCAGATATCATACCTGGGCGACCACCAAAAACAGATGTTATTAAGCCAACTAAAAATGCTGCATATAAACCAACTAACGGCTCAACCCCTGCAACAAATGCAAAGGCTACCGCTTCTGGCACTAAAGCCAATGCAACCGTTAAGCCGGATAAAATTTCTGTCTTTGCATTATGGAATAATTTCATGATAGTAACGTATAGAGCCAATAACTCTAATATGAAGAACATTATATTCAAAGATGTCTATAAAGGTTATCCAACAAAGAAACACGGCTGGAAAGAAGTTCTGAAAGGCGTAACCTTTGAAGTAACTCCTGGAAAAAGCCTAGGCATATTAGGTCGGAATGGCGCAGGTAAATCTACATTAATACGTTTAATTAGTGGCTCAGAACAGCAAGATCATGGCGAAATAGATACTCAAGGAGCCGAAATATCTTGGCCATTAGGTGGTGCATTTGGTTTATCTACAAACCTTTCAGGGCGTGAAAACTTAGAGTTCGTATGCCGAATTTATAATAAAAACATTCCTGAATCTATCGAACGTTTAAATAAATTTGCCGAACTAAACGAATATATAGACCTGCCTGTAATGAGTTACTCCGCAGGTATGCGAGCGCGTCTTGCCTTTGGCATTGCCATGAGTATAGACTTCGACACCTACCTAATTGACGAAGGTTTTAGTGCTGGTGATGCCCGCTTTAGAAAGCGTGGTGAAGAATTATTTAAAGAAAAGAAACAGAATTCCAATATAATAATTGTTAGTCATAACGTAACTACTATCAAGAAAATGTCCGACTATGTTGGCATTCTTAACAAAGGTGAGCTTCAATTATATGATAATGTAGATGAAGCTATAGAAATATATCAGAACTTATAGTTGACCCTAACAACGATTTTATCTACACACTAACTTCGAATTCTACTTGAAAAATCAATTAAAACTGGTATAATTCTAGGTTGTATGAACTTTGATCCTGAAACAAAGGCGGTAAGAATAAAAATCGCAGAATTGGAGCGCCAGCATAGAGCGCTAGATACTGCTATTGATGCGATGCCTTCATTCCAAGAATTCGAAAAAATGAAATTAAAACGCGAAAAACTTCGCCTTAAGGACAAAATATCTGCCCTTCGTGCAATGATATTACCTGATATAATTGCCTAGATTTTACAAAATCTTATTCTATACTTCTCTTTTTAAAACAAATTAATACCATGACTAAAGTTGCTATCATAATGGGCAGTCAATCAGACTATGAAACTATGAAACATGCCGAAGATAACTTAAAAAAGTTAGGCGTGAATTTTGAAACAAAAATAGTTTCAGCTCACCGCACACCTGATAGAATGTATGAGTTCGCAAAGAGCGCTCGTAAGAATGGTATACAAGTAATTATTGCTGGCGCAGGTGGCGCAGCACATTTACCCGGAATGGTTGCAGCCTTAACTTCACTTCCTGTAATTGGCGTACCCGTTCAATCAAAAGCTTTAAAAGGCATGGATAGTCTACTTTCAATCGCTCAAATGCCTGCAGGTATTCCTGTAGCAACTGTAGCAATTGGTGAAGCTGGTGCAAAAAATGCAGGCATTTTAGCAGCATCAATCTTATCTATTACAGATACACAAATTGAGGCTAATTTAGAAAAATTTAGGACTTCCCAAACTGAAGCGGTTGCAGATAATCCAAGTTAATGAACAAAACACTAGGCATATTAGGTGGTGGGCAATTAGGCATGATGATAGCCGATGCCGCAAAACATCTAGGCATTAAAACCTGCATATATTCCCCTGCAGAAAACTCATGCGCATTTTTAAGTGCAGACGATAAAGTAATCGCTGAATATGATAATAAAAAAGCCCTAGAAGAGTTCGCCAGTAGGGTAGATGTAATCACTTACGAATTTGAAAATATCCCACTAGCAACAGTTGAATATTTAGAAAATTTTAAAGAGGTTCTACCTGAATCAAATGTAATCAAAATTTCACAGAATCGCATTGAAGAAAAAAGCTTCTTAAATAAAATTGGCATTAAAACTGCGGCATGGCATAAGCTAGACCTGCAATCGCCTACGCGCGAAATTGGTATAATAAAAACTGCAACTGAAGGCTATGATGGCAAAGGCCAATGGCGCATTGAAGAAATTACCAAAATTGAATCATTAAACTTACCTGACAGATTATTAATCTGGGAAGAATTAGTTTCTTTTGAAAAAGAAATTTCAGTAATTGTGGCACGCAATGCAAACGGCGAAGTTAAATGTTTTGAACCTGCTGAAAACCATCATGAAGGCGGAATTTTAAGAACATCAACCTGCCCTGCAAATATATCTGATAGCGTTAAACAGAATGCTAAAAACATTGCAGAAAAGATCGCTACTGAATTAAACATTATCGGCATAGTTGCGGTAGAATTCTTCGTAATGCCGGACGGCGAATTGCTAGTAAATGAAACCGCTCCCCGCCCTCATAATTCAGGCCATTATACAATGGATGCCTGCAAAACATCTCAATTTGAACAAGTTCTTCGTGCCATTTTCAACATGGATTTGGGCTCTACGGAAATGAGTTCAAATGTAAAAATGCTTAACCTAATTGGTAGCGAAATTAACCAAGTAGATGAGTATAGAAACAATCCAAACGCCCTTACCCATAACTACCAAAAAGGCGAAGCCCGCGAAGGTAGAAAAATGGGCCATATTAATATTATCGAATGATCGATATTAATCTAAATCACTTAAAAAATAAAACCATAGCATTAGCAATCTCTGGCGGTGTGGACAGTATGGCGCTAGCGCATTTACTGCATCAAAATAATATAAATTTTACCGCACTTACTGTTAATCACAATTTACGTAAAGAAGCTTTAGATGAAGTTGAGTTCATTAAATCTGAAATGGATAGAATAGGTATTAAAACCGAAATTTTTACCCTTAATGAACAGCCCAAAAACAATATTCAAAACTGGGCTAGAAATGAACGCTACAAACTATTAGCAAACTATTGCATTGAGCATAAAATCGATACTCTACTAACTGCTCACCATAAAGATGACCAAGTAGAAACTATCCTACAGCGCATTGCACGCGGTAGTGGTATCCGTGGACTAGTTGGTATTAAAGAAAATGTAAAAATCAATAATGTTAATATCCACCGCCCACTTTTAAACATCTCAAAATCTGAGCTTATATATTTCATGCAAATCCATAATAACAAATGGGTTGAGGACAAATCTAACGAGTCAGATAAATATAAACGCAACAAATTACGCCACGCTTTAGCTCAAATTTCAGACTCTAAAGATGAGCTAGAAAATCGCCTTATTAAACTTTCAAAAAATGCCACTCGCGCAGAAGATTTCATTGAAAGCGAGGTTAACAAATTCATCGAAAATAATCCTCTACCAATTAATAGTAGAAACTACGCTCAAACTCATGAAGAAATCACCTTAAGAGCCTTAACAAAACTAACTATGCAAATAGGCAAAGTAGATATTCTACCGCGTGAAGAAAAACTAATCCGTGCCCATAACAACATCCTACAAGGCACTCCCAAGTTCACTTTCAATAAATGTATAATAGAAATTAAGAACGGCGCGATTGATATAAACCCTGAGCATTAGCTTTACAGATATACGCATCTAGTTTATTGTTCTCAAAGCTATGCTTATCAATAATAAAATAGATGATATTTTTGTTGGTGATTTCGTTATTAAATTCACCCGTGACCCTGACCTAGTAAGGCGCGCGCAACAATTAAGATATGAAATCTTCTTAGAAGAAAAATCTGCCAATTTAACATCGGATGAAGGTGTTGATAAAGATAAGTATGACCAATTATGCGATCATTTACTTATTTTCAAACGCGAAGGCGAAGATTCAAACGTAGATAATTGGGAACTTATTGGCAATTACAGGATGCTTACCGAGCAAGGCTTAAACAATGGTGACAACTACTTCACCGAAGACGAATTCGACCTCTCAAACTTAAAGCAGCAAGCCGACCAACTATGTGAACTTGGTCGCTCATGCGTTAAAAAAGAATACAGAACTGGTGCAATTATCGCACTACTTTGGAAGGGCATCGGCACTTACTTAGAAGCTAATAATAAAACCATTCTATTCGGTTGCGCATCTTTCCCAGGGCTAGATATCGACTCGCACTTAAACGCACTTTCATACTTGCATCATTACCATTTAGCTGATGAAAGCATTAGAACAACTCCTGTTCAAACAGATAAGCAAAATAACTTTATTCCACTACCAAAGGAAGAGGTTAAACTTAAGCAGGCACTAAAAGAATTGCCACCCCTGGTTAAAGGCTATTTAAGGCTTAATGCGGTAATTGGCCAAGGCATTTACTTCGACTATGAAATGAACTGCATAGATGTCTGCATAATGGTTGATAGAAACAAAGTAGACCCTAAATACGTGGAGAAATTCACCAAGGTAACAAAATCATAAAATGGTTCATTTTTTAAAAAAGCTACGCGCATATATAAGAACCCTAGGCTTAGTATTTCTAACATTTGTTGGCTTTATTCCAGTACTGTTATTCTTCTATTTCCCACGCTTACACGGCTATTCAATAAACCTATTTAACAAGGCATTACTTTTCTGCTTCGGCGCTAAAGTTCGCTTTGAAGGCGCTAAAATAACTAAACGCCCCGCATTATTCCTATCAAACCATATCTCATATTTTGATATCTTCGCGTTCTCATCAAAGTGCTACAGTGTGTACGCACCAAAATCTGATGCAAAGAAAATGCCTATCTGGGGCTTCTTATGCGGATTATCAAAACCTATCTGGATTGACCGCCAAAACAAGAAAGCCATAGCTGACAATATGAAAATATTTGCCCAGCGTATCAAGAACGATAATGTAAATTTATACCCTGAAGGCACAACAACTCTAGGCGTTTCAACAAAGCCATTTAAAAGTTCATTACTTCAATTTTTATATGAAGAAGATGCCGAACCAGTAAAAATTCAACCTTACGCAATTGCCATGACAAAACTAAATGGCAAACCAGTTACCTCGGACGAAGAAAAACGTCTATATGCCTTTATTGAAAAGGACGGCATGGTACCGCACATGTGGCGCTTGCTTATGCAGAACAACTTTGAGATTACTCTAAAATTCTTTGAGCCTGTACTTTCAACAGACTTTGAGAATCGCAAGCAATTAACTGCTCACGTTGAAAAAATAGTATCTGATCAAGTAGCTAAATTTAATGCAGAATAAGTCAAAAATAGGGAAGAAAATAACTATCACATTTTCTTTAGTTAGCATAATCCCTGCTTTAATTATTGCTGCACTCTCAATCTTTTTCTTTAAATACGCGGTTGATGAACTTCTATCCGAAGAGCTAGATACCACAATAACCGAATCTGTAAAAGTTGCCGAAGGTTACTTAAAGGAGCATAAAAATAACATCAAGGCGGACATCCTTGCCCTTGCAAATCAGCTTAACGCCAATGCCAGCGAACTTAGCCAAAATAAGGATAAATTCTTTTATACTCTACGTATCCTTTCAGGCATTAAGCAACTTACCGAAGCAAATATTGTAACTTACGACTTTGAATCAGATACAAAGGAGAAAGGCATAACTCTAATGATTAAAGAGCGCTCAATAAGCTTGGATCATGAAATTATGCGCGATGCATCTGAAGGCGAAGTAGTAGTTTTAGAAGATATTAAAACACGACTACGCGCCATTGTAAAACTAACGAACTATAAAAATATCTACTTAATTGTTGGCCGAAATGTTGATGCCGAAGTATTACAATATTTGGATAACGCAAAGAAATCGAACAGTAATTATAATAATCTAAAGAAAGATATTAAAACCTTCCGCTGGTCTTTTATTGCAATATTCTTAAGCGCAACGGCATTAGTTTTAATTATAATACTAATTTACGGGTTCTACTTTTCTAAAAAGTTAACCAACCCAATTAACAATCTAATTACCGCAACCAATAAAGTAAAAGAAGGCGATCTTAGCGCCCGAATTGATCATCATAAATCTGAAGATTATGAGCTTGCCAATTTAGGTGACTCGTTCAACCAAATGGTAACGCAATTAGAAGAGCAAAAGAAAAAACTTCGCCGTGCCGCATGGGAAGATGTTGCCCGCAAAATTGCCCATGAGATTCGCAACCCTCTAACGCCAATTAAACTTGCCGTATCACGCTTAAACTCGCCAAAGCTAACTAAAGAAAATAAAGAAAAATATATCAATACTGTTAACCGCCAAATTGATAATATTAACAATATAGTTGATGAGTTTTCTAACTTCGCACGCATGCCCAAGGCTAACCTTGCCCGCGTTGAGCTTACATCTTTAATCAAGGAAATTCTAACCGCCCAAGAGGTCGCTCACGATAAAGTAACTTACATATCTAAAATTCCCAAATCTGTTACTAACATTAAGGCGGATGCTAACCAGCTTACCCAAATATTTAATAATATTTATAAAAACTCTGCCGAAGCTATGGGTAAAAAGAAAGGTGAAATCCGCACTGAAATAACTAAGGGCGACCTTGTTACAATTACCATTCAGGATACCGGCTCTGGCTTTACCGATGAATATTTAAAGAAAGCCTTTGAGCCATATATCACCACTAAAGAAAAGGGCACAGGCCTAGGGCTAGCCATCACAAAAAGAATGGTTGAAGAACATAACGCACAGCTTCATATTGCAAATAGATATAATAAGGATAAAAAGATAGAGGGAGCAACAGTAACAATCCATTTTCCTACATGAGAATTTTACTAACAATATTACTTCTATTGCCAGCCTTAGCTAAGGCTGATATGTTAGAAAAACCATTAAGCCCAATTGCTAACAACATTAAAATTGGCTTACTTTTACCTGTAAAAAATGAAAGCTTACAGGACGTAGTAATGCCTCTTGTAAACTCTGCGGTGCTTGCAGTTTATAATTACGACTCAGACCCAATAAAGAAGGACACCAACTTGCGTGGCTTATACGATTCTCGCTATAGCCAAATTGTAAAATTATACGATACTACTGAATCTGTTACCGGCGCTGTACAAAAAGCTATCGATGATGGCGTAAATGTTTTAGTTGGCACATTATCCGCAGCAAATTCATTAAAAGTTAATGATTATATAACCACAAAAAATGGCACTAGAGTTCCATTTATTTCATTTTCTAACAATGATGCCTTAGCATCAAAAGGCATTCTTACAATTGGCTACCGCCCAACAAAACAGCTAAAGGATTCTATAAAAGAAGCGGTTGAATCTGGCATTACAAACTTCTCAATAGTTTCATTCCATCAAGGCTTATACGATTTATCATTAAAAGCGTACCGCGATGTTTATAACGATTATAAATGGTTTAGTAAAAACCCGTGGCAAAGTAAAATCCAACTACTTAATAAAATAAAACTGGATCAACCAACAACCGGCGCAAAAGATAAAATAGTTCAAATTCTACGCGAACATAAAAAGCTTAATAATAAAACGGCGATAATCTTTCCTGATGGCGCTAAAAATTTAAAGTTCTTCTCTGATATTTTATCACAAGGCGATTTAGCTGATATTCAAGTTATTGGTTCTGGCTTATGGTTCGATGCAAAAACTCTAGGGCAAACATCCTTAGAAAAATCTCAAATTTCTGCACCTAGCGTAATGAGTGTTGAAAAATACCAACTTGAATACCATAAAAATTATGGCTCAATTCCATATATAGCATCATCTATTGCTTACGATGCTGTGGCATTAGTTTTAACAATGTCCGAAGAGCTTGGCCGTAAAGAACTAATCTTTACTGACTTCATTTCATCTAAAGGTTTCAATGGTGTTACAGGCAAATTCCGCTTCGGATTAAACGGCCTTATAGAACGCAACTACCCTAAGCTTACCTTAAATAATGGTAAGTTTACTTCTAAATAACTTCATTAATTTAGGCTGTATCCTAAACTTGGCATCAAAATTGCATATAATATTGTAGATAGATTAAGCCTCGTGGGACATACGATACGTGAGTCCTATCTTAACAAGGTTAAGTATGAAGTGAGACTGTAAAGTCTGCTTCTATCCTAATAGTTTATAATCGAAACATTTGATTATAGAGGTTTACTTGGGGGTGGAATATTTTCCACCCCTTACACAAAAAAGCCCACTAAAAGCGGGCTTTTTCTCTGTAATATAAAAAATTACAATTAGTTTTTAGTTAAAACTCTGAAGAATTTCACCTAAAATTCTCTCTTTATGCTCTTTAACTAAAGGCTCTAAGCGCTCAACTAATTCATCAACTTCTTCACGTCTATCCTTTAATTCAGGTATTCTATCTTCCAACTGAGTACGAACTTCCTCAATTTTTTCTTGTTGAATTTCTTGCTCAAGACGCTCTTTAACTTCTTCAAGTTTTTCTTCATCACGCTCTTGAATTGCAACTTTTACATCCTCAAGATCTTGTTTTAAACTTTCAACATCAACAGTTTCTTTAACTTCTTGCTCAACTAAATCACGCACTATTTCTCTAGCAACAGGGTTTTCTATCACCTCACCATTTTTATCTTTAATTTCTGGTAATTTTACGTCTGCAATAATTTGTTCAATTTCTGGTATATCTATTTCACCTTCAGAGTTTATTACATCCCTAATTTCCTTGGCAATATTTTCTGCTCTAGGTTCAAATTCCTTAATTAATTCAGCAACTTTTGAATCCTCACGTGCCTTCTCTTCATTAATTACTCTACGTAAATCTTGCACTAGTTCATCAGACTCTAATTCTCTAAACACAGGCTCATAAGCTTTCACCTGTTCACGTATTCTAGTTAAGCGCTCCTTTCTAACTTCACTACGCGTTTGTGATTTTTCACGCGCTGTATCTACCATATCAGACTTTGCTTCATCTGATAGACTATCCCACTTCTGCATAATTAATGCCCTTCTATCATCTAAAGATGCTGCTGAAACGGATGCTGTTACTGTTAAAATTGCGATTGATGCTGTTATTAATAATCTTTTCATAATTTATCTCCAAACTCTATAGCTACACTAACACAAAAAAGATTAAGCATTCGTTAACAAAACCAAAATAATCAACTTAACTGTAAAAAATTTAATTTTCTTAATCTTTTATTAAACCCCCTTTCATATACTAAAAATTGTGAGAATTGGGTTAACTAACATACTAGGGCCACTGCTTTTAGCAGTACTTATACTTATATCAAGCGTTAAAACCTACGCTCAGCAAGCGATTCCTAAAGAAATTGAAAAATTACTATTTCAAGTAATTGAGTTAGAAAATAAAAAATACACTCGTTTAGCTTATACAAATACAAAAGATCAAAAGTTAATATCTGCCAGTAATAAGCTTTTCGAATCATATAAAGGTAGAACACTAAAAGATTCCGACCTTATAAAATTTCTAAAACAGCTAAACCAACTTAATAAGGCACTTGGTACATCTGAAGGTGGTGTTGAATATGTTACAAAATACGCAAACCAAGGTATTTTAGCCCTTAAGCTTAATCATTTTATTATTAACGCGGTAAAACTAGATAATAAATCTTCTGTATGGAATGGCATGGCAAAAATGCAAATGGGCAATGCTAAAACCATGATAGGTAAACAAATTGATACCGACCGCCTAGAATATACAAAAGATAAACTAAAAGAATTTTATGGAATTTCTGCAGATTACGAACTTGTAAATGATGCTGAAGATCCTAATAAACGCGCCGTTATTTATTCTGTAAAGAACGACCGCGAACCTGAGTTTTATTTACAGGTTGATAACCACCTATCCGTAACATCAGGCGATGCTAACTTCCGCGCTGGTGCAGAATTTCAAAATTTACTAGGCTTTGGTGGTAAATATGAAGTTGATATAAACGCAACCAATCAAGATTCCCAAACTGTGGCATTAAGTTATGAAATGCCAACTCCATACTGGGGCATTAGGTCCTATGCAGACTATGTATATAACCGCTCCAAGCGCGATCTTACCTTTACCGCAGGAGAAGAAGAAGGTGAGTTTATTAGCTTTAACTCTGGTATAAGAAAAGACTTTATAAAAACTGATGAATTTGAATTAACAGGCGCTATCGGTACAAACGGCTATCGTGATAACTCTGAAACATCTACAGGCCTTTCAATAACCGATAAACGCGATAAAATATTTGTAGAAGCAGATGCTTCCTATTTTACCGACAAAACACCTGTGGGTAAATATTTCTACGGCTTTGCCAATTTACGCTATGAAAAAGGTATAGAATTACTCTCTAAATTTGACGCTTCAAATAGCTCATTAACCAATGCCGAAGCTGATCCTGATATAATCTCTTATTACCTATTTGCTCAGAATGCTATTACAGATAAGCTAAATTTAGGCGTATCATCTTTTGGCCAATATAGCCCTAACCTACTATTATCATCAGACTTATTCTCCATTGGTGGCAAGTCTACTGTTCGCGGGTTTGATAGAATACTAGCTTCAGGTGAATCCGGTTATACCGCATCGCTAGAGGTTGATTACGATTACTTTAAAAATGATAAATACAAATTAAATGCTGGTATATTTTATGATTACGGCGCAGTAAGCACTAACGATAATTCTCAAATTTCACTAGCAGATGACAGCGCAAGCTCATGGGGTATTAAGTCATCTAATAAATTAAAATTCATCGGCGACAATGCCACAAAGTTAGAACTTAACCTTGGCTTCCCAATCGGTACATACCAAGACCCTGACGTTCCCAGCTCTCACCTAAATTTCAAAATCAAACAAGAGTTTTAAGCGCCAGCAACTGTCATTTCTTTAATGAATAACGAAGGTGAATTTTTTGAGCGCTCCATTTTAAGGTCATTAGCTGGGATAATATTAGCAAACATATCAAGTAAGTTAGATGCAATAGTAACCTCAGAAACCGCATAAGTTAACTTACCATTTTCAATCCAAAAACCACTTGCACCTTGGCTATAATCACCCGTAACACCATTAATCCCCATACCAAAAGCATCAGTAACATAGAAGCCATCTTTAATATCCGCAATAAGCTCATCAAGGCTGATCTTACCATTTTCCATATACATGTTAGAAGATGCCGGCCTAGGTGCAGAACCTAAACCACGGCTAGCACGGCCATTAGTTTGCACACCCATTTTATTTGCAGAACGAATATCTAGTAGCCAGTTCTTCAGAACGCCATCTTCAACAATATTAAATGCTTCTTGTGCCACGCACTCACTATCAAAACAGCTTGAACCAACACCACGCTTAACGTGCGGGTTATCAATAATATTAATACCCTTAGCAAATATTTGCTCGCCTTTCTTATCCGCTAAAAAACTAGTACCTTTAGCAACCACCGCACCATTAACCGCGGAAGATAACGAACCTAAAATTGATCCCGCTAAATCTCTATCAAATATTACTGGCACCGTAGCAGACTCCACCTTTTTAGGATTCATCTTCTTAACTGTTTTTTCTGCCGCTAATCTACCCACTTCTGCCGCAGATTTCAAATCTTCTAAATGCCTCGCTAAATGATAATCATAATCGGTCTGCATTTCATCGCCTTCACCAGCAATTACTGAAGCTGAAACAGAATAAATTGATGACCTACTGTCATCTATAAACCCTTCAGATGAAGCAATTAAACCGTGCGAATAACCATACGCAGCATCTGCCCCTTCTGAATTTGTAATACCTTTAACATCCATAGCCGCTTGTTCACATTCCGCCGCAGCCTTTTGTAAATATTCCGCTGAAACTCCACCATCTTCATCACATAAATCTAATTCTGGTAAATCCTTTGGGAATAAAGATGCATCCGCTAAATCGATAAATTTATCCGGCGTAGAATATTTAGCCATCGCCATTACACGCTCAACTAAACTATCCACTTCCGTTTCATCATTAGTAGATACAACCGCTTGTTTATAACCCTCTGTATTTTCAACAAACACACGCAATGCCAAACCAAGTGATTCATTGCTTTCTAATGTCTCAAGCTCAGTTAAGCGTGTCCTAACATTTATATTTTGACTCTCATAAGCAATAACATCAGCTTTATTCGCCCCTGCTACCTTTGCCTTATCAAGTAATTCACAAGCTAATTTTTCGTATTTATGTTTCATAATTATATATAATTTGTCATCACGAGGGAACTTTAGCGACCGCGGCGATCCAGAAATCTATAAGTATCACTGGATTGCTTCGTCAGGCTTCGCCCTCCTCGCAATGACGAAACTAACTTTTACCCTTTTACCCCTCTTTATAATATCTTTCCCAAATTGAATTTTCTATTTTTTCTACAAATTCTTTATGAGCCTTAATTTCTTCTTCCGTTAATTGATAATTCTTAAACTCGCCCGCAACAACTTCCTGCTGCACCTGCCGTGCATTATCATTTGAACCAGCAACTTGGTTAGCCAAATTAATACCAATCTGCCTACCACCTAATAGCTCAACATAAACATCTGCCAAAAGTTCCGAATCCAGCAATGCACCATGTAACTCGCGCCCTGTATTATCTACCTTAAAGCGTCTACATAACGCATCCAAATTATTCTTCGCCCCTGGGAATTTCTTACGAGCAATAACAAGCGTATCAATAATCTTATTCTTTAAACGCTTACCTCTATTCCATTTTTTCAGCTCCGCATTTATAAAGCCAACATCAAACTGAGCATTATGCGCAATTAAATCCGACTCCCCAATATATTCTAAAAACTCCTCAGCAACATCTTCAAATTTCGGCTTATCTTTTAAGAATTCTTTTGTGATACCATGCACTTTCTGCGCCTCAGGATTTATATCCACATCAACATTCAAATATACATGATAATTATTCCCCGTACAAACACGGTTCACCATCTCAACACAACCAATTTCAATTACTCTATCGCCCTTATCGGCGTATAAACCAGTTGTCTCCGTATCAAATACAATCTCTCTCATTTGTTTAAGCTATAATTATGAACTCTAAGATAATCAACCTCTCCTTCTAATAATTTAGATATAGTAGCGGTTTCAACATCCCTGCCTTCAGCCATGTTGCCAGCAATAGGCTCTAAAAATGATTTCCTAGAATGACCAACCAGAATTTCTACACCCAATTTTTGGAACTTCTTAATATTCCGAATTAACTCCCAACTCTGCTCGGCATCCTTACCAAAGCCAATGCCGATATCGAATATCATATTCTCTTTTTTAATACCTGCCTTTTTCAACTGCTTAACCTTGCGCTTACCCCATTTGTAAACTTCTTTTACAACATCCCCCTGCACAATTTTTGCCTTATTCGCTGGCACTCCTAAATTATGCATAAAGATAACTTTCTTGCCTCCTATAATGTCATTCCCGCGTACGCGGGAATCTCCTGACGGATCTTCCCGAGATCCCCGATCGAGTCGGGGATGACAAGGCGTAGAGATAAATTCCCTAGCTAGCTCAATCATCTCAACATTCTCCATACCAGAAACATCGTTAATAATGTCAATATATGGCAATGCCTTCTCAATGGTTGCTGGCTTGTATGAATCTAACGAAATAATTAAATCCGAAAATTGCTTACGCACTTCGGGCAGTAAATCTTTTAACCTATCCCACTCTTGCTCATCAGTTAAAACAGTAGCGTTCGGGCGCGTAGACTCCGCACCAATATCAATTATCTTAGCACCTTGCTTTACTAGCTCTTTAACTTGTTGAAGTGGAGAATACTTACCACCATCAGAAAAACTATCCGGCGTTGCATTAACAATTCCCATGTATTGAGTATTTCTAGCCCTCGCCAACACTCGCTAATTACTAACCCTCGCTACCTTTGCATATGTTCTAACTTCACGAACCCCTTCTAAACCACGTATAGCTTCAACCGCTTGTGCAAGCTCTTCAGAAGAACTCGCGTCACCAATTATATATACAATACCCCTTTGTGTACGAATTGTATAATTGATTGAACTAAAACCTAGCGTAGTTGAAATTAAACTTTTAGCCTGAGTTGTTAACATAGAATCCGCAATATAATTTGCAGGATTATTAATATCTTCTGTTACTAAAACATCATTAACCACCTCTAAAACATCTTCAGTTCTACTGGCAATTTCTGCAGCTAAATTTTTATGCTCTGGCTCAGACACTCTACCCGTAAGCAATACTCTACCTCTATGCACATCAACATATACTTTGTTAAACATACTAATATTTGTGGTAGCCATTTTAGCTTCAATAGCATTTCTTATCGCTACATCGTCTATAGCCGCACCTAGCGAGCGCGTTTGAAATATGCTTTTAACTGGCGTTACAACGTTATTCGCCAGCGTTGCACATGATGAAAGTGTTAATAAACAAATTATAGTAGCTAAAACTTTACTCTTGAAAAGCATTTGGAACATGATGAACTTCATTTGGATAATTAATGATTAAAGCGTCAAACGAGAAATCGCAATCATTATATTCTTCATTCTCAGATATAAAAATCTTCGCAGAATCCATTATGCGCTTCTGTTGCCTTCTAGATATCAATTCAAAATCAGCCTCGCCCGATTTTGCCTTAACTTCAGCAAAAACTATAAGCTCACCCTTTTGTAATATTAAGTCAATCTCACCGAACTTAGTTTTAAAGCGCTTTGCTATAGTTACATAACCTTCATTGAACATATACTCTTCCGCCATCTCTTCCGCAGAAACCCCTATTTCATATGAAGTCTTTTTATTCATAATTTTAAAATATATTAATCTTATTTTAACTATTGCTAGATATTAATTTTTAATCAATTTTATAATCATGTCCGAGAAAACAGCACAATTAATAATAGACGGTAAAACCTACGAACTCCCTATACAAGAAGCGGCCTTAGGCGCAAAAGTAATAGATGTTCAAAAACTATACAAACAGGCTGGTGTATTCACGCACGACCCTGGTTTTATGTCTACCAGTGCATGTGAAAGTAAAATTACCTTTATTGATGGCGCAAAAGGCACGCTACTTCACCGCGGTTACCCTATTGAGCAATTAGCAGATAAATGTGATTTCCTAGAAGTTTGCCACCTATTACTTTACGGCGACCTTCCTAATAAAAAGCAAAACATAGAATTTAACGAACGTATCACTTACCACACAATGGTAAACGAACAGATCAAAACTTTATATCAAGGTTTCCCTCGCCGTTCGCACCCAATGGCAATTTTAGTTGGCGCAGTTGCTTCAATGTCTGCCTTCTATCAAGATTCAATTGATATTTTTGAAGAAGAACAGCGTGATACTGCGGCAGTTCGTTTAATTGCAAAAATGCCAACGCTAACCGCAATGGCTTATAAATATTCAAAGAACCAGCCATTCATATATCCGCAGAACGACCTTGGTTTCGCTGAAAACTTCCTATACATGATGTTCGCAACGCCATGCGAAAAATATAAAGTTTCACCTGTTATGGCCCGCGCTATGGAGAAGATTTTAATCTTACATGCCGACCATGAACAAAACGCATCAACATCAACAGTTCGCTTAGCATCATCATCGCAAGCTAACCCGTTTACATCAATTGGAGCAGGTATTTCATCACTTTGGGGCCCTGCACATGGTGGCGCAAATGAAGCTGTAATTAACATGCTTCGTAATATCGGCACAGTTGATAGAATCCCAGAATTTATTGAACGCGCTAAAGATAAGAACGACCCATTCCGCCTAATGGGCTTCGGTCACCGCGTATATAAAAACTATGACCCACGCGCCAAAGTACTAAAAGCATCAGCCGATGAAGTACTAGAAGAAATTGGCATAACTAACAGCCCGCTATTAAAACTAGCTAAAGAGCTAGAGCGCATAGCATTAGAAGATGAATATTTCGTTAAGCGTAAACTATTCCCGAACGTAGACTTCTACTCAGGCATTATTTACGAAGCTATGGGCATTCCACCAGAAATATATACTGGTATATTTGCAATGGCTCGTACTGCAGGTTGGGTAGCGCAATGGCAAGAAATGCTAGGCGATGAAGACTTTAAAATCGGTCGCCCAAGACAATTATACACCGGTAAAACTCAGCGTGATGTACCTTCTATGGACAAACGCGGAAAAGCTGGTAAATTCTCATTAAACGTAAAAAAATGGTTCTAACCTTTTATTCCCTCTCCCTTGAGGGAGAGGGTTAGGGTGAGGGGTATAAATTAATTATGAGCATCGAGGCCAAATTACAATCTTCCGGATTAAAACTTACTGAACAGCGCAAAACTGTTGCAAAAGTTTTAGCTGATGCAACAGACCATCCAAATGTTGATGAACTATTTGTCAGATGCCATGAAATTGATCCTAAAATCTCTATCTCAACAGTTTACCGTACCGTAAGCCAATTCGAAGAAGCTGGTATAATTGAAAAGCATGATTTCAAAGAAGGCAAAGCCCGTTACGAAATCGCCGACCATGACGACCACCACGACCACATGGTTAATGTAAAAACTGGTGAGATTATCGAGTTCATGAATGAAGAAATTGAACGCCTTCAACATAAAATAGCTGAAGACCACGGCTTTGAACTAGTAGACCACCGCTTAGAACTATATGTTAAGCCTAAAACTTGATTTTTCAAATTTAACAATATACACTTAAACCAGAACCAATGAAGGGCTGATGGGAACAGCCCCCAAGCTCATTGGCTCTTATACGAAAGTCATAAGATCTAGCAATCTTAATATTAAGGTCATAACTTTTATGATTATATCAATCATAAATGCCTCCTTTGTGTTCGAGGTTAAAGGGCGTGATCCCATATCGCGCCCAAACTCTTGTAGGGCTAATCCTCAATTAAGGAGACACTCGCAATTTCTATTCATATACAAACGAATTTAGGTGAGTAAAGAATTGAGAAAACAAATAGAAAGCATACTATCCAACTTACCTAAAGGCAAAGTTACCACCTACAAAGCCATGGCTGATAAACTAGACTCGCACCCGCGCGGGGTTGCATCTGTATTAGCAAGTAATAAGGATTTAGAAAATGTACATTGCTATAAAGTAGTAAACTCGCAAGGCGGAATATCTGGCTATGCTGGTGGGATAGAGAATAAAATATCCCTATTAAAAAATGACGGCATAGAAGTAATTGATAATAACATCCCAGAGAAGTATATTATAAGAAACCTATGAACGATAAGATCGATAAAATAATCCGCGTAGATCATGCCCCGCTGCGAGCAGCAGCAATTTAACAATTGCCGGCATAAGAATAAAATTAAATAAAACTATCAACAACGCATGAACAATAAAATTGACCAAATAATCCGCGTAGACCATGCCGGCGAGTATGGCGCAAAACGCATCTATGAAGGGCAATTACGCTTCTTAAAAGGTAAGCCATCCTACGAAACAGTTAAAGAAATGGCAGAGCAAGAAGAAGAGCATTTAGAATATTTTGAATCTGCTATGAAAGAAAAAGGCACTCGCCCAACAGCACTAATGCCCTTATGGCACGTTGGCGCATACGCACTTGGCGCAGGCACAGCATTACTTGGCGAAAAAGCTGCAATGGCTTGCACAGTTGCCGTTGAAGACGTTATTGAAAAACATTACGCTGAACAAATAGATTCATTAGAAGATAATGAAAATTCAGACCTTAAAGCTAAAATCAAAAAATTCCGTGATGACGAGCTAGAACATCACCATACAGGGCTAGAGCATGATGCCGAACAAGCGCCAGCATATAAAGCCCTCTCCGCTGGCATCCGTTTCATCACAAAGTCCGCCATTAATATCTCAAAACATATATAGCATTGACAATCTAACCTCACAGGTTTAGCGCTTGAAGTATTAATTCAACTTATATTACTCATGAAAAATTTATTATTTACTATCCTTATTGGCGCATTATGTGGTTTCCTAGGCGGTGAAATTATCGGCATAGACTTGGGCGGGTTCATTGTTAACGCTATTATTGGTATTGTGGGTAGCTTATTAGCTACTACTTTATTCGGTAAGCTAGGCATTAACTTAAGTATCTTTAAGTCTGGCAATTATGCCGGTTTATTAAACAACATTGTTATCGGCGTTATCGGTGCAATTCTCTTGCTATTAGCGATTTCTTTCGTTAAAGGTATCATCGGTTAATTTTTGACCAATATAAACATTGTCATTCCTACAAAAGTGGGAATGACAACTTAAACAATAATAACAAAAAAATGTCAGTTTTAGTTAATAAAAATACAAAAGTAATCTGCCAAGGGCTAACGGGCTCTCAAGGTACATTCCACACGGAACAAGCAATTGAATACGGCACAAACATGGTTGGCGGCGTAACACCTGGTAAGGGTGGTCAAACTGCTGTTGGCTTACCAGTATTCGACACTGTTCACGATGCTAAAGAAAAAACAGATGCTAACGCTTCTGTAATCTACGTTCCTCCTCCATTCGCGGCGGACGCTATCTTAGAAGCAATCGATGCCGAAATCGAACTAATCGTTTGTATCACAGAAGGTATTCCAGTTCTGGACATGGTAGAAGTTAAGCGTGCACTTCAGTCTACTAACTGTAAATCAAGATTAATTGGCCCTAACTGCCCAGGTGTTATTACTCCGGGTGAGTGTAAAATTGGTATTATGCCAGGTCATATCCACAAACCAGGTAAAGTAGGTATCGTATCTCGTTCAGGTACATTAACTTACGAAGCGGTACACCAAACTACAGCAGAAGGCCTAGGCCAATCTACTTGTATTGGTATCGGTGGTGACCCTGTAAATGGTACTAACTTCATTGATTGCCTAGATATGTTCTTAGGCGATGACCAAACTGAATCAATCATCATGATTGGTGAGATTGGTGGCTCAGCAGAAGAAGAAGCTGCAGAATTCTTAAAGCAATCTAAGGTTAAAAAGCCAACTGTTGGTTTCATTGCTGGTACTACAGCGCCTCCAGGTAAGCGTATGGGCCATGCTGGTGCTATCGTTGCTGGTGGTAAAGGTGATGCAAAGAGTAAAATTGAAGCTATGCGTTCAGCTGGTATCGCAGTATCTGATACTCCTGCAGAACTAGGTACAACTTTAGTTGAGCTATTAAACGGCAAAATCGCCGCTTAATTAACCTCCACTAAATACAAACTATAAAGCCCGCCAATGAGCGGGCTTTTTTGTACCTTCCAGCACTAATCAAAGTATATATAAAAATATAGTAAATTCTAATTTATGTAATAAATTTGGATTTACTATCAATAAAAGCTTGAGCTTTTATTGCGCAGCGTAGCCAGCGTACCTAATTTACAAAATGACTATTTTGTAAATTAGAAAAGACTATAATACATCGTTTATCTGCCTTATGTCGTCATTGCGAACCTTTAGGTGAAGCGATCCATCTAGAGATCTAAACTCTAATACCATTCTTACAGAACAGTATTAAAATATAACTTATGCGATGGATTGCTTCGCTAACGCTCGCAATGACGAATTTTTGTAAAAAATTCGTTAAAAAATGCCGTTTTTTGTTCATTTTTTGCTACTTTTTTACCCTATTTCTATAGGATAAATCATAAGCACCTCTGAAATATAAGGATATTTATGAACCTTATGGTTAAAATATTATTTTTTAGCAATTTGGGGGATTTTTAGATTTTCTATATTCTGGAATTTGTTTCAAAAAACATCCTTCAATCCTTCCATCTCACTAATCTACTAAATATCAATAGCTTCCTAAATTATCATAAATTGTGATAACTTTAATATTGCCACATGCCAATTATATTATAGATTCAAACTCGTACTTTAATTAACAAACCCAACATATAGTGGGGTATTGTCGTAACGGCAGGCTACAAGTAGTAAAACCTACTAACCCTCGCTAGTCCTCGCCAGCCCTCGCTAAACCTCGCTAAAATTAGATGCCACTATTAGAAGCAAAACCAATTTATAAACCTTTCAACTACCCTTGGGCTTACGAAGCTTGGTTACAACAACAGCGTATCCACTGGTTACCTGAAGAAGTACCAATGGGTGACGATGTAAAGGATTGGAAGAAAAATATCACTGATAGTGAAAAATACTTACTTACTCAAATTTTCCGCTTCTTCACACAGGCTGACATTGAAGTAAATAACTGCTATATGCGTCACTATTCACGCGTATTCCAGCCAACTGAAGTGCAAATGATGCTTGCCGCATTTTCTAATATGGAAACTGTACACGTTGCAGCATACTCGCATCTTATTGATACTTTAGGTATGCCTGAAACTACATATTCCGAGTTCATGGAATATAAGGAAATGAAGGACAAATATGATTATATGCAACAATTTGGCGTTGATACTCCAATAGATATAGCAACAACACTTGCTGCATTTGGTGGCTTTACTGAAGGCTTACAATTATTTGCATCATTCGCGATTTTATTAAACTTCCAGCGTTTCGGCAAAATGAAAGGCATGGGTCAAATTGTAACATGGTCAGTGCGTGATGAATCACTTCATACAAACTCTATTATTAAGCTTTTCCACGCTTTCTGTAACGAGTATAGAGATCAAATTAATAAAGCCGAACTTGATGAACGCCTTTACCACGCTTGCCGTACTATTGTTAAGCATGAGGATGCTTTCATTAACCTTGCATTCGACATTACCGAAGGCATTCAAGGCTTAACCTCACAGGAAGTTAAAAAATATATCCGCTTCATCGGCGACCGCCGCTTACAACAGCTAGAACTAGAGCCTATTTTCGGTATCGAAAAGAATCCACTACCATGGTTAGATGAAATTCTAAACGGCGTAGAGCATGCTAACTTCTTTGAAAACCGCGTAACGGAATATACACGCGCAGCAACTGGCGGTGCTTGGGAAGACGTATTCTCTGAAGACTCAGCCTTCGGTTAATAATCAAATCTCATTGACTCTGATTGGATATACGCAATTATCCTTAACGTGAAACTGAGAACAATATTACTCGTAATCCTTATTATTATTGCCGTTTTGGTGTGGAAGTTCTTGAGCATCTTCTCACCACCAGAATTTACATCTACTAAGGACAGATTAACCGCATTCAAAGCACTAAAGCCACCTTTTCAAACTGAAACTGAAATTCTTTGGAACAAGCATCAAGTTCCATATATTATTACCAAATCCGATGAAGATGCCGCCTTCGCACTTGGCCTAGTACAAGCTCACTTACGCTTAGGACAACTTTACTTAGCTAAATATTTAACCGAAGGTAGAGTATCCGAAGTTGCCGGCCCTGTAGGTAATTTTATTGATAAATTAATGCGCACAATTGATTACGACAAAGCCGTTCCTGAAATTGTAGCTGAACTTCCACCGCATACAAAAATGTGGCTTGAGCAATTCTCACGCGGTGTAAATTTCTACAAAGAAAATATTACAGAAAATGCTATCCCACACGAGTTTGATGTTTTCCCATTCGATATTAATTATAAATGGAAGCCTTCAGATAGCATAAAAGTTGGCCGCTTCGGCGGAACGGACGTTAACTGGATGACCATCGCATCTTTAATGCCGTACTTAAAAAATGACAACTTCCAAGAGATATTCGACCTTGCTATAAAACTTGGAACATCGGGCAAAGTAAGCTTTGATAAAGCCACCGCAAACGGCAAAGCTCCTGTTGAAAGCTCAAGCGAATTATTTGATTCATTAAAATTAATTACTTCACTTGCTAAAGGCTCAAACTCTTTAGCACTTGGCCCAAATAAAACAAAAACTGGTAAACCTATCATCGCATCTGACCCGCATTTAGGATTATTTTTACCAAACTTCTGGATGATTATCGGCTTAAAATCACCCAGCTACGACATAATTGGTATGCAAGCGGTGGCAACGCCAGTATTTGCTTTCGGCAGAAATAAACATATTGCGTGGGGCGGTACAAACTTACGCTCATGGAGTAGTGACTTATACGATATCACTGGCCATGAAGGGGTAAAGAAAACGGAAACTATTAAAACGCGTTTCCTTTCTGATACCGAGTTAGAACTTGAACAGCTCGGCAACGTAACCTCAATTAATCACCTTGCAGGCGATTATATACCTTCAACTAAGAAGCTTGGTATAACTTGGGCTGGGCATTTAAAGTCTGATGAAATGACAGCAATGCTAAACATCTCAAAAGCTAAGAACTTTGAAGAATTTAGAGGGTCGTTATCTAACTTTTCACTACCTTCACAAAACTTTATTTATGCAGATAAGAAAGGCAATGTTGGCCATATAGTTTCAACATGGCTACCTAAACGTAATGGTTTACCACAAACGCTTTTACAAACTTATGAGCCTAATAAAACACAAGAAATAATAACTACTGATAACCTACCTTATCAATATAATCCAGAACGCGGTTATGTAGCTTCATCAAATAATAATCCAACTTTTGACTCCCCCTCACCTGTTGGCTGGTGGTATAATTCTGACCAACGTCAACGCAGATATACCAAAATTTTTAAACAAGCAGACGGCTTCACAAAAGAAGATATGTTCAAACTTCAGAACGACACTTACTCCGAAGATAGTATTTTCATTAGAAACCTAATTACGCAATTTATAGATAATGAAGATATTAAAACTTCATTAAATGAATGGGATGGCTTTTATAGCATAGATTCAAAAGGCGCTTATAAATTTGAAGTTCTATTTACAGCACTTAAAAACAAACTACTCGAAGAAGATGCTTTAGCGACCTTCTGGGAAGGGTCAAGCTACTTAAAAGAATATGTTTATAACCGCTTAAAAACTGATCAAAACGCACCCGCACTAGTAAATCAAACAGTTATAGAGAATTTAACGACCCTTAAAGCCGATAAAACTTGGGGCGATATCCACAAGGTAAAGCTTCAGCACTTCTTAGGATTCATTCCCTACCTTGGCGATCGCTACACCTTACGTGAAGAACCTGTTGGCGGCTCTCAACAAACATTAATGAAAACCGCACACAACCATTCTGCAGATGTTAATTATGGTAGATACGGCTCAAACGCACGCCACATATCTGACCTTTCAGATGATAACGCAAACTACTTTGCTTTATTTGGCGGACAGGACGGTTTTATATCTTCCGAGAACTTTGCCGACCAAGTAGATTTGTGGCAGAAACAGGAATATATTAAAATTCCTATGGACATTAACAAAATTAGAGCCGAATTTACCGAATAATGTACGAAGCCTTTAAATATTGTGAAACAACGCCATGGCTATTTATGGCTCAACCAATAAATGCTGTAAGTAATTTAATTTTTGTAGCTATCGGCTTTTATTTTATTTTAAAATATTCAGACCTTGAAAAAGTTGAACGCTTTCTATGCATTTTAGCGGTAATGATGGGTTACAACAGCTTTATCTGGCACGCATTCCCAAGCAAATACACACTCTACCTAGACGTTGTAGGAATATTTATTTGGATTTCAGTATTTTTATATATCTCACTATCAAGAATATATAATCTTAAAAACCCATATATTAACGGCACAATTACATTAGGATTCCTAGCTCTTTCTGCCTTAACCGGCACGTTATTAGAACCATATTTAATAATGAAATCTGCAACATTCCTTGTTCCAGCCTTCATCTTAATAGTATTCTACTTTAAGGATAAGAATATAGATTACCTACTAGCATCTATATGTTTAACTTCTGCGGTAATATTTAGAATCTATGACTTAAGCTCATGTAACTCTTGGGTTTTCCACGGCTATGGTACACATAATTTATGGCATATCTTCTCTGGCATATCCTTATTCTTTGCCTTCCGCGGTACATACAAGGATAACCTATAATTTCCTTGCCCCTAAAACCTAACCTCTATATCTTAGCCATTGTCGGTGATGAATGGGGGCTTTTGGTTACTAGGTCAGGTCAGAAATGAAGCAGCCAAATTGATTGTTCACCATGTCGTTGCCGGCACTTTCTGAAAAGAGATTTAGAGATTAAGAACTAAAGAGATTTAGATAATGGAACAAGGCAAATATATAGAATCGTATAAAGATTTAATATTTTATCCTAAAGCATATAATTTATCTCTTACAATTCATAAATTAACTACTAGATTTCCTAAAGAAGAACAATATTCACTATGCGATCAGATCAAAAGATCAAGCCGATCTGTTTGCGCTAATATTGTTGAAGGATTTGGAAGACAAAGAGATTCTAAAAAGGAATTTTATAGATTCTTAACCATAGCTATAGGATCATTAGATGAAACAAACCTATGGCTAGATTACTCCAAAGACCTTAACTACATTACTATGGAAGAATATAACAAACTTCAAAGCAATGTTTTAGAGATTAGAAAAATAATGATTAGTTTTAGATCAAAACTAACATAGAAATCTAGAGCTAGAGTAAAGAGATTCTAAATCTCTAAATCTCTAAATCTCTAAATCTCTATGACGAAGTCATCTACAGAATATCAGGTACTCGCACGTAAGTACCGCCCTACCACGCTTTCAGAGCTTATTGGTCAAGATGTTCTAGTACAAACTTTATCCAACGCAATCACACAAGACCGCGTTCCCCATGCATTTATAATGACCGGTATTCGCGGTGTAGGTAAAACATCTACCGCACGTATTATTGCCCGCTCTCTATGCTGTACTGGTGAAAACAATGAGAATGAAAAACCAGTTATCGAACCATGTGGCGTTTGCGATAATTGCTCAAATATAGCTCTTGGCCGTCACGTTGACATTATTGAAATCGATGCCGCATCAAATACCGGCGTTGATAATATCCGCGAGCTAATTGAATCATCACATTTCGCACCAGCAATGAGTAGGTATAAAATCTATATCATCGATGAGGTTCACATGCTTTCTAAGGCCGC
This sequence comes from Rickettsiales bacterium, assembly GCA_020630095.1. Classification (GTDB taxonomy): domain Bacteria; phylum Pseudomonadota; class Alphaproteobacteria; order Rickettsiales; family UBA8987; genus JAHDCD01. Next base: position 15,504 of record JAHDCD010000009.1, on the reverse strand, counting down.
GTTTAACGCGCTACTAAAAACCTTAGAGGAGCCACCTGCGCATATTAAGTTTATCCTAGCGACTACCGAAATTGATAAAGTACCGGTTACTATTTTATCACGTTGTATGCGCTTTGACCTTGCACGTATTAACGTAGCAAATCTAACTTCGCACTTTACAAATATAACTGAGAAAGAAGGTTATAAAATCTCAGAATCAGCCTCTAGCCAAATTGCCAAAGCTGCAGAAGGTTCTGTTCGTGATGGCCTATCTTTACTAGACCAAGCTTTATCAACTTTAACCGGTGGCGAGGAATTATCTGAAGAGCAAGTTGAGGCAATGCTGGGGCTTTCAAACCAGTTAAAATCTTATGAGCTAATGGAAAAGATTATTTCATTAGATGCAGAAACAGTTTTAAATGCCTACCGCGAACAATATAACGCTGGTGCAAATCCAGTTGCTATTATTAACCGCCTACTTGAAATTACCCACTTCCTAACGCAGTTTAAAATAATTAAAAACTTCGGTGAGATTTGTGGCGCACCACAAGCTGAAATTGAATTTTCAATGAAGCTTCTAGAAAATACGGATATCGCACAACTTTCACGCATCTGGCAAATATTATCTAAAGGGTTGGAGGAAATAAAAATACACCCCAACCAAGCTATCGCCGTTGAAATGGTACTTGTTCGGCTAGTATATTCCATAGGCTTGCCAACCGCAGGTGAAATTTTGAATCGCCTTGATAATTCCCCCGCTTCTGCTGAGGGAATTCAAAAAAAAAATATCCTAATAGTTAATGACAATCAGCCAAGCACTCCTGCACCAACTGATATAAACTCATTTAACGACCTGCTAGAGTTATGCAATTACCACCGCGATTATTTCTTAAAAACTTGGCTTGAAGAAGTTTCAGTAAACTCATTTGATGGTGCAAATAAAGCGCTTAATATAGGGCTTGCAAATACCTCACCAAAAGACTTACCAACACGTATTATCGAATTCTTAAAAGAACACTTAAACCAGTCATGGCAAGTAGATACTTCCGAAGAAAAACAAGAGAAATCTATCCGTGAGAATCAGGAAGAAAAGCGCGATAAAATGATTGCTGATGCAAAATCTAATCCACGTGTTACCGAAATTTTAGAAAAACTGAACGGCACAGAAATAGCCGATATCTATTCCACTAAAACTGGGAAATCACTAATTAATTAACTTACTGATTTTGATTAACTAAAACGCAAGGATCTTCATTACCAAAGATATTTGCAAATATATCTTCATCCGTCACATCATTCGTACCACCGGCAGATACAACACCCGTTGCCGCTTCACCAATAGTATTATTTTGCTTATTTAAAGCATATGACAACCTATCCCAATTAATATCTAAGGTTTGGTCTGCACTATCTAGTGTTGTTGTACCCACACCCACACATGAAGGGTCAAATGGTGATATAATACAATTCACGCTCTCGACATCATTTACACCTAAAGATGCTACCTGACATGCATTTTTAACAGCCTGAGATGAACCCGATAAAGTAATACAACATTCTCCAGGGTTAGATATGCATTCAACCCTACTTAAACATTCTTGAACAATTGCATTATTTGAAATGCTTTGTAATTGATCTGCATTTAAGAACTTAACAGTAGTACAAATTTCATCTGTGGCTACAGCGGCGTTATAGATATCACAAACTAATGGCACCGCTTTTTCATCTCCTAATGAAGCCATATTATTACAACATGAAGTCGATGGTTCAAAACTCCCTCTAGCATAACAAGATTGTAAACCTCTAAACTTAGCTGGCACTTGTGAAATATCACTAGCTCTAGAGAATAAATTCTCAATACATAACGAGGTAGGGTTATCCTCACACGCCGCATTTAAACAGTAATTATCTTGAGGGTAAGCCCCACAACAAGTTTCCTTATTATTTGCACCTATAACATTACATTGTGGAATAACTATAGGCTCATCACCAAAGCTTACATGATCACAACATTGCGCCACATCTTCAGCAAAGCCATACTTACAACATCTACCTTTCTCGATTGTACAATTACCATCTTCACAATCTTTAACTTGCTTCATACATGCAGTTTTTTCACAAAATTCTGGTGCTAATGGTGAATTAGGATAAGCACCTTTAGCCGTACAAACTGCCGAACAGAATCCAGAATATTCTTCTAATCCACAATCTGCATCACCACAATTACCATTTGCGGCACATTCAAATACAGCCCTACATTGCGCTTGATTAGAATCGTAAGCGCACGAGTCTAATTCTGGCTCTTCAATTTCATCTACAACAACTGTTCTCGTAGTAGATGCATCTACTGAAAGTTGCGCCGTACTACCCGCAAAACAATCTCGCGTACCACAAGACTTAACTACATTCTGTGTTAAATCAGAAACCCTATAATCATTAATATTATAGTAAGGGTTACGCATTGATAATGGTGGATCTTTCTGCCCCATAAATAAAGCTAAGAAATTCAACACACCTTTATCACCATGTTTTTTATAGAAGAATCTAGCATCGCCAGTACCTGCCTTATCAATAAGTCCACGCACCTGCTCATCTGTCATCATTATTCCGGTATCTAAAGATGAACGATATAATTTAATTCTATCCCAATTAGGTTCCCAACAATGTTTTAAATCAAAGTTAGAGCATAAGCCACGACCCTCTTTTGGGTTCTTATAAATAAAGCGCGTAGTTCTAACGCCCCACCTATCAGTATTACCACATGAGTCTAAATTCTTACCAGCATTCCATTCTGAAACTTTAATTGCCGCATCTGTTTGCTGAGTTCTACCGGCATTTCTAAAACTATTAACATGCGAATCATTCACCAATTCAACGTAAGCAATATGCCTTCTATTACGGGCATCTCTTCCCCATTGATCACGTACAGACTCATCCCAAATTACAAAGTCACCAACAAGTGCCTCATCTAACCCCTTATAAGTCGGGTCACGATAATCTGGCTTAAACTGCGCTGGGTTATTTTGCGTTCTGTTATTTTTATCCCACAACTTAGAACCCGCTGTAGCATTTGGTGCAAAGTTAGGCCCTGCATAACCACGCCACGCCAATGGCCACTCAAAACCTTCACGCTCTTGGCTTTTTACATAATCACCTGCTGAAACAGTTTCTAACAATGCCGAACCTTTACGTAAAACATAAGATTCCGCTGAACCTGTAATAAAGGTTTTCTCATAATCACAAATACATGAAAGCTTGAAGTATTTAATACAACGTGCTTGGTAAAGTAACATTTCATACCAACCACCGATATCACACCCACGTGGTCCAACAATTACATCCATCGCTCTAGGGTCTGGTGTATCTAATGTTGAAACTTCATTAAATGCAAATGCCTCAGATGCCGCCAAAATATTGCGCGTATTTTCGGTAAGCATTTCATCCTCATTCTCACGCTTTTTAAACTTATTAAATATTGGATTACCTGACTTAACCGATGCCGTAGCAGGTAATTCATAAGGTATTGCAAGTTCCAAGAACGGCCCTTCAATATCACGCGTTTGTGTCATAAATACTAAGTCTTGATGCTTTCTAAATCCACCATTCTCATCAATGGCAGCAGGATCTGCATAACCTGGTAAGCGCGCTAAAGGATTAGGCTCTTCTGCCATCCAGCGCACATTTCTTATTTCATCCTGTAAAGGCTGAACCGCACCAGTACAATATTCTAATTCTTGTTCATCACGCGTACCTTCTTCTTCTAAAGTTTGAATATACCTATCTTGGTTAATCGATGTATTATTAACAGCTCTTTCATTACCAGCATCTAGTGGCTTACCATCAGTAAATATTACATCTTTATCTGCAAGTTCTACCGCAGAAACATCATCTACCAACAGCGGACAAACCTGCGCTCTAGAAGAATGGTAACACTGCAACCAACGTTTATATGGCCCATAATCTTGGCACCAACCACCTTCAACTTGGCTCCATCTTGGTGTACCTAAACGATACCTCTGCCCTGGACGAGGTCTATATTTATACTGATCACAAGTACACATACTTTCGTTACACATGGTAGTTTGTGGATCATCCTGCTTACAATTACACCAAAAACCATCACCTGGCTTATACCAGTCATTCTTAGGTGGAGTAGCATCTAAATAGCCTGTTAAATATGTACAAAGCGCATTTGTTTTATCTGGAATTAATTCAGGATGTTCAAAGTAAATTGAAATCTCACCTCTATTAATTTTACGCTGATAAGCCTGTATCTCACGCTCAAATACAGGGCCACCACGTTTACTTAATTCACACTTAGCATAGGCTCTTTGTACAATATCCACTTTCTTTGGCGCACACGGGTTAGGGCCTTCAGGTCTATAACCACCCGTACATTCACCGAATGCTTTTAAGAATGTTTCATTAAATCTAGGTAATCTCCAAGAAAGAATTTTTGGATTCTCATATTTCTTACCAAATAAACCTTGCCAGTTTTCACACCTTCCTTCTTGTTTGCCTGTAAGGAATCGTCCAAGAATATTAAACTTATCATAACTCCATGAACCACGCACCTCAAATGGCGAACATGTACTTCTAATACGCTCAACTTTATTAAGTGTAAGTACGACCTTTTTATCCGGAGTAATCGGCTCGTTGTTAAGTAGAGTGTCTGCTAAGAAACATTTACTCTCTGATAAATCTGCTACAAATGGATTATAAAGCTCAAACTCACACCAAGGTCTACCTTCTAGCTGAGCCATATTCATCTTCCATTTTTTAGGTACAAACGGGTCATTAATATTAAATGCCTCAACTTCACAACCTTGCTCAGTACAATCTGGTCTATCACCTTCAATTGAGTAATCCCAATATTTAATAAAGTCAGATTCACCATCATATTTAATTAAAACATCAGGGAATGAATCACCAAACGGCCTACAACTTTCTAAATATCCAGCTTCCGCCCAATTATTTCTAATTAGCGGAGAAAGTGCCTTAGATGCTCCAAATACAGGATGTCTTTTAAAGATATCCCATAAGTAAGAACGCTCATCTTCATTATCTGTAGTAAGTATAGTTTTATATCTAAAACGTTCATCAGCTACATCTTTGAACCTTCCGTATGAAAGCTCCATAGCAATTTTAAAAGAATCGTTAACCGAACGCTCTGCACATGCATAACCGCCTGCTACAAACGCTTCCATAAATTGCATATCTGGCAATGGCGCACCATTAGCTGACTGTGCATTAGCCGAAGGAATACTCGGCAAAATTTCTAAAATATTAGCAAAGTTTACATATTCAGCCACCTTATCAAATAAGTCTGGCGTTTGCACTTCACTAAATAAATCTGAGAATTGAGAAAGACCATTAAAGCCACCATAATGTCCACAATTTTCTCCCGATAAGCATAGCTTCAAACTCGGATTATTTTGTGTACCATCCAGCACTTTACCACCAAACAACTGATCATAAAATCCCGTTTTTCTTGGAGTAGCGCTAAATACATCACTCTGATAATTACTTAAAATTCTCTTACCATAATAACCAATATCTCTTTTCTTCCCGCCAAGCCTATCGAATATACCTTCCATAATTGAAGGCCCCACAACAGAAGCGATTTCGTTTAATTTACCATTGCCTAAATCACCCAATGCAGAAAGTGAATATTGTTTCCCCTTACTAGCCATTTGCGACATAGCATTCCTAGCCAATGTTTTCGTAGCTCTTTCAATTTGAGAATTTAGTTCACCTTCACCACCGAAGAAATTATTACCCATAAAATTACCAACTACATTGCTAATCATCCCTTTAGCTAATGATGGTATTTTTAAATCACCCAATTTTTCATCAATTTTTCTCTGTATAGCTCTAGACAGCCCAGTCTCATATCCGATAGTTCTTGCTATAGAGCCAAAATCACCTGCTCTGCCACTATCTAAAATTTTCTGTAAACTTTGTGCATTATTTACTACGCCACCAGTAGTACCTTGAATTATATTATCTGCTGCACCTGTTACCGAACTTCCCAACTTATCTTTCAGTCCACCAATATCACCAAGTGTGTTACTGAACATACTATTCGCAATTTCCATTAACTTATCTTTTGCATTCTCTAGCGGGTCACCACCTTGGAACATAGACTCCAGTATCATGGCAATTATTTGCCAAAAACCACCTTTTTCACCACCAACAGCCTGACCAATAAATTGCGAACCAAATTGCTGTAAGAAGTTACTAGTATCAAGATTTCCAATACCGCCACCTTGGCCCAAGAAACTCTGAGCTATTTGCGGTAAATTACCCTGCCCACTCGCAGCCTTAACCTTTATCATTTCGGTAACAAAGGTTTTAAAACCATCACCTAAATTACCACCTTTAAGAGCTGTTTTGGCTAAGTTAACTGCTGGGTAATACAATGTATTGGCATCAATTTTAAAATTACCATTAGTTAGATTCTTCAGCATCTGCTTATAAGAATCATCATATATATTATTCAATGAAGATGTAGAACCCAACTGAGCATAAGCATCTGGTACTAATAATAATTCTTTAGCATAATTAAACGCTATCAAGAAGCCCGCAGGAACTTTAGTTTGCGTTAAATCATCTAAATCAAAAGTTCGTCTTCTATTATTATCCTGCCTTTTATCTTGTACATCTTTCGCACGCAGATAAGGCATATATAAATTATCAACTGATCCAATCTCACCCGCACGTTCCATTGCATCAACAATGTCAGTTATATCTTTATTAATTATCTTATAACCTTTTCCCCAGTCGCAATCTTTTATATTATCAACGAACTGATTTATCTCTCTATCTACCTGAGACAAAGTACCGCAATTACGCTTTGAGAAATCTAAAACCTTACCATTATTAAATACATCTGACGAACCAGCACTAACTCCTCTATAACAAATATCGGTAGTATTTCTTTCATCTACATTAGCTGGAATTTGATACAACCACCCCTTAGTACTAAAAGTAACTGAAGCCATAGCTTCATTCTGTTTACCTCTAGCAATGGGTTGTTTACCTGTTAATGAACTTGCATAAGCCAACTCAGAATATTGCGCACCATAATCTTTAACCGCAACTTGTTGGCAATAACTCTGATCAAATGAAGAGCTCAGCACTCCCGGCCCTGAACAATCTGTCATATGAGCATATTCTTCGATAAACATCCTAAGTGCGCGATACTTCTTCCATTTAGCTCCCATACAGGCTGGGTTATAAATCTCATCATCTGTTGGCGCAGAGCTTAAACCATATACGTTTCTTGGGTCAAACTCATAATCATCGCGCTCAATAATTCTATTACCATAACCATATTCGCCATATGCAGCACCTTCTTTAGGTGTTCTAAATCTTTCTGAATAATCCGTACCTAATACATTCCCGCCAGATTCATTCTTCAACGCCAATGGTAAATATGTATCTGATGCTCCTTGAACACCTTTAATCCCTAAAGCAGAGCAACCATCCATTCCAAGCTTTTGTACAACAGGGATACTTCTAGTTTGAACACAAACATTTTCTCCATCCTGCTCCAGATATTCCTCTAGGCGATTATAATTACCGCCTTTCTTAGTATACATTACTGTATAATTTTCTGCGTCATCTAAATAATCGGCTACATCTTGCTGCAAACAGGTATATATCCCTTGATCCTCTCGTGCGTAGTTAGGGTTATACTCATCGCCATTAATTACATCTTGGCAAGCTTGTGCCACAACTAGCGCATCATCATCAGGCTTAAAATTACCAGCCTCTAATTGCCTACCTGAGTCTTTGTCCCAAGTAACTGCAAATCTTTCTTCAGGATTATAACAGCCTGTTTTTGAAGGGTACGTATCAACAGATCTCCATAAATTAGGCTTAGCCCAATAATCACCTTCATTGCGCCATGCAAAATAACCTTCACCAGAACAGCCACCCGCATAATATAAAGGTTTTTTAGGCAATTTTTTACCAATCTCTGCATCTGGTATTTCTGCCTCAAAATCTTCAAATCCACCACTACAAACGCCTCGCCTTGTTTTTAAGCAACCTTTAATGTCTGCACCCAATATACCATCCGCTTCATCATAAAGCGGTCTAAAGCATTTATTTTCAATATCAAAACGTGAACCAACAGAGTCACACGAACCCGCAATAGGGTTTCTACATTCCGCAATAGATGTTAAATCCACACCTGCACAATCAGGGTCACTCGGTGGGCAATCAAATCCTGAATAATCTATTCTATGCTTATTTGCGTCCTCTGGCTTACCACATTGCGCATCACGCGAGCTACCGATTAATAATTCTACTAAGCATTCTGTAGAACCATAGTACCTATCCTGATAGTTATATATTTTACATACCGCACCTTGCGCCCTACCAAGAGCCTCTGTCATGTAATTAATCTGACAATAGCCACAGTAGAATTTATTAACCTGAACCTCTCGTTCGCAAACAGGTTCAATCCTACCTCTAGTAATATCATTTCGTAATTTTGAAGGAATTAGTGTATATAAAGATTCTATATCCGATTCTAACACTGGCAAATTGGTAATCGTACGATCAGCATTTCTGATATCGTACCTCTGCCCATCACAGCTTATATCTTTTGCAAAAGCATCCCCTGAAAAGAGCAACACAATTACCAAAGCAAATAAACCAGTATATTTGCGAATATAGTTCACCACTCTAGGATTATAGCAGTAATAAAATTAAGAAAGGGTTAATTTCCATTAACTTTTACACAAAAAAGCCCACCAATTAGCGGGCTTTTTCTATAATATAGAATTTTAACTATTAAAATACTATGCAGCGTCTTCAGACTTTTCTTCAGCCTTCGCTTCTTCAGCGGCAGCTTTTTCAGCTTCTTTAGCTTCCTTTGCAGCAGCCTTAGCTGCTTCAGCTTCTTCCTTAGCTTTAGCCGCTTCTTCAGCCTCTTTAGCTTTTTTCTCTGCAGCAACGCGCGCTTCAATTACCGCTCTAGATTGAGCAATCTTAGCATTTACTTTCTTTACAGACGTAAGCTCTTGACCAATTTCCGCCTTTTGCAAGAATAATGCAATACGCTCAGAAGGTATAGCACCTTGACCCAACCAATATTCAATACGCTCTTTAACTAAGTTAACGCGCTCTTCTGAATCTTTAGGTAACATTGGGTTATAAGTACCCACTTTTTCGATAAATTTACCATCACGAGATCTAGCAGAATCTGCTACAACTAAACGATAGAAAGGTTTCTTTTTTGAACCACCACGGGCTAATCTAATTTTTACTGACATTTATATTTCTCCTTAACTGTACGGCATTAACTTAAGTGTTAAGCTTATGTAGTTAGTGAATAGGCGCACATAATACACCAATAACCACCTATATATCAAGCGTTAATTAAACCCTAACAATTTGGATTTCGATAGATGGGTATTTACGCGTATCCGCTTTAATAGTTTTACGAACTTCCTTACGAACCGCACGGAAAATCTTCTCATTAGCTTTACCACCATAAGAATTCGCAATATCCGTTACAATACCTGTTAGCTCTTCAATATATTCAAAATCATTATGATCATCTAACACACCCGGCGCAGAAAATGAAGGCTGAACAGCAAGTTCATTCCTGTCATTATAAATAAGCGTAATAAAAATAATCCCATCATCGCGCATTCTTCTACGCATTTTAAGAATTTCAGAATCCTTATCAATTAAACGGCTACCATCAATTGCATTATAACCAGACTCCACCACACATTTAATTTCAGGCTTACCAGGGGCAAGCTTAACCGCAGTACCATTTGCAAGCTCTAACGCGTGCGGTACATTCCAGTCTTCACGCGCATATTTAGCGTGCTGATATATATGCGAAGCTTCACCATGCGTAGGAATAGCAATTTTAGGACGAACCAATTCGTACATAGTTTTAAGCTCTTCACAACTCGGATGCCCAGATACATGAATAAAATCAGTATGCTCAGTATATAACATGCACCCCTTACGAATTAAGTGGTTATACATATTAAAAATTGAAAGATCATTCCCTGGAATAACTTTTGATGAAAATACCACAACATCCCCTTTAGAAACGCTAACATTTTCATGTCGCCCTTCAGCAATTTTTGCCATTTGCGCTCTAGGCTCACCTTGGCAACCTGTAGCAATAACAACTAGCTCATTCTTAGAATAATTAGGAATCGCCTTTTCAGGTATAAAATCATCTAAATCAAGTAGATAACCCGTTTCTTTAGCAATTCCAGTAATACGATTTAAGCTCATACCAGTAAGCGCAACCTTACGCCCAGCTTGACGCGCAGCCTTAGCAATCGTATAAACACGCCCCACATTAGATGCGAACGTAGTTACCACAATTCGCTTATCGTGCTTTTTAAATATATTAACTAAATTCTCTTCAATATCAGATTCTGAACCACCAAATTTCTCTTTAAATATATTAGTAGAATCACACACCATCGCAAGCGCGCCATCCTCACCAATTTTCTTTAAAGCAGCTAAATCACTCTCATCACCAATGGTCGGACGCGGGTCAAACTTCCAATCACCCGTATGTACAACATTACCATATTCAGTATGTAATATTACCGCATTCATCTCAGGAATAGAGTGCGTAATATTAACGAAGGACATCTCAAAAATGCCAACCTTTAACTTCTTCGCAGGGTCGATAGTTTTAACAGTACAAATATCAAGTAAACCAAGTTCACCCATTTTTGCATTAACAATACCTGCCGTAAATTTTGTACAGTAAATAGTCGGACAACCAAGCTCCTCATAAAGTAGCGCTATCGTACCTAAATGATCCTCATGACCATGCGTTAAAACCACACCTTCAAGATCATTTAACTTATCCTTTAAATAATCAATCTTAGGCGACATTAACTGTACACCCGGAAAAGTATGATCATCTGCAAAGCCAGCACCACAATCAATTATCAACCATTTACCTTGATGGTGATACAGGTTAAGGTTCATCCCAATCTCATCACTTCCACCAAGTGGTAGAAAGATAAGTTCTTCATTCTTAAATTTATTCCTAGACATTAGGCGGTAGAAAAAACCTACCACATATTACCTAAAACTCCTTACGCTTAAAACGAAAAGCGCCGTAATAAGTTGAAATTTCTAGCTATTGTCCCCAGATGTATACAAATACGAATAAGAACAACCATACAACGTCTACGAAATGCCAATACCATGCGGCAAATTCAAAACCTAAATGGTTCTTATCATCAAAATGCCCTCTTCTTGCACGCACTAAACAAACGCCCAAGAAAATAGTACCAATAATAACATGAGCACCATGGAAGCCAGTAGCTAAATAAAAGTTCGCTGAGTAGTTGTTAGTATCCATATCGAACGCGGCATGACCATACTCATAAGCTTGTAAAACAGAAAATATAACACCTAAAAATACCGCAGCAGCCAAACCATTAACTAAACCCTTTCTATCTTTCTCTAATAACGCATGATGCGCCCAAGTAACCGCCGTACCCGATAAAAGTAAAATTAATGTATTTAAAAATGGCAAATCAAACGGGTCAAACGTTACGATATCTTTCGGTGGGAATACGCCTTCCGCAATCACCCAATAACCTTGCAATTCACCCACTGGAAATATTGCCGATTTAAAATATGAAAAGAAGAATGCAAAGAAGAACATCACTTCTGAAAGTATGAATAAAGCCATACCCACTCTTAAGCCTAGCTTAACTGGACTTGTATGCGCATTATCAACTCTAGACTCACGCACAATATCGCGCCACCAGCCATAACCACAGTAAATACAAGCAGCAAAACCTGCAATTACTGTATAATCACCACCAGTTTTACCATGGAAAAATAATACCGCACCAATGGTAAGTATTAAAAAGCCAATACTCGTAAGTATAGGCCATGCACTTGGGTTAACTAAATGATATTCGTGTGTTTGATTAGACATAGTTGTTAGTTACGTATCCTTTTACCTTTGTCATTCGCCGACTTGATCGGCGAATCTAGGGTTGCTAGTGATTAACCTCATCATATAAATCCTTCCATTGCGGATTCAACTTCTCAATTAACTCTAACTTCCAAATTCTTTTATACCTTTTAAGACGCTTCTCCCTAGCTATTGCCAAAGATGGATTATCATAAAATTCATAATAAACCAACTTCACCGCACTATATTTTGATGAAAATGACTTCTTATTAATTTTTTCTTTATGCTCCCAAACTCTTCTTACAACATCATTTGTAATGCCTATGTATGTAGTTCCATTTCTATCGCTAGCTAATATATAAACACAAAAGCTCATTTTTTCTACTCTGGATTCGCCGATCAAGTCGGCGAATGACCCAATTGATCTAACCGCTACTCCTCTTTATCTACATAAAATACATACGATAAGGTGATCTCTCGTACGTCATCCATATCGGAGTCCTCAATTATAGCGGGATCAATGTAGAATGAAACAGGAAATTTTATCTCTTCATAAGGCTTTAATTCCTGCCTTTCAAAGCAAAAACATTCAACCTTAGTAAAATACTTACCCACCTTTTGCGGTGTAACATTATATATAGACGTTCCCGCAGTAGCCTTAACAGACTTATTCTCCGCCGAAAAGAATGCTAAACTATTCTCACCAACATTAACTAAAACCTCTTTCTGATCTTCCTTAAATTCCCAAGGTAAGTCATCTGCCGTATCTGCATTAAATTTAATAGTAATCTGCCTATCCAAAACCTCCCCAGTCGCAGCCTCCCCCTTATTAGTAGTGCCCGCATAACCCGTAACACGGCAGAACGCATTATATAGATAATCCGAATTCCACGCCAAAATAAACATCAGCAATGGCATTATACATAATATGATAATTTTATTCTTAGACAAATCTACACACCCGTAGTTTTAACCATCGCTAAAAAGAATAACGCCACCACAAAGAATACCAGCAATATTAATAACGCTTTGTTTTTACCTTTCTTTTCTTCGTGTGCTTTTCCGTGTGGCATAATAATAATCCTATAAAACTCCCAACACCCCTATTACCAAGAATAACCCAAAAAGATACAACATCGAGTAATAAAATAATCTCTTAGCATCTTTTATCTCTCCAGATTTAACTTTATAAGCAAGGTATATAAAATATGCACTCAATATAACAGATACACCTAAATATATATAGCCTAAAAATATCGCTGGCAATAACGCTACAGCGCTCATTATATATGAATAAATAACTATCTGCTTTTTAGTATGCCCATCACCTTTAACAACCGGTAGCATTGGTATTCCAGCCTTTGTATAATCGTCAGATGCATATAATGACAACGCCCAAAAATGCGGCGGAGTCCAAAAGAATATTAACGCAAATAATATAACAGGCTCATAAGTAATTGACCCTGTAACCGCGGCCCAACCAATTAACGGAGGAAATGCCCCCGCAGCTCCACCTATTACAATATTTTGTGGAGTACGCGGTTTAAGCCAAATTGTATAAATAAATACATAAAAACAAATTGCACAAAGCAGTAAAAATGCCGAAAGCAGATTCACCGCAAATGCCATAAAGAACACCGAAAACCCTGCCGCAATTATTGCAAAATCTAACGCCTCCCCCTTGCTTACCCTACCCGCGGGAATTGGCCTATTCTTCGTACGTTGCATCTTTGCATCAATATCCGCCTCATACCACTGGTTAACCGCACCAGATGCTCCCGAACCAAGCGCTATACAAAATATTGCTATCAAACCCTCAATAAAAGAAACTTCTGCCGGCGCAATTATTAACCCAATCAAACCAGTAAACACCACAAGCGTCATCACCCTTGGCTTTAAGAGTTGGAAATAATCTTTTACTGTAGCGTAGTTATTCATATAATAAGTTATATGCCTAAAAACATACTCATAGTTTCTGCAAGATTCTACCCCGAATTATCAAAAGAATTAGAAGAAAACACATCTTCCGCCCTAAAAGCAGATGGCCATAATGTAACCACATTACACTGCACCGGAGCACTAGAAATACCTCAAATCATAAACGCACATAAAAATAATTTTGATGGGTTTTTGGCATTGGGCATAGTTATCCGCGGGGCTACAACTCATTACGACGTTGTGGTTAATGAATCCGCCAGAGCCTTAACAAACCTCTCACTTAAACATAATATTGCCATTATTAACTCTATTTTACCTTGCGAAAATAAAGAACAAGCCCAAGCCCGCATATCAAGCACAGCAAAGGATAAAGGCGGTTACGGCGCAAAAGCACTTATAAATCTTATTGATAATATTAATTTTATTAACTAATTATTAACCAAAGTTATTGTATTTTAATATTTAGTAACTTTTCGAAGTAACGCTTTTTAGGGAAAATCTCTTATAATTAAGAGTATTAGGTGGTTATAGGCGCACAAGCTAACAAAGCTTGAATATGCGCTTAAGGTTTTTTGTATGGATAGAGTAAACACTTCACTGCCTAAAAGTTTTGCCCGCCTTGTTGCGGTGCAGATGCTGTATGCTTTTTCCTTAGATTCCGAATATTATAATTTCGACGAAAATAATTTCCACGAACTATCTGAAAACCAAATCATTGAATTACTTCCAGATTTCAAACTTCATTCGCTAGGTGAAGAAGTATCCGTTCGTAAAACAGATAATAAATTTATCCGCGCCGCTTTACTGCATATAACACGCCATATGAATGCGATAGATGAAACTATCCGCTCATTCCTACACCGACAAAATTCATTTGAATCACTAGATACATTGGTGCGGTCAATCCTAAGAATCGCCTCATACGAGCTTAATGAGAATGCTGAAACAGATCAAAAAATCATTATATCTCAGTATGTTCTTATAGCCGAAGCCTTTTACCCTAAAAACGAAGTATATTTCGTAAATGCCATTGTAGATAAAATCGCTGCCGCCGTAAAAGAACGCGAACGTCTATTATCCGAACAGCAGTTTGATCAAGATTAAGAAGCTATAATAAATTCTAATTTAAAAACTTCTAACAATTAACTCTTGATCATAAATCCTCAATAAGTTATATAATTTGCATTCTGTGAAAGTGGCCCCTTCGTCTAGCGGTCTAGGACGCGACCCTTTCACGGTTGAAACACGGGTTCGATTCCCGTAGGGGTCACCATTTTATTATTCCACTACTATTAAACTCCTCAGCATAAAGTTTTAATTTTTTAACTTTTAATTAACTTATTTATTCTAACATTCCCTTACTAACTATATTGTTTTATATGCAAGTAAGAGACCAAAGAGGATATCTAAACGAAGTAGAAGTTGATGGCAGCACAATGACAGTTTTTGAGAAATTAAATTTCTTAAGAAGCCAGCCAGCAAACCCTTTCGGAACAAGGGAAAGGCATCCTGAAAATTATGACCTAGATATAAAACCTGTAAGATATAGCGAAAAGCTGGCTTTTAAGGTTGCTTTTAGAGAAACTGATAAAAATTGGGGGCTGACACCTAACTTTTAACAAGTTAGGAGATCGGTATGTATATAAAGCATT